>NZ_JBKIXZ010000001.1:0-1542486 GCF_047085455.1 Halobacteriovorax sp. RT-1-1
CTTTCAAAAACCGTTTAAAACTTATTTTGGATTTCTTCTCATCTTGTTTGCCACCTAAGTAGCAAATCTTTATTACTTTATTTGAATGTTAAAGAGCCTCTTGAAATAAATGGTGGACATGACAGGAGTCGAACCTGCGACCCCCTGCGTGCAAAGCAGGTGCTCTCCCAACTGAGCTACACGCCCACAAGATAACTCATCATCTGTTTTAAGCAGTTGATTTGTTTCGTTCATCTCTCAAGGTGAAACGTAATTTATGTGACCTCGTTTCATATGTCAACACTGTTTTTTCTTTTTTTTTACTTTTTTTGCATTTTTTTTAATTTCCTATCATAATTTCATTATGCAAAGGAGAATTTCAATAATGACTATTGTAAAGCTTGTAAGAATCTCACTATTTCTATGCATCTTTTTAAGTTGTAGCAAGAATAGCGATATAAAAACACAGGAAGAAGTATCGGACAAAAAGGTTGATGTCTTTAAAATAAATGTAGATCGTACTGGATTATCTGAATCTGAAGGAATTATTAAGACTTCACACGGTAATATTACCTTTAAATTCTATCCTAAAAAGGCTCCTAATACGGTTGCACGCCTAATTCAGTTAATTCAAAGTGGTTTTTATGATGGATTGGGCTTTCATCGAGTAATTCCTAACTTTGTAGTACAAACAGGGGATCCTACAGGCACTGGTAATGGTGGTTCAGGCAAAAAAATCCAGGCAGAATTTAATAATATAAGTCATGTTGCTGGAACAATGGCCATGGCCCGTACTTTAACAGATGAAAATAGTGCTGATTCTCAATTCTATATAGCACTAACAGCACTTCCTCACTTAGATGGTAAGTATACTGTCTTCGGGCAAGTAGTAGATGGATTAGACATCTTAAAAAAGATTAAAGCTGGTGATAAAATTATCAGTATTGAATACCTAGAATAAGAAAAACTTTTTTTAATTTTAAAAGACCTGCAGTTTGCAGGTTTTTTTTTACTTATTTGCTTAGAAATTATAGCTAAATTTTAGAAAAATTAAATTGCTCTTATCATTTACATAATGCAGACAAAACCGGGTTTAAAGCTATTACAAGTAATATAAGATAATGTGTAAGCGAAAGCACTTTTACAAAAAATAGTTTAACAAAAACAATCATTACATTTTTTATTTCTTCTTTATTGAAAGAGAAAAAATTTAAAACTAACAAACACACTTTCTAAAAATGTTCATAAATTAAATAATTTATAAAGTTAGAACTGAATAACTTCTCCACCACTGTTTAGGCATGGAGATAAAGGAATGCATTCGAAAGAAGAAGAAGAAGAAGAAGAAGAAGAAGAAGAAGAAGAAAGCTTTTTGTATATAAAATTAACTTTATCAATTGCAACTCAAGAAGAGCTAGCAAAAGATTTCAGTACATATTTTTTGATTTTTTTTCTGATAAAGAATTAAAACACTCAAGTTGCTTTTTAAATTTTCTTACGATTGAAAATCGTCTGGGTTATGGCGTCGGTGTATTTGTAAACAACTGTTTCGTTTTTGGGAAAGAAGGAATAAGGGCAAAAGATTTCTTGTTCAATTTATTTAAAAAGCTAAAAAAAAAGCCTGCATATTCTGCAGGCTTTTTTTTATTTTCCATGTCTTTTTTTATCTTTTGTATAAATGAATGTTTTTAAAATCAGGAGCCCAACAATTAAAAATCCAATGATCCAACTTGTTTTCGCAGTAAATTGTCCATCTTTTACTGGTAATGGCTCTTTAGTTGGTACTTGTTGTGTAGTCGTATTCGTGTTTTCAGACATACAAACTCCTTTGTGTCTAATTATCTAAACATTGATTCTAAAATAAGCACAGTAGCATAAACACCTGCTGAAATTGGAATTGCAGCAATAAAACGTGTCCATTTAGTTTCTTCATTTAAGTGCATAAAGTAGTAAGCAACTAAGAAAGCTTTTCCAAGAGCTAAAAGTACTAGAGCACTATCGCGATAAAACTTTGCAATATTTGTCATACCTGGAATGATTAGTTCCACAGCTGTTAAAAACGTCAGTACGAAGAAAATGAAAATATATAATTTCTTGTGTGAATGATGTGCGCCTTCAGCCATTTTATTCTCCATTTATAATTAATTAATTTTTTAAATACTGTTCTTTGTTAACTAATAAACCAAGATCAATCATTAGCTTATTAATATCTTTACTTGTTGAATCGTAATACCCTCTGATTTTACCATGTCCATCAACTAGAACAAGTTTTTCAGAGTGTGCAATATCAAGCATTGTTACCTTTTCACCGTTAACATTGGCCTCAACTTCTCGTAATTTTCCCATCTGAGTACCGAAGCCATCTACTATTGTAGATTGCATATCTTCAGTCTTTCCAGTTAAGAAAGTCCAAATATAAGGATTTGCTTGATGTTTTCTTGCATACTTAAATAGTGTTTTAGGATTATCCGTTTCAGGATCAACAGTAAAAGATACAAGTGCAACCTTTTGCCCAAGTCCTCTTACTCTCTTTTGAATCTTTTGCATTTCTTCCGTTAACCTAAGACAGCTAGACGGACAATTAGTGAAAATGAAGTTTGCTATATAAACACGCCCTTCTAATTCTTTTGATCCAAATGTTTTTCCAAAACTATTAGTAAGTGAGAAAGCTGGTAATTGTTTCATGACTGGAAGTTCAGGAGGTAATTCTCTAAATACTGATTTGAAAAAAGGTACTGAGAAGAAATATAAAACAAATACTAACCAAAACGCTTTCTTTGAGACAAGCGTTTCGATTAGTGAATTTGATCTTTTTATACCTAAACTAGTCATTATTTAACTCTGTTGATTCTTATTGATTCTTAATACGATCAAGTAACTCTTTACGAGCTTCTGTGTCTTTTAAGTTCTTAAGATACTCTACGTAGTGAGCAACTGCCCAGATTTGATCATCTGTAAGTGTTCCTTTCCAAGCAGCCATTGCTGTTCCACCAACACCTGCAGCTAAACGAAGAGCAATTTCTTCAACTGTATCTGCCGAACGAATCGTATTCCAAGTGAAATCAGGTGGAAGTGATTTGAATCCCCACTCAGTTTCTTGAAGCTTTGATTGATAATCACTATCAGAGAAATCACTCGCGCTCATACCAGTAAGCTTCGCAAGCTCATCCTTAGGAACGTAAGCTCTGTGACATGACCAGCACATTGCATCTGCGTGATAAACTTTCTTACCTTCTTCAATAGCAGACTTAACGTGAGCTACACCGTAAGGGTTTTTACCAAGAGTAACTTGTTTTCCAAGTTCCTTATCTTTACCTTCCCATACTGATGGAGCAAAAGTTTTAATGTATTGAACAACTTCAAACATTTGATCTTCAGTTAGATCCCATGGAAGCATTGCCGTACCATGAAGACCCTTCTCTAAGATTTTGTAGAAGTGCTTATCGTGTGGAAGAGTTCCCGCTTCAACTTCTCCAAACTTGAAGACACCTTTAGTAAAGTCACGTGGTGGAACTTTCATTGCCTTAGCTGCAACACCTTTTCCATCACCGTCAACACCGTGACAAGGCATACAGTATTCAGTGTAAATTTGCTTCCCTCTATTAAGAACATCTTTCTTAACATAGAGGCCACCTGCGAATACTTTATCTTCTTTGAAGTGGTTTTCCTGGCAAGAAACCAAAGATAAAATTGTAAACATTGCTGTTAAAGTTAATGCCATTTTCTTCATAGCTATCCTCTTAAAATACAAACATAACGATAAACATTACTAACCAAACGACACCTAAAAAGTGCCAAAACTTAGATACATTCTGTACCCAAGTTACTTTCTCCATACTGTAACCTTTCATTGAAACAGGAAGAAGAAATAAAAGTGCAATTAAACCTAGAACAATATGCGCAGCATGAGTCCAAGTAAGTGCATAAAATAAAGATGGGAATACTCCGCCAGAAGCTTGAAGTCCCATCGCTGCCATTGAGTTCCAAAGTTGCCATTGAACAAACATGAAACCAAGACCTAATAAATAAGTTAATGCGAAATAAACTCTCATGGCCTTAGTATTGTGCTTATTGAATGCAGATTCAAACAGCACTAAAGCAACAGAACTTAACGCAATTATTATTGTACTGACCATAGGGAGTGTTAGAGGAATTCTCGGCATTCCCATTGGTGGCCATACATCAACAGTTAAACGGTAAACAGAAAAACCAAGTAACATCGTAGCAAAGAGCATTGTAAATGAAACAAGAAGCACAATCATCGCGATTGATGATGTGAGCTGTTTTGCTTCAAAATCTTTGTTTGTCATTACTTGGTTCATTCTAATTATGCCTCAACTATTTCTTCAGTTTGATATTGGAAATCCTTACCTTCTGGAAGATTTGGGTTTCCTAGTTCGTGTGGTCCACACTTAACAACAGGGATCTCTTTAAAGTTATACACTGGTGCTGGTGATGGAATTGTCCACTCAAGAGTACCAACATTCCAAGGGTTGTCAGATACTGGCTCTTTTTCTTTCTTAAAGAAAATTGTGTAAACAAAGTTGATTACGAATGGAATTTGTCCAAGACCCATTAGTAATGCAGAGTAAGTAACAAATGCATTAATTGGGATTAGTCTTTCCATAAATTCGTAAACAAATGGGTTATAAAGACGTCTGTGCATACCTGCGTATCCAACAATCATCATTCCCATGAATACACCATTTAGACCAATCATTGTGATCCAGAAGTGCACTTTACCCCAGAATTCATTCAGGAATTTACCAAACATTTTTGGCATCCAGAAATAAATTGCTGCGTATCCACCAAGAAGTACAGAAGCTGCCATCGTATAGTGGAAGTGACCTACTACAAAGTATGTATCGTGTAGGTAAAGGTCAGTTGTAACAGTTGCTAGATATAGACCTGTTAGACCACCAAGACCAAAAACGAATACAACACCAAGAGAGAAAATCATTGGCGTATCAAACTTGATTGATCCTTTCCAAATTGTCCCTAACCAGTTTGCAAAGAAAATTGCAGATGGAATTGAGATCGTCATTGTAAGAGTCATGAAAGTTTGAGTTAAAAGTGGACTCATTTGAGTCGTATACATGTGGTGACCATATACAATTGTTGAAAGAATTGTAATCGAAGTCATAGAAAGCGCAGTTGCTTTCGCACCAAATGCTGGTTTTCTAGCGAAGAAAGAAAGTAAGTCAGATACAATCCCCCACGCAGGAAGAATAAGGATATAAACTTCAGGGTGACCAAAGATCCAGAATACGTGTTGGTAAAGGATAGGATCACCTGTTCCTGTTGTTGCAGCAGCACCAGCAAGGAAGAAAGTTGTTCCAAATACACGGTCAAATAATAGAAGTAAAAGACCTGCACCAAGTACTGGAAGGAAAATTGCGTTTAAAATAGCTGTTAGCCATAGACCCCAAACAGATAGTGGCATATCAAAGTATCCCATACCTGGAGCTCTAAGAACGATAACAGTTGTAATATAGTTAACCGCACCCATCGTTGAAGATACACCAAGAAGGAAAAGAGCAAGAGTCCAAAGAGTTTGCCCGGCCCCTGGTGAACCAATTAGCGTTGATAAAGTTGGGTACGAAGTCCAACCACCTGCTGCAGCACCTAGTGGTAAACACAGAGAAGCAACAAGGATTAACGCTGATGCAGCTGCAATCCAAAAAGAAAGCATATTAAGTAATGGGAAGACCATATCTCTTGCCCCAATTTGTAATGGGATAAGATAGTTTCCGAACGCCCCAATTAGAATTGGTGTAATTGCGTAGAAAATCATGATCGTACCGTGCATAGTGAAAAGCATCGCGTACGTATCTGGTGGAACAACTCCTCCTGTTGAAGGGAAAAGTAAGTTACCTAGAATTGGGAATGCCTCTCCAGGAAACGCTAGTGTCCAGCGAATCATAAGGGCCATCATCCCACCTAAACCTAGACCAATGATTCCGTACCAAAGAAATTGTTTTCCGATCACTTTGTGATCATAAGAAAAAATATACTTTGAGATGAAAGTCTTTGGCTCTGAGTGAATATGTTGCTCGAAAAATGCCATTTTATATTCTCCTAAAAGTTATCTTAAAATTAGTACTGCCACTTCCAACCCCAGAATAATTCAGGGTTTTCAGGGTCATTCTCATGAATAGCTTTCTCTTGAGCTTCCGCAATCCAAGTTGCGTAGTCCTCAGCTGAATAAGTAGTTAGAGAAGCTTTCATTCTGTAGTGATATGTTCCACACATTTCTGCACAAGCAATATCCCAAGTACCAGCTTTAGTTGGTTCAAACCATAGACGAGTTAAACGACCAGGAATTGCATCAACCTTACGACGAGCATTTGGAAAATATAGTGAGTGAATTACATCTTTTGAAAGTACTTGAATAACAACTTTACGACCAACAGGTAGTCTTAAGTCATTTAACTGAACAACATCATCTTCTGTGTTGAAGATATTGTCTGCACCAGCATATCTAAAGTGCCATGCCCATTGCTGACCAAGCGCTTGAATACGAAGTGGATTCTCGTCCTCTTTTGGCCACTTAGCAAAAACATTTACATAATCCTCATTCGACATTCTTGTAATGTTCATATCGATTCCAAGGAATACCGATAGACCAATTACAGTCGCAATGATGATATGAATCTTCTTGTTCCCATAAGTATAATAAGGCTTTGGGTGTCTCTTAGCTGAATAAAAGTAAGAGAAACCAAATAATCCTGCACATACTAATGCAAAGAAAAAGAGGTTCATGTAAGTAGTGTAGCCAAATAACCAATCGATCAAGTGACCGTGCACAGAGATATCTTCAGGTGGTTTCATTCTTTCCCAAAGACTCATCTGCTTAGAAGTTGTACTAACAACTGTAGCTAAAACAGGTGTCAAAAATCCCATAGACCTTCCTTCTATTGAAATACTTTATTAATTTGAATTGATAAATTTTAACCCTTTTTTATAACATTTTCCACGATTTAGCTAAGGAAAATCATCAATGATAGCAAGAGTGGTAAATAGATTATAGAACCCCAAAAATATTGTCGGGCCCAAGCTACGTAACTCGGCTCATCATGAATAAAAAAACTTTGCAAACTCTGCGCAAAAAATAGCCCATTAACTACTAATGAAGCGATAAAAAAGTTCCAAGAATTGAGACCAAAGAAATATCCGGCACTACTAAATAAAAATAAGAATAATGTCCAAAGAGCAATACAGATCTTCATTTTGGCAATTGAGTAGTAATGAGGATAAACCTTAATATCACCTTCCGCGTAATCTTGTTTATGGTAAATCGAGATGGCCATGAAGTGAGGAATTTGCCAAATAAACAAAATACCAAACAATAAAATTGCTAGACCATCAATTTCACCTGTCACAATTGTGCGCCCCATTACAGGAGGAATTGCCCCAGGAAGTGCACCAACAAATAACGCAGCAGGACTAGTTCTCTTCATCGGAGTATAGACATAAAGATAAGAAAAAAATGCCAACGCACCGAGTAACGCAGTAACTTTATTTACATAAATATAAGTTAGACTAAATCCGAGAATAAAAAGCAGCCATCCTTGAACAACAGCATAAATTGGTTTTATTCGTCCTGCTGGTAAGGCGCGATCTTTAGTACGAACCATATTGGAATCAACTTCAATTTCCATATAGCAATTAATTGTCGTTGCAGACATGACAATTAAAATTGAAAAAATAAGTGCATTAATCAGATAGAAGAAATCAACATATTGTCCAGTAAGTAAAATTCCTGAAATAATAGTCGAAACAACGAGTAGACCAAGTCTTGGCTTAGTTAAGCTTAACAAGTCACTTGCTACAGTATGCTTATAACCACCAAAAAACACTTCCTCAAAACGCTTGAACCACTGAAATAAGAAAAGTAAATTTAGCGTAATGATAATTGCTAATAAAAGATGAAGTACTTGGAAGTAAGTAGTATCAGTTAGTAAGAACAATCTCTTTGCATTAAATAAGTGAACTAAAAATAGTCCAACTAAACTTCCAGATAAAAGAGAGAATTGTTTAAATGCTCTTCCATGTAATAAAGTAATTGTTTTTCTTATACTAAAGAGAAACGCTAGTAGTACTACTAGAAACAGGACTCCTAAATACTTATGAAGAGAGTGTATTTGTGCTGCTACAGTAGTAGGCCAAAAGCGAAGGCCCTCTGCTGTTTGGCATAGGATATTAATATTATCCCCTACTCCACACACATCTTTTGTTGCAGTTTGATGAACAATACCACCAAAGAAGAACTGTCCAAATGCAATTAGTAACATAATAAAGACAAGATCTTTCGACGAAGGTGAATACCCTTTTAAATTCAGTTCTTGTTTTTTGATAACAGGATAAAATTGCTGAGAAAAGATTGCGATATAAGCAAAACTTAAAATTAAGTGGAAAACACTGACAAGAGTTGGAAGCTTATAAATGAAGTTAATTCCACCCAGTAGCGACTGAAGAATTAAAAGAAATAGTCCTAAACGAACAGACTTTTCTTTTGGATGCTTAATAAAAAGAAATGTATTTAAAACAATGATAATTCCAGCAAAAACTCTATGTAGAATTGGATATATTGATGACTTATCAACAGTAGCTGCATAACAGATTGGCCAAGAAGTACACTCTAGGCCAGTGAAGTCCGCACTCACTAACCCACCAATGACAATTAAACCTAAAGTTAATAATATATTGATGAAGGCAAGTGTACGATACATTACAGTTCCACCTCTTGTGATTTTTTAAGAATGATTAATAACTCATAAATAAAGTAAGAAAGTAAAATAGCAAATAATAAGTGAACTGGCTGAGCAAAGGCTGGAAATGCTAAATAAGCTAAGACTACTCCTGCTGTAATGACACCAATTAACACTAACATTATTGAGATACACTTCTTTTGTACAAATGAATTGTCTTTGAACTCTTCCATGATTTTTCTAAGAGTATACGAAAATCCAAGAAGTACTAAGATTGAGAAAGAACGGTGAATATAAAAAATCATATCAAGTCGTTCAACCCAATTTGTCCTAGCTAAATTCGGCTCTGTATTAGTTATCAAGTCAATTTGCTCTCTAACTTGAGTTCCTAAAACGATTTGAATCACAACTAGTCCCACAAGAACCCACAAGAAGTCTTTGTAGCGATCAACGCAGTGTTTGCGATGAAATTTGAGTTCCGTTACCTCATATTTTAAATGGGCAAGCGCAAATGCAAGAAATATCGCGAGTAACATATGAATTGTAATAACAGCTGGATGTAGATGTGAACTAACGACCATTGCTCCTACACCACCATTTAAAACGACTAGAAACAAGGCCAATCCAGAAAGCCATACAACCTTCTTATTATCCTTCTTATAAGCAAATGATAGTACTACTAAAATGATCGAAGCAATACCAGTCCATACACCGGCCATTCTGTTGAAGTACTCCGTCCATGTATGTACAGGATTGAAAATAGCAACAATGCGACCAGGCTTTGCAAAACGAGTTTGATAATCAGCTGGAAGTTGATCAACACTTGTAGGAGGAACAATTTTACCGAAACAAGTTGGCCAATCAGGACATCCCATTCCAGCTCCGGTGCTTCTTACCATCCCTCCAATGAGAATAAGTGCAAAAACAGTGATTATGACTACAGGCAAAAACTTTTTGAATCGTAATTTTTTAGAATTTTCCATTTCAACTTCAGCTTGATTTCAACTTTCTTAACCCAACTAGAAATATGAATAATTTTCAATTTCAAAGTGTTGGGATAGTATTTCTATATAGGAGTCAATATGCACAAAAATCACGGTCCTGTCTATTATGGTGACTATTTAGAACTGAATAAATTACTCGATACACAAAATCCTCTCTCTAAAAAATATGGAGATGAAGCACACGATGAAACACTTTTTATAGTCGTGCATCAAGTATATGAATTATGGTTCAAACAAATACTTCACGAACTACACTCGATAAAAAACATTTTCTCAGTAGATAAAGTTGAAGAATCATTGCTTTCAACTGTTTGTTCAAGACTTGAGCGCATTAAAAAAGTTCAAACTCTACTTCTTGGCCAATTAGAAGTGATGGAAACAATGACCCCGATGGATTTTCTTGAATTTAGAGATTTACTTGTCCCTGCTTCAGGATTCCAAAGTGTTCAATTTAGAGAAATTGAAATTCTGCTTGGACTTTCGACAAATCAAAGGAAAGAAGTTGATCGTGAATATTTCCTTGGAAGACTGAATGATCAAGATAAAGAAAGGCTTTTAAAAATTGAAGCTGAGTCAACATTATTTTCTGCTCTTGAGAAATGGCTAGAAAGAATGCCATTTACCTTTAACGAGGAATTTGATTTCTGGAGTGAGTATCAGGCATGTGTTGAAGATATGTTATGTGGTGACGAACTTACTGTCCTTGATAATATGGCAACACTTCCACCTAAGGCGCTAGAGATACAAAAGGCAAACCTTAAAAGTACACGCGATACATTTGAAACACTTTTTAATTCTGTAGAATATAATAAATTAGTAAAAGAAGGAAAAAGAAGGCTTTCTCAAAAAGCGACTCTAAATGCCCTCTTTGTTCTTCTTTATCGAGATGAGCCTATCCTAACACTTCCATATACTGTTCTTGCACACCTTATGGATATCGATGAGAACTTTACGACTTGGCGTTATAAGCATGCACTTATGGCACATAGAATGTTAGGGACTAAAATTGGAACAGGTGGATCTTCAGGTCATCAATACTTAAAAGATGCAGCAGATAACAATCGTTCATTCATCGATCTTTTTAATCTATCAACTTTTATTATTCCAAGATCGCAGAGACCAATTTTACCTGAAAAGTTAAAAACAGCTATGAACTTTAATTACAGAGATTAGAATGTATAAGAAATATTTTAAAAGATTTCTAAACGCAAACGAGGGCAAACTTCACTTTGCTGCTCACTCACACCACTACTGGCCAGATGTCACTAGAGATGCACAGATCAAGTACTGGGATGATAGCGCTAAATATGTTGATGAAAAATGGGGATTATTTTTTTCCAATGAGTTTGTCGAATTACAAAAGAATATTGCAAACGTTTTAAATATTTCTAAACCAGAGCAAATTACATTTGCACCGAATACACATGAGCTTGCTTATCGTATACTTTCAGCTCTTCCTAATGGAGCAAAAGTCTTAACAACTGATAGTGAGTTCTACTCTTTTGATCGTCAAATCAATCGTCTTTCAGAAGAAAATATTTTTGATGTAACTAAGATTGAAAATAGTAATGATAAAAACTTTATCGATAGATTTATTCAAGAAGCAAATACTGACAAATATGATCTAATCTTTATTAGCCAAGTATTTTTTAATTCTTCTTTTGCTATTAAGGATCTCATCTCATTTGTAAAAGCAATCAATTCTAAAGCTGAAATTGTAATTGATGCCTACCATGCATTTATGGCCCTCCCAACAGATCTAAAAGAAATAGAAGATCGAATTTTCTACATGGCCGGGGGTTATAAATACTGCGGATCAGGAGAAGGATCTTGCTTTCTGATATCACCAAAAAATACAAAACTTACGCCAAAAAATACTGGTTGGTTTGCACAGATGGGAGACCTGACAAATTTTAGTGAAGATAAGGTTCCATTTAGTAATGATGGTTTTAGATTTGCTGGATCAACCATGGATTTCACGGCAATCTATCGTATGAATGCTGTTTTAAATCTATGGAAGAATGAAAAGGTAACTGTCCATGATATTCACTTACACGTTGAAAAAAACCAAGCTGACTTTCTGTCAGGAATAAAAGGGACAACTTTAGAAAATAAAATTGTAACAACGGCCAATAGAGGACACTTTATCGCTTTTATTTTCACCACAGCTTTAGAGTGTGAAGAGTATGCCAAAAGTCTTAAAACAAAGAGAGTTAATGTCGATTACCGCCGAAATATTTTGCGTTTTGGCTTTAGCATTTATCAAGATAGTGATGATATAATTAAGCTTATTAAAATTATTAAAGATATTGGTTAGGGAAAAATGGAAGAGAAGAAAAAGCAATCACAGGAAGAACTTCAATCAGGAGCGTCTAATAAGAAGGGTCTTGCTAAGGTTTTAGAAAATATTTTTAGAAAATATCAGGCCATTGGATATATGGCAGCGATGATACCTCCAATTATAGTTTATATTATTTGTATTACTCTAGGATTGACTCCTGGATACATTTTTTTAACTACGGCATATGAAAATGTAGCAGGACAACACTTCATTATTCAGGCCCTAGCGATGTCATTTGCATTTGTTATGTCTTATGCAGCCTACGCTTTAACTCTAATTTTTATCGTACCATTCTTTAATTGGATTTATCCTCTGAAGATGAAACCATTTAAAGGGAGTTGGATTTCTCTAGAAACTCTTCCTTGGTATTATCACAATGCTTTAACACAACTAGTACGCTATACAGTTTTAGATTTTTTTCAAGCAACACCGATAATCACTCTTTTTTATAAAATGATGGGAATGAAGATTGGAAAGAATTGTGTAATCAATACGACAAATATTTCTGATCCATGTCTGATTACACTTGAAGACTATGTGACAATTGGCGGCTCTGCCACAATTTTTGCTCATTATGCTCAAGCTGGTTTTCTAGTTATTGCGCCAACAGTTATTAAGAGAGGTGCAACAGTTGGATTAAAAGCCTCGATTATGGGAGATGTTATTATTGGCGAAAAAGTTGTTGTTTCACCACATGAAGCGGTACTTCCAAAATCAAGACTAAATGCAGAAGATAGAAAGAAAGCAAAAAAAAGAATCTAGTAATTAAGATATTTTAAAAAGAAAAAAATCATTACACCAGTTACTGAAACATAAAGCCAAATGGGTAAAGTCCACTTTGCCCATTTCTTATGGCTCTTAAAACTACCAGTCAAAGCATTCCAAAGAGTAATTAAAATCATTGGCAACATAACAATGCTTAATAAAACGTGTGAAATTAGTATTGAAAAATACACAGGCCTTACAAAACCTTGCGCTATAAATTTCGTATCCCCATGGAAGTGATGATACAGAAGATATGAAACAAGAAAGAGAGCGGAAGTGGCAGTCGCCCCTGACATACATTTAATATGTGCAGAAACATTCTTATTTTTAATAAATCTCCAACCTACAAATAATAATGTCGCAGAAATTGTATTTAAAGCAGCGTTTACCATTGGAAGATAATCTACCCACCATAACTTAACTGCAGCTTCTGGTTTGAAGTAAATAAACCAAACGAGAAAAAGTGCAATTAGACCACTTAAAATAAAAAGTAATGTATAGATGAAATTACTGTTGTTCTTCTTCATGAATCTTAGAAGCTACTGAGTTTTTTCTATATTTGTGAATTGTTTTATAAAGAATAAAAAACGGAATATAGATTAGACCAATGAAAGTCACAAGAATCCAAACTAACCTAGCATCCTTTGGATTATCCATAGATCCAGCACAACCAGGACACGCAAAAACGTAGTCTGAAAATAGTACTAGAATTAATATGCCAATTGGTAATAAGAAACTTTTCATATAATTGCCTTATATACCTTTCGGAAGGCTTAGTCCATTATTTTAGGTCAAAACAAAAAAGGCCCTACATAGGTAGGGCCTTTCTTACAACATATTGTTCACTAATTAAATTAAGTAAATAAATGTAAATACTAGAATCCAAACAAGGTCAACGAAGTGCCAGAAAAGACCACACACTTCTAGAAGTCCATAGTCACCTTTGTCAAAACGTCCCTTAAGAGCAAGTACGTACATATAAATAAGGAATATTACACCTGAAAGTACGTGAAGCCCGTGAAAACCTGTAATTGCAAAAAATGTCGAAGAAAATAAGTTATTACCATGCTCATATGTTGAGAATGTCATCCCCATATCTGACATAAGGTGCATATACTCATATGCTTGAATACCAAGGAAGATAACTCCACCGATAATCGTTGCAAGTAACCAACCTCTAATTGCTTTCGGTTGTCTCATCTTTACAGCATCAATCGCCATAACCATTGAAACAGAAGAACAAATTAGAATGAAAGTCATAATCCCTGAAAGGTGTACTCCACCAAGAGCTTCTACAGGGTTTGGCCAATGCTTAGTTGCACGAAGTACAGCATAAGCAATTAATAAGCCTGAAAATGACATGGCATCAGTTCCAAGAAATAACCACATCCCAATTTTATTTGGACTCGCGTGTCCAAATTGAGGGTCATTTGGATAACTAATTACACCGTCATGAACTAAATCTTTTGTATTAGCATGTCCTGCCATTTATAAACTCCCGTTATCTCTTTCCAGCTTTCTTAGCTTTTGGTGAGTAAAAATCACTTCCTAACTCAAGTACATACTTAGTAACTGCTTCGATTTGTCTCTTAGCATCACCGTCAAGAAGTTCTGGATCCGCAGCCTCTCCTTCTGGCCAGAAAGAAGGCATTGTTGTACCAGGCATAATCTTATCTGGACCTTCAAGCCACTTCTTAATCCAACTCTTTCTTAATCTTCTCTTAGCAAAGTGAAGATCTGGAGCAAGTGCAGGATCACTGTTGAATCCTGTCGTGTGACATGAAGCACATGCTAGGTCGTTAAATAATTTAACAGCTGCACGTCTTTCTTCATTACTTTCCCAAACAACTTTTTCATTTTCGTCAAAGATTGGTTGATCAGCTTTTACACGGAACATATCAACAAGTTTTTCTTTTTCTTCTTTGCTCATGTTGAAAGAAGGCATTCTTAACTTAAGCCATGGACGGATTTCATATACATCACCAAGGAAGTAATGGAACCAGTCAGCTTGTACACGGTGTCCTTCTTCAACTAAACGAGGAGGCGCTTCGTTTACATCATCGTAAATTTTCAGCATATCACCGAACTCACCATCGATCTGGTGACATCCAATACAGTTAAACTTAACAGCAACCTTCATACCTTCATTTGCAACAGTTTCAGCAGCATCATATCTCTTAACACCTTTAAGAGGAATCTTCTGATCAACTTGACCGATAAGAGCTGTTGTAATTAGAGCAGCATCTTTCTCGCTCATATGGAACTGAGGCATTCTTAGTAGATCTTTAAATGGTTTATCAACACCATTGTCCCATCTTCTTGGGTTAAGTAGGTGCGCTTTAATCCAAGCTTCTCTTGAGTGCTCAACTTTCTCATGAGAGAAACCAAATTGAGTTAGAGGCTTAGAACCAATTTTTGAAAGTTCTGGACCAATTGGTGCACGATCTTCAAAACCTTTAATATTGTGACATGAGTAACAACCATATTTACCGATTGAACGACGTCCTAATTCCATTGTTCTTTCGTGATCGCTCATTGTCGCAAGCTTAGCTTTTGCAACTTCAACAGTATCAAAAGCAGAGAAGTAAGTTACAAGAATCTCATCTCTTGCACCTTTATCCATATCTGCAAACTTAAGCTTTTCAAATTGATTATTTTTAAGGCTCATTAGGTATGCAGTAATATCGTTAACTTCTCTATCAGATAGTCTGAAAGAAGGCATAATTGTATCTTCTTGGAAGTGACTTGGGTTTTTAAGCCATGAAGCCATCCAATTAGCATCTTTAACTTTAGAACCAATACCATCTAGGTAAGGACCTTTATGAGCATCAACTTTTTGAGACTCAAGTGCAAAGTCTTTAACACCGTGACAAGCAAGACATCCGATTTCACCAACCAGTTGCTTACCTTTTTCTTTATTACCACCAGTGTATTTCATGAAAGGCTTATAGCTTTCAGACTGAGCGTAAATAACTTCAGCGATTGCGTTTACTTCAGCGATATTCTTTTTAACAAACTCTGGTGAGTTATTATTATCGTTATTAAAGAACTGAGGCATTTTTGCATGCTTATTAAATGCTTTTGGTTCCCAAACCCAATTCTTAAAGAAATCTTTATCAAGCTTAGCAGCTATTTTCTCTAAACTAGGACCTGGTTTTCTCTTATGCTCCCAACCTTCAATCTTGTGACAGGCATAACAACCAAATTTTTCAAGAGCACGACGACCTTCATTTAAAGTAGTCGCTTGTGGAATATACTGAACACCACTGTGACATTTAACACATCCAGCTTCGTAATCACCACGTCTTAATTGTACGATAGGTACTTTGTGTGGCTCGTGCCAGTTGTACTTAGCAATCCAATCTTGTTTTTGTTCTTCTGTTGCAGGCATGTGAGCAGCTGCATTGAAGTCATTAACTCTATGCCCTTCACCACCGTGACATGAAGTACAACCAAAGTTCTTCATTGGGTGCTTACCATTAGCTCCAACCATAAGGTCTAAGTTAGGGTGAGTCTTATGTGGGTTTGGTTGATTTTCGTAACCTGGCTTATCAATAAATGTGTGACAAGTCATACAACGATCAACTTTTGGTACGTGTTGAAAGAATCTATCGTCAGTAATATTTTCTAATACTACTTGTTGAACCTTAACAGTTGGGTCCATGAAATCGATAAATGGTAAGTTTCTCAGTGCAAATACCGGAGTAACTTCTTTTCTCTTTTCAGCACCCTTAAGTAGCTCTAGACGACCAACAATACCGTTCACTTGCTTATTAATAGCATCAATATCAGTATTAAAGTCAGCTAGCTGTTTCTTAAGGTTCTTTTCTTTATCTTGAAGAGCTTTCTTCTTATCAGTCGATTTTGCAAAAAGATCTTTCTTCTCTTGAAGTTTTTTAAATAAAGAGCCTGCATTCGATGCATGTTCTGCGTGAGCAACACCGTAATTAAAAGCAAGTGCAGCAACGTCTGAGTTTAGACGACCATTAACGATCTGCTCTTTTTTAATATCTTTAATTACTTGGTTAAGCTCTTTCTCGATAGCAGCAATATCTTTGCTCTTAGCTTCAACTGATTTCTTAGCTGCCGCTAATTCGTCATTAAGAACTTTAACTTTTTCAGCACTGATCTTTGCTTCTTCTTCAGCAATATCTTTAGCAATTTTTTCTTTTTCAATTTTCATTGCTTCGATTTGAATTGCTTTCCAAGGTCTCATGTAATCATCTAGGAAAACCCATATTACCGTGACCAAAAGAACCAGTGAAAAGATCGCGAAGATCTTATTCAGTTTTTTCATATCATAGGCCATGCCTGGCTCATGTTTCTTTGACATTTTTATATACCCTTTATTACTTCTTCTTTAAGTATCTTTATATATCTATATCCAGATTCGCTTATAGGTTAAGTTCCCACTCTGGTAGAGCGATAATATACTTTAAGCTAAATAGCCATCTAAGAACCATCTTAATTGGTAATGAAGTCATACCAAGTACAAGAATGATGAAAATATAGTATCTAATCTGACCAGTGTTTTCGATAATCTTCTTCCCGTACTTTGACTTAGCAATTGCAACAGGAAGTACACAACAGTAAACAAGAGTTAAGATAATACCCACAATCTCTCTAACAACGATATTTGAAGGCATTGGAGTATTTAGCCACTTAAGCCATACAAATTCTGAAAGGTTTACGTTGTACTCAGAAACAACCTTGTGAAAGTCCCAGAACTCAAATGGTCCATAGAATGTCCAGTTTGGACCACGTAAGAAAGTACCAACGATAATTAGGTACATCCAAAGTACGATCCAACCATATAAGAATCCCCACATAGCGATTGGTCTTTCTTTAATTGTGAAATAACCATTCCCTTTTGGGTTTGTGTCAATATATGGAATCGCAATAAGACCAACAAGAATTAGACCAGGAAGTACAACCCCTGCCATCCAAGGGTCAAAGTATACAAGCATTTCTTGTAGACCAAGGAAGTACCAAGGAGCTTTCGCCGGGTTAGGTGCCCAAGTAGTGTTTGCAGGTTCTTCTAGAGGAGCTTTAAAGATAATCGCCCATACTACTAAGAAGATTGTCGTACCGATCATACACATTAACTCAGTAAATACTAAGTTAGGCCATACCCATACTTTTTCTCTATTTTCTGGAAGTGCTTCGATTGGGCACTCACCATTTTCAATTCTCTTGTCATTCTCTGCTGCTCTATAAAGTGCATACCAAGTAAGCCAAGCGATAAGAACGATAATAATGTTAATTGGAATATTATCTGGCCATAGGATAATTGCTCTAAAGTTTGCATCCATACAAAACCAAACTGTAATAGGTGCAGCAGCAATAAGTGCCCATTTAGCAAATTTCTTGCTTCCTACTACACGATAGTACTTCATCATGAAGAAGAATAGGACCGTCGTAATCGGGAATGATCTAATCGGATCGGCCAGCCAGTTTATAAGTTCTTTCATTTATATATCCCTTTCTCTCAAAATATATTTTCTAAAGTGGAGCTGAAATCCCACCGTCTTTTCTTACACGCCAGAAGTGAACTGCAATTAGAACACCAACAACAAGTGGAATGAATACACAGTGAAGAATATAAAATCTTAGTAGTGCTGGTTCCCCAACGAAACGTCCTGCAAGAAGCTGGAAACGAACGTCGTTTTTATCAGAAACCATCACGAAGTCACCAATTTGAGCTAAAGCTGCACCTGGACCACCATGACCTAGGAAAGGTGTTGCTTTTGCCATGTTCGAACCAACGGCAATCGCCCAAATCGCTAGCTGATCCCAAGGAAGTAGGTAACCAGTAAATGATAGTAGAAGAGTTAATACTAAAAGGATAACACCAACACCCCAGTTAAATTCTCTAGGTGGTTTATATGAACCAGTCATAAATACACGGAACATGTGAAGCCACACAGTAATAACCATGGCGTGAGCACCCCAACGGTGAATTTCACGCATAATCCCTAAAGGCACGTGCTCTTTAAGTGCGATAATATCGTTATATGCGTACTCTGCAGTTGGTCTGTAATAGAACATTAAAAGTACACCAGTAACAGTTAGCGCTAAGAAAATGAAAAATGTAAGTCCACCCATACACCATGTATAACCAAGCTGAACCCCTGATTTTTTTAGTTTGATTGGATGTAAGTGTAAAAACACGTTACCAGCTACGACAGCTGCTCTGTTTCTTGCGTTCGTTGGAGGCCCGTGTCTGAAGATCGATTTCCAGACCTGAGTTTCTCTAATGTAATCAACAACACCTCTTTTAGCCATTGTTATTCCTTCCTATTTATTAATCTAAATTAAACTTTTAAGTAACTTTGTGGATTGTCCCACTGACCTTTCTCATAACGATAAATTTTTGTTTTATCGACAATGATTTTTCCTTCAGCATTTAGTGAGATTTTATATCTCTCTAACGGTCTTGGAGCTGGACCTTCGAAGTTGATACCATTTTGGTAGTAACCAGAACCGTGACATGGACATTTAAATTTTAACTCGGCAGGAAGCCAGTTAGGAACACAACCTAAGTGTGTACAGATATTTGAAAGAGCGAAAAGACGTCCTTCCATTTTTACAATCCAAACACCGTAACCATTCTTCCAGCGCTCATCTACACCTTCTTCATAATCGTTAGGACGACCAGCGACGAAATCCATTTCTGGTTCAAAGTTAACGTTTGGATACGTGTAACGGAAAATTAAAGTTAAGAATCCTGCTACCGCAGAAGTGAAGGCTACCCAACCAACAGTAACAAAACTAAAGAACTCTCTTCGGTTTAACTGTTTTTTTACATCATCAGACATTTTAAAAAACCTCTATTTCTAATCATAAATACACAAATTTAAGTCACGATGACCCAATTTATGATTCATAAGTTATTGCAAATTCATTTTATACTTTGAAGGATGTTATCACTATTTCAACGAATTTAAAACTTCCTTTGCAAGACTAACTACTTTTATATCTTTCTCAATATTAATCATTTTCTCGACGCTTGGCGCCATCTTTTTCCAATTCGCTCTCTTTAATGCAGTGAGTACATTAAATTTTAGACCACTGATCTCCTGAACCGTTAACTTCTTACCTAAAGACTCATCATTTAGAGTAAGAATTTCATTTACAGTAGGGATCGCTTGATCACTCTTATATGCGATTAACGCTGTTGCTGCGGCATATCTCACAGAGAAACCAAGGTCGCTATTTAGCCTCTTAATAAATAAATCTTCTGTACCATCAACATTATGAGTAGCTAGAGTCAGAATTGTTACCTGAACCATGGCCGCGTCATTCTTCTCAATAAAGCTTTTTACGATGCTCCAATCAAACGAAATACCTTTAGGCATTTTTGATAGTGCAACCATCGCATGAAAATTAATTTCTGGATTATTTGTTTGTAGTGCATGCTCAAGAACTGGAAGTCCCCCTTCATGTCCAAGGGCACCAATGGCCACGACAATGAAGTCACGTGTTCTTGGGTCTACTGTCGTCTTATAAATATCTCTTAGGTTTGTTACTAACCAAGGGATATCTTCTTCTTTTACTGCTCCAGCAGAGATAACTTTAGAAAGCTCTAATGCTGCAATCCACTTATTACCAAAGGTTTTAGACTTCATCTCGTGGACAAGGTCTTTATAAGAGTGATCGTTAGAAAGCATCTTAGTCACACCAAAAATGATCAGTGCTCCTACTAGTACGATAGCAATAGGAACCATTAAAGAGCCCATTACCGGATTACTTTCGAGTAGTTTTTTATCTAACTTAGTGTTCTGATTTTTCTCGCTCACGAAGAAATTGCCTTATAGTAAATGTTTTATTAAATATGGGATAAGAATTAGCAAATTAGAGTATAGTTGACAATTATAAAAGGTGAAATTATGGCCTATCTACTTAGAGGACTGATCGTTATCATGGTTGCTGCAATTGGATTAACAACTTGCGTAGCACTAGGATTTATTGATGTGGGAATTAGCCACATTAAATTGGCCATTCCAGCCTATCTTTATACAATCTTCGCACAAGCATTTGTGATGTTTTATTTCATCGGTGTTTCACGCCTAGTTAATAACATCAATTTAATAGTGACTAGCGAACAAAATTTAAATGAGCTTTTTGATGAAGCACCAGGTGATTTAACTCCTTATAGAGAAAAAGTTAAAAGATATGTTCACAAAGCTGACCTTGCAAAGAGACAAACTATTCCTTGGACAATGCTAATGATCATTCTAGGAATGATTGCATTCTTTCTTGGTGGTGCTCACGATACGAATATGGTTGAAAAGACAACTCACTCTGGTGTTGCATATGGGTTCATCGCTTCAATGCTGATTGGATTTGTTAGACAATGGTGGTTCCTTGGTCAGACTCACCAATTACTTCGTGAAGTAAAGACGCTATTTAGTATTCCAGATGGGCAGATGTAGATCCTTCCGACTGTTTTCCGAATCGTCGGCCCTTGAGGCGAACCGTCGTGTATAAATACACTCCTCTCGAATAATTTTAAAGCTAAAGATTAGTGGGCTAGCACCGCAAACAATAGATTGGCCTTAGCCAATCAATTTTGCGGATGCTTTAGTATTCCAGATGGGCAGATGTAGATCCTTCCGACTGTTTTCCGAATCGTCGGCCCTTGAGGCGAACCGTCGTGTATAAATACACTCCTCTCGAATAATTTTAAAGCTAAAGATTAGGGGGCTAGCACCGCAAACAATAGATTGGCCTTAGCCAATCAATTTTGCGGATGCTTTAGTATTCCAGATGGGCAGATGTAGCTATCGCGAAGGGCTAAATTGCCTTAAGCCAAATAAACACCTTATTTTTTCCAGGTGGGTTACGACGTGTTCGTGTTCTTGATTCGTAAATAATTACGGAGTCATCCCCTTTAACTTGGGCCATAAATTCTTTCAAGTAAGATCTTGGAACATAAAGGTTGTAATAGAAACCACCAGGTACCGCTAGCCCAGGCTTTACATTATCAACTTGAGTTACTTGATAGAGGTCGAGAAGTTTACCAAGACGTTTTCTCGTATCATCAGTATCAGCGGAGTTCATCATAACACGATAAACTTTTGTGTTACCGTAACGACTATCACGATACCCACCACCTTTAATATCTTCTTCAAATGAAGACTGCTCTCTATCTGCTGACGAAATATCACGCGGAAGTGTATCAATAGAAGTTAGTACAACTTCCGATTCTACTTCATCACGTTCTTCATCTTCTAAAGTTTCCCCTAGGAAGTTTTCAGTATCATCAACATTTTCAATATCTTTAATATCTAATTCAAATTGTGCAATTTGCTCTTGATCAGCAATTGTTTCATCAGTGAACTTTAAACCTTCATTTTCCCAACGAAACTGAGGCTCGTAAACACTGATCTTATCTGATAAGTATTTTTCATAAGTTCTATTTGCAAACTCAATGGCCCACACAAGAAAAATTGCGATCCCAATGAAGGCAAAGACTTGAGCAAGGCTCTGCATTTTCGCACTTAAATTATCTCTAAGTTTTAACCTTGAGATATTAAAAGTTGTTCCACGAAAATCCTTCTCCATTTTTTTTACAAAATAAATCCACTCTTGATAGAGAGTAACTTCCATCGAAGTTAAGATTTCGTGATTATGGCTTCCTGAAAATGTCAGATCAACACCTAGTTCGGTAACGAACTTATTGGCGCTAAAATCACGATTCCTAGAAAGAATATCGTTAATTGTGAAATGCTCATTTATATAATCTTCATGTTGAGGAAAAACCTCGACAAAAAAACTACGCAGTAAAATTGAAGTATCACGCTCACTTTGGTGTAAATTTTTAGCAAGCTCTTCAATTGAAATATCTCGAGAAATAAAAACAAAACAAATAAATTTATCCCTAAGCCAAGTAAACCAAGACTCAAGTGGACCTACGTGAATATTGTCGATGATATAATAAAATCTTTTTGAAATTTCAAAAAGAGTTAAGTCTTCATCAAAGAATACATCCCAAAAACGTTCAAAATCTTCACGGTACTTTCCTTGCCAAGTAACATTTTGGATATCCAGGCAAAGCCAATCGCGAAAAGATGCATAATCATGATGAAAAAACTTTAATTCATCGTTAATATTTTTCATTTAAACTCTTTTAATTAAAATACCAATTCCTTGGCCACCACCGATACAAGCACTCGCAATTCCATACTCCTTACCTTCACTTGCAAGTTGATTTGCCAAAGTAGTCGTAATACGAGTTCCAGATGCCGCAAGAGGATGCCCTAATGCAATCGCTCCCCCCCAAATATTAACCTTATTTATATCTAGGGCAAGCTCTTTCATACAAGCAAGTGCTTGAGCTGCAAATGCTTCATTTATTTCCACAAGATCAATTTGATCAAGTTCCATCTTATTATCTGCTAAAAGTTTACGAATTGCCGGCACCGGACCAATTCCCATTATCGTAGGGTCAACACCAACGACTGCACCATCAATAATTTCAGCAATAGGCTTTAACCCATGCTCTTTAACAAAGTCTTCACTTGCCACAAGTGCAACGGCCGCACCATCAACAATACCAGAAGCAGAACCTGCAGTAACAAGTCCATCTTTTACAAAAGATGAGCGAAGTTTATTCATATCTTCAAGAGAAGCACCCTCTCTTAAATGTTCGTCTTTATTAACTGAACCTTTTCTAATTTCTACTTCACATATTTCTTTTTGAAGTTTTCCATCCTCATAAGCTGCAGTTGCACGTTGGTGTGATAAAAGTGCGAATTCATCGCAGTCCGAACGAGACACCTCATATTTTGAACCAAGATTTTCTGCAGTTATCCCCATAGGGCAACCTGCATGTTGATCAGTTAGAGCATCAAGGAGCATATCAACATTCTTCAATGATCCGTATTTCGTACCAAAACGTGAACCATAAGTTAAATGAGGAACCATCGACATATTCTCAGTTCCACCAGCAAGTACACAACTTGCTTCTTCTAATTTAATTAGACGAACAGCATCGAGAATTGCCTGAATACCCGATCCACATAGTCGATTAATAGTAATTCCAGGAGTATTTTCAGCGCAACCGGCTTTTAAAGCGAGATGCCTTCCCCCATACATAGTATCTGTTGATGAAGGAACAACATTGCCCAGGATAACCTGATCAATTAGCTCGGCCTTAACACCTGTTTCACTAAGTAGTGAATTTGTGGCAGCAACAGCTAAGTCAACTGGCTTAATATCCATTAAAGAACCACCAAATTTACCAAATGGTGTTCGTTTTCCACCTACTAAAAATACGCGACGGCCTTTATTTAAGGACATATTTGCCTCCATTCACTTACAGTTAAATACTTACTAAAATATATTAGGACGCTTTTATGTCCTAGTCAAAGAAGAGTAATTTATGTCAACAGAAATCAATCGCCAACAGCTAGAGAGATTCAAACAGCAAGAGTACAAGCGACACTCCTATCAACTAAAGAAGGCAAAGCTTGAGAACTCTCAGGAGTATCAGAAGACTGAGAAAAAGCATCTTGCAGACCTAAAAAGACTCAACAAACACTATGAAACAGAAATTAAAAGTGTTGAAAACAGTACAGAACTTAAGTTAAAGCAAATTAGAGACAAGCAAACTGAACTTGTTAAAGAAGAACATGGTCGCATGGAGCTTGAGCTTGAAAATATGAAAAAGTCTCATCAGGCCAGAGTTGCAGAACTTAAAGAAACTCATGATAATCAGATCTCGCAAATGAATGAGTCCCACAAGGACACGCTTGAGCAAGCACGAGAGAAATACATGAAAGAAAAAATGAAATGGGAAGAGGCTTAATCTCCCAAAGGAAAGTAAATGGAAGCTAATAAGCAAAATGGTGGTGTATTTATAAATGGAAAGGCTCAAATTATTGAGATGCTGAAGTTTATGAATGCGGATGAAAGGGCGACTCTTTTGAAAAATATTCAAATGAGAAATCCTACACTTGCTAAAGAACTTTATGCTGAAAGTATTACTTTCGATACGATCTATGCACTAGATGAGATCGACTTAAATCAAGTAGTTAAATTTATTAAGGCACCAGTGATTGGTGTTGCACTTAAAGAATGTGAGAAATCTTTTCAAAAGAAAGTTCTTACAATTTTACCTAGAGAAGCGGCAGAAGAAGCCTACTCTTACCTAGTTAAAAATCTTGGTGCAAATGAAGCACGCGATATTCAAAGAGCAAGAAAGCGTGTCACAGATACTATTGTCGCCCTCAACAACAGAGGACGACTAAGTCTATAAATCACATTTATAATTAATTTTACGATCATCGATTTGGGGGCAGTTCTTAATATTGCCCTCAAATTCTGCCCTCAACTCTTTTGTATTTAACTGAAGATCTAATAGCTCTATCTGAAGAAGTATTCCATCCTCACTCAACTGATCAAGACATTTTGCCTTAATAGAATATTCACACTTGGCAGGGTTTATCTTAGCAAGATTAACAAGAGCATTTTTTAGTCTCTCATTTCCATTGGCCTTCTTCTCTATCCAGCTATCAATATCATCGCGAACTCCATTTGAGTTAGCATCAGCTCCACCATGCCAATCATTATTATTGCCACTACATCCTATTAAGAACGCACAAAGAAAGAATAACGATAGTCTATTCATTGATTAACTTCCTAAATTTAGCTTCTACTTCATCAGTAAAAACAAAGTCGCTACTTTTAGTTGTATCGAATATTTTATGTTCTGCTAAAATATTAATAGCACTATCAAGACGATCAATTGTTGTGTTAACAATTTTTTTAAGCCACAGTTCATTTGAGTCGATAATTTTTGAAATTTCTGTAATTGGAATTGGGACGACTTCAACATCCTCAATTGTAAAACAAGACTCATCATAAACCTTACGATTGATTCCCCCCGAAACACCTAAGAAATCACCTTTCTTATGAGTACCAGTTGGTACAAGTCTTCCACTTTGTTCTTTTACAGTTAAAAGCGTTCCTGACTTCACAAGGAAGACAAATTCAGCACTTGCACTTTCTTTAAAAAGTAGGCTTTCAATCTCAACCTTACTCGTTTCATACGCGGTAAACGTCATCGATCTCTCCTCTAAGTGCCGTACCATAACGAAGTCCATAAGTTGAAAAATGGATATTCTTCGCTTCAATCTTATTTAGAATAGTCTGTGCACAAATCGCTCCAGACTGTATTGTTTTTGATCTTTTTCCAAGAAAAGCAAATTGTTTTCCAAGAGCTTTCGAATCTACTAATTGTATTCGATCAGTACTTTCATTAAAATCAGCTAATGAAATTGAATATTCATTAATAGCTTCCGCATTATAAGAATCTTCACCAGAAAACATTAATGCTAAACTAGTAAGAGTTCCAGCAACACCAATAACATCCTGTCCAAGATAAGATTCTAGGTTAAAGCTTTCAAAAATTTCATCTATTTTATTTCTTAGTTGGCCATCTCTAATCCAGTCATCAACTCGAACTGAACCAATTGGTAAAGAAACCGTTTCAATTATTTCAAACGGCTTTGTCTTTATTAAAATTAATTCACTAGAAGCTCCACCAACATCTAAAATAAGTTGTTTTTTGGATTTCTTCTTCATCATTTCATTAATACCAAAAGCAGTATAGAAAGCCTCTCCTTCTCCAGATATAATTTCAATATCCAAATCAAGTTCAGACTTAATTCTAGAGAAAAATTCAGGTGCATTCTTAGCAACACGAGAAGCTTCTGTTGCAGTAATAATAATATTTTTGCAACCTAATCTTAGACATTCCTCTTTATACTCTTTTAAAGCTTTAAAAGTATCTTCCATTGATTTTTCTTGAAAAACACCTTCTTTATCTAAACCTCGTCCAAGTCCTGTAATTGTAGAAAACTCTTGAACAATTTCCTTTGTATCGCGATCAATAACGAGCAAAAGTGTAGAGTTCGATCCGATATCGACCGAAGCAATTAAGTTTTTAGTCATTTTTAAAAATACCCTTAAATAATTTTTTAATTTTGCCTTTATTTTTTTGAAGGACTTTATCTGATTCTTTCTTTAATAAATTTTTTGCGGCACTCTTTGCTAACTCTTCGAGAGTATATTTATAGTCAGTATTTAGCGCATACCCAATACCTTCTAATCGGAAAGGAATTTTAGCTGTTCCATAGTCTCTATTCAGATCATGCTTTAATTCTTCTTCATTAACAACAACCGCTCCAAGTAATTCACCTGGGGCCTTGAAATCAATTTTCCCATTGCCTTCTAAAGCATATTTTCCTTCATCTAAAATAACCTTATAACTTTTAAATTGATGATAGCGATCGTCTAGGCGTCCATTGAAAGATACCTCATTAATGTCACCGTTAATTGTAATATCTTTACTCGCTAACTTATCAAGCTTCTGAAATAAGTTTCCAACGACCTTACCTAAGTTTATTTTATGCAGCTTAGCTTCTTTGATATTTAAAGCGACATTGAAGTCATACTCTTTACCAATCATTTTACCATCTAAATTACCCGACGCTTTACCTTCAACTGATTTAACAATACCTTTTGGAATAAAAAGAGCAGCGCTTACAATATCAACGTCAGTGAATGAAGCTTTTAGCTCAGTCGTTTTTCCCTTTTTATGAATCTCAGATTCAAGGTTCAGATTCAAAGGAGCAGTTCCAAGTTTAAGCCTATTTGTAGAAATACTTAATTTCTTTCTATTTACACTTATACCTAACTGACCATTAATCGGTGATTCACCTAAAATAACATTCGAGAATTTAATCTTTGATTTTACAGGATAGTTTGAAAATACCTCACCACTTGTACTAGAAATATCAATATCAGTATTCTCATCTTTTACTTCGACATCTCGAACCGTTTTATGTTCCGGCATCTTTTCTTTAATTTCTGTCGGAATTTGAATATCTTGTAAATGTAAATTCACTGTAGAAGTTTTTAAATAATCGAAACGGTCAACTCCTAAAACAAAAGGTGTAGACTGACCTACTTTTACAATACCTTCCAATAACTTCAATTCAATTGCAGATCTGATTTGCTTGCTATTGAGATTATTTTTCACATTAACATTTACAGGAATTCCAAGTGCAACGAGATTACTATCAACTGTTGTTGTAAGACTTGGGAATAGCTTCTCATTTTTCGAAGTGATACTTCCCTCAACTCTCAGATTTCCATCTTTAATTTTAACGCCATAATCTGCAACGTTTACAAAATAAGAAACAATATTTTCAAGATTACTTTCTAAATTTATATTATGTAACTTTAATATTCCCTTTTCTAAGTCGTAGTCTAATTTCGACTTCATGAACTGATGTTCTTCCAGAGCAACCACAACCTTTGAAGACATCAATTTCTTTTCAATATCACCGTCCATTTTTACAGAGAATTTTTTTAATGGCTTAACAATTAAATTCGACTTTATATTATTAATATCAACTTCGGCATTAAAGTTCAGTTTTTTCTCTTCTAACCATCTATCTAGTACCGTCTCTCCAATAATGAGAAGGTCAAATGATGTTTCATTTGTTTTTCCTTTAGAAAGAATGAAGTGAGACTTAAGTTCAAAAACAGAAGTTGTATTAAAACCAATATCTCTTAAAGCAAGTTTTTCAATTTTTACTTCACCAAAACCACTATCTCTTAATGCATAATTTGCATTAATATTTGTTACGTTAAAGTTTAGTGAGGCGTCAGAGAAAAAACTTAAGACGGCCAGACCAGGGCCATTATCTTCACTTTCTTCTTTTTTCTTGATTGATTTTTTATCTTCCTGCTCAAAGCTTACAACTGCTTTTGAGGCAAAAGAGTTTTCCCAATTTGATCCCTTCTTAAATTCTATATAGCTAACTTTAGGATTATCAATATTAACAGAAATTGTTCCGTAACCCATTAACATCGTCCAAAATGGAATCTCTATTTGAAGATTTTCAAATGAGCATAGAGGTAGTTTTCTTCCACCATGAGGATAGAGAATATCAACTCCTCTAATATTCACTTTAGAGTTAAGGCCTAGGGAATAGTCTAGAGACTGCGTTAAAACTTCCGCATTAGGTAATGTTTTTTGCAGCTGTGTTGTAAAGGCTTGTCTAATTGCATCTGGTTTTAAGTTTCGTTTAGCAACAATTAAAATAATTGCAGAAAAAACAATTAGAAACGCTAAAAATAAAAAAATTATTTTTAATGGTGACTTAGTTTTCACATACCCTCCAATGGTATTTTAGATTAAAGTCAGTGGCGCAAACTTTGCCATAAATTTCTTTTGTGCACCGTCATTAAATTTAATCGTTACCTTTTCATCTCCTGAAGGTCCGATACATTCTAAAACCGTTCCTTCTCCATAAAGAGAGTGAACAATCCTTGAACCCTTAGGATAAGTTACTTTTTTTGCACTTATACTTGGCGATTTTTCAACTCGGTAAACTGGTTCATCATCGTAAACTGGATCGCATAGATCGTCCCAATCATCATCCATTGATTGTTGGCGTCCACCACCTAGCTTTTTCCATATATAAAATTTATTCGGTATTTCTTGGATAAATCGACTAAAGCCATTAAAGCGTAGCTGACCAAATAACATTCGACCTTGGGCAAATGTAATATAAAGTCTCTTCATCGCTCTTGTCATCGCAACGTAGAAAAGTCGACGCTCCTCCTCTATTGCTGTTTCTCCATTTTCAATCGATTGATAACTTGGAAAAACAGTCTCTTCAACTCCTGTCACAAAGACATATTCAAACTCAAGCCCTTTTGCTCCGTGAATCGTCATTAAAGAAACTTCGCCTTGATTCTCTTCTTCTTGTCCAATTGCTGAGTTATCAAGAGTTATCGTTTCTAGAAATGCTCCGAAACGTCCGTTAGGGTTCTGATCTTCAAATTGTGTAAATGCACTTCCAAGCTCTTCAAGGTTTTCCATTCGAGCTTGAGACTCATAGTCCTTTGCAGCTCGAAGCATTTCCCAATAGCCAGATTCATAAAGGAGCTTTTCGTAAACGGTCTCTAATGCTTCCCCCTCATCATGAGCTACTTTAGCTTCAGTAATGAGATGTACAAATTGAGACAGTGAAGACTTAACTCGAGACGAAAGTCTTATATGTTTAAAATCTTCTGGGTTATCCACAACTCTATTCACAACTTCCCAAAGAGAACTATCTGACTTAATCGCCTCCTCTTCAATCTTTCTTAAAGTTGTGGCACCAATTCCACGAGTTGGTACATTGATAATTCGACTTAATGCTAGCGAGTCCTTGTCATTAACAAGAAGTCTAATATAAGCAATTAGATCTTTAATTTCTTTTCTTTCGTAAAACTTAATCCCACCAACAACTCGATATGGGATATTTGATTTTCTAAGTGCATCTTCAATTTGTCTCGACTGAGAATTCGTTCGATAGAAGACGGCCATTTCATCGTAATTGACACCATCTTCACTATGATGATGGATTAATTGTTCTGCGACAAAGTCAGATTCTTCTCTATCACTAGAGCACTCAACGATCTCAATTGATTCACCTTCTGGATTATCAGTCCACATACTCTTGCCTTTACGCTGAGTATTTCGTGCAATTACAGCTCCTGCTGCTTCAATAATATTTTTAGAAGAACGGTAATTTTGCTCCAACTTTAAAATTTGAGCATCACTATAAACTTCTTCAAAGTCTAAGATATTTCGAATATCCGCTCCACGCCAAGAATAGATCGATTGATCTTCATCCCCAACAACACAAATATTTCTTCTTTTCTTTGCTAGTTTTGTGACTAGGTCGAATTGGGCACGGTTCGTATCCTGATACTCGTCGACAAGAATATAACGAAAACGCTCTTGATATCTTTCGAGTACTTCTGGAAATTTTTCAAATAATTGAATAACACCAGAAATAAGGCCACCGAAGTCAGTGGCGTTAGCTTTGTGCAGCTCTTTTTCGTACTCGAGATACATATCGTAGAAAATATCATCACTTTCTACTTCATAATCTTTATCTGAAATATCACGATCAGGATAATGACCGTGATTTTTTAGGTCTTCAATAAAATATAAAACTTCAAATGGAGAAGTTTCTTTTTGTGAAATTCCACGTCGATTTAAGATCGCTTTAACAACACTTTTTTGCTCACTAGTATCATAAATCGTAAAATTTCTACTAAGGCCTAAGTAATTTGCCTCAGACCTTAGCATCTTTGCACAAAAAGAGTGGAAAGTAGTAACTTGAAGAGCACCAACATCACAACTTACATCACGTCCGACACGATCTCGCATTTCTTTAGCGGCTTTATTTGAGAAAGTAAGTGCCAATAGTTGAAATGGAGAAATATTCTTCTCTTCTAAAAGATACGCAATCTTTGTAACAAGAGTTCTCGTTTTTCCAGATCCTGCACCAGCAAGGATCATCATTGGTCCATCAATCTCTTTAACGGCTTGACGTTGTTGAATATTGAGGTGGTCTAACTTCATTAAAATTCCTATTTACTCTTTTCTTTTTATTCAACAGTAACTGACTTTGCCAGGTTTCTTGGCTTATCAATATCTGTCCCTAAATTCTTCGCAATATAATAAGCAAGAAGTTGGTTTACTACGTTTACGTAAAGTGGTGCCAAGTCTCCAAGCCCGTCAAAGTCTAATTCAATATAGTGATCAGAGATCTCTCTTAAATCTTCCTTACCTTTTGGACCAATTGAAACAATAAGACCTTTACGTGCCTTAATTTCTTGAATATTCGAAACTGTTTTTTCAAATAAATCTTCACCGACTAGGGCAACGTTAACTTTCTCTTCATCAATAAGAGCAATTGGACCATGCTTTAACTCACCTGAAGCATAACCTTCGGCGTGAACGTAAGCGATTTCTTTGAGCTTTAGTGCTCCTTCTAGGGCAATTGGAAAATATGCTCCACGACCAGTATAGAAGAAACCTTTATACTTATAAATTGCATCAGCAACATCTTTAATTGGTTTTGTATTATCTAAAAGTTGCTCAACTCTTTCAGCAAGAAGACTATAGCGTGAAGAAAGAGAGTTTCTTAAATCATCAGACATACCACCATTAGAAATAACTTCTGAAAGAGTCTTTCCAGTTAATACTTGTTGAGTAAATGCCTTTGTTGAAGCAACACCAATCTCAACACCTGCGCGAATCATAAGATTCACATCACAGTCACGATAAAGAGTAGATCCTTCAGTGTTTACAATTGAAAGTGATTTCATTCCTTTCTCTTTACACATCGTTTGCGCAGCTAAAGTATCTGCTGTTTCACCAGACTGAGAGATGAACATTGCTAGTTCATTTTGACTAAGAATTGGATTGCGGTAGCGGAACTCACTTGCAACTTCTGTAAAACATCTAATGCGATTATTTGATTCGAAGTAATCTTTAATTACAAGACCAGCATAGTAAGCAGTACCACAAGCTGTAATACTAATTGCATCCATTGGTAGTTTAATTGCTGACTCTAAACTCTCTTTTCCTTCACCTTGAAAGTAATATTGAGTTAGAGAACGAATTAACTCAGGCTGTTCGTGAATTTCTTTAAGCATATAGTGCTCAAAATCACCTTTAGATGCAGGATCGTGATCGATCGTTTGCTCTTTTGACATATAACGATGAGTCTTAGATCCATCAAGCTCATAAAAATTTAATAGCTGATTATTTTTTACACTTAGGTGACAAAGAACATTATCTTCAGGGAAGTAAATTCGAGTGGCCATACCAGCAAGAGCATATGGATCACTTGAAACAAATACTTCAGAATTTACTTCATTACTTCCACATACTAATGGAGCACCTTTTTTAATTGCAAAGATTTCATCTGTTTCACGATTTAATACAACAAATGCAGAAAATCCTTCAATTCTTTCAAATGATTTAATTACGGCTTCTTTGATTGGAGTACCTTGGCGCTTATGAAAAATTAAAAGCCCAAGAAATGTTTCCGAGTCAGTTTCTGATTCAAAGTAAATTCCATGCCCTTTTAACTCATTTCTAATTTCATTGGCATTTTCAATGATTCCATTGTGAACCATTGCAATTCCATCTTTAGTCGAAACGTGTGGGTGCGCATTGTAATCTGTTACACCACCGTGAGTGGCCCAACGAGTGTGCCCAATACAAGATCTTGCATGAATATCTTTACCTTCAAGCTCAGCTTCAAGGTTTCCAATTTTTCCTTCTTTTTTATAAACGAGAAGCTCATCATTTTTGCTGATGAAACTAACTCCAGCTGAATCGTACCCACGGTACTCTAATCTTCTAAGTCCTTCTAGAACAACGTCAACTGAATTTGATGGCCCAAGATGCCCAACAATTCCGCACATAGTCACTTCCTTATATGTTTAAAAAATACTAATTAAAGAAAGATACCATTATGCGGGCGAAAATAAAATTTTTGCAGGCTTATTTGTCGCTTTTTTTCCTAATGAAACGCCTTGCCATGCCTTCTTTCGTCTCTTGACGCCCTCTGGCAATTGCAAATGATCCATCTGGCATACTTTTGCTAATTGTTGAACCTGATGCTACATAGCATTCTTTACCAATCTTAATAGGTGCAATCATTTGTGAATCAGATCCAATAAAAGATCCATCACCAATAATTGTTTTGTGCTTATTGGCCCCGTCGTAATTACAAGTAATGAAGCCACAACCAATATTTACATTGTCGCCAATTTCAGCATCTCCTGCATAGCTTAAGTGTGAAACAGCTGACTTTTTACCAATCTTAGATTTTTTTATTTCGACAAAGTTTCCAATTTTTGCACCTTCACCAATATCACTTCCTGGACGAAGCTGCGCCATCGGTCCAATTGAAGCACCTTTAGAAACTTTTGAATCTGTAATATATGAATTGGCCTTAATAATGGCACCATCTTCAATAATTGAATTCTTAATTGTTACACCTTGCTCAATCACAACATTTTTTCCAATCACTGTTTTGTCATCGATGAATGCATTTTGATAAAGGTGTGTTCCTTGACCAATATTCTTTGAATAGCAATAAGTATGTGATGGATCTGTAAAGCGAACTCCAGCTTCTAACATTAGGTAACCTGCAATCGCACGTCTTAGATAGATATCTGCATCGGCCAATTGAATAAGATTATTAACGCCTAAAAACTCACGAGCGTCTTCAAAAAGAAGTGGTGTTACATTTGCTTCAGGGTTAAAGGTATCTGTAAGGTAAAACTCACCTGACTTATTATTATCAGAAAGATTGAATACATGATCCATTAAATAAAGTGTTTTAAAAATATAAAGACCCGAGTTAACTTCTGTCACAAGTCTTTGCTCTTCAGTTGCATCTTTTTCTTCAACAATCTGAAAGCCTGTCCCCTTACGAATAATTCTTCCGTAACCTGTAGGATTACTTGCTGAAAAAGTTGCACAAACTGCATTTGAACCTTTCTCAATCTCTTCAATGAGAGCGTTAATTGTTTCTTTTGTAATTAATGGTGTATCTGCACATGTCACAATTGTATAATCATAGCCACGAGAGTTTTCAAAATCCTTCAAATAAGTCTGAACGGCATGCCCTGTCCCTAATTGCTCTTTTTGATAAACGTAATTTATACCTGTAAAGCGTTCATTAACATGTTCTTCAACAAGTTCACGTTGATGACCAGTAACTAAAGTGATATCTCCAAAATCTTTAAATGTTTCGATGACATAATCGACTAAAGTATTTTGGTGTAAAGGTGCAAGAGGTTTTGGAATATCCATTTTAAGTCTTGTTCCCTTACCTGCAGCTAATACAACTACCGCAACTTTCTTCGTTGTCTTCTGTGACATATAAAAACTCCTAATAACCGACTATATCGGTCTCTTTTCACTCTATGCGATTACAACACATTAACTAAATCATAGCAAAAAAATCAGTTAAAAAACTCAAAAAAATCACGCATTTTCGCTCTTTTTATTAAAGAGTTTTTTTTATTGCCCGATGTTAATTAAGAACAAATTGCCTATATTGCGCCGACCTGTTGGAGGAAAGATTTATGGTTACAAATTACGAGGGTGAGAACATTGAGTTTAAGGAAGAATTGGCCCTCTTACCAATCCGAGACTTAGTTATTTATCCATTTATGATTTTACCTCTATTTGTTGGTAGAGAAGCATCAATCAAAGCTATTGACCACGCTATTAATCATTCAGATCGTCTGATTCTACTTTCGAGTCAGAAAGATATTGTTGCGGAACATCCTGCACCAGAAGAGATTTATGAACTTGGTACTGTTGCCATGATCATGAGAATGAGAAAACTTCCTGATGGAAGAATCAAAATTCTAGTTCAAGGTTTATCAAAAGCTAGAATTACTTCATTTGAACAACAATCACCTTTCTATATTACTAAAGTTGAAAAGGTTGAAGATATTACGACTGATAGCTCTAATATTGCAACGACTGCACTAATGAGAACTATTAAAGAACAACTTGAAAAAGTTATTCAACTCGGAAAAGTTCTTTCTCCAGATATCTTAATGGTTCTAGAAGATATTACAGATGCCTCAAGACTAGCGGATTTAATTGCATCAAACTTAAATCTACACGTTTCTGAAGCACAAACAATTCTTGAAACATTAGATCCAGTTGATCGCCTACACGCAATCAATGATATTCTAAATCGTGAATTAGAAATCCTAATGATGCAACAGAAGATGAAGACAAACTCTTCAACTGAAAGTGCAAATCAAAGAGATGTATTCCTTAAGGAACAGATCAAGGCAATTAAATCAGAACTTGGTGATGGTTCTTCAGAGCAAGATGAATTCGCAGAATTCAAGAAAAGAGTTGAAGAAGCAGGTATGCCAGAAGAAGTTCTTAAAGAAACGACAAAGCAACTTGCACGTCTAGAGAAGATGCACCCAGATTCATCTGAAGCAAGCATCATGAGAAATTATATTGAGTGGATGTGTGACCTTCCATGGAGTAAAAAATCTGAAGAGCATATTGATCTTGACTCAGCTCTTGAGATTCTTGATGAAGATCACTTTGAACTTACTCAAATCAAAGAAAGAATTCTTGAGCACCTAGCAGTTAGACAACTTAAGGGTGATGATATGAAAGGACCAATCCTATGTTTCCAAGGTCCTCCTGGTGTTGGTAAAACTTCACTTGGGAAGTCAATTGCTCGTGCTACGGGAAGAGAGTTTGTAAGAATTTCTCTTGGTGGTGTTAAAGATGAAGCAGAGATTAGAGGTCATAGAAGAACATATGTTGGAGCAATGCCAGGTCGTTTTATCCAAGCGATGAAGCAAGCAAAAACAAACAACCCAGTTGTTCTACTTGACGAAATCGACAAGCTATCTGGTGACTACAAAGGTGATCCATCTGCAGCTCTACTTGAAGTACTTGATCCTGAACAAAATGTAGAGTTTAGAGATCACTACCTAAACGTACCATTTGATCTTTCAAACTGTATGTTTATTGCGACTTCAAATATGCTTGAAAATATTCCAGGTCCATTAAGAGATCGTATGGAAGTAATCAATCTATCTGGTTACACAAGAGAAGAAAAAGTTGAAATCTCTAAGAGATATATCATTCCAAAGCAAATGGATGAAAATGGTATCAATGATGAGCACGTAGTATTTACTGATGAAGGTGTTGAGAGTGTTATCGAGCACTACACATCTGAAGCGGGCCTTCGTAATCTAGAAAGAAGAATCGGTACACTATGTCGTAAAGTTGCAATGAAAATTGCAAAAGGCGATATGGGAAAAACACACATCGTGAAAGATACTGTTGTTAAATACCTTGGTCCACCAATCTTCGTAAAAGAAGATCACAAAGATGAGGATGAAGTTGGAGTGTCAACTGGTCTAGCTTGGACATCTCATGGTGGTGAAGTTCTATACATCGAAACTACAAAGATGAAAGGACAAGGACTAACTCTTACAGGTCAACTTGGTGACGTAATGAAAGAGTCTGCAAAAACAGCAATTAACTACATCAGATCACGTGCACTTTACATGGGAATTGATGAAGATATTTTTGAAAACCACGAGTTTCACGTACACTTACCAGCTGGTGCCACTCCAAAAGATGGACCTTCTGCAGGTATCACGCTAGCAACTGCCCTAGTATCAAATTGTACAGGCGTTCCAGTAAGCCGTGATGTTGCAATGACTGGTGAGATTACTTTAACAGGTAAAGTTCTTCCAATTGGTGGACTAAAAGAAAAAGCATTAGCTGCTCTTAGAATGGGTATCTCAACAGTTGTTATCCCATGGGGCAACAAGAAAGATCTTGTTGATATCCCTGAAAACCTAAGAGAACAGATTAATTTTGTTCCTGTTAAAACAATTGATGAAGTTCTTGATATCGCTCTAGTAGATTGGGCAGGTTACAAGAAAGAAGTTCAAATGAAAAAAGTGGACGAAAAACATCAAGAAAAAAGAAAAGCAGGCGTTGCCGCTTAAATAATGAGGGCCAACAAGGCCCTCTTTTTTTTTATCCAACATTAACTTAAAATGGAATGTATATGGGAAAAGAAGAAATGAAAGTAATGATTGTTGATGACTCTGAGATCTCTAGAACTTCTGTTAAAGATATTTTAGAGCAAGAAGGATATGAGGTCGTTGGCTGTGTTGGAAATGCACAGGAAGCGCTAAAACTATCTTTTGACGTTTCGCCAACTCTATTTATCATTGATGTTATTATGCCTGAAATTAGTGGCCTAGAACTAGCTGAATCAGTAGCAAATAACTTCCCTAATGCAAAAATTATGATGATGTCTTCACTTGATATTGAATCTGTTTGTATTGAAGCGATTTCATCTGGAGCGCAAGACTTCTTAGTAAAGCCATTTAAGCGTGAAGATCTACTTAGAGCAGTTGACAAGTTGACTCACGACATAGCATCAGAAAAAGCGAGTTAATTTAATGTTTAGGTTTTTAATTTATTTCACAATTAGTTTTCTTATTTTAGCTTTTCCAGTTTCTAAAAGTTCAACAGTATTTGATAGTGTAAATAAACCTTTGAAGCCTTATACTCAAAAAGTTTACTCAACGATAGCTTTTTACCTAAGTACTAGCCTTAGTGAAGGTAAAGAAATAACTGTAAAGCTATTCAATAATACTGCAAAAAAAGTGGATTATGTTAAACGAGAATCTTCTGGGTTTGCGAAGCCTGTCGCAAAGAAAGCTCAGGACCTCGACGCTCTCGATGACTATCAACATGGTGAGTACACTGTTGAAGAACGTGAGGCCCTTTTAAAAGTATTACGAGAAAGTGAATAGATTATTGATTGATCGACTTTGACTCAGTCTCTCTTTCAACTGTCCCACCAGAACTCGCAATTAACTCATCAATTTCTTGCATTTTTTGTTTGAGGTTTAGTCCCCTCGTTTCACAAATAGAATCATCAGATGTATTAGTCGATGCTTCTTTTACTCCGGCAAACACCTGAGCTGATAGTAGTGTTAGTACAGATAATAAAAATAACTTTTTCATAATACTTCTCCTTTTGTAGTCACTATATTCAATGCATGATGTATGCCAACAAAAGGACTTGTGTTTTCAACAACTTAAACACTAGTAAATGTTTAAGATGTATACGATTTTTCGTTGCTGTCTAGATTTTTAACACTTACCTTACAACCTTTAGTATCTTACCCGAATCAGTCGTTAAATAGAGCTCTCCGGCCGGTGAAATAGCTATCTGGCGCATCCTTTCTTCAAGCTCCTCAAGATAGCTTTCTTGTGCAATAACCTTATTACCATCCATTTTAAGCCTTCTGAGATGCTCACTTCCCAAGGCCGCTAAAAAGATATCTCCTTGCCAGTCCTTATATTTATTTCCTTCATATACAACCATACCAGATGGCGAGATACTTGGTGTCCAGTGCACAAGGGGCTGCTCCATTCCCTTCTTCTTCTCTTCACCAATGCTTGGGCCCCAATATTCTTTTCCATATGTGATTACTGGCCATCCATAATTAAGCCCAGGTTTTACTAGATTGAGTTCATCGCCACCACGCGGCCCAAACTCACAGCTAAAGACATCTCCTTTCTGGTTCATCCCAATGCCCTGTGGATTGCGATGTCCATAACTCCAAATTTCTTTTAGGGCACCACTTTTATTCTCAAATGGGTTTCCTTTTGCAGCACTACCATCAAAATTTAAACGAAGAATTTTACCATTATGATAAGAGAGATCTTGAGCATATTTTCTTTCTCCTCGATCTCCTACAGTCATAAATAAAAAGTTACCTTTAAATAATAAACGTGAACCGAAGTGGCGAGTCGTATCACTTATAATCTTGGTTTCTAAAAGAACTTCAGACTTTTTCAGTTGAGCCTTAGAGTATTGCGCACGAGCTAAAGTTGTAACAACGACCCCTTTAACTTCAGAAGAATATGTGAAATATGCATAGGACTTATCACCTATTTTTTTATAGACAATATCTAGCATTCCACCTTGGCCACGGGCCTTCACACTAGGAGCAAGTAAGTCTTTTGTTTGTTTAGTTTCAAAGTTATGATACTTGATCTTTCCACCTCTTTCAGTGAAAAGAATTTCATTTTCATTGATAAAGGTAAGTCCCCAAATAATGTCATTTGTTTTAAAGACTTCTTTTGCAGCTACTTTAGCTAGAGTAGTAATTGATAAAAAACAGCTTAAGATTAAAATAATTGTTTTGAGACTTTTCATAGAAAAAGTCTAGCATGTTAGAAAGATTACGGAAGTAAAAACATATTAAAGTCAAATTGATTACTAGACTGATCAACTTCGATTATATCTCCTCCACCTATGGATTCTTCATGGCGACTTATACGGGAAGAGAACTTCAATCTTTTAACTTTTTCGTTAGCAACTCTATAGTCTGTGGATGAATGCATTTCGTCATATTCAACAACATCTCCAGTCCTAAGGTCTAGAATAAGATTTAGTGATTCATTATTTTCATTTCGTATAATGAGCTCTGGGTATAAACTATGTTTTGATAATTCAGAAATAATATTTTCTTCTAAACGATAAGGAGGCTGTCCTCCATATAAACGAATAGAATTAACATCACCCAAGATCTTCACAAAATCTGAAATCGCGCCATTCAACTTAGTCCCACTATCAAGATGGGCCAATATCGATTTTCCATCTGCATTACTCATAACGACAGCAACACAAGTTGTAACTCCATATGTCTGTACAAATGAATGCCTCTGCGAAGATGTATAGATATATTCTCTTTGAAAAACCTCAGGGATATCAGCACGATCTAAAATAGTTAGTGCTAAAGAAGAATTAGCAAATATAAGTGAGCTTAATAAAAGAATATAAAAATGGGCCATTTTCATGACCCTATTATACTAATAATTAATATAAGTTTTTGAGTATTGAAAAGCTTTCAATGACCGTAAATTATTAAGACAGTAGATTCATAATTTTACGGACAAATGAAACCTTCTTTTCATAAGGAGGGTAACGTAGATCATTTTCTAAACAAAAGCTTCTCTTCATAACGGCTTTTTCATGAGAGAAAAGCTTAAATGAGAACTCACCGTGATATGCCCCCATTCCTGACTCACCTACGCCACCAAATGGCAGCTTTTCATTTGATAAGTGTACAATCGTATCATTAATGACCATTCCACCACTGCTAATGCTTTCAATAACCTTTTTCTTATCGCTATTAGAATCAAGAAAAGCATAACAAGCAAGCGGCTTATCATAGCTTTTAACAAACTCAATTGACTCATCTAAACTTTCAGAGTTGATAATAGGCATAATAGGGCCAAATATTTCATCCTTCATAATTGCACTATCTTTGTTGGCCCTTACATAAGTTGGAGAAATATATAATTGTCCCTTATCAACATCTCCACCAATAACAATGTCGTCTTGATTGATCAGAGATGAGAGTCTATCAAAATGCCTCTCATTAATAATTCTACCATAGTCACCACTTTGTTTAATTTCATCACTATAGAATTTTCTTAAATATTTTTGGGTCGCTTTGAGAAAAGCTTCTTCATCTGATTTTTTTATAAGAATATAATCTGGAGCAACGCAAGTTTGACCGGCATTAAAAAATTTCCCCCATACAATTCTCTTAGCAGCTAAATCGATATTCTTCGTTCCAACTATCGCTGGTGATTTACCACCTAATTCGAGAGTTAAGGGTGTTAGAAACTTGGCCGCTGCCGCCATCACAATTCGACCGACATGACCATTTCCAGTATAGAAGATATAATCAAATTTTAAACTCAATAGCTCTGTGGTCTCCGCGACACCACCTTCAATAACTGCAGCTACCTCACTATCTAAAGCGTTAGTTATAATTGTATTAATTATTTTAGAAGTGGCCGGCGCTAACTCTGAAGGTTTAACAATAACTTTATTGCCTGCCGCAATTGCTCCAATTAGAGGAACCATGGCCAATTGAAATGGGTAATTCCAAGGAGCAATGACTAAAACTTGTCCATACGGTTCACTATGTATAGCACTTCGAGCAGGCATGAAAGGAAGCGGAGAGAAAACCTTCTTAGGCTTCATCCACTTTTTCAACTTTTTCTTTATGAGCTTAATTTCATGTAAACAAAAATCAATTTCAGAAAGATAAGACTCAAATGCACTCTTGCTTAAGTCAGCTTTTAGTGCAGCTAAAATATCCCTCTCACGGGCCTTTATTTCAGCTTCTAAAGCTTCAAGGGCACTGATACGGTCATAGTAGTTTAAATTTTCACGCCCTTTCTGAGCACAATATGCAGTCGTTATATTATTGTCCATAAATGTATTATAGCTGTATTTGAGGAGTTCAGGCAAAAAAAAGCCTGACTACGTGGCCAGGCTTTTTAAGGAGTTGAATATAATTGTTTGAGTTAAATTTTATTGTCCAATCGATTGAGTTGATGAACTTGATGATGTTGGTGCTGCTGCTGGAGCTTCCGCTTCTACACTTGCTACACTATCAGAGCTTGCATACATATCATCACAGCTAGTTCCTGACTCATCTAATGCAAATACGTTTGTTACACTTAATAGAAATAAAAATACTAATGCTAACTTTTTCATAATTTCCCCCATTATGGTTTTGTTTCTTTGCTATTTATAAAGCAAGGAAAATGCCAACTTTTCGGATGTCTTTTTAAGTAGTTAGAGCAATAGAGGGTGTAATATTTTGTACAGTGTTTAGATTTTTAACAAAAAAGGCCCGTTTCATAACGGGCCCTTTAGTATAAGATAATAAATTTAAAATAATCTTATTGTTGATCAGATGTAGTTCCACCTGGTGTTGCCGGCACTTCAGATGAAGATGGTATAGCAGTTGTAGGTGATGTATCTCTGTTATCTAAGTTAACTTTTGGACACTCACCATCTTTTTCACCAGTAGCCGCACTTTCTGCAGCAAAAATACTAAATGATCCAAGAACCAATAAAAGCGTTAGTAGTTTCTTCATATATCCCTCCAATTACATATTTAGGTTTACACCAGCAGGCTTAACAATTGCTAAGAGTGATTGGAAGGCCTGAGTAACTTGTAAGGCCATCTTATGTCCTGCTTTCGATTCTACTTTTAGAATCTCACCGTAGTTATCGTATTTAACGTTGATCTTTCCTACTTTATTCATAGTAATCTCAACTGGCTTACCTTGAGCATTGTATTGAAACTCAAGAGCTCTTTTCTGCTTAGTCTTTTTATTTAAGTCCATCATTTTTGAAATACGACCTTTAGAATCGTAAAGTAAAACAACAGACATACCTTTAGAGTTATTAGCTTTCTTAAGGTTACCCTTCTTATCATAGTCAAACTCTGTCCAACCACGTGGGTTAACTACTTTAGTAATCTTCTTAAATTGCTTGTGATACTCAAGCTCTACAAAGTCACCTCTTGAAGAAGCCTTTTTAACAAGTAGTCCATCTTTATTATATTCAAAATTAGTTACGTGATTTCCTCTCTTAATCTGCTTTGGAAGAGAACAACACTCTGTATAAATCGTCTCTGTTTTAAGCCCATTAATTACAGTAAGGATTCTGTAAGTATAGTGAGATCCGTCTGGTTTCTTCTTGATCTCGTACTCATAACGATTTACAACTTCTTTCTTAGTTGGTGATTTCTTTGCTACTAAAGTCCAGTAGTGGAAATCAGGGTTTTTAGGATTACTCTCATATGAGTACTTAATTACTTCACCACTTCTCTTTGTAAGTTCTTTTACAAATTGAGTTTTCTTTTCATAAGCAATCTTTTGAGTTGATCCATCTTTATAAGTAATAAGAGTCATATTATGATTAGCATCGTAATCATACTTGAAATGATTCCCTGAAATATCTTTTGCATCTACTAAGTTATAATTTGTGTCATAAGTATAAGTCGTCTTTTTACCAGCACCAGATTCTACTGATTTCACAAGACCATTTGGATACCACTTAAAAAAGATTTGCTTGGCCATTGAGTCCTTGATTGACTTTAGTGAACCTTCTTTCGTGTAATCAAGATTAACAACATATCCGTTCTTATCTTTTACTTGAATAAGCTTACCTTCTTTATCAAAGTGGTTCTCTTTTCCATCATTATACTTTCTAATATAACCTTTGGCTGTCTTTACGACTTTTTGCAGCCCGCGAACATTTGAGTATAGTTCAGTTCCCACTGCAAGGTTTGAAGATACATTGAACTTCTTAGCATATGCTTGTCTAAGTTCAGCATCATTTGTAAGCTTCGTAACAAGAGTCTTTGCAACTGTCGTCGAAAGAGAAGTTTTCTTTCTCATCACATCAACGATTTTCTCTGCCGCTGCTTTAGGATCTACAGCCTGTCTTGGAGTGAAACGAGTCTTAGCACCTGAACCATTCTCGTGAACTGTTACAGAACCATCTGCTGAAACAACTAAGAAAGTTTCATAATCAGAACCCCAACCATAACCAAACCACCCCTTTCCAGGAGATTTAGAGTTGTACGTTCTTTCAACAACTAGGTCATTCCCACCACCAGGTACGATAATATCCGTGTACGTAATGTAGAAATTTCCGTTTTTCAGATTTACACCAGCAATCGATGCCAGTGAAAACAAACATAGTACTAATAGTTTTAAACTGATCCTCATGACTTGTATCCTTATTTAGTTAAAGAATCTTCATTCTCTCCATAGGCATATCGGAGGCCTTTAACTAAAACTTAAACATATAATAACTTTATTCTTTAATTTTCACTATTTTAAGAATGAAGAAGGTTCCAACACCGTCTAAAACACAGGCGACTACAAATAAGACAATCCCAATGGCCGAAGAAAACATCTTTGGTAGCAGAGTTGGATCATTTGCAGAGAAAATAGCTAGAATTACAAAGGGCATGGCCGCAATTGTGAAGCCCTGAAACTTTCCCTGGGCCGTGGCGGTATCGATTTTTTGCTTCAATCTAATGCGTTCACGAATAACAGTGACAATAGTGTCAAAAACTTCAGCAAGATTACCACCGGTTTCGCGTAAAATATTAACACTTGAAACGAACATATCATTGTCTTGAGTAGGAATTCTTTCTGCCAAGTTTTCGAAGCACTCCTCTAAAGTTACCCCAACTCTGTTCTGCTGCAGGATAATATTAAACTCTTCAGAGATAGGAGGAGGCATCTCATCAACAACCATACCAAGAGCTTGAGGTACTGATAGACCTGCTCTAAGACCATTTGAAAGCAGAGTTAGACCATCTACCATCTGGTTTTGATAAGCTAAAATACGACGATTAACGAGGTAATCAACAACAGGTTTAGGCGCCTTAAATCCTACAAAACCAACGATTAGGCCAAGAAACGCTCCACCACCCCAACTTCCAAATAAACCAAAAGTAATAAGAGTTAGAGTTCCAAGTCCAAATGACAATGCTAGGAGTGCATACGTAACATGATCTGGCTTGACGTCGATAAAAAGTAATTCAAACTTTTCTAAAATATATGTTCGAGTACCAAATGTTTGTTTTTCAATTAAATCAAAAATACCAACTGAATAGCGATAACAAAATAGAAAGAAGATTAAACCAATAAGTCCAATTAATCCACTTCGTCCTATTTGTTCAATAAAAAAACTCATTTATACCTCTATATCCTAAGCCTTCTTCTTCACAGGTGGTGCACCATTGCCTGGTCTTGGTCTAGCTTGAGGCTGACCCGGTCGTGGCCTTTGTTGTCCCTGCTGTGGAGGTCTCTTATTTGGAGGTGGTGGTGCTTTCTTATCAGCGTTAGCAGGTGTGGCCCCACCACTAGCACCAGGAGCATTCGAAAATAAACCACGAGGAATATTGTAACCTTGTCTTTCAAGGGTTTCGATAAACTTTGGAATAAAACCAGTCGCCTGATGGGAGCCAATAATTTTCCCATTCTTATCGATATCTTTTTGTTGAAAGAGGAAAATATCTTGAAGAGTAACAACCTCTCCCTGAATACCACCAATTTCAGTAATATGTGTAATCTTACGAGAACCATCATCCAGACGTGAAGCTTGAATGATCAAATGAACTGCGTTGGCAATCATTTCACGAATTGCTTTTGGAGTAAGACCAGCTCCTGCATACTGTACAAGGGTTTCAATACGTCCAATACACTCTCTTGGATTGTTTGAGTGAACTGTCGTTAGAGAACCATCGTGCCCTGTCCCCATAGCTTGGAGCATATCCAGTGTTTCACCACCACGACACTCACCAACAACAATACGCTCAGGACGCATTCTTAGACATTGCTTTACTAGACAACGAATATCAATTTCTCCATCGCCTTCAAGTGAAGGAGGGCGTGTTTCTAAACGAACAACGTGCTCTTGAGGAAAACTAAGTTCAGCAGAGTCTTCACAAGTAATAATACGTTCATTTGCCTGAATAAAACTTCCCAAAATATTTACCAGTGTTGTTTTCCCGGAACCAGTACCACCAGAAACAATTATATTCTTATGTCCTTCAACAGCGATACGTAAGAAGTCCGCCATATTCTGAGTGAAAGAACCGAATTGAACAAGGTGTTTATAAGTAAGTCTCTCTTCAGGGAATTTACGAATTGTAATACAGCATCCGTCAATTGCAGAAGGAGGAATAATTGCATGAACCCTAGAACCATCATGCAAGCGGGCATCAACGTATGGAGTCTTTTCATCAATACGACGACCAATTGGAGCAACAATTCTTTCAATAACGTTAAGAACCTGTCTATCGTTTGAAAAAGTTACTTTTGAAAGCTTAACCTTTCCATCTTCTTCATAGTAAATCTTATTAGGTCCAACAACCATAATTTCAGAGATTGACGAATCAGCAAGCAAGTCCTCTAGAGGGCCTAGTCCTAAGGCTTCATCTAGAATTTCTTTAACAATGCTATTCATATCATCGCGATTGTTTAAAATGCCTTTTGTATCTTCTTTACCAAGTAAATCAATAACGACTTTCTTAGTCTTTTCTTTAAGAATAATTTTCGCTTTCGGATCGTTATCATCATCTTTAGATAGATCCATTTCTTCAACAAGACCTTTATGAATTCTAAGTTTTAGATCTCGCCATCCATTTGCAGCAGCTCCAGTTGGACGCTCTTGTTTTGTACCAACATCATTAGGTTTATTAAGCTTAGCCAATTGACTAAGAATTCCCTTTCCATTGATTGTACGAACTAACTCTGTGACACCTTTAGCAAAAGCACTATTTTTAGCCGCCAGCATAACTGGTTTCTTCTGATTAATGGCCATTGCACAAGTTTGTTCATCTTTTTGAATTTGAGCTAAAACAGGGCGACCAACAGATTTCCCGGCCACATCAGCAGTTACAGGATGACCTTTTTGCGCCTGATTAAAAACAAAATGAATCATTTCTTTAGGAAACATCATTGTTATTAATTCTGAAACAAGGCGCTTAGTCTGATTTAGAGCAAGAAGGTCTGGAGTTATCACAACTAAAATCATCGTTGAATGCTCTAAAGCCTTTGCAGTGAGATCAGTGATTTCCGTTCCAACGTCAATAACAGTGAGTGGATACATGCTTTTTACGGCTTTAAGTACCTTACCAGCTCCATCAACACTCATCCCTTCAGTTGCTACAGGATCATTTGGTAAACCAATATAATGAACACCACTTGGGTGCATATTTACGAATGGCTGAAAAGTTCGTGGATCAATATTTCCATTAAAATTAAAAAGATCTTTTAAGTTCTTATTTGTTTTAATTCCAGTTAACAAATTCAAGTCACCACTAGCTCTTTGATCGAAATCAAGAAGTAATGTCTTAGATCGCTTTTCACCACTGAAAGCAAAAGCTAGGTTTGTAGCAACTTGGGATTTCCCTACGCCGCCTTTACCACCAATGACTGTAATAATATGACCTTCGGCCACTATGGCCCCCTCTTTCTAAATTTTCTTTTAATATCTTCAGTACCAGTTGAGGCACTCTCAATAATCTCAGGAGTGATAAAAACAACAAATTGCTCTTTAGATTTTGAAACATCTTTTGAGCGTACAAATGAGAACAAAGAAAAAACTTGTCCTTCTTCACTTCCATCACTACCAGTTGTTGAAACACCATCAGGTGGGTCTTTGTCATATTCGGTAGCAGTTTTATTAATTGAAATACCACCAACAACCGCTGATTCACGAGACTTAACAATAATTTTCGTATCGAGATTATTAGTTTGTTTATCTGTTCCTTGAGAAGAAGAAACACCAAGAATAATATCAAGATTAATTTTTTCTTCTTGTAGAATCTTAGGTGTTACATCTAAGTTAAATCCCGCTTCGATAACTTTTGCTTGTTGGAACTCCCCAGTACCAACCGCAACGTTCCTCTCAGAACCCTTAGATAACTTTGCCTTTTCACCATCTTTAGTGATCACCATCCCAGATTGAACAATTCGAGCATAACCAGCTGCTTTAGCAGAACTCAGTTTAGGAAATAGTTGTGAGATTGTTCCACCAAAACTACCAGCAGATGAAGTCGTTACTGTTCCACCATTTTCAGTACGTCCAAAAACGATCTGTCCACCTGTTGTTCCAACGCTTGGATTCCATTTAAATCCAAAGACACGATTATAATCTTTTGAAAGCTCAACAAATTGAGCAGTTATTTTAATAAGTTTTGCGGCTTGAGGTGGCTGAGGCTTTCTATTGATGGCCAGAAAGTTTCTAATAATCTCACCCTTATCAAGTTGCTGAACAGAATCTGTTCTTCTAGCTAAACTTTGAATTCTATCAGGTAAGTATGTCGCCGCGATTTTAACAGCAAGGTTACTTTCTTCTTCTGAGTTTACAATTCCTTCTAATAAATATGAATTATTAAAGAATCTAACTGTTACATCTTTTAAGTTATTTCTTCTTAGACCTTCTTGCATTTCTCGAGAAATAATTAAATAAGTCTGTGGTGAAACTTCAACAAGGTTCTTAACATCTGGGTAATCTTCTAAAACTTTTACAATTCGCCCAATATCTCCAGGAACAATAATCTTTCCTTCAACAAAGACCTTACCACCCTTCAAGTTTATTTCTAAACCTTCAATTGGTCCCAATTGTTCTTTAATTTCTGCAATAAGCTTTGACTTCTCTGTTGCAGTAACAGTTACAAGATAACGCTTTTTAATAGCACCTAAGCGATCTCGAACAGTAACAGAAGTAATACCAGGTGCTTCACCTTTTAAAACAAGCTCACTTGTTCCCGCCGCAGTATTAACTGGTTGTACTTTAAGAATTCTTTGATTTGCAATTTGTACACTTCGAGATGTTATTGTGAAATCAATTGGTAAAACTTTATCAATACCAAGAACTACCTCTACTTTTTCTTCAGATACCCCAATACCAGAAGAGGCCTGCTGAGCGCTGGCCGTTAATGCAAATATAAATAGAGTTAAGTACGTTAATATTCTCATTAATTCTTTTTCTTATATTTTTCGTTAAAGAAGGCCCTTGCCTCATTCTTATCAGTATCCGAAAGAATATCGTAGAGTCGAGTTCCTTCGATCATTGCCTTCTCACCATCATTAATATTTCTTAAAGTCAGAATTGGTTTATTTGGTTGGAATACATAAAGATGCGCAATCTTCTGAGCTTGAAATGGACTAAGCTCTAACGTTACTGTTGTATAATTAGAGTAAGTGTTAAGTTTCATTTTTCTTACAACTTCCTCTGTTTTAACACCAATTAGAGGAATATTATTTGAAACACTCATCCCTGTTGAAAGAACACGAACATCTTGAAGGATTGTAACGATTTTTTCTTGATCTTTTCTCGCTCCACCTGTGTAATCAATCGGTGCTAGAACATCGACACGATCACCAGGACGAATAAGCTTTCCTACTGAACTTCTTTCATCAACTTGGAAAGCAATTGCACGCATCCCCACTGTAACTTCTCTTGAAAGACCTGTACTCTCTCCAGGATATGTTACACGTGGTTTTGTAATTTGCTCGCCTTTTAGAATTGGAACTGTCGCAATTGTATTTTCAATTTCTTTTACTGTTTTAAAACTTCCAGGAGCTAAAAATTTCTGTGGAACTGTAATAATTGAAACCTTCGTTTCATCCAGTAGATCGAACTCGCGAATATCTTCTTTAGCAACAAGAACAGAACTCATTGTTCCATACTTTTTAATCAAAGCAGATTGTTGATCTTCGATATAAGTGTGGACCATAAACATGGCAACACCTGCAATAATAAGGGCCAGCGTAAAAGCTCTAGTATTCATAAAACATCCTGTTTTACTTCGTTAAGTAATCACTTAATATTTTAACAAAAAACAAGCATTTAGTTACAATGAGGCATTTTTGGCTACTTATAGCTACAAGAAGTGACCGGTGAAAGGATAGTGGCATCATTGGCCCTAAATAAAACATCACCTGGTTTAGTGAAGGTCTCACCACAGACTCCAAACAAAGTGAACACCTTAATACAATTTGTATCCTCTGGATCACCTGCTTCTTCGCAATTTTCATCTTCAGCTGCGGCCCAAGGAAGAGTTGGAATTTTAAAGCTTGATGAAATCGGTGTACTATTAGATTGTAGTGTTTTATTCCAACCAATCATAAAGCCTCCAACCTCAGTGAACGTCCCACTTAAGCTTCTGATATCATTTCCACCAATTCCATCAGAGTTTCCTTTAAGAATATAAAATGTATATGTTCGAGTTGCTTTATTCTGATTAATCGATGCATTGATTGAGTTGCCTACTGTAATGAGCATCACAACCATATAAAGAAGAATTGGAATAAAAATCATCGCCTCAAATAAGGCCTGTCCTTCTTCATTGTTAAATATTGTTCTTTTCTGATCTGCACTCAAGTTAACATCCGTTATCATAGATCGTTGAGTTCGTACTTGAACAATTCCCATTTCCTAGATCAGTGGCAACCTCAGAAAAAGCTCGACAAACTTGAGCAAGACACTCTCTTATCGTAGGCTCTTTTCCTAGAAACGATTCAATTCGAAAGTCTAAGTCAATATCACCTGTTAATACCTTCATGACAGAGAATTTTGTTTTATAATCTAGATACGTTCCACTTAAGAACCACTGGTTTGTTGTTTTTGAATTAAATTTTATCTGACAATCAGTGCCGCAATTAACAACATTATATGAGTTGAAAACTTCCGTTGCATTTTGACGTGCAAGAGAGTCATTTTGAATTTTATTATCTGCAACGAGATACGCTCGTGATGCCATAAAATTTGCATATTGAAGAAGATAAGTATTTGTATAATTAATTGCAATCTTTGCAAAAACAAAAAAGAAAGCGATCACAAAAGTAAAAGTTGATAGGAACTCAATTGTCGATTGCCCATTTTGATTTCTTATCTTCTTATAATTGCTCATCATAAATTCCTACAGGAGAGAAGAAGTGAGACCTTCCTTCATCATTATTATAATAGAGGGGATGAACTGGATTTCCATAAGTTTTTCCATATGAATCGACACTACCTTTATCACCATAGCGAGCTGAGTATTCCATAGAGCGGGCCAATGTACCAAACATGCCCTCTCCAATCATGCCTTGGAAACCTTCACTTTTGAAGACTAGCATTGCAAAAGATGTCACAACAACAAAAAGTAAAATATACTCTACTGTCGATTGTCCCCTTTCATTTAAAAGAATATATGCTTTTTTATTTTCCATCCTAGAAATATCCATGAAATAAGTATAACAGGGGCAAACGCAAATTTCTTCCCAAAAATCTTTTTAATCTGAACGATATTACCTTCTTTAAAAGCCTGAATAATAAACTCAAGATTTTTAAGAATATTCGTAATAAAAACTGAAAGCCCGACAATCACTGTTACAACAGAAAGGGAGATCAAAGCTTGATCTTGATGAGCGACTGGAATTAAAAGAAATAAACTAGCTAAATATTTCGAATCACCACCGCCCATAATTTTTAAAATAAAAAGTAAAAAACCTGCGAGAAATATCCCTAGAGGATAAAGAAGTGTTTCAATTCCAATAATGTAGTTATTCGGGAAGAACAATACGAGAACTAAAAATAAAAAGATGTTTCCAATTGACCATACGTTTGCAATCTTTCGAGATTGAATATCGATATAAGAAACATAGAGTAATTGAATAAAGATAAAAACATAGACACTAACGGGCACTCTAACCTACCTATCTTGGTTTACATATGGTGAATGCCAACAGCCATTAGGACACGAGCCTGTTGCAAGCTCCTGCGATAAATGGAATGCAAAACTTTTAAAAAAGCCTGTAGTATAAGCCCCTATTCCCCTTGCCATTGCAATGGAAATACCAGCAAAGAATGCTAAGATAAAAATATACTCTATTAAAGCCTGACCGCTTTGAGACTGACGTGACATACTTAATATTCTACATTAAGTATGCAAAAGGTTTTGGTGAGAAAGTTTTTCCTCCGCTCTCTAGAGTAGAGTGCTTGATAGTCGCATCAAACTAAAGAGCGGAAGAATTAGTTTCCTTGTAGTTCGCGAAGTAGGTTATCCGTGTTCCCGAAAACACCATCAGTAAGAGTTGTAATACCCTCTGATGCCTTTTCCTTAAACTTCATAACAAGCATCGCTGCAACAGCAACAAGTAGGATATACTCTGTTGATGTTTGACCTTCTTCGTCTTTTAGAAACGCTAGCAAGGTTTTCATTTCATACTCCTTTCAATCGCCCCCATTCAGCGGGGTTGAAACTTAAATAACTACTTGAAAGTTTCGGCAATAACTGAGTAAAGCTTTAACTTTTCTTAATAATATTTTAACACTTCGCGCATTTGGTTCAAAAAAAAGGTGTATTTGTTCATAAGTATCTGTAAATACTACCGTCAAGTGCTTTTAATTATGCCTATTATTGTTGCCGTTTACGTTTTTCGGGTATAATTTATGAGTGAGCTAGATGGGCACCAAATAAAGTTGTTTCGCCCTACAAAGCTTAGAAAGGAAGTGGTCACTGGTCACGGTGAGCAGGCCCATGAATCAGTGGGAAGCCTAAAGTGATTATCACTACATCCCCCTGTCGTACGACGGGCGGAAACTTTCATCGCTCATCTAGCTCATTCACACTGCCCTTTCCATTGCGCAATCCAAAAAATTCTTTTCAAATCATCAATATCTAGTAGAATTTAAGTTATGGATATTACAAAATTTGAAAGAAACACGGAAGTATCAACAAAATGGATCGAAAATCTTGCTCTCGAAGAGATCAATATGGACGAGAGTGGTGTTGTAAGTTTTAACGACCACTTAAATCCAGCATTCCAACTTGAAGAATCTTCAATTAACTTCATGAATAAGCTCAGAGATCTTTTTGAGATTTATGTCCATAAATTCAATGAATACCGCGGTGATAATAATACGATCAAAATTTTTAAGATTGCTAATACAATCAATGACTTTATGATCTATCGCAATTCACTTCGTCTTATTTTTGCAAGAAAATCAGATGATCTTATTTCAATTGGCTTCTTAGCGAATGGGAAAGACATCTTTAGTGCTAGAACTAATGAATCTCAAGTTCATGGCGGTGGACATCTTCACGAGATCCGCGCACACATCGGGCCATTTAATCAAATCACATGGCGTTTTGAAAATGAAGTTGTTGATTGTGATGCACTTGTAAGACACTACTTAAGCGAATTTATCAAGCTTTCTGCGCGCTAAGAAGATTTAGATATAGTTAATTGTATCCTTAGACTCATGTGCTTCCTTAGCATCAAGGCCTACCCGTAACTTTTGAGCTGAATATTCTAAAGACTCTTCTACAGTTGGTAGACGCAAATGCAGATAGCCCTCAGCATTAGTGATATTCATATTAAAATTTAGAACACCTGAACTATTATCTCCAACCTTTGCTGAACTCATAATTGGATATGGCCATTTGGCCGATGCAATCAACTTTTGTGGTTCTTGAAATTTTTGACAATACAGTTTTCCAAAAGAATAAGTCGACATAAAATCATTTGAACTAATTTGTAACAAACGATTCTTAAGACCTCTTTCGATGCAAATTTTGATAACCATTCCAAGGTAGTCAATATCGAGAAAGCCCGTTTTAATATAGTCATCAAGTTCAATCTCTTCTCGCGCATGAAGCTTTGCTTGAATTTTCTCAAAGAGATTACGACGAACGTGTACACCGCCTCTTCCATATAATCGACAAACTCTAAAAACTAAGTAATTTAGAGAGGATTTTTGAATATAAAATTCCGCAGCCGCCTGAGTCTTGCCATAAGTAGTAGTTGGATCAGGAATATCTAACTCAAAATTTTCAGATGATTCACCTGAGAAAACGAAACTTGAAGATAAATAAATAATTTGTGATTTATATCGCTGACAAACATCTGCCACAGTAAAGAGTCCACTTGTATTTAAAGCATCCGCCCTTCTCTCACTTAGTGCACAATCCACAATTGAAGATAAACCTACCGCATATATTGTAATGTCTGGTTTAAATGTATACATGATTAACTGAACTTCTTGCTTACTGTGAACATCACATGGAACAGTTGTTATGCCATCAATAGAAACAGGGTTCTTATGATAAGTACCAATGATTTTGTAGTCTTTCTTTAAAAAGCTTGCAAGTGATGAGCCCACAAATGAAGAAATACCAAAGATTAGAATTGTCTTGGTTCTTTGTTCAGTCATGATTCTATTATATAGGTAAGATTTGTTTTTTGAGAAAAAAAAGAGGAGGCAACTATGTCCTATTCAGGACCATAGTCGCCTATATGATTAGTTTATCCGATTAGTTTTAACGCCACATTTGGCACTTGGTTTGCCTGTCCAAGAACAGAGGCTCCCGCCTGAATTAAGATATTGTTTTTAGTCATGTCGGCAGTTTCTTTTGCCACATCAACATCTCTAATTCGCGATTTTGCCGCACTCAAGTTCTCATCACTGATCCCCAAGTTATTGACTGTTGATGTAAGTCGATTCTGTAACGCACCCATACTGGCACGATAACCGTTGACTGCGACCAACGCATCGTCAAGTTTTTGAAGAACTGCTTGAGAGCCTTCTTTAGTGGACACACTATCTGAGGCAAGTCCAAGTGCTGTGATTGTAGCATCTGATCCTGCTGCATCGTAAGTAAGTCGATCAAGCATTGGATCATTGTGAATCCCAACTTGAAACTCGAGCTTGCCACCTGTTCCATCGAGTAGCTGTGTTCCGTTAAAGTTAGAAGATTTTGCGATTCTATCAATCTCTTCTTTAAGCTGTTGGAACTCGATGTCTGAAAATGCTCTTTCAGTATCCCCAATCGTGTCAGAGGCAGTCTGTACTGCAAGCTCTCTAAGACGAATGATGATATTTGAAACTTCATTTAATCCACCTTCTGCTACCTGGACAAGTGAGATTGCATCGTTTGCGTTTCTCTTTGCTTGCCTCATACCTCTGATCTGAGCTTTTAAGTTTTCACTAATTGCCAGTCCAGCGGCGTCATCTCCAGCCTTTGTAATACGTTCACCTGAAGATAGTTTTCTTAAGTTGTCCCCAACTCTTTTATTTGTAAGTGACATTGCTCTTTGTGCTGCGATTGATGCCACGTTTGTATTAATTCTGATTCCCATGATTAGTCTCCTTTAATCATCATATAAACCTCCTGTTTGATAATTGAGCATCCAGCTCAATAAATTCGTTAATAATTAAATAATGCTTCTACGGATAAACCAATCATTCCTCTATATATATTTGCCAAGCAATCAAAGGTTGCAGTCTCTAATTGCCGTACATAACTTATCCAGTAGTATGCATATTATTGACTCCGTGTTCTTTACTCTAAAATTTTCTAAACAATGCTAGTGCCATCCGGCGCTGTCAGGGATTATTACCCTTGAGCAGCAGCCTGGATTAAGCTTAGTGCACTGTTTGTACTAGTGTTCGCCTGAGCAAGAACCGAAGTACCGGCAGTCATTAAAATGTTTTGTTTTGTTAAGTTTGCAGTTTCTGCTGCTACGTCAGTGTCTCTTACACGAGAGTTTGCCGCACTTAAGTTTTCAATCGACGTTGCAATATTATTTACCGTTGACTGAAGTCTGTTTTGAAGGGCACCAAAGTCCGCTCTAATACCAGATACAGAGATAATCGCCTGATCAATTGATGATAGAGAGTTCTGTGCAGAAATCTTATCAGCAACTGATGCTAAGTTAAGACCAAGAGCTGCTACGTTTACGTCAGCTGATGATGCATCAAACGTTAAACGATCTGATATAGGGTCATTACGCGTACCGATTTGGATATCAAATACTGCACCTGTACCGTTTAGTAGTGGTACTCTGTTGAATTCTGTTGAGTTAGCGATACGATCAACTTCAGAAGTTAATTGTTCGAATTCTACGTTTAGGAACTTTCTTTCAGTTGCTCCAATAGTATCCGAAGCTGCTTGTACTGATAGTTCTCTAAGTCTAATTAGGATATTTGAAACTTCCCCTAAAGCACCTTCAGCGATTTGAACTAGTGAAATACCGTCTTCTGCGTTTCTTTCAGCTTGTCCAAGACCTCTAATTTGAGCCTTTAGGTTTTCAGAGATTGCTAGACCTGCGGCATCGTCACCCGCTCTGTTAATTCTCTGACCTGATGATAATTTTTCTAGAGATTGTTGCATACCAAGACGTGTTCCACGTAGGTTTCTCTGTGCGTTTAGAGATGCAACGTTCGTGTTAATTCGTAGTCCCATTCGATCCTCCTTGACTGGGTACCGACAAGATTCCTTCCTGTCAGTCAGCTGAATCCATACAGCTGTACAATTGTTACACCACCTTATCGCTCCAATTTCTTAACTCTTTAGAAAAAAATTGTATATTTCTTATACGAAACTTTTTGCCTAGTTAAGAATTAACCTCAGTGTTTATGGGGCTTTTGAATTCTGGATAATTTTATTCAAGATTTTATTTGCAATTAAATGTAAAATAAATCGACATGATATTTACAACTCTAGAACAATATTCTCATTTAAAAAATGCTCTCAATAAAGAAATTGAAAAGGCTTTTCATTATAAAGATGAAAACAGCTTTAATACTGACTTTTATCAACTAATGAAGGAGAGCAATCATCACAATTGTCATCTGCTTCTTGATGATAATGAAAATATCGTCGCGCATATTGGTGTTAGACCAGTAACACTACATTATAAAGGGCATGAGTTAAAAACATTATTACTGGGTGGAATTGTTACTAAGGAAGAGTTCCAAGGACAAGGACATTTTAAAGAACTCTATAATCACATAAAGAGCATCTATAAAGATAACTACTCTCTCGTCATTCTTTGGAGTGATAATATGAGTGTCTATAAGAAGCTTGGCTACACTCAGTTTGGATTAACTGCTGTAATTGGAGATACTCCAGTAACAGAAGAGAAAATACGACAGAGGGGTTACTGGCCAATTAATATTCAAGAAATTGATAAAGAAAATTTAGAAAAAAAATATAATAAATCTTATAAAGACACCATCTCAATTCAGAGATCTCTAAAAGAATGGAACGATATTAAACAAATATCTTCAATGAAGACTTTTACAAACGATAATGGTGATTATCTATTCTTTGAAAAAGGACAAGACTTAAAAGGAATTATTCACGAGTGTTCTTTTTCAAATAATAGGCAAGAACTTGAGAAATTTAAAGGACTTCAACTATTAAACCCTACTCCACTTGATGAAGAGTCTTTTTTTATTCATCTAGCCTGGGGTAAAATTATTAATACTTGTGAATTTTCTAATTTTTTAAAGGCCATCACTAAAAATGCCGTGTCTATTTCAGACTTTAAGCCAGATTTAGATAAGGTAACACTTACTATCAACGAAGAATCTTTTTTATTTAAAAAAGAGGAACTTTTACCACTACTTTTTGGACCAGAACAAGCCATCGAGCTAAAAGAGTTGATTCCTCAAATTTATATTACTGGAGCAGATAGTATTTAATTTCTGTGCTTTAAAGTCCCATAGCCAATTGCTGATATTGAAAGCACCCACAAAATTATAGTAAGAGTTGGGTAATCGAGTAATGCACCCTTATAAAGATCTTGTTCAGAAACAAATGACTTCCCAGCAAAAAAGAAAACACCGCCAAGAACATAAAATGAAAGTAATCTCACGCTACTGGCAAGAGATGCAATTGGTTTCCAAATTCCTTTGTGTCTAATTTTTACTGCATAGTTATTCTTCGCAAATTCTTTGAGAAACCATTTAAGATGTCTTGGAACAATTCGAGACGCACTTAAGACATCCTTAGCAATCCACATTCCATCTTCAATAAAGCTATCAGTAGAGAAACTATCTCTAATAATATCATTGATATCTCCTTCTAAAAGGCTAAAGATATCAAAATCAAGATCTAATGATTGACCTACTCCATCGAGTGTTATTAGAGCTCTAAAGACAACAAACCATTCACTAGGTAAGAAAATATGATGTTCTCTTAGGGTTGTGATGATCGAACTAATAATTAAAGAGAAATTTGTTTGTTGAACTGTTAGTCCAATTTGCGGACCAATTGCATTCTTAATATCAATAATTAATTTATCGACATCCGGTACTGTTTCATAGATGGCAACATCCAAGAACTCATAAACTAAGTTTTCGAAGTTTTGAGTTAGAATTGCATAAATAATAGCAATAAAATTTTGACGAGCATTTTTAGAAAGATTTCCAACTAGTCCAAAATCAATCAGAGCAATCTTTCCATTTGGAAGATAGAAGAAATTCCCACCATGAAGATCTGCATGGAAAAAACCTTCATTTAGAAAACATCGCATAAAAATTTTCACACACTCATCTAACTTTGAATCAAGCTCTTCTATATGCTCACTGATTTTTTCACTATCACTAAATGGAATTCCCTCAATAAGCTCCATGACTAATAAATCATGGCAAGTAAACTCTTTATATATTTTAGGTAAATGAAAAATTTCAGAGTGATCATATTTTGCAATTATTTTCTTAAGTTTTTCACAATTAAGTGCTTCTACATTGAAATTCAATTCACTTTGAAGTGAGAATGAGAAATCCTCTAAAACTTTAGAAAAGCCTAAGAACTTAAAATCATCTGCTGCTTTTTCCGTTTGTGTCGCTAAAAAGATAAGTATTGAAAGGTCTGTTTCAATAATGCGATCAATACCTGGCCTCTTAACTTTTAAAACAACTTTCTCACCTGTTAAAAGCTCTGCTCGGTAAACTAAGCCAATAGAAGCCGTTCCAATCGGTTGATCTTCAACACTTCTAAAAACATCTTCAATTTTTTTTCCAAGTGATGACTCAACATTTTTCTTTATTCCAGAAAAAGGGATTGGTTTAACTTCATCTCTTAGCTTTTTCATATGCTTAATGAAGTCTTCATCAAAAATATCTTCTCTCGTACTTAAAAGTTGTCCAAATTTTACAAATGCAGGACCAAGTTCTTCAAAGCAAAGTCTTAAGCGATAACCCATCACGTCTCCCCATGAATTATCATGGACAGATACTTTTTGAGATTCTTCACTCTTTCTAGGAAAAACAAAATTAGGAATTATATTAATTACGTTTTGAGAAACAAACTCATCTAGGCCATTTTTAGCAAAAACAGTAGCGATTTCCCTTAAACGAGAAATATTTCTAATTGTTTTTGTTATTTTAAAACTAGTCGTTATTAGGCCCACATAATATCCTTTAGAAAATATCTATTATTTTATCACGATAGAATCAAAAGGTGCATAGCCCTATTGCCAGAAAAATGGTAAAAATAAAGAGTGAAAGAATTTATTATAATTACATCGCTTTTATTTTCTCTAGTGACTCATGCAAATGATGAGACTTGCTCGCGCATTGCAGTAATTAATCAACAAGAAATTCTTATTGACCCAAGCTCATCTTTAAAAGGTGAAGGTCTTCGCTACCATCTTGAAAAAGATAAAGTGGCCCTAAGTTATCTAAATGATTATCAATCGCTACAAGAAGATATTTGGCGTCCTGCAATAATGGGTACTGTTGGATCAGGCCTTATCCTATCGGCTTTTCTAACAAACCCAAGTTCAAATACCAGGAGAAGTCTTATTGCTTCTGGTACCGTCGTTTTAATTCTTAATTACTTATTAACGAAAACAATTCAAACAAGTAATGAAGAGTTACTCTATAAGAGTATTGATGAGTACAATAAGAGACAAGAGCCAAAAATTTACTTGAAGTCTGATGACCAAATTAATACGCCCGAAGTTTATATAGAGAAAAGCTGGAGCTTCTAATGTTGGACAATAATGAAATCACTTGCCATGCGTGTCATAAGGCACTAGATCTTGAACCTGGACAAAAAATCTCATTAAAAGAGGAGTGTCCATATTGCTACGCTAGTGTTCATTGTTGTAAAATGTGCAAGTTCTACGACATTACAGCATATAATGAATGCCGTGAATCAAGTGCTGATCGCATTGTAGAAAAAGAAAAAGCTAATTTTTGTGACTACTTCGTCCTTAAGGGAGCTGGAGATGGTGACGATAGCAAGAATGATCTTCTTGCCGCTGCAAACGCATTATTTAAATAAAGGAATTATTAATGGCAAATCCAATAACAAAACAAGGTTACGATATTATTCAAACTGAGCTTGACCACTTGATCAAAGTAGAAAGAGAAGAGCTTAAGGTAACGATTGCAGAAGCAAGAGAACTTGGCGACTTGAAAGAGAATGCTGAGTACCATGCTGCAAAAGAAAAACAAGGTGTTGTAGAAGGTCGAATCTCTCAACTTCAAGGTATCCTTGCACATTGTGAAGTAATTGATCCAAGTACGATTAAATCTGACAAAATTGTTTTTGGTGCAACTGTCACTATTTTAAATATCGAAACAGACGAATCACAAACGATTAAAATTGTTGGTGAGTCTGAATCAGATATGAAAAAAGGCTTAATCTCTTACAATAGCCCACTAGGTAAAGCACTAATTGGTAAAGAAGAAGGCGACGAAGTTGTTGTTCGTGCACCAAAAGGTGATATTGAATATGAGGTGGAGAACATTGAGTTCAAATAAGGATATCCTATCTACTCAAATTTCTGATCTCTACTCAAAGCCTACCAAAACTTTAGAAGCGCTTAATAAAAAAAATATATATACAATCAATGATTTGCTTTGGCTGATGCCAAGGCGAATCGTTAAGTTACCTGAGATTGCAAATTTTCAATATGCAAATATTGGTGACTTTTTTAGAGGACGTGGAACGATTGTTTCCATGCAGGCCAAGCCTAATTTTAAATCAAGAGGAAAAGGACGAGCGGTTCTTTTAAATATTGCTGTTACAGTTAAAGATGATCTTAGTGATAACTATATTACTCTTAAATGGTTTAATGCCTATCAATCGATTCAAAAAAAACTAGAGCAACTAAAGCATCTTGAATTCTTAGGTGTCGTTTCTGTATTTAATGATTCGTTACAAATTGTGAATCCAGAGCTTTTTGAAATTGGTAAATCAGATTCCGAAAGTGGTTTACGTATTACCTACCCTACAATTGAAAGTGTTAAGTCTCATCATATTCAAAAGGTTTTCGATAAATTACCAAATGGATTTTGGGACAAAATTCCAGAAATAATCCCAAGTAATATTCTAGAAGACAAAGGCCTTCTCTCTCGCAGTATGGCCTTTAAATACCTACACGGAAGAGTTCCATCTAATGAATGGAGTCAAGACAAGTTTGATCAAGCAAAACGTCGAATTATTTATGAAGAATTTATCTATGATCAACTAAAGATCAAATTACGAAAAAATAAGAGAACGGAATTATCGAGGAAAAGCCTAAAGATTAGTTTAGATCAGATTCAAAAAGCAAAATCGCTCTACCCCTATCAGTTAACTATTGATCAAGATAAGGCTTTAGATGATATTGTATCTGACTTTTCAGGAACAACGCCAGCGATGCGATTAATTCAAGGAGATGTTGGTTGCGGAAAAACAACAATTGCCGTCGCCTCAGCATACTTAATTCTTAAGACTGGTGGACAAGTAGCACTCATGTGCCCAACAGAAACACTAGCACTACAACACTTTCGTGAAATTGAAGAAATTCTTGGAAATGAATTTAAAGTGGAACTTTTAGTTGGAAGCACGAAAGCCAGTGAAAAGAAAAAGATTAACGAATCACTAGAGAGTGGAGATTGCGATATTGTCATTGGCACACATTCTTTATTTCAAGATAGCGTGAATTTTAAAAATCTTGAATTAGCGATTATTGATGAACAACATAAATTTGGTGTTGAACAGAGAATCAAGCTAATGAAAAAAGGTGAAAATCCTCATTGCTTAATTATGTCCGCTACACCTATTCCACGCTCTCTAAGTTTAACAAAGTATGGCGATCTCGATATCTCGATAATTAAAACAATGCCAGGAGGTAGAAAGGGGCAGAAAACAAGGATTGTTACAAATGCCAACTTAAATAACTATTTGAGTTTTGTAAAAACAAGACTTGAAATGAAAGAGCAAGCTTATATCGTTGTTCCGGCCATTGAAGAATCAGAAAATGATGATATCAGAAACCTTGAACATACATACGAGCTATATAAACAATACTTTCCTGAATTTAGAATTGCTTACTTACACGGAAGAATGTCTCCAGATGAAAAACAAGCAGCTATAACAGACTTCAAAGAACATAAAACTGATATTCTAATTGCGACCTCTGTTATTGAAGTAGGTATCAATATTATCAACTCCACTATAATGGCGATTCTAAGCCCTGAAAGATTTGGACTAAGTAGCCTCCATCAAATGAGAGGACGTGTTGGAAGAGGAAATAAACCAGGCTTCTGCTTTCTTGTTACTGATAGAGAAATAACTCCTGACAGTATGCAACGACTACAAGTAATCGAAAAATATACTGATGGCTTTAAGATTGCGGAAGAAGATTTAAAAATACGTGGAGAGGGAGACTTATTTGGTCAAGAGCAATCCGGAGTTGTGACGCAAAAAAGATTGGCCAATATTGTACTCAACCAAGATATCCTCTATGAAGCGATTGAAGATATCAAAAAATACCCTAATGACTTTGATTCCATCATAAACTTTATGAACCATGATGAAAAAGTTTTCACTACGATTTAACTTAGCAAAAAACTCAGATCGAGTATAAAATAAAGCTATGATTCATCTTAAAGTATTAAAAACTAACGATCTACTATCTCTTGGAGAATATCAATTTCAACTACCAAGAGTTTATATTGGAAGCTCGGTTCACAATAATCTAATTATTGAAGACAAAACATTATCAAAAGAGCTTGGTGTTTTAAAGTCCATCGGCCATCACTTAGTTTTTGAAACAAGCTCAGCTTACAAAGTAAACTCTAAGTCAGTTGAAGGAATTATAAGATTAGAAAAAAATGATATTCTTGAATGCCAAGGTATACAGATACAAATAATAGAATTTCAAAAGAGTGATGAAAATGACTTTCAGGACTACTATAAATATCTTGAGCGTATTAAAGAAGAAGATCCTGCAAAATACGACTTTATTCAATCACTAGAAGAACATTACGTAACTTTAACTGGAAAATATGACAATGACCTCTTGGAGAAATAAAGCGAAGTATCACCAAGTTGATGAGACAACTAAGATTCAATATTGGACAAATATTGAAAACTTAGATGAAGAACATAATCAAGTTATTGTTTTTAACTATGGCCTTGTTTGTAATGTAAGACACTTTGTTTACCAAATTGATCACTTCGAAAAGCTTGGCTATAAAATACTTCTTCATGACTACAGAGGACATTACAAGTCAGAGACGACACAGGGAATTGAATCAATTACCTTCAAAAATATTATTAATGATATTAACTCATTAGTTCGTGCATTAAATATTAAAACAAGTATCCATATTGGCCACTCAATGGGAGTGAATGTAACACTCGACTATGCTCATAAATATCCTGAAGAAGTACAAAAAATTGTATTAATTTCTGGAACAATCTTTCCTCCTCAAGATGTCATGTTTGATTCTAATATAATTGATATGACTGAGCCTTATATCAAAGAACTTAAAGATAGATGGAAGTCACAATTTCAATTTATTTGGAAAAATGTTTATCGCAACCCTCTTGCAAGTGCATTAGTCTGGAATGGCGGATTTAATATAAAGAAAACAAATATTGAATTTGTTGAATACTATATGAAGAAACTTGGTGAACTTTCACCTGATATCTTCTTCCAACTCCTTGATCAAATGAGAGATCAAAAGATCATTAAAGAACTTGAAGAAATTAAAATTCCTACGCTAATTATTGGTGGGGATAAAGATAAGGTGATTCCAAATTATCTACAACAAATCTTACATGATAGCCTTAAAAACTCCGAACTATATATCATCAAGAATGGAAGCCATGTTCCACAAGTAGATTTTCCTGAATTCATCAATGAACGAATCGATCTATTCTTGGACTAAACCTTTGTGAATTAGAAGTTTTTTGAAAACACGATTCATTGCATAGATTCGTTGTGCTTTCTTATATTCACTGTGAGACGCCTCGCCTTCAGAATTAATTCTATAAGAAGTTTCATCAACAACTTGAACTTCAAAAGGATAGAAAAATCTAATATCTCTAGCAAGAGAAGAGAAGTCTAAACCTAGTAATTCCTTTGCAACTGCCGAATCTTCCTCTTTGGCTAACTTTCTTAACTTAAAGAACTCTGCCAAAAAAGGATTCTTATATTTTATAAGTTGGCGACAAGTGAATTGAACAGAACGATACTTTGTAGAAGAATGGAGATTATTCTCATTCTTTAAATTATCAAAGCTACATTCATCAATCTCTCTATTGACTGCTGACACAAATCTTTCTTCAGAAAGATTGTTTCTTAAGGCCATCTTCACTAAGCTTGAGTACTTAGTTCTAAAATGACTAATATCAAAGATTGTATTTAGAGATCTTGATGGCTTAATATTGTGAGGAGTAATAATATAATTACGAATCAAAAATTGAATCACTTTTAAAATATCTAATTTATTCTTCGTAACTAATCGTACTCCTACTCTATCAAATAATTCTTCCGCTACGTTTTCGGCCTTGTGGAGTAGCTTAATAATTACACTATCACGCGACTTCTTAGACTTTGTTTCAAAGTCCACTAAAGGAATTGAAATCTCTCCAGACTTTAAGAAAAGATTATTTTCTTGGTCGCGGTGAAGGTAGCGATAAAATTTATCAAATATTTGAGTTTGAATTTGATTAAAGTAGTTAGAACGTAGGTCTTTGTCCGCGTGCAGAATTGTGTGCATTACTTTTAAAACAATTTCTGCCCACAATTGTTCTTCTACAGTGTGATCCGAATTACCAGTTGCCATTAAAAACAGGCCACTTATATCAGTAACAGTATAAAGAGAATTAGGTATCTCTAAATCAAGACCATCCGGTGTTCCATCTTTTAAAAAGTAACGTTTAATAAATTGGACGGCCTCTTGAAAATTACCAAATAACTCCGCCCTTGAGACTGGATCTTCAGTATCAAGTCCGTAGCCTTTTAAGAATTTATTTACTTCTGTAATGTCATCTAATTTAGCTACAAAGAAGTTTGAGTCGAGTGCTGATTTACCACCAACAACAACATCAATTACATCCCAGTCAAAAATATAATTTTTTAAATAATCAGGTCGATTCATAAAGTTACTTTGTTCTATCGTTGAGTAATGCTACCATAAGCCCATGAAGACAGAAAATCAGCTAAAAAATACAAAAAAACTGACATTAAAGTCACTAACTGACTTAAGAATTCTATTTCTTACTTTTTTTGGAGCAGGACTAGCTCCTAAGGCCCCTGGAACTGTTGGAAGTTTAGTTACAATTATCCTTCTTTATTTTATCGGAAAACTTAATGCGCCATTCTTCTTCTTCATTCCATTTCTCTTAATACTTACAATAGGCGCAGTGTTTATCACTGGTGTTATTGAAAAAGAATATGATTGTGTCGATCCTTCTTGGATTGTAATTGATGAAGTAATCGGAATTTGGATTGCGTCATTTTTTTTACAAGACCAAAGTTACGTAAGTTACGTAGCTATTTTTGCCCTATTTCGACTTTTCGATATCTGGAAAATAGGACCAGTTAAATACTTCGACGATCGCAAAGACGCTCTAGGAACGACATTTGACGATATCGCAGCGGGTCTTATGGCCGGAATCAGCTACATCCTTACTTTTAAATTGTTAGAATTTATCTCTTGACTTACGCAAAACTTACGCTAAAAATATTAATAAGCGAAAAGTAAAAAACTGGAATTCAGTTTTGTTGTGTTCATTAAATCCCCGCACTTAAAGGGAAGTTAAAAATACCGCTTTTTGCATTAGCTGATAGAAGATAAATTTGATAGAACTTATAAAAAAACACGGAGAGCTTATGGCCACAACATCTAACGAGAACAAGCAAAAAGCATTAGACCTAGCACTTTCAACAATTGAAAAACAATTCGGAAAAGGTGCAATTATGAAACTGGATACTGAAAATGGTCCAGAAAGAATTCCAGCGATTCCAACAAGCTGTTTAGGACTAGATCTTGCACTTGGTGTAGGTGGTGTTCCAAAAGGTCGTATCATTGAAATCTACGGACCTGAATCATCAGGTAAAACAACACTAACTCTTCACATTGCAGCAGAAGCGCAAAAGCAAGGTGGTACTGTAGCATTTATTGATGCTGAGCACGCACTTGATACTGTTTATGCTCAAAAGCTAGGTGTTGATATTCCAAATACACTTATTTCACAACCAGATAGTGGTGAGCAGGCCCTTGAAATTACAGATATGCTTGTACGTTCAGGTGCTGTTGATCTTCTTATCGTTGACTCTGTTGCCGCACTTACTCCAAGAGCTGAACTTGAAGGAGACATGGGTGATTCACACATGGGTCTTCAAGCAAGACTAATGTCACAGGCACTAAGAAAACTTACTGGATCAATTAATCGTTCAAATTGTACAGTAATTTTCATTAACCAACTTCGTATGAAGATTGGTGTTATGTTTGGAAACCCAGAGACAACAACAGGTGGTAACGCACTTAAGTTCTATTCTTCAGTAAGACTTGATATCAGAAGAACTGGTGCAATTAAAAATGGTGACGAAGTAATCGGTAACAGAACTAAAGTTAAAGTTGTTAAGAACAAAGTAGCTCCTCCATTTAAAGTTGTAGAATTTGATATTATGTACGGACAAGGTATTTCACAAACAGGTGACCTACTAGATCTTGCTGTTGCAAATAATATCGTTGGGAAAGCTGGTGCATGGTTCTCATATAATGATGCAAAAATTGGTCAAGGGCGTGAGAACTCAAAACAATACTTAGCTGATAATCCAGAGATTGCATTAGAAATCAAAAATAAGATTCTAGCTCTTCACGGACTAATCGAAGGTAACACTGTAGTTGATCAAACAACTGGTGAAATCATCGAAGATGAGCCAGTAATTGAAGAAAAGAAGACGAAGGCAAAATCTAAGTCTAAAAAAGTAGTACAATAAACAAATATAGCCCCTTAAGTTTCTATCCTATCGAATGATAGATATTAATATTAAGGGGCACCCTTTCTAATGACTCTCAAAGAAACCATTGAAAAACTACCTCTAGACGACTCAGAAACGAAGTCTGAAGACATTCGCTCGTTTAAAAGAGCTTATCAATACTGCATCTGGCTTCTATCAAAGAGAGACTACTCAAGATATAAATTATCTCAAAAATTATACGAGAAAAAATACACTCCTTTCATAGATCAGCTACTAGATTTTCTAGAAGAATCTAAATATCTTCAAGAAGAACAATACATTCGTACACGTATTAAAACATTTATGTATAAAGGCTTAAGTAAGAGAAATATTCTCAATAAATTAAGGGCCGAACGAGTCGAACCTAGTACAGAGCTGATCGATGAATTATACGAAGAGTATCGATATACTGAAGATGGTCAACTAAGAGAGCTAATTAATAAGAAATTGCGTTCTAAAGGCGTTTCGGCCCTCGAAGATTTTAATTTTAAGCAAAAGTTGATACGCTTTCTTTTGTCAAAAGGACATTCATACGACAAAATTAATACTGAACTTAAAAATGTCCAAAATGATGAGGAAAGTAATGAGCAAAACTCCCCTTTTTAATTTTATTCTGATTATTCTGTTACTGCCTCTAGTATCTTGTAGAGTTGATAAAGATGATAAGAATACACTTCGATTTCCACTAACAGAATCGATCTCAACAATTGACCCCGTAAATGGCTATGACTCTGTTTCTATGTCAGTTATTTATCAAGGTTATGAACAATTATTCGAATATCACTATTTAAGAAAACCATTAAAGCTTGTGCCTCTTCTTGCTGAAGAAATGCCACAAGTTTCAGATGATGGACTTACATATACTATTAAAATCAAAGAAGGTGTGCAGTATCATGACCATCCTGCTTTCAATGGTCAGCCACGTTTTGTTGAAGCTCAAGACTTTATCAACCAAATTAAACGCCTCGCCTTTACTCCATATAGAAGTAATGGTTGGTGGCTCTTCGACGGTAGAGTTGTCGGTCTTAATAAGTTTAGAAAAGAAGTTGGAAGTGATTTTGATAAGCTTCTATCTACTGATGTCGACGGACTTAAAGCAATTGATAAAAGAACATTACAAATCAAATTAATTGCACCATATCCACAAATGTTAAACGCTCTGGCAATGAGTTTTACTTCACCTATGCCGGCAGAAGTTATTAAGAAAGAAACATTTCTTGATGAGCTCATTGGTACAGGCCCATATAAACTAGATAAGTGGTTTCGCGGTTCAAAACTCTTTATGAGCCGTTTTGATAAGTATCATAAATCATTCTATCCAGGAAAAGGTGACCGCTTCGCTCATAGTAAGAACTTACTTACTGATGCAGGTAAGAGAATTCCATTCATTGATAAAATTGAATTCCATATCATTAAAGAAGCCCAAACAAGATGGCTACAATTTATGTCTGGGAAATTAGATTTCCTAAGAGTTCCAAAAGACAATTATCACTCACTTGTATCCCCTAGCGGTGAACTTACAGAAGACTTTCGTGATAAGAATATCACTCTTGATATTTTTTCAAGTTTCACATACTGGTGGTTCTCATTCAATATGAAGGATCCAATCGTTGGAACAAATAAGAATCTAAGGCTTGCTATTGCACATGCTGTAAATGTTGAGAAGTATATTAAAACTTTTACAAATAATATTGGATTAAAGGCTAACTCAATTTATCCTCCAGGAATTCCTGGATATGATCCATCAAGAAAACTTCCATATTCTTATAACGTAGAGAAGGCCAAGGAATATCTAAGGAAAGCCGGATATCCAGATGGAAAAGGACTTCCAACTCTTGTTTACGATACGAGAGCATCTTCTACAACTCAAAGACAACGAGCAGAGCTTCTTAAACAAGATCTTGAGAAAATTGGGATTAAAATGAAAATCCAATTGAATACTTTTCCTGCGTTCTTGAAGAAATCAAAAGAAGGTAAATTACAAATATGGCTAGATGGTTGGACTCTTGATTATCCAGATAGCGAAAATGTTCTACAACTTTTAACAACGAAGAACCAAGCTCCTGGACCAAACGTATCAAATTACTCTAATTCAGATTTTGATAAAAAATTTGAAAGTATTAAAGTAATGAACGATAGCGATGAGAAATATCTACTTATGTCACAGGTAGAGGATATTGTTCTAGAGGACCTTCCTTGGGTACTTCTGTACTACTCTCGTGATTATATTGTTTACCATAACCGACTAAAAAACTTCAGATATAACGACCTAGTTGTTAATAAAGTTAAATACTTAAGACTAAAGTAGTTAATAAGCTAATTATTTTGGGGGAATATATTTCCCCCAATTTCCGTTAAAAACGCCCCTATCATTTTTTACCTCATTTTTCCGAATAGTAGATCAGTATGCTTGCAAAGTGTACTACTGCAACAAAGGAAGTAATGAATGAAAACTCTTGCACATTTCATACTCGTCATCATCGGAATCCTATTTCAAACGCAAGTTATCGCGAATGGCTACATGATCTATTCTGTGGAACATGAATTACCTATGACCAATGACGTACAAGAAATTCAAAAGAACTACTATGTGAACCTTGGAGAAAAACAAGGTATAAAAAATGGAACGTTACTCGATGTATACCGAGTCGTTATTTTAAATGATCCATATGACCGAGAGAAGCGCTACCGTCATAAAATGAAGGTTGGCCAGCTCGAAGTAATTCATCACGACTCAGATACTTCTATTGCGATTACTAAGAACTTTAATGACAAAGATAGACAGCCAATTCTAGATATTCCTGCCTTTATGGTTGGTGACCAGGTTAACGTAAACCTTAATTAGAACGCTCATGGAGCAGAAATCTTCTTTCTTTTAGAAGCTCTATCTGCTCTTTAATCGCCTTTGTCGCCTTCTTCTGTCTTCTTATTATATCTTCATCTCCGCCTTGCTCTTCTAATAGCTTTAAAACTTTAGCGGCCATTCCATCCGCAATTGCAAGCTTATTAGACATTTCGTGCAGAAACTTCCTTTCTTCTAAGGCCAGTTCGACTATTGTAGAATTATCCATTATTCACCAAAATATTTATAACTTAACACTTCACCAAAAAGTGTTTTTGATTCAATTTTTATAATATCAATCTTAAAAATATAGTAACCAATTGCCAAATCACATGGACCATTTTTAAAAATTAAATCAATTTTTCTTAATATATTACCTGCACAGACGCCACTGAACTTTCTTTGATAATGTTTAACAGATTTTGAGACGGCCTGTTGTTCAATAAATATAAATAATTGCTTCTTCATATAAAATGTAATTTGCAAGTAAAATGCTCAACAATTGCAACCTAAGTTACTTAAATCACGTGAGACATATTCCTGTATTTCTAAATATTTTAAATATTTAGGCCCAATCTCTAGACAAAAACAGCGCTTTGTCCTATAAAAATAACTTAAGTCACATTTAATTTTTCGGAGTGCACAAAATGGCAAGAATTACGATTGAAGACTGTTTAGAAAAAGTTGAAAACCGTTATGAGTTAGTACACCTAACAGCTAAGCGAGTTAAGCAACTAAGAGATGGTGCAGACCAACTTGTTAAAAGTAAAAATAAAGATGTTGTTACAGCACTTAGAGAAATTGCAGCTGGTAAAGTTAAGCATGCTCCAGTAAGTGAGTACGACTCAGACGAATTCTAAGTCGAATTCTAATTTGAATTTAAATTTTTTCATATAAGAAAGGCCCTCCATGAGGGCCTTTTTTATTACTTAAACTTTGGTTTAAATTTTGGAATCGCAATTTTTAGAACTTCATCAAAATGCGCAACCGGATAAAACTTCATTCCCTTTCTATGTCTTTCAGGAACTTCTTTTAAATCCTTCTCATTATCTATTGGTAGAATAATATTTGTAATACCAGCTCTCTTAGCTGCTAATACTTTTTCTTTAATACCACCAACTGGAAGTACCTTACCTGTAAGTGACAACTCACCAGTCATTGCAAGATTACTCTTAATTGTCACATTATGTGCAAGAGAATAAAGGGCCAATGCCATTGTAATACCTGCTGAAGGACCATCTTTAGGAGTTGCACCTGCTGGAAGGTGAAGGTGAACTTCTCTTTCAGAAAGGAAGTCTTCCATCTCATCTTCTTCATTTTCATCAGAAACCTTTCTCTTTGGTTTCATCTTGAAATACTCATCCATTTCATTTTGAAGAAGTTGTTTTACATAACTATAAGCAAGGTTAGCTGACTCGTTCATTACATCACCAAGCTGACCAGTTAACTTAAACCCTTTACCATTCAATGAAAGAGTTTCGATATAAAGAATATCTCCACCATAACCAGTCCAAGCTAAACCAGTAGTCATACCAGGACAAAGCTTCTTAAGGGCCTTTTCACTTTGGTAGCGAGCAGTTCCTAGAATATCTTCTAGCTCCGTAGGTTTAGGATTGAATACCTTATGTCTCTTTGCCTTAACTTTTTCAAGTGCAGCACGACGACACATTTTGGCAATCATTTGCTCCATAACACGAACACCAGGCTCACGAGCGTAGTCTTCAATAAGCTTCTTAAGAGTAGCTTTTGATAGACTAATGTCTTTCTTTTCTAAACCATGCTTTTTAATTTGCTTTGGAATTACCCATTTAGTGGCAATTGAAAGCTTCTCTTCCATCGTATAACCACTAAGTTCAATGATTTCCATACGATCTAATAATGGTTCTGGAATATCACCAATGTAGTTTGCTGTAGATATAAAAAGTACTTTTGATAAATCAAAAGGAACATCTAGATAATGATCGATGAATGTATGATTTTGTTCTGGATCTAAAACTTCTAATAATGCTGAAGCTGGATCACCCTGAAAAGATTGTCCAAGTTTATCAATCTCATCAAGCATGATTACTGGGTTATTAACCTCAACACGTTTCATTGCTTGAATTAAACGACCTGGCATCGCTCCAACATAAGTTCTTCTATGTCCTTTAATCTCTGCTTCATCTCTCATACCACCAAGAGAGAAACGATAGAACTTACGTCCTAGAGATTCAGCAATAGATTTCCCCATAGATGTCTTACCAACACCTGGAGGACCTGCAAGACATAGAATTGTTCCATCAAATTGTGGCTTAAGCTTACGAACAGCTAAGAACTCCATGATTCTTTCTTTTGCTTTTTCAAGGCCATAGTGTTCTTTTTCAAGAATCTTTTGCGCCTTATCCATATCTACATAATCATCAGTAGACTTAGACCAAGGAAGGTCTACAATCCAATTTAGGTATGTACGTGTTACGTTATACTCAGGAGAAGAGTCTGGAATTACTTCTAATCTCTCTAACTCTTCATTTACAGACTGAAGAACTTCTTCAGGAAGCTTTGCTTCAAGAACTCTCTCTTTAAGCTTGCTAATATCACGGGCCTTATCATCTTCTTCAAGCCCAAGCTCAGATTTAATTACCTTAAGCTGTTCACGTAAGAAGTATTCTCTCTGATACTTATTTACTTTATCGTTAACTTCGTCTGAGATTTTCTTTTGAATATCTGCAACATCTTTTTCACGCTTTAGATAAACAAGTAGTTTTCCAAAACGTTTTTTAACAACAAGAGTTTCTAAAAAGTCTTGAGCTTCTGGAATATCAAGTGATAATGCAAAGGCAACTAAGTCAGCAAGTGCACCAGGAGAAGAAGAGTTAATCATTGCAAGCTTCATCTCTTCGTTGAAGTATGCGTTTACTTCACTAAGCTTTTTAACCTGATTAATGATAGAACGAGTGTATGCATCTAGTTCTTCATCTTCCTCTAAAATATCATCAAATACTTCATACTTTGCACGTAGTAATGGTGATTGTTCATAGATATTAGATGCACGATATCTCTTAATACCGTGAACTAAAACGTTAACTGACCCATCTGGCAGCTTTAGCCTTTTTACAACTTTACAAAGAACACCTACTTTATAGATATCTTTTGAAGTTATTTCTCTTGAATCAAGATCTTCTTGAATTGTAGGATCAATCTCTCCTTCTTCATTCTTAAGATCATTTTTAACCAAGTTAAGTGCAAGGTAACCACTCTTGATTAGATACTCATCTAATTCAGCTGTAAACTTGTCTTCAGTTAAAATAATTGGTGCAATCATTCCCGGAAAAATCGGGCTATTCATAATAGGTATGATTACAACATCTTCAGGAAATTTTTCATCCCCTGCTGAGTCTTTAATTTGCACGTTGTACTCTTCGTATTCATTCATAATAAATCACACCTACTTTTTAATATCGATTACTAATCGACCTGGATTTTTTAATGTAAAAACATCAATTGAATGTTTTCCATCGATAACAAGTTCTGCAGAGAGTGTATCGTCTCCTACAGGATAAAAATCAACTTTCTTCACAAGCTTAGAAGTTCCAAATGAACCAACTTTCTTATTAAGTTTTGTCTTAAAAAAATCTACATAGATCTTATTCTCTTTTTCTGACTTATATCCATAAACTCTTGGAGCTTCATTTGTTTCAAAGTCGAATACCAATCTTTCAAATCCTCTTGAGCTACCATTTCCATGACGAATTGATTTCAAGACAGAATTGGTATTACTATTTGTCGAATGAAAGATTCCTTTGTTAAAAAAGATTGATCTCTTCTTATCCGGAATTTTGCGAATTCTTTCGTTTAATAAATCTTGTGAATAGGCCTTGTGACCCAGTGAAAAAACTGTGATTAACAAAAGTACTTTTAATAGATTCATATTTACCTTCCATGGGATAATTAATTAAATTTTACTAAATTGCGCGTCAAAAATGAATAGTAAATTTAGATAATTAGACTTTTGATTTTCTTAACTGTGCCGCACCAAGTAATCCAAAAAGAAGTGCTAACCAATAGATGTGAATTTTATATTCGTTTGATTCTGAAGAGTCGTTGAGTGAAGCTATTTTTCTTCCACCCTTTTTCTTATGAAAAATATCCTTATCAGTTCCAATCCCTTTTAATCCTTCGCCATAAATACTGCTGATCCACAGATTAAATGTACTGAATGAATTTGAACCAAACTTTGGGTTATCAGGAAATGCTTGAGAGATGACTGCTTCTTCACCACTTCGTCCAATTACATTATAGACACCAAGTCTTTCATTTAGAGGATAAAAGTCATATTCGCCTTTTCTCAAGAGTACGATATAACGGCGGCCTTCAACGAAACGAGGTCGTAATTTATTAGGATACTCAATCCCCTGCCAAGTCCCACCATCGTAGACAAAGCTGAAGGAATTCTTATTCATCAATTGTCGACTTCCTAAACCTACAGATTTTTCTAATTTAAACGAGACATTCGTAACAACGGAGCCGTTGCTTAACTTTTTAGGGAAGCTTCCCTGATAAATTCCCATAATAATCGCATTTGATTCTGAGAGTTGCTTACTCAACGGAATTTGGAATAACTCTTGTGCCGAAACATTCACAGAAAAAAGAAAAGAAATAGTGCACAACAAGAACTTTAACATACTGTTCTTATCGGATAATACTCTTAATACTTTAGCATTTTAATCAAGCTCTATCGTACTGAAATTACTAAAAATTTCATGGTTATCGAGTAAAATTAGCGTATTCCCCTGTCTTGTTAACCCCTCAAGTAATTCACAGATTGAATTCAGTTCATTAATTGATAATCCGTAAGAGATATTCGTTAGAACAATAACAGAATTCTTTACCTTCTTATCAATGGCCTTAAGAAGTTTTACACGCAAGCGCTCTCCACCAGATAGCGACGGAATGATACGATCAAGAGTTAGGTAATCGAGATTTAATAACTTTAAATATTCAATTGTTCTCTTAATTTTCGGCGTCGTTGGAATTGACTCAAACAAAGTTGATATGGGTGTTTTACAAGCATCAATAATTGTATATTTTCCATCAGTGATAGTTGCGTAGAATTTTTTTAAACCTGTTCCACCACACTCATCACAATCGAATGTTACATCTTCAAGAAATTGCATATCTATTTCTTGAATACCCTTTCCTTCACAAACAGCACATTGTCCTAATTTACTATTTTTAGAAAAGTGACCTTTTTCTAGTCCAAGTGATTTTGAGACAGGTAGCTTTGAAAAATAGTTTCTGACATGACCACTTAAATCGAGAGCCGTTCCAACAGTAGAGCGACTTGTTGATTTTTCAATCCTTGTTTCATAAATAAAGATATTTTCAATCCCCTCAGGATAACTTAAACCATCTATTTCATAAGAAGTTTCAAAGTCATATTTTTCATTAAAGATATCTTCATTTAACTCATTAAAGAGTGCATTAATAACAAGTCTCTTATCAAATGAATCCATCTGAGTTTTCACTTGATTAATTGTACCGACTTGAAATTTGATCTCATTATATCTAAAGCCTTCAAACTCAATATTTTTAAAGATAATCTCCTCATCAGATAGAGATTTTTTAGAAGCTTTCTTTTTAACTGTTTCTAGTTTGGGAAGTTTATGAGCAACAACTTCACCACCTAAATGGCCTGCTCCGGGTCCAATAACAATATTATGGTCACTTCCTTGTTGTAAGACTCTACTATGTTCAACCATTACAACAGTATTATTTGAAGATAGTTTTTTTAGAAACTTCAATAAAACTTTCTGCTCTTCAGAATTCATTCCAAGACTAGGCTCATCAAGTACAAACAATGAACCACTACCTTGAAAACTTAAATAGCGTACTAGAAGTGATTTTTGATATTCACTAGTTTCTAGTGATTTAAGTTTTGTCATCAAAGGGAATTGCCCTAGACCTAATTCTATTGCAATTTCTAACTTGGCCAATATTTTTTTTACGATCGTCTCATTCTTATCGACGAATAAATTTTCATATAACTCTTCAAGTGTAAGAGATAAACATTCACCGTATGAATTTATATTCTGTAAGTTTCCACGATGGAGAAGAGCACTTGGGGAAACTCTTCTGCCATCGCACACATGACAACATTTTTCACTTTGAAGCGATCTTAAGAAAATTCTAGCTGAACGCTTATATCTTTTCTCTTCAAGCCCATAAAGAAAATTTAAGACCCCATAAAAGCGGCCACTTCCCTTCATGAGAATATCTTCGACTTCATCCTTAACATCACAGAAACGACTATCAGGAGAAACTCCTGCTTTCTTTATTTCAGCTATAAAGTATTTGTAATGATCATTATATTTTGAATATTCGAGGAAGGTAATTGCACCTTCAGATATTTTCTTTTTTGGATATTTAACAATCTTATTAATATCATAACTTAATGTTGAGCCATATCCCTTACATTCAGAACAAGCACCAACACCATTATACGGAAGTAGATCACTAATTTGTCGTGCACTTCTCAATTCTTCTTGCGAACACTTAGGACAAAAAGCACTCGTGTTTAAATTGAAATGCCTTAGCTCGTTTTGACCAGCAAGGTATACACTTAATTGAGTTACGGAATTATTCTTTATTAATTCGTTCCATTTCTTACGAAACTGATTAATGCTCTTTGGTTTGATTCTAAAAATTTCCCATTGAGAATCTTCTTTATCAAATTCACGAATAGAAGAAGTTTTTGAATCATAACTTCTCGCTGGCATACCGTTAATATTCTCAAGATAATGGTCCTTACCAATAAGAATATGAATTACTTTACACTCTTCTCCTACTGAATCATTGATTTCAATTTCAACTTGTGAAAGCCCATCAACAAATTCATCTCCGTGAATTAAACACTTTGTGGAAAAAGGCTCAAAATATAATTGGGCCAGCTCATAACTAATCTCCAACTGATCGGCCATATTTAAACGTGAACCAACAATTGGATTATTCTGCGCTAAACTCCAAACAGGCAGAACTGGCGAAATACTATCGACTTCCGCACTTGTTGGAACTCTTTCAAAGAAATTCATTGAAGATGGAAGTGAGTTTAAGAACCTTCTCTTAGACTCATTGGCCAGAGTATTGAAAACTAAGGACGATTTTCCTGAACCAGATACACCTGAAACACATGTGATCTTATTTATTGGAAATTCAACATCAATATTTTTTAAATTATTAGTTCTTACGCCTTTAAGCTGAATGGATTTTGCCATAAGGATTTATAGCATAGAAGAAAAGTTTTTGGTAAGCCCATGAATAAACAAGGCCCACAAAAGTGGGCCCCGCATATATTCGAAAATATTGTAAGATAAATCTTAACGCTTCGAGAATTGGTACTTTGCTCTTGCACCTTTCTGACCAGCTTTTTGTCTTTCAACTTTTCTTGGATCTCTTGTAAGGAATCCAGCTGATTTAAGCTCGCCTCTAAGTGCAGCATCAATCTTAAGAATTGCTCTTGCAACACCAAGACGAACAGCACCCGCTTGACCAGTAGTTCCACCACCAGTTACGTTGATTTTTAGATCATATTTGTCTGCAAGCTTAAGTAGGTTTAGAGGTTGGTTAACAACGTATCTATCTGTACCTTTTGTGAAGTACTCTTTGATATCTCTATTATTAACAACAACTTTACCAGTCCCTGCAGCCATATAAACTCTAGCAACTGAAGATTTTCTTCTACCAACTGCCTGTGAATCCCAAGTTTTTCCTTTAGCCATAATAATAACCTCTTACTAGAATTTGTATTCTACTGGTTTTTGAGCTTCATGTGCATGCTCAGATCCAGCAAAAACCTTAAGTTTTGTTAATTGTTTTCTACCTAGAGAATTCTTAGGAAGCATACCTTTAACAGCGCTCATAAGAATCGCTTCTGGCTTTCTTTCTAATTGTTCTTTAGCAGTTCTTTCTTTAAGTCCACCAGCATACCCTGTGTGTCTGTAGTAAACTTTATCGTTCCACTTATTCCCAGTAAATCTAACTTTTTCTGCGTTGATAACAACAACAAAATCACCAGAATCTGTATGAGGAGTGTACTTTGGTGAGTTCTTCCCTCTTAATACGTTAGCGATTTCAGTTGCTAAACGTCCAACTACCATATCAGTAGCATCAATTAAGTGCCATTTTTTGTCAGCGTCTGCTGGCTTCAACACAAATGATTTCTCAGTGTACATAGTAACCTTCCACTTTAATAATGTTAAAAATCAATAAAACGTAAACGCATCATCAGAATAAAATGATTTGTTTACAACACTTAAGGACCTAAAGGCCCATAATTCCGTTGTTTGTGGGGTAACGGGTTTCGGCAGATATTAAACAATTTGTCCCAATAAAACAATGGGAAATTGTTATTTTTTTGGCCATGCGTAATATTTTCTTCGGCCATAAGGCACTGAAAATACGTTTTTTATTAGAATTGGCCAATTGTGATGTGAAAACGGCCAAAAGAGTCGCCCCCGATGCGATCTAATTTCACTCCGTAGTCAAAATCTAGAGAGCCAATTGGTGTAAAAAACTTGAAGCTCATACCAACAGATTTCAGTAAGTCAAAATTATCAATTTTATCAACAAATACTCGCCCTGCATCAAAAAATACAGCAATAGCAGAATAGTCACCAATATAATATCTTGGCTCCAGTCTGAAGTTTACAAAATATGCCTCACCTCTAACTGTTGTGTCATTAATATAACTACCGTCATTAAGTCTTCCACTCTCTAGATCGCTATACCCACGCAAATAATCACGTCCAATTAAACGAAATACCTTTAATGGAGGAATATAGCCTGTAGTCATTGGTTTTCCATCTGAATCAATAATTACATTACCGCTACTATCTTTAACGATGTCACTAGAAAAGTTATGTTCATATCCAAGTGCTATTGAAGTCGCTAAAGTAATATCACCCATAGGAATATAGTTAAAATTTCTAACAACTGCCTTATGGTAATCAATCGTTAAATCTTCACTTTCTTGAGAACCTAAATAAGGATTAGCAAATTCCCAAGAAAAGTTAAACCATGAGCCCTTTTTTGGAAGTGTTTTATTGTCTCTAAAATCTAAAGTCAGCTCAGGTCTAATTGCACCAATAATATACTTATCTTCATCAATAGCATCCGTTGCATCAAATTGCCTGATATTATCAAATTCATATGTAAGACTCATCGATAAGACATCAGAGAATGTCTTTATAAGTTGAGGTGAAAAACTAATAATATCAGCGTCAAAGTCAGAATATCTTTTCCTTTCATATCGTGCAGTGGCCTTAAAAGTTACCTTCGAATTAAATAGATCGTAAAATAAATAAGGCTCTACATATTGAAACTGTACTAGCCCTTCTAAAAGCTTTCTAGAATCCTGTTTTCTACGGTCATCAAGATATGAAAAGTCAGTTCTCCAGTTGGTCTGCGCCTTGAAGATAAAAGAACGGTTCATTCCATTAAAGTTGTTATACGAAATAGTTGAAGAAAACTTTAGACCAAGATCAGTACGAAAACCTGGGGCAATTTCAGCAAGCCCAAAATCCTTTTCAGTAACTTTGATAACAAAGTTCAAATACTTTTCAGTAGGAGAAATTTCCTCTCCAACAAATGAAGAGATATTTACGTTCGAAAATAAGCCTAACTCTCTTAATCGTGCAATAAAATCATTCATCGCCTTTGGTGTAACGAGATCACCACGAACAAGAGGAAGCTCTCGTCTAATTACGACGTCCTTAGTTGCTGAATTACCTGTTACAATGACATTCCCTAAGTAAGTTTTTACACCTAGGCCAAACTTGAGATTAAGTTCAATTTCATTAGTTGCTGAGTTAACATTTACAATTTTCTTAGGTCGCTTTTCACTATAAGAACTAAAATAATAACCTCTTGTCTTTAGAGAGATTAGCGCATTTTTCAAATCTTCATCTATATGTACAACGTTGAATGGCTTACCTATTTTATTTTTTAAAACATCTTCTATAAAATATTTAGCCTCTTCATCCTCAATGCCCTCGATATTTATCTTACTTAAAATATACTGTGCACCTTCCGAGATTGAAAAAGATACTACTGCAGCATCGCCACCATCTATAAAGTCAACTTTAGGTTTTTCTATATTTACAAAAATATATCCATCTTTAACGTATAACTCTTTTATTTTTTCAGAAGCATTTTCTAGTCCTCTTTCATGAAGATAGTCTGCTTTGAGTAAGTCAGAGTCTGTTTTGTAATAAATATTTCTTAGTCGTTTATTGTCTTTATAGTGATTTCCGTTAAAGTTTACTTGTGAAACTGTAACCTTTCGACCTTCATTAATCGTGAAGTATAGATTTAAAATATTATTTCCATTTAAATCAAATCCCTTCGCTTCCGTAAGTTTAGACTTTGCATAATAGTAACCATTTTCACGATAGAAATTTACAATATGTCGATTGAGAGAAATATCATCAAATCTTCCCTTATTATTTTGTATATACTTCTTAACATGAGAAAGTAGATCATTATGATTGAGTCGGTAATTATTATGAAAATTAACACCAAATCTAGAACCAAGTTCGATATTAAAAATTAACTCATAATTCCCATTGTTCAAAACTTTAAGTTCTTCTTTTACACGCGATAACCAAAAGCCATCCCTAATAAGCTGGGTACGATACTCCTGCAGCATTTTTTTATAATTAGTAAAATCTAGAGAAGTACCTCTTATACGATGCCAGAACTTTTCTGACTCTTTAAGCTTCACGCCAAATAAACCATTAAGCCTAATTTCTTCTAATCTTCTAATTTCATTCTTCAAAAGATTTAAAGTAAGCTTCACCCCTTCTTGATTTAACTCTTTAGTAATGGTGCCTACTTTAGAACCTTTTTTAAAGTATTCCTTACCGATTGCCTTAAGTCCCTCTTGTGCAGTTGTCTCATCATAATAGTCACCCTCTTTCAAATTAAAATCATTTTTTATACGACGATTAAGAACAGAGTCTGTTCCCTTAACATATACTGATAAAATTCGAGGCTTAGTCTCTACAACAATATTAAGTCGCCCTTTTTTAACTTCATAAAAGAATGTTTTATAGTATGGCTTTGCTAGTTCAAATTGAATCACTCTATTTAACTCCTCACGAGTTAAATCTTTGCCTTCATACTTTTTGAAGCTTTCGATAATATATAAACACTCCTCACGTCCAGTACAATCAATATCAACATTTTTGATATTAATTGATTCGGCTCCAAAAACTGGAGTGATTAGAAGAAAGAATGTGGCTATCAATCTTAGAATGACCATTTGTATTTTATATCGGCTCCTACAGAGCCATCTGTCCCTTCTTTATTGTTTGTATCATCTTCACTTTCAAAAATTCCTTCAATCGAAAGTTTGTCACTTATGCTGTAATCAACATTAATTGACTGCTTATTACTTTCACTATCAAAGGTATTGGAAAACTTTAAATTAATATTGTCATTCACTTTTTTCGTTATCTGTAGTTTAGTAGCAGTTTTAACTGATTGCTCAGATTTTGTAGCTTCTTCAATAGGACTATCCGAACTTTCAGTAAATTCAGGTAATACACTCAATTTCAACCCGAGTGCAGCATCTAAACCTTCGTTGATATTAAGTTGATCAACTAAAAAGGTTCCAATCCCAATTGTTGTTAAGTTTGTTCTTTGACTATCTTCTAAGTTCTGTGAGAAGTCTGAAGTTACACCTAAAGTTAATAATGAGAAGATATTATCTCTTGAAAGAGAAGGGGTTGATTCTAGATTAATAGAGATATCATCTACTGAACCAGTTATTCCCATTTCAATGTCATACTGACCAATTGTTGAATTCGCTAAAAGGTTTAATGTAATTGGATCCATATTCTCTTCTTTAGTAAAGTACACAACTCCTTCAGAAAGAATAAAATCATTCCCTCTAAATTTAAACTTACTAAGACCTGGAACAATGATAAGTTGACCTTGCATAGCCGGGTTTGTGAACTGGCCATCAATATGTAAGTCTCCCGCAATTAGTAAATCAGCTAAGCGATTTCTTAAACGGACAGTTTCCTTTACACTTAAATCAATATCGAGATTAATAAGATCTGGAATTCCTCTTTGATTTTGAGTGATATACTTACTTAAACTTTTATTGAATTCAGAGGAAGATTTAAAATCATTAAATTCGTTTTCAATAAGTCCACCATTAACAAATACACTTCCTTTAATTAAATAAGGAAAACCTCTTCCACTCAGAGTTAAGTTTCCATCTGTATTAACGATAGATCGAGATTCAACTTGATAACCTACATTTGTATAATTTGAAGTTATATATACTTCAGGAAACGGAAAATTAGCCTTAATGTAACCAGAAAGATTAAAATCTCCTGAACCAATTTCGCCACTTAAATTATTTATTAGGATTTTTTGATCACGGTATGCACCAACTCCATTAGCATTTGATATTTCTAACGGAACACTTTTAAGCTTTAATCCAAAATTAGAAGTGCTAAGAGAATGTGATAGGTCATATTTTTTTCGATTACCAACAATAATCCCCTTTCCTTTGATTGATCCTAAAATCCTTTCAATCTCACTAGTAAGTAATGTTAGATAACTTAGATTAATATCTAACTCTTGAACTAATTGAAAGTTAGTATCGACATTACCACTTCCTGACAATTGATAGTATCCTCCGGATCCACTGAGAGAGAGACCTAATTGTTTAATTTCAGATTGTTCTATCTCTATTGAAGTTGGCCTTCTTAAAGTTAAGGATCTTCCATAATTACTTATATGAAACTGAGTTAAATTCATGATAGAGCTGACGGGTTTATCAGGATTGAAGTCATAAGACAGTTGACCGCTCATTTGTACAAAACCATTAAGCTCGTTGTTAAAAGAATTGTGCTCAGAAATAAATGCAAGAGATGGTTTAATATCAGGCATATCAACTGCATAATTCAAAATAACTTTAGGTTGTGATTTACTAAAATCTAGCTCACCATCAATATGTATTCCTTGATTAAGAATATTAGTATTAAAATTAATGATCTTATCAATGAATTCAAATTCTAACTCAGAAGCTCCAATTTCTTGGTTTCCGATCTTGGTTTCCGTTAAATATGCGTTACCTTTTCCTTTTAAAACACCATTTCTTTTTGCATCAATACTTGCAGAGAAATAACCATTATACCCAAGGCCAAGATCACGATATCGATATAAATCCCCTAATTTAATTGGAGTCGTAATGAATGAAATTTTTTCGAATCCATTTTTGAAATTATAAACAAAGTCAGCGGATGCACTAGAACGATTCTTCTTTATTATTGCATCTTTTACTTCGACTTCCCTATTCGAGACAATTAGTTCTAAAGATATATTATCAATAGGCTCTTTATAGGCACTTACTTTATCTGAATCTATTTTCAAATTAGTTACTAAATTTGAAAAATTTCCAGATAGATTTACATCAGCATTAAAAACACCTTCAAGTGGTGTGGTATATACCTTAACATCTTCCCATATAGGTTTAATATTTCTATGTAGAAGACTTAGGTCAACACTCTTCATTTTAATATTTAAATCGACATTTTCTTTTTCTAAATTTACGACACCATAAATATTAGACTGTCCATTTGTTGTATTATTTAAACTATCAACATAAATGATATTTTCGTTAATTGAATACTTAAGATTTGCTTTGGATTTCTTCTCAAGCAAGAAACCAAAAACATCAACATACTCAACATCTGATGAGTTCACATCAATTACAACATTATCAGTTCCCTTTATTGTAATATCAAAGTCGCCATGTCCTTTTGCAACCCCAGCAATTTCACCACCAAGATCTGATATCGAGAAGTTCTTTGCTTTAATATCAAAGTCAACAAGATTACCTATTACTGAACCTTTCCCCATTAACAATGAATTATTAGTTTTAGCATTAACACTTATATTAAAATCACTTCCTGCTACTATATTTAAGTTCTCTAGGCTAATGTTAGAAAAATTTATAATGTTATCAGTACTTGGTTTTAAAGCTAAGTTAGTGATTGAGATAGGACTATTCTTAAAGGTATCGACTAAGACTTCACCAGAATTATTCATTCTCAATAAAACCTTTCCATTAGCTCGCCCCTTTAAAAGGACAAAATCCTCGCCTAGAAAATATAAAATATCATTAAGATGAAGATTAGTTGTTTCAACAACGACATCATTATCTATAACTTTGTCAGAATTAAAATTTAACACTAATTCATCAGCTACTTTAACTTTTCCACTATTCACTTCACCAGTGAAATTTCTAATCGTTAACTTGTTATTATGAAAAGAGTGTTTCGTTTTAAAAGAATCAAGATTTACATAATCAGAATGTATATTACTACCATTAGTAAAACCACTAACGTATATATCCTTCTTATCAACAGCACCTGTGATAGTCGATTTCCCTTCTATTACGCCATCAATATTTATATTGTATTTTCTTTTTATGTCCTCAAAACTATCAAAGTTTATTTTGTAATCGATATCGGAATGAACTTTCTTACTGCTAAATTCATATTTTCCTGATCCGCTAATTTTAGAATCTTTAATGAATATATATCCATTTCTGACACGAATATTGTTTTCAACAATTTCAGCGTCAAGATAAAGATTATCGACTACAGCACCTTCCCACTTAACATTTTCAATATCAAGAAGGATGTCATAACTATACTCAAATGGACTAAGTGCTAGGTACTTGATCGGTATATTTAATTTATTTTCAGCAATATAAAAATCAGAGTTTTTAATTTCAATCTTGTTAATTTTAAAAGGTAATTGGTTAGTAACATTGGAAAGAGTATTAAAAATACTTACTTGAGAATTATCATCTTCACTCTTTTCTAATTTCTCTAGAACAACATAACCATCACTAAATTCAACAGAGTTAAATCTTATATTTGATGAGAAAAGACTTAAAAGAGAAAATGCTGCTGAAACATCCTTTACCTGTACTTCAAGTTCATCTCTTACTTTGAAATTAACATCCTCTAAAATAGTTCGAGGAGGGAAAAATCCACCCGAAACTCTAGTGAAAGAAAGAGACATATTTGAATCAATGATTACATTTTTATTAATATACTCTGTTAGTAATGTTGATACATATTTTGACTGTATAAAACGCCAGGCTCCTACCGTGAGAAGTCCAAAGACAAGAGTAAATATAATCAGAAATTTATTTACAAATCTCATCTCTTTAACATTACCTCAACATTCCTATAGCCTGGACTTAAACGATTAACAATAACTGCCATAAAGAAAGCTCGTTCATTATTTCCAAGTCGCTTATAAGCTGCAGCCATTTCAAATAGAGTATTTACATATTCAGTTTTAGACTCACAGCCATCAATTAGTTTTTCTCTTAATTCTACTAACGATAGCAACTCATCTTTCCTATTTGGAGGTAGATACAACGCCTCAACATAATCCCTGTTAAATACGTGCTCTTTCGTATTCTTAGTATGCTCTTCTATACCTGTATAATCTTTCAAATAATGATTAATCGCTCTAATCAAATCATTATCGTCTGAACGTTTAACATAGTTGTATAAAACATCTTGAAATTCTTCAGACTCAAAAAATAGAGGAATGATCTTGAATAGGGATTCAATAAACATCAAAGGATCTATTAAGTTAATATCATTCACTAACCTTTTTCTAATGGCCGATATTTGAAAATATATTTCAGGGTTTTTAACAGCAGTAATTGTTGTGATGATATTAGAGATATCTTCCTTTAACTCTTGGCCACTTATTAATTTAATGTACGATAATAAATCATTTGAATATGTAATATCAAAGTGCGTGAATATTTTTGTTAATTCATTTAAGCGATTAATTTTTTTTCTTTTTATCAAGTAAGTAGTGAGGTTACTAATTTCTAAAAATAATTTTTGAACTTTTCCAGTGGAGTGAAAAAATAAAATTTTTGAGAGTGAGTCTAGATAAAAAACATCAATTGAAGATTGCTCTTCATTATCAATACGATTTGATTCTAAAAAAATAATAAGCTCTTGAGTATTACTCATTACTTTTTCAAATTCATATTTTGTCATTTCGGTTGTGTTATTTGACACATTTCCTCTGGTATATAAATACAACTAACTATCTAAAATTATTATATCAAATAATTATTTTAATTAATGTTAAGCGTACTTTTTACCACAGAAAGACATGGATTAGAGATAAGAAAAAGGCCCTTTAAAAGGGCCTTTATATTTAAGAAATTATTTGTTTACACGCTCGACGTAATCACCAGTTCTTGTATCAATTTTTAGGATTTCCCCTTCTTTGATAAATAGTGGAACGTTAACTTGAAGACCTGTTTCCATAATTGCCTTCTTTAATCCACCTTGAGCTGTATCACCCTTAAGACCTGGGTCTGTTTCAGTTACTGATAACTCAACAAAGTTAGGAAGTTCAATCGAAATTGGTTTACCTTTATAATATAATAGTCCTACTTTAATACCTTCTTGTAGGTAGTTAGCAGCATCATCAATGTATTCAGTTGCAACGTGAATTGTTTCAAAAGACGATTGGTCCATGAAGTTAAACCCATCAGGATCATTGTATAAATACTCTACTTCTTTTTCTTCTAGATCTGGCTTAAGAGCACCAGTTGCTACACCAGACTTGAAAGTTCTTTCAATAACTGCACCTGTTTCTAGGTTTTTGATTCTTAACTTATAAAAAGCTGAACCTTTACCTGGGTTAGTGAAGTCACATTTAATACAAACATATGGTTTGCCATCGATTTCTAGTTTTAAACCTTTCCTAAAGTCGTTTGTCGATATTTCCATAAAAACCCTTTAAATTAATTGCGATAATATTGCTAGGAAGTAACCTTTTTCTTTTAAACCTTCTATCACAGCTGTTGAAGATTTTGCAGTAATTTTATTCTTTCTAAACTCCTCTCTTAGGTTTGTGTTTGAAAGATGTACTTCAATTACTGGGCATTTCATCACGCGCAAGGCGTCTAAAATAGCAATACTAGTATGAGAGAAAGCTGCTGGGTTGATAATCAGCGCTTTAATATCACTTTCTGACGCAGCATGTATTTTTTCAATGATCTCTTGCTCACCATTAGATTGGAACCATTCAACATCAACTTTATGCCCGAACTGCCCGAGTTTTTCATTGGTGTATTTTTCAATGGCATCAAGATCAAGTGTGCCATAGATAGATGGTTCTCTTTTTCCTAATAAATTTAAATTAGGACCATTAATGACTAAGAATTTATCCATTTAAAACTTCGCTGCTTCTTTTCTTTAAGTATGATTCGAATAGCTCAAAGGCCATTGTCAGTTTTTCCAGTTCTACTTTTGGTTTTTGCTCTAATTTCTTAGCTGTCGATTCAAAAGCGGCCATTAAGTCTTCACGGCCCTTACTCTCACTGATCTCGTCTTGTCCCTCAAGCTCAAGTAGTCTATCTTGGATACGTTGATCTTCAGGATTTTCAGCTAGCGCACTGTTAAGAACTTCTATCGCCTTTTGTTTTGCGCCTTGTTTTAGATAAAGGTCAACTAGAGTATGGCTAAAGATTTGTCCTGGTTCACTCTTAGGTTTATCTTCAACGACTGGCTCTTCTTTAACTTGTGGAACTAAACTTAAGGTACTCCAACTTTCTATTTCATCATCTAAATTCGATATATCAAAAGTTTTTTGAGTTAGATCTTCATTTTCAATACTGTCAAAATTATCATATTTTACAATAAACTCAGTTGCTTCAGTATCCTTAGGTGAAATAAAAAGAACTCTTTTATATGTATTTAGGGCCTCAAGGATCAAATTCTGTTTAAAACAAGAATGAGCAAAAAGTTTAAGAAACTTAATATTATCGCCATTAATAGAAAGTTGTGGCTTTAATACAGTGTAAGCTTCTTCAATCTCTTCCCTCTCTAATAATAGCTGGCCATAAACAATAATAGCAGCAGAGAAGCTAGGATGATGAATTAGTCCTCTTTTAAGTAAAGCTAATGCTTCATCATTCATTCCAACTTTTCTGTATATTTCGGCCAAAGGAGCAAAGACCTTCGATCGAGGGTCTTTCTCCAATTGACTTTTATATTTCGTGATTAGATTATTATAATTTTTCATCTACAAGCTACTTGTTAAACCTGCACGTTCTTGATTAATAACTCTCGGTGTAATGAAAATAACAAGTTCTGTTTTACTTACCTGTGGATTATACGGAGTTCTAAATAGCCAACCGACAATAGGTACATCCTTTAAATAAGGAACACCAGAATGCGATTCAATTTTAGAATAACTATAAAGTCCACCTAGAACAATTGTTGATCCATTTTCAACAAGTACATTTGTCTTTACCTGTCTTTTAGTTTTATCAGGTGGTGCTCCCGCTGCTGGTGCAGTACCAAATTGCTCTTTAGATAGTTCGACAATTAAATCAATTGCCCCATCATTAGCAACCTGAGGAGTAACGGCCAAACTTAGCTCGGCAGTTGTCTCTTTGAATGTAATTGTAATATCTTCACCAGTCCCTTCTCTTTCTTCAAAAGAAGTTGTGTCTGTCGAAATAATTTCTGCTTTTACGTTATGTTTAGTTACAACTCGAGGAGAAGCAATGATCTTACCTTTTGATTCACTTTCTAAAAGTTGTAACTGAAAATTTAAATCAAATAAGCGTCCAAATCTTGAGATTGTAACACCAAGTAAGTTCCTTGTGTTCTCACCAGTTGTTGGAGCACTTGAAAAGCTTAGCCCTGGACCAGAAATACTAGTCGAACTGGCCGAACCTGTTAAATCTGTAGAAGTTGGTATTTGTCCAATTGGGTCATATCCAAAATTGAGTCCATTCTGCAGACCAATTTGTTTTTGATAACCTTCGTTAACTTCAACAATTTTTGATTCAATAAGAACCTGTGGAGTTTGACGATCTAGAATATCAACGATCTTTGCAATTTTTTCTGTCGTCTCAAGAGTATCATTAATGATTAAATTATTAGTTCTTTCATCAGCAATTAAAGAACCTCTTGCAGGAGTAACATAGTCCTTTAAAAGAGTCGTTAAGTCTTTAGCTTTAGAATAAGAGATAGGAAGAACTTTAGTTACGAGAGGTTCTGCTACTTCTTTAATTTGCGTAGCTTCTCTTTCTTTTCTTTTCTCTTCTGTTGCTTGAGCAAGTGTCTTAATCGTTAGAATTGCACCATTTTTTTCTGCTACTAACTTATTAATAGATAAAACTGTATCGAGTGCCTGATCCCATGGAACATTTACTAAGTTAAGTGATAATGGTTTTAACTCAGCAACATCATTTGTCATAATAACGTTGAAACCTGAGGCATCCGCAATAAGATCAAGAATGTCATTGATCTTCATATCCTTAACATTCAAGGAAATCTTATTACCAACATACTTTTTTTGCCCTGAAAGAGTTAAGTTTTCTAAGATATCTTCCATGCTTTTAGATTTTGGCTTTAGAAGTCTTTGACTCTTCTTTTCTTCAGCTGTTGTTAAAGCACCTTCTTCCTCTTTAGAACTAGCAAATGCTCCGTAACGATTTTCAAAAATGATACTTGCAAGGTTTCCTGAAGTTTGAAGTTTAGAGCGAACATTATCTCTTAATTGTACGACGACTCTAATATCTTGAGACTTCCCTGGAGCCTTAAAAGCAGAAACAAATACTACCGAACCTGAAAATTCAGAAGTATCAAAAGCTCTAAGAACTCTTTGAGTGGATACTGTATTTTCAATATCAATAATGACTTGTTTGTCTTTAACGACTTGGAACTTTTTAATTTTGAAATCGTTCTTATCAAAATTGAAATTCAAATAACTTAAATCGTCTTTCTGTTGAAAATCAATTTTTGTTAAATTTGCTGATAGTGCAAGAAATGAGTATAGAATTGATACTGCAATAACTATTTTTTTCATTTTTACTCTTCCTAAGTAAAATTATTATATTTTTATGATATCACAAATTGAATTTTATAAAAGTATTATGAACTACTCTGATAAAGGAAGTATTGTTTCCAAGTACTCTTCTTCATCGTATACATTAATAATTTTCTCAACTAATACTACTCCACCAGGTAGAATTGCTTTAACCTCAACTTGATCTGGGCCGATTTTCATACCTTCTTTTATGATTACAGCTTGAGATAATCCTTCTTCTTCAACTTGTTTTATAATCGCTCGTGGATCTTTACCTAAAAAGATACCTGTAACTCTTAATCGATCAATACGAAGATGATCTGTCGTAAGCTTATTAGAGAAACCAGTAAACTTTTCTCTTCTCGCTTTTTTGTTTCCCATTTTTTTCTTATATTTAACTTTAAACGGGTCTCTAATATTTCTTCCGGAACCTAGTTCAACAGGCGCTTGTCCTATTGCTAAGAAACAAAATAAGCATGCTAATATTAATTTGCTCTGATTTTTCAATTCTTATTCCTAGTTCTTTTCTTTCTCGCAGGTTTTTTAGATTGTTCTTGTTTAAGTTTCTGCTCAATTTCTTCAATACCACGCTTTTCTCTATGGTTTTGATTATAAATATAACTCTCAATCGTAGCGTATAGATTAATTATTTCGTAACGAGACTTATTTGTTTTTGTAATTTTACTTAAATTAATATCTCTAACATTTAAAATTCTTTCTTGTTTAGAAATGTTTTCTAGTAAAAGTAAGAATTGTAGATATGTCCCTTTCCCTGAAAATGTATAATATTTCGTAATATAGAATCCATTTTCTTCTTGTCCGCTTGGATTAATTTGTACATCTTTGATCTTTAAGCTTTCTCCGAGCTTTTTGATTAAGTTAATACTTTCATTATCACTAATATCTTTAGGTAGACGTCTTTGTGTCTCTTCAAGTTTTTGAGCAACTATTTCAATCTCTTCTTTCTTTTGCTCAACGTCTCTTTCGTAATCCTTAAGTTTTTTTAATTCTTTTTTCTTCTTACTAATTCTGCCGTTTACAATATTAACTTCTTCTTGAAGACTTGCTCTTTCAATTTCAACTTCGTTGTACGCTTCATAAGCCTGGAATGCGCCCCAAACGATTAAGATTAAATATAGCTTATTAATTAGAGATAGCATTACTCAAGATCTCCATATGATTGGATTTTCCCTTCAATTGAAAAACTTTGTAATGTAACACTTTCACCGTAAAGCTGATCTGAAGTTTCTTTAAGTTCTTTCATACCAAATGTTTCAGAAGAGTAGCCATTTCTTGGTATGAAATACTCAAGTTCTTTAACGTTGTTAATAAAGTCCCCGACCGATGAAAAAGATATTGATTCCCCATCAATCTTGATAACTTTTTTGTCGTCAATTGTTAGAGAGTTAAACCAAATATCATCATTCAATGATCCAGAAAGTCCTCTTAGTACTTTATATGGGTTAGATTTATTAGACATAACTTGCGCTACAAGTGCTTCTCTACTTTTTAACTCTTCAATTCTTTTTGTAAAAGCATCCATAACTTCAGTTAAAGAACCAAATGAATCAACTTCTTTTTTTAGTCTGTTAAAGACTGCCTTTTGCTGAACAATCTCATCACGTACATCTTGATTTTTATTTTTAAAACCTGGAATTAGAACAGATGTAAGTCCGTAATAAACAGCATAACCAATAAGAAGCGATTTCTTATTTACCTTATTAAAATCAACACCAAGAATTACTGGTAGCTCTAAAGGTTTCTTTTTTTCTAATAAGTTTATTTCTATCATTTTGGAAACTCCCTAAGGGCCAATCCAAATGAAACAACACCTTCGTGGGCCATATCATTTAATTCATCATCATCGAAATCATTTTCATTAAATTCGATTTCATTAAATGGATTCAATACATTAACATCAACACCAAAAGATGATCGGATTTCCTCAAGTAAATTAGGTAATCGCACTGAACCGCCAGTTACTGTAATATTCTTTAAAGAATCATCAGAAGTTGCATTAATATAAAAGTCATGAGCTTTTTTTAGTTCGTTAACAAGAGTTCCATTAATCTCATTAATAATCATTAACACATCATCAGGAACACCTTCACCAGATGACATCTTCTTTAAGTCTTCCGCTTCTTGAAATGTTACCCCTAATTGTCTCTGAATCTCTTCTGTAATACTCGCGCCACCAATAATGATTTCTTTAACAAAGACTGGAATACCTTTTTTAAGGACGATAAAAACAGTTGCCTGAGAACCAATATCAATTAGCAATGTCGATGGAATTAGAATTTTATTTATATCTGTACTTGAAGTATTTTCAAATATTTCATCTTCTGACTCATCATCAATATCTGATGATAAATCCTCTTCAGAAGCTAGCTCGTAGATATTAGTAATCGCAATAGAGCACAAATCAACGACTTTTACGATCTTACCTAAGGATTCAATTATTGTTTTGAATGATTCAAGGACATCTTTCTTTACCGCACAAACAATAACATCAAGACCACCACCCATGTTTTCACCGATGACATACCAATCGATATTACAGTCCTCAACCGGAAATGGGAGGTATTGCTCTGCTTCCCAAATTACTTGATCTTCAAGTTCTTCATCATCTCCACCGGCCAATTGTAATTTTTTAATTACTGTATTAGGCCCAGATAGACCAAGGCAAATATAGGGCTCTGTGACTTTCGCTTCTTTAAAAGCTTCTTTTAAAGCTTCTTTTAGAGCTTCTTCATCTTGAATTTCATCTTCTATGATTGCAGCTTCCGGAAGTGGAACAGATGCATACTTAACTAATTTATAAGTATCATTCTTGGTAACTATTTTAGAGACTTTTACTGAGCTTTGACCAATGTCAACACCAATAAGTTCTTTAGGAACTAAACCTAAAGCTTCCCTAATTTTAAATATAACATCCTGTATATCAATATTCTTCTTCATCCGTGACCTATCAAAGTATTATTTTATTATACTCTGCACAGTCCAGTCATTTCAAGAAGTTATTTAAAACAACAATGCGCCCAGCATCATTTTAAAGGTACTTGGAAAGTAGATTTGAATAACGGCCACAATAATAATAAATGGCCCAAATGCTATTGCCTGGTCTCTTTTAATAACTTTGAAAAGTAATAAAGGCATCATTAGCAAACTTCCTAGTATACATGAAAAGAGCATATTATGAATAATTCCTAATGGACCAAGATAAATTCCGAGAACACCAAACAGCTTTATATCACCTCCACCCAGGCCGATGACACCTTTAATTTTATAAAATAGGTAAGTAATTAAGTAAGGTACTAAAAATCCAATTAATCCACCTAGAACCCAGTGCTTCCAATTATAAAAAAATACGACATGGATAAAAAAGATTATTCCCAAATATACATTAATTACATCTGGTAATATTTGATGACGTACATCAATGACAAAATGAACAAGGAGGCAACAAGCAACAGTAAAAAAGAATAAATAAGAAGTTAATCCATGAAGACTTATTTCGCCTCCAAATAGAAATAACGATATAGTTGCCGTAAGTAACTCGATAACTGGATATTGAAAACTAATATTCGTCTTACAGTTAGCACACTTCCCTCTTAAGCCAATGAAGCTTAAAATTGGAATATTGTGAAACCACTTAAGTTGAAAGCCACATTTTGGACAACGTGACCGATCGATAAAAAACTTTTCATTAGTAGGTAGTCTCAAAATGAGAACATTTAGAAAACTTCCTATCATTGCTCCAAAGATAAACGCATATATTTTAAATAGTAATATCATTAGCTAAGCTCTTTATTTTTGAATACGTATGCATTTATAAAAGAAAGCACTAAAATATAAGCAAGCCCATATAAATAACTATTCATGATATTTTGATTTGACACAAGATTTGAATTAAATACGAATGGCTTATAATTTAATAAGTTTAAATCTGGGAGTACTGCTTTATATATTCGCAGTATTAGTTCAAGTCCTTCTCTATCCTTTACAAAAGATAAACTTGAAATATGAGTTATTGCATGTCCAACAAAATAAATAACGACAGTATTGATAACACTTAGTGCACGTGAAGTTATTAAACTAAAGAAAAGCACAATCAAGAAAAGTAAAGTTGACTCTAATATTCCTAGGAATAGTGAATTAATTATAACTCCATCAAGAGCACCACCACGTAATAAGTAAACTATTAACGAAGTTCCAAATATTACAAATGAGCTTAAAACAAGAATAGACGAGACTCCTAAGATTTTACCAAGTAAAAACTTAACTCTCGAAATAGGTCGAGACAAGGTTATATATATAGTTCGCGATTCAATTTCATCTGACAAAACATTTACACCAACAAAAATTGCAAGAATATTTGCTGCCAATGAAGCTCCCCCTAAACCAAAGTCTATTGAAATTCTTAAAACGTTTCCATAAGAGAATTCTGAAGTTATATAACTTAAAGTTAAGATAAAAAGAGCAATCCAAAAAGTAAGATAGAGCACTCTACTCTTAACAATATCTTTAAATGTAAACTTTGCGATTGTTAATATATTCTTCATTTGTTTAACCGATACACTATTTCTTCTAACGACGAGCTTTCTCTATTTAGTTTTAAAACATTTGATCCAGCTTCAATTAATTCTAAGATTTTTTGATCTTTCAGATCTTCATCTACCACTAATTCATGATCCTTATCTCCATCATTGTACTTAATGATAAATTTATTACTTGTATTTTGTGATACTAATTCTTTAATCGGCCCGTTATAAATGATCTTGCCACTCTCTAGAACAACAACATCGTGGCAAACTTCTTCGACATCATTCACAATATGTGAAGAAAAGAATACACCAACACCCTCTTCATTAACCTCTTTAATAACGTCTTTAAATTCTTTACGTCCGATTGGATCTAAGCCTGAAAGTGGCTCATCTAATATAATAAGTCTTGGATTATGTAAAAGTACTGAGACAAAACCTAGTCGTTGTAACATCCCTTTAGAATAGCCTTTAATCTTCCTGTCTAAAGCGAATTTAATCTCTAACTTAGTCGCCCATTTTTCAATATTTTTCTCAATCTCTTCGTTCTCAATTTCTTGTAGTTCTCCACAATAGGTTAAGAACTCATAACCTGTTAAATTCTGATAATAGTATGGTCGCTCTGGCATATAACCAATTAACTTTCTTACCTCATCTTCAGTCCAATCAATATTCAAGATTTTAACCGAACCAGAGTTCGGCTTAATGAATCCAAGAATAATTTTGATTAGAGTTGTTTTTCCTGCACCATTAGCACCAAGAAAACCAACGATTCGTCCAGCATTCAGTTCAAAAGTTACATCTTGTAATGCTAAAAAATCTTTATTCCAAAAATCTTTCTTAAATGATTTTGATATATTTTCACAAATTAACATAGAAGCCTTTTTATTTTTTTTAATATTAGTATAATCAGATATGCTCATGAAGAAAACACAACTTACAAATAAATTGATTCCTTTGATCCTATTCATACTTTTAATAGGAATTAACTATAATCTCTCATTTAAAAAACCAGTTAATCCTGAGTTATTTACTACTTTAAATAGTGATTTTATAAAAATTGTTTCATTTGGAAACTACCGTTTTATTTCAAGCTACTATTGGACAAAAACGCTTCTTGACGCAGATATTGAACACGTAAAGAATCAAGAGAAGTCATGGCTATATTATAGGTTTAAACTAATTGCTGATTTAGATAGAGAGTTTTACGAAAATTATCTTCATGGTGGTATCTACTTATCAATCATTAAAGATGATATTTTGGGAGCGGAGATAATATTCAATAGAGGTTTAGAGGTTTTTCCTAACGATTACAGACTTATGTACAATGCCGCCTTTAACTATCACTTTCAACTCAAAGATTACGACAATTCCCTATTAATGTATCAAAAGATTCAAAAGACACCTTATGCTCTAAACTTTGTAATTCTCCCAAGATTAATTGAAGAGGCTAAGAATAAACGTAAGTCTAAACAGTCTCACCTCCAACTCCTTCAATTACAATTGAATAGAACTAAAGATATAAAAGAACGAGAAGTTTTAATTAAGAAAATAGAAGAAATAAAAAAGGCCTCAAATCAATGAGGCCTTCTATTTTCAAGATTATTAAATTAAAGATTAGTAACCTTTATTAATCTCTCTAAGTACTTTGTCTTGGTCAATTGCCCATTTACTAGCTTTAGCAGTTGTAATGTTATCTGTATCAATATAGCCGATTGCTCCAGCTACAAAGTAACCACCTTGAGCATCAACACCTGGAGCAGTTTGTGAACCATTCCCCATGTTTGAAACAGCGATCGTAGAAATGTTAGCAACAGTTGTTCTCTGTCCACCAACCTTCTTAAATGCAGGTGCCCCAAATTCGATATTCTGACAAGTTCCGCCGTTATCTCTAACAATTTGGTTTGGTGTCGAGTTAGCAGCACTAAATCCGATTGAATAATAGTTACTTCCACTAGTTGGAGTAGATGAATCCCATGCACCATTTGGAGATACATAACCAGCATCACCTAAACATGTACCGAAGGCATCATAATCAGTTTGGATAGCTGTCATCGCTGAGTAAATTGAAGCTAGCTGAAGTTTCGCTTCAGAAGTTTTCGTTTTCGCTTGATACTTTTTAAAGTTTGGAATTGCTACCGCAGATAGAATCCCGATGATGGCAACAACGACCATCAACTCAACTAGGGTAAACCCTTTTGAGTTTTTCAACTCGTTCGTAAATTTCATGTCTTTTCTCCTCGTTAATCTAATTTAGATAGATTAATTTAAATAACTTTAAGAACTTAGCTAAAATTAAGATTTAACCAGCCCTATAACTACTTTACGGCATATTTAAGTTAAAAATTAAATCCCAATAATATCAATGCCTTATCTTAAAACAATAAATAATTTTAACTACTTTTTTGCCTCTAATCTTTGTCAATTTAAGTATTTATGCCCCCGCTGACATGAACATTGGTAAGTAAATTGCTATAAGAACACCACCAATAATTCCACCAAGAACGACAAGAACTAAAGGTTCTAGCATTTTTGTTGCTGCAGTAATTGCATCATTAACTTCATCTTCAAAAACAACAGAGATCTTTGCCAGCATTTGATCAATTGCCCCTGTTGACTCACCAACCTTAATCATCTGAGCAACCATTTCTGGAAAGTAGTCAATCTTAGTTAATGGTTCAGTAAGAGTTTTACCTTCAATAACTTTCTTTCTTACTTCTTTGATATCACCAGAGATAACACTATTATCAATTGTTTCAACACAAATTTCTAAGGCATCGATGAGTGCTACACCTGAACCAAGCAGTGTTGAAAGAGTTCTTGAAAACTGAGCTAAACTCCCCTTAATAATAACAATACCAAAGCCTGGTACACTCATTGAAAACTTATCAAATACAATTTTTCCTTGAGGTGTTTTTATGAAGTAAGTTAGAAAAATTAATAAAGCTATTCCACCTAGGATCATCTTGCCAGAGTATTCACCAAAAAATTCTGAAGTATCAATTACAAATTGAGTAATCCAAGGGAGCTCTTGTCCAGTGTCCGCAAGCATTCCAGTAAACTGAGGCACAACATAAGTAATTAGTCCCCAAACTACTAAAGCACCAATACCTGAAACAATTAATGGATAACTCATAGCTGATTTAATTTGTTTTTTAATCTTCTCTTGCTTTTCTAAGTGCTCTGTTAGTTTAGAAAGAATCTCATCTAGAATCCCTCCAACCTCTCCGGCCTTAACAAGGTTACAGTAAAGGTTATCAAAGCCTTGTTGCTTACGCATACTTTCGGCTAGCGTATTACCTTCTGAAACATCAGTCGCAATATTTTTAACAGCATTCTTTAAAGAAGGATTTTTCTCTGATTTATAAATAATCTCAAGCGCCAAAATAATAGGTACACCTGCATTGATCATAATAGACAATTGCTTTGTAAAGTTCATAAGCTCGGCTGCACCGAAAGCAGAACCAATACCTTTTTCAATTAACCATGTGTTAATATCAAATTCTAAGATCGAAGGTGGAATAATTTTACGTACACGATTTCCTTGGGCGCGAAGTCTTTTCTTAGCGTCCTTCTCATCATTGGCCTGTATTTGACCGTTGGTCTTCTTTCCGTTTTTATCTAGTCCTTCCCATTTATAAATTGGCATATCTTACTCTATCTCTCCTTAAGACCTAGTTGCGGCCCAAGTTCTTCCGGATTCGTTGAATACGACATTGCTGTCTCTGCATCAATTGCCCCTGAATCAACATGTTTTTTAATTGACTGATTCATTGTCGTCATACCAGTCTTATCTTGACCAATCTGCATCTGAGAATAAATTTGATGCATCTTATCTTCACGAATTAGATTTCTAATTGCCGGTGTAGGTCTTAGAATTTCTAAACAAGCGACACGTCCTGGTTCATATGTCTTAGGTAAAAGCTGTTGTGAAACAACACCTTGTAAAACAAATGAAAGTAGCGTTCTAACTTGATCCTGTTGATCTGAAGGGAATACGTTAACGAGACGGTTAATTGTTTGCACACATGAGTTAGTGTGTAGTGTTCCAAAAACCAAGTGTCCTGTTTCCGCAATCGTTAGAGCGGCTTCAATTGTCTCAACGTCTCTCATCTCCCCGACAAGAACAATATCCGGATCTTGTCTTAAGAGACCTTTTAAAGCATTTTCAAATGAATGAGTATCTCGTCCAATTTCACGTTGGTTTACAATACTCGTTTTGTGAGGATGGACGAATTCAACAGGATCTTCCAGTGTCACAATATGCGCAGGCTCCATTTCATTTAATCGATTTATAAGAGCTGCAAGAGTCGTCGACTTACCAGAACCAGTAGGCCCAGTAACTAGAAATAAACCATTTGAAACATCAGTCATTTCCATTAAAACATTTGGTAAGTTAAGTGCTTTAAAGTCAGGAACAGCACTTGGAATCAAACGAAATACTGCCGCAACTCCACCTTTAGAATAAAAAATATTTGCTCTAAAACGTGCAAGGCCTTTTATCCCAAATGCAAGATCTAGCTCTAAATTCTTTTCAAACTCATTTCTCTGTTCTTCAGAAAGAATTTGATAGATAAGTGACTTACTTGAGGATGCATCAAGGGCCGGTAGTTTAACTCTTACAATATCCCCGTTGACTCTCATTGCAGGAGCTGTACCAGGAGTTAAGTGTAAATCGGATCCACCATTATCAACCATCAGCTTAAATAACTGTTGAATCTTCAAAGACTCCGCACTCGTGATAGCACCTGTTTTTGTTTCGGTTTTAGTTTTTGTTTGCGTATTATCGCTACTCATCTATATCACCCATTTATATTTTTATAATTTATCAACACTTGAGTTTTTAATTGCTTCCGCTAGAGTTGTGACACCCTCTGCAACCTTGGTTAATGCAGACATTCTTAGAGTTTTCATACCGTCAGCGATAGCCTGTTTTTTCAAATCATCAGAAGAACAATGCTTTAAAACGAGGTCCCTTGCAGCAGGAGTCATTTCTAGAACTTCATAGATTGCGACACGGCCCTTATATCCAGACCCATCACAAAACTCACAACCTGTACCATGATAGACTTTTAAGTTCTTTGCAGAATTAGGAGTAACTCCACATGCAACAATCTGATCAACAGTTACGCTTTCATCTATAGTCTTACAATTTTCACAAATCTTTCTACATAACCTTTGTGCAACAACAACATTCAACGCACCAGTTACAAGAAATGGTTCAATTCCCATATTTAACAATCGAGTTACCGTTGAAGGCGCATCATTGGTGTGAAGCGTAGAAAGAACCATGTGGCCAGTAAGAGCGGCCTCAATAGCAATCTCTCCAACTTCTTGATCTCTAATCTCCCCAACCATGATGATATCAGGGTCTTGTCTAAGAAAGGCCTTAAGGGCCCTTGCAAAGTCTAAACCAATATCTTTTCTAACGTTAACCTGATTGATACCTTCCAAGTTGAATTCACAAGGATCTTCTGCAGTGGAAATATTTTTTTCTATATTATTAAGTTCTGATAGTGCTGAATAAAGAGTCGTCGTTTTTCCAGACCCTGTTGGTCCAGTTACAAGACACATTCCATATGGCTGCTTAATCCCTTCTAAGAAAACTTCTAGCTGTTTCTTTTCAAAACCTAACTTAGTCATATCAAGCTGTAGATTTGATTGATCTAGCAGTCGCATTACAACCTTTTCTCCAAACAATGTTGGAAGTGTTGAAACACGGTAGTCAATTGGATTACCATCAATTTCAAGCTTAATACGCCCATCTTGTGGGATTCTTCTTTCAGAAATATCTAACTGTGAAAGAATTTTCATTCTAGAGACAAGTGGTAAAAGCATCGATTTTGGAGGTGCTGCATATTCATGTAAGGATCCATCTAAACGAAACCTAATTCTAAAATTATTTTCATAAGGTTCAACATGAATATCTGAAACCTTTTTAATATACGCTTCAGCGAGTACCTTATTTACGTAAGAAATAATATCTTCTCCGATATCTTCTTCTTTAACATTATCGTCACCAGTAGCTTGATCAGTTCTAACTTCTCTAACCGTCTCAAGTATTTCATCAATAGAGGCTTGAATATTTTGATATAAAGTTTTCCAAGCTGATAATGAAGTAAGAACAAACTCAACGTTTGATTGAATTTCTTTTTGAATCTCTGCTCTAATTTCCACAAGAGAGGGATCAAAGATTGCTAAAGATAAAGTACCGGACTGTCTTTTTAAAGGTACGATTCGAAATTTTGTTGCGACACCTTTTTTTACCAACTGAAGTGTAGAGCCAGGAACACGAGTTTCAGAGAGATCAACATATGTAAGCCCACTTAACTCTGCAATTGCTTTTGCAAATTTAATATCATCGAAGAAATTAAACTTTAACAAATCGAGTTCTGAAACAACACCTGGGTTTTTATTTGCGGCCAAAGGCACCAAATCTTTTCTTGGTACCATACCCGTTTTTGAAATGACTTCTAGAAATTCTTTTCTTATCACCTTACGTTATCCTAAGATTAGTTTCTTTAAATATTGAATACTTAGATACACTAACTATTTACTATTTATTTACTATTATAACGTAAAGTTCCAAAATTTTTTTGCTGCTACGGCTTGTAGGTAAAGAAGTTCACTTCCATCTATATAAGTGAGTTTATTGCTCAGAAAAGAGTGATGAAATGGATGGGAATAGTTCATATCCCAGAAAATAGACTTAGTTGATAACGATAAATTAAATTGAAATTGACGAGCACAACAGTTGATAATCAATAGATTATCTAGTTCTACATATTGTTCGTATTTAACTGCATTAAGGTCACCATCTTTTCGCCTAGAAAATTGATGATAGCTAATATTTAGCTCTTCAAATAAGACCTTAAACATATCCGTCATAGCGCCATCACCAAGCATGACGATATCTTTCTTATGATATGCATTATTTAATATGATCTCCTTGGCCGCTAAGAAGTCCGTATTTGTGCCATAAAATTGTGTACCATCAAATTTAATACAATTTATCGCCCCTATTTTTCGAACACTCTCTTCTAGAATTACATCATTTAAAAAGTGTTTCTTGTATGGTGCTGTAATCGAAAGGCCTTGTAACGTTTTAAATATATCTTTAAGGCAAGGAATCTTATCTTCAGAAGAGACATCTAAAAGACTATATTCTACCTGACCACTATATAATTCATCATAGATTTGTGGTGACTTTGAGTGTTGAATATCTTTTCCCAGTAAACCAAGCTTAAGCATTAAAATATTCTCGAGTCTTTTCTACATCAAGCTTTATTTGTTCAATAAGCTCATTAACTGAAGAGAATTTTTTTTCATCTCTTAGCCTCTTTACAAAAGAAACTTCTAATTCATTTCCATAGATATCATTATCGAAATCTAAAATATGTGTTTCCACAAAAACGTTATTACCGTTAGTAAATGTAGGATTGTGGCCAATATTTGTCACAGAAAACCAAGTTGATTCACCAAATTTCGTTTTAGTTATATAAACACCATTTTTAGGGTAGCGACGATAGCGATCAAGTGCTAAATTCGCAGTTGGAATTCCAATCTGACGACCTCGACCTGCTCCTTTGATTACTCGTCCGCGAATAAAGTATTCGCGCCCTAAATATTTAGCAACGCTTTCAACATCACCGATAGATAGTGCATCTCGTACGATCGTACTTGATACTTTATCCCCTTCTACATCGTAAGAGCATAGAACATTAACATCTGTTACTTTATCAGCACAAAATTTCTTAACAAACTCATGGTTCCCTTTTTTCTGAGCACCAAAGGCAAAATCATGTCCTAAGTATATTCTTTGTGGTTCAACGTGATTGAAAATATATTCGTTTAAAAAATCATCTGGTTCTTTCATTGAAAGATCTCGATTAAATTCAATTTCAAGAAGATAATCAATACTTAATTCAGATAGAAGTTCTCTTCTTTCCTCATAACTATTGATAAGATAGTGTTCTTTAGGGTTAAGAATTTCTACAGGATGTGGAGTGAAAGTGATAACAACGAGCTTTAAATTAGCTTCGCTACACTCACTATAAATTTGCTTAATAATTCTTTGATGTCCTCGATGTACACCATCAAAATTTCCTATGGTTATAGCAAAGTTATCACATTCAATATCTTTTAAACTTTTAATTATTTTCATTATTTGCTCTAGCTAATTCTTGCCAATATTCTTTTTTATACTTAAGAGGTAACTTGGCTCCCTTGTATTCATTTTTTCCAGCATTATCAACCAAGTCATTAAAGTACTTTCGTGCCTCAGGAGAGACTCTCATCCCCTTAATACGATCATTTAAACTATCACCATGCACATCTGGTGTAAATGTCGTGATATGGTGAAAAATATTAGAATAGTTAAATTCTCTTTTAAGATTCTTAAATGGGTCTCTATCAAAGAAGCGAATGTAAGGAAATGCTGTTAGTGCAATTACAAAAGCGGCGATCCCGATTAAAGAGTAATTAATAATGTCCCACAAATTCTTTTTCTTAGAATTCGTAAAAACAGGGGCCATAATATTTCCAGAAACAACAGTCTTCACTTCGGCAGGAGCTGTCTGCTGAACTTTCTTAACAACGTCTTTAGTCTCATCAGAAGCTATATTTGAAGCCGCAGAACCGGAACCTATGATAATCAATGGATCAATTGTTAATTCTGTCGTTTCAAAATTCCCTGTTAGCGGGTTAAATGTAGATAGTTCTATTTTCCTTTCCGATACGAACTCTGCCCTCTTCGCTAGAAACGTATAATCAAAAACTTTATTTTTAACTAAAGCTGTTTGTTCAATCATTTCTGCTCTTGTTTCGAAAACTTCAAACGCATCTGATGTTATCAAGCGAGGAGCATCAAACTTCTCTAAAGCGCCATCACCACGAATTTCTAAACGTGCCTCAAGTACGTCATTTACGACAATCTTACTTTTATTCAGGCTTAGGTTGAAAGTATGTTTACCAACTAGACCAGTAAATGATTTAGGCATATTTTCAACAGGTATAGGCAATGCCTTAATCTTAACTCGATCACTCCTTAACACTTTAGTTTTTTCGGAACCAGTACTAAAGGTAAAGGACATACCAAAGGCATTCCCACGTCTACTTGTATAATCGGGATGTTGAAAACGTATTTCAACTGGATCTATCGATAAGTCACCTGCTTTTTCAGGATATAGTACACTTTTATACAAAGCGGCTCGTTTATAAATTTCTCCCTGAATACTTACACTTTCAACCGAAGATCTTGGTAATTCAAATCTTTTTAAAAAGTTCTTTTGAACAGGGAATTTTACAAATTCAGGATTTGAAATCTGCCCTTTAAAGTAAATGTAATAAACCAAGTCGATCTTTTCACCTACATATGCCTGTGTCTTATCAACTTCAGCACGTACAAAATAATCTTGCAATCTTGCTCTTTGACTAAGAACTCTAACAGTTAATGATCTGTGTTTCACAACTTGGGCACCGAAATCAACTTTAATATCTCTAATAACTGCAGAACCTGTTTTAATGGCCCTCAGCTCATAAACATAGTTATAAACTTTCTTTTGAACCATCTTACCGCCAGCAAAGTAACCCTTTATCATAAGACGGCTTGCATCGTTCGTATTATCAGATACGATTTCAGCATTATTCAATTTGAAATTAACATATGGTTCAGTCTCTCCTTGATATTCAAAATTTATTATCAACTTAAAAGAGTCTTCTAACGATACTTCTGATGAACTTATCTTAGCTGTTATCGTTTGTGCTAGCGAAGAAAATGTTAACAAAAATAAAACTATATACTTAAACATTACCAATCCTTACGATTATTACCATCTGAGGTTGAATCAAAAAGTTTCTTTTGCAACTGAGAGTCATCATTCATGATTTGTTTGAAGACACCATTTGCCTTTCTCATACGCTTCTTTTTCTTAGCTTGATCTTCAAGTTCTTTCCATTGTTGCTGCTGAGTTTTTTGTTTCTTCTTCTCATTTTTATTTTGATCACCTTCAGACTGTTGTTTATCTTTATTTTTATCTGAAGAGTCTGATTTCTTATTGTCCTTATTGTTTTTAGAGTCCTTTCCTTTTTGACCCTTGTCTTTTTGATCTTTATTGTCTTGTTGACCTTCTTTTTTCTGTTGGTCATCATTATTATCTTTATTCTCGTTATTTTCCTGATTATCCTTATTTTCTTTATCTTTCTTTTCTTGTTGCTTCTTTTTTTCTTCTTCTTTCTTCTTCTGCTTGTCTTGTTTTTGCTTTTGTAGGGCAAACTTAATTTGCTCCTTAATGACTTGCTCTAATTCTTTATTGTTTGAGTTCTTCTCCAATATGTACTTATACAAATTAATAGAGTCTACGAATTGATTATCTTTCAAAAGTGCAGTTGCATAATTAAATAGATCTGCCGGTGCTTCATCTTCATAATTCTTTAATGTTTCATTATAAATTTCTGCAGCTTGCTTTTGCCCCTCTTTTTGCCTAAGAAAAAGCTCGGCCAGTTTCAACTTCTCTTCTTTAGAAATATTACCGGCCCTCATTTTATCTACAAGTTCCTGCTGTAAGGGATCAACTGGAGTTTCTTCATCGTCCTGAGCAAAAGTATTAACTTCAGGCAAAATAAAAAGACACATAAGTAAAACTAAGACAGCTGGTTTAAAAGTTCTAAAGCGCCCAAGTAATACAGAAAACACATACAACAAGATACTTGAAACAATAAGCCAATATCCTAAAACCGGCCTAGACCTCAAAGTTCCTTTTGTAAAAGAATTTAAATGTACATCCTTAAAGAAAGCCAATATTTCTTGCGTCGGTAAACTATATGATTCAACAAACCATACTTTTGCATATTTTGACTTACCGACTAAATCTTCAAAAAATTGCTTATTCATTTTTGATATAATTTCAACACCATTAAACTTTTTATATCCGAAGAAGTTTCCACGTTTTCCACGCATTGGAATTTTTCCACCTTCTTCAGTTCCTACGCCAATAATAGCAAGGCTGATTTCGTCTGGTATTTCAACATCAACACTTCCATGCTCTTCACCATCAGTGATTAAGAGGATATTTCCTTTAGAAAAACCTTCACTCGTTTTAAAAAACTGAAAAGCTTCTTTAAGAGCAAGACTCACATTAGATCCACCTTCTGGTGTTGCGCTCAGCATACTTCCTAGACGTGACTCTAAAATATCAACATCATCAGTAAAGGGTACAATTTTTCTTTGTATGTCAGAAAAGACACTTAATGCAATCTGGTGCCCATATGCATTTTTCACAAGATGTTTAGCAATAATTGCAGCTTTAGCTATTCGATTAGGTCTGATATCTTCAACTAACATACTTTGCGAGTTATCAATTAGAATAAGTGTACGTTGATTAGGTATATTAGATTCAACAAGTTCCTCCGGCCCTCTTAAATCACCTAAAGATAAGGCAAAACCTAAAAATGCTAACGCATATAAGAACATAGATAGCTTAGAAATAAAACGCGAATCAAAATTCCACACTTGTTTAACAATCTTGAAAAATTTCTTTCTTAATAAGGTAAGAAAAAATATAAATATAGCGACTACTATAATAGATATAATCAATAGCTTTGTATTAACGAAATCCATTATGCTACTTCCCTTAAATATAATCTACGAGTACTTTCAATTAATATCAAAAGTAAAACGCCAGCAAGTAAGAACTTGTAATAGTCCTCTTGATAAATAATTCGCCCTTTAATTTCAAGGCCCTTTCTTTCCAATTTATTAATTTCAGAAAGTACCTCATTCAAAGATTCATTATCAGAGGCAACAAAATCTTTTCCACCAGACATCTCAGCTATTTTTTGCAAAGTTTCAAAGTCCATACTTTGACCAGGCATATTTTGATATCTCATTCTACCAAATGCATCACGACCAACTGGTAGTTTAGCATCAGGATCACCACCAATACCAATTGTGTATATTTTAATGCCAAGCTCTTTAGCTTTTTCTGCTGCCTGCATCGGTGACATTAATCCGGCATTGGCACTACCATCAGTTAGTAAAATTATAGATTTGTTTTCAGCAACACTGGTTTCAGATCGTGCTAGTGCAAGCCCTAAGGCATCCCCAATATTTGTGCCTGAGCCTAGAAAACCAATATTAATTTGTTCTACCGATTGTTCGACTAATTTCAAATCAGTAGTCACAGGAATTAGTGTAAAAACTTTATCTCCAAACATAATAATACCGATGCGATCAACAGGAGATAGTTCAATGAACTTTCTTATTTGCCCTTTTGCCGCTTCCAAGCGGTTTGGCGGAAAGTCCTCTGCCAACATAGATCTAGAGACGTCGACTACAAAATAAATGTCATTAATCTCTTTCTTCACATTGCTTTTACCCATTGGAGTTTTTGGGCCCATTAATGAAAAGCTTATTAATGCCCAAGCACCAATGGCCATTAGAAACAGCAACCCTCTTAGAAATGACGGCTTTTTCTTTAAGCTATATTTAGGAGGTAAGATAAGTTCACCTTTTTTAAAAATGGCAAAAAAATCAGCGCACCAAAAAAGAAAGCCAATAACTCCAAAGATGAATAAGTACTTATTATGAAAGATATAGTTACTTAACAACGATATTCTCCTTTGCTTTTTCATGGAGAGCTACAATTGCTACATCATCTTCAGGTGTCCAAGCTCTTTTATATTGAACTTCATTTACTTTATTCAAATAATTTTTAAAGGCTTCACGGTTTTCAAATAATTCAAAAAAAGAATCCTTCTCACTATATATAAGTTCATGCTTTTCACGTGTATCAGCACTTTTAAAAGTTAAAACTCTTTTTTGCCAATTTTGATGCACTCTTCTTTTTTTTGAAAATTGTAGATAACCATATATAGCCAATCCAAGAAGCATAAGAACGATAAGAAGATAAATTGAATAATCTAAAATCGATTTATTTTCGTTTAGCTTTTTGTTAAATACAAAAAAATCCTGTTGTTTAATTGTAGTATCTTGAAAACCAATGTCTGAAAATGTAACCCCTAGGGCCATTCCTCGATAATCCCAGATTTTTGGAAACGAATCTTTTGGTGTAGCAATAAGTACACCACTGGCTTCAATAATATAATATTCTGGATTAGCAGCTAAGAAATACTGCTTATTAACTTTTGATATTTTAATAATATCAGCAAAATCACGTGATAATAAATGAGCCTTTATATCTTCATCTACTATGTCATTTATTGGATAAATAGTTAGCTTAAAGTCTTTAATTTCACCAACACTCCAAACATTATTCTCACTATCAATACTTATCTCAATTTTGGTGTCTAAAGCTAAGGAGCTAAATGACATACAAATTAATAAAATTGAAAAGAATGCATAAAAGAAACGTGCTTTCACTACAACATCTCCTTAACAAAGTCTTCTAAATAGCGATCCCCTACATTTATATCTTTCAAACGAAATCCAAAATCTAAAACTTCCGCCTTTCCTTTTAATCTCGTATCAACCTTACCACTACCTTTACCAGCGATACGTCCAACAATAGAGAATCGAAACTCATTAGAAGTATCGAGGGGACAGAGCAAACGAAAAGCATGAACATGTTTACGTGCAGTTAATCTCTTTAGGGTTTCTGGAGATAAGAATTCATAAAAGTCACTTAGAATAACGACTTCTCTTTTCTTATAAAATTCACGAACTAGTTCGGCATCAAATTTAGCGAAATTTCTTTCTTTTTGAGAAACCAGATATTCAACATCAATCTCTCCTGCTTGATTAATAACATTCGTTTTCCTCAAGGCGTCAACAAACGCAACGAGCCCTGCCTCTCCTCTCTTTTTTTGAACTCTTAAGACTCGATCATTCAAACAAATAATTGTTTCTATATAGTCATGTGTTTTTTCTGAGAGTAAATAAAGTAACGATATAATTTCAAAAGCTGCTGCAAGCTTAGACTTTCCGTTGTGTCCGATAACCATACCGGGACTACAATCTAAAAGGATTGTAATCTCAACATTTCTCTCTTCTTCAAAAGTCTTAATATATGGAGTATTTGTTTTTGCGACCATCTTCCAGTCAATAAAACGAACATCATCACCATGAACATACACCTGATGTTCCTTAAACTTTAATCCCGTTCCTCTGAAGTGAGATTTAAGCATACCAATAGAAAATGAGTTTGATCGTTTGAACAAACTATTTTTCATATTTTGAACAATTTGATGTACTTCAAGTGTCTTCATATTAAATCATTTTCTGAGCAATCTTAACTGCTAAGTCTCTCGGATTAATTCCATCAATGGATGCTTCATAAGTTAAAATAATTCTATGTCCTAACACTGAGGCAACGACTTTCATTACATCATCTGGTGTAACGAAATCACGTTGGGCCATAAAGGCATTAAAACGACCTAGTTTCTGTAGCCAGATTGCTGCACGCGGAGAAGCTCCTGCTTGTACAAGTCCTTTAAAATCAGGAGAAAAATGCTTATCTCCAGGTCTGGTTGCTCTAACAATTTTAATAATTAAATCTTTCATCTTATCATCGACGTATACTTTATCGATCTCTTGGCGAATCGATAGGATATCGTCGGTTGAAAGAAAAGAGCCTAGGTCTTGCTTTACATTTTCTAAATCTAAAATAGATTTTTCAGCTTCGAAGTCAGGATAATTTACACTAACTTTCATCATAAAACGGTCTAACTGCGCTTCTGGAAGCGGATAAGTTCCTTCCTGCTCAATTGGGTTTTGTGTTGCTAGTACAACAAATGGGCTCGATAACTTATGAGTAGAGTCACCAATTGTAACTTGTTTTTCGGCCATGGCCTCAAGTAAAGCTGATTGTACCTTGGCAGGAGATCGATTGATCTCATCCGCAAGTAAAAGTTGTGTAAAGATTGGACCAAACTTTGTAGAAAACTCTTCCTTTTGTTGAGAGTAGACCATCGTTCCAACTAAGTCAGAGGGAAGTAGGTCAGGCGTAAACTGAACTCTTTTGAAAGTTAAGTCACATAGCTTACTCATTGTAGAAACAGATAAAGTTTTACCCAGTCCAGGCATCCCCTCAATTAAGAGATGTCCTTCGCAGACTAAAGCCGCAATGATACTATCAAGCATTTCATCTTGACCATAAACAATACGTTTGGCCCTATCTAAAACACTATTAACCTTCTGTCTTGAACTATCAGTCATTTCTTTCCACCTTATATGCTAAATATTTTATGTAATTTGATTTTGATTCTAACTTGCTAATTGGATGATCTAGTCCTTGTATTCCTGTGTCAATTAAGCGGATTGATAAATTATTCTTCTGCGCACTACGAGCTACACATTGATCTAGTTCATTCATTGAAATATTTTGAGTACAAGATGCAGCAGCAAGAATTCCACCCTTGTTTATCATTTTGAATATTTTTGTATATAATTTTTCATAGCCACTTATAGCAGCCTTTTTGTCTTTATAACTCTTACTAAAAGCAGGAGGGTCACAGACAATTACATCGTAACTTTTCCCTTCACTCACTTTTTCATCTAAGAATTTAAATACATCATTACGAGTAAAGTTTCCTCTGCCACTGAAATTATTAATTTCAAGATGATTATGTACAACTTCACTCATATTAGCTTGGTCAACAAACTCAACACTTTCAACACCAGCTCTGAGAAGGTGTAATCCCCATGATCCCACATAGGTAAAGAGGTCTAAACCAGTCTTATAATTCTGTCCTGTTCTTTTAATTAGATCTTCAAATTTTCTTCTATTTTCTCGGTGGTCGTAATAATAACCAACCTTCTGCATTAGATCTTTCTTGATTTGATATTGAAATTCTGTTTCTTCAATTTTTATAACATCTGGTAATTCATCACTTTCAAAAACAGGAAGCTCTTCTATATCTCTATATTTCTTATTATCAAGAAGAATCACTTCTTTATCTACTAAGCTTTGGATATGTGATTTTATCTCGTTACGAAAGCCATCCATTCCAGCTGTATTGATTTGTAGAATTGCACAGTTCTGATATCCATCGAGAATAAGTCCAGGCAGTCCATCCTCATCTCCATAAATTAACCTAGCATTTTTACCATAACCAATTTCATTTCGATAACGAATCGCCTTTTCAATTGTTTTAGAGATGTAATCCCATGGCCCTAAAGTTGAATTCAAGACAACGACATTCTTTTTTCTTGTCGAGTTTGGATTCACAAAGCCAATATACTTATTTTTCAAATGATTGAAACTACACCATTCCCCCGGACGAAAAGAGCGTAGAGAATCCTCAATATCAATTTCAGATAAATGGATAACTTTACTTTCAAAGTAAAGTCTAACTTTTTTATTAATTTCTATTTGTCTCATTTATAGGCCTATAATCTTTTTGGCTTGCCCAGTATTAATTTGATAATTTTGAATCTTCAAATCTAACTTACCTAGCTCAACCTTTTTATCGCCAGTTATGGCATACGATACTGCTTCGATATTACTTGGTAATCCGAAAGTACCAAATTTCTCATATTCAATTTCAATTTCTTTGAGAATTGAAGAAGCACCTCTTCCTTCAGAAATTGATATCTGCGAAATAACACTTTTCCCTTTTGCCCATGATTTTTTTGAATATGAAAAAGAAGTTTTTGTATGCAACTGTGGACTACTTGATTCAATCTCTTTAATTTGTCCACTTGAATACAATTCAATACTCAAATCTAATAATTCTGCTTGATCCTTAACTCGTATGAATCGACTATTATTTTTAGGATCCTTCTTAAATGCACTCATTTCTAAAGGAGTCGTTAGATTTTTCGCTAAAACTAATTCTACGTAAGGTTTAACTTTTGCAATCAAAGTCTGCTTTAATAAATCAAAACCTTTTTCAGGTAACCCTTCAACTCTAATTCTAATATTGTTTGGATATACCCAATAAACACGATAGTAAACATCATCAGGCTCAAGGGCCGTATTTGCTCTTACATACTTTTCAAGATTAGGTTCTCGAATATCGAAAAATAAATCTTGAATCTCCCCTTCTAATGGAGTGTAGGTTCTTAATTTGTGATCATTAAAAATACTACTATTGTTAGAAAATACAGATGTGACAGAAAGTAATAAAACAACAATTAGGGATAAGTTAAATTTTAGCATAATATGTCCTTTTAACTTATTTTAAAAGGGACACAGACCTTTACCAACTAGTTGAAATTATTTCCTTCCAATTGACTTTAGGTAAAATCAAATGCTTTTCCTTCTTATAAATAACTTTACCTGCAGAGCCCTTAACACCTTTTAAATTCTCTACCTGAGTAAATATAACAGGTATTTGATCAGCACTAAACTCACTGTAATCAGCTAGAATTGAAGCAACTACACTATATTTTTCAAAATCAAAGCCTTCTAAATTCTTAACAATAACGTGAGCACTCTTATCTCCATCTATATGAAACCAAATATCACCCTTACTAGACCATTTACTTCGGATATAATCATTTCCCCTAGTATTTAGTCCAACAGCAATTGATATTTCATTCCATTTAAAAATTGAATGATCATCCGACTTATTAACTTCAGTATTTTTGGGTGCTACTTTCTTCCAAACTGGTACATTCACTTTTTCTCGAACAAATACTTCCTTCTTGGATTCAATTTCTTTAATAACATCAGCAAGACGTTTTTCAAGAAATTCCTCACCTTTTCGCAACTTCTTAATCTTCGTGAAAAGAATATTCTTCTTTTGATAGTAACTAAGGCCAAAATCAAACTTAGCTTTGAGTGATTTATATTTGAAAACGTGTTCATTTAAATCTAATTCATCGTTAATTAATTTCTTCTCAAGCTCATGTCTAACCTTACAGTTTTCAAGGTCTTTTTGAATAAAATTTTTCTTACGCAACAATTTTTTATTATAAGTTGTCTCTGCTTTTTTATTAAAAACATCTTCTTCAGCTAGAATAAGCTTTTTTTCCTTAACATCTTTTGTATCAAGTTGTTTTCTTCCTAATTCATTGAAGATGTCGAAATAATTTTCAAAATCAAAAACTTGCTTCTTATTCGATTGCCATGGAGAAAAGTGAAACTTCTTCCCCTCGTTTATATAAACATAACTAAAGAATAGTTGTCGTCCTTTCCAGAAAAGCAAAAGGTTACTCTTATCGTAAAACTTGAAATTTAAGCACTTATCTTTGGTATCAGTTTCAATTTCAATAAGTCGACTATTTCGAATATTAGATCTTAGAAATTCTAGAAACTGATCACGTGTAATTCGATATTCTGAAGGAATCGATTGAATTGAGTCCCAAATACCACAATGCTCTCCTCCTCTTCCAATTGTAATGCAAAGATTCTTTCCTCTAAGTCTAAGCTGTAATAATACGAGCTTTCCCGATGAGAAGATTTTTTGTATTCGAGGATTTGTTGAAGCGCCATTTTCAATTAATTGATCATTAATTCTATCGACATTTCGCCCTAGCTCTGAGAAATTTAAATTCATGAATAATCCAACAATTTTGTCACAAACACTGAGTAATATTGACTGGAGCAAGATAGCTTCTGAAATAATCACCCACGCAAGATTTCAAGTTAATAAAAATATTATAGAACATAATCCAAAGATATTCGAATCTGAACAATTAAGTGAGCATTTTTTTGACTTAAATGAGATTATTAAGAAAATTGATGAGTCAGGTAGTTTAGGAGACTATTTTTTTAGTAATTTGAGAGATAGTGAAGAAAATCACAATGCCCTAAATTACATCTCTAAAGGTGGCGTTGCGACATTAGATCAGCTTAACTTTTTGGCAAATATAATTGAAAACCTTTTTTCAACCAAAAGAGTTCTTAATTTTAGCCACTATCGAATTTATCTAGATGAGTTAGTGAATAAAACTCAAAGGCTAAAGCAGAAATTTATCAATCCATTTAGAAAGTTTGTCGATGCAGACGGCAGTGTTCATCTTGAAAGACACCCTATTATCGCACCACTTATCCAAGAACAATTAGGATTAGAAAAAAGAATTCGAGAAACAATCAATTTTATTCTTAAGGATGAAGACATTTCCAAGCGTCTTCAAATGGATACTTTTGATATTATTAATGAAAGATTTGTCATTCCAATCAGAAGTGACTCTTATAGAAGTGATCTAGGTAGTATCGTTGCAAGGTCTTCAACAGGTAACACACTTTTTGTTGAACCAGTTGCAACGAGAAAGATGTCTAATGACCTTATCGAAATAAACTCTAAAATTGACTATGCCATATCACAAATATGTAAGAATTTTTGTGACCTAGTGAATAACGATCTTTCAACAATGCATGATGTGTATTCATTTTTTATAGAATTAGATTATACATATACATTAGCTAGTTATTCACACGCGAAAAGTTTTTGTTATCCAGAAGTTAGTTTTGATGGTTCAACAAACTTGGTCGATTTTTATCATCCACTAATTGATAATTGTGTCAGAAACACAATCGAAGTTGATAGTGAGAAAAGAGGTATTATTATCTCTGGTCCCAATACAGGTGGTAAGACAGTATCCATCAAAAGTATTGTTATTGCCCATTTATTCCTAAAACTTGGGTTATTCATTCCTGCGCAAAAAGCAAAGCTACAATATAAAAGTGATGTATTCTACTTTGACAGCGATTACCAAGATTTAGAAATGGGACTAAGCTCATTTGCGGGAGAAGTTCAGGTAATCTTATCAATGCTAGAAAATATTCAAAATGATTCACTTATTGCTGCAGATGAGATTTTTAATTCGACATCTTCAGATGAGGCATCATCACTTGCTTATTCAATTATTAATTATGTTACAAAAGAACTTGGATGTGATGTTCTTATTTCGACACACCACCAATTACTTAAAACCAAAATCCAAGAAAGTGAAGAATTTATCTCGGCCCATGTAGGTTATGATTTTGATAATAATACTCCTACATACAAACTAATCATTGGAACACCTGGTTCATCAATGGCACTAGAGATATTTAAGCGACTTAGTAAGAAACACAATATTCCTGAATTTATTTTAGATGATGCTAAAAAAATGCTTGATACTAAATACGTTACTTATGAAAGGCTTCTTCAAGATCTATCTAAGAAACAAGAAAAAATCAGCAAAACACTTAAAGAAAATATTCAGCTTAATCATGAACTTAAGAATCAAAAAAAATCTCAAGAAGGTATTCTCTTCTTAGAGAAACAGAGAGCTTATGATCAATATGAAAAAGAAATTAAAAAGATCATAAAAGGTCTTAATGATGTTAAGACTAAAAGCTTAAGTAATGAAATTTCTACCTTAAACAAGCAATATGAAAGACTTAAACCAAATAGAAATGAAAAGCCAAAAGAAGAAAGACAAATTGCGACTGAGATAAAAGTTGGTTCTCGCTATTTTTGCGACCGTCTGAATTCGACATGTATTGTTTCTGAAATAAAAGGTAAGAATTGTGTTGTTGAGGTTAATGGAAAGAAAATTTCTGTTCCAAAGGCTTCCCTTTTTGATCAACAAGGTATCAACAATAAGAAGCCACAAAAAGCAAAAAAAGTTGAAATTAATGTCTTTAAGACCATTAACTACACTACAGAGGTTAATTGTCGTGGGATGCGTTTAAGCGAATTCCAGCAGAAAGTTTTTTCATGCATTGATGATCTAAGAATGGGACATATTCCCTATTTAATCATTGTACATGGCCATGGCGATGGTACATTAAAGAAATGGCTGAGAAATGAGCTTAGAAGACAGAGAGATCTAAATTGGTCACCAGATGAAGGAAATGATGGTGCAACAAGAATCGATCTTACTCAATCGACTTAAAAATACGCTCTGATTTTATATTCATTTGACCAGTATAGCTATCTTGCATCATTGAGAACCAAACGAAGAAGGCGCGTCCTCTAATATTTTCAAATGGTACGAATCCCCATGCTCTAGAATCAGAAGAGTTGTCGCGATTATCTCCCATTACGAAATAATGGTCTTTTGGTATTTTTGTTGCGGGATAGTTTAGCTTATAGATATTATCCATATCTTTTTTAACAACAAATGTTTTCTCATTCATCTTAGTTTCAAGATAATCGTAATTATCGTTGAATCTTGTTGCAATTAATTTTTCGTTTATTGGTTTACCATTGATATAAATCTTCTTGTTTTTAATCTCAATAGTTTCACCAGGTAGTCCAACGACTCTTTTAATATAATTAATTTTTGGATCGTTTGGATATTTAAAAACAATGATGTCTCCACGTTGGACATCATTAGTTCTAAGTAGATATACAGGGTTTGAATTAACCCCACCTAGGGCAATATCAGAAAAGGGTAACTTTAGGCCATAGCTGAATTTTTCAACTAAAATAAAATCACCTATTTCTAGTGTCGGGATCATTGAACCAGAGGGAATTCGATATGGCTCATAAAAAGAAGATCTAAAAACCAAAAGAAATAATATTATTAGAAATGAGTCTCGACTCATCCTTAGAAAACTTTTCTTACGACTAGCAATTTTCTCGTCTAAAATATCACTCACTTAATTCCTCGATAATACTTTGAAATAATTTCTTGCGCCAACTTAGTCGATTTCACATACCATTTCTTATAGTTAATAATCATGACACAAACAGAGATACCCTTATCGTCTAAATTATTTTTCGGTTTAGCATAAGATGTAAACCAATCTCTTTTCCCAAACGGAAAACCACCAGTAATTGAACCAGTTTTACCGCCTATCTCGAGTTTATTAGCAATACGTCTACTCATGTATCTTCGAAAAGTTCTTCTTGCAGTACCGCGTTTAATCGTTCCTTGCATTAGTTCAGATAGTTCTTTAGCAGTATCTTGGCCAATAACCTGATCTTTACGAATTTCGTTTTGCCAAACCTTTTGATTCTGTTCATCAACTAAGTCAGTTGCCAGTCGTGGATATTGTAAAACCCCATCATTAGCAACAACACTTGATAGTACAGCACAATGAACCGGAGAGATTTGCGTACGTTTATTAAAGCCCGACGCTATTTCGGCCATTGCATAGTCTGTTTGAGGAATTTCAAATGTCGACTTGGCCAAGTCAATTTCCTTCATTAACTCGTCATTAAAGCCAAGGCGCTTTGCCATCTCCTCTAACTCTTCAGGAGTTGTATTATTAATTGCAGCCTTTCCAAAAATTACATTATTAGAATATGCAAAAGCCTTATCAAAAGATGTTGTTCGCTGCCAACGCGATTTTTTATTCTTTAACTGATATTTATAAAGAGTCGTTCCGCGACCACGATATTTAAACTTATCATGAATATTAAAATCTTCATTATTGATAAGATCTGCACTTGTAACAATCTTAAAAACACTTGCTGCCGGATGTGTCCCAGTAAAAGGAAGAAGGTAATCAAAAACCTTTCCTTCTCTTGTAAATCCAATACTGACTAATAGATTACCATTGTTATTATCCATAACAACAATAGCTGCTTTATCAGGACGATAATAACGAAGTCGTTTTCTTACAAAGCTCTCTAATTCAGGATCTGTTGAATAGTTCACTTTGTAAGATTTCGAATTATGTGAAATTGTTTGTTTAAATGGAGTTTTAGGATCTAAAAGTTGGCTTGAGAGGTAGTGCTTCAATTGATGATTATCAATTTCACTCGCCTTTGGCTTAACTTCTATTTTCTTTTGCTCGTCTTTTCCTACTAAAAAATATCCTATTAAAGCGAGCGGAGCTAAAACTAATAAATACTTATACAAAAACCTATATTTGAACACCTTTATAGCCCTTACCAATCACAAAGAACTCCTTACTAACCGAACGTGTAGATTTCGGCTTTAGGAAATGGAATTCTTTAAAAATACTTCTTTGTGATTTTAAAAAGACTTGGGCCTCATGGCCATCAAATACTTTAATTACAAAGTTTCCATCTTTTTTTAAAAAGACATCAAGATGTGCAAAAACTTGTTCAATTAAATTTAAACTTCTTAATTGGTCTACAGAGCGTACACCAGTAGTGTTTGGGGCCATATCAGAAATAACAACATCAAATTTGCGATCAAAATCAAGCTCCTCCACAGTTGTTACATCAAAAATCGACTTTTCAAAAAGCCTGACATTCTTAACTCCTAAAAGTTTCTTATTTACTGGCTTGATATCAATACCCACTGCAAAGCCTTCTGGCCCAATCTTCTTGCTCGTATACTGCATCCAAGAGCCTGGAAAATAACCTAAGTCGAGTACATTATTACCCTTTTCGATAACCTTATACTTCTTATCAATTTCTTCTAGCTTATAAATAGAGCGGGCCAAAAAGTTCTCTTTCTTAGCCTTGTTGTAATAATAATCTTTTACTTTAAACGTCATTAACTAAACCTTATACCTGATATTAGACCAACATTATTCAAAAAACTGAAAAAGTCGCTTTTTGTAAGTCCACGACATTTTTCTTACATCTGAGCGCGAAAAAAAAATTTCTTTTGTGAAAAAACTTATTGACTCAGGTTTTTTACTAACATTATTAACAGAGTTATCCACACTTGACCATAATGCTTGGTTATTTTTCATTAATTTAACTTTTACTAATGAAATGCCTTATTTTCAACACTTTACCTTAGATGTTGCGATGTGATGACAGGTTTTGACAGGTCGCAAGTAAACTTACCAACAAAAAAAGCTAACTTATCCACATATGCACATTTCAAAGTGCTTTTAAAGCTTGTCAATAATATTTTTCGAATATCTGAAGTAAGATTTTGAGGGATGGATTTCCCTTATGCTCAAAGCACAATAATAGTTATTTCAGTAAGGTAGAGGCAGTTACTCGGAAGTAACCATGAATTCTAATTCTTCACTACCTGCTAGGATCGCTCCATACTCTTCACCATCATCATAAGTAAATGAACTAGCTATCAGCTTGATACTACTATCAGCTGGGTCGACAAATACAAATGGATGTGAAGTGGCCGCGTCTTTACGCATTTTGTAGGAATCAGAAAACTCTTCAAACAATTGTCTTGTTATATGAGACTTAAACAGATGAAACTCCCTTTCATCGTTAACGTTAATTAAATTATAAATTAATTCTCATATAAATAAATAATTTTAAGTCCTAGGATTTTAGTCAATTGCTCCGATCGTTCTTAATAGGATTTTAACTCGTCCTTCAAAGTGTGAGTCCAGTAGACAGATAATAATATAAACCGCGTATATCATATTCCTAGAGCTTCTAAGCCCTCTGATTTTCTGGAAGATAACTTCGATAAGTAAGACACTAAAAAATGCCAATAACCACAGTATAGAAAAGTCCTGAAATGTTCGCGAACTAAAGAGAACATCAATTAGAAGGAGGCACAGAATAGAGATAGCAACCTTAATGGAAGAATCATGCGAGATATTTAGTATTTTGTGCTTCTCACTTCGCGTTTGCCCTAAAATTTTATACATAAAAACTATTAGGCCAAAAATTGAGAGAATAAAGAATGATTTACGAGACACGAGCCTCATTATCTCTGCAGAAATTATGTTTACACTTTCAATCATTTCGATTGAAACGGTGCTCGTTGATAAAAAGAACAGAGAAATAGAGAGAAAGACTCCCAACAATGTATATTTGAAAAATTGTCTCTTATACCATGCAGTTTCCTCTTTGAAGAAAACAAAATGGATTAATAGGAGTTGAACTATTAATAAGATTATATTCGACTTATCAATAACTGTTCCCCAAGCACCTAGCAGACCTATAAACAGCCCAGAACGGTACGTAGAACTCTTTGTCGACCAGAGTGTAGACCATACCCACACAACAGAAAAAGTCGTTAAAAGGGTAAATCCGTAGTTATTTGCAAGTATCTTTGAAAATGACCAAGAAGAAACTAACGCGAATACTCCAAGAAGAGATAGTCTCCTTGAAACAAAATTTCGAAGAAGAGCGTAGAAGGTCATCAAAAATAGAGACATCGTTACAAAGTAAAAATGAATCGACCATGATAGATTTAAAAGCTTTGGATACTTACTAAATGGAATATAGTTAATTGATATAAAGTTCCAGAATGCTCCTGAGACTCGTTCACTTGGATCAAAGAACAGCCTTAGAGAACTTGTCGAAAATAAATTTGGCAACTGAGGTAGCGAAGTAAAGAACATAACTACTGTTAAAAATAGTACTGTCTTTTCAAACTTATCAAGATAGCGATACTCATGGAAGTTAGTCGAAACCGACTCCTTAATGATCTTTCCTCGCGTAGGCCATGAATAAAATAGCCCCATCACAATCCACGTAAGCCAAAAAATATTGTAACTCCACTTGTGAGGCAAAAGGCTTAGCAAGTTGAAATAAATGGCCATAAAGAACATCCCCATAAAAAGTCGATAAACGACTCTATCGATGGATGAGTTCACTTTGAAATATATCTTTAATCGGTGGTCAATTTCCTTTCCCAGTAAGAACCACTGAGAAACAATAAACATTGAAAAGAAAATCATTGCGATAATTTGCCAAATTGGCTCGAGATTAACTTCTTTTTGCAAATAGATTGGCAATAATAAGAATGTAAAATATGTAACTAGTCGAAATAACAAGAATTTTGTCTTTTCAATGTAAATATCCGACTTTTTCTCTAAAGTTTTCACAGTAATACCCGATAAATTTAGTACAAAATCCCAATCCCAAAAAAATTACTTTCTCGAAAAGTACCCGCCCACAAGGCGGGTTTTTTATTTTCAGGGATTTATCTATTATAGCCCCTAAAACATCAAATGACGAAGAGGCCTTGCCTAGAAAATTCTTCCACTAATGATGCGACGGAAAAAAAAGCTCAAGTGTGATAAAATCAGAGTTGGAGACAAGTGTGAAAAGGATTTTCACATCTAAAATCAGGAGGATTTTTGTCGATAGCAATGGGCTCCATTAACACGGGACTTCCAAAGGATATTGTTCAGCAAATTATGAAAGCTGAACGAATTCCTATTCAAAATATGGAAATGCGTAAAGGTAAGATCTCTGACAAGAAAGCACTTGTCCAAGAGCTTACGTCCCTAGTTGAAGGTATGCGTGGAACCCTCCTCCAAAACGGTAGTGCCAGATCTCTAAGAGAATTAAGTGTTATTGGAAATGATGATATCGTAGGAATTACTGCGGATAAGAACGTTGCGGAACCAGCAACATATCAATTCGAAGTTAAACAACTTGCACAGAAGTCTTCGGCCATGACATCTGGTTTTGCTGATCCAGATGAAAGTTATATTGGTGTTGGGTTTATTCAATACTCACTACCAAGTGGCGATACAAAAGAAATATACGTAGATGCTGACAACGCTTCATTAAAGTCAGTAGCAAAACTAATTAACAAAGATGAAGAATCAGGACTAAGAGCCAGTGTTATCAATGACGGTTCGGAATCAGATACACCTTGGCGTCTAATCCTATCGCTAAAAGATACTGGTGATATTAACAAGGCAGAATTCCCACACTTCTATTTCGTAGATGGTGAACAAGATTTTTATATTGAATTTGAAAGAGAGGCCCAAGACGCAGTCGTTGCACTTGATGGTTTTGAAATCGAATTACCTGAAAACAAAGCGGCAGAACTAATACCTGGTGTAACTCTTGATCTTAAAAAGGCAAAGCCTGGTGATGAGTTCACTATCAACATTAGTGAAGATGCTGGAAAAATTGGAGAGAAAGTAAAATCTCTAATTGATCAAATTAACGGTGTATTCTCATTCATTAAACAACAAAACACAATGGATGAAACGACTGATACCTCTAGAACTCTAGGTGGAGATATTCTTCTACAATCAATCGAATCTCGATTAAGAAGTGCAATCTTTAAAGATATTCCTCTTAAAGACGGAGGGACTTCTCGTATTGGAGAACTAGGTATCCAATTTTCAAGGGAAGGTTTACTTGAGTTTGATCAGAAGAAATTTCAAACAGTAATGGAGAAAGATTACGATCATATTGCTGAAGTTCTAACTGGTCGCTACGAAGACGGTACAAAAACTAATGGATTCATCGATAACCTCAAAGAAACTGTAGGCCAGCTTCTTCAGTTTCCAAATGGTCTACTCTCTTCAAGAAAAAGATCACTAGAAAATAATATTGAAACAATTGATAGAAGGATTGCTCAAAGAGAGAACATGCTTCAACAAAAAGAAAAGAACTTAAAAGATAAATTTTCACGCTTAGAAGGAACCATGTCTAGGATTCGTTCACAAGGTGCAGGCCTTGGCGGACCTCAGCCGATGGGATAATTAAGGAGAAGTAAATGAGTTACGGTTTAGGTGCCTACAAACAAACATCTGTAAAAACAGCAAGTAAGGAGCAAATCCTACTTATGCTTTATCAAGCTGCTATTAAAAATTGTAAAAAAGCAATTGAAGCAATTGAAAAGAAGGACTTATCTGCGAAAGGACAATTTATTGGAAAGCTACAAGATATTATCATCGAGCTTAACAGTAGTTTAGACTTTGAAGTTGGTGGAGATGTGGCCAAAGAACTTTCATCTTTATATGACTTTATGCTTTTTTCAAGTACACAGGCAAATATCAAAATTGACAAGGAGCCATTAAAAGGAGTCCTTGAAGTTTTAACGACGCTATATGAAGGTTGGCAAGAAGCTGTTAAGCAACTTAGAGTTGAGCAAAAGGCTAAATAATGAACACAATAGAGATCTTTAATAAGATCACTAGACATCTAGATTTACTGGGACTTCTCGTTAACTCTACAAAGTCTATGATCACTTCATGTAACAATGGAAGATTTGACCTCGTTGATAATATCTCTGAAAATAGAGAGCGACTGATTAATATCATTCGCCTACTCCAAGATGATATTGAAGCTGAAATTCAGAATAATAAAGTGATTTATCCACAAGAAGATATCGAAATCTTTAAATCTTGGATACAAGATGTCACGGAACTTGTTCATGAAAATCAAAAGCTTGATGATGAGTGCTTAAACCTACTATCACAAGCAAAAGAGTCAACTACTAAAGAAATCTCAACTGTCTTCAAAAAACGTCAACAATTTCAGGGCTACAACCTGAACAATGTAAAAAACAGGTAATACTAGACCAGTTTGCCCCCTTAATCGAAATTATAGTATAATATGGTGGAGCTCTAGGAAAGAGCTTCACTTTATATAAAGACCATTGGGCCTTAGGACGAGGAAATTATGGAACTAGCAAAAGAATTAGTACAAGCAATTCCTGCAAAATCACTTTCTTTCTTAGATATACATTCGTACGAAATTAAACAATCACGAAGTAATTTAAAGGTACCTGTTATTAACGGCGTACACCTACATTCGAATTACCATCCTGCAAAGGAAGCTAAAAAGCTAATCGCCAATATCGAGCATCAACTTAAAGAGAATAAGAATTTATTAATTTTAGGTTTAGGTTTTGCCTACCACGTCTATGAAGCATGTAAGCTTCTTGAGATATACCATGGTCAAGATTATAAAGTTATTGTCATTGAACCTAATGAGCAAACATACACAGAATGTATAAAGAACAATTTATTTCCAAATAAAAATATCGAAGTATATGCCACTGATGATGTGGCGAGTATCTATAAAGAAAAGAATGTCGCATCATTTCTTTCTCAAAAACCAACTATACTTACTCATGCTCCCTCATTCTCTCTTTACAATAAGTTCTACAAAGACTTTTTAGATTTTGAAGCGAGTAGCAAAATCGGTGACTGTATCGAGCATATTAAATCGAGCGAACTTAAGTCCCTACTCTATAATGCTGATCAAGACTTAACAATTGATCAACATATCGAAAGAGCAATATATCAAACAAATCAATTTAAAAATAAAAATGATTTTTTACTCCTGGCTTTTGATGCCGTAATCAAGCAAGGTTAAGAGGAATAGATGAAAGATATACTAATTATCAACTTCAAAAGACATGGTGACATTTTTCAAATGGGACGACTTGTCTCATCACTAAAGAACAAACACCCTGAAGCAAATATAACGATTTTAATTAACAAAGAATTTGAAAAGTCTGCTGAGTTACTAAATGGTGTTAAAAATATCATCACACTTGATAGAAAAAAGATTGTTAGCTACAAAAAAAATAAGATCTATTCAAACGGCTTTGCTCTCGATGAATTTGGTAAAACGATAAAAGAAATTAATAAAAGTTGGAATTTAGTAATAAACTACTCTAACGATAGAATCTCAACGAGTTTAGCATCATATATAAACAAAGAATTTAAAGGTATTCAATTTGACCTCAACTGTAATGTTAAATACTCAAACGAATGGGCAGTTGTATTTAATGATGTACTTACACAGCAAAAATATGCTCCACTAAATTTCAATGATTGCTATCATAAGATGGTTGGAATTGAAGAAAACAACTCATTCAATGCCCTACACGTTTCAAATGAATACAATAAGGTATGCCATCAAAATTTCTTAAAAATGAGAAAGGCCGAAGGAAAAATCGATCCTAAGCTGATAGCTATTCAACTAACAGCATCAAATATTAACAAAATGATTGAAAGGCAAGAACTTATCAATCTAATCAACAAACTTAATGCACAAGAAGATACGATCCCATTGCTAGTGATCGCTCCGACATCAGACGAAAGATCTTATGCTAATAAAATCAATTCAGAACTAGACAAGAAAGCTGTAACAATTGAAGCACAGTTCAGTGCTCTTCCATCAGTGTTAATCAACTGTGATCTTTTAATTACACCAGATACAGCAATAAAGCATATGGCAGATATATTAGATGTTCCAACAATTGAGCTTTCAATGGGTCCTTCACCATTTCTTAAACAAGGAACAACAAATCTAGAAAGTATGATTATCACTCCACGAATTAAAGATCGTGACTTTGCTTATGGCCCAAGTGCACACACGGAAAAACAAGTTAGAAATAATGAAATCATTAAAGCTGAAGATATTATTTATGTACTTAATAAGTATTTCCTAAATAAAGAAGAACAATATCTACAAAACACTGACATATCGATTTATCAAATCAAACACGACGAATTAGGTGGTTTCTATAAAAATATAGAAGGACGTATCGATACAGAAATAGAGCTTGAAAGGTATCTATCAAGAGATTTCTTATATCGAAAAATAGAACGAAAAACACTTTCTGGACACGGTATTGTCGAAAGTGACTTAAACTTTACGTCCAACTGGCTAGAGCAAGCTCAGGGGGAATTAATTAAATCCTCACGTCATGTGTTAGCAGCAATTAAGGCAACACTTGCACAAGACGCGCAAAAACTACAAGCAAAGTTAGCGGATATTAATTTATATATAGGTCATACATCTGATTACTGCGCACTTCCATTTTTATTCTACAGAGCAAAAATTAATAATATCGAAACACCGACTCTATCAGAAGTAGAGCATATTTTAATCGCTTTAAAAAATGATCTACAAATACAATTTGAACAAATTAAAGAAGTATCAAATTTAGTAAGAGAGAGTCGTAGTAGATTACGAGAAGAATCTACAAAGGAATTATTAAATGAATCAAGATCATAACAATTTAAGGACTGAATTCTTCAAAGAACTTGAAAGAATTCAAGAGAAACAAGTCAAAAGAGAAAACTTGAGCGAAGACGACATGGCCTTTTTATATCTATGTTCTGTCCTAGAAGAAGAATAGGAGCAATCAATGAACGCCTTAAAAAACGAAGCAGATAATAAAAAGACCATTGCAATAATTCAAACAACAAGAATTGGTGATCTTCTGCAAACATCTCATGCCGTTAAGCTACTAAAAGAAAATCATCCCGAATATAGAGTTGTCCTAGTAGCGCGTAAAAAATTTGCTACACCGATCATGTTCTTGTTAGAAAAGGTATTTGATAAAGTTGTAACAATTGAGCACAAAACAGCAATGTTTGGAGCTGACAATGTGAGAGAGGCCCTCTCTAAATTAAAGAAACAACTTAAAGAAATTAATGAACAAAATATCGATGTATCAATCAACCTCGCTTTTTCTAAATCTGCGACATATCTACATTCGCTTATTGAATCAAGTAATAAAGTAGGTCCATACTTCAACGACTTACATGAGAGAGTGATCACAGACAGATGGTCACAATACCTTTACTCAACAGTAATGAGAGGTGATCTTAACCCATTTAATCTAGTTGACCTATTCTCTTCAATCATTGGGACAACAAAGAAGCTCACTCATTTAAGTAATAAAGATTATTCAAGTGAAAAGAAAACAAATTTATTAATTCACCCATTTGCATCAAATGAAAAAAAGATGTGGAAAGCGAACCGATGGGTTGAAGTTATTTACCAAACATTAAAAAAGAATGAGAATGTAAAAGTATATATTTGCGGCTCTAATCAAGATCAAAAATCAGCAGATGAAATTTTAAATTCTGAGCTAATTAGGCCCTTTAAGGATCGTGTTAATCTATGGATTGGTTTTGATCTAAAAGAACTATATTCAAAAGTCGATAGTTCTTTTTTATTCGTGGGCCATGATTCAATGATTGGGAATCTTCTAAGTTTCAAAAACATAAAAACTTTAACAATATCCCTAGGTACTGTTAGGCCGCATGAAACAACTCCTTATGCTCTAGACAACTACAACCTAGCGCCTAAAACAGAGTGTGCACCTTGTTTCCCAAAGGATGAGTGCACTGAGTTCAAATGTCACAACGATGTTCCATACAACATTACTCATCAATGTATTGGACAGTTATTAAATAATAACAAAATTAATATCGAGGAATTAAATAGCTCATGTTCGTCTCTCTCTTTAAGTAGAGTAAAGCTTTATCATTCTGACATGCTTGATAATGGAGACTTATATATTAGAGAATCACTACATAAGGATCAAGATGCAAAAGAAGTTATGCGAAATTTCTATCACATTGCGTGGACTAGCATTTTTACTGAAATTAACACTAGCATGGATATCCCTTCTTTTAATATTCAAACTAAAGCACAACTAAGTTCACAGTCAAAAGGTATTGAAACATTATATGAGCTGTCAGAATTTGGTAAAAAGTACTCGCGATACATAATCGAAGAAATTAGTAAGAATACACCAAGCTTAGAAGAGATAAAGAAGTTTTCAGCAAAACTAGATGAAATCGATCGTCTTAGTGATCTTGTATCGACTTCTTATCCACTATTAGCACCAGTCATAGACTTTGCGAAAGTTGCTAAAAACAATCTACAAGGAAATAATCTTGTAAAATTATCCGAAGCTGCATTCTACACGTATAACGAGATATCTCTTATGTGTAGTGTCCTTTACGAATTTTTCGAAAAATGCTCACTCATTAACAAGTCCAAACCAGAGGCAAGGGAAAATATATGATCACATTAGAACTAGGAAACGATAGCTTTTCTTTAGATGGAAATTCGATTTCCCTTAGACAGGCCATAACAGCAATTGAAACAGATGGTATATCAGATAATGAATCAATCACAGCAGTTGTCATTGAAGGCAAATCTTTTTCAATTGATGAAGTTGGAGAATTATTAGACTACACGCTCGAAGAGCTTGGCTACCCTAGTCTACAAATTAAAAACTCTTATGAATTGGCTTTTGAAGCATTGGAAGATTGTAAAAGATATATTGATGAATTAGTTGATAAAATCTTAATTACTACAGATGAGTTCAATAAAGGAAATATTGATCAAGGGAACTTATTTTTTGCAGATTTAATTGAGTTACTCGATCTATATGTTCACTTAATTACGAGAATTCATGCTACGGCAAGAAAAGCAAACAAGAATTTCTTCTCAGATAAAGAAGTAATTAAGAATCTTGAGATTCACCTATTTTCAGTTATTAAAGCACTTATCCCAGCACGTGAAAACAATGATATTGTAATGCTTTCTGACTTGCTAGAGTATGAACTAATAGATAATCTTAAACAGTGGAAAATCAGAGCAATACCACTCATTCAAGAGTCAAAGATAAATTTTTAAATATTTATGCAGATAAAGCTGTCTTGGATTCATTATTTCAAGACAGCAAATTTTTAACTACCTCAAAAAAAAATTCTCAACTACAGATCGTTAAATATAATAAAGATGAAATTGAATTAAAAATCAATAGTAAGAAATTCGTTCTAATGAATTCGACAGATTTTCTTTCTGATAAAATATGTGATGCAAAAGAGCTAACTCTACTGCCAAGCAAAGAATTTCAATTTAAAAAGAAAGATAGTATTCGATCATTCCTAAAGGCACTTACAAATGCAGATGAGTTAAATGGATTTAGCTCCTCTCAAATGCTCATTCATCAAAAAGGTACTACTAATATATACTCTATCACCTACAAAAATGATGAATATTATGAGACTTATCAAGAACCTACTTTTTTTAACACTTTATTCGCAAAAGTTAGAAAGAGTAAAAATAAGTCTTTTGATCAAAAAGAGTTACTTAATAAGGATATACAATTAGACGGACATTTCTTAGCAAAAGAATTATCGTTTCGTGACTTTAACTTAATTATTCTCCTATCACGTAATGACCTATTCCCTATTGCAGATATAGACAGAACAAACTTCGACAAGTTGATCATTAAATCTATTCCTAAGTTATTTAATATAATAACTGTAGAAAGTAGCAGGCAATCAAAAATCGAAAGAGATAAAATTCTCTCTAATTTCCCTATCAATTCTTTTGTTATTGAAGATGATGGAGTTAAGATCAATCAAATCGGTATTGAAGATCATCAACAAGACACAAGCTCACTTCATCATGAAAGAATACTACTAATGGGAGAACTCTTAAACACACTAAGGCACGAACTCAGTAACCCACTTTTTGGAATTGATCTTTCTCACAATCTTCTCATAGAACAAACTGAAGACTTCGATGTAAAAGATACACTTTCGCATATATCAAACAGCGTAAAAAGATCACAAGCTATTATTCAAGAGTTTTCAAATTTATATAAGGATGATGAAGAGTTCACTTCAACATCATTAAAAAACTTAATTGCTGAAACAATCATTTTAACAAAATCGGAATCAAGATCCCACAAAGTTAATTTTGACATGAGCAATGATATCGAAATAATGACTAACGGAACATTATTAAGTCAGGTTATATTTAATTTACTTATTAACAGCTCACAATCACTTAATGTTAACAATATTGCAAACTCAAGAATCGATATTAACGTTAGTGAAGTTAATAATAAGATTTTGATCGATATAATTGATAATGGGCCTGGAATATCTAAAGATATAGAAAACAATATATTCAATCCGTTTTTTACAACAAAAGACACTGGAACAGGACTAGGCTTAGCAATTTGTAAAAATTTAACTAAAAAGATTAATGGTGATATTTATCTCATTGAATCCGAAGAAGGCGCCCACTTCCAAATAAATATTCCCAAGGTAAATCATGAAAATACTAGTTGTTGAAGATGAGCTTCTGATACAGAAAACTATTGTAACTCTACTTAAACGAAAAGGGGTAGATGTTATGTCTACGGCCAGTGGAAAAGAAGCAATAGAACTTATCAAAGAACACAATTATGAGCGTATTATTTGTGATTTAATGCTTCAAGATATTACTGGTTTTGATATAATAGAAGAATCCAAAACTAAATATAATGAATCAGAAATTTCAAAGATTTTTTATATTATTACTGCATACAGTTCTGAGCAAATTGTTCAAAGGGCTGCAAGTTATGGTTGTAAAGTAATACAGAAACCTTTTGATGATATAAATAACTTTTTAAATGAAGTTATAATTGAGGAATAAATGGCAATAACAAACAAAGTAGCAATAATCTTAAAGCCAAAAGTAGTGACAGAATTTTCAACTGTTCTACCAAATTTAACAAATTGGCTAATAAGAAGAAAGGTCGATGTCTACTTTGAAAAATCTCAAGAATCACGCATCTTAAAAATATTCAAAAACAGCCAACCTGAAAATTTTAATTTCATTAATCGAGATGATATTGCTAAAAAATGCAAAATACTAATTACGCTTGGTGGTGATGGGACCTTAATTGGTGCTGTAAGAAGTAAAGACATTAAGAAGGTGAATATCTTTGGAATAAACATGGGTAATCTTGGATTTATCGCTGAGTTTGCAAAGCACGATTTCTATGAAGGTCTTGAAATGGCACTGAAGGGAAAATTAAAAACTCGCAAAGTTCAGATATACCAAGCTGAGATTACACGCCCTGGACACAAGAAAATTAAACTAAACTTTATGAATGATGCTGTTATTACTAAATCTGGTATTTCAAGAATGTTTAATCTTGAACTAGAGGCAAATGGCGAGAGTATATACAACCTAGCAGGAGATGGATTAATCGTGAGTACACCGATTGGGTCAACAGCATACTCACTAGCTGCGAATGGACCAATTCTACACCCTAGTGTTAAAGGAGTTGTCCTCACTCCAATTTGTCCACATGCCCTAACCCATAGACCGATGGTTCTACCAGATAATGAAACATTAAGTATTATTATTCCACGTGGGCAAGAAGACATTTATCTTACTATTGATGGACAAAAAGAATTTAAACTAGAGCCTAAAGACGAGATTCAAATAAAAAAATCTAGAAGTAGTCATGTAAACTTCTATATTAACGAAGAAAGAAATTACTTTAGAACTTTAAAAGAGAAGTTTAAATACGGAAGAAGATAAGATTAAATTAATTCTTCAAAACTATAGTCATCATTGATAATTAAAAACTTATTTGAAGCTGGTACGTATCCACAGTTATAGTATGAAAAATTCTCAGAAACGTATTCATCTTGATAATGACTATGGCCACAGATAATTATATCGACATTGTATTCTCTTGAAGCAATTTCAGCACTCTTTCTAAACTTATCGCGAATTCCATCATTCAATTGTGTTTGACCATATCGTTTTTCATTTCTTTGTCTACTTTTATGAGAAAGGTAATCCCCAATCGCCTTTACGATCTTATAATTGAATATATATTTTGAAATAAGTGCTAAAGGGTAACTCCTAATAAAGCCACGCCATACTCGGTAATTGAAATTTTCAATTTCTATCTCATCGCCATGGCAGAATAAAACTTTTCTTTCATTCACAATTTCTACAAATGGTTTAGTTTTTACAATTATTCCATTATCAGTTAGTAAGTCTTCAATATGAAAATCGTGATTTCCTTGTATATAGAAAATTGTCGCACCTATATCTTTAATTTCCTTGATACGTGTAAAGAACCAGTCGTATTGCTTTTCATACTCTTGGTAGCTTCCAACCATTAAGTCAAAAATATCACCTAGTAAATAAATACGATCATTTTCATTGAAATCAATAGATAGAAATTTTTTAAGAAATTCAGAATTTTTTTGATCCCATTTCACGTGGACATCAGAAATCACATAACAACTCATAAAGTAATCATATAGGATTAGTGCAGATAATCAAAGTAGATCTTTAATAAGATTATCACAACCCGCTTGAAGCTTTTTCACATGCTTTCGATATTCGGGGTTATTATCAATTGCAACTGCAATTCGATAAGCACCGTATGGAAATCTTGAAATCTGATAAGGTCTGATCTTCTTTTTATTTACAACATGGCCTTTCACATGAATTTTTTCTTTTGCAAATCCTACCTCAAAATTTAATACCTCATTCTTATTACTAAAGAGCTGTTCATATTGAGATGCACCCAAGACAAAAGAAATCCCTCCTTCACTTATATCGAAGATTTCATATTTTATATTTTGAAAACAACTATAAAGTGGAATCAAAGGCTCAAAGCGTTCATGTTCACGTCTCTCGAGTCTCTTCTCCTTTACTGGATACGAGATCTCTAAGCTATTACCATGTGATGCATTTAACTCGCTAATGAATATTAATTGTAAATCTGGAATATAGAACTTTAACAGTCCTGGCCCTCGAACAAAGTGGGCCAAGCTATCTCTTAAACCATCTTCTATTGTTAAAAAGATTTGTTTGGCAAAGGCATTAAGACTTTTTATTTTGGCCGGAAGTCTAACGATATTATGATCAATAACGTCCCAGACAATAACTTCACTGTTTTCATTTATTGATTCAATAATATCTTGTTCAAACTTCTTTGTGCTCATTTGTCTCTCAACCTTAGTATACTTCTTTCTCCTAAAAAGGCGGCCTTGGTCTCTCCTACACAAGGCCGCTTAATTATTTAAGAAAGGAGTGGGGGCAGGACCCCCATATTTATTAACCTACTAATCTAAGTGCTGCAGAGTTCAGATTATTAGCCTGTGCTAACGATGAGATACCTGCTTGCTTAGCAATATTAGAAGAAGCTAATTGAGATGACTCGAAGGCCACGTCAGCATCCTCAATTACAGATCTTGACGAGTCTAAGTTAGTCGCTTGAATCTCAAGGTTATTAACCGAAGATTGCAGCCTTGACTGAATCGCACCGAGATTCGCTCGTTGCTCTGATAAACTCGTAATGGCCTCATCCACGTTCTCCATTGACGATCTTGCATCATCTTTAGAAGAAACGCTTAAACCTGAAATATTCAGTGCGGATGAAGTTGCATTTGTTTGAGAAGGGTCATATTGAATTTGCCCACTATCGCCAGCAAATGTACCAACCTGAATATCCATCTCGGAACCTGATCCATTTAATAATTCAATCGATCCATACTTTGTCGACTCAGCAATACGATCAACTTCTTTAACCAATTGCTGATATTCTTTATCAAGGAAGCCACGTTCAGTATCACCAATCGTATCCGATGCGGCCTGAACTGATAGCTCTCTCAATCTTACTAAAATATTACTTGTTTCATTCATGGCACCTTCAGCAGTCTGAACCATTGAAATACCATCATTTGCGTTTCGAGAAGCCTGACGTAAACCCTTAACTTGTGCTTCCATATTCTTAGCAATCGCTAAACCGGCAGCATCATCTGCGGACTTGTTAATCCTCTTACCACTCGATAACTTCTCCAAGGCCTCCCCGGAAGCTTTACCTGTTTGTTTAATGTTTTTCTGCACCATTTGCGCAGCGGTATTAGTTGCAATACGTAAACCCATTTTTTTCTCCTTTCCTCACGTCCTACTAAAATAGCTTTCAGACAAAATTAGTGTTCACAAATACCTGTTCGTTACACTCGGTTAAATACTTTAGTTAATCCCTCAAATATTTGGAAAAAAGTATATAAATTAACATGAATTCAATAGGTTAGAAATTAAGGTATCAATAATAAGTACTTAAAAAGTGGATGAAAATCGACATTATTTTTTGCCACTAATAAATGATTAGGATCATATTTTGAAATAAGATTTATGAATATAATTAGAAATGAGCGATTCTCTCTCCTGAGTTTCTGCTCTTTCAAGATTCTAGTGGGCCACGTGAAAACGTGGTCTATTTATTTAAGCTCAATTTTTCAAAATGAAAGTATAAGATAAATGAATAAGGGCCTTCCGAAGAAGGCCCTTACTTGTAGATGTTGCTTTCGATTTAGATTTTTACTTAACCGATCAGTCTCAGTGCAGATTGGCTCGAAGCGTTTGCTTGCGAAAGTACCGAAGTTGCAGAGTTAGTAAGGATATTCGCCTTAGCTAAGTTTGCAGACTCTGCTGCTACATCTGTATCTCTGATTCGTGAATTTGCGGCACTCATATTTTCATTAGAGATTTCTAGGTTATTAATTGTAGACTGTAGTCTATTTTGTAAAGCCCCTAGCTCCGCACGTCCACCAGACACTGATGTCATCGCCTTATCAATAGCCTCAAGGTTAGTCTGAGCGTCACCTTTTGTTGCAACAGAAAGCCCACCAATACCTAGGTCTTCTGTCTTAACTGATACTGCTGATGGCTTGTAAGCAATTCTGTCATTAGTTTCATCATTATATAAACCAATTTGGAATTCCTTATCGTCACCTTCACCATTAATTAGTGATGTTCCGTTAAACTGTACTGACTCTGCAATTCTATCAACTTCTTTAGTTAGTTGTTGGAATTCTTTATCAGTAAATTCACGTTCAGTATCACCAATTGTATCTGATGCAGATTGTACTGAAAGCTCTCTTAGACGAACTAAAATATTTGATACTTCGTTCATCCCACCTTCAGCGATCTGAATCATTGAGATACCATCACCCGCGTTTCTTGCCGCTTGTTGAGTACCTCTGATATTCGCTCTTAACTTTTCAGATATCGCAAGTCCTGCAGCATCGTCACTTGCCTTGTTAATTCTTGAACCTGATGAAAGCTTGTTTAAAGACTCATCTTGTGTTCTCTTAACTTGACCTAGACTTCTTTGTGCTGAAATTGACTGTGTGTTCGTGTTAATTCTTAATCCCATTACTATTCTCCTCGAATAAGCAACCTCCTTGTGTAATTTGCGTTGAAACTCCTTGTCTCAACAATTTTAAATCCCAAACAACCAGACCCATCTGGTTGCAATACCCATAACGGTTACTCGGAAATATTCTTGAGAGAAAAGTGGAAGATTTTTTACTTTTTTGGACGCAGTATTTGCCACGATGACAATATGATGCCGAACAGCTCCGACCGACTACTACAGGAGCTCAGGAGAATCAATTACTTAAGAAACAAATCGTTCAAATCAAGCATATACTGGAGCATTTCACTCGGTGATTTAATTTTATAATCAATAGGAAATCTATTTTTTAATGAAGTATTAATAAATGCAAAATCATTATTAGCAACATAGTGCTTACTTCTTAAATTTGATAATTTAAAATTACAATCTTGAAATTTTACAACAACGACTAATCCAGATTTGAGAGTAGCTTTAATTGTTTTTAAAATTTGCGAAAAAGGAATTTCAATACTAGATTCTTCGTTAGAAATAACAGCGTAATCTTGATGTAAATGTATATACACTTACGATCTACCTTGAATCTTTTCGATTAAATTCGTCGTAGAATAGCCGTCTTCAAAGTTTAGACTTAGCACTTGTCCACCATTGGCCGTTACAACATCATGTCCAACAATTTGCTCAATGGCCCAGTCTCCACCTTTAACTAGAGTATTTGGTAAAACAGCATTAATCAATTCATACGGCGTATCTTCATCAAAAATAAAAACCTTATCAACGGCTTTTAAATTTTCAAGCATAAATTGGCGATCATTCTCTGGATTAACAGGTCTATCTTCACCTTTCAAACGCTTAACGCTGCTATCTGAATTGAGTCCAATGATAAGTACATCACCGAGCTTCTTCGCTTCATTTAAGTACATTAAATGTCCACGATGGAGAATATCAAAGCAGCCATTTGTAAAAACAATTTTTTGCCCACTAAAGTTAGCTTCAACATAATCCTTTGCTTCTTGATATTTCATTACTTACTCTTTTTTAAACTATTTCCAAAGAACTTCTTATCAAGCCCTAGAATATACGGAAGACCTAAAAGTGGAATTGAAATGAATTCAAATAAAGTTCTTTCAATAATAGTATTAAATGCTGCTTCATTAGAAAGCTTTGGTTTTAATCCACAGATGTATTGACCAAAAGTAGGTCTATAAACTGATGTTATACGATAGATAATATGAATCAGCACAAATAAAGCAATCAAAAATCTATAATTTGAATTTTGAAGTGTGATTTCAATAAATGACTCTTGAGGTAGGCCACTTACTAAAAACATTGCAGCTAATGTGACAGCAAAAACAACTAAAGACACACTCATATCAATTATGTAAGAAGCAAAACGCCTTGCAATTGAAACATCTTGAGCTTTACTCTTAATTTCAATTTCACGATTTACTTTAGGAATCTCAGACTCAGTTCCTTTACGATAGAAAGCTTCAAGTTCTGATGGAACACTCATTTCTTTTTCACGGCCAAGAACTTTATTAAAGTTATTAACATGTGACTGAGTTGGTGTAACTTCAACTCTGGCACTTTTTAATACTTCTTTACTTGCTCTTCCATGGTGAAAGCCTAGACCTTCATTAATTGGCTTAAATGGTATATCTTCAATTTCAAAGTCTTCAAATTCTTCGAAGTCATTTAAATTTATTGGTTTCTTATTATGTTGTGTATCTAAATTCATCCCTGAGCCCTCTTATAATAGGATGACACATTTTTTATTTAACATCAAATTTTCCAAGTACATAGCCCACAATTGTCAGTACTGCACTTTCCGTTTTGAGAATAGGTGTCGCTAGCCTAAGGCCAATTACATTATTCTCTTTAAACATAAGTTCTTCTTCACGGTTAGAGAGACCACCCTCCGGTCCAATGATAATTAAAATACGTTTATCTTTGATGCTTTTAATGTCTTCGATATCATTACCATTTGCACGGGATAATGTCGTTAGGAATATATAATCATACTGATGGAAGATCTCAAAAAGAGCATCTAGACTAGCAGTTTCATGATGCACAATCGGCATATAAGGATTATTAGATTGAATTAACGAGCTTTCAATTACAGAGCTAACACGATCAAAGTTCTTTATTGACCAGTTAGAATAATCTGCTTGAAACGGAAATACTTCAGAGATACCGACTTGAGTTGCATTCTTAAGTGCGTTTTCAAAAGCCTCTCTTTTTGGAAGACCTATTGCTAAGTCGATATTTGAAAACTTATCTACTTTCTCAAAGGATTTTATTTTAAGAGAAACTTCTCTCTTGGTGCAATTTATAACTTCACTTGTATAACGACCACCTTGACCATCAAGTAGTAGTACTTCATCGCCTTTTTTAACTCTTACGACTTTAATTAAGTGGTGGCTTCGATCATCTGAAAAGCTTAGTATTCCATCAATCGATGGAGAAAGATCATCTCGAGTATAAATAGCACGCATGAACTACTCCTTTCTTAAAAGAATTGCAGACCAATCACCTTTAGATAATACATCAATTTTCTTCAAAGACTTATACTCTTCAATTACATCATTAACTTGTTCATTTAAGATTCCAGATAAAACTAAATAACCATTATCATCTAGGGAATCTAGGAGCACTTCCTTTTCTGAAACAAGAACATGCATAAGTATATTTGCAAAAACTAACTTGTACTTATCATCAAGATTAAAGCGTTTACGAGCAACTAGTCGATGTCCATTTAAGCGATCTTCATCTAAATTAAGTTTTAAGTTTTCATGACAATTATCAAGTGCTGCTGGATCAATATCAACAAAGTCTACGAGCATATTACTCTTTTTGATTGCACCAATACCTAGAATTCCAGAGCCACATCCAAAGTCTAGACACAGATCTTTATCCTTAAATGAATCCTTAACGGCCATAAAATGTTTCAAGCATAAATAAGTTGTTTCATGCTCACCTGTACCGAAGCCCATTCCAGGAATAATATAGATATTGTTATTATTTGATTTGTAATCTTCTTCTTTAAACCATTCAGGAATTACACTTAGCTCTGGAGTTACTTCAATAGGTGCATAGTGCTTTTTCCAAACTTCATTCCAATCTGAGTATTCCTCATCCTTAACTTCAATAGATAAGTCCATACCTTCAATCGCTTTAACAAAATCATGGGCCCTATTAATGTCACCTTGGAAGAAAAAGTAATTAAACTTTTTCACATCTTGGTCATCTGATATATCAACGACTTCATCAATAACAGATTCTGGAACATCTCCACCAGAATAGGCTCTTTCTCCTAAAATTTCATCAACACGAGCTTCTTCCATTGAGAATTCTTCAATCCCATCAACTTCAAAGTCATTAAGGGCGATTTTATTTACTTCTTCACACTGTGAGCTACTTTGAAACTCGATCGTAACAATTTTAAAGATTTCAGTTTTTACAGACATTCTCAATTTCCTTTAAAACTAGAAAGTTTCCATTTGGATATATCTCTTTCAGTTTTATACATTTACTCATCACCCAAATAACATGCGGGTGCCATAAACTAATATATGGGTATTGTTCGTTTACTACAATATTGGCTTTTTTATAAAGAGCAACTTCCTTCTTCTTATCAATAGTTTGCTCTGCCTTTACAATTAAATTATCGAATTCTTTATTATCAAAAAAGACACGATTTGCACCTTTTGGGGCCATATTTTCAGAGTAAAAAGCGAACTTAAGCATATCTTGACCAGTAAAGCCGATCCAACGCCCTAAATAAAGATCATATTCCCCTCTTTTGACTCCCCTAAGAAATGTTCCCCACTCCTGAGGGACAACATTAACAACGAGACCAAATTTTTCGAATTCATTCTTGATAATTGTTACAAGTTCTTGTTGAAACTTATTACTACTAGTCTTCCAAGTTAGAGAGAATGTCTTACCTTCTGGGTCGTACCAAACACCATTCTTCCTTACAAAGCCCGCTTTTAAAAAAAGATCATAAGCGACTTTAGGATCAAACTCATCGACGGGCATGTCTATATAGAAACTCTTAAATGATTTTGCGAACAGTCCATTAGATGCAACAGCATTATTTTTAAATTTATATTCTATAATTTTGTTACGTGGAACGAGATGGCTTAACGCCTTTCTAATATTAACATTTTGTAGAACACCCTTCTTTTGATTTAGTCCTATAAAATTATAATCTGTTCCCAAAACCTTTTGAACATTCACATCACTATTCTTTTCTAAGTAGTTAACCTTACGAGGTGAAATATTAGCGACAGAAAGATCAATCTCACCTTTAATAAGCTTCAAAGAAAGGGTTGTTTCATCTTTAACGACAACAAAATTTAAATCATAATGACCTTTCTTAAGTGACTTCAAGTCGATTTGTAGTGGAGCAATTTTAGTTATCTTATAATCACCTGCACCTACAATATCGACCATTTCAACCTTATCGATAACGTCGTAATTAGGAATTTGAATAATTTTAAATAGAACTAAGTTAGGAAGATGATCAAGGCCAAAACTCATATAAATTAATTCGAATGTTAATTTATCTATAATCTTAACTTCTGTTATATTTCCAAATGCGAATCTAAAAATTGATTTGATCTTAGCCGTTTCTGTGAAATAAAAATGAGACTTTTGAACATCTTTAGAAGTTAATTCTTCACCGTTAGAAAATTTGAGACCTGGCTTAAGTTTAAAGCGAATCTTATAATTATCCTTTGTGCGAAATTCCTTGAACGATTCACACAACTGACAAATAGGTTGCATATTACTGTCAAAGTCGATTAGTGATGCATTAATAAGACGATTGATATTTTGCGAATTTGCATCAGTTGAAAAAAATGGGCTTAAGCTATTAGGCGATGATGAGATTGCGACATTAAGACTCGCTCCGTAAACCATTGAACTTAGGAAAGAAATTAGCAAAATAGATAAAATTCTAGACATCGAATATCCCTGACGAATGACACAAATGTAATTATTATAAGATTATCACCTCTTTTATTTGATGTGAACTCAATCTGTGATAAGTTACTGAAAACATTAAAACAAAGGTCATCTATGAAGCTAATTGGAATCACTGGTGGTTCAGGTTCAGGAAAAACTACTTTTGCATCAAAGGTAATTTCTAAACTACCAAAAGAGAAAGTGTCAGTTCTATCAATGGACTCTTACTATCTACCAGAGCAACCAAAAGAGCATTATACGAAATCAGGACGACCAAATTACGACCATCCTCAAGCATTTGACTGGCCTCTTCTTCAACAACATATTACAGCACTGAAGAATGACGAGTCGATTGAAGTTCCAAATTACGATTTCAAAACGAGTAATCGTACCGCTACAACGACGACTTTAAAACCTACACCAGTTGTTCTCTTTGAAGGAATCTTCACACTTTTTGATCAAGAAATTAGAGAGAAATTAGATATACGTTGCTTTCTCCATGTTGAAGCAGATATTCGCTTCACAAGAAGACTTAATCGAGATGTTGCAGAAAGAGGTAGAAGTTTAGAAAGTGTTATCAATCAATACTACGATAGCGTACGTCCAATGTATGAAAAGTTTTTAGCACCTCAAAGACAATATGCAGACTTCATCGTTGGAGAAGAAACTGATGTTGCATCTGAGATATTAGCTGCAAGATTACTACAATTAGTTGAACACAATAAAGAATTCGAATTATTGCTGAATTCGACAAAAGGATCTTAATGTCTAACTTAAATATTTCACCTCTCGGCGGAGTTGGACAGATTGGTTCTAACGCGACTTTAGTATCATATAAAAATACAAACCTGATTATCGATAGTGGAATTCTATTTCCTTACGAAGACTGTTTTGATATCAACTACTTGATTCCAGATTTAAAAAATGTTGAAGTTGAGATTGATGCTTTAATTATTACTCACGGCCACGAAGATCATATTGGTGCGATATCTCACTATATTGAAAGATTTCCTGAAGCAGAAGTATATGCTCCAACTTTCGCAAAAGAACTAATTGAAGATAAATTATCGTATTTGAATCTTTCAAAAAAAATAAATCGCTTAGAGAGTCAATTAATCCTCAATGAAATTGAAATAGACATCGTCCATGTTAATCACTCTATTCCAAACACTAAAGGGATTCATCTTGGTATCAAAGAAATCGATACTGGAGTGCTTTTTATTTCCGATTTCAAGTGTGATTTTAATTCGGAATACGAGGAACCGATTGAATTAGAAAAGATCAATCTTCTGTCTAAGAAATTTAGTAATAGAATTGCAATGCTAGATTCTACAAATATTACAAGCAGCAATGATAGAACGACATCAGAGTCGGAACTAAAAAAAGACTTAGCTACTTTTATTTCAGACGCTAAGGGACGAGTATTCATAACTTGCTTTGCTTCTAACATTCATCGCCTACAAACTATTTTCAATATTGCTCAAGAACTCAAATTGAAAGTCGTTCCCTATGGTCGTTCATTACTTAAGTACACACAAATTGCTAGAGAATGTGAAATCTTCAATGATCATGGACTAGTGCGTGAAGTTGAGTCAGTAGCAGACTTAAAGAAAAAACATATTATTCTTTGCTCAGGTAGCCAAGGCGAGTTCAGAGGAACAGTAAAAAGAATTACAAGTACAAGTGATAAGTATTATAAACTTAATGAAACCGATACTTTCATCTTTAGTTCAAAAGCTATACCGGGAAATGAAAAAAAATTATCTCTTCTTTATAATGAAATTACAGATAAGGGTTGTGAAGTCATAACACATTACAATGGAATGATTCACGCATCTGGCCATCCTGGTAAAGCAGACCTTAAAGATGTATACGATCACTATAAACCAACGATTGCTATTCCAATTCATGGGGAAACATATTTTCTAAGAAAGCATTGCGAATTTATAAAATCAATCCTTCCTAATACACAAGCTATTGAGATTAAGAATCACGACTGCATTTCATTTACACAAGATGGTAAATTAAAAGTTAATCGTTCACAGGAGATTCCTCCAATTTTAATCCACGGCAATAGAATTGTTATTGAGCGCGAAAAAATTTCAGAAAGAAGAAAAATGGCCACCCTCGGTACAGTCTTTGTTTCTATTTCAAATAATAGTCTAAAACGTTCAAAACATAGAGTTCACGTAACAACAATGGGAATCCCTGAGGATTCAGATCAAATTAGTCAACTACAAGAAATTTGCTTTGATTACTTCAACGAAAATGGAACGATCGATCAGAGAACAGAACGCATCAGGGTAGCGGTAAGAAGATATTTTCAAAATATACTAGGATATAGGCCCCTGGCCATTGTTCATATTTGCTAAGTCCATTAAACTAATAACATGGACAATTCAGTTATCATCATTGCATTACTTGTAATCATTGCTATTGCGCTATTTATGCTCATTGGAGTATTTGCATTCATTGCTTTTCGAAAAGAAATAAAGAAAGAAGAAACACAAGACGGAAAGCTAACTGATAAAATTAATAATCTCTTAGAAAAAAACAAGCCTCAAGAAAAAATTCTTGGTCTTTGTAGTATTTGTGAAAAAGAACTTGTTGAAAATGATTACTTCAATGTTGATGCTCTTCACCTATGCCGTGAACACTTCAACTTGTACTCAAAACACGAGTGGGTATCTATCACAAACGAAAGAACAACTAGTGAAACACCAGAAAAGGGTGTTTATATTTATAATTTTAAAAAGAATACTTGGAATAAACATAAAATCCCAACTTTCATCTTATGCGAGTACAAAATTGATGTTGAAAGTGACTTAATTGAAACTTATGTACAATTGCACGTTCAAAAAGAAATTGAAGATGAAATGAGGGAGAGATTGAAAATAGAAAAGTAAGGAAGTAAAAGTGAACGATCTTGAAATACTAAAAGGCCAAATTAATCAGATCATGAAAGAGAATAAACCAAATATTGTCTTTGATTCTAAACATGACCGCTTAATTAGAGAATGTGAAAAGGATTTAACATCAGCTGGTTTAAAACAAAAAGTATCTTATACTATTGATGCTTTAATGCCTGAAAAAAGAGATGTGAAATTTGGTGGTGGTCAATTTAGTCGTTGGCAATATGAATTGAGCTGGCAAGAATGGGAAGGAAACTACAGACTTGTCTTAAGAAATATTCCGCACAATAATTCAAAACTCTTAATTAAGCTTCCAGAAGATTTTAAGGCCGATACAGCAGAGCTGTTAGAATCATTCAAATCAAATATTTTAAAATCAAATTCATTATAAAAAAAAGGGCCCTTACGGGCCCTCTTTTTTGATGTTTCCATCAAATATACTTTGGGGGGAATCCTATCGCTCTACTTGGCGAAAAGTTTCAGTTCCAGAAGGTTGTTGTGTTTCTTCTTTTCTTAAGTATGAAGGAGTATCTAATTCATCTTCATCAAAATTGATAAAACCTAGTTTTTCCGCAATTGATTTTGGACGATCTGATTTCTCAGCAGTATTGTTCCCAGTTAATACTTTCTCATTGGCCCATGGGTCTACTTCAGACTTTGAAGCTTCATATTGAGATGCAGCTTCTCTAATTGAATCAGTAAGACTTGGTCTTTGAGTCGTTTCTAAGTTATCACCATCAAATGAGTGAGCTCTTGAACTTTCAACAACTGTATCTTGTACAAGTTGTTCACGTTGAGCTTCCATTTGAATCTCTCTCATTGCATCTACCTGTGGGTTAGATTGAACAGGAGCTTCATGGTAAGCAGCTTGTTGCATAGCAGGTTGAGCAACTGGTTGCTCATAAACTGGCTTTTCTTCAACAACTGGAGCAGCTGGAGCTACAGGTGCTACATATACTGGCTTAGACTCTTGAACAACTGGTCTTCTAAGTTCTTGTTGAGGAGCTACATTAACAGCTGCTTCACGACCACCAAGACCAGTAGCGATTACTGTTACTTTGATATTATCTTCAAGCTCATCATCAACTACAGAACCAAAGATTACTTCTGCATCTTCATCAGCTGCTTCCATAATTAAAGTAGCTGCTTCATTAACTTCATGCATAGTCATTGAAGAACCACCAGTGATGTTAATGATGATACCTGTTGCACCATCAATTGAAATATCTTCCAGTAGTGGTGAAGAGATAGCTTCATTAGCGGCCTTAATAGCTCTATCTGGACCTGCACAAAGACCTGTACCCATTAGAGCAAGACCTTTATTAGACATAACAGTTGAAACGTCTGCAAAGTCAGCATTGATATGACCAGTAGTATTGATAAGGTCAGAGATACCTCTAACTGCATTTAAAAGTACTTCATCAGCTTTCATGAAAGTTTCTACTAAAGATAAGCTTTCACCTGCTAATTGAAGAAGTCTTTGGTTAGGAATTGTAATTAGTGAATCAACATTTTCCTCTAGAGTTTGGATACCAGTTGATGCTTGTCTCATTCTCTTCTTACCTTCGAAGATAAATGGTTTTGTAACAACACCAACAGTAAGAGCACCAAGCTCACGTGCAAGTTTTGCAATTACAGGAGCTGCACCAGTTCCTGTTCCACCACCCATACCGGCAGTGATAAATACCATGTCAGATCCCTCTAGAACCTGGCTTAGCATTTCATACTCATCTAGAGCTGCTTTACGACCTACTTCTGGGTTGGCCCCAGCGCCAAGACCTTTAGTTAGCTCAACACCTAGTTGTACTTTTGTTGGTGCTAAGTTTACAGCAAGTGCTTGTGAGTCAGTGTTAGCAACAATATATTCAACACCAGTTAGACCGGCCTTAATCATTGTGTTTACGGCATTACAGCCACCGCCACCAACACCAACAACGCGAATCTTCGCGCCTTCAGTTAGTTTTAATTCGTTGTTGTCAGAAATTTCGAACATAAGTTCCCCCTTATTTAAAAAATTTCTCTGAATACTGATTTAATAGATCCTGATAATTTGCTTACAATATCTATTTGATTAATATCTTCTTCCTCTTCTACTTCAACTTCTCTGCCTTTTGAGGCTTCAAGTAGAAGACCTAATACAGTTGAAAATTTTGGATTTTGCATAATATTTGTCATGCCACCAAAAGCTATTGGGAAACCTATTTTAAGTGGTCTCTCTAGAAGATACTCACCAATCTCAGGCATTCCCTTAATCATGGCACCACCACCAGTAAGAACAACTCCCCCACTGATTTCATCACCAAGATTTTTTTCTTTAATAATATTTTTTATTAGATCAAATAATTCTTCCGCTCTTGCACCAAGTACATTTGCGACTGTGTGCAGTTGTACTTCTCTTGGCTTAGTTCCAGAAATCCCTTGAACTGTAATATGAGCTGATTGATTAACTTGTTCTGGAAGAACAGATCCGTGGTTAATTTTAATTCTTTCAGCTTCTGCATGAGGAATCTTAAGTGCTACAGCTAGATCATTTGTGAAATGATTTCCACCAACTGGAATTACCTGTGTATGAACAAGAGCACCATCTTTCCATAGTGCAAGATCTGTTGTTCCACCACCGATATCAACTAGTAATGTCCCCATTTCTTTTTCTTCAGGAGAAAGAACTGATTCAGAAGAAGCAATTGGTTGAAGTGTAACGTTTTCAACTTTAACACCTGTATGCTCAACACACTTCACTAAATTTTGAATCAAAGAGATTGATCCAGTAACAATATGAACGTGTGCCTCTAGACGAGTTCCACACATACCAATTGGATTTTTAATACCAGTTGTATTATCAACTTTATACTCTTGTGCAATTACGTGAATGATTTCGCGATCACTTGGCATTACAACAGCCTTTGCTGCTTCAAGTACGCGATCAACATCATCTTGAGAAATTTCATTTCCTTTAACAGCAACAACACCAGAACTATTGAAGCTGTAGATATGACTTCCAGCGATTCCAATAGTTGCGCTATGGATATCAACTCCTGCCATTAGCCTAGCTTCTTCAAGCGAGTTATGAATTGAGCGTACTGTTTTATCGATATTTACAACACTGCCTTTCTTTAAACCATGACTTGGATGTGTACCAATACCAATGATTTCAAGCTCAGCTTTACCAGTGTTTTGATTAGAAATGTTTTGGATACCTACGATTGTGCAGACTTTAGTTGTACCAACGTCTAAACCGACAACGATGTTTTTTTCTTTCATTGAGAATCCTTTCTCTAGTTTTTCTTACAGAATCATTCTGTTAATAAAGAAATCTAACGGCAATTTTTACCGCATATAATGAAATTTTAGAATTAGTCGTTGAACTTGACAACAACTTTTTTGGAATTTGTAATATTTATCACAGATGGAATTTTCTTTTTCTTGTTCATATAACCAATGATTTGAGTCAACTTTTCAACTTTAAGAGGCCATTCATCTTTACCCATAAAGACGCTCGAAGGCTTTCCTTTAATTGAAAGAATCATCGTTAACTCTTTATCATCACTGATGATAACTTCAGAAATTAACTTTCTAAAAACAAGATCAAGATCTGCAATAATACGAGTGATATTTTTCTGAACAGTCTTATCCATTTCCCCTACTGGGATAGCAAGGTATGGTAGAGCATAATTTAATTTTTTTTCAGTTCTTAGAAGTATCTCATAAGTAGGATCAAATAGTTGACCATTATCAACAAGAATTGCTTCATAAGACTCCATCCCATTCTCTTTATAGATTTGAACTTTCATTAATGGGGATGGACATTCGTAGATAAAGTTTAGCATTCCTTCCATTGGATCATACTTAATAGCGTAATCTGATAAGAAATGTTTTTCTTTCAATTTATCTGCTGCAATAAGATTCTTCATACTTCTTAAAGAACGATTCTTTTCAAAGTCTTTCACTAGTTTCAGTGTAAGTGTTCCAGCAGCACGTGAAGGACATTTACCAAAAGCTGTCTTATATTTAATCTTCTCCGTAGGTTGAGAGACTGCTAATGCAGATCCACTCAAAAGAAGAAAAGAAATAATTGAAATAGCTTTTTTCATTAAATATCTATCCTGACTTCAGGCTCAAACTTTAAACCGTAATTGAGGTAAAGCTCATCCTGAACAATTTTAATAAGTTCTTTTACATCGCTGGCCGTGGCTTTATCGAAATTCTCCATAAAATTCCCATGGAGATTACTTACTCGTACGTCACCAACCTGTAATCCTTTCAAATTAAGTATATCAATAAATTGTCCTGCAGTGCAAGTTCGCTTATCTCCAACGATATTTTTAAAGACACTTCCACAAGTTTTTTCCTTTAATGGCTGTGACTTATTTCTCATTAGTAAGTAGTTACGAATCTTTTCTCCAAGGTATTTATCTTGCCCATTAGCAACTAGCTCGACTTTATAAACAACATCACCTGGCTTTAGAAAGTTGTTTTGACGATAAGAAAAACTATCTTTCGTTACCTCATGAAGATACTCATTCCCCTCTTTATCAATATACCAAACGCAGGCGATGATTTCACTAATCCAGCCAAGGCCTGTGCCAGCATTCATAAATACGGCCCCACCAAGAGTTGCAGGTATCCCTGTTATAACCTCCCATCCTTTGTTACCAAATTTTGAGGCATGAGAAGTTAAGCTTGATAACTTCACTGACGCAGGAAGAATATAACTTTCTCTATATTGATTAAAAATCGCACGATCATAATCAAAGTCTAAATTAATTATTGGATTTACAATTCTCTCATTTAAAAGTTGGTTAGCACCAAGACCTAAAAGCATATAAGTTATATTTTTAGATGTAAGTGTTCTTACAACTTCTTTAAGGGCAACCAAATCCTTTACAGTAATTAGGTCACCTTTAGACTGAAGTCTCATCGTTGAATATTTTGATAGATCTTTATCTATCTCAACTTCAATATTTTGAATATTACTTAGGATATCTTCAATCTTATTCATTGCGATCGTTATCTAAAACCCATTCTCTAATCACACGGCCAATAGAACCAGCTCCCAAAGTCATAATTGTCGAATTCTTATTAGACTTAATAATTGTATCTAAATCTTTAAGCTCAATATTCTTTGCAAGTCCAGGGTGAAGACGATTAATATCTTCAACTAATCTTTCTGAAGTAATTCCTGGGATAGGACTTTCACTGGCAGGATATATTGGACACATATACAATTCATCAACATCATTAAAGCAATGTAGGAATTCATTCCAACAGTCTTTAGTTCTTGAAAAACGGTGCGGTTCAAAGATTGCAATCTTCTTATGTGATCTAATTTCTTTTAAAGTATTTAGAGTGTTAGCAATTTCTGTTGGATGATGACCATAATCATCTAAGATTTCCACTTCATCTGTTTTATATAGTAACTGGAAACGACGCCCTACATTTTCAAAGCTTTGAATTGAGCTTCTAATCATGTCGACAGGAACTCCCATTTTATGTGCAATAGAGATAGCCCCTAGAGCATTTTGAACATTGTGCTTACCTGGAAGATTAATTGTGAAACGTCCAAGATTTTGCGACTCAACAATAAGATCAAACTCAGAGCAAAGGTCAGACATTTTAATATCGACGGCCCTATAATCTGCTTCTTTTTCAATTCCAAAAGTAACAATAGGTTTTTTAACCTTTGGCACGAGACTCATTAGTCTCTTATCATCTGCATTTAAAGAAGAAAGGCCATAGAATGGAACTTTATTAATAAATTCTTCAAAGCTATCCATTAATACATCTTCACTTCCATAGTGATCCATGTGATCAAGATCGATGTTTGTTACGACAGACATAATTGGATTTAGCATAAGAAATGATCCATCTGATTCGTCCGCTTCTGCAACAAGATACTCACCAGTACCAACTTTTGCATGACCAGCAAGATTGGAAACAATACCACCAATTATATATGTTGGCTCATAGTTACTGGCCTGTAAGATCGTCGCTAAAAAACTCGTTGTCGTCGTCTTGCCATGAGTACCAGCAATTGCGATTCCTCTTTTAAGTCTCATAAGTTCAGCTAACATCTCAGCTCTTCTCATAATAGGAATTTGTTTTTCACGCGCCATCTGCATTTCTGGATTTGTTTCGTTAACAGCAGATGAGTAAACCACCACAGTAGTATCCGGTGTGATATTCTCACGCTTGTGTCCAATAAATACTTCAGCTCCTAGACTTCTAAGTCTTGCAACATTTGCTGATTCACTAATATCTGAACCTGTTACTTTATAGCCAAGGCTTAGTAGAATCTCAGCGATACCGCTCATACCAATTCCACCAATTCCAATAAAATGCACGCTAATATTTTGAATATTAATATTCATACTTGTTCCTTTTCACAAGATTACTTCTTCTAAATTTAGCGCATATATTGGCTATTGTTGAGAAAAAAACGGCTTCTCATTTGATATCGATCGTTGACGTGACACACAAGAGAAGATTACACCGATTGCAATTAGATTACTCATTAGAGATGAGCCTCCATAACTAACAAAAGGAAGGTTTAAGCCTTTAGTTGGAAGAAGTCCTAAAACCACACCCATATTTAAACATGCTTGAACACCAATGATAAAAATAATGGACATGACCATTTTCTTAGCGATGTCGTCTTTTAAAGTTAAGGCAAGCTTAAAACCAATATGAGTAAAGGCAATGAAAAGTACGACAAAACCTAGAACCCCTAAGAAACCAAATTCTTCACCAATAACTGAGAAAATAAAGTCGTTATGTGCTTCTGGAAGAAAAAATAATTTTTCCAAACTATTGCCAATACCCTTTCCAAAAAAGCCACCATTAGCAAACCCAATCCATGACTGAATTACCTGAAAACCACTTCCTCTTGGATTGGCCCAAGGATCAAGAAATGCCATTAGACGCTTAACACGATAAGGCTGAGCAACGAGAATTAGCGCCGAGAGAATCGTGCCTGTTACGCCCATGATATAAAAGTACTTTCTATTGAAGTTTGAAATGAAACAAGAAAAACCCATTCCTAAAGCACAAATAAAAAATGTACCAAAATCTGGTTGTAAAAGAAGTAGTAATAAGACTAAGCCTATATTTGCAACGTACTTTAGTCGATTCTTTAAATTTAGCTTTTCATAATTTTCAAAAAAGAAAAGAGACATCATAAGGATTGTGTACTTTGCAAGCTCTCCAGGCTGAAGAGATCCAAATCCTAAGTTGATCCATCGGTTGGCACCTTTTGCAACAACCCCTAATCCAGGAATAAAAGTTAGAACTAATAGAAAAGCGACCACAAGATTTAAGTGAAATGAAAACTTAATCCAAAATTGATACTTCGTCTTTGCGACAACATAGGCCATTGCTACGCCTACTAGTGCAAAAAGTATTTGTCTTGAAAAGAAGTGAAGACTTGTACCGTAAACTTCTTTTGAAAACATATAAGATGAGGAGTAAACCATGACAATACCAACACCAACGATAATTGATGTGATAATTAAAAAGAGTTTTCCAAAACGATCCGTGTTTTCAAGAGTGTTCATATATTCATAATATATGAATTTTGAATTCGATGCAGTATAAATATAAGAAGCTGTGCGTTGGATTACTTGATGTACATCTGAGCAAATTGTCTTATTGGATCAAATCCACGCTCATCAAAACAAGTATATGCGTTGAATGGATCCAGACCTTCCCTTTGAATGATACTTAAAACACACTCTCTTTCTTTTTTATTTTTAACTAATGCCGCTACTGTTACGTGAAAACTATTCACACTACTGTGGTAATACTTGGCCACTTCACGAATACTTGCATAAGTCTCTGCGCTCTTCACATATGTACAAGCATTAAACTCAACTAGGCTTAAGGCCCTTCGATTATCTAAAATATCTGTTAAGCATTGGTACTGATACTTTGTTGTAATTTGCGAGCATTGTTTTTTAAAACGAAATTGGTTGTACTTTGTTAAGCGCTTATCAACTAGATTTTTACAGACTTTTACATAATCTGGATTAGCTTTGATTTGAGTAGAAAAAATAGAAACAAAAATAAAAAATAACAGAACCTTCATGACGAGATCATATGACTTAAAACTTGTTCTGTATTAGGCATAAAAAAAATGCCTGCATAAAGCAGGCATTTCTATAATTATTATTTCAAAAAATTACAATTGATAAACAAGTTTTTTGAAGTAGTTCCCACGCTCTTCGTAATCTCTAAAGAAATCCGTTGCAGGGTTACCTGGTGAAAGAATAATCGTGTCACCAGTTCTCGACTTTTGATAAGCAAATAGAACAGACTCTTCAAAAGATCCAACAATGAAAGTTTGTGGGTGCTCACCAAGAGCACGGTTCATTCTTTCTTTTGCCTCACCAACTAGAACAATGATTCTTGTCGTTTGGATTAGCTCATCAGTGAATGCTTCATACTCAAGTTCTTCAATGTCTTTCCCACCAGCAATTAAGATAACAGGAGTTTTAAACGCCTTAGTTGTCTCAACTAGTGTTCTCATATCAGTAGCTTTTGAATCGTTATAGAAAGATACACCGTTCTTTTCCATTAAGAATTCAATTCTGTGTGGAATTCCTGGGAATTTTGTTACACATGTTTGAATTGCTTCATCAGAAAGGTCTAGTGCCTTACATGCAGTGATAGCAGCTAGTAAGTTTTCACGGTTGTTTTGACCAATGATTCTCATTTTCTTAACAACAAATTCTGAGTGGTAATTGATATTTGAATGGATACGACGATCGTGGAAGTGCGTTCCTTGAATCTCTTCCATTACACCAAGCTTAACGAATGACCTTCTCGAGTACCAATAAGTTTGGCAATTTGCATTTCTAAAGAAGCTATTATTTGCAAGCTTATCGAAGTTAACAATTAAAGTGTCATCAGGAGATAAAGTCTTAATGATACTTAGTTTTGTTTCCATGTACTCACCCATCGACGTGAATTGTCCTTGTGGGTAAGTATCTGCGATATCAGTAAAGACAACCATCTTAGGGTGGAAGTCTGTTAGACGTCTCATTTGTACTGCTGAAACTTCAACAACTACGTAATCGATTTCATCTTTGTTTGGAAGCATTGAATACTCAATAAATGGACTTTCACTTGTTCCACCAACGAATACATTCTTTCCATCTTGTCTTAGAGTAAATCCAATCATGTGTGCTACAGTTGTACGACCATGAGATCCACAAACAGCGATGATTGGCTTACGGCAAAGCTTATTACCAAGAGCGAATTCTGAGTAAACCTCTTTACCTTCACGTCTTGCAAGCTCTAGTTGTGGCATATTCGGATCAACCGATCCAGAGTACACAACAACGTCTGCATTAATAAAGTCATCGTCAAGGTGTTCACCAAAAGTCATTTCAACTGCTGGCTTAATCTTACGAAGTTTCTTAACTGCTTTATTGAGATCGAAGATAGGTTTAATATCTGTTACTCGAATATTACATTCAAGACGATTAAAGAAGTTTATGAGTCTGAAACCAGTTTTTCCAATACCTACGATTAGAATATTCTTGTTTCTAAATCTATCCATTAATTACCTCATCTTCAAAGTTGCGATTGCTAGAATCGCTAAAAATATACTTATAATCCAAAATCTAACAATTACTTTTGGCTCGGCCCAACCGAGCAGCTCAAAGTGATGATGTATCGGCGCCATCTTAAAAATTCTCTTCTTGCGAGTTTTATAAGAAGCAACCTGTAAAATTACCGAAACTGCTTCGGCAACAAAAACACCACCAATAATAACAAAAAGTAATTCACTTCTTGTCAGTACGGCCATTGTCCCTAGTGTACCACCTAAGGCAAGGGACCCCACGTCACCCATAAAAATCTGAGCTGGGTATGTGTTATACCATAAAAATCCAACGCCTGCACCGACGATTGCAGCACCAATGACAGCTAATTCACCAACATTTTCAACGTACGGCACAAAAAGGTATGATGCGATCTCTCTGTGACCTGTTGCATAAGCAATAAAGCCAAGAGTTGCTGCAGATGTGATAATTGGACCGATGGCCAAACCATCTAGACCATCTGTTAAGTTTACGGCGTTACTCGAGCCGACAATAACGATGGCACCAAAGATGACAAAGAAACTCATCAAATTAAAAACTGGCCCCTTAACAAAAGGAACGAATAGTTGTGTATCAATGACGTTAAAATGGACCATTGCAAATACTGCAATAAGCGCTGTTGCAAATTGCCATATAAGCTTACCTCTGGCCGAAACACCTTTTGTATTTCCTTTAGAGATCTTTGCATAATCATCAATAAAGCCAAGAACGAAATATGATGCTGTAACACCACAAGTGATAAGAACTGGAAGAGAATTAAAATTACCAGTTATTAACAGAGTCAACAGAATCGTACCCAAGATAAAAACACCACCCATTGTTGGAGTTCCGGCCTTTTTTAAGTGAGACTCTGGTCCATCATCACGAATCACTTGTCCAAACTGCTTTCGTTGCATGAAGCCGATAAAGTACTTACCCCAAATAACTGAGATAACTGTCGCGAGCAAGAAGGCCACAACTGTTCTAAATGTGATGTATTTAAAAATATTAAATGCGAAGAATTCATCCCTTAAGGGATAGAGGAAATGATACAGCATGTAATCACCTGGTTTTTAAATTATATTACATAGTTATATCTATTAGCCTCTCTAGTTGTAAAGAACGAGAAGCTTTTAAAAAAATATAATCGTACGAATTTAATACTGATGGCCAATTTGGGATGAAATCATCAAGATTTTTAAACGTTTTAGACTCGCCGCTATATTTATTTGCATAAAATTCTGAAAATCGTCCAATAAAGATAGCATCCTTAATCTTTAAATCATTTAAGAGCTCTGCTATTTCTTCATGATGCTCTTGGGTCTTATCCCCCAACTCATTCATGTCACCAATTACAAAGATAACATTTTTTTGAGATGGAACTTGTTTTGCAAACTCTGTGATCGCTAACTTCATAGAAGTTGGATTTGCATTGTATGCATCTAAATATATTTTTGAATCATTAACATTAATCCACTGCGCTCTTTTATTTTCTGGCAACCTCAGTTTTTTAAGTTCATGAAATAAACTTAATGAAAAAATATTTTCTAAAATAAAACAGGCAGCTTGAACATTCCAGCGATTGTATGATTCCTTAATAAACTCACTTTCAAACTCACATACATTATCTGAAGAAACAGGAATAATCTTATCAGTAATCGCAAGTGTTGCTAGTTTTTCATCTTCCATATTTAAGAAGAATTTCTTCCCATGATCTTTTACCCAACGATAAAGAGCAGACTTCTCTTTTAATACTCCATCAAGATCAATAAGGAATTCTGTGTGGGCATGGCCAACATTTGTTATATAACCATAATCAGGTTGAGCTATTTCACAAAGAACTTCAATCTCACCAAAATGATTTGTTCCCATCTCAACAATCGCAAATTTGTGATCATCTTTAATTGAGAATATTGTGAGTGGCACTCCTATATGATTATTTAAATTTCCCTGAGTACAAATAACTGCATCATGAAGAATAGATTTTGCTAAGGAAAACAATAATTCCTTTGTCGTTGTCTTTCCATTTGAACCAGTTAGTCCAAAAACAAAACCTCCATTACACTTCCATTCAGTAATTCTATATTTTGCAGCTTCTTGGAGAAATGAAAGGCTGTCATTAACAAGAAAGAAACATGTCTCAGTGTATTTATTTGAAAGAGTTTTAATTTGTTCTTCTCTCTCAAGCGAATAAGTTAGAACAATCGATTTCGCGCCATTTTTAATGGCATCCTCTATAAAATCATATGCATCAAAGCGCTCACCTTTTAGAGCTACAAATGTATTTTTTCCATTAGGCATACGCGAGTCAGTTGATAGAAGAATTTCACTATCTAAATCCTTACCAATCTTTTTCACTAGACCAGTGATTTTATTAAAATCTGAAATTATCATAATTCACCTAATGCACTCTTTACTTCTTCTATATCACTAAAGTGGTGTTTTACACCTTTAATGTCCTGATACTCTTCATGTCCCTTACCTGCAATAATCACTGCAGTAGGACGTTTATATTCTCTTACATATTTATGAATTGCTTCTTTTCGATCAACAACAACATCGACTTCGCTTTTATTGCCCTCAAGAATATCATTAATAATATCTGCAGGTTCTTCAGTTCTTGGGTTATCACTTGTAACGACAACCTTGTCACTAAACTCAAGTGCTGCTGCAAGCATCTTTGGACGTTTTGTACGATCGCGATCGCCACCACAACCAAAAAGAGTAATAATGTCATAAGAGGCAAAATGCTTTTTTGTTTCACGACAAATATTTACAATAGCATCTGGAGTATGTGCGTAATCGACAATAAATACACTATCCCCTTTTCTAAAAAGATTAAATCTTCCTTTTGGTAAAGATAGCTTTATATTTTTATTTAACTTAATACCGCAAGCTCTTTCACATAGAGCAAAGGCAAGCTCTAAGTTATCTATGTTATAGCTGAGGTTAAATTCCTCTCCATATAAATTCTTAGTCTCTGGGGCTAAATCAAAATCTAACTTATCTTGGAATTCATTTTTTTGTGAGCGCGGTATGATAAAGTTTGTATCACAATACTTAGCAAGTTTTGCTTTGGCATTAAAGTAAGATTCCATTGTTCCATGATAGTCGAGGTGATCTTGAGTAAAATTAGTCCAACCTATCGAATCAAACTTCATTTTCTTAACACGCTCTTGCTCTAATGCGTGAGAACTAACTTCTAAACAAAAGTAAGTAATATTTTTTAACTTGAAAATTATTCTTCGTAGGTCAATGAAAGAAGGTGTAGTAGCTGATAAGCTCTCCATGATTTCACTTTCATTTTTAACGACACCTACAGTACCAATACAACAAGCATCTAAATTATTTGCATTCAAAATTAACTGACACAAATGAGCAACCGAAGATTTTCCATTCGTCCCAGTAATACCAATTAACTTCACTTCACGATTTATAGGATATAGCTCTTCTACAAGCTCTTCTTGTAATTTATAAAAATCATTATCATCTACTACGAGAGTTGTAATATCTGAGACTTCTCTATTTGTTATAACAAGTCCTGCACTTCCTTTTTGATAACGCTCACGAAAAAGGGCCATAGCCTTTTCATTGTCATGAATACGATAAAAAGCAATATCACAAGGTTTTGCTTGATCAAGATTGGCAGTTAAGTCGCTTAGACCTTTTAATATAATTTTATATTTTGAGATTAATTTATTCATATGTTGGTGGTGCGTACTTAAGCTTTACAATGACTTCTCCATCGCGAGTACTTCCGGCTTCAGGTGTTTGTTCCTTAACAACACCAACTCCGATATGACTTAAGTCGATTTCTAACTTTTGCGCCAGTGCCATTGCAGACTTTTTATCAAGGCCCACAAAATTTGGAACTGTGCCACGTCCAGTATAGCGCTTAGCTGATTGAACCCTCTTCACAGAGTCGAATGCAATATCGTTCTTATAAGCTTCATTCTCAGCTAGACCTTCAAATTCTTTATTTTTGTAAAGTAGGTATTCAGTTACTTTTCTAAAGACCGGTCCTGCGACAGAGTTTCCATAATATGATTTACCACGCGCTGGTTTATCAACATATGAGTAAACGACAAACTTCTTCTTAACTCCTACTGGAAAGCCTAGAAATCCAGGAATATAACCAGTATAACGGCCGTTATTATCAGCTCTTTGTGCTGTTGACGTTTTTGCAGCAATTTTAAAATAAGGAATTCTTCCTTTTCTCGCAGTTCCTCTCTCAACAGTATTTACCATCATATCTGTTATAGATTTTGCAATCTCTGGTGGTAGAACTCTTTTTGACTTAACTTTCTTCGGGTCATCAACTTTTAAAATTGTAGGTTGAACATAAACACCGTCATTTGAAATTGCTGCAAAGGCTGCAAGCATTTGAATTCCAGTTGTAGCAACGCCTTGTCCGAAACTGATATTACTTAATGACAGAGGCGATACATTTTTATCGTCTGTAAAAATTCCACGTGACTCAGCAGGAAGTTCAATTCCTGTCTTCTCACCTATTTTGAATTCATTTAGAGTTTTCTTTAATTTTGGAAATGTTAAATCAAAGGCAATTTTAGTTGTTCCAATATTAGATGAATACATAAGAATTTCTTCGACAGAAAGCCATTCAAATTTCTTTCTTGATTCAGCTTCTTTAATAATATGATCTTCAACTTTTAAACGGCCTTGTTCGCAGTAGTAATTAGTATCGGGACGAACAACCTTATTTTCTAAGGCAGAAGCTAATGTTAGTACTTTAAGTGTTGAACCAGGTTCAAACGGATCACTAATAAACGCCAATTTACGATCACTACTTTTTGAGTCACCAACATCATTAGGATCAAATGTAGGATAATTGGCCATTGCAATGATTTCACCTGTTTCGGCATCCATTACACCAACACCACCACGTTTCGCATCAACATTCTCTACGGCTTCTTTAATGGCCTTTTCAGCAACCGCTTGAACTTCTTTATCGATCGAAAGATAAACATCGTTTGCTCTTTCCGTTGGGATATTTTGACTTACATATCTTACTGGACGACCTTTATTATCCTTAAAGTATTTAATAATTTGTGGCTCACCTCTAAGTTCTTTATCAAATCTGTGCTCAATACCAGCAAGCCCATTATTGTCTAATCCAACAAAACCTAGTGTTTGAGCAGCTAACTCATGGTTTGGATAAATCCTCTTTGGTATCTCTTCAATATAAATACCCTTAAGTTTTTTAATCGCGGCAACCTGCTCTTCTGTTAACTTAGATTTTCTGGTAATCCAAGTAAAACGATTTCTCTCAAGAGCTTTCTCAGCTATGCCCTCTAATTCCATTTCAGGTAGAATGGCCTTCAATTTTTCATAAACTTTCTTATCTGAAATATTCTTAGGAATTGTGAAGATAGAATATGTTCTAATATTGATAGCAAGAGGATTTCCATTACGATCATAAATATGGCCACGTCTAGGAAAGACTTTTCTCTCTCTAAAGAACTGCTTCTTAGATTGTGATAATAAATGTCCGCGATCGACTACTTGAATACGAAATGCTTTCACAAGTATAGCAACAAATGCAATTGTGAAAATTACGTATATAACTTTTAATCTGTTCTTTAAATTATTATCACTCACTATAATTACTTCTTAGCTGGAACAACAATAATTTGATGCTGCTTCGGCTGTGCTAAGTTATAGTTACGGGCCATCTTTCTTAAATTCGATACAGATAGAAGTCTAGCTTTTTTAGCTTTCAACTCTTTGCCCTCAACTTTAATTCTCTCTACTTCTTTTTTAACTGTTGCGATTTCATAGTTCAGCTCTATCCCTTTCATTCTAAAAAGAACAAATAAAACTGTAATCACAACTAAACTAAGAACAATTGGTAAACCTTGTGAACTTAAAACTATTCCTTTTAGCTTTGATCCAATACCATCACTCTTAGATTTTGTTCGACTCATCCTTGAGGCCATTTAACAATCTCCTATTGTTACTCATTTTCAATCTTTGAAAACTTTTCGTATTTATTCTTCGATTTCTTACTCACGACTCTTTTAAGAATTCTAAGCTTAGCACTTCTTGATCGAGAGTTTTCAGCAATCTCTTCATCACTTGGGATAATTGGCTTTTTAACTTCATTTTCGAAAAGCATTTCTCCAAGTCCATTTTTTTCATAATCTTTAAAAAGTTTCTTCACTATTCTATCTTCTAATGAATGAAAACTTATAATTAATATTCTACCACCAATCTTTAATAATGGTAGCACCTGATTAATTACATCGGTTATTACATCAAGCTCGCGATTAACTTCGATTCTTAACGCTTGAAAACATTTTGTTGCTGGATGGATACGACCAAATTGTAATTTCTTCGGATAACAATCTTTAATCAATTCTGCTAACTGAAATGTTGTATTAATCGGGCCATTCTTGTCCCTTTCAAGGACAATTCGTTCAGCGATTCTCCAAGCGTATTTTTCCTCACCATAATCTCTAAAAAGATTTGCTAAGTCTTGGGCAGAGTATCGATTGATAATATCTTTAGCGGTTTGAATACTGTCATTATCGTAATCCATTCGCATATCAAGCGGCGCATCAACACGAAAAGAAAAACCACGTGAGCCTTCATCAAAATGGTGAGAAGAAACACCTAAATCAAGAAGGACACCATTGAGTCCGCCATTTTCTTTTACGAGATCAGCATGGTTGCCCATGACAATATTTTCAAAATGACAAAAGTTTGAATCGTGTAAGAAGAGTCTGTCCTCAACACCGTTTTTCTTAATTAATTCACGTCCATTTTTTAACGCATCAGGATCTTGGTCGAAAGAAATTAACTTGGCCTTAGTATCTCTTTTTACAATTGCTAATGAGTGGCCTCCGGCCCCAAATGTGCAATCAGCAAAAAGTAATTGATCATGTTCTTCACCATCTAAATAAAGATAGTCGAGACATTCTTTTTTTAAGACCGAATAGTGCTCTTTATATTCATCAACCATTAAATAACCTTATTTTACAACTAGTTAGCAGTTACAATTTACACGAAAAAAAAGTGAACAAACTTTTATTATCTTTCATTTATTTGACTTGTATACACTACCAATGCCAAAATTTTACATCTAGCGCAAGGAATTTAAAAGAACTATGAGAGATACTGATTTAATTTTAAATAAATATATTGAATCAAAAGTTTTAGATTTTAAGAATCGTGTTAACGCATATAACGCTAGAAAAAATTATTCTAAAAGCTTCTTAAACTCTGCAAAAGAATTAACTAAATCAGATCTACTTGAAAGATTTAATTTAGTTAAGAATAATCTCTCACCTAATGAAGCACTTAAGCTTATGCGAAATCTTGTTACCTCAAGTGCTTGGATTAGCTTTTCAACTGCTCGTTATATTCATTCACTGACTAACTTCAAAAGCTTTGATAATAAATTTGATTTTGATAAGGTCAATTATCGTTTCTTCAACGATTTAAAGGCACGTAAACCAATAGAACTTACAGATGAAGAAATCTTTAAAATAATCTACAACGAAGTAGAATATGCAAAGTATCATCCGACATATATTTCTAACCTAGACGAGCCAAAGACGGATATTACTATTGTTCTAGTTCCAGGAGTATTCAATGAGTTATTCTCTACTCCTTCATTCGAGAGAGCATGTCAGCACCTGAAAATGAATTATAATATTAAGTATTATACTCCAGAAGTTAACGGTTTTGATAATTGCTTAAAAAACTCTAAGTCACTGCGTGATCAAATCTCTCAATATGTAAGTGAACATCCAGATGAAAAGTTGTGGTTAGTGGCATTTTCTAAAGGTGGACTAGACTCTCTTCATTACTTAACAGAATATAGTAAAGAACAAGACTCGATTATAGGACTTTCTACAATTGCTTCTCCTATCTTGGGATCGAATTCATTTAATAAGAAATTTATTAAAACGCTGAATCTTATTCATAATTTCTCTGATTCAAAACTCTATCAACTCATTGATGGTAAAAAAGATATTTTAGCAAAAGAAATGCAAAAATCTCTCTCTTCAACTTTTCGAAGGCCATGGATGAGAAATAATCACGAAAAACTAAATCCAAATTTATTTTATACATCGATTGGATTTTCTTCAAAGTGGTACGAGAGTCATCTATGGATGATGTTAATGAAAATGTTCATTAGAAGTAAAAATGACAATGACGGAGTTGTTGATACGGAAAGCTCTTTATTTCCCTACTACTTTGAACGAGGAATTAAGCTAGGTATCCTTGATGGCCACCACCTCATTGGGAGAAGATCATCTTTCTACTGCCAAGAGGCACTAATCGAAGCTCATATTCACTTTTTAAAATATAAAGGGCTACTCTTTTAAGCCGCCCTTTAAATTCATTAGTACTAATTTTGACATTACTTTTAGGGTTTCAAAAACACCCACACCCTTAACTGCAACAGCATCAAATGCTGGCCTCTCATCGGCATTGAGTGTTTGATTCATATCTTCTACTGGTGTTACGTTTGGTAGATCTCTCTTATTCCATTGAAAAACAATTGGAATTTGATCAATATCGTAACCCTGTTCAGTTAGATTCGCTTCAAGACTTTTTAATGATTCAATATTAGCTTCCATTCTCTCTAGTTGAGAATCTGCTACAAAGATCACACCATCAACACCACGAAGAATTAACTTACGTGAAGATTCATAGAAAACTTGACCAGGAACTGTATATAAGTGAAAGCGAGTTTTAAATCCTCTTATCTCACCTAGATCAAGTGGTAGGAAATCAAAGAAGATTGTTCTCTCATTTTCAGAATCGAGAGAAACCATCTCACCTTTATTTCCACCAGCAGTTTTCTGATATATGTATTGGATATTCGTTGTCTTACCGCCAAGACCTGGCCCGTAATAAACGATCTTACAATTAATTTCCTTCGTATTGTAATTTACAAAAGACATCTGGCCCCCGTTATCCTAAAACGCCTGCAAAGAGGTCATCGACTTCGTTATCACTAATATCATCAAATAGAAAAACCTCATTTGGATCACTATCCCCTGATAAGTGTGCTTCAATAAATTCTGGAAGCTTCGATTCAATACTTCTAATTCTTGATTTTAATTTGGCCGGATTATCGACATCAAAATAGATAAGGCTTAGATAAATGTCATCGAAAAGTCCTGAGAGCTTTGTTATATAAATCCCTTTTGATGAAGTCGCATAATTAAATCTAAATTCATCTTGTGTTTCTTCAGGGATAAATTGAGAAAGAACTGAACTTGCCTGCCATACACCAGCAATTAGTGCACCAGCAGTATCACTATCGAAATCAGTTTCAACGCTTTTAAATGAATAAAGTGGTATTCCATCTTGTCGACAGACAATCAATCCACTATTTACAAGAGAATCTAGTCCACTATATTCTCTAAAAAACTCTTGAATAACGACTTCAATGTTATCCATAAACCTTCCTTACATTTTGGTTTTATTTTCTAATGCCTTAGATATAGTCATTGTATCTAAGTAGTCGAGATTCCCTCCCATAGGAATCCCGAAGCCAATTCTATCAACATTAACTTCGTCTGAAAGTACTGATTTTATGTAGCTACAAGTAGCGTCGCCTTCAACAGAAGGACCAATAGCAAGAACCACTGATTTGATTTTTAACTCATCAACACGTTTTTTAAGCTTATCAATATTCAGTTCCGCTGGACCAACTCCAAGAAGAGGATTAAGAACTCCACCTAGAACATGATACAATCCGCGATATTGGCCGCTTCTTTCAATGGCCATATAATCTGTAATAGACTCAACAACACAAATCTCTGTTGATTCTTTACGATGAATATCACTACAAACTGCACAGATATCTTCATCCGCAAAAACGCCACATTGATTACATTTTTTTAATTCTGCTAATTCATTTAGTGCGATTGCAAAGTCGCCTAACTCTTCTTTAGTCCACTTGGCCAGGCTGAGAACATGTCTTAGAGCACTCTTCTCACCGATACCAGGTACTTTAGAAAATGAATCAACAAGATTATTAATTCTTTCAGGTAGTTTCATTAAGTTATAGCCTTAGAAAAGTCCTGGAATGTTTAGACCGCCAGTTACCTTACTCATTGCATTCGAAACCATATCTTGAGACTCTTTAATAGCCTGGTTAACAGCAGTTAAAACAAGATCTTCAAGAGTTTCAACATCATTCGGATCTACTGCTTCAGGATCAATTTTGATAGCTTGAATTTCTTGCTTACCAGTAATTGTAATTTTAATAGCTCCACCACCTGAAGATACTTCAAGCTCACGCTTTTCAAGTTCTTTTTGAAGTGTACTAATTTTTTGCTGCATTTGTTGAGCCTGTTTCATTAGGCCTTGCATTCCCTTTGCCATTTTATTCTCCGATTTTATTCATCTTCATTTAAGATAATTTTATCAATTTTAGAATTAAATATTGAACTGGCTAATTGAAGCATTTCATCACCTTCAATTTCCTTTCTTTGATTTTGCTTTTCAATATTTTCATTTTCTATATTAATTTCAAACTTTGATTTAAAGTCTGTCTCTTCTGCTTTTTTCTTTTCAACTAATTCAATAGAAAGATCGATATCCTGAACTTGAAAGTAACTTCTAAGATGCTCTCTTACCTTTTCAAGTGTTTCCTGATTATTCATATGATCGTAAAAAACTTTTGCGCCAATAGGATAACCAATTAGAAGTGATACCTTTTCGAGCTGAACAACAAGATCGCCAATTAAGTTACCTTGTTCCATGTTGGCACCCATTACTGGTGATGTCTTTGCCAAGTAAGCAAGAAATCCATCCCATGTTCTTGGTCCTTCAATAACAACTTCCTCAACGGCCGAAACTTCATTAATTTCTTCGGCTTCAACGACTTCTTCAGTTGATTGTTCTACTGGTTCTATAGGATCATCAAAAATAATCTTATGAGGTTTTGTAACTTCTTCAACTTTAGGCTCTTCAACTATTATTTCAGCCTCAGATTCTATAACTTCAATTTTTTCTGGTTGTGGTTGTGGCTGTGTTTGAATTTCACTAGTATTTACTTCATCAGCTTGGGCCACAACTTGGGCCTTAGGCTTTCCCGCAGTATCCTCCACTTGGGTATCTGCAATAATTTGATGTCTTAATGCTACTTTTCTCATCGCAAGCAGAGTTGCATCTGTTGGGATGATTGATTCAAGCGTCCAAGTAAAATCTTTAGCAAGAGTCTCATAAACCCAGTAAAGCTCTGCTCGTGTCGTTTTATCAAAAATTTCACCATCAACTTTTGATAAAACTCGTGATCTATCATTGAAATCTTTAGCAATAACGATTGAAAAAAGGTTTTCAAGAATTGATTTCACAATATTTTGAAGTGAGATATTCTGTGAGATCAATGCACTAAACATATTTGTTAACTCTTCTACATTACCAGAAAGAGTTGAATCAATTAGTGTTTTAATTGAGCTAAGTTTTGCTATCCCTAAGGCTTGAGCAAAAATATCTTCATTAATATCTTGGCCGAAAGAGAAACTTAAAACTTGATCAAATAGAGAAAGAGTATCTCTAAAAGATCCGTTCCCTAATTTTGCAAGTGTTTCAATTAACTCAGAATTAGCAAAAGTAATATTTTCTAGTTTTGCAATATTAACAATGTGAGACTTTAATTCCTCAACTGTTGCATTAACAAAATCAAAGCGCTGACATCTTGAAAGAACAGTTCCAAGTAACTTTTCAGGCTCTGTCGTTGCCATTAAAAATATGGCATGTTCTGGTGGTTCTTCTAATGTTTTTAAAAGTGCATTGAAAGCACTATTAGAAAGCATGTGAACTTCATCAATAATATAAACTTTATATTTTCCACTAGAAGGAAGATAAGAAATATTACTAATTAACTCTCTTACATCATCAACACTATTATTAGATGCACCATCGATTTCAATTACATTCATCGAAGCTGCAGAATCAAAATCATGACATGCATTACATTCACCACATGGATTTTGGTTTTCATCACGAGCTTCACATCTTAATGCTTTTGCAAAAATTCTTGCTATTGTTGTCTTACCAATTCCACGAGTACCAGAAAAAATATACGCATGACCAAGTCGATCTTCTCTTAAAGAATTAACTAAAGTTTTAACAATATGTTCTTGCCCAACAAAATCTTGAAATTTTGCAGGACGATATTTTCTGGCCAAGACCTGATATGACATTGAGCACCATCACTTTATATGATTTTAAAAATTTTACTTGTTAACTATAGGAAAAATTATAGGTATTGGAAAGGGGCAGCCGATACAAACACAATGCAACAAAGGTTACCGTTGCTTCGTTCCCGACCTGGCGGAGTTAGCCCCGCTGCATTTGTCTGACCGGCTACCGTCCTTGAATATAATATTTATCTTAGCACGATGTCAATGAAAGCTAGTATTTAATGATAATCGTCTCACCTTTCAGACTCACTGAGTCGGAATTAATGAACTTCATAACAAATTTTAAAACGAATTTTGTTGCTGTCATACCAGCAACACGGGCCCTATCAACTTTAATACGTACTTCTCGTTGATCAGGATGGACATCCAATTTACCAGCGGCCTTAAAATTAAATGTGAAAACAGATTTCAACTTGGCCTTCATACTAAAATGACCATTTGCAACAGTGATTTTCAAATCACGGATACGATTCTTATCTGACTCGGCCTTATCTTCACTAATCTTTTGAATACTGAAATCAGATCTTCTCAGACAGCCTTCATAAATAGAGACTGCATCAACTTCTTTATCTGTTGGCTCAATCTTCACACATCGAGCTTCTATTTTTGTGAAAGTGAACTCACCCTTCTTTGTTCTTGCCTCTAGCTGGTTAGCAATTAGACCAAGGTGTTCTCTCTCAAAATATACTTGGCCATCAAAAACATTAAACGGCATTCCTTCTCTTAATAACTTAATCTCTTTCCCGGCAATTCGTGACTCTTCTAGGCAGCCAGCAAAAATTAAATCAATATTAAAAGCATTAATATTAGGATCTTTATAACAGTTAATATTTATATTCTTAAAGTTGATCGAGCTATTTAATAAATTACCCGTAGCGCTTTGAGCGTCAATGACTATGCTATCTTCAGTAAAGGCAACTTCTTTTCCTCTAATGTTTACATTCGATTGACTCGTACTATTTTGCTTAATTTCGACAATTGCAAATTCCTTACCTTCAAGAGGTTTGATATGCATATCTTTCAAACAAATCTCATCAAGCTTAAATGTAAATTCATCACTCTGACATTTAATATCAACATCTTTGATATCAAAAAGGAATTGATCAGCACCAATGCTTAACTGAGGTCCATTAGCAAAGAATCCAGACTGTGCAAATTCAATTTTCGCTTCCCTTGCATAGATCATGTTAAGAAAATCAATTTCTGTAAACTGAGGTAGATGTGTTGTTAGGTTCAAATTATCTTTTTTGAAATTGATTCTGTTATTAAATAAGAAAGTATCAACTAAAAATAATTCCCCATTTTCAGCTAAATCAAACTCCACTGCATCATACTTAATATAAACATCTCTAGCATGGGCCTTTCCACTAAGAAAATCACTTCCAATTGCTCTATTAAGATTGATTGAATCAACCTCAAAATACATTGAATTTGCCATGCACGAAAGTGCGAATGTTGCAGGTAAGAAAAATTTAAACATATGTTATATGTTCGATAAATAACGTCAGAATGTAAATACTAGAGATTTAACTTTGACGCTTTCGATAAGTTTTTCGACGTAATTTAAAGAAATCCGATAATACTTTCGAGCATTTAAAGTGCTCGACACCACCGATGATAGAAAATTTATGATTAAATCTTTTATCTTTTTGAAAGCTATAACCAAGTGATACAGAACCAGCTTTTTGATCATAAGCACCGAAGACAACATTTTTGAAACGTGCCTGTAAAATCGCATAGAGACACATCGGACAAGGCTCAAGAGTTATATAGATAGTACAATTAAGTAATCTCCAATCCCCCATTTTTTCACTTGCTTCTTTAATGGCAATTATTTCAGCATGCGCTGTTGTATCTTTTTGCTGCTCTTTTAGATTATGGGCCCTGGCAATGACATTATCATTTTCATCAACAATAATTGCTCCAACAGGCACTTCTCCGGCCTTGAAAGCTATTTCCGCTTCTTCAAGTGCCAAATTCATATTCCATATGTGAGATTTAATATTCATGATTTAAATTTTTTGTCTTTCTTAGCTTTTCGCTCAAAGTTCCAGTACTTCTCTAATTCGCCGTATCGACGACGAGAATCTTCATCGGTATTGTGAAACCTTACCCCGTAAGTATATGGCCTACCAATTGAATGTTGTCTCTTAGATACCACCTCAACACTTAAGCGTCCATCAATGCTTGTTGTGAATGGCTCGATTTCAAGCTTTTGACCAATTTTCAAATCATCAAATAAAGTTAATCCACCTGCTTTACGTCGTAAGTCTACTAACCTTCCTTCAATCCCATCTAAGTCATCGCAATATACTTTAGTCTTTAAGTCATTACGGTATCTAAAATCGTATTCCCACCAACCAATGACAGGATAGAAAACAGGTGTATATAAAGAAAAGCAGAGCACACCTAATAGCATCAATGACATTGTATAAAGAAAGAATAGTGAAAAATCATTGTAGTAGTATAGGGATCTTAAAATATAAAAAATAATAAATAGTCCTACGACGACACTTAATGTCCAAAAAGAATAGTGAACATTTTTTTGCATGCGATAATAGAGTCTATATAAAATTACAGAAAAAATTATTCCAAATAAGGCAATAAAGTTAAATTGGAATTTGAAGAATTCATATCCTTTCGCTAAGAAGAATAAAAACATGTGTAGCGAAAATAACGCCTGAACTTTATTAAAATCACTTTTGATCGATAGCTTACTTATACTTATTAACATTGTTCTATTTTAACAAAATAGGATTATTTGATAATTAGTGGAACTATTTGCTTAGCTCCTTTTTCACGAGTAAATTTATAGCCTTTGCCATCAATCTGAAGTTCATATTCACCAGGAGCCAAATTCAAAGGATACATGTAAATATGATCATAAATACCATACCAAGATCGTAGGTCTGCCAATTCAGATTCTTGTATTGCTCGATTTCCGGCTGCATATGCTGCACTAGCTGATAAGTAAGCAATCAAGCTACCGTTGTTATAGAGACTACGATATGTTTGATAAGCAGAAGTAAGAAGCGCAATATGTTTGGCGGCAAGCCTTGCACCAACCTTGGCCTCTAATAATGCGACATCATTCTTAAGAGAACTACTTAAGACTTCCGACGTATTTGCCATGAGGATCAATTCACCACTATCTAGTTCTTCACCCTTTGAGTTTTTAATATTAATCTTTTTAGGTGTAGATATATCTTTTGAATCTATTTTAGGAAGTTCAAAGTAAATTTTTGGTTCTGCTCCTCTTGTAAGAGCAAGCATTTTTAAAGAGAAAGAGACAAAATCGTCCATACCTTCATTATTAGAAATATAAACTCCTACAGGTAAACCAAGAGGAAAATCATATACCTTGGCAGTCTTTTTAATTACATGTCCATTCATAATGATAAGATAAGTGTTATACGATTTCTTACTATTAAAAAAATCTTGTGTACGCTTATAAGTTTGCGTCTCAGTTATATATTTCGATAATTCATCTTGAGAAACTAAGTGAAGTTTCTTGTAGTCTTCCTGATATTTCTTATGAGATGAATTAAAACTTGGATAAAGACCCATCTGTTGTACTAAATCTTTTTTTCCAATCATTTTGAAATTGTTAACAATTGATCGATCCTTTGCTCTACCATAAGTATCATGAACAACAATACCCATAAGATCAATAAAGGTTGATCCTTTATAGACTGCACGACCTCTATTTTGTGCCTTGAAATTTTCAATATAGGCACTCCAATCTCTTAACGTTGAAACCATCGCCTGTTGATGAAATCTTCTTTTATTATCAGAATCAACTTCTTTGCTTTTCATATAGTGAGCAAGGATTTCATAAAATCTAATATTGGCTTGCTCAAATTGATTTGGGTAATAAATATCAGTAGCTTCACCAATGAATAGAGATTCTACTTTATTAGAGATACTAATTTTATAGAGATCATTTGCAATTTCTTTTGCATTGTTCAGATGTATAAGAGCATTGTCATAATCTTTTAAATTAAAGAAAGCAATTCCAAGCTCGGCCTGTTTTAAAAAACGATCCTCATCTCTTTTATAAACTTCACCTTTATTGATTTTTTCAACAACTGACTTGTAGTCATTCTTAGAATATAAAGAAGAGATTAGATCTCCTTCATCCCTTACTTTTCTGGCTGCACATGAGACAAATAAAATAAGGAATGAAAGAATAAGAATTCTATTAAAATAGGCTTGCTTCAACTAATTACCAACCTACTTTAGATTTCTCAGAGTATTTATTTACACGAGTTCTTGTTCTCATAACTTCAACACCTCTTGAGATATCAGTCATTCGAATATTCATCGTATACTCTTTTAGAGTTTTTCCGCTTCTAGAGCGTGGTTGCATTCTTACATTACCAAAAATCATAATATCAGCACCAGCTGCATTACCAATTTTTTTAGCTTCTGCAGGACTTACCATACCGTCATTTTGATATTGAATTTCTTTTAAAAGAGCTTCACGCGCAGACGCATCAATTAAAATATACTCACCTGACTCACTTAACTGAGTTAAGAATTCATCTGAAATATCATCTGAAGGAAAGTATGGCTCAGCAGTTTGATTACTAAATTCAGCAACAAACACCTTTGGACGACGACCTAGCTTTAATAAATAATTTTTAAAACCTTTATGTTGTTTCATTTTTTGAATTACTGTTTCAACTGAGTTTTCAGTGTCTCGAGTAACCCATGCATCTGTAATTTCTAATGACTTCTCATCTGAAGTATCACCTGAAACACGTTCTGCTTGAAATCCCCCACAAGAAGCTAGTGCGAAAAGCATTGTTAGCGTTAAAATCTTTTTCATATATCCTCCATTAAATTTTTAAATCTACAAAAATATCAGGTATATCATCTGCAAGTTCATCAACAACCTGTTTGATAATTGCATTTTCAGAACGGCCTGTCTGTGTATACCTTTTTGTAATATTCAATTTTCCTTTTCTGAAATTAATTTCTAATGTTTTCTTTACGAAACCATCAACGTTTAAGAACTCGTCGATGAGAGCTATCGCAATATTTAAACGTGTCTCACTTTTTCCAGAAAATACATTATTCTTATTCAATTCACTTATTAACAATTTATCAACTATTTCAAACTTAGGTTGTGAATAAATATGTAATGTAATGTCTTTCTTAGATCGAGAGTCATATTTTTTAATATTAGATTTATATTTATCCACTAAAGTCATCATATATAATTCTAATTTTTTAATGACACTATTATTGGCCCTAATCTTAGAAAAAACTAAATTATTACCACTATTATATAGCTCTTCATTTTCTTTCTTAAGATCTGAAATATCACTTCTCAATTTAGAGATAAACTTCTTCGTGTTCAACCCCATCAGGACACAATAATATGAATCCTCATCGACAAAGGATTCTATCATTTCAACGCCAAAAAGATTCTCTGAAACTTCTTCACTTACAAAATCAGAATATTCACCTTCATCTAATTTGCCATTAGAACTTTCTATTGAGGTAAACTTAGCTTTTACTTTAACTTGAAAATTTTTTGCTATTTCAACACGTGCATCTTCCGTAGCTTCTTTTTCACTAAGGCCACAAGTCTTCGCACATAGGAAATCCTTTGGACAAGACTTAATTTGTCCAAATGAATATAGACTAACAAGTGATAGTAATAAAATTTTATTCTTCAAATTTCTGTCTCAGCTCTTCTTTGTGTGAATCTTTTGCAACTGCAATAGCTTTTTCTTGAGCATAACGAATCGCTCTTTGTAGCGTTTCTTCCTTAATGCCAACTAAAGAATAACAAGCATAGTATGGATCACCAATTAACTTATCATCTTTCATTTTCTGTCTCTTTTCCCAATACTGTTCCTTAACTCTAACACCAGATACTTTAGTTCTAATTGATTGAGTAAGAGTTTCAGAGAATGTTTTCACCTCTTGTGAGTCTTCATCAAGATTTGTTACTTCAGTATAATCGTTTGCAATTTCTTGAGAAATTTCAGAAGCAATTACTGCTGTCGATCTTGCTGTTGCTGACTTTACACAAAGTCTTCTATTTCTATTTTCTGATTGAGATAAGAAGTAATGATAGTCTTTATCACCTTTGTAATTGTCAGTACTTTCTAACCAATCAGGTTCAATTTTGTTTGAAGCATTTAAGATTTTATAATCAATTTCAAACTCTCTTGCCTTCTTACCAGAGGAACAAGAAAATAAAGTAATTGATATTAAAAAGAATGATAAAATTTTTGTCATGGTATCTCCCGAAAAAATAGCCTTATTAGACTTTTCTAAGTCAACTAATTTTACTTTACGTTGAGATATAATCAATGAAAAATTATTTTAATAATTCCTTAACGGCGATGTGACTGAGTAAGAAGCCTACTGTTCCTGTCATGTATGTGGCAGTACCTAGACCACCATCACAATCAAGCTTTAGTGCAGCTGAAGTATTATCTAATTCGCACTTTTTAATCTTCTTAGAAGGCTCTGGTGAATATACACATTGAACTTTTGCTTTTGAGCGGCCTAGTGGATAAAGATGTTTCTTTTTTAGCTCTTGCCTTACTTTACGATAAAGCATGTCTTGTTTTGTTTTAGATAACTCAGCGACTGTAATCATTGTAGGATCAACTTTGCCACCAATGGCCCCAGAACTTACAATTTTGACTTCACGCTTATAGCATTCGTTAATAAGAATTGCTTTCTCACGAGGGGCATCAATTGTATCAATAATAATTGATGGTGATTCTGCAAAAATCTTTTCCATATTCTTTTCATTGAAAAAGCAATAATGGCAGACGACTTCACAGTCTGGATTAATAGTAGCGATCCTCTCCTTAAGAGCATCAGCTTTCATCTTTCCATAATTTCCATCATGAGCATGTAGTTGACGATTTGTATTTGAAACACAGATATCATCAAGATCAACTAAAGTGATTTTATTAACACCAAGACGTGCGATAGATTCCACACACCAAGTCCCCACTCCGCCAAGGCCAATAATCATAAAGTGTGAATCTTTAATAACAGAAAAAGCTTCCGTTCCCAGTAGGGCGGCTATTCCATTAAATCTTTGTTCGTGATTTGACATAGGCTTGTAAAAACAGGTGCTTAAGAACATGGCGCACTCGGCAGGAGTCGAACCTGCGACCTTCTGATCCGTAGTCAGACACTCTATCCAGCTGAGCTACGAGTGCGCATGTAGAAGTATTTATAGCCCCTAACTGCTCATATTGTCAATGCGTTCTTGCATTCAGGGAAATAATTTGTCAGAGAGGGCCAAATCATTGGACAATAGCCTCAATTTATTAATTATTTACAGCTATTTTACATGAACAAATTTCTAATTATATTTTTAATACTTCCACTTTTTTCATTCGCACAAGAAAGTAGTGAACTTCAACAATCACTCGAGAAAAGAATAAAGGAAGATGAGCATTCAAATCATACGTCTTCCCTAGTTACAGCACATAGGCCAAATTACATTTTACCAATCACCTATATGCACGATCCAAATGAGGCTCCTTATCCTGCAGATGATGAATTAAAAAATATTGAAACAAAGTTTCAACTAAGTTTTAAATTTACCGTCCTCTCGCAAATTTTTGGTTCGAAAACTGATTTAGATTTTGCCTATACTCAAAAATCTTTCTGGCAACTTTATAATAAGAAAAACTCGGCAGCTTTTAGAGATACTAATTATGAGCCTGAACTATTTATATCGTTTGAACCATTTAAAGAAGATTGGCGTATTTTTAAAAATTACTACCACTTTGGTTTTGTTCATCAATCAAATGGTAAAGACTTACCACTATCTAGAAGCTGGAACAGAGTCTTTGCTACAACATTCTTCGAATGGCAAAAAACTCTTTTTATGCTTAAGGTGTGGTATCGCTTAAATGAAGAGCCAAAATCAGGGCCAACCGATTATACAGGTGATGACAATCCAGACATTACTGATTATCTTGGCTACTTTGAACTTACAGGTATTCATAAAATAGATGGGCATACACTTTCTTGGATGGTTAGAAATAACTTAAAAAAAGATAATAAAGGTGCCTTAGAAATCGATTGGTCTTTTCCATTACCTGAAACTCGTCTTAAAGGTTATGTACAATTTTTTACTGGCTATGGTGAGACACTAATTGATTATGATTACAATATGACTCGCATTGGACTTGGGGTCGCATTTACAGATTGGTTATGATGAAAAAAATCTTAGTTACAATTTTATTCTCTACTTTTACTCTTGCGAGCAACTATAAACCACAGTACTGGGGTATAGGTTTCGGTTACAGAAATGCGGACATACCATTTAAAGTAAAAGATAAAAAAGTATCTGATATTATTCCACTATTCTTTTACAAGCGTGGTGACTTTCATCTTGACGGGCTATCTGCGCACTTCACTTTCTATAGGCCATTAAAAAATCTCAATATTAATTTAATGTCACAATATCGCTTTTTTGACATACCAAAAGATAGTCAAAATACGATTAGAAATGCCGGTTTTGACTACGGTCTCGAAGCACAATATGAACACTCAAAAATGTGGAGAACAAGTGCTCAACTTCTAGCAGATCATTCAACTAGAAGTTATTTAACGTTAAAAACTGAAGCGGATTATGTATGGAAGAATGTATTCTTTCGCCCATATGCTTTTTTAACAATAAGAAGTGCTGAATTTAATAATAAGTATTATGGATTAGATGTATCAAGACCTGGGACAGGTTATGAAATTGGAACAGGTGTAAAAGCCGCCATTAGAGTACATAAAGACTTCAACATTCTTACTCATGTAAAAGTAAGTACTTTGGATAATGAAACAGCAGATGCTCCAACTATTCGCAACCAAGTAAATACTGAAACCTTTTTAGGTATTGGCTTCATGGACCCTCACTTAATTCATATGAATGGTCATGATATTTCAAAGCGCACTAAGCTAAAATCTAAAACTTTTGTTAGAGCTGCTTATGCAATGGCCACTCCATCAAACCTAAGCGATATCCTTTCTTTTCATACGGCTACTGATAAATATAATAATGACATGGTTTCTTTTGCCTATGGTATTCCAATGGCCGATAAGTTTCTTGGATCAGATATTCCCGTTTATCTACTGCCACAATATGTTGGTCACCTTAAAAGTGAAGTTCAAGAAAGAAGTAATGAATTTGCATTAGCAGTAAAGATCTTTATTCCATTTCACTGGCCGATTAACTGGCGTCTTGGTTTGGCCGAAGGTATTTCATATGCTGATCAAATTACCTATATCGAAGAATTCGATATTTCAGGAAAGGGATATCGAAGTAGTAAGTTCATGAATTACTTAGATTTTTCAATCGATTTTAGCTTAGAAAAGGCCGGCCTTAAACATACTTGGCTAGGACTTATGATTCATCATCGCTCAGCAATTTTTGAATCATCATCTATGTTTGGAAGAATCAAAGGTGGTAGTAACTACATAGGAACTTATATTCAACAAGATCTGTAGAATCCCCGAAGGTTTAAATTAAAAAAGTTGAAAAACTCAATGATTTCAATAATCTCTATAGTGGAAAATTCTTCTTTCCTGACTATTATCAGTAAAATTTCGCTCTAGAAACATGATATTCATCCGATAATGGGTGCATGAAAAATATAAACTATGTATTCACTCCATTATTTTTATCGACCACTATCACAGGACTTAGCGTTTACTATAGTCAGATTAGTCTAACTCAAGGACTTGCTTTCTTTAGTGCACTTATTCCTTTCACAATCTTTGCAGTTAAAGAAAGAAGAAAGCATCGAATTAATCTTCAATCATTTGTACAAAAGCTAGATTACTTACAACGAAATATCGTTGGAACGAATGCACAGTTTTTTGAATCATGTGAGCAACTAGACGAAAGTACAGAAGAGCAAGCAAGTGCCGTTATTCAAACAAGTGCAACGAGTGATGAAATCAGTGCCATGATTACTAAAACGACAGGATCTATTGACTCATTTGAAGCAAATATAAAAGAGATCAATGGACTAATCAGTAGAAGTGATCACTCTCTATCTAAACTTGAAAAGAATATCCAATCAAGTTTAACAACAAGTCGTGATATTACTAATTCTCTTAGTGATATCGTTGTTAATCTAAATGGATTCCTATCAACATTTACTGACGTTGAATCAAAAGCAATGCTTATTAATGATATTGTTTTCCAAACAAAACTACTTTCATTCAATGCTTCGGTTGAAGCCGCACGTGCAGGTGAGCACGGAAAAGGGTTTTCAGTTGTAGCGGAAGAAATCGGTAAGCTTGCATCAACTAGTGGAGAAAGTGCTGAGGCGATCAATGCGACTCTTCATGAAGCACAATTAAAACTTAATACTCTAATTTCAAATATTCAAGAGAACAGCAAAAGCCTAAACGAAAGGCTTGATCAAACAGCTGACTCTTGTGACAACACACTTCAAGAATTTAGACACAGTTTTAATCAAACTAATGATGAAACAATGAAGATGAACGAGCAAATTCAAGAAGTAACAATTGCGGCGAAGGAACAGGAGAATGGTGTTATCGAACTTCGTGATGCAATTCACGCAATTAATAACTCGACTCAAAGAAGTGCACTTGTTGTATCGCAAACACTAAATCTAGCAAATACAATTAGTCAGTACTTAGGTGAACTTTCGGGATCTATTAATAACACTAAGAAAACACAAAATATTACAATTAATGAAAACATTGAATTAATCCCTTGGGAAGATAAGTACAACATTGGAATTTCAAAAGTAGATGGTGAACACCAAGAATTACTACGTAAAATTAATGGCCTTATTAATTCAATGAATACTGGTAGAGGTATGAAAGAAGCTTTCCAGACGCTTAAAGAATACACTGTGTTCCATTTTGATGAAGAAGAAGAATACATGTTAAGCATTAACTACCCTTCTTATGAATCACATAAAAGGGTACACGAGAAACTTCTATCTGCCGTAGCACGTTTTGAACAACAGCTACACAATGGAACGCTAGAAAAAGATAAGCTAGCAAGTTTCTTAAAGAACTGGTTATTTACACATATTATGGGTATTGATACTAAATATGCAGATCATGCGAAAAAGCAGCGAACGACAAAGTTCGCTGCCTAAGCAAAATTAGAATTCGGGATAAAAAACTTTCGCGAATCGAGAATAATTTTCAAATTGAGGCATATGCCCTAAGCCATCTAATTCAATCAATTTTAGCTTAGGGTTATTTTTCTTTATGTCTTTACCAAGTTTTTGATATTGACCAAGTTTTCTCTTCACACCTTTTTTCTTCCACCCGCGACCTGGACCAGTTCGGTCACGAGTTCCTAAAATTAAAACTGTTTTTGCTTTAATTTTTGGAAATTTAACAACAATATTATCATTGAATATTGGCCCGTAAGTTAAAGCGGCATTCCAGGCAACAACATCATAATCAGGACCATTTAGCCATCCTTTAAAAGGAGTCAGAAGCTCTTCATAAGAATCGGCCCAAGTGCCATCATAGTAGTTTTTCTTTTGATAGTTTCTCGCACCATCAACTGTTTTATTTTTTTCAATATTATAAAAGAAGTCAGGATCTTTATATTCAGCATAATCCAGATAGGCTTCAAGACCGATTGGATTTACTAGAATAATTTTTTTAATGTCTCGATACATTGAACCCATATTTACTGCAAGCATCCCTCCCATAGAGTGACCAACAAGAGTATATTTTTTTATGCCTATCGATTTTAGAAGTTCATGAGTGTTCTTGGCCAACTGAGGAAAGCTGTAGCTATAGCTCTTTGGTTTAGAGCTTTTCCCAAAGCCAATTTGATCAGGAATGATAACTCTGTAACCTTTCTTTACAAGATCATTTGCGACTCTCTCCCAATAAAATCCTGCAAAATTTTTACCGTGCAGAAGTACAGCTACTTTATGTTTCGAACTTCCTATATCCATATAGCGCATTTTTAGCTTTTGCCTTTGTGACGAAAGTTCAAAAGTCTTTACAGGAAATGGATAACTAAATTCAGTTAATTCAGCGTCAAAGCTCAATTTATTTTTTGTATTAGTGGAACAAGATACAAGAAACACCGCTAGAATTAGCGTAGTTATAATTTTCATTTTACATCCTTTGTTAGCTTTCTAAATTTTAAAAATGACTAACAAGGATGTAAACCCATCTAACAAAGAGTTAACAAATCAAATGTTTAACTCGGATATTAGATTCGGATACCAAATCCTAATGATGACTGGAGCTCTTCTTTATCATCAGTGAAGATAACATTTACACCTGCATTTAGTGTAAATACATTCATTAGATTTATCGCAAGACCTGTACCAGCGTATGGATTAACATAGGTAGCAGGCTCTACAATCGTCGTTACACCGGCTTCTGTTCTTTCGTACTTACTATCTCTAGCATGAGCACCAGCTCTCAAATACCAATTAAGTGCACGTCCAAGATTAAATGAACTTCTAAGCCCAAGCATATAATTTGTCGATGAATCACTAATATCAATACCTGAATCAAATGACTCATCTTCCTTGGCCTGAGTTACCTCTGCTTCAAGTGATAGGTACTTTGGTCCATAATTAGCTCTAAGGCCATAAAACAGACGACTAGACGTATGAGGAGTAGGAAGAATTTTTTGTACACGCTCATATCCTACAACTGGTTCAATTTCTAGATTGCCACTTTTAAAGCCACCAAAACTTCGCCCTTGAGCAAAAGTAGAAAGAGAAATAATAATTGTCAGTACTGCTAATAATAGTTGAGTCTTCATGAGCTTATTATCGCATGTCTATAGGGGCAACGTATCGAAGGGGTAAATTTGGCCTAACCTTAAATTTAGGCACAAAAAAAGATCGCTTTTGCGATCTGATAATAATTGGGAATTTTAAAATGGCGGAGAAGGCGAGATTTGAACTCGCGGTACCCGGAGGTACGACACCTTAGCAAGGTGCTGGATTCGGCCACTCTCCCACTTCTCCATTAAGAAAAAAAGTGGCGGAGGACACAGGATTCGAACCTGCGGAGCTCGCGCTCAACGGTTTTCAAAACCGCCGCTTTCGACCACTCAGCCAATCCTCCGCAAAATACAAATATTTTGCATTCGTGAGATATATTATTAAGATTCTTACACACATTTGTCAACGCTTTAATGCATTTATTAATGCAAGAATATTTTCCCTGTCTCTTGCAGCTGGGCTAAGCGTCAAATATCTCTGAAATTTATCAATCGCAAGGTTAGGTTGACCTAGCTCTTTATAGAGAAATCCCATCATCTTATTTAAGTCCGCATCGTTCGGATTAAGCCTGTTAGCGCGCTGAAAGAACTGTAGCGAGGGTACAAACTCTCGTGTTTGAAACGTTAGCTTACCCATTGAAAAGATCGCATCAAAGTAGTTCTTATTAATCTGGATTGCCTTAGATAAATTCTTTTTGGCCTCCTGAACTTTTTTGCCTATTAAATAAATTTCTCCTAGTACATAGTAACCAAATTCAGAATTAGGATGCTTTTCAATTTCAACAAGTGCTGCTTTCTCTGCTTCTTTAAACTTTCTCTGGCTGAATAAAATTTTAGAACGATAATAATTAATTCTAGGATATGTAGGTAATCTCTTTTCTAAAATATCGATATGTTGATTAGCAAGGCCAAAATTATTCATATGAATATAAGTAATAATCAACTTCTCTCTTACAAGAAGATTTCCAGGCTCATAGACAAGTAACTTAATAGCATTCTCTACAAGTTCTTTATAATTTCTTTCAATTTCTGAAACTTCTACTAAGTAAGAATAAAGTGCACCATCTTTCTTATTAAGACGATCTAGCACTTCTTTCATTTCACGATAAGCTTCATAGTTTTGATCACGATAGTAGAAGACAGCAATTTGGCCATATAACTTTGGATTATCTCTATGCTCTAATAATTCTTGGCGTAGATATCCAATAGCGGTTGTAACACCGTCTGTTTCATAAAGGACCTTACTATTTAAAATCTTATAATCAATATTAGAAGGATTCAGTCCCATCGCTTCATTAAGGAAAATCTTAGTTTGTTTGAATCTCTTATTCTTAAAAGCAATTTTGGCCATTTCAAATTGAGCAACATCACTTAATGGGTTAACTCTTATGGCTGCTTTAAATTTATCAAATGCCATTTTATCATTTGAAATAAGATTGTAGTAAAGACCAAGTAACATATGAAATTCAAAGGTCTCTCTAAACTTCTCACTTGTTGAAAGTGCCGATAATAAGCGTTTGGCCTCATCCTTCTTATAAGACATTATATTGGCCTTAATAAGTGCGTAGTTGATACGTGGGTTAACTGGATGTAATGCTCTTAGCTTTGTAAGCGTCGTGATAGCAAAGTCAAAATACCCTCTTTTAACTTGCAACTCTGCTAAGTAGAGTTTTGCATCAATACTTGTTTCATCTAATGAAACAGCTCTAAGGGCCAACTCAAATGCTCTATCCCAGTTTAGAAGAGCGACTTCGTCCTTAGATTGTCTAATTAAGACTTTTATCTTACTCGTTGAAATAACCTTCTGTGTAAGATCACTACCTGCAACATCCAAAGTTGCTAGTGTATCGCGTAGAGATTCGTCATCATATATTTTTAATGATTGTTGAAAAAGCTTAGTCGCCCCCTGGATGTCTTTATTATAAGCTTTAACAAAGCCCATAAATTTTAAACCCTGAGCAAAATTATAAGGAGATCCACCACCGTATTTTGCAATCAAAATTGATGCAATTTTATTAAGCTCCCCCATCTTTTCTAACTCTAAAAGTAAATCACCATAGATGATTAGAAATCTATAATCACTTTGAAATTTAGACTGATTCTCTGTAATAAGCTTTAAGGCCTGAGTACTATTTTCATTTAAAAGCAAATAATTAACCATCGCATCGATAGATTCGACGGTTCTAATTTTTGCGTTAAAAAGCTTATCATAGACAATCTTTGCCTTTTCAAGCTCTCCCGCCTTAAGTAGATAATTTAGATAAATTGAAAATAGCTTAATCGATGGTTTATTTGATTTTAAATAATTATATCTTTCTATTGTAAATATGGCAGTTTCATACTTTTGAAAGTAAGCATAGAATTGAGCTGCACCAATTACAACGTCAATATCAGATAAAAGCTTAGAGTCTTCGATTCTAATCAACTTCGATAATACTTGTCCCGCTTCAAACTTATTTTGAGTATCAATTAGTAAATCACTATACGAATGAATTAGTTTACTTATCGCCGGATTACCTGAGAACTTATATCGAAGTGAAAGATTAAATTTGTTTGCAGCACTGATTCTGTTTACGAATCCATCTTTTTTAAAAAATGCCAAACCTTCTGTATAAGCAATTTGAGCCTTTTGAGGCTGTGCGATTTCAGTTGCAACAGGAAAGGAGATTTTTGGAACAACTACTGTCTCAATTTCCTTCTTTTCTTCCGGCATTAAAAATATAATGGCCACGACCAAAAAGAGTGCAACAGTAAGGTTTCTTTTCTTATTACTTGTTACTATTTTTTTCTCGGCCTTCTTCTCGATAATTTTCTTTTTAGGCTTCTTTTTGAGTCTACGCTCTTCTTGCATAATCTGAAGTTCAATATCACTATAATCTTCAGTTTTTGTAGGAAGCTCTTCCCTCTTAAGTTCTGCAAGATTAAACATCTGTGTTGCAGCATCTGCATCTACGATTTCTTCAGGCTCTGGCTCAGGCTCTTTTTCTTTGGATTCACCTGATTCACCATTATCATCATCTTCGTCATCAAGATCAAATTCATCTTTGAAATTATTGATGACAACCGTCTTTGCGATATCCTTATCGTCATCTGCTTGCTGCTTTTGTTTTTTGAGACTTGAAACATTAACAAGAACTGTTTTATCAATTGCAGGAGGCTCTTCCTCTAATTCGACTTCGTCTCGTGCTTCATCTTCAAGCTCTTTTTTCGCTTTAAATTTTTCTTCAATTTCCTGATAGTCAATATCAATATCTTTATCTTTCGAAAATTTGAATTCATTAAATGCGGTTTTATCTTCGCCTATTAACGTATGATGTTTTTGCTCACTATCTGTTTGAGCATATTTCACTTCTTTTTCTGTTTTATCTTTAACTTGTGTAGGCTCTTCTATTTTTCTGAAAAGGTCACTAAGTTCTGGAATAGCATTTACAGGGGCCCAATCCCCTGTTGGAAATTTTTGGAATAGACACGAATCATCGATTGCATCTTTATGACCCAGCTCAATTAATTCGGAAAATACAAAGGGGCCCAAAACCTTATTTGCTTTGGTTTTGACACGAAACTTTATCATGCCTTTATTATCCTAAGTATATGAAATTAAATCAAATATAGGCTTTGCGTGGACTATTTTTCACAATACCAAAAATATTTTGCCTGTAAGCTAGCGAAATAATCAGGAATATCGTTGAAAGTAACTGTAAATTCGTTAAATAATCAATATGCAAATAAACTATATGCCCAATAAGAAATAGATAAGCTACATGAATAATGCTCATGAGCTTAGAAACTAGTGGCGAATAATCAACTTTATTTGCAAAAACTAACAAATATACGACTAGAAATAACTGATAAAAACTATCAAGACCAAAAGTCGGCAAATAGATAATTGCACTTGCTAAACAAATCGACATCAATTGAATCGCTTGAAAGCGAGTATCTACTTTAATAAAAGAAAAGATAACTTGCAGACTTAGGAATAGAAGATAGAAATAAGGACTAAGCTCAATATTTAAACCAATAAATCTCTCTAATACTGAAAGACAGAAAATATACTGTAGAATCGATAGATAAGGACGATTCTTCTCTTTAGGCATTAGTAGTGCCGTTGTTACGACAATCAAAATTTCGTAAAAGAAGTTACCCAACTCTACGCCTTGAAATTCTTTCACAAAGAAATAAACAACAGCAATTACAATCCAAGCAAGTATATAAAATAAACTATGTTCGCTTTTTTTATCTGTATCGAAGAAACATAAAGCCCCTAAGAGAAGAACAATATCCGTAACACCTGTAAAATTCCAAATATTAAAAAGTGAGAACCAAAGGAGCGTAAAACCTTTGAATAAAGATCGAAGATCTCCCTTACTATTAAAAAAGAAAAAAGAGAAAGTTACGGCCATTACAGCGAAGTAGCTTCTTTCTGTTGAAGAAAAAACATAGTCTTTAAATAAGAAATAGAAAACACCCAGAAATATTATTGATAGTATTGAAGTTCTCTGCTTCTCATTAATTCCAGAATACTTTTCTAAAATTGAATTTAAAAAATATGTTACAGGATAAAAAAGTAGTAATGAATAAAAACTAGCTTGCATGGTTTAACTCCACACTCTTATTACAGAACTCGACAAAAATTGAGAGTAGAACAACTAACGGTATTAGTTTCGCTAGTCCAGTAAGAAATGAAAGGGATAAAATAATCGTTAGCATCGCTATATTCGATGTAATGATAAATTGTAAGCGATCCTTATATCCCTTAATAAATTCAGATAGGCCGAGTAAACTTAAAGCCGTTAATAATAACGGTAGGCCATGAACTTCATTTAATAATAAAATAGATATCGCAAGGATATTAATTGAATTAGTAACGCCTTCTCTGAAGTGAAGAAAAACTAATAAAATTACAATTAGTGGTATTACTAACAAAGACGTACTTACAACATAATCAGAATAATTAATTAAAGTTAAATATTTTAAGATGAAAAGTGATAAAAAAACACTATCGTCTTTAGAGAAAAATATGAAAATCAAAGATGATATGACAAGCGCGTAAAAAAGGTAATAAAACTTATCTTTAAAAATTAACAGTCCTAATAAATTTATAAATAAATAAGCTAAAAACTTAAAGTTATGTAACTTAGCAATTGATAGTAGCGACATTGATGCCAGTACAAATGTTGCCAAGTTTGCTGCACCAAATGTGACAAAGGACAACGGTGCCATCAGTGTTAAACTTAATGAATCTGACTTTCTCATTAAATATAGAGTAAAAAGCGCCCCAACCACAGGAAGAAAACCAAAGTTTATCCCTAAACTTAATCCTGAAAAACCAGTGTAATACATTACGCCACTTAAGAAGAAGCACAGAAGTGTAGAAAGGATGATCGAAGTCGCAAATGTTAGATGATCTCTATTTATTCTCATTTAGTTACCACCTGAATAATTAATACTAGAAAATAAGTGGCCATAATTATCATGCTTAATGCTCGTACACTACGATATGATAGAGCAAATACGCCCAAATGCGATTTTTGAATATTAAACTGCTGCTTAGAGCTATCCTTAAGAGCAAATACTCCATCTAAAAATGCAAATCGCTTTAAGTTACCTAAATTAATTTTTGTTCCGATTAAAGAAACACTAACCGGTAATTTCGATACAAATCCAAACACTATAAGACTCAATATAAGATAAGAGCTAATCGCATAATAAATAGAAGTCTTATCAACCTCACCGATGGCCCCTTGAAATAAAATTAAACCGAATGAAATTAGGCTCATTGTTATCAAACTATAAAGAAACTCAAACCATTGTAATCCGAACTTATTGTGTATTGTTGAATCCGTATTCAGTAATAAGATTATGATGGCAATAACAAAACTCAAAATAATAATTGTTAAATTTTGAATAGAGAAAGCTAATGTGAGTAAACCAACTATCCAGATCTGATCAAAAAGCTCATAAGAAAAGTACTTTTTTAGTACTTCTGACTCTAAAACTAATAGATTCTTTGTTGTAATAAGTGACTTACTTACGTAATAAAAAACTATAATCGACATAAGTAAGGTTTCTAAATTTAATAGTACCGCTATGATTGAAGAAAGTAAGAAAACTGTTTTAAATATAGTTGCCTTACTGATTACAGTTATAAATAGTAAAATTGACAATGAAATCAGAAAAACATTAAGCGTTGGAGATATATGCTGAATATTAGAAAGCAATAACACCGACATGATCACACCGTCAGTAATTGCAAAATCTTCGTCGCTTGAATGCATAAAACTTAAAACTAAATATACTGTAAATAAATACTTAAAAGATGTAGATTTATCAACCAAAGTTAAAAAGCAAATAATTGCAATCTTCAAAATATCCAAAGAGCGATATTTTAAATCAGGCTTGGCAAAATTAAATAAACTACATGCACTAAAACCAATTATCTTTAGATTTATATCAACTGGCAGAAGTAAAACTGCAAATGGAAGTACTTCATAAACCTTACGTTGCCCCTGATCAATAACTAGATATGAGAGAACGAAAGGTATAATTGTATTGAAAAAATCAAACTCGACACCGGAGAAGAAATAAATAAAGTTCAATAAAATAGGAAAAATACTAATAAATGCTTTTCCATAATTATTTATACGATTACTAAAGTGTAATCCTATTAGAGAAAGGATAAATAATGAGATATTTATATAAATCATTTTAACCCCTGCCTTACTTTAAACTCTTTAAAAATAGAATTAATGATTAAGAAGATTGGTGCAGAATAAATAAAGATCATCACACCATCTCCTAAGCTAATCGACTCTTGTACTCTTAAATCGATCAGTAGTAGAAAAATTGTGATAATAGTAAAAAGAGAAAACAGCTTCTTAGTAAATCTCTTCGTAAAAAGATAAACGCCAATATTTATAACAAATAAAATTGAAAGAAGTGAAAATGGATCGATATTATGCATTCTTATCTCCATCTAAATTTACAATTGATAAAAATGCTATAAACACAAGCAAAACACTAAATTTCAGTAATATTGTCCAATCAACATGTGTATCGACATTAAAGTTATTAATGGCCCCAATTAAACCACCAGAACTTTTAAGGTGATAAATATTAACAGAAAACACACCTAGTATAATTGTCGTAAATAAAAAGTACGGTAAGTATTCAAAACGCTTAAAGCGTACTTCTGAGGTTGGAAAGCAATATTCAATAACACTTAAGATTAATATAAAAAGTGATAAGAAAATAAATAAGAAATACAATAATACCGTTGAAGATACTCCTAGAAAATTTAGAAGTAACATCGTAAGAGATATTGGATAGATAATCATTGTATATCTCTTTCTAGAGAATGCCGCTAATAAGAAAAATATTATAATTAAGATATTAAAATACATTGAATACCTTTGTTATACATAGAATCATAACAACCACTAAGCTATAGACAGTTCTACTTCTCGCACTAAGAAGTATTGTCGAGTAATCTTTCAAAGGCTGAAATTTTAAATATGTATTACTTAAAATAATTAACACTGCCTGAAAAAAGAGTACAAATAACGTTAAGACAAAATAATATAGTGGTACTGAATCAAATTTAGCTTTAAATAAATGTGACCAATCACTATTAGTAAAAGTTAAATTGATAAAGAATAAAGTAACTAAACACTGATATAAGAGTCTAACGTAAGAACACTGTATGCTTATATACTTCTTATCTGAATAAATAGTGCCGGCCTTAATAACTTCAACTTCAGTAGTATAAAAAAGAATTAATAACGGTAAGCTGAAACAGAGTTTTAAGAGAAAGATATTTGATTGAATCAGGGAATAAACTAATAATAATATGCTTAGGATAATTGCCTGAGTAAGTACAATTTGTGTTTTTTCAATTATTTCTGAACGAATAAGTGATAGCCTAAATCTGAAAATACCTACAAAAACTGTAGTTGCAATAATTAGAGCATAAAAAGGCAAGATGTAGCGTATTTCATTAGTTAATAAGAAATATGCACTAAGTGTTTGTCCAAAAATAGCTAAAAACAAAATAACTATAAAAGAATTAAAACTTAGAGCATCAACTCTTTCAATATTGTGAGTTGAAGCTAAGTACCTCTTTAAACTTAAGATCGGTAGTATCTCTTTTGAATTAAGAAGAGAACCCATTAATTGAATAACGATAAGCCATAGTGGCAAAGTAATAATTAGTTCCAAGAACTATCCTCTTTAATTTTAGATAATTACAAAATTAGTAGTATTAAAATTGTAGCAAGACCAATCAATATTGAATACGCTTCTTTGTAAAAATCTAGGGTTTGAGCACCTAGAATCACTACTGTAATCATGGCCACAACTTGAAAGACAATAAGAAGTTTAAAAGTAGCTTTAAGTGATTTTAAATTAGATTTGGCCAGATGAGACTCGCGATTAAGTTTCTTAAATGGAGCCTGGGCCACTTTAGGTTTGAAAAACAAGGGGTAGCCTAAGACTACCCCAAGAATTAAAAAGAAAATTAAAGATGTTAGTAGTACTAATTCCATACTACTTAATTAGGAGCAATGCTCCGTTAGCAAGAGCGATAAGCTTTTGCCAGAAAATACCAAGAAGTACAACTGGAAGCGTGTAAGCTCCGATTACTAGTTGGTTTACGAATCCTAGGCCACCAATTTGCTCATCAGACTCAGCATCTTTAAGAACCATTACACGAACAACTTTCATGTAGTAGTAAAGAGAGATTACAGAGTTAAGAGCTGTGATTACCGCTAGTACGTAGAATTTCTTATCAATAATTGCAGCTAGAATGTTGAACTTTGCAACGAATCCAGATAAAGGAGGAAGACCTGCTAAAGAGAACATTGTAATTGCCATAGCAATTGCCATAGCCGGATGCTTTTTAATAAGACCAGAGAAACGATCGATGTGATCATTACCGTAGTGATCTTGAATAAATGAAGCAACATAGAAAGCTACAAGTGTCATAAATAAGTAAGTTACAGAATAGAAAAGAATTGCAGTCCATCCTGATTTACCAAGTACGATCGCACCAAGCATCATTACACCAGCGTGTGAGATTGAAGAGAAAGCTAGCATTCTCTTAATTGAGCGCTGACCGATTGCTGATACGTTACCAACTGTCATTGTAAGAGCAGCTACAATACTTAGAAGAACTAACCAAGAGTCCTTAAGAACACCAACATCACCACCAAAGAATACTTGAGTAAGACGAGCAAATGCTACGATACCTGCAAACTTAGGAACTAGTGAGAAGAATGCTGTAACTGGCAGAGGTGAACCTTCGTAAACATCTGGAGACCACATGTGGAAAGGAACACAAGAAATCTTATAACCAATCCCTACAAAGAAAAGTAGAAATGAAGGAATAAGAATTGCTGTTTGCTCAGTTGAAAGAGTTGTTAGCATTGGCATAAGTTCAGAGAAGTTAATCGTTCCAAGTACACCAAAGATGTGACTCATACCAAATAACATCATACCAGCTGTTACACCACCATATAGAACATACTTAAGACCTGCTTCAGTTGAACGTTCATCGTTCTTCTTAAGAGCGGCCATTGCATATGAAAGTAGTGAAAGTGTTTCAATACCTAAGTAGAATAGAAGCATATTGTTTGCAGAAGCTAGAAGCATCCCACCGACTAAAACTCCCATTGCAAGGATTGTGTATTCAGCTTTAGTTCCTTCGTAAAGATCTTTTGAAATCTTAGAAAGATAAATAACACCAGCTGTACTTAGGATCATTACGATCTTTGCAAAACCTGAGAAGTGATCAATAACTAAAGACTTAGTAAAAATTTGTGTCGGCTCAACACCAAGTCCTTTGACTTGATAAATAAGCGCACAAAGTAGTCCAAGCATTGAACCCCAGTAAAACATGTTCTTTGAGCTACCTTTTTCATCATTTCCGTAAGTAGCTTCGATGAGGATTAAGGCCCCCATCGTGAAGCATACTAAAAGCTCCGGAATATAATGTGAGATACTCGCTAAATAATTTAAAGCCATCACTTCACCTATTGACTATTAAAAAGTCGCTAATAATGAAACTAGTTTACCTACAGAAGCCTTCATCATATCTAGTAATGGAGATGGCCAAATACCAAATAGGATTACTGCGATACATAGTGGAACCATGTAGAAGATTTCTCTAGCATTCATATCTGTATAAGATTTGTTTTCTTCAATAACTTCACCAAAGAACATTCTCTTGAACATCCATAGAAGGTAAGCAGCACCAAGAAGAAGACCAATAACTGCAAGAACAGTAATTGTTGTAAATCTATTGTAGATCCCTAGGAAAATTAGAGCTTCAGAGATGAAACCTGAAAGTCCTGGAAGACCCATTGATGCGAACATCGCAATGATGAAAACAATCGAGAATTTTGGTAATTGTGTATAAAGACCACCAAAACCTTTAGTTCCGTCTGGTCTAACGATCCATCTGTGGTGAGATCTTTCATAAAGAATACCAATAAGAAGGAACATCATAGCTGTTGAAGTACCGTGGTTGAACATCTGAAGAACAGCACCGTTCATACCTTGAACTGTCATAGCAGCAAGACCTAGCATTACGAATCCCATGTGAGAAACTGAAGAGTATGCAACAAGTTTCTTAACATCTGTTTGTGCCATTGCACAGAACGCACCGTAAATAACGTTAATTAAACCTAGCCATGCGATAGCATCTGCAAAGTAAACAGAAGCTGATGGGAAGATTGGGAATGCAATTCTTAGGAAACCATAAGTACCCATCTTAAGTAGTACACCGGCAAGGATAACTGAGATCGCTGTTGGTGCCTGTACGTGAGCGTGTGGTAGCCAAGTATGGAATGGGAAAACTGGAACCTTGATTGCAAAACCGATGAAAAGTGCTACGAAGAATACTTTTGCAAATGGAAGTGCCATACCAAAGATATTTACAGTTTCGTTTACAAATTTACCGCCTGAAAGCGCTAGAATATTGAATGAATCAACACCTTGTCCTGTTACGAAGTATAGTGCAACCATACCAACAAGCATTAGGATTGAACCAAAGAATGTATATAAGAAGAATTTAACAGCTGCATATTCTCTGTTCTCACCACCCCAAATACCGATAAGGAAGAACATTGGGATTAGCATTACTTCCCAGTAAACATAGAACAGGAAGAAATCCATTGATAAGAATACACCGTAAACAGTTGATTGAAGCATTAGTAGTAATGCAAAGTATCCCTTAACTTGCTTTTTAACTGTCCATGAAGAAAGGATACAGATCGCAAAAAGTAGCGAAGTTAAAAGAACCATTGGTAATGAAATACCATCAATTCCTAGGTGATAAAAAATGTTAAACTGTGAAATCCAAGAATGTTTAATTGTAAACATTTCTTGCATACCTGGCACAGTGTTGTCGAATTTCATGTATAGACAACCTGATAAAACCAGCGTGATCACAGTATTAATCAAAGACCATACTCTAATTGCCGTCTCTTTCGTCTTAGGTAATAAAAGTACCCCAAGAACACCGATCATAGGCATCCACAGAATCCAACTTAATAGATTAGAATGTGCGTTCACTGTAACTCCTTAATTCTCTTATAAAGCTAAAATATAACCAAATAGTACTAAAATAATCATTGCGATGTAGAACTGGATCTTCCCGTTTTGGAAAGTTCTTAAGATAACGTTAAATAAACGTACACTTGCACCAGTACCATCTACCATCATTGTGTCGACAAATAAGTTATCGAACCACGCAGAAACTCTCATAATAAACTTCGTAACTGAAGCCCAACCATCAACGGCGTATCTGTCATAGAATCCCATGTCAAACTTAGCTAATAGGTTGTTAAATGGAAGTAATCCCTTCTTGATGAATCCACCAATATAAAGATCATCCATAAAGTATTTATTCTGTAGAGTTCTGTAATAACGGTTAAACGAATTAACCCAGAATCCTGGATTCCATTTACCCCATAGGTACATCATCATCGCGATGAATACACCAGAAAAAGCAATCACAATCGACATACCAGCACCAATATAGTGAACCTGGTGGATGTGGTGTGCTTCTTCTTCAGAAAGTCCGTAAGTTGAGTCGTACTTAGAAGTTGTAAATGTACCTTTTTCACGTACATCAATTTGTCCAAGTTGCTCACGCTTATAATTTTCAAACTGACCTTTCTTAGGTTTTTGAATTAAAGTTTGGAACCACTCATATTTTCCGTTTGCTTTATCTGCAACTTTAACAAAACCTTGTCCTGTTAATGAACCAGAGAACCAAACACCAAGAGTAAATACCGCAAGGATAAGTAGAGGTACGTTTCTGTTCCAAGTAAGCTTTTCTTCATGACAGTGATCGTAAACTTCTTTGTCTCTTGGCTTACCGTGGAAAGCAAGGAACATCATACGACACATATAGAAAGCTGTAAGAAGTGCACCCATGAAACCAAGAACTGCCGGAGCAATCATTACTGGTGAGTGAAGTGCCTCAATTAAAGCATCTCCTAGAATTCTATCTTTCGATACGAAACCTGAGAAGAAAGGAATACCTGCAATTGCAAGAGTACAACACCACATTGCAATCCAAGTAAATTTCATTTTATGTCTTAGACCACCCATTCTTGGCATCTCTTGTACGTGAGCATGCGTGTGGTGATCGTGAAGTGAGTGAATTACAGAACCAGCAGCTAGGAATAAACATGCCTTGAAAACAGCGTGTGTAATCAGGTGCATGAATGCAGCATTATATGACCCAACACCAATACCAAGTACCATGTAACCTAGTTGAGAGATTGTTGAGAAAGCTAGTACCGCTTTAAAGTCTGTTTGAACTAGTGCAATTGTTGCAGCACCGAAAGCAGTAATACCACCGATATAAGCAACAAGAGTTAATAGTCCACCAGCATCAAGAAGCGGGTAAATTCTTAGTGAAAGATAAACACCAGCAGCAACCATTGTCGCAGCGTGGATAAGTGCAGAACATGGAGTTGGACCATTCATCGCATCTGGTAGCCAAACGTTTAAAGGGAATTGCGCTGACTTACCAATTGTTCCCATAAAGATACAGAAACCTGCAAATGTTGCTAGAGGGATACCAAGTACCGCCTGACCAGCTAATCCACCAGCATCGATTGCTTTATATAGGTCTACAAAACTTACTGAACCAACAACAGTCCAAAGAGCAACAATACCTAGAAGGAAGAAAACATCCCCTACTCTTGTTGTCATGAAGGCCTTAACGTTAGCAGCACCAGCAACTTCTTTCTCGTAGTAGTGACCAATTAGAGAGTATGAACAGAATCCCATAAGCTCCCAAAAGATAAATACTGAAAATAAGTTATCTGAAAGTGCAAGACCAAGCATTGCAGAAGTAAAGAGTGACATATAAGTGAAGAAACGACCGTTTCTACCGTAGTTCATGTCATCTTTCATATACCAAGTTGAGAAAACGTGGATAAGTGTAGCAACGGCCGTAACCATCATAAGAAGTACAGCAGTCATGTTATCAATATAGATACCCATGTTTACTACGAACTCTTGCCCACCACCAGTTAGGTCAAACCAAGTGAATACTTTGTGAATGTGATAATTAGCAGAGTACGTTCCGAAAACGAAGTCGCTAAAAATTCTCCACGCATAAATTGTCGAACCTGCGATTGCTGCACAACTGATTGCTACAGCTGTTCTAGTAAAACGTGAAGCGATAAACGCATTTATCACGAAAGCAAAGAACGGTAGTAGAACAATTGGAGCAATACTTGAAATCGTATAATCCATTTTTTTCCCTTATATCTCTAATTAACTTTTTAGTTCAGTTGCATCATCAATATGAATCGAATCTTTAACTTGGAAGAAACGAATCACGATTGCTAAACCAACGGCCGCTTCAGCAGCAGCAACAATAATAATGAATAGTGACATGATATTTCCGTCAATATTCTGGTTTGCGTATCTTGTGTACGCAGCAAAGTTAAGAGCAGCTGCGTTTAAAATTAGCTCAACACCAAGAAGGATCGCGATAATATTCTTTCTCGCTACCATTACTGCAATACCTGCAAGGAATAAGAAGAAAGAAATTAGTAAGTAAGAAGATAAAGTCATCATTTTTTTAATCTCCTTGGTCTAGAAATTACTGCAGCACCAACAAGTGCACCTAAAAGAAGGATTGAAGAAATTTCGAAAGCTAGTACGTGATCTGTAATTAGCTTAGTTCCGATCTCTTCTACTGTTGATTGCATATCTTCCAGTTGCACATGTTTTTGAATTTTAAGTACAGGTGCTAGGATTTTCATTAATACAAAACTGATTACAAGCATCATGATTGCTGCAATAGTGTATGTCTTAGTTGTTCCCATTGCTGCTACTTTCTTGATCCCTAGCTTATTGTAAGCTTGTTCGATCCCACCAGTTAACATGATGGCAAATAGCATGAGAATTACAACACCACCTGCATATACAACTAATTGAGTAGCAGCTAAGAAGTCAGCTCCTAAAGTTGCATAAAGACCAGCTACTCCAAAAAGAGTAAGTAGTAGGTAGATACATGCATGCATTAAATTTTTTGAAACGGCGACAAGGAATGCTCCTATAACTGTAGCCGCTGCTGAAATTAAAAACATTGTGTTAATAAACATTTCAAATATCCTTAAATATTAGTGTCCGCCCGCACCAGCAGATGCAGATGCGATAACTTTTCCAAGAATTGCCCACATAGACTTACCGTTAAATAGGTAAAGCCATACAGCACAACCAATCATATTAAATAGTGCAATTGGAGTTAGATATTTCCAACAAAGTACCATTAGAGAGTCAACTCTCATTCTTGGTAGTGTCCATCTGATCCAAATTACAACGTAATAAAGAGCAAGAGTCTTAGTTACGAAAGATCCAAGTTGTAAAAAGTTTCCAATTTGCTTACCGATCATAGGGTGAGCTGAAGGAATAAGTTTATTTACGAATTCACCTGAACCAAGACCGAAAGGAACTTGATAACCACCTAGGAATAAAGCAGCACAAACACCACAAACAACGAAAACTTCGATGTATTCTGCAAGTGCAAAGAATGCAAACTTCATACCTGTAAATTCAGTGTGGTAACCAGATACAAGTTCTGATTCCGCTTCAGGAAGATCAAAAGGAGCTCTGTTTGTTTCAGCAAGTGCACCAATAAAAAGTACGAAGAACCCAATAAATGTAAATGGGTTATGAAGAACAAACCATTGGTGTGGTAATCCACCCTGAGCTTCTGTAATTGTTTTAAATGATAATGAACCAGTCATGATTACAATTGCTAGAATTGAAAGAGTTACTGGAACTTCGTAAGAGATGATTTGTGAAGCACCCCTCATACCACCAAGCATTGACCATTTAGAGTTAGATGCATAACCACCAAGGAAAATACCTACACCTACTAATGATGAAACACCTAGTAAGTAGAAAACACCAACACTAAGGTGAGTTAGAGTAAATCCACTTGAGAATGGTACAACAGCAAGTGACATGAAAACACCTACTAACGCTAGTAGAGGAGCAATGTTAAATAAGAACTTGTCCGCATCACGTGGAACAACGTCCTCTTTAAGAATCATCTTCACACCATCAGCTAAAAACTGAAGAATACCAAAAGGACCAACACGGTTAGGACCCTGTCTCATTTGAAGGTCAGCAGAAATCTTTCTTTCAGCATAAGTACCAAGACCACCAACTGTAGCAAGAGCTCCAACAACGATTAATGAGAAAACTAAGAAAAGTAAAAACGTTACGATTCCAGTTGCATCAGTTCCTAAAAGTTTTGATAGTGCATCCACGGCCATTGAGTAGCCTGGTGCTTGTGATAAATACGATACAATCGTTGAATTCATTATTTATCCTTTCCATTAATATTTGCTTGGAAAGATTTTACCCAATCAAGGTCACCTTTCTTCCAGCAATAAACTAAACCTAAACTTAAAATAACAATGAATAGAAGAAGTGATCCAAGAACTGCACCACCCTGTCCGATGTCGACAAAGTTTTTATAAACTGTTGCAACAGGGAACATTAAAGCTCCTTCAACATCAAAGATTAAGAATACTAGAGCGATAACATAGAAACGTACGTTAAAGTTAGACCACGCAGTACCAGTTGGTTCCTCACCACATTCATATGGCGTAAGTTTCAATTCTGTTGGATTATTTGGCCTTACAAGACGACCGACAAGTAATGTTCCAAAGAAAGCGACTACTGCTACAGCGGCTAAAATTAACACCGGCATATAGACGTCAAAGTTTTGCGACATCGATTTATCTCCATGTATAAGTAAAGTAAGTTCCCAAATATTACACGATTACTAGCACTTTGGAAATAAATTGGCCCCTCTTTTTTTGAGTAATATCTTCTATTTAGTAACGCATGGGCCAATGCATAAATTCTTTGTTCTCACTATATTTTATGTTAAAAAACGACATGGATTTATTTGCACCACTACGCACAAAACTAGAAAGCTGGTTAGACACTAGGCAACACGACCTTACCATTGACGGTATTAACAGGGAGCACTGGGCATTTGCTAAGTTCTTGTTACAAGAAAAAAATGGTAAAATTAATCCATCGAATTTATTTATTTTTGAAGATTATGATGATGCAGAACAATTCTATGAGCTAGTCAAAACAAGCTTTTCTAAAACAAAACTTGTTTTCTATCCAGGACTAGACGCGTCACCATATTCAGGAATGTTTGCGTCAGAAAGTGCACAACTTGCCCGACACTCAGCATTAGAAAAAATTATCCGTTCAGAATATAGAGAAATAATAGTTATCACTTCAATAGAATCTCTTGGACTAAAAGTTCCACCAGCTAATTTCTTTAGCGATACAAAAATTGAAATTAATGAATCTGATATAATTTCTCCTGACGAGTTAGCAGGAAAATTAGTTCAACTTGGCTACAGTTCTTCTTTCACTGTTGAGGAACAAGGGACATTTTCTAAGAAAGGTGAAATCTTTGATATTTATCCAGTTGGTCATCATCCAATTCGAATTCATTACTTCGATGAAATGATTGAAGAAATTTATGAAATTGATAAAGAAACATTAAAGACTATTAAAGATAAAAAACTTGATTCAATTATTATAGCACCTGGGCCAACTATTTTTTGTGAATCTCAGTATTCAAATAATCTAAGAAATAATATTCCGCGACCTAGAGCAAATCAAAGAGAGTTATTAGAAAAAAGAAATGATATCTTCAGTAAGCTTTCAAGTGGAATGCTTTTTGAAAATCATCCGATTTATACACCACTCTTTTTTAATACAGAAGAAACACGCACACTACTCGATTATATAGATGATAATTGGCTAGTTTCAATTTTTGATCGCGATAATGTAGAAGACTTTTATTCTAATTATTGTGATGAGCTAGCGAAAGATTTTGAAGCCTGTGAAGAGCTACTTCCTGAACCAAAATATTTTTATGACTTATCAACAATTGAGCGACTGAGAGATATTGCTTGTCTAAATCTCAACCATTTAAATATTACTGTTAACCTTGATAATGACAGTAATATTGTCGATCTAGGATTTAGACCTTTTAAATCTTATATCTCTTTCCACGATATTAATTACTTAGTTAAAAAGGAATTTTTAACAGGTCTTTTTAAGCATATTAAAAGTGAATTTAAATATTCTGGAAAAATAATTTTCACAATTCAAAATGAAAATTCACGCAAAGAAATTGAACACTTAATTGAAACATTTGAAGTTGATGGTGAAATTAAAAAACGAATTGAGTTTGTACCATTTAAATTAAGTGAAGGCTTCTTCTATCCTAGTGATAAATTACTTACTATTTCAGATAGTGATCTATTTTCAATTAGAAGAGATAAGGCCAAGGTTTCAAAAATTCACGACTACGATCTCTTTGCAGAACAACTTGCTTCACTAAAAGAAGGTGACTATGTCATCCACTCTAAGCACGGTATTGGAAAATATCTAGGTTTAGAAGCAATGGACATTGGTGGTTCTAAAACAGACTATTTGGTTCTTCTTTATAAAGGTAATGATAAAGTATTCGTACCAATTTATAAGATGAATCTAATTCAAAAGCATGCTGGCGGCGAACTTAATGTTAATGTCGATAGCTTAAGAACTAATAAGTTCTCTGCACTAACTTCTAGAGCACGTGAATCGATTAAAAAGTTAGCTTTTGATCTTTTAAAGCTTCAAGCAGAAAGAGCTTCTGCTAAGGCTTTTCAATTTTCTCCTCCTGATCATGACTATAAAGAGTTTGAGCTTTCATTCCCATTCAATGAAACTCCAGACCAGAAAAATGCCATTGATTCAGTAATTGATAAAATGCAAGCAAGTACAGCGATGGATTTTCTTGTGTGTGGAGACGTTGGTTTTGGTAAAACAGAAGTGGCCATGCGAGCGGCTTTTAAAGCAGTACTTGATGGAAAACAAGTAGCAGTATTAGTTCCAACAACGGTTCTTGCCCTTCAACATTATAATTCTTTTGTTAAACGCTTTGAAAAGTTTCCAGTTCGAATTGATTATCTTTCACGTTTTAAAACTGGAAAGGATGAGAAAGAAACAAAGGAAAAATTAGAAAAAGGCGAAATTGATATTATCGTTGGTACTCATAAACTTCTTGGTAAAACTATTCGTTATAAAGATTTAGGTCTTGTTATTGTCGATGAAGAACAACGCTTTGGTGTTGGCCATAAAAACCAACTTAAACTGCTTAAGTCATCAGTTGATTTCTTAACGTTAACAGCAACTCCAATTCCTAGAACGTTACAATTATCTTTCTTAGGACTTAAGGATCTTGCACTAATTAAGACGGCTCCTCCAAGAAGGCAGTCTATTAAAACTTATGTTATTAAAGAAGACGATCATACGATTCAATCGGCCATTAATCGTGAATTAAAGCGTGGTGGCCAGGTCTTTATCGTACACAATCGCGTTCAAGATATAGAAAATTACACTGCATATATTAGGGAGCTAGTTCCTGATGCAAAGATTGTTTTTGCTCACGGACAGATGGCCGAAAAAGAACTCGAGTCTCGAATCTCTGCTTTCTATAGTGGTGCTTACCAAATCCTTATTTCAACGACAATTATCGAATCTGGAATTGATATACCAAATGCAAACACAATGATTGTTGATCGTGCAGATCGCTATGGACTAGCGCAGCTTCATCAACTTCGTGGACGAATTGGTCGATCAGACAAGAAGGCTTACTGTTACTTTGTCGTTCCAAATAATCGCAATATAACTGAAGTAGCGGCCAAAAGACTAAAGGCACTACAAACTTATGCTGACATGGGAAGTGGCTTTCAAATTGCAAATTGTGACCTTGAAATTCGTGGTGCAGGAGATATTCTCGGTGCTCACCAATCAGGACATATCGAGGCCATTGGTCTTGAGCTTTATATGGAACTTCTTACAGAAGCAATTCAAGAACTTCGCGGTGAAAAGAAAGTTATCACGAAGGATATCGAAATCAATACTCCGTTTGCAGCATTCATTCCTGCTCACTTTATTAGTGAATCGAGTGAGCGCTTAAAATATTACAAGCAGCTATCTAACTCAAAATCGATCGATGAAATTACTGCATTGAAAGAAACAATCTTTGATATCTATGGGCCAGGCCCTGAGGAATTTAATCAGCTTATTGCTATTCTTGAGGCACGCTCTCACCTTATGCCTTGTGGTGTAAAGTCAGCGCAATTAATAGACAATACTATCGTATTTCAATTTGATCAGAATATGGTTGAAGCCAATGAACAGCTTCGAAATAATATTTTAAATAACTTCTTAGCAATGCCTCGAAAATATCGTTTCACACCGGACTTCAAGCTAATTTTTACGAATAAAACGACAATATCTCCGAGTGGATTAGTCGAGTTCTGTCAGGAAATTGCGGAAAAAATAGTTCCATCTTAGTGAAATTTATAAGTTTTTAAGAATTTTTGGTACAATTAGATATAGTTTAAGAATTTGATTTCGATAATTTGAAAAGGATATCTATATGTACGGTAAAATCATTTTAGTTTTACTACTTGCACTAGGACTAGAAGCTGCACCAAAAAAAGTTGTAGCAGAAGTTAATGGTCAGAAAATTACAAAAGAAGAGTTAGATCAAGCTTACTTATTAAATAAGTATGTTGTTTCTGATGATCCTGTAACAATGAAAAAAGTGCTTACAGACCTTATTAATAAAAAATTAGGTGTGGAAAAAGCGAAGAAAGCAAAGTTAGATCAAGATCCAATTGTTGTAAAAAAACTTGAAGAAGTTATATTCAATGCACAAGTTTCAAAAGATCTGGAAGGAGAATTCCAGAAAATTAAGGTAACTGATGCAGATGTAAAGAGATTCTATAGTGACTTCCCAGAGTACCGTACAGCTCATATCTTACTAAGAGTTAGAGTTGCTCCTTCAGAAAATGAGATCAATGCTGCTCAAAAGAAGATTTTCGAAATTCATGAACAAGTTACGCAAGAGCCATCTAAATTTGCTGAACTTGCAAACAAATTCTCACAATCACCAAATGCTCACACTGGTGGAGATGTAGGATATCAACCAGCTTTCTTTATGGCACCTGAGTATTTTGCGGCCATCAAGGGTAAGAAAGACGGATTTATCACTCGTCCAGTACGCACACAACTTGGTTATCATGTAATCAAGGTACTTGGTGTGAAAAAGTATGAAGATATCAATCTTGGCGTTTACAAAAAGTTTGTTTATGACAGGAAGCGCGATAAAATCATCGAAGATTATTTCGCAGGCTTACGTAAAAAAGCCAATATTAAAATTTTAGACAAAAATCTAAAGTAAATAAGATTAAATAATTTGCACAAGCCTCATGGGCACGATAAATTATTGTTCTATATATCGCACATATAAGAACAGTAATAAGAGGTGTTCATGAGGCTTTTTCTTTTTTTGGCCCTACTTTTTTCAACATTAAATCTACAAGCAAAAAATACAAAATTATTAGATAAAATTACGGCCGTTGTTGATGAACATGTCATAACAAAGTCGATGATCGAACGTGTTAAGAAATCGCTTCCAATTCGTCAGAATATTTCTCCTTTCATTTATAAGAAAGAAATGAAGTATACAGACAAGGAAGTTGCTGATCTTATCATTAGAAAATTTATTATTCGCTCTACTCTCGCAGAACAAGGTTATGTAATTTCAGATGCAACAGTAGAGAAAGAAATTAAAAGAAAAGAGCAAAGACTAGGACTTAGTCGTAACGATCTAATCGCATTTCTAAAAAAGTCTAATACGAATTTTGAAGAGTTCTTTGAACTCAACAAAGAAGCGATTGAATTCAATCACTTTAATTCAGTTGTTATCATTCCATTAATTTCTGTAAGTGAACAAGAAATTAAAAATGAATTCTTTAAAGAAAATGTAAACAATAAAACTGTTTCATACCGATACACATTAGTTGACTTCTCTATTGATGAATCAATCGTAACAAAGAAAGACTATGCAAGTTTTAAGAAGACAATGGAATCTTTCCAAAAAGGTGGGCCACTACCTAGCAAGTATGGATCTATTGAGACTTCAACACTTGGAGATATCACAGCAGATGGTTTAACTGCAGACTTACAAAAGCTTCTTAATAAGACACAAGAAGGGCAATTCACTCAACCAATCAATATGATGGGTGAAACACATATTTTCTATGTAAAAACACGTGACGTTGTTGAATCTTCTCTATTTCAAAATGCAAAGAATAGAATTAGAGCGCTTCTATATGAATCAAAAGCGAAAGAAGTTACACAAATGTGGTTTGAGCGTGAAAAAGCTAATCACTACGTAAAAACATTATAAAAGAAAATGATCTATGTTACTGCTGGCCATGAAAGAGGAATAGGACTTGAAGTTTTTTTAAAAGCTTGGAGCCTTCTTTCATCAAGTCAGCAGGAAGAATTTCACCTCTTTGTTGGTGATGAATTCAAAAACGATCTACCATCCGAATTAAAATATACACTTGTTCAAAAACCCTATTCTCACAACGCACTAGAACAGGCTTGTGACCGATGTGGACCAAATGACATTCTCGTAACAATGCCTACAACTAAGAATGAACTTTTCTTTGATGGCAAATCTGTTTCAGGACACACAGAATACTTTCGTAAAAGATATCAAAACGAAAATCTCGTGATGTTCTTTAAGTCATATGATGCAAATGTTTTATTAATTACCGATCATATACCGCTTAGAGAAGTCGCAACAAAAATAAATCATGAGCTTATTCACAGTAAAATTAAAATCTGTGTTGATAATTACAAAAAATATTTCGGACATTTAAACGATGTCATTATTTCTGGTATTAATCCCCATGCTGGTGAAGGTGGGATACTAGGAACAGAAGAAAAAGAAATTGTTAAAGCTATTAAAGATCTTGATCTGAGAGAGAGAATTATTGGCCCACTTCCTGCTGATGGACTCTTTCTAAATGATAGTTTTGCAAGCGATAAGCTTTACGTCTACATGTACCATGACCAGGGATTAGCGCCATTTAAAACGATCTTTAAATCTAAGGGAGCAAATATCACTCTGGGAATGCCCTACCTTCGCCTAAGTGTTGATCACGGTACGGCATTTGATCTCTTTGGAAAGGATAGCGCCAATTATATGGGCTGCTATTATGTTTTAAAGTTAGCATTAAAGGTTATTAAAAAATGAATAATGAAATTAAAGTAGTAAAAGCACGTGTTCACAATTTGAAAGACGTCACTATCAATATTCCTAAAAATCAATTAACTGTCATTACAGGTCCTTCTGGTTCAGGAAAGAGTTCACTGGCCTTTGATACAATCTATGCTGAGGGACAAAGACGCTATATTGAATCACTCTCTTCGTATGCCAGACAATTTTTAGGTCAACAACAAGCTCCGGATGTTGAATCAATAACTGGTCTCTCTCCGGCCATTGCCATTGACCAAAAGACCACAAGTAAAAACCCAAGATCAACTGTTGGAACAATTACTGAAGTTTACGATTATATGAGAGTACTCTTTGCGAGAGTAGGTGATCTTTACGATCCAAACAATGGTGAAAAAGTTATTAGCTATACGCCGGGTCAGATTACTAGAGACCTAATGGATTTACCTGAAAAGACAAAATTACATATTACAGTTGAAATAACAGATGAAACCAAAAAAGCACTTGAGCAGCAAATGGCCAAGTATCTTTCAATGGGATTTTCACGATTTATTGTAAATGATGAAATCATGTTACTTGATAGTAGTGAAATCAAATCATTAAAAGCATCTGATGAAATTCTTGTCGTTATTGATCGAATCTTAGTTAAAGCAGATATAGAAAAACGCTTAACTGATTCAGTTGAGTTAGGACTAAAGCTAGGAAATGGAATTATTCACGTCATGATTGATGATGAATACCACACATACTCTGAAATCAATATGTCTCATGTAACCGGAGAAGTATTTCCTGATCTAGAGCCAAGGCTATTCTCTTTCAACTCACCTGTTGGAGCTTGTGGAAAATGTAATGGCCTAGGTGAATCAAAAGAATTTGTTCTAAGTGAAATTATCTTTGATGACTCACTCCCGGTTTTAAAGGGGGCGATCCCTCTTCTTACGAAGAAGAATAATTTTCTTCATAAAATGGTAGAGTGCATGCTTAAAGAAGAAGGTTTTGATTTAAAACTTCCTCTGTCAAAAATGCCAAAGAAGATTTTTAAAATTCTTACTGAAGGTACTGATAAGGTTTATACATATAAATTTAAGTCAGAAAATTCAGTTTTTGAATTTTCCAAACCATTCCCTGGTCTTATCAACTGGCTAGATAAGAAGTATCAAGAGTCTACTTCTGAGCGAGTACGCTCAGAGCTTGAAAAAAGCATGCGTGTTCAAAAATGTTCAGAGTGTAAAGGTCGCCGCCTTAACACTATTGCTCTAAGTACTAAAGTTGGGGAAAAGAATATTATTGAATTATGTGAAGTACCTTTAAGTGAAACTTATCAATATTTCGATAATTTAAAACTAGAAGGCATTAAAGAAAAGATTGGTGCTAAGCTTCTCGTTGAAATCACATCACGCTTAAAATTTCTTAATGATGTTGGCCTGGACTATTTAACACTTAATCGCTCGGCAGGAACACTAAGTGGTGGAGAATCACAACGTATTCGCCTAGCTACTCAAATTGGTTCAGCTCTTTCTGGCGTCCTCTATGTTCTAGATGAGCCAAGCATTGGTCTTCACCAAAGAGACAACGTAAGGCTTATTCATACACTTAAAGAGTTACGTGATCTTGGTAATACTGTTCTTGTCGTTGAACATGATGAAGATACAATGAAAGCTAGTGATTATATTATTGATATGGGACCAGGTGCAGGTGTTCACGGTGGAGAAATTGTTGCACATGCAACAACTAAAGACTTCTTAAAGAAGAAATCTCTGACTGCAGACTATTTAAATCATAAAGTAAAAATTGAAGTTCCAAAAGAGCGTCGCAAACTTAACGAGTTTATTAAACTTCGCGGAGCTGAACACAATAACCTCAAAAAGGTTGATGTCGACTTCCCTCTAGGAGGACTTGTTTGTATTAGTGGAGTTTCTGGTTCAGGTAAATCAACTCTTGTGCACGAAGTTTTAATTCCAGCAGTTAAGAGTAAACTAACTCGAATCAATCGCTCAATTTATGAGAAAGCAAACTACAAATCAATTACAGGACTCGATAAAATTAAATCTGTAATTGAATTAGATCAATCACCTATTGGGCGTACTCCCCACTCAAATCCGGCTACATATTCAGGTCTCTTTGATGATGTAAGAAAGCTATTTGCAGCAACAAACGAGTCGCAAATCCGCGGTTATAAGCAAGGACGTTTTAGTTTTAATGTTAAAGGTGGCCGTTGTGAAGAATGTGAAGGAAATGGAACACAGAAAATTGAAATGCACTTTCTTCCTGATGTCTATGTAACTTGTAATGAATGTAATGGACGTCGCTATAATAATGAAACTCTTTCAGTTCTTTATAAAGGTAAGTCTATCGCTGATATTCTAGAAATGACGATTGAAGAAGGGTATGAATTCTTCAAAAATCATCGTAGGCTTGGAAAAATTCTAAAGACGATGAATGATGTAGGTCTTGGTTATATGACATTAGGTCAACCAGCAACCACACTTTCAGGTGGAGAAGCACAAAGGCTTAAATTAGCTAGAGAATTAGCAAAGTCGACGAAAGGCCACACGCTTTATGTTCTTGATGAGCCTACTACTGGTCTTCACTTTGAAGATATTAAAGTATTAATGAAAGCAATCAATGAACTTGTAGAAAGTGATAATTCTGTTCTTATCATTGAACATAACTTAGATGTACTAAAAGTAGCTGATCAAATAATTGATCTAGGACCTGAAGGTGGTCATCGAGGTGGAACAATTGTTGGAACAGGAACACCAGAAGAGATTGCAAAGATTAAAGCTTCTCATACGGGTAAATTTTTAAAGGAAATTCTGAAGTGATAAATGGTTTTGAAGAATTCTATAATTTAAAAGATAAGAATCTAATTAAAGAAGATTATTGTATCGCTGAAACAGAAAAAGTTGTGTGTAAAGCACTACGATCAAATCATGAAGTTGAAAAGATTATAGCAACTCAAGAATTTTATGATTCAAATAAAGAGTTGATTGATAACAACTGCAAGCACGTTCTAATAAAAGACAAGAATGATTTAGAGGAGATTACAGGCTTTAAACTTCATCATGGAATTCTTGCTAAAGTTAAAACAAATGGACTTAAAAAAATTAATGAGCTTGGTGATCGAATACTTATCTTTAATGGAGTAACTTCTCCAGAAAATGTAGGAACGATGACGAGGGCAGCAATGGCCTTTGGTTTTGATAACATTATCTATGATGCAAAAAGTGCATCTCCTTATCTAAGACGTTGTATCAGAGTTTCAATGGGAAATGCATTTGAAGCTAATATATGTAAGTCACTTAACTTAATTGATGACATTTCTTTACTTCAAAAACTTGGCTATGCAGTTTGTGCTACGGCCAATGAAGAAGGTGCCTTATCGATTACTGAATACAAGTATCCACAAAAAGTTGCTTTAATTATTGGAAATGAGGGCAATGGTATGGATCGTGAAGTAATTGACGCTTGTGATAAGAAGCTATTTATTCCGATAACAAATTACGTTGCACACTTAAATGCAGCAAGTGCAGCTTCAATTTTTCTTTATCACTCGATCTTTTAATTAGATTTTTATTTATATTTATTAACCTGACATTGGTGATGATAGTCTATAACTTAGGCCCATAAGCTCATCACCACACACCGATAGAGTTTGTATCTTTTTCGTTTTTTTCCAATAAAAAAGGCCACTGTCGAGTGGCCTTTTCTTTTACTATATTTTCAAATTTGATTAGTCGATTGATTTAAGAAGTGTCGCCATCTCAATTGCAGACATTGCAGCTTCCCAACCTTTATTTCCAGCTTTAGTTCCTGCTCTTTCAATTGCTTGCTCAATTGTATCAACAGTTAAAACACCAAATGTTACTGGAACACCTGTTTCAAGTGATACTTTTGAAATACCTTTAGCAACTTCATTAGAAACAAAATCAAAGTGTGGAGTTGATCCACGAATAACTGCACCAAGTGTGATTACAGCATCATATTTTTTCGAAGCAGCAAGTTTTTGAGCAATTAAAGGAATTTCAAAGGCACCTGGTACCCAAGCAATATCCATTTCATCAATATTTCCATCATGTCTTTTAATGCAATCAATTGCACCACCTAATAGTTTGCTTGTAATTAGTTCGTTAAAACGTCCTGCTACTACAGCAAATTTCTTTCCAGATGCATTTAAGTTACCTTCTAGATTTCTAGGCATGTGTTTCTCCCAAATTATCAGCACTTTCACCAAGTGCTTCTTTTCTATATTTAATTAAGTCTTTAATTGTTACAAATTTTAAACCATGTTCCTCAGCAATCTTAGAAAGCTCAGGAGCTTTTGCCATTGTCCCATCAGCGCTCATGATTTCACAAATCACACCAGCAGGGTAACAACCAGCAATTCTGGCCATATCTACAGCAGCTTCAGTGTGACCATCTCTTTCTAAAACACCACCAGTTTTTGCAATAAGTGGAAAGATGTGACCTGGTCTCATAAAACTATCGGCCGTCGAATTTTTATTAGCAAGTAGTGAAATCGTTAATGCACGATCTTGGCATGAAATACCAGTACCACCATTTGCAGCATCAATTGAAACAGTGAATGCTGTGTGATGAACAGAGTCGTTTTCTTTCACCATTAGTGGAAGATCTAATTCATCTGCACGCTCTTTTGTAATAGGAGCACAAATTAATCCGCGACCAACTGTCGCCATAAAGTTAATTGCCTCAGGAGTAATTCGGTCAGCCGCCATAACAAAGTCTCCTTCATTTTCACGGTCTTCATCATCAATTACAATTACCATCTTCCCAAGACGAATATCTTCAATGGCCTCTTCAATTTTATCAAATTTAATCATTTAGGAATGACTCCAAATTTTGTGTGCTTGCTCCATTACTACGTCTAGCACCGTTAAAAAGCAAGTTTTCTATATATTTTCCCAGGATATCCACTTCAATATTCACCAAACTCTGAACACTGCGGTTTCTTAGAACTGTGTTCTGCCAAGTATGTGGAATGATTGATAGTTGAAATGACGAGTCGGCCTTAAATACATCCGCTACAGTCAGTGAAATTCCATCAATTGTTATTGAACCTTCTTTCACAATATATTTCATTTGCTTTGAGTTAACTTTAATTGTCACCAGATAGTTGTTACCGCGGCTTTGAATTTGAACAATTTGACCAACGTCATTAACGTGACCTTGAACAATGTGTCCACCTAGTCGATCACTTGCACGTAGCGCAAGCTCGAGATTAACTTCATCTCCAGATCTTAAATTTCCAAGTGTCGTTTTCTCCAAACTAGTATGTACTGTTTGCACAACAAATGTAGAATCAGTAATTTTAACAGCAGTTTGGCAGGCGCCATTAATTGCAACTGAATCATCAATTTCAATTTCTGGAAGAAGCTCTTTACAGCTAACTTCTATAAGTTTCCCCTCAGCATTTGAGCGTACACTTACAACTTTTCCAATTTCTTTAACTAGTCCAGTAAACACTATGACCTCGTATCAATCTCAAACATTGCTTGAGATCCTATATTTTTAACTTCAACGTTTTTAAAATTTAAAGCATCGGCCATCGAATCAAGTTGTTCATCGTAATAACCTATGCCATTTCCTAAAATTTTAGGCGCTACAAAAATTGTCATCTTATCTGCAAGTTGCTTCTTCAAAATAGTCGAAGCGAGCATCCCACCACCTTCAACAAGAATCGAATGAACACCAATTGCTTTTAGTTGTGCCAGTGCATCTTCAATAACAATTTCATTTCTTTCACATTTCGCAAAAACAATTCGAATCTGTTTTTCAGTAAAGAATTTAACAACATCATCTGGTGCTGATTGGTAATCTGCTCCAGTTGTTACAATGATAGTCTTCTTTGTGTATTGATCATTGAATACTTTTGAAAGAGGATCCATTTTAGAAATTGACCCCATCACAATTCGATAAGGAATCTTTCCACTATCATCTAAACCAAAACGAATATTTAAACTTGGATCATCGTTATTAAGAGTTTTACGACCAACCATAACCCCGTCGTATCTTTTTCTAAAAGAATGAACCATCTTTCGTGCAGACTCATCAGTAATCCATTTCGAGTCCCCGGTCATTGTTGAAAGCTTTCCATCAAGAGTTTGTGCAAGTTTAAGGTGAACAAAAGGAAGATTACTTTTCATCGATTTAAAGAAAACGCGATTAAGCTCCATCGACTCTTGTTCAAGAACGCCTACTTCACATTCAATCCCCGCAGCTTCCAATATCTTGATTCCATTTCCTGCAACCTGAGGATTTGGATCAAGACAAGCAACAACAACACGAGCAAAACCGTGTTTTAAAAGTTCGTGTGCACATGGAGGTGTTCTTTTATTTGTATGGCAACAAGGCTCAAGAGTTACATAAATTGTGGCACCCTTAAGTTCGCCCTTTTGTTCTTCAGCTACATCAGCAATTGCTTCAGGCTCTGCATGTGGAAGCCCGGCTTTTTTATGCCAACCCTTTCCAAGTACAATTCCGTCTTTAACAATGACAGCACCTACCATTGGATTTGGAGAAGTTGTTCCTTCACCCAATTTCGCAAGATTAAGCGCCATTTGCATATAAGCAATATCTCTAGAAGCCTGATTTTCCATGCCTTTTCATAACATATCTGGCCATAAGTCGCACTCATAAATTCAGCACGTTGGTACTTTTGACACTAATGGACCTATAGGCCCGAACGACACACAAATACTCATAAAATCAGGCACTTACTACGTGTTCTACTTCTTTACACCCTATAAATAAATTTCACTAACAAACACTAATTCTCAAATATTAGATAAATTGGTTTTATGAACAAGTTAATCGCACCACTTATCTTAATTTTTGCCTTCTCTATAGCCTCGTGTTCGAAAGATACGCAAAAAATTATCAAGTCCAACACTCCAACTCAATCTCCAGTTGGGCCAGTTGTTAATGATTCAGATAAGATCATTTTAAATGCAAAGCTTAACAATTTCTGTGAAGGACAGGATTGTCCAGAAGGCATTGTAGCGGTTAAAACACTCGATAAATCAGTAACTTGCCCAGGAATTATAAAGTCAGAAACAGAAGTATTGATCTCTCAAAACTGTGCCGACACAAATGAGACTTTTCACATACAAACAACTGATGGCGAAATCGTAAAAGTTGAATCAGTAGAAGAAGAGCTTTCAAACGAATTCAATGACAAGGTTCTTAAACTTACGACGGCCAAAGAAATTAAAAACTCGGCATCTATATCTATTCCAAACTCAGATAACAACTTTGTAGAAGTTCTAGCTTTTGATAAGTATGGAGCTCTCACAAAACAAAGCTGTGAAATCACTTACGCTTCACTCGCCTATGCCAATTCATTTGATAATGAATCACAACTCTTAAATATCAAAAACTGTGATGGGGTAAAAGACGGTTCACTAATTTCTCAAGATGGAAATGTCATTGGTTTTTTAACTAAGAAGCATGAAGAGATTGCGTTGTATGAAGGGATTAGTCTTGAGGGGGATAAGGTTGAAATTGATATAATATCTAAGATTGATAATATAACTATAAATCTTGATTCTTCAGACGCTTTCGCTATTGGAATGTTTGCTATGGAATATCCACTAATGGAACTTGAAGACTCATTACTTGATATTAACTTTATTAAACCAAATAGATTCGTAACTAAAACGAAATGTTTTACAAAAGCACCTCAAAGTACAAGTATTGATTCTAACTATAACATCAATTTTGATAATAATATTTTTGAAATAAATGAGAAGACAACTTTATCTTCTATTAGTCATAGTGCCTATATCGTACGCTCAGATATTTTTATTTTAAATGATGCTGATTTTAAAGATTATGATTACTACCTCTACGATGGTGATATTGAAGATGTTAAATTAGATTTTACAAAAACTGAAATTAATGGTCCTACTCTAAGAGGCTTTAATGACAACACTACGAGACAAGAAAAAATCAAATATCTATACAATCCTAAAACTTTTAAAAAATATAACTTAGAATTCTGTAAATAAAAAAGGAGAGGTAAAACCTCTCCTACTTTTAATATTTAAAATCATCAATTTTATAATCCTTAAACTTAACTTTCATTTTCAATCTTTTTTCTAAAAGCTTTGCTGGAACTTTGTTTTTATACTTATTTTTAAAATCATTTGAAACGTTTAGTACTTCTGTTTGCTTATCTGTGTACATATCAACCATTTCAATACTGTCTACACTAAGTACTCTTGTCTTTGTCTTCAATATCCATCTATTTAAATATGAATCATAACTATAATCTCCAATATTCCATTTATCTTTATCAAAGTCATATATTTCTTTTATTCTTTCAATTGGTAAAGTATTTGAATTTCCACCTGTTTCGCCTACTAAGCTTAAATTCAATGCATTAACATTGATAAATTGAAACACAGCAATAAAACTTAAAACTATCTTTTTCATATTATTTTCCTATTTAACATGTCTTATTAAATTATTTATTAAAACGACGTCATTACCTTTATACTCTTCTTTGTTCATTATTCTTCGAATCTGATAAATATACTCATCCGTTAACTGCGTAAATTCTGAACTAACCTTCTTTAAGTCAACAGAAGCATACCAAGTATTTCTAAGGGTACTAACAGGGGAACCGAGTTCATTTATTTCATTACACATATCTGTATGAACAAAAGTTAATAATTTATTCAACGTATAATCTGATAATAATCCGCTATCTTTTGAAGCATAAAAATTGCCATTTTTATTTGTAAGAATCCCTTTTGCAGCAAGCTTCATAAACTTTGCATGCCCTTTACGTCCATATTCTTGCAAAACATAATTCTCAGATAAGCCTGCCTTTGTTGTCGCAAGAATCATCATTCTATACGTTGAATCATCATGAAAATATCTTTCTTCAGACTCATCAAAAGCTTCAAGTGTTTGTGACTCCTGAAAATGCCCATACAAACTTTCATGCACTTCCGGGAAGTACTCACGTACAAACTCAGCTGTCTCTTTCTTTGAGCACAGGCCGTTGAGGACTGTGACACAAATATCGAGTCCAGGGTTTTTAACATCACCCATTTCTAGTCGATGAAATGTTGAAGGTGGAAGTCCAAGCCTTCTAGCAATTTGATTGCTACTTAAGCGGGAGTGCTCTTTTTTGTATTTTCTGATCTTGTCCCGCAAAACTTCGTTAACCGAAGGTCTTTCTAAAAAAACCTTGTCCATTCTGCTCTCCTCTCTCTATTAATCCCAATGTTGTTTAGTAGTTCTTCATACAACAGAATCCAATAGAATTTATGAACACTGTAAAAACTATTAATAAAACTTATTGTTAAGTATTTGATGGGACATAAATAAAATTTCATAAGTGAAATTTCTCGATTTTTTCGAAAGTGGAATGATTTATTTCAAATTGGAATAACTGATACTGTAAGTAGCTGTAATTATGACAGGACAACTATAAAATAATTACTATTAATGGAGTATCTTACTGAATTTACTGTAATGAAAAGTATTTTTTTGCAACTAAAAGTGAGATTAGAAATTCTCTATCCTCATCCTTAAACTGCTCTACCCACTCATTTGCATTTTTAGTGATGAGCTTTGCTTCTTCTGGATGTGCTAAATAATATTCGATTTTCTCTGGTAGATCAGAGTAGTCATCTTTCACTTCTACATAGTGCTTGCCGGCCACTAATCTACCTTCCATGAACCAAGTTTCATATTTAGGTTTCGACATAATGCAAAGAGAGTTAGAAGACATGGCCCACTTTAAATTTGTAGCAACATCATTACCTTCCATACATAGTATGAATTTATAATGAAGTTGATCTTCAATACTTAGAAAATCTTTAAGCCAAGCAACATCTTTTTTAGGTGCTGTTTGTCCGATATCGCATAGTGGATGATCGTAGAACTGCTTAATGACAATATCTCGATGTGGCATTGTATTAGTTCCACGCCATACAACTTTATCAAGCTTCTCTTCAAATGAGATTTTGTCTTGTATGAAATTAAAGTGCCTCACTTTATTAAGTTTTAAAACAACAGAGTTCTCATTGTCGACAACAGGCCTACTCTTTACGATAGTTGGAATTGTTGGTGCTTCAATGACATCACCTGCTTCATAACGAAACATATAATTGCCAGAGAAGTTTCTAATGATCTCAAGAATATCAAAGTAGTATGTTGTACCATCTACTTTTTTAAAATCTTTAATTTTTAATGCGTGAGGAATATGTCTTCTATTTGTATTTTCATTTTCGAGCTCTAACTTAAATGGTTCTTTTAACTTATTATAATAGCTGACTCGATCTTCAATATATTGATCTGGCGTTTGCTCATAAGCACTTAAGATTTTACGTGCTTTGCTTTGATACCAGCATTTTGGAATCAGAAATTTAAAAGCATTTTTTATATAATAGAAGTGTTTCATTTATTTATAAAATACCAAAAATCTTTCTAAGTCTTAAATTAATTACGTTAAAGAAAGCTTCAAAAATAATTCCGCCACCCATCTTTGATTGTCCATCACGACGTTCATAGAAAATGATTGGAACTTCTTTTACTGAAAGACCTTTTGCCCAAACCTTATAATTAAGCTCTAGTTGAAAGATATATCCATTAGAAATTATTCCATCTAGATTCAGAGATGATAGAGCTTTTCGTGTAAAACACTTAAATCCACCAGTCGTATCTTGAACAGGAATACCTGTCATGAATCTCGTATAAATTGAAGCACAGTATGATAGTAATAGTCTTCTAAACGGCCAATTGATAATTCTAATTCCATCAATATAGCGTGAACCGATGACAAGATCATTTTCTTGAGCAGCAGCTAAAAGATCTTTTACTGAGTCTGGATCATGAGAAAAATCACAGTCCATTTCAAAAACAAAATCGTACTCTCTTTCAAGGGCCCACTTAAACCCTGTGATATATGCAGTTCCTAGACCAAGCTTTCCTTTTCTTTCAATGATGTGAAGATTTGAATTTGTTTCCATTTTCTTCTTCACGATATCGGCCGTTCCATCTGGTGAGCCATCTTCAATAATAAGTAGAGATACCTCTGGGTATTTTTCAAAGATAGTATCGATCATGCGCTCGATATTCATGATTTCATTATAAGTAGGAATGATAATTAACGACTTGTTCCAAGGCAGTTGATTCACTGATTTCTCCATAATTTATGAGGATTCAAGATATCGTTTATTGCACCAATTTTCCAGAGTTTTTAGCCTTAAATACGATCTCCATCTCAAGCCCACACGCCTTGGCATACTTATTTAAAGTCGATAATTTTAAATCAAGACGACTTTCAATTTTTGAAACATCTGGCTGATCAATACCAATAAGATCAGTTTGTTTCAAACCGAGTGATTTTCTTAAGGCCTTTAGGTCAATGTCATAGTAATCGTTTTGTTTGATGGCCGTCTTGGCATACTCAAAAAACTCGAGGTCTAAGTTGTCATAACTCATTAAGTTTCTCCCTGTTTCATCCGTAAAACAGATATTGATTTCTTATAATTATAACATGAATCAAATTTTGTGCGACTATTCCTTACAATGCATATCGAAGCACTCAAGTATTCACTCTAGTGAATATAAATCACGGCCTTCAATCTAATATGTACTTAAGTGCATATATCTAAGCATTATCCACAAAATATTCACTTGTGTGCATAAAACGTAAATATGAAGTTTGTATATGCACTCCAAGGAATAAAAATTATGCATTAAACTGAATATTTTTTCTTACTTATATAATTCGATATACTTTTGTGCGCTTAATTCCCAAGAAAATCTATTCAAGTTCTCTCTACACTTGGCTTCCCAAGTACTAGCGTCAAACGTCTCCATTGTAGACTTGTATAAATTCTGCATCGAATCAGCATCGAATGATTCAAAAGCAATAGCTGCATCACCACCAATTTCTGGAAGAGAGGTCTTATTACTTATAAAAACTGGTTTATTAAAATACTGAGCTTCAAGAACAGGAAGGCCAAATCCCTCAAGAAGGCTTGTCATAAAAAAGGCCTTGCAATTCTCATATAACCAAGATTTTTCACCTTCTGAAACCTTTCCGATTAGAAATACACGATCAGAGATACCTAGCTCTTTTGCTCTTTCAACTAGTTCACTAGCGTACCCAGTTGAATTATCACCTGCGATAATAAGCTTTAAATCTGGATAAGCTTCGATTAGTGGATAGATAGCGTGAATATTCTTCTTTGGGAGAAGCTTAGAAATGGTGAATAAAAATTCACCTTCAAAATTGAAATCAGGCTTCTTCGGCTCAGAACTTAAATCAAGTGTAAGCCCATTGTAAATTATATGATTTTCAATATTCGATATATCAAAATACTTTTCAAAATCTTTCTTAGTACTTTCAGAAATAAAAGTCAGAACGTCCGTATACTTCAATTTTTTTTCAATATACTTCATGTAAGACTCTACCTTATTTTTTCGGTGAGCTCTTTGATGAATATAATTTAAATCATGAACAGTTAAGATCGTCTTCTGCTTCTTACTATAAGGAAAATATGATGAATCCTGATGAGTCGAATGCCACACCTTAGCTTTAGGCAGAAACAACCCCAGTTTTTGTAAAGGATTTGTATAAAAAAGAGTGTCATCCTTTGAAAACAAATCAGCGCTAGAGCGATCAATCAGATAGCTCGCTTTAGTCATAGAAGAAATATTCTTATATAAATGATGCGAGAATTGCCCAAGGCCTGAGTGAAAATCCTTAAGTCTTTCTAAATCAATAATTACATCATTCATTAAGCTTATTCCTCGCTAGCCTATCAGTTACAAGACTCATATTAAAAGCTAGTAAAATGAAAGCAAACATTACTGTTTGATTAAAAACATCGAATTGCGCACAGACAAAAGCATTAATAACCAAAGCCAAAGTAGACTTTGTGAATGCAGACGGACTTACTAAAGTTAAGTATCCCCAAGAAAAGAACCAGCCACTAAATGCTAATAAGCCGAAGATACCAATATCGGCAGCAATTTCTAAGAATGTGTGGTGGATTCTTTCAATAAATTGAGGATGGTCTATATTATATTGAGTTTTAACTCTTTCAATTTCATTTACTGATTGTTTGTAACCATAACCTGTAAGAGGCTTTTCTTGAAAAATTTTAATCCCAGCTTCATATAAGGAGATTCTGTATGAAGTTGAGTTATTTTTTAGAGTTAGAAAACGAGTCGACTTAGCAAATTCTGTCGACTGTAGAGCAATCATTAAGCCAATAAGAATGATAAATGCACTAAATAATACAAGCGCTAGCTTTTTAGATTTATAATATATTGTTGCACTTAAACTTACTAATAAAGAGAGTAATGCCCCTCTTGTTTTTGCTACAAGAACACCTACTACTGATAAAGCTGCTAAAGCAATTGCAGATTTTTTGTTTCCTCTATCTAACTTCAATAATGAGATAAATGAAATCACTAAACTTGCTGTAAAAGAACTAATATACGCAAACTTGGTAATATGAATAGATCCTGGCATTCTAGCACCGCTTAAAAGTGCAAATATATTCCCTTCATTTTGAATAATTTGAAAAAGACCATATGCGAAAGATGTTGCAAAACATGCAAGAAAAAATCCCATATAGTACTTTTTGACAAAATCTTTTAACTTATTGTTACTATTGAAAAAGTGATATAGAGGATAAAAGCTTAATGCTCCTATAAGAAAATACCTAGATTTCTTGACTGCCTTAATCGCAAGACTAGTATCATCAATCGCTATAAAGCTCATGATACAAGAAATTGCAAAAGTTAGAATTAAGAATTTACTAGCCACAGGAAGTTTAATTTTATTCTTATATGCCCAATATGCTGAGTATATTATAGGAAAAAGCATTAGGATATCACCAACTCCAAGCAATGATGGTGAAAAACAAATCCCTAATGTCGTAAAGACAATACTGAAAAAGATGAGGTAGTTCATATGTAAATGCTAAATGTTCCTAATTATATTAGTAAAGCTATATTTACATATTTATTTCAAATCCTGTCTACCTTTTGATATTATTGTTTCTTATGAATTTAAAAGAAATTATCACGAATCCAATAGAACTAGAATACTTCGAAGGCCTACTTTCACAATTAGATGATAAGAAGCAGGTTTTAACAATAGCAACACCTGAATATGATACAGGCGTTTATCCTACTGCTATTGCTCCCCGTGATTTAATGAGAAAAGAGCTACCTTTTCATTCATACGAAGATATAAAACAGCGCTACTCTACAAAAGACGTAGTTGATTGCACCTTGTGGCTTAGGAAAATGCACGGTGGCCTTGGTTCAAGTATTGATCGTTCTGACTATCTTAAAAAGTACGGCCGTATCACTCCAGGCTCAAAATCTACTGATCTTTATATTGAAACTAAAGAATTTGGCGCTATCTCATTAGCTGAAGCGCAAATTATACAAGCCTCAAAAAAAACTAGTTCATTCAGAAAAGTGGTCCTACAGGACCTAGTTAACAATGAGGTAAAACCAATACTTGATGAGATGTGGGATAAACACTCTCACCTTTTAAATGAAGACTTCCAAAGACTTACTTCTGTTGTTCAACAAAAGCTTCCAACTATTAAGAATGGCGAACTTACAACTCAAAGAATTGCACCAGCTGGCCACGGCATATTTGGCTATGAAGTCTTCAAAGGTCATCGTCCAGAAGGTGAAAATCTAATTGCATGTATTGGAAATGGTGAAGACTTGAGCTCAACACCTGATCGTGCAATTGTAAATTGGATGCTAACAGAGAATATTCCTGTCGTAATGGTTACTACAACAAAGACAAAAAGGGATATGAAGGGCGGACAAATTGCTCTTAAAGTCGAAGGCGATAAAACATATCTTACAATTGTAGAAAAAGCTCAAGCTGAACAAGCTGGGCAACTAGAATATTTTGAAAAGCTCGGTCTTCGTAAAGAAGATGAAGATGCATTTTTCAATACGAATCTAGTACTCGTGAACTTCAATGCCCTTTCTGATTGTAAAATTGCACTTCCTGATTTGATTAAGAATCAAAAAGGCGAATTTGTACAGCTTGAAGGAGCAATGGGCTCAGTACTTCTTAATTCAGACCGCCTATCACGCGATGAAGGTAAAAAATTAGTTCACATTTTAAATGTAAATAAAGAAAATAGAACTAAGTTTTTTAACCCTATTAAGAAGATGGATGACTTTGATTTTATACTAGATAATCAAAGCTTTAATGAAAAGATTTTTCATTTCAATCATATACAAACATGAGAAAGATTTCGAAGTATTATACAATTGAAAATATTACTCTTTGTTTATTTTCATTATTATTTTACTATTTAGTTTACATATATTTTTTTGATTTTAAACAAGGTACTTCACTTGCTCCAAAATACATCAAGGGAATAAAAGACCTAATTGTCATTTCCATACTCGTAATAAATGTAAAATATATTTTAAAATCATTTAGCAACCTTTTTTCTATAGCAATTATTGCCCCCACGTTATCGAACTTAGCTATAACATTTAATACAAACATTCTTATCCATCAAAGAAATTTATTATACTCAATCGTTATAGGTAATATTTTAAATTGTTTTGAAAGCAAGAAAGTTTACAATTTCATATTATTTAACTTAAGACTCTCTATTCTATTTGGCTTAGTATTTTTCCCTCTCTCACCATGGGAATCACAAGATATGATTGGAGCTTTAGGCTCACCTTCTAACTTCTATTTTATATTACTTTTTTACACGACTCTTAAACTAAACAGTAGTCTAAGATTCAAAGAAAAAGGATTAGAGTTTAATTATATAGATATGATTATTTTAAATATTGCAATAGTTAGTTGTGGGTCACTTGCAGCCATTATTATTTACCTAGCAATAGTCCATATATTTATTATTAAACTACAAATAAGTAATAGAAATTTGAAAAAAAGTATAAGTATCTATTTAAAACTCATAACTCTAATGACATCAATAATATTTTTAATTCATATGTCATTCCCACATTTATTCAATATGTACTTATTAAAAATATTATTAAGTAAAATACCATATATTGGTAATATAATAGATCTTGAATATACAACATCGCTTAGTCTAAGTAATAGAACTGCGCAGCTAAGTTCAGTTAATCAAATCAAGTTCAGCCTTATCAACTTCTCAGGAAAATATATTCAATCAGATTTTCAATATTTTGAAATATTAATAAATCAAGGACTAGTTCCATTTTTATTGTTTTATGGAATACTTACTAGATATTTAGTTCTCAGTATTAAAAACCTTGTATTCAAAGATACAGCTTTAATAACTCTAATCCTATTAACAATGATCTTTACACCAATAATGAGATATATACCTAGTGGTGCATTGATTTGTTACTACGTCATTGGACTTACAAAAAAAAATAACAAATTATAAATCGCCTCTTTTCATAATTGATCTTATCCAGTCAACTGGTTTATAAAAAAACCTACGATTAATTTTTACAAATCCCTCTTCAATCGTATTTTGATTGCGAGTGTAACTAAAGTCTCCATTTATGATTGCTTTAACGAAATCATCTTCATCTTTTGTTGAGTCACTATAAGATTCGTCATTTGAAATGATGTCATTCTTCTCTAGAATATATTTTAGTTTTGACATTACTTTTTCATCAAAATTATAAATGTATTCCGTCGTAGTAATTGCCTTAACACTTTCACTAAATTGTGCATATCTAAAACCATGCGTATAGATAAAGCGAGCAGCTTTAGCAAGGGTGTCACTATGATTATAATTTGTTATAAAACTTAAATCTAGTTTATCAATAGCCTGTTCTGTAAACACATTCGTACTAATCCCTGCACTATGATAAAAACAAGGCGATACTAAAACCGCAGGGGTTCCAAGAAATGCAGCTTCATATACAGAAGAACTACCATTAAGTAGTACAACATCTGCTTGTTTAATTAATCCAAGAGTATCCGCAGAATCGTGAGATTCAATATAATTAATCCCAACTTCAGATGCCCATTTTTTAAAATCATTATTTATATGTATGCCCTCTGCAGAGCCGATTCTTTCTGACCAATTAGGATGACCACGTAGAATAACATTATGTCTTTCAATTCCAAGCTTATCGATACATTTTAAAAATACATCTTTATAACTGTCATTATGAGGATTCATCCAGTCAGGATGACCTAGTACCTCATTTTTACTTGATGGTAAGATTAAACATTTCAAACCTGATTCTGAAGAACTCCATTCATAATCAGATCTATTTCTATTATAATTTCTCCACTCATTATTATCTTCATTACTAAACCTTGGAAGAAATGCACTTTTAACCTTTTCTATTTGTAATTTTGTTAAGGGCTTGTCTTTAAAACCTTCATGTAGAAATGTGATATCTTTTAAATTTAAACAATTTCCTCTAAAATTTAACTGTATACCATCTCCAAACCATGTACGTTCAACTGTATTAACAGGTATATTTAGATCACTGCAAGCTTCTAGAGAAGCACGTAAAATGTCCATCCTCCCATTAAAAACCATAACATATTCAATATTATTATTTTGAATCCACTCTTTAGTCTGTTCATATACACTTGCTACAGATAAAAGTAATTCGTTGTAAAGTTCATTGGATTTTTCCATGAAAATCTCTTCAAAACCTTCTTCAACTCTGAATGCTGTATAACTAGAAGATCTAGGCCAATCAAACATCTTTTGATCTACTTCTACTTTTCTATCAATATCAATATATGAGATATTTGAATTATCGTATGACTTAAATCCACCTAACTTACATTGAAGACATGCAAGTTTGTCCGACTTTTGTGAAATAATCTTATAGTAGCATTTAGCTTCACCACCAGCACATGATAAATATTGAACCTCATGACCTAGTTTATCTAAACATTTCGAAATAAAATACATATGTTCCACATGCGGACGCATTGGAAAAAAATTAATTAAACCTACTCTCATTATTTTTTGATTTCCCTATAAACTTCAAAAGCTTCTACATAATTATGACCAACACATGAACCTCGATATTCACGTTGTCTAATAATATTCTTAATTGATCTAGAATGTGGTTCATCTCTCATTTCATCTTTATAAATCTTCAATGATTTTTCTAATCTATTTATATGTTCATTCTCTAAGACATTGAACATCATTGGATGAAATTGATCGGTATTCCATTCAGTTGAAGACAATACTTCAAAACCATAAATACTTTCAACCGAACTATTTGGTTGTGGCCTAAACGCAGTCATTACAGCTCTCATAGTAAGTTGATGATCAACGTTTAAATCTTTACTTGAATGAGTATAAACTATTTGAGGACTTTTGTTTTCAACAAAATCTTCAATCCCCTTAACAATAGATAAAAGACTGACGCTATCCATTTCATTATCCGGATATGATAACTGCTTATACTCAGTTATTCCTAAATTTTTACAAGAAGCTGAAAGTGCAGATTCGCGTAATTCTGCCTTATCTGAACTTCCACGAGCACTTACACCGTCAGTCATTACTAATAATGAAACGGTGTCTCCATTAGATACATGCTTTGCAATTGTACCGCCACATCCTATTACTTCATCATCAGAATGAGCTACGATAACTAATACTTCCATATTAATCCTCTTTTCGCTTAAAGATAACCTCTGCTTTAACTTCACCGTTTAGTAATTGAGCTTTTTTGAATGTTAAAACATAATCTTTAAATTCTAAGAATGCATTGGGATAACCTTCTGCATCTAACATTCTAATATAATCATAAATCTGATTTATACCTTTACAATTTTCCAAGTTGCCATCTTCGGGCTTTCTTCTCTTAAAATTAAAAACTTCACCAACTTGTTCAACTGGTTGCGGATTATCAGTAACAATCATTGGAATTAATTTTTCAAATATTACACTAGAGGCTCTAGTATATATTTCTTGCGCTGTTCCTTCCAAACTTAGAGGTAACTTAAAATAAACTGGGCCAGCATCTAATTCTTTCACGACTTTAATTGCCGAAATTTTCGTTTCAGTCTGTCCATTCACAATTAAATTTTGTAATGGACTCCCTCCTCTTCCATAAGGTAGATCAGTCATATGAAATACTACACATTCAAAATTTTCGTAAATTGACTTCGGAATAATATGCGACCAATGAGGAAAAAAAACATATTTTGGATTAACATCTTCTAAATATTCCTGAGTTAATTCATGTTTCTCCTTAATTAAGATATATCTATCGTCATTAGAGAAGTTTTTTTCGTAGTTTTTAACATTCCACTCCCCCCAAGTTGCAATAACAAATTTATCCAAATTTTCTCCCTATGAAACAGCTCGTCATCTATATTTTTCAAAATAATTAATATATAATCATCATACACAGAGGTTAATAGTATGAAAATCAACAATAGAGAAATTGGTCTAAATAATAATCCATATATCATTGCAGAAGTATCTGCAAACCATAATGGTGACATAGAAAAAGCAAAAGAACTCATTAAGCTTGCAAAAGAATCTGGAGCTGATGCAGTAAAAATTCAAACATATACAGCTGACACGATGACATTGAATGCAGATACTGAAGATTTTAGAATCACGGGTGGATTATGGGATGGCTATACTCTATATAATCTGTATGAAGAAGCTTACACACCATGGGAGTGGCATCAAGAGCTTTTTGACTACGCTAAAGAATTAGGTATAACAATATTTAGTACTCCATTTGACGAATCAGCTGTTGATTTCCTCGAAAGCCTAAATGTACCTGCATACAAAGTAGCATCATTTGAAATGACTGATCTACTTCTGATTGAGTATATTGCCAAAACAGGTAAACCTATTATTATATCTTCAGGAATGTCTAATATTGATGAAATTTCTGACGCATTAAATGTGATATTCAAATATCACAGAAATGTTGTTCTTCTACATTGTGTAAGTAGTTATCCTGCTGAATACAACGAATTCAATTTAAATAGCATATCTTATCTTAAAGAAAAATTTAATATTAATGTTGGATTATCAGATCATTCTCTTTCTAATATTGCCTCAATCACTAGTGTAGCTTTAGGTGCGACAGTAATAGAAAAGCACTTTATCAAATCTCGTACAGATAAAGGACCAGATTCTGAATTCTCTCTTGAACCAGATGAACTTACAGAGCTTTGTAAATTAACAAAAGCTGCATGGGAAGCTCTTGGTGTACATGGAATTAGAAGAGGTGAGAAAGAATTAACAAACTTAAAATTTCGAAGATCTATTTATTACATTAAAGATCTTGAAGCTGGTGCCACAATTAAAGAAGAAGACATCAAAAGAGTTAGACCTGGTTATGGAATTCCTGCAAAGCTGTACAATGATGTAGTTGGTAAAAAACTGAAAATATCAGTAAAATTTGCTCAAGCAACTTCTTGGGAAGACTTTGATTAATTATAAATTATAAGTATAGGTTATGTAACTTTTATTAAAGCCAGACTTTTCAAAAAGTCTCTGAGAGGCTTCATTCTCAATTACTACTTCAGCAGTTAAATTCTTTAATCCCATTTCTTGTGCATAGACTTTAAGAGCATTCAAAGATCTCAATGCGTAACCTTTACCATGATGGATCGGTGAAATATAAATACTTACTAAGCCAGTTGAATCTATAATTCTCAATTGAATCACACCAACTTTCTCACTATCACTTTCAGCAATATAAACTAAGTTATTATTACTTGTTAAAGCAGACGCATACCATTTCTCATGGTCACTTCTTTCAACAGGTTTATTATTATGAAAGTATTTATAAATTTCTGGATTATTTCTATTTTCTAATAAAAACTCACTATCCTCAATCAAAGCTTTTCTCAAATGAAAATCAATCATAATTTCTCCATTTCTTCTTTAATTCTTGTAAGACCTCTACCATCAACTAGCTCTAAAATTTTCTTAGAATTCTTTATATACCTAGAAGATTCTGAAGCAATACTTTGAATTACTCTTATCCAATCATTACTAGTTGTAAACCTTCCATCGCCTACAAATGTTACCAATTCCTTCTGTGTTAAATACTTTGCATTTTCTTCTTGATTGTCTGCAATTGTGACACAAGCAGAAGGTAAACCTAGATAAAAACGTTCCCATGTCGTCGTACCATAAGCTCCAAACATTAGGTCATGTTCCAACATAGTAGTGGCCATGTTATCTACAAATTCGAAATAAGAAATATTTTTCAAATTATGATATAACTCTCTAAGCTCTTTTGCTTCCTTACTAATAACAGTAAAGTTTAAATTATAATCGCACTCACACAAAGCATCTAAAACTTTTTTCGTTTCTTGGGTCATGTCAGAACCACCAAAGAAAACAAGAACTTTATTAATACTCTTTCTAGGTTTTATATTTTCTATATTACTTAAAAAGTGATTACCAAGAATTACATATTCTAAACCACAAAGAACTTTTTTCACTCTATCATTAATATATTGGGATTCATGAGCATTTATATTTTGATCCACAATAATATCACAATAATGTTCTCTACCAATATCATCTAATGCTAAATACTTAACACTGGTTTGCTCAAGAATAGCTTTTTCATAAAAATAATCAATTTCATAATTATCCATAATTAGAAAATCTATAGATTTGTTACGAATAATAGATATCACTTCTGATGGGTCAACATAACCAAAAATATTTGTTTCTATTTTATGAAATTCTTTTGGAATAATATGATTAATGTTTCCTTTCTCAGATTGACACAAGAAAGAAATATCATAGTTGTTAGCATATAAAAATTTTGCTAAATTTAAACATCTAAAAAAATGTCCATATCCGATATCTTCAGATGCATCTACTTTAAATAGTACTTTTTTCATCAAAATTCCTAAACGTGAATTCTACTTTATGCCAATTTTTTTAAAAAACTATATATTGTATTAGATAAGAATCGACAACATAAGGAACAAAGCTTAATTTTTTTCTAGGATTATCAATTACAAACCTTTTGAACAACATGAGTATTTATATTTTTTAAATATACATTCTCTAATAAAATTTGTTCAAGATTTTTATAGTTCACTAAACCTAGCTCTATTTTATTTGAGAGTGCTTGAACGAAACAATAATCACTAAATTCATCTAGAGTTAATCTGTAATCTTTTATAGATGTCTCAAACTTTATAGTGCCTGTTTTGAACTTATCACTATTTTTAAAGTGAAGTGTTACATGTTCCAATTCAGAAGCAGTTAGGTCATTCATTTCTATTTTTAACATCGAAGATGCATTAAATATTTCAAAATTACATCCCAAAGGTAATCCTTCAGTATATGTATAGTCATTTTCACTTTCAATATGTTTGCATACAGCCTCAGAAAAAAGGTCTTCAATAATAATAGGATTATCAGCAGTCATCCTTATTACAATAGACTCTTCTTCATTTTCACAAATACTATAAAAGCGACTAAATACATTATACAAATCTCCTTTAAATATATTTACAGAAGATGCAATATTATTGGAAAGAAGTTTTGACTCTTCATTATTAGGAATCGCAACGTAACACGAATCTACGCAATCTAGTAATAGTATTGACTCTGTCAATATTCTTAGCATTGGTACAAAATTTGCGCCTATTGGTAATAAAACCTTATTTGGTAGGCGACTAGAAGAAAGTCTAGCTTGTAGTATAATTACTATTCTTTTTCCATTTAACATACTGTCCAGCCACCATCTACAATCAAATTATGACCAGTCATAAATGAACTTGAATCTGATATTAAAAATTCACACGGCCCAATCAACTCTTCAGGATTTCCAACCCTCTTAAGAAGTGTTTTTCTTTGTAATTCACTTAAAAATTTAGAATCCGTAACATTTTCGATGTTTGGAAATGGACCAGGTGAAATACTATTAACCCTAACTCCTTTTTGACCTAACTTACTCGCATAATATTTTGTTAACTGAATTACGCCTGCCTTAGCTGCTCCATACGCAATTGGACTTTCTTGACTTTTACAAGTTTCGTAAATCGTAAAGTCAGGTGCTACTACGCCATACATTGAAGAAATATTAATAATACTAGCTGAAGATGATTCAAGAAGTAGTGGTAAAAATCTATCTGTAACTATTTCTACTGATGATAATGATCCTAATATACCTCTTTCAAATGTACTATTTTCAACTGTTCCACCCTGCAATGAAAATGCATTATTAATTAATCCATCTATATACTCATACTTATTTTTAATCAATAAAGCCGCATTCTCTATAGAGTTACGATCAAGTATATCCATTTCAACAAAATCAATTTCTGGGTTGTTAGAGAAATATAAATTAAACTTTTCAACATCTCTACCAGCTACAATTACTCTCGCCCCTTCCAGTGCAAGACCTTTAGAAATTTCTCTCCCAAGATATCCGTAACCACCAGTAATCAAAATAATTTTATTATCTATTTTTTTCATAATTTCCAACTATTAGCTTTTCTAAATGCGTTATCCCCAAAGTCAAATACACTATAATCTATATCTAAAGGCTTTGAGCTTCTGTAAAAATCAATATTCTCTTTAAGTTGTTCCTCATTCTCAACGGCCAAAAGTATATAACTCAAAATGCTATCATAGCTTTTTAAGAATCCATAAATAAATTCTTGAACTGAAAAGTTATTGCAATTCAATATTTCTCTATATTTTAGTATCTTATCTTTAACAGGTTCGAAATATGGATGAATATCATCAATACTTATAAAATATAAACCTTGTAAAAATATTGATCTCACATGAATTTCAATTTGCTTTCTGTTGTTAATGTATTTGGAATTTAAGATCTCTTGATCAAAAGGACTAAATGGCACTTGAAACACATCAAAATCATATCTTTCAATTAAGGAATCGAGTTCTTGAGATGTGTATACTGAGCAGCCTACTTTATCTATAAACCCTTCGTTCTTTAAGCGGAGCATTTCATTATAAATTTTATCACCTTTAGATGAACTTAAAATTGCAGAATTGTGTAGCATATATGTAGAAACATGATTTACCCCAAGTCTTCTAAGGGATTCATTAAAATATTCATGCACACTACCACTCTTCACAACTTCTAATGGTAACTTAGTTACGATATCGAAATCTGATAAATGCTCAAACATTCCTAAGCGATGCTCACTATCTCCATATGCATATGCAGTATCAATTAAGCCCACATTATTTTTTTTACAATATGAAAGAATTCTCTCGATTTCTGTAACGTTAGTTTTACCGGATTTATTAGAAATTCCATAATCCAATCCAAATTGGGCAGTTCCTAAAGCTAGCTTCATACATAATCCCCTTATTGATTTAATCAAAATACTTTTATATTTACAAAGCCGTGTATAACTAATGAAGTATTAATTAATACTATATGAGTAACTCTGATAAACTCTTGCAAATATAATTAATTTCGTCCAAATTAAGTGTGGGATACATCGGAATGGAAATAATCTGCTCGTAAGTTATTTCGGATGTTTCTAAGTTAGAATATTTAGCTATTCCCTTATAATATGGCTGCTTATGTACAGGATAATAGTGTATTTGAGCTCCAATATTTAAAGAGTGTAGTTTTTCAAATATCTCCTTACGTCTTACGGCCGCAACTTTAATTACAAATAAGTGATAAGAGCTCTTACGATCTTCCCTAACCTTTATAAAATCAATTTTCTCTTCGTTTAAAAATGAAATATAGATATTCGCAATTTCATTTCTTCTTTCAATAAAAGAATCTAGGCGAGTTAATTGAGACACCCCAAGTGCAGCTTGAAGCTCAGTCATTCGATAATTATAACCTAATTCATGTTGTTCATAATACCAAGGCCCTTCATTAGGGTTATGAAGATTTTCTTTTGTTACACCATGAGTTCTTAAAAGCTTAACTTTTTTATCAATTTCAGAATCATTTGTAAGAAGTGCTCCACCTTCAGCAGTCGTGATAATCTTAACTGGATGGAAACTAAAAATACAAATATCACTATACTTACATGAACCAACTTTTGTATCTAAGTATTCGCCACCAACCGCGTGAGAAGCATCCTCTACAATTTTAAATCCATATTTTTTAGATAGTTCAAATATTTCGAACATATCACAACTTTGGCCACACATATGAACAGGCACAACAACTTTAGGAAGTTTACCATCTATTTTCGCTTGGATTAGCTTATCCTCAAGAGACTTAGTGCTCATATTTAATGTGTCAGCTTCAATGTCAACAAAATCAACCTTTGCACCACACATTATTGCAGCATTTGATGTTGCAACAAAAGTGATCGGAGTAGTCCAAACTATATCATCTTGCTCAACACCTAAAGCCAAGTATGCTAAGTGAAGCGCACTAGTTGCAGAGTTCATCACTGAACAATATTTTGCACCAGTATATCTAACGAGACCCCCTTCAAATTCTGGTACACATTTACCTTGTGTAAGAAAGGGTGATTTTAATACTTCAACTACTGCTTCAATATCTGCAGTGCTAATATCTTGCTTACCATACGGTATCATTCAACAACCTTAAAATTTGGATCAACATGATCCTTAATCAGTTTTCTTAATTCTTCTACTGTAACCCACTCAGTATTTGTTCCTGAATTATATTTAAATCCCTTTTCAACATATTCAGCATTGAAATGCTTCATATATTCATCAACATTCCATGGGAGAACAGATGGTAAAATTACATAATACTTTCCACAGTCAATTGTAGAAAATGAATCTGTTTCCGTAATCATTTCCTCATGCAGCTTCTCCCCAGGCCTAATCCCAATAACTGGTTTTTCTGAGTTTGGTGCAATTGAATTTGCTACATCGAGTATTCTATAAGAAGGAATCTTAGGGACAAAAATTTCTCCACCCCATGCGTTCTCCATAGCATAAAGAACCATATCGACACCTTGATCTAGTGTAATATTGAATCTAGTCATGTCTGCATCTGTTATAGGAAGAACACCTTCTGCTGCTTTTTTCATAAAGAATGGAATTACAGAACCTCGTGATCCCATTACGTTACCATAACGGACTACTGAGAAGTCTACTTCTCTATTACCACGCATATTATTTGCTGCAACAATCAATTTATCTGAGCATAACTTAGTTGCACCATATAAGTTGATTGGAGCGGCTGCTTTATCTGTTGATAAGGCTACAACTTTTTTAACACCACAATCTAATGCAGCATTAACGACATTTTCAGCACCAAGAATATTAGTTTTAATACATTCCATCGGATTATATTCTGCAGCAGGTACTTGCTTAAGTGCAGCAGCATGAACAATTACATCGATTCCTTCACAAGCTCTTCTCAGTCTTTCACCGTCTCTTACGTTACCTATGAAGAACCTAAGTTTTCTTGCATGTTTTTTAAACTCTGGAAGGTTTGACATTTCAAATTGCTTTAATTCATCACGAGAAAATATAACAATTCTTTCAATCTCTGGATGGTCCTCAAGAATTCTAGAAATAAACCTCTTCCCAAAAGACCCTGTACCACCTGTTACTAATATTGATTTATAATTCATAAATAACTCACTTTTATTCTAAATAAATTTCTCGTAATGAGTAGAAAGTACCGCATTATCACTTAATAAACAAGGTATGTTACTGATAATAGGATACACATACCCACCATTTTTTGAATAATATACATCACCTTTCCTAGTTAATGGATAATTACTAAGAGGACATCTAAAGTATTCACCTTTTTCCTCAATACACTCTGCATCTTTTTCAATAATAATTATTCCTGTTGGGTTTAAAGGATTTGAATATGTTTCAAATTTTCTATGCTCAATTATTTTATAACCTAGTTCACAAACTGTCTTATACAAGTCAACGACATAACCATGAGAAACCATTCTTTCTTTAGCTATTTCATCTGCAAATTCATATGTAGGTTCCAATAGAACAATATACTTTTTCGCAATACGGTATAACTCCTTTAAAATCATTTCTTCAGAGCCACCGTTTGGCTCAAGGCTATGCGATGAATAAACAATATCAACAGAATTATCTAATAATGGAATATTAAACAGATCACCAGTAAAAAGACATCCATTATTTTCTAAGTCTTGTAGATATTGATTCCCATATAATAGACGAGATAATGAAATATCGAATCCTAAATACTCAACTGGAGCATTTAGTTTTTTAACTACATTTTTTAATGTAGTGGCTTCGCCGCAACCGACTTCCATAATATTACTGAATTTGAATGATTCTAGCTCCTTAGCAATAAGGCTAGTATATTCATTTAAAAATTCTTTATTTGCGTTTGCGTATTCGATATAGCTTCCGGCTTGTAGGTCGTAACTAATTTTTATAATTTCGGTTTTTTTTAGATAACTATAATTCTTTTCTAAGTAATGTATTATATTTACATTTTGACTATAGAGCTCCCTTAGCTCGGCCATATTAACTTTAGATTGCACTGTTGCTCCATAATAAATATTAACTTAAATATTATATAGTTATATCCTAACTTTTAAACAAAAATATAAGATTGGAAACACCTATTTAAAAAACATCTTATATTTTGAAATTTTTAAAATTGATAATTGAATCACCAGGTATTCACGACTCTTCATTGTTAACAAATTTGAAAACACGCTAAAGAAAAAGTAAGAAAGTAAAGTTGCATATACAGCACCTTCAGTACCATATTTTGGAATCAGATATATATTTAATAACACATTTGATACTAATCCAATGCATAGCCTTATAACTGAAAAATACAAATAATTGTTTTTTTGCTCCCATATTTGTTGCACTAAATTAAGGAATAAAAAAGGTGTTGAAATAATATAAATATTTAAAAGCTTTATACTTTCATTATATTTCTGATCAAAAACAAACTCTAATACTGGTGCTGAGAACAGTAATGTTACGACAGCTATAAGTGCGCCGATAATAATTAAAATTTTATTAACAAAATTGTACGAGGTATTAATAAGTAATACATCTTCTTTACTGATACTTATCAGTTTAGGAAAAACTGATACCACTACTGACGAGGCCAAAAACATCCAAGGCTCTGCAAATTTAACAGCTACACTATAATCTGCAACATCTTCAAAAGATAAGTAGTTTTTTAATATAAACACATCAATTCGTTGCGTTAATTGCACTAACAATACAGAGATAAACAGTGGGAATGATTTAATAAAAATATTTTTAATAATATTAAAACTAGGTAATTTTATATTTTTAAAATTATTAATCTTAGCCTTAAATGTGAATATGTTGATTAAAGAAACGATAACAAATTGCAGTGAGAAAACTGCACATTGAAATGAAAGACTTATAGGATTTAAAAGTCTTAGCAAATTAAATGATAAACTACCTACTAATTGAGATGTAGAGCCATATTTAGACAATAAAAGGCTATCAAAATAATAAGAAATAGGACTAAAAGACCTAAAAAATAAAGCAATCATGAAAAATGACCACAGATACCACTCTTGGCTTTCTCTAAACCAGAACATACTCATCATTAAAGCAAGTAGACAAAAAGCCATACTAATAAATATTGAAGAGAATAATCGACTTGTGTCATCATCATTACTTTCAAGGAAGTATTCTTTTAATATATTGCCATGTGTAAGATGTTCAAACATTAAGAAGATATAAAAGTACGATGTTAGATATTGAAAAGTACCAAAATCTGCCTTAGACATTTGATTGGCAACATACATCGTACCAACAAAAGAAATAGCTATTCTCAAGACACTTGGAAAGAATTGCCATATAATGTTAGAGTAAATTTTTGTATTGAGAGAATTCATTTATGAATAAAATATCACAAAAAATTTTTAATGTAATAACTTACAATTTAAACCAATTACTTTTTTGGATAAGAAATCCACACAGACTTAAGATGAAGTGCAATGGATACAAAAATGTTAAAATTCCATTCTGGATGGGGATAGGTAAAGATACTGAAATTAGAATTTTCAACAAACAAAAGAATCATATCAGTGTCTCCTTTGGAAAAGGCTGCTGGGTTGGAAAAAGAGTAAGCCTAACAACAACTGGAAATCAGAAGATTACACTTGGAGACAATTCAAGTATTCAGGATGGTACGCATTTAATCGGAGACGTTGAAATCGGTTCCAATGTTTTATTTGCGCCAAATGTTTTTGCTTCTTCGGGAACACATATTTTCAAAGAAGAACCAATGATGCCAATAAAACATCAAGATGCAAAATATAGTCATATTAAAGACAAATATAATAAAAAAATTAAAATTGGTGATGACGTTTGGATCGGCACTGGAACATATATTTCTCAAGGCGTTAACATAGAAACCGGTGTAATTATTGGAGCCAATTCTGTTATCACAAAAGATATTCCAAGCTATAGTATTGTAGTTGGAAATAATAAAATCATTGGAAATAGAAAGGATATGTAAATGTCTCGTTTTTTATATTTACTACACAGAGCATTGTTTATTATTACAGGTGGACTTTGGAATGATTTTCTAAGCTTCCTAATTAATGTTTTTAAAAAGAAAAAAAAGGTAAACATTTTACAAGAGGATCCTTTTTTTAAACTACAAGATGAAGAATCATTTTTCCTAAATTCAATGAAAGAAAATGGTTATTATATTTTCAATTATAAGCTTCCAGAAAACTTAGTAACGGAAATAAATAAAGAAATCACCAAACAAGAATATAATGTTAGAAATGTTACTGATAGTAATCAGCTAGCATATTATAAAGATTTCAATCTATCTCCAGAATCAAATCGCTACGATCTATCATCTAATCGAATTCTTAAAATTGAAGAGTTAATTAATCTTTCATCATCACAAACACTTGTAAAACTAGCGCAAAACTATCTAGATACGAAGCCAATATTAGATTTAATTACACTGTGGTGGTCATACCCTACCGAGAACAATGATCTTAAAAATATCAATGCACAAATGTATCACTTCGATATGGATAAAATTAAGTTTATCAAATTCTTTGTCTATCTAACAGATGTAGAAATGGACAATGGACCACACTGTCTATTCAAAGGCTCACATAACAAGCTTCCATTTAAACTTAGAAAGAAGGGCCGCTTTACTGATAAAGAAGTTGCTCAAGCATATGGAGCAGACAAAGAAGTTAAAATTACCGGAAAACCAGGTTCAATTATTGCAGTAGACACAAGATGTATTCACAAAGGTGATCCTATCCTTAAAGACTCGAGATGTATTTTTCAGTTACAATTTAGTAACTCAACATTTGGAAAAGAATACGAGAACGTTAAAGCTCCACTATTTATCAACAGTCTTAAAGAAAAGAAAATTTATGATAAATCAATTTATCAATTATTTAACGAATGATTTTTTAAAAATTCTAAAATAACTAATTATAAAGTAAGTCATGAAGTAAAATGGGAAAGTTAAAGTTTTATAGCTTTTTAAAACACGTAAAACTTTAAGTGAATGCTTGAACTTGTTACGCGAAAGACTACTAAGAAGAATACGATAAGCTATCAAATTTTCTTTAATCAAAATAGCCTTTGATCCATTTTTCAATAAAGACAACCATAAGTAGTAATCCTCAACACCACTAAATTCCTTTGCTTCATTAAACTTATATATCAGCTTTTTACGACTAATTAATACAGAAGAGAGATAGATAGTATTTTTAAAAAGAGTTCTATTATAAGTAATTATTTCAGTTTCGAGTTTATTCAAATTATTATTAAAGTAATAATTGTCTCCATCTAAAAAATCATACTTCAAAGATGAAACTAATAAGGCATTAGAATTCTCTAACAATTTGATTTGCACCTCTAATTTCTTTGGGTGCCAGATATCATCAGCATCAAGAAAAGCTATATAATCGCCCGAACTACATTCTACTCCAATATTTCTAGGTCCAGCTGGTCCTCCAAAATTCTTTTCACATCGCTTTAATATGAATTTCACATCACACTTGGACAGATAATCTTGAACAACATCAACAGAATTATCTTTTGAACAATCATCAACAACGATGATCTCTAAGTTATTATAAGTTTGAACTACAACCGACGCTAAAGTTTCAATAATGTACTGCGAAGCATTGTATACTGGGATTATAACTGAGACTAATTTGTTCATTTTAAATTGCCATTGATTCAAATAATTGGAATATAAGATATATCATGTAGATTATAGCAAAAAAATGTTTAATAATAAGATCTAAATTCAAATATTTAAAAGTTCAATTATTGATTGAACATAAAGCAAATTACATTATGATTTTTAAAGTTTTACTCTATCTATTTTCTGCCTTTATTATTACTTATGTAACAATCCCAATTCTTATTAAGTTTGCAGAATTCACGCGACTATATGCAGAGAAAAATCATAGAACTTGTCATGAAACACCTATTCCATCGCTAGGTGGAATTGCCCTTTTCATGGGTATTTGCTTCTCTTCTCTTCTACTAACTCCAAATAGTGAATTTGGGACAATTCAATATTTATTAGCCACACAGTTTATTATTTTCTTCCTCGGCTTAAAAGATGACATATTTGTATTGTCTGCAAGAAAGAAATTACTAGTACAAATTATTTGTGCACAAATCATATTTTTCTATTCGGGCGTAAAGATTGATAACTTCTACAATGTCCTTGGAATGGGTGCATTAAATGAAATTGAATCAAATATAATCACAACTTTAACATTTGTTGGGCTTATTAACGCTTTCAATTTAATAGATGGTATTAATTGGCTCGCAGGACTCATTTCTCTATCGGCGTGTTTATTTCTGGCCACCTGGTTTGGAATCAATGGTTTTGAAGTAGAATTAGGTATTACTCTTTCACTAATCGGCTCATTATTAGCATTTTTAAAATTTAATAAAACACCAGCTAAGATCTTTATGGGCGACACTGGCTCACTTCTTATTGGCCTTACAATTTCTTATCTTTTAATAAGGTTCATAAATTTAAATCATAAAAGTACTAATTTAATACTCGAATTTAGATCTGCACCATCGATCGCAGTTGCCGTAGTTTTCATTCCACTACTAGATACATTAAGAGTAATGTTTATTAGAATTCTAAATAAGAAAAGTCCTTTTACACCAGATCAAAATCATCTACATCACATATTACTGAAAAAAGGGTTAAGCCATATTCAAGCTGCATTAATTCTATTTGCAATTAATACAGCCTGTATCATAATCGCAATCGCTCTACATAGAATTACAGGAAAAATCGTCATTACGTCGATGTTTATCGTGCTTTTCACATTTTTTAATTTAATTACATTTAATAGAATGAGTAAGAAATATTTTAATATAACAATCTAATGGAATAATTGAAATTTCTTATACTACTAGGACTTATCCACCACGGTTCAATACACACAAAAGGCGCTCCAGGTGGAGACCAAACACCAAGCAATTCACTATTATAACTTAGAACAAGATCACGCGCTAAACAAACCTGACTTTGTTTAAACAAATTATTAAATACAAGAGCATCATCCGTGAATATATTTTCATCAATAACTAATGCTTCCGAATCGATTTGATATGAATTAGATTTATCAATAACACCATCAAGTAACTTGTAATAATCACACTTATTTGAGAAGCGTAAATCGACAGGAAAAGAATCTATATTAAAAGCAGGGTGCCCCCCAATCATAAATGGAAAATCTACCAAAACCTCATAACAAACTTCTAGACTATTTTCGATAAGCTCATACTTCACAATTAATTCATCTTTCATCTTAAATGAAAGAGAATTAGAGCTTTGTTCATTTAAGACAAACTCTGTATCACGAGCATAGCCATGCTTAACAATATTATGTTTCTCTATATACTCATTCGTCTCGTAACCAATACGAGGAAATAAATGAGGCGCAGATCTCCCCCACCACTTTGGATCGCCTTGCCATAGATATTCTTTTTGTTTTGTTTTTGAGTAAAGACTTTTTAGCTCTGCCCCCATAGAGGCGATTTGGATTTTGATTTGATCGTTTTCTAGAGTGTACATGAGAGAATATTATCTTATGTAATATAGAAATACTATTTGCAAGGAACCCTCTCTCCCTCGCATCGTGCTCGGTCGTACAGGGTTGCACAGCTTCATTTAGCATACTGCTAAATGCCGCATACAAAAAAGGCAGTCTTACGACTGCCTTCCTTTTAAAATCAATTTAGATTTTCGAATTAACCAGCAAGGAATACTGAGATAAGTACGAAAATTACAAGTGATTCCATAAGTGCAAGACCTAGAATCATTGGAGTTTGAATCTTGTCAGCAGCAGATGGGTTTCTTGCGATACCTTCTAGAGCTACAGAAGCAGCTTTTGATTGTGCAGCAGTACCACCGTATGCAGCGATAGCCATTGCTAAGAAATACGCGATGTACTTAATTGCTTGAGTGTTTTCCATAATAGTCTCCTAAAACGTTCGTTACTTTGATCAAGTAACTGTTAAATTATTAAGTTTAAGTTTTTATTAGTGTGCGTGGTGCTCATCATGATCGTGGTGAGCAGTTGCAAGACTAATATAAACCATTGATAACATTGTAAATACGTAAGCTTGGATAAAACAAACTAGAAGTCCAAGTAAGTAGAATGGAATTGCAGCACCAAACATACCAACGTTCACACCAAGAATTTCAAGGTTAAGGAAAGTTGTTAATACGTGGTGGTCACCCATCATATTACCTCTAAGACGTAGTGCTAGAGATAGAGGACGAATAAAGTTTGAAAGAATCTCAATTGGGAAAATTAAGATTGCCATGTACCAAAGTGGACCTGCAAAGTGTGCAAGGTAGTTCATTGTACCAAGTTCTTTACAACCTTTGATGTTGTAGTAAACAAATGAAAGTACACCAAGAGCAAGAGTTGTGTTGATGTATTCAGTTGGAGGTAAGAAACCTGGAACAAGACCAATTACGTTCGCTAGGAAAATTGTAATAAATAGGAACGAAATGAACTTGAAATATTTTGGTGCATCTTCTTCACCGATTACGGCACGACATTGAGTCATGATAAAAGATCCGTACATCTCAACGATGTTTCTTAGTGAAATTCCTCTATCTGGAACTACTGTCTCTTCAAGAGTCATTTTAGAAACGCGCATTCTATAAAGAAGAGCTACAAGTAAAATGATGATTGCAACAAAAGACTTAGTGAAGATGTGATCAACGTAACCTAGGTGAAAAACATGAGAAAGTTCACCAAGCCACAGAAATCCACCTGCTGCGTATGTATTTGTCGCTAATAAAGTAGTTAAAAGAAGGGCTATTTTTTTCATTATTAGTCCTTTTTGATGCTGGCGCCCAGCACAAATATATTTAAGAAATAATTTATTACCGGTATAATTATCTTACTTTGAAGAATTTGTACACCAAATAATAGGGCCCCGATTAAAATAACAAGCTTACCTATAAATAAAAACGCTAGATACTTTCCATTGGCTTTATAACCGTCGATGCGATGTGGCTTTATCAGCTCATCTACGGCCATCCAGAACATCACTAAATATAAGACAGTTGCTGCGTAACAAATAGCGAACGCTGTCCATTCCATGCCTGGAGTCAATAAATATAGACACACTGCAGCCATAGGAAGTGACAGCATAAAAAAGCGAGGGAAACTAATTTTATTAGATAGATCTTTAATCATGAGAATTATCTACTTCTTACGAAGAGCATAGACAACCATCGAAATTAAAATATTTCCAATTACCGCTAGAAAAATTCCTACGGCCCAACCTTGAGTGATGACACCTTTTTTAACGAGCTCCCAAAGTCCCCAGGCCACAACTAATGCCGTTGAAGGTAGTGACATGGCAAGTGCCATTGGCTTTATCCATTTTGGGTCATAAAGGGCCATCTAACGCTTCCTCGCAACACGACGCTCATATACAGAGTTTAGTCGATCTTGAATAACCTTGTTATTTGGGTACTCACCTAAGATTGAATAGTAGAGATCGTAGGCTGTTTGAAGACGCTCCAATGTCTCATAGCAATTGGCCATAAGAAAGATGGCGCGAACTTTTAGGTCGCGGCGATCTTCACGTTTGATGTATTCACGAAAGTATTGAACAGCGCGGTTCCAATCTTGCGATTCAAAATACATGATTCCAGATTGAAAGAAGCTATCAACGAAGTACTTATGGTTTCCATTATTATGCATAGAAACTAAGTGCTCAGTCGCCTTATCATATTCCTTAAGTTTGATATAAGAACGAGCAAGACGAAATTCATATAGATCGTGATTTGAAAGTTTAGGTCTAAAGGCCGAAAGCTTGTTATAAACTTCAGCAGCCTTCGCATAATCATTAATATAAAGAAAAGCGATCTCGCCAATTCGTTCTTGTGTTTTTACAAGCCAAACAGGATCTGTCGTAAGTTTAGGAATTTTTTCGTAAAAGGCAATTCCACGATTATATTGTCCAAGAGAGACTGCGTAGAGTTCAGCAATCTGATAATTGATTTTGATTTTAATTTCATCATTTGGCGCCATCTCTAAAATCTTATGATACTGCTTCACTGCCTGAGCGTACTCTTGATTAGAGATATGATTTTGCGCAATTAGGATATCTTTGTGAATTCTTGGCGTGAAATCACAAGACGTAAGTAAAATGAGGGCCAGTAAAAAACTGGCCCTTATGAATTTATTCTTCAGAAGTTGATCCATCTTCATCATCTGCTTCAATAATTTTTGCAATTGAAACAACCTTCTCACCTTCTTTAGGCTTAATTAGACGTACACCTTGAGTCGCGCGTCCCATTAGAGAAACACCACTTACTTTCGTACGAACAACTTGCCCGCGGTCAGTAATGATCATTAGATCATCTTTGTCAGTAACAGGTTTAATTTGAACAATCTCACCATTCTTATCTGTAAGTCTCATTGCAAGAATACCTTTCCCACCACGAGTTTGCTTACGGTATTGTGAAGATTCAGTACGTTTACCGTACCCATGCTCAGTTACAGATAGGATTTCCATTTGGTCATCAATTAATTCCATACCGATAATTTTTTCTTCATCAGTATTGATGTTGATACCCTTAACACCTTGAGATACACGTCCCATTGGCCTTGCATCATTAGTATCGAAACGGATGATCTTACCAGCTGAAGAACATAGAAGGATATCTTTTGATCCATCATTAATTCTTACGTTAACAATATGGTCACCATCTTGCAGTTTAATTGCAATTAGTCCCGATTGCTTAACGTTTGAATATTCTTCAAGAGCTGTCTTCTTAACTAGACCTTTGTTAGTTGCAAAGATTAAGTACTTCTCATTAAGATCCATATCGTGTGGAACACAGATAATTTCTGTTACACGATCACCACTTGGGATTTGGATAAGGTTTGCAATATTACGTCCCTTAGAAGTTCTAGTTCCTTCAGGAATTTCGTAAACTTTCTTTGAGAATACTTGCCCACGGCTTGTAAAGAATAGAAGCTTATCGTGAGTATTTGCCGTAAAGATATTTGTGAAGAAGTCATCATCGTTTGCAGCACCCTTAACACCTTTACCACCACGCTTTTGCGCTTTGTAAGTGTCAAGTGGCATACGCTTTACGTAACCTTTGTGAGTGATTGTAACAATCATCTCTTCACTTGCTACAAGATCTTCAATTTGAATTTCGTCTGCTTTTGCAACGATTTCTGTTCTTCTCTCATCACCGTATTTTTCAATAACTTCAGTGAATTCTTCTTTAATGATTGCTTTGATTTTATCTTCAGAACCAAGGATTCCTTCTAAGCGATCAATCTCTTTCATAATTGCTTCGTAGTCAGCAATAATCTTATCTCTTTCTAGACCTGTTAGACGTTGTAGTCTCATGTCTAGAATTGCTTGAGCTTGAATCTCGCTTAATGAGAATGTACTCATTAATTTCTCACGAGCATCAGTTGGCCCGTCAGATTTCTTGATCATCTCAACTACTTCATCAATATTTTCAACAGCTACTTTCAAACCTTCTAAGATATGCGCGCGCTCACGTGCTTTCTTAAGTTCGTATACTGTACGACGAATAATGATTTCTCTTCTGTGATCAATGAAACACTCAAGCTGTTCTTTGATGTTTAGAACTTTTGGTGATGAGTTAACAATTGATAAGAAAATAATACCAAATGATGATTGTAGTGCAGTTTGCTTATAAAGCTTATTCATGATTACAGTTGCGATCTCACCTTTTTTAAGGTCGATTACAACACGAATCCCTTCACGAGATGATTCATCACGAAGGTCTGAAATACCAACAAGTGATTTAGAGTTTACAAGTTCAGCAATCTTTTCAATTAGCTTAGCTTTGTTAACTTGATATGGAAGTTCAGTAATAACAATTCTTTCACGATCTTGTTTCTTACCGTGAATTTCCACATCCATCTTTGCACGCATCTGGATAACACCCTTACCTGTTTTATAAGCAGAGCGAATACCTTCAGTTCCGTGAATTGTTCCAGCAGTTGGAAAGTCTGGACCTGGGATAATCTTCATAATGTCTTCAATCGACATTTCACGATTATCTACAAGCTCAGTAAGCGCCGTCATAACTTCTGTTAAGTTATGTGGAGGAATATTTGTTGCCATACCTACAGCAATACCAGCTGAACCGTTAACTAATAAGTTAGGGATTTTTGTTGGAAGAACTGTTGGCTCTTTAAGTGAGTCATCGTAGTTAGGTTGCCAATCAACTGTTTCTTTATCTAAGTCTTTTAGCATCTCTTCAGAAAGCTTTTGCATTCTGATCTCTGTATACCTCATGGCCGCAGCGTTATCACCATCAATTGAACCGAAGTTACCTTGACCTTGAACCATTGGATATCTCATTGAGAAATCTTGGGCCATACGTACGATTGTATTATAAACCGCAGAGTCACCGTGTGGGTGATACTTACCAATAACGTCACCAACAACACGGGCAGACTTTAGGAATGGTTTATTATGGTAGTTACCTAGAGAGTGCATTGCATACAGACAACGACGGTGAACAGGTTTCATCCCATCACGTACATCTGGAAGTGCACGACCTACGATTACCGACATTGCGTAATCGAGGTAACAGTTTTTCATTTCATCGCGAATACCAATTTGTTGAATATTCCCGTGGTTATGGTTTCCACCATCACCATTATCATTTTCATTTGTGATATTTGTTTCATCAGTCATAAATTAGTCCTATACGTCCAGATTTCTTACATTAAGTGCGTTTTCTTCAACAAATTGTCTTCTTGGTTCTACTTGGTCACCCATTAGAACAGAGAATACTGAATCTGCTTCAATAGTATCTTCAATCTTTACTTGAAGAAGAGTTCTATTTTCTGGATTCATTGTTGTTTCCCAAAGTTGTTCAGGGTTCATTTCTCCAAGACCCTTATAACGTTGGATGTACGCGCCTTGTTTAGCATCATCGATAATATAAGAAGCAAAACCTCTTAGTGATTCGAATTCTTTTGCATCACCTTTTTCACCTTTAACAATAAACTTACCAATTTTAAATTTATTGATACCATCGTAAAGGTTCATAAGATCTGCGTATTCTGAAGACTCTAGGAAGTATGAGCTAAGTTTAAATTTCTTCGTACGTGCTGTTGTTTTAACATTGATACGAATAAGATTTGATGCATGCTCTTTGTCTTCTTCAATTGAGAATGAGTAATTTCTTAATGTTTCAGACTCTTGAGTTTTAAAGTGTTCATCAAGTTTAGAAACAATACCATCAAGTTTTGAGCGATCTTTAAGATCAGCTGCAGTGATACCAATTTCTTCAATTAAGTGTCTTAGTAAGAACGTATCGAAGTGAATATCGTAAGACTTAAGAGTTTTGTCGTATTGAGTGAATTTATTAATAAGACCTTTAGCTGTCTCTTCTTCAATCATTTCACCATTGAAGTTAATTGAAGTTCCTTCAATTGCGTTTGCAACAAGGAATGTCTCAAGTGCTTTTTCGTCTTTTAGATAAATCTCTTTCTTACCTTTCTTGTATTTATATAAAGGTGGTTGAGCGATATAAACATAACCTTGCTCAATCAGCTCAGGGAACTGACGATAAAGAAGAGTTAAAATAAGTGTTCTAATGTGAGAACCATCGACGTCGGCATCTGTCATGATAACTAGTTTGTGGTAACGAAGTTTTGAAATATCAAAGTTACCTTTACCAATACCTGTACCCATCGCTTGAACGATCATCTTAATTTCGGCGTTACCAAGCATTTTGTCATAACGAGCTTTTTCAACGTTAAGGATCTTCCCTTTAAGAGGAAGAACTGCTTGATACTTACGATCACGTCCCTGCTTTGCAGAACCACCGGCAGAGTCACCCTCTACGATGTAGATTTCAGAAAGAGCTGGATCTTTTTCCTGACAGTCTGCCATTTTACCTGGAAGACCACCCATATCTAGAACTGACTTTCTTCTAGTTAATTCACGAGCACGTCTTGCGGCTTCACGAGCTGCAGCTGCATCAACAGACTTTCTAATAATTGTTTTTGCAGTTTGTGGGTTTTCTTCTAAATATCTCTTAAGTGCATCCCCTACTAGAGAGTTAACGATACCTTCTACTTCAGAGTTACCTAGCTTATCTTTTGTTTGACCTTCGAATTGAAGCTCAGGAAGTTTAACAGAAATAATCGCTGTTAAACCTTCTCTCATATCATCACCTGTTAAATTCGTTTTAATTCCTTTAAGCAGGTTATTATCTTTTGCATATGCATTTAGAACACGAGTTAGTGCAGTTTTAAAACCAGAAATGTGAGTCCCCCCACCTGGAGTTGTAATTGCGTTGGCATAACCAGAAAGAACTTCTGAGTATGAATCAGTCCATTGCATTGAGATTTCTACTTCGTAATCTTCTCTTGATTCTGCAATATAGATTGGATCTTTGTGTACTACTGTTTTAGCTCTGTTTAGATATTCTACGAACTGAATAAGACCACCCTCATAGTGGAAAGTTTCATTCTTATCTGTTCTCTCATCTTTAACAACGATCTTAAGACCTTTGTTAAGAAAGGCCATCTCTCTAAAACGATTTGTTAATGTATCGTAATTAAATTCGTGAACTTCAAAAATTTCATTATCTGGTTTGAAAGTAACAGAAGTACCTGTTTGAGTTTTGTCTTCTAATTCACCAACAACTTTAAGTGGCTCTTTAGTTACTCCATGGTTAAATTCAACTTGGTGAATCTTTCCATGCTTTTTAATTTCAACTTTAACCCACTTAGATAGTGCGTTTACAACAGAAGCACCTACACCGTGTAGACCACCTGAAACTTTATAAGCTCCACCTTCTTCGTTAAACTTTCCACCTGCGTGAAGTTTTGTATATACAAGTTCCGCTGCCGATACACCTTCTTTCGGGTGAATATCAACTGGGATCCCTCGCCCATCATCGATAACTGTTACAGAGTTATCAACGTGAATAATAACTTTAATTTCGCTACAATAACCTGCAAGTGCTTCATCGACTGCGTTATCTACAATTTCATATACACAGTGATGTAGACCACGATTGGCAGTATCACCAATATACATCCCTGGTCTTTTTCTTACGGCCTCTAGTCCTTCAAGAACACTAATCTGGCTTGCACCATATTCCTGTCCGACCTTACCAATACTTCCTGCTTGATTTTCTTGATTTTCCAAAAGGAACCTCTCTTCCAATTTCTTGTGTCAGTGTGTTGTTTTAAAAATATAATTTTTTGGAAGACTAGTTAACGGAACCGTTCGAAATATAGATCTTATTTGCGCCATTAATTTTTTCTAATTCTTCCTTAAATTTTTCATTTGCCGTCGTGATTAAAACTTGGAACTCTCGTTGTTCCAAAAATTTAACCAGCCTACCCCATCTCGCCTTGTCTAATTCCCCTGAGACGTCGTCGATAAGTACAATTGGATAGGTGTTAAAGTTATACCTAAATAGCTCTATATAGGCAAATAAGAGGCTCAAATAAGACATTTTTTGTTGGCCTAAAGAACAAAATTCGTAAGCATTCATCCCATCAAAAAGAAGCACGTAGTCATCTTTGTGAACTTGATAAGTCGTATGACCTACAATTAGGTCCTTTTCTAGCCTTTGTTGCATATAATCAAAGATCATCTCTGGTGAAAATCCATGAAAACGAGAATCAACTTCAATTTTAAGTGAATGATCTTCTGAAAAGATGTCACGATATGTATTTTCACAAAACGGAATTAGTTCAGTTACGAATTGATTTCTCATGGCAACTAGCTCATAAGCATAATCTGCCATCTGGCGATCAATTACATTTAACTGCTCACGAAATTGTGATGGTTTCTTAGATAAAAGAATATTTCTAAACTTAAGCGCGGAATTGTACTGATTTAATACTTTCTTATAATCGCGACTAAGCATTGATAAATGATCATCAAACCACTTTCTTCTAAAACTTGGAATATTTGAAAATGAATAAGAATCAAATGGATTGATAAAAACTAACTTTGCATCGAGTTTCTTTTTCGTATTCTTCCCATTAAGTGCCCAGGTAGATCCTTGAGGATTCATCTTTCCACTGAAAGTTACGTTATCGCCATCATCGAGAAATAGAGATGAAAATAATATCTCAGGGTTATCCCCATCAATACTTAATAGCTGTGGAAAAGTTGTATTTTTACGAAAAGATTTTCTCGTCACTAGAACGTGTAGAGCTTCTAATATATTTGTTTTTCCATTTCCGTTTTCACCTAGGATACAATTAATATTTCCATTGAAAGAAATTATATCTGGTTCTAGATTTCGAAAATTTGTTACCTGAAGTTTTACAAGTTTCAAAGTGTCTCAGTACTAGATTCTAAGTGGCATGATAATTCCAAGATAATTTTGGATATCATTTGATCTAACGATTACCGCTGAAAATTCATTGTTAAATTCGAAAGTTACATTTTCAGTATTTAAAATTGCAATTGAATCTAATAAGAAACGAGCGTTAAAACCGATTTCAATTTCCTTACCTTCGTAATCAACTGGAATCGTCTCTTTAGCATCACCAAGTGAAGGATGGTTTGCAGAGATCGTCATATGGTTTTCAGTTAGCTTAAGCTTTACTGCATTTGATTTCTCATTAGACATAATTTTAATACGTCTAATAGCGTTTTGAATTACTTCTTTATCAGCTGTTAGTGAGTAAGTAGTCTTAGCTGGAATTACAGCTTGATACTTAGGATACTCTCTAGCAATTAAACGAATACCTAATTGGTATTGCTCATTAGCTGTTACATATAAATATGAGTCATCAACAGAAATAAACAGATTTGCACCTGGATATGTTTCAGCGATTTTTCTAAGTTCTGCTACACCCTTCTTAGGAATAATAATTCCATTAATTAGAGCTTCATTATTTTGTTCAGCAATATCATTTTCGATTAGAGATAAACGATGTCCATCAGTTGAAACAGCTCTTAGCTTCCCTTCTACTTCTTGGAAATAGATTCCGTTAAAGTGAAGTCTTGTTTCATCATTTGAGATTGCATATGAAGTTTTAGTAATTAGATTTAAAAGATCATCTGAATTTAGTGTGAAAGTATTTTCGCTTCCAAAGTGAAGCTTTGGAAATTCATCTGCTTCGTAAATTAAAAGTGAATAATGAATTTCTTCACAATTTATTTTTAGTAGATTTTCACCATCTTCTAACTCGATGTTGATATCTGTGTTAGGAAGTTCTTTTAATATATCAAATAGATTCTTAGCGTTTATACAAAATGAAGCTGTTCCTTCAGTTGATGCATTAATTGAATACTTTGCTGATACCTCAAGATCTGTTGCTGAAAGATATATTTTATCATTGCTAACAGTTAGTAACGTATATGTTAATATTGGTCTTGAATTCTTCTTATCAATTACAGTTAAAATTTTATTTAATGCATCTCTTAAGTTATCTGTATCAACCCTAAGCTTCATCTTTATTCCTATCAGAAAATTATTTGTATTGTTGTATAATGGAAAACACTAGTTAGCAAGGCTGTCTAGAGCATTTAAGTGTTCTTCTTATTATATATATTTATATATATATTATATATAATCCTGTGGATAAGTTCATAAGTGGCAACTCCCCTTTTAACAGCGTCTTTTCTCAATTTGGCCATTGTTAGCAATCGTTGACTACTTTTTTTTGTGCCTTGCATTTATTCGTATATTACTTAAAACGTAACAAATATGTGGTGTTATTAGTTTTTTGCTCACGGCCTATTGTGGATAATTTTTTGGCCAAGAAAATTTCTTTAAAATTTGTTAAATTGGCCAGTCATTTACTCACAATTTACAAACATGTTGATAACTTTTTTATCCACGGCCTTAATTTGTGTCGATAATATTATTAACGGCCGTGAATAAGTTTAGAAATAATGTATAAGTAACTATTATTACAGTATTTATTAATTCACAATTAATTTTCTTGGCCGTGGATTGGCCGTCGTTGGCCGTGAATAACTAACATTTCGTAGGACCAAAAGTGACTAGTCAAATACTGGTGTGAATTTGTCGGCCTAATGACTAGTCAGATTATTAACATTCCACAAATTTTTAGTGGATAGTCTAGGGGATTGGCCACTCAATAATCCACGGCCGACTGGCCAAATGGCCGGCCAATATTGAGGATGTGAAAATATATAAGAAAGGCCGTGAATAACACGGCCTATGTATTGGTTAGTCAGTTGACTAGTCAGTAATTTAGTAGGGGATTATAACGAATTTTCAATCGTCATAATTGTCTTAGAAAGCATTGGATCTTGAGACAATTGTTTTGAAATCTTTTGTTCAGCGTGAACAACAGAGCTGTGATCACGTCCTCCAAAGAACTGTCCAATTTCTTCATGTGTTAAGCTTGCAAGTTTACGACATAAGTACATGGCAACAAAGCGTGCATTAGCGATATCTTTTACACGTGATTTAGACTTAAGATCAGCAACTGGAATTTTAAAGTATTGTGAAGTCTGCTTAGCAATTCCTTCAATTGTAATTTTCTTTTCGTCTTCGTAATCTCTGAGTCCTAGAACCTCTTTAACCATTTCTAATTCGATATCAACCTTCATGATATCAGAGTAGGCTGAAAGCTTAATTAGAGCACCCTCAAGCTCTCTAATCGAGTTTTTAACATTACATGCAATCAGGTTCACAATGTCTTCAGAAAGGAATAGGTCGAGATCATCAGCCTTAGCATTAATGATTGCAACACGAGTTTCAATATCTGGTTTTTGAATATCAACGACAAGACCCCATTGAAGGCGAGTCTTAATTCTTTCTTCAAGTCCATTGATCTCTTGTGGAGTTTTATCAGAAGTGAAGATTAGCTGTTTTCCTTTTTGATATAGCTCATTAAAGATATGGAAGAATTCTCTTTGCGTTCCTTCTTTACCTTTAAGTTCATGAACATCATCAATCATTAGAACATCAACTTTATCAGAATATTTTTGACGAAACTCTGGAAGCTGTTTATTGCGAATTGATTCAATCATTTCCTTCATGAAATCACGTGCTGTAATTAAGCAGATAACATAGTGAGGGTATTGATTGTGAATACCGTTGGCCATCGCATGTAAGAGGTGAGTCTTACCAAGTCCTGAATTAGAATGAATATAAAGCGACGGATATTTACCAGCTTTACCAGGACTTTTAGCAATCGCTACTGAAGCAGCGTAGGCCATATTATTTGATGGTCCAATAACATAATTTTTAAACGTTTTAGATTTATCAATGACGATATTATTGTAGTCATCACTTACGTGATCAATATACTTAGATTCAACTTGTGAAAGTAGGTCTTCTTGTACAGGCTCTAGATCGAGCGAAAATGAGATTTCATTTGCTGACCTAGGTTTCGTATGACTTGGTTCTATAGGACCATTATTTAAGTGTTGAGATAGGCTAGGTTGAGATAAGTTATTGTTATTATTAGCAATAATCTCGATTTGATACGATTTACCTAACGTATTTACAATACTTTGGCTGATTTGGTTTAAATTTTTCTCGATAAATGACTTAATAAAGTTAGTCGTTGTCGAAAATATCGCTCTTTCACCGTCAATATTCTTAAGACGAAAAAAGTCTCCTTGGAAAAAAGAAGCATATTTTTGTGGATTTACTAATGATTTTAATGAGTTATGAATCTCATTATTCATCATATCCAGCTCATCAGCGCTAAAGAAATCGTCCGATAGGCTAGAGCTATTATAAGGTTGATTTAAATTTTGCTTAATATTGAAGGGATCTTCGATAATATTCTTATTGGCAAGATCTTCTATGTTATTGATTTTATTTGTTGTTGGGTTAGAATTCTTCAAAAATTCATTAAAAGGAAAATTTCCCTGCATGATCCATTCCCTTGAGTGGTTTACTCGTCAATTTTTCTTTAATTACGTGTTGTGGGGAGAATTTGTATCATGGCCCAAAATCCTAGGCCAATAAAAAAATGGGTTTTTTACGCATGGCCAAATAAATCAAATATTTTGGCCTGCACTATGTACAGGGCCATTGACCAGTGATGCGAAATGGTATAATACTAGCCCTTACAATATTAATTTTTAGTTAAACAGTTATAGTTAGGTAGGTTGAAGATGTCTAAAAGAACTTGGCAGCCAAAAAGAAAGAAAAGAATGAGAGTACACGGTTTCCTTAAAAGAATGGAAACAGCTGGTGGTCGCAACGTTATCAAAGCTCGTAGAGCTAAGGGACGTAAGCAACTTACAGTTTCTCACGGTAAGAAATAATGACATCAGTTGATAGCACTTTTGATAAAAGTTCAAGACTGCTATCAACTGAAGATTTTTCTTATTTAAGAAAAAATTCTCAAGTAATCACTGATCGTTGGCTTCGTATTTATTACAAGCCATCACGTCTTAACTCTGAAGTTTCAAGAGTAGGTTTTTCTGTAACTAAAAAAGTCGGTAAAGCTAATAAGCGTAATCTTTGTAAGAGAATTATTAGAGAATTCTTTCGTACAAGTTCGTACCGTAACAACGGTAAGGATTTTATGATTGTGGTTTCTAATCGACTTTTTAAAAGTTCACAAAATCCAAAAGAAGATCTTCGAAATTCCCTTGTGAACGCCTTTGCAAAAATTCAATAAAAGATTAACAACTCCTTTATAGCGTGTTAAAAATCTCCATACTTAAAGACTTAAGAAAATACACTTTAGGAGTATTAAAGAATGAATAATGATCAAAAACGCACTGTTTTAGCGTTTGTTCTTACTGGTGTTATTGTTTTCACATGGCAAGCACTTTTCAGTTCAAACCAACCTGTACAACAACCAGTAAAACAAGAACAAGTACAAACACAAAACGCATCTTCTAATTCATCTGAAACGAAGCCAATTGCAACACACTCGAATAAAGCAACAAACCTGACGTCTGTTACTCTTAAAGCAGGATCATTTTTCTATACAGTTAATAGTGATCTTTCTTTTAGTGAAGCAGCTGGTAATAAAACTTCAATGACTTTAAAAGAGCTTTCAGACAAGGATAACTTTTTTAATTTCAAGTTAATCGATACTAATAATAATCTACAAAACTTTAACTTTGTATTCGATGAACAAACAGTCGAAAACGAAGTAGTAGGTAATGATCTTAATAAGCAAATTTCGATTCGTTTAAAATTAGAAAATGATGGCCGTTTAACTTATGAATTAAATGGTGCTCAGGATTTTAGACTTTCATACAATATGGCAGCTACTGAAAAGCAATCTGATAACAGAACTTATCGTCAGTATGTTGTTCAAGGTATGGATACTGATCGTTATAACTTAGAATCAGATGAGAAAGGTGAGGGGAACTTAAAATGGGTTGCTCTTGATTTCAATCATCACGTTTTCTTCAACGTTTTTAATGATAAGCAAACAATCAATTATATGGCCACTGAAGGCGGAGAGATCTTCTTTCAAGCTGTTAATGGTAAGAAAAACTATAATGGTTATATTCTTTATGCTCTTAAAAATTATGATTACCTATTAGGATTTGATAATCAATTAGATCTATCAATCGACTTTGGTATCTTTGGAATTTTTGCAGTTCCAATTCTAAAAGCAATGCAAGTTCTCTACACATATGTAGGTAACTACGGTGTTGCAATTATTCTTTTAACAATTGTAATTCGTCTTGCAACTTATCCATTACAAGCTAAGTCTTTTAGATCAATGAAGAAGATGCAAGTTCTTCAACCAGAGATTGCAAAGCTAAAAGAAAAGTATGCTGACGATCCAATGAAGCAACAAAAAGAAACAATGGAATTATTTAAAAGATCAGGTGCTTCACCTTTAGGTGGATGTCTTCCAATGGTTCTTCAAATTCCAATCTTTATTGCTTTCTACCAAGCTATTTCAAACTCTGTTGAGCTAGTTGGTTCTCCATTTTACTTTTGGTTAACTGACCTTAGTGCAAAAGATCCATACTATATTCTTCCAGCAATTATGGGGATTACAATGCTAGTGCAAACTAAGCTAAATCCTTCGACATCTGCTGATCCTAATCAACAGAAGATTATGTATATTATGCCGATCGTTTTCATTTTTATTATGAAAGATCTTCCAGCAGGTTTAAATCTGTATTTTACAGTTTCAAACATCCTGGGAATTGCACAACAACTTTACGTTTATAAAACAGCAGAAGCTTAATAAACCATGATATACGAAACGGATGACCTTCCTATTGTCGCTTGCTCGACTGGCCTAAATGAGAATACGGCCATAGGGGTTATCCGTTTATCTGGTTTTTCCGACATTGGTTCTATAGGACCATTTTTCAAAAAAGATTTATCAAATCTCGAAATTCGCAAGGCCACTTTTACAAAGTTATACGACCAGGATGGAAACTTCCTAGATGAAGTCGTTATTACGTATTTTGAGGGCCCGCATAGTTACAATGGTGAAAATATATTAGAGATTGCGGCACACGGTAATACGCTTAATTTAAAGCGTATAATGAATGCATTCATTAACTCCGGTATGTTTCGTTTAGCAAAGAATGGTGAATTCACTTATCGAGCACTAAAGAATAAGAAGCTTTCCCTTGCACAGGTCGAAGGACTTGATGCACTTTTAAATGCTTCTTCTTCTCTAATGCTTGATGAAGGACTTAAACTATTAAATGGTAGCCTTTATCAAAAATACACTGATCTCTACGACAAGTTTTTAAAACTAAAAGCTGCTGTTGAAATCAATATTGATTTTGCAGAAGATGTAGGGGAGGAGCAGTCTCAGAAATTACTTGATGATGCTGTTGCAGATATCAGTGGCCATATAACTTCACTTTATAAAAGTGCAAGTGTTAATGCTAAGAGCTTAATGTCTCCAGATATTGTTCTTTGTGGTGAACCTAATGCAGGTAAGAGTTCTCTCTTTAATTTATTCTTAAATGAATCACGCTCAATAGTTTCAGACATAGCAGGAACAACTCGTGATTATATTTCAGAATATATTAGTCTAGGTAATGAAACCTTTAAACTCGTTGATACAGCAGGTCTACGTAATACGACAGATGTAATTGAAGAAGAAGGGATCAAAAGAAGTCGCAATTTAATAGAAGGTGCATTCTATAAAATTCTTCTGATCAATATTAATGAAGTTGAAAAATACCAATACCACGATATTAAAGAGACACTTTTTGATGCTTTAATCTTTACTCATTTTGATGAATTTAATGGTGAGATTAACTTAAAAGAATTACAAGAGAATCTTCCAAAAGCTATTAAATACTATAGTGCAGACACTTCAAAAGGTGAGGGAAGTCTTGTTGAAATAAGTGGTCCTATCGGACCAGATTCAGAAAGTGGTTCTATAGAACCACAAGAATCAAAACTTGGTCCTATGGGGGCAAGTCTAGAAAATGGTCCTATAGAACCACAAATAAAAACTGGTCCTATAGAACCAGTTCATATAACTGACTTAATTACTCAGGATATTTTATCTAAGTATATGAAATTACGTAACAGTGACCCCATTTCTATTGAAAGACATCGTGTCGTAATCAATGATATTTATGGGAAATTTACTGATTTTGCTAATAATATCAAATACTTAGATGATATAGCTATCATTTCATCCGAAGTTTCTATCCTAGAAAAGAAAACCGCAGAACTAATCGGAATCATTAGCCCTGACGATACACTTACACATATCTTTACCAACTTCTGCATAGGTAAATAATATATAAACCATTGATTTTTCTGAAAAATTAGCTTAAATGTTCCACGTAGAACATTATTATTAGAATTGCGCACAATTGTTCCACATGGAACATTAATCGCAGAAAGTTCCACGTGGAACAAAATGAGAAACATATGTTTGATGTAACAATTATTGGTGGGGGACATGCAGGACTAGAGGCTGCTTGGGCCGCCGCTCAGTTTGACCTAAAGGTAGCAATCGTTACTATGCCTGGTGTAAGTATAGCATCAGCTCCATGTAATCCAGCAGTTGGTGGAGTGGGCAAGGGTCAGGTTGTAAGAGAGATAGATGCCTTGGGTGGCATCATGGGGAAGCTTGCTGACAGAAGCGCTATTCAATATCGAACTCTTAATGAATCTAAAGGTTATGCTGTACAGTCAACTCGTGTACAGATTGATAAAGAAGTATATGCTAGAAATGCAGAGGCGGAAGTAGCTGCTAACGATAATATTACTGTTATTCGGGAAATGGTGGAAAGAGTAAGTAAAGATCAGGACTCTTTTCTCATTAAGACAACTGAAGGCGAGTATCTCTCAAAGAAGATTGTAGTTACTACTGGTACTTTTTTAGCAGGTAAGATGCACACTGGAGAGGAACAATCTGACGGTGGTCGTGTAGATTGTCTTAAAGCTGATTCTCTCGAGAATATCTTTGTAGGTGTAACAGCACTTAAAACTAGATTTAAAACAGGAACTCCTGCTCGTTTAAAGAGAGATACCATCGATTTTTCTAAAATGGTGGAGCAGGAAAGTGATCCTACAGCAGTAAACTTCCATTTTAATCACGGATTAACTGAACGATTTGTGGATCAGGTTTCATGTCACCTTACTAAGACCAATGAAAAGACTCTTGGAATTATTCGCGACAATAAAGAGAGAAGCCCTATATTTAACGGACAAATTAAGGGTGTTGGGCCTAGATATTGTCCATCTATTGAAGATAAAGCTTATCGCTATGAAGATAAGGACGTGCACCACGTATTTGTTGAACCAGAGTCACTGGAGCTAGATACATTTTATCCAAATGGTATCTCTACATCACTCCCACGTGAGATACAGCTAGACTTTATCCGCACTATTGAAGGATTAGAAAAGGCAGAGATTGCAGTATACGGTTACGCTGTCGAATACGATGTTGTCGATACAACATGCTTGGACAGAACATTGCAATCGAAGGAAATGCCTGGATTATATTTTGCTGGTCAGGTAAACGGTACTTCGGGTTATGAAGAAGCTGCAGGACAAGGTTTAATAGCTGGTATAAATGCAGCTCGATCTGCTATTGGCGCAGATAAGTTTATATTGGATCGCGATGATTCATATATTGGTGTAATGGTAGAAGATCTTGTCTCGAATAAGAGAGATGAGCCTTATCGATTATTTACTGCGCGTAACGAAAATCGTCTTTATGTACGTGAGGATAATACTATTCTACGTATGAAGAAATATCGCCAAGAATTAGGTTTGTATGCAGATATTGACCGCTATCAAGACAGCTATGAGCAGGGCTTTAATATTATCTGGCATATCGCTAAGAATTATACATATAAAGCTAATCCAAAGAATAAGGAATACTTTGAGTCGAAGGGCTATGGACCACTAAGTTCAAATATTACCTTGGCCGAATTGTCTAAGAGAGCACACTTGAATCCAGTGGATGTCTTAGTGGCAGAGTTAGCTGAGAATAATCTTCAGTTTGATTTAAATGTTATTCGTACAGTAGCTATCTCACTAAAGTACGAAGGCTATATTGATCGTGCTCTAGTTGAAAATGCTAAAATCAACAGACTTAGTAAGAAGCCTGTGGATTGGCAAAAGCTAGTAGCTAGTGAGAATATCTCATTTGAGTGCAGACAACGTATTACAGAAATAAAGCCTGAAAGTTTTGGGCAGTTACAAAGAATAGTAGGAATTAGGCCAGCTACCTTAGCATATGTAGCAGGAAATATATTATGATGAAAGATACAGTATTTTGTGAACGCTACCTTGAGCAAATCAATGGCCCGTTTGCTGGAATTAACCTTACAAGAATTAATACAGCAGAAGAGTTCTTCGATAAGCAATATGTAGACAGTGTTAAACCTATTGAAGACATTCCTTCTTTGAAGAAGATCTATGATCAAACTAAGATACATGTAGATATTGGTTTCGGTGGAGGATTTCCTTTATTACCGTTAGCAAGCTTGAATCCTGATAAGAAATATATTGGTTTTGAAGCAAGAGGTAAGAAGTCCAAAGTTGTTAATCAAATTGCAGAAGCAATTGGTCTTGATAATGTAAAGACATACCACCAAAGATTTGAGCATGTATATTTTGATCGTGACTGTACGATAACATTCAAAGCTGTTTCAACAATACAAAACCTTCTTCCTCTTATTATTACAGATAAGACTGTAAATGTGATCTTTTATAAGGGTCCAAACTTCTACGAATTAGAAGACCTGGACTGGCTTGGTAACAAGTGGGAGATAGTAGAAGAAACATTGATCGATATTCCTAATACTGAGGGGCGTATGATGATTGCTCTTCGTAATAAGAATGTTCTACGTGGAACAGAAATCACTAGTTTTAGAAAAAATAAAAATAAACAACTTGTCACTTTGTCTTCATTTCTTTAAAAATATAGTAACAACTATATCTTTTGGGAGACATAAATGGCTAAAATTATTGCACTCATGAATCAGAAGGGTGGTGTTGGTAAAACAACAACTACAATTAACCTTGCTGCCTGCCTTGCAGTAGCCGAGAAAAAAACTCTGGTAATTGACTTAGACCCTCAGGGTAATGGTAGTGTGAGTTTAGGGCTTGATTCAGCGCAGCATAATGGAAGCAATATCTATCATGCAATGATTGGTAAAACAGATATTCGTGAATGTATTTACGAAACAGAATTACCTAATCTACATATCTGTCCTTCTGATAACAATTTATCGGGAGCAGAGATTGAACTAGTAAGTGAATTTGCAAGAGAGTCGAAATTAAAGACTGCATTCATGCCTGTTATGGACGCTTACGATTATATTCTAATTGATTGTCCACCTTCTCTTGGTCTTTTAACTGTGAACGCATTAAATGCTGCTCATAGCTTTATCGTACCGATGCAAACTGAATACCTTGCAATGGAAGGTCTGGCCCAACTAGTAAACACTGTAAAATTAATTAAAGCGAATTTAAATCCTACATTAGAAATGGACGGAATCGTCCTTACTATGTTTGATGGAAGAGCGTCTCTTCACAAGCAAGTTGCAGAAGAGATTAGAAGGCACTTTGGCGAAAAAGTATTTCAATCGGTAATACCTAGAAATGTAAAACTCGCCGAGTGTCCATCTTTTGGTAAACCAATTATCCTTTACGATATTGAATCAAAAGGTTCTGAAGCTTACTTATCACTAGCTAAGGAACTTATTATTAAAGATCGTGCACAATCAGTAGAAATTCAAAATGAGCTACCACAAGTTCCATCGGTTAATGAAATCGATAATACTTTAGCTGGTAACATTCAATAGGTAAGGGGAAGAGAGAATGGCTAAGAAAATGGCATTAGGAAAAGGAATGGGATCTTTACTTGGAGGAACACAAAATTCTTCTCAAGTATCAAAAGCTCAAGCAGCTTTTTCTGATCTACAAAAAGTTGCAGCAGATAATCCGGCAGCAGCTAAACCAGCACTTAATACAACTCCTGCTGTACAAGTAGAAACGAATCCTTCAATGCTTGATATTACTGTAATTCATGCAAACCCAAACCAACCAAGAAAAATCTTTAAAGAAGAAGAGCTTCACGAGCTTTCAAACTCAATTAAAGAAAATGGTGTTATTCAACCACTAATCGTTGTTAAGGCCGATAATGGATATGAACTTGTTGCAGGTGAAAGAAGACTTCGTGCTTCTAAACTAGCAGGTCTTACTCAAGTTCCTGTCGTAATAAAGAGAGCAACTGATCGTGAAAAAATGGTTATGTCGATCATTGAAAACGTACAAAGATCAGATCTTAACTGTGTAGAAGAAGCTCTTGCTTACTTTGCACTAATGGAAGACTTCAACTTAACTCAAGAAGAAGTTGCAAAAAAAGTTGGTAAGGAAAGATCTACAATTGCAAACTTCCTACGTATTCTTAAGCTTCCACGTGATGTAGTAGAATTAATCCAAAAGGATCAGCTTTCATTTGGTCATGCAAAAATTCTTGCTAGTATCAAAGAGAGAGAAGATTGTATTCGTATTGCAAATAAAGCAGCTCTTGATAATCTATCTGTTCGTGAAACTGAAAAATTAATTAAAGCAGCTAAGAGACCAACAAAAGTTGGCAAAGAAGATGATAACTTCGACTTTTTTAATGGAAAAATGTCTCAATATAGAGAAAAGTTAGAACAAAAAACTGGTTATCATTTCGGGATTAAAACAAATAAAAACGGTGGTGGAGAAGTTGTACTGAAATTCTCTAATGAAGCCGAATTTAATGATATTTTTGAATACTTACTTTTAAATAGATAATGTTTTTATTGGTCCTATGGGACCAGTCTTTATGGCCGGTCCTATAGAACCATTTTTCAAATCAAATATGGTCCTATAGAACCAGCCACGGAAAGGGTAGATTTATGACACAAGGAACAATGGCAGCGATTATCGAAGATGGTTGTAAGCTCGAAGGAAATATTACACTGAACGGTGTAGGGCGTATTGCGGGAATTGTGAACGGAACTATTTTTTCAAATGACACGGTAATTATTTCCGAGGCCGCTGTAATTAATGCAGACATTATTGCTGATGTAATTATGATTAGTGGAATCGTTAAGGGCGACATCAAAGCGACTTCTCGCGTCGAAATTATCAAGCCTGCTCGCTTCGAGGGGACTATCACTACACCTTCGCTTATTGTGGAAGACGGCGTTATTTTCCATGGTACAACGAAGATGCATGACGAGAAATAATTAAATAAATTTGATTATTTACAACTTAATTAAATGTTAACAAACATTCAGAAAAAAGCTGTTTAGCTTGACGATAGGCCAGATAAAGTTTAATTATTAGTGAACTTTTAACCAATCTTATTACACAATTTGGGGTAGTCACTAATGGATACTATCAATACAGTATTAAACTCTCTAGGTATCAACTCTACATTTTTCATTCAATTGGCCATCGTTACAGTTCTTTATTTTGTAACAAGAAACTTAATCTGGTCTAAACTTCAAGAAGTTCTTGAAAACCGTGAAGCAAAAACTACTAAAATGGAATCAGGTGCTGATGAAAAAACTCGTCTTGCAACTGAATTAGAGAAAGAATACAAGTCTAAAATTGAAGGCGCACAATCTGAAGCTTTTAATTTAATTCAAAATAGAAAAGAAGAAGTTACTAAGCGTGAAGCTGTTAAAGTTAAAGAACTTGCTAATAAGCTTGAAGCTGAAGCTAATTCTGAAAAGGCAAAATACTCTCAAGAGTTAGAAGAGAAGAAAGTTGCAATCATGAAAGATGCTGATGAACTTTCATCACTTCTAGTTGATAAAATTGTACAGTAGTCATTAAAATTATAAGGATAATAAATGAAATTATTATTAGCTCTAGTTTTTAGTAATATCGTATTTGCAGCTGGTGGTGAATACCACGGTGGTCACTTATCTGACCTACTTGTTCCTGCAATTAACTTCACAATTGTATTTGGTTTTATGGCATGGAAGATTATTCCATTCATGAAAAATTCATTTGTAGAAAAAGCAGATTCTATTAAGGATCTTGTTGAGTATGCAGCTGAAAAAGATGCAAAAGCAGAAAAAGTATTATCAGTTTCAAAAGCTAAGCTAGATAATATCGAAGGTGAGAAAGAACAAATCATCACTAATGCAAAAAAAGATGGTGAAAAGTTCGAAGAAACTTATGTTCAAGAAATCAAAGCATCAATGGAAAAAATGGAAGTAGATTCTGCACACAAGTTAGAATCTGAAAAGAAGATGATGCTTAAACAACTTAATGAATCGCTATTAGATGAAGTTATTTCTAAAACGAAAACTAAAATTCATTCTGATAGTTCATTATCAAATAAAGCAACAAGCAATTTAATTTCAAGACTATAGTTCTAGGGTTAGTAAGATGAAAGAAAAGAATGTAGCCAAAGCGTATGCAAAAGCGATTTTCAGCCTAGGTAAAGAGTCTAATATTAATACAGCACAAGAGCTTACTGCTCTTACAGAAGTAATCAATGCAAGTAATGATCTAGAAAACGTAATGTTTTTAGATGTATTTACTGTTGAGGAAAAAGCTTCTGTTATAAGTGACGTATTAACAAAGTTAGGGCTTTCTCAAGTTGTAAAATCATTTATTAATTTCCTACTTCAAGAAAAGAGAATTGGAATTCTTCCACTCATCTTTAAAGAAGTAATCGTTATGGATGATCATGAAAGAGGTTTCATGAGAGGAACAATTGAAGGTAATGCAGATTCAATTGATACAGAGTCACTTAATAAGATTAAATCTTTTATTAAGTCACAACTTGGATCAGAGCCTGAGTTAACTTATACAAAAAACGAAAAAATTACAGCAGGTGTTCGTGTGACAGTTGAAGACTATCAAATCGATGCATCTGTAGATAAACAACTTAATACTTTAAAAGAATCAATTATAAATGGCTAATGGCCAATTATTGTAGAGGTAAATGATGTCAATGAATCCAGAAGAAATTACGAGCATTATCAAAGACAGAATTGCTAACTTCGAAACTAAACTTCAAGTAGACGAAGTAGGTACAGTTCTTACTGTTGGTGATGGTGTTGCTAGAGTTTTCGGTCTTAAAAACGTAATGGCCGGAGAGCTTGTAGAATTTGCTACAGGTACAAAAGGTATGGTTCTAAACCTAGAAACTAACAACGTTGGTGTTGCTATTCTTGGTGATGATCCAAAAATCACAGAAGGTTCAACAGTTAAAAGAACTCAAAAGATCGTTGAAGTACCAGTAGGTGACGCTCTTTTAGGTCGTGTTGTTGATGCTATTGGTAATCCAATCGACGGACAAGGTGAAATCGTTTCTGAACACTCAAGACGTGTTGAAATTAAAGCTCCAGGTATTCTAGGTAGAAAATCTGTACATGAGCCACTTCAAACAGGTATTAAAGCTATCGACGCTATGATCCCAATCGGACGTGGTCAACGTGAGCTTATCATTGGTGACAGAAAGACAGGTAAAACTGCTGTTGCAATCGATACAATCATCAACCAAAAAGGTAAAGATGTTGTATGTATCTACGTAGCTATTGGTCAAAAGAACTCAACAGTACGTCAAGTACAACAAAAACTAAAAGAAGCTGGTGCTCTTGATTATACAATCATCGTATCTGCTACTGCTTCTAACTCTGCACCTCTTCAGTACCTAGCACCATATACTGGTTGTACAATGGGTGAGTACTACAGAGATAGCGGTAAGCACGCACTAATCGTTTATGATGATTTAACAAAGCAAGCACAAGCATATCGTCAGCTTTCACTACTTCTTAGACGTCCACCAGGACGTGAAGCATTCCCAGGGGACGTTTTCTACTGTCACTCAAGACTACTTGAGCGTGCGGCGAAACTATCTGATGACCTAGGAGCTGGTTCACTAACTGCACTTCCAGTTATTGAAACTCAAGAAGGTGACGTTTCTGCATATATTCCAACAAACGTAATCTCGATTACAGATGGTCAGATCTTCCTAGAAGGTGACCTTTTCAACTCAGGTATCCGTCCAGCTGTTAACGTTGGTATTTCGGTATCACGTGTTGGTGGTTCTGCTCAGATTAAAGCAATGAAAAAAGTTGCTGGTACATTAAGACTTGATCTTGCTCAGTACCGTGAACTTCAAGCTTTCGCGGCTTTCGGTTCAGATCTAGACGAAGCTACTCAAAAACAACTTTCAAAAGGTGAGAGACTTGTTGAGCTACTTAAGCAAGCACAATATTCTCCATTTGATGTTATCGATCAAACTGTATCTGTATACGCTGGTACAAAAGGTATGTTCGATTCAGTACCTGTTGATAGAGTAAGAGATGCTGAAAAAGATCTTCTAGATCACCTAAATACTTCTCACTCAGATCTTATGAGTTCACTAAGATCAGAGAAACAAATCTCTGGTGAGAATGATGGTAAATTAGCAACTGCAATTAAAGAATTTATTGCAAGTAAGAACTACTAATTAATTGAGGAGCCATAATGGCAAATATTAAGGATCTTAAAAAGAAAATCAAAAGTACTAAGGGTACTTTAAAGATTACGGAAGCTATGAAACTTGTTTCAGCTGCAAAGCTAAACAAGGCTCAGAATGCTATTCTGAATGCGCGTCCTTATGCAAATGAATTAGAAGATTCAATTAAAACAATTTCTGCTTTAGTAGAAGGTTACAATCACTCTTTCTTAAATAATAACGAATCTAAGAAAGAAGTACTTCTTGTAATCTCTTCAAATAAAGGTCTTTGTGGTGGTTATAACTCTGGTCTTGCAAAAGCTGTTAAGGCTTATATTGCAAACCATGAAGATACAAACAACCTTGAAGTGCACTTTATTGGTACTAAGGTAAAAGAACTTGTTGTGAAACTTGTTAACGCTGGTGAATCATACGGTTTTGAAAGAACTGAACCACAATTTCATGAAGTTCAAACGATTGCTAATAAGCTTTCAGAACTTTTTGCAACTGGTGAAGTAGGAAAGGTAAGTGTTGCTTACAACATTTTCCATTCTGCAATTCAAATCGAGCCAACAGTTAAACAAGTACTTCCAATGACTCTTGATTCATCTGAAAGAGATGAGCTAAAGGAAAAGTATCCGTTTGATTTCAGATACAACCCTGGTGCGGAAAGTATTTTAGATGGCCTAATCCCAGAGGCGTACACGAGTGCAATGTGGACTGCAGTATTAGATGCTACAGCAGCAGAGCACGGATCACGTATGTCAGCAATGGATAGTGCCGTTGGAAACTGTAAAGATGCAATTAGAACACTAACTATTAAAATGAATAAATTGAGACAAGCGGCGATTACAACTGAACTTATTGAAGTTGTATCTGGTGCTGAGTCCCTCAATGGTTAAGGAGCGTAGAATGTCACAAGCAAAAGGTGTTATTCGTCAAGTTATGGGTCCTGTTGTAGACGTTGAATTTGCTGATGGAAATTTACCGGAAATCTATAACGCCCTTTTAGTTACAAACTCAACAATCAACGACAAAGAAAATAACCTTGTTCTTGAAGTTGCAACTCACCTAGGTGATAACGTTGTTAGAACGATCGCTATGGACCAAACTGAAGGTCTATCAAGAGGTTTAGTTGTATCTGACACTGGTGCTCCAATTCAAGCACCTGTAGGTCGTGAATGTCTTGGTCGTATCATCAACGTAGTTGGTGAAGCGATTGATGAAGCTGGTGAATTAGGTAATAAAAAATCTTACTCAATCCACAGAGAAGCTCCATCATTTGAAAATCAATCAACAAAACTTGAGCCATTCTTTACTGGTATTAAAGTTATTGACCTTCTTGCTCCATACTTAAAAGGTGGAAAGATTGGTCTATTCGGTGGTGCTGGTGTTGGTAAAACAGTTCTAATTATGGAACTTATCAACAACATTGCTACTCAACACGGTGGTTTCTCTGTATTCGCTGGTGTTGGTGAAAGAACTCGTGAAGGAAACGACCTTTACGAAGAAATGAAAGAGTCTGGGGTTATCGATAAAACTGCACTGGTATACGGTCAGATGAACGAGCCACCAGGTGCACGTGCTCGTGTTGCTCTTACAGGTCTTTCTCTAGCGGAATACTTCCGTGATGAAGAAAAACAAGACGTACTATTCTTCGTTGATAATATCTTCCGTTTTACTCAAGCTGGTTCAGAGGTATCTGCACTACTTGGACGTATTCCATCTGCCGTAGGTTACCAACCAACTCTTGGTACTGAGATGGGTGCTATGCAGGAGCGTATTACTTCAACTAAAGATGGTTCGATTACTTCTATCCAAGCTGTATACGTACCTGCCGATGACTACACTGACCCGGCTCCAGCAACTACATTCGCTCACTTAGATGCGACTACTGAACTTTCACGTTCAATTGCTGAAAAAGGTATCTACCCAGCGGTAGACCCACTAACATCATCTTCAACAATTCTATCTCCAGCTATCCTTGGTGACGATCACTATGATACTGCTCGTTCAGTTCAACAGATCCTTCAAAGATATAAAGAGCTTCAAGATATCATCGCGATTCTTGGTATGGACGAACTTTCTGAAGAAGATAAAATTCTAGTTGGTCGTGCAAGAAAGATTGAGAAATTCCTTTCTCAACCATTCTTCGTTGCTGAGCAGTTTACAGGTATCCCAGGTCAATTCGTTGATATCAACGATACGATCAAAGCATTCAAAGCTATCCTAGCTGGTGAGTGTGATGAAGTTCCTGAGCAAGCTTTCTACCTTGTTGGTAACCTAAACATGGTATATGAAAAGTGGGAACAACTTAAGAAGGATGCTTAATAAGTAGCAAGTTCCATGGGGTAACCCATGGAACTACGCAAAGGATTAAATGATGAGTAACTTTGTTGTAAATATTCTAACGCCTAGCTCAGTTGTTGCGAAGAACGTACCAGCAGACTCTGTTTTCGTTCCTACTCTAAAGGGTGAAATCGAAGTTCTTGCAGGTCACACTCACATTGTTGAGAAGCTAGCTACTGGTAGCGTTGCTGTACATGGTGATGATTCGGAAAGATTTTTCACTGTTACTAACGGTATCGTAAAGGTTTTAAACGACCAAATTACTATCCTATCAATGACTTCTGAAGAAGATTGTCAAATTGATGAGGAAAGAGCTACAAATGCACTAATTTACGCTCGTGAGAAGCTGAAAGGTACTTTAACTGATGAAGATCTAGTTAAATTCCGTCGTAAGCTTGATAGAGCGCAACTTAGGTTACAACTAGTTAAGCAAATTTCGAAATAATAGATTAGGCCCTGTTTCCAGGGCCTTTCTTTTTTCTACTTCACTCGGCAAAATCTGCCACCTAAGTTCTAAATAACCTAATGATGCGAAAATAGAGCTAATGATTATTAGGTTTATTTGTATCTTTATTTCTTTATTAGTAGCTAATGCTTATGCATTAACAGGCGGAGATATAGTTACTCTTAAGCCAAAGAAATTTGACCTTAGAGAAACATTTGAACTTCACAAAAAATTTGTTCCTCCTATTGCTTATCAGGGTGAGGTGGAAACAGATGAGATTGTATTAGCAAGCTCAGGAGTACAAAAAGGCGCTAAGGTAAGTGGCAATATTAAAGAGAGTGATGATCTCGTCTTTTTTTCCTATGGTGCTCAAGACGCTAAGAAAGATGCAACTGCAAAAACTCCACAGTTTAAAGCACCAATAGTTAAAGGTGTATCTAAACAGGCTTTAGGGCCAAAGAATTATAAGCCTGTAATTGATTTCTCAAGCTTTATTCAGTCAGCTGCTCGTAAAAAGAAAGCGGTTTCTAATTTTAAAGTTAAGTTGCGTGAGTTTGGCGAGAAGGGTATTTCGAAAAATAATCTTACAGATTTTGATTTAGTACCTACATATAATTTAAATGAATTATTTACTGATTCTGGAACTGGAGAAGTTCTAATTCCGATATCTAGTGACGATAGTTTTTCTACATTTAGGGGCTCTATTGCTGCCAGAGATATAATTAGAACAAATTTTGAACTTAGCGCTCGAAGCGAAACGACCTTCGATATCCCTGTAATCAATTCTGATTATCTACGTAAGATCTTAGAGAGAAACAAAGTAAAAGAGCATAGTGGTGCACATATTCTAGTTGATTTAGGTGATAAAATAGATACTTCCACCTTTATGGGATCCTTTAAGAAAAAAGTATATCTTGATCGAAATTTCAAAGAAGTTGATCCTGGGGATTCATTTGTTTATGAACTCTATCTTGATGTTGAATTGGGTAATCACTTAATTAAGTATATGGATTTCAAAGGCAAAGTTGCGCAAAAAATTATTCATCTTGTTCAAGATGAAATTACTTACGAAGCGCCATATTTATTAGATGCAAAGGCCATTAATTTTTCTGTTTATGAAGAAAATTTGGCGGCCAAGACCTTACAATCAATGAACTTGAACGATAGCGATATTCGTTATTTTAATCGTGAGATCACTGCTTCTAAGGTAGGACTAAATCGCTATAAAATTCTTACCCCATTGCGGGACGCTAGTTTTAAACACTATATTGAAGTTGGCAAAGAAACTTCGGTCTTTGTTGGCTTTAATGACATTAAGAAGGTGGTGATACCTTCTATTGAATATATCGATTATTTGAAGGAGCTATTTCAAAACCGGGCGGATAATGGAGCTTGTGTTATTCAAGTTAATTTGAATAAGCCACTCGTTAGTTTTGAAGCTTATATTTCTTCGATAAGTCCATCAGGATCATATGATTTTTATTATATGGATAAAGATGGAACAGTTAGTGCTGAAATTACAGGCTTAACGGAGAAGGTTTTTATTATTTCTCATGATTATGGAATTTTGAATACGAAAATAGATTCTGGGGAAGGAAGTATTCAATACACGCAAAGTTTCTGTACTGAAGGTTTATATATTATTGAAAATATCTAGTTTGAGAGAATATTACTAGATTTATCTTATGAGGAGATTGTATGAAAAAGATTTTAGTTGCAATGATGATTATGATTGCTGGTTTCCAAGCGCAAGCTGGAATTTATGTTGAGCCGTACCTAGCGTATAATATTCTAGGTGATACTGATGGTGATGATACGACTGGTACAAATATTGGTGGCCGCCTAGGTTATTCACTTCCTATGCTGGTAAGTTTTGGACTTGATTACAATATGGGTTCATATACGGCTGAAGATAATACAGGTGACACTGATTTTGATACAACAAACTTTGGACTATTCGTAGCTGTTGATCTTCCTATCCTACTTAGAGGATATGCAAGTTATTACCTATCATCTGAAATTGATGCTGGAGCTGTAACTTTTGATGGTTCGGGAGTTGCTGTTGGTGTTGGTTTTACAATGCTTCCATTTGTTTCACTTAACTTAGAGTACCGTGCATTGAGCTATGATGGTGCTGGTGGTTTCCCAGACTTTGATACAAAAGAAATCTTAGTTGGTGTTTCACTACCACTTGATCTTTAATTAATAAAAGATTTTAAATATGAAGGCCCACATTAGTGGGCCTTTTTTTATTTCATTGAATTTTTAAGATTCGTATTCTTTATTATTAAATATTTCCATCGTTCGCTTGTAGCCAGCTTCAAGCATCTTAGTCATCTTCTTTGGATTTAAGCTGAAGATATCAGCGAAGAAGAGGTTGTAGTCATCATGCTTAGGAAAGATATCGATGAGTTTTACATCAGGATTAAAGTTTAGTTTTCGCTCAATAATTGATGTTATATGACGACGTTGTTCATTACTAAATTTTTCATTGAGCATATACTGATTTACAGTATCAATAATATCCTGTGCGGCTATACGTCTTGCTCTTGAATCAACAATTTTCTTTTGAATCATTAAGTAAATAGCCTGCGTACAAATGGCAGGAAGGCCATAGTTAGCAAGGGAGCCAATTTCATCTTGATAGTGATAAGGCGTATGGGTCCAGCTTGAAATGATATATTCACAACTATTATCAACGGCAACGTGAGTTGAAAGTGTTTCACGAATTTCACCATCAATATAGAAATCTGTCGTATCTGTAACAGTGTTATGAATTGGATAAGGCGTATAGAATGGCGGTACACTCATTGAAGCAGTTGCAGCTTCAGCAATTGGTATATCAGTATAGTAGTGTGCCGTCGGATCATGGCTAGGATTAGGGTAATTATAGCGAGAAAATATTGTCTTTCGCGAATTATCTAATTGTGTTGCAATGATAAAAAGATCCGCATCATAGTCATCGAAATTGTTCGATTTTATTACGTTTTCAATTATGTAGTCGTGCAGTCCTGTTGTGGAAAATAGTCCTGAGACTGTCATGATTGGTTTCAAAAGACTTTTGATAACAAGTGGAAAGCCATCCAATGGATCGTAGAGATTCGGATGGTGAGGCTTTAGACTAGGTCTCTTTAAAGAGAGCATGTCCTTATATGTAATTGGTTTCAAACCTGTTTTGTTTTTTTGAATAAAAGCTTCAATAACTTCAAGTGGTGAGTGACCCGAGGCTAAGAAGAGACTAATTAGAGCACCTGCACTTGAGCCAACATATGTTGATATTTCGTAATCTGGATTTACATCCGAATGATTGTGCTTAAATGTGAAACCAAGATCGTGAAGGGCCCAGCTTACTCCAAGGTGCCATGCGGCAGCCTTTACGACACCGCCAGAGAGAACTAAGGCAGTCTTTTTATTCCTGAAGTTTTCTATATCAACTCTGTTCATAAAAAAATTATACTCGAAATACGAATTTATGTATTGATAATTTTTGGCAAAGCACGTCAAGTTGGTTAAAATTAAGAAATGATTTGGATGGACATAAATGACTATTCATTGTTGAAGGGAATCTCAATATCAACAATTCGTCGCTACATAAAAAGAGATAAATTAATTTGGAAATTTGATCAGGGTAAATATCTGATTCAAATGAACGAGTGGGAATATAACGATTCACTAAGTGCATCGAACGCCATCGTATACCTAAAGCGTTTACAAGAAGAACATGAACTTCTTAAAAAAGAATTAATTAAAACCAAGCAAGAAAATAATGAATATAAAATGCTCGTAGATCTCTACGAAGGTCGTCTCAATGAAAACAATCAAATTACTTATAACTAGTTTACTTCTCATTTTAGCAGTTGATACTTTAGCTGCTCCAAGTGCTCGTCGTTGTATGATCCTACCTGTTAGAGATTCTGTCGGTGGCGCTCTTGGTTATGAAGTCTTTGCTAAAATAGAAGGTTATTTGAAATCTTCTCGTTGGTGTTACTACCAGTACAACTCTGAAATTATAAATATCTTATCAAATTATAAAAAAAATCTTGATGCAGCTTTAGAGAACCCAAAGGTTTTAAAACTTGTTTCTGAAAAAACAAATGCAGGTTCATTAATCAAGGTTAAAATAGAAAGTCTTCCAAAAGGTGTTGCAGTAAATATGCAAATCTTTGGGGCCAATGGAAAAGATATCTACTTCAATGAAAAGATTGAGCTTAATAGTGATGATCCAGGACTAATTGCACAAACTGCAAATAATTGGCTTGATCAATATGAAAAACAAATCCCATATGATGCCCGAGTCTTAGGTGTTTTAGGTCAGCAATTTTCAATTGATCTCGGTAAAGATGCAGGAATTTTTACTGATTATGAAGTAAAAGTTGTTCGTCCAATGCGCCGTCGCAAGCACCCTCTTTTACAAGAGGTTGTTGATTGGGAAACGAAAACAATAGCAACTGGAAGAATTATTCACGTAGGTGAATCTTTATCACAAGTAAAAGTTTTACGTTATGAAGATAAAAGCTTAATTCAAGCTGAAGATTGGGTATTAATTTCTAAGAATACAAAAGATTCTGAAAAAAGAGACTTAAAGTATGATCCAGTCGAAGGAAATGATCGTACTTCTTCTTTTGGAAGATTAGGGGAATTTGGTCTTGCTCTAAAAATTGGGACAGGCTCAAATAATAACTCATCAATTTCAAATGGTACAAAATCAATTAATGGTGTGGACTTTGCAATTGCCTTTGACGGTGAACTTTGGGTAACGAGAAATTACTGGGTGGGCTTAGAGTTAGAAAAAGGTTTTGGAAAGTATTCTAAGGATGCTGGAAATCTTGTTTCAGATTCTAATTCAATGGATTCTTCTCGTTTTAGACTTCTATTTGGATATAAATACCTTCCGATGGGCTTTTTCTATGGGCCACAAGTCGATGTCTTTTTTGGTTATGGATCATATACTCATGGTTTTGATAATCAAGTTGCAGATGGTTTCACAGAAATTAATTTTAGTGGCCTATTAGTTGGTGCAAGAGCAAGTATGCCTCTTATTCGCGGTGTACGTGTATATTTTCAATTCGACTTCATGCTTGATCCTGGATACGAAGAAGATGTTTCGATCTTTGGTAGTGCAAAAGATACGAGTAACTTTCACGTAGCTGCAGGTGTCGAGTATAAGTACGGACCAAATATTAATCTCTATGGTGGAATTGACTACCTAAGTGATAAAGCTGAATTTGCAAGCGATGGTACGAAAGTAACTGTTAAAAACACGGCCTTAAAGGGCGGAGTGAAGTTTGCGTTCTAAAAAGACTTTCTAAAATTAGACGAGAATAAAATGAAGCGTATAAAAGAATTAGCAGATCAAATAAAGATCCATAAGGCATTATACTATGCTGGTAAACCAGAAATTTCTGATAGTGAATATGACAAATTAGAAGATGAGTTAAGAGAACTTGATCCTGAGAACTCTGTACTTAATTTAGTAGGCTCAACTATAACGTCACTTGATAAAGTGAAACATGATAAGAAAATGTTATCACTTGGTAAGACTTATAAGATGGAAGAACTTATTTCTTGGGCAAAGGAATACGAAGTTTTAGGAATCTATAAGGTTGATGGTGTTTCTTGTTCGCTTATCTATGAAGATGGTCATCTAGTTTTAGCAAAGACTAGAGGTGATGGAACTTATGGTGAGAATATCACTCAAAAAGTTCAATGGATGAAGGGTGTTCCTGGATCCATCTCTATTAAAGAAAGAATAGAAATTAGAGGTGAGATGTATTGTGATGAAGAATCATTTTTTCACCTTTCTGAAACGATGGTTGCTCAGGGATTAGAAAGGCCTTCTTCTCAACGCAATATCGTAGCTGGGCTTGTAGGACGTAAAGAAAATATTAGTCTTTGTTCTTTTATAAATTTTAAAGCATTTGATTTAATCGGCATAGATTTCGCTAAAGAAAGTCAAAAGTACGAGACTCTTAAAAAAGAAGATTTCGATATTCTAGAATATACACTTATGCATACAAAGAAAGATTACGAGTCTGCAATTGAAGACGCAAAAGATTTCATGGCCAATGGTGAATATCTTATTGATGGCCTAGTCTTTGTATATAATGAAATTAAACTTCATGATGAACTTGGAGAAACTGCTCATCACCCTCGCTATAAAATGGCATTTAAATTTGAAGGGGAAACAGTACAAACAATTCTTAAATCGATAACGTGGCAAGTTTCTAGAAATGGAATCTTAACACCTGTTGGTGAAGTTGAACCTGTTTCAATTAGTGGAGCAGTTATATCCCGTGTGACATTACATAATTATGGAATGGTAAAACAACATAATTTAAAGGCCGGAGATAAAATTGAAATTATTAGGAGTGGAGAGGTAATTCCAAAGTTTTTACAAACTATCGAAGAATCTGAAAATGATTTCACTATTCCAGAATGTTGTCCTAGTTGTGAGTCAAAAGTAATTATCGAAGATATTCGCTTGTTTTGTAAGAATCCTGCATGTCCCGCTCAAGTAAAAGAAGCGATCTTAAATTTTATTCAAAAAATTGGAATCGATGATTTAAGCTCAAAGCGTCTTGAAGAGATGATTCGTAAGAAATTAGTTATGACAATCGAAGATCTCTATAAGTTAGAGATGGATCAACTTTTAACTTTGGATAAAGTAAAAGATAAGTTAGCAACTAAACTTCTAACAAGTATTGAAGGATCAAAGAAAGCTGATTTGATTACATTTATATCAGCTCTCGGTATTACTGGCGGAGCCTATAATAAGTGTGAAAAAGTTGTACATGGTGGGTTTGATTCAATTGAAAAACTTTTAAATATGAATGCAGATGAACTTGCAACTTTAGAAGGGTTTGCAGAAAAATCTGCAACAACTTTTGTAAACTCACTACAAGAGAAGAGAGATTTAATTAATAATTTGCAAGAATTAGGTTTCACATTTGAAGTAATTGAAGAAGAAGTTGGTACAGGATTGGCTGGTTTAAAAATTTGTATTACTGGTTCTCTATCACGTAAACGTAGCGATATCGAAAAAGATATTAAAGCAGCTGGTGGTACACCAGTTGGTTCAGTTAGTAAGAATACAGATATTCTTCTTACAAATGAAACAGAAGCTAAATCTTCTAAGTATAAGAAGGCATTAGATTTAGGTATTTCAATTAAAACTGAAGATGAAGTAATGGGAATGATTAGCTAATGGCCAAGAAAAGTAAAAAAGTTTTTGAATGTTCGAATTGTGGATTTCAAACTGCAAAGTGGATGGGTCGTTGTACTGACTGTGGTGAGTGGAATAGTTTTGTCGAAGAAACATTTACTCCAGTACAAGAGAGTATAAAAGTAAAGGCCGTAGGTGAAACAGCACCAAAGAAACTCAAAGAAATTGAAGTTGAAACTTATAATCGAGTTAGTACTGGTATTGGTGAATTTGATAGAGTTGTCGGTGGAGGACTTGTTCCAGGATCACTTATTCTCATTGGAGGAGAGCCTGGTATTGGGAAATCGACTTTATTGACTGAAATGTTATCTAAGCTTTCAGGACAACAAAGTGATCAGAGCTTTCTTTATGTGAGTGGTGAAGAAAGTGAAGGACAGGTTGCTGGACGTGCTAAACGCATGGGCCTTAAAAATGATTCGTTTTATATTTATAATGAAACAAACTGGCAAAATATTTTAAATCAAATTAAAAAAATTAAACCACGTTTTATGGTTCTTGATTCAATCCAAACGACTACTTCTAGTGAGCTACAAACGCCTCCAGGTACTGTTTCACAAATTCGAGAAGTTACATATGAATTAATGAATCACGTCAAAGCTACAGGGATTACTTGTTTTATCGTAGGTCATATTACTAAAGACGGTGCTATTGCGGGGCCAAAGATTCTTGAGCATATGGTGGATACTGTTATCTATTTTGAAGGTGATCAATTTGGTCATTATAGAATGCTTAGAGCAATCAAGAATCGTTTTGGAAATACAAATGAAGTAGGTATTTTTGAAATGCAAGAAGATGGGCTTAATGAAGTAAAAAATCCATCACAGTTTTTCTTGGATGATGATCTAGAGGATAGTTTTGGAAAAAGTTTAACTTGTATCAAAGAAGGAACAAGACCTTTATTTGTAGAAGTTCAAGCCTTAGTTGCAGAAAATAAATTTGGTAGTGGCCGTCGTACGACACAGGGACTAGATAATAATCGAGTAGCAATGATGGTTGCAATTATTGAAAAATATGCAAATATTCCAATGGGAATGAATGATATCTATGTGAATGTTGTTGGTAGCATGAAGCTTACAACACGTGAGTCAGACTTAAGTATTATCGCAGCATTACTAAGTTCTTATAAATCAAAACCAATTCCAAAAGATACTGTCTTTTTAGGGGAGGTTGGTCTTACTGGTGAAGTTAGGACTGTTCCTCATATGGAAATGCGAATTAAAGAAATGGAACAACTTAATTATAAAACGTTGGTTGCTTCACCGAAAGTAGCAAAAGACTTTGTTCAAAAATCAAAATTGAAAATTATTCCCGTAAGAAAAGTTACAGATATATTTAAAGTACTAGGGGACTAGCCCCTAGTATTTTAAAAATTAATTTGAATATATTTATCCCAAAGTTTCTTCTTGTAGTCGAAGTATTCGCTGTTAGCTGAAGAAGATTCGAAGAATGATTCTTTTTCCCATTGTTTACTAACATCATCGATTGTCATAAGACCTGCACCAATTGCAGCCGCGAGGGCCGCTCCGTAAGAAGTTGTTTCAATAACTTTTGGTCTTGTAACATTTACTCCTGAAATATCGGCTTGGATTTGCATTAGAAGATTATTTGCTACGGCACCGCCATCAACCTTAAATTCTTCGAGGTTACTACCCATGTCGCTTTTCATTGCTTTGATAAGATCATTGATACTTAAAGCGATTCCTTCAAGGGCCGCTCGACAGATATCGTTAGTGTCAGTTGCACGAGTCATTCCAATTAATGCAGCTTTTGCATGTGGTTTCCAGTATGGAGATCCAATTCCTGTGAAAAATGGAAGAAGAATGAGATCTCTGATTTGATTTAAGTCTTTGACTGCATTCGCCTTATCTTCTGTCTGAGCTGCATTATCGATAATTTGGAGATTGTCACGTAACCATTGTACACAGGCTCCAGCTATATAACATGAACCTTCAAGAGCGTAATATGTCTTACCTTGATACTTATAGGCAACAGTAGTTAATAGGCCATGTTCAGAGTACTTCTTTTCTTCCCCAGTGTTAACTAGCATGAAGGCACCTGTACCATATGTACATTTTCCTGTTCCTTTTGTGAAACATGCTTGTCCAAATAAAGCAGCTTGTTGATCACCTAATATTCCATTTATTGAAATACCATCTGGCAGAAAATCTAAACCTTTTGTTGTTCCAAAATCACATATTGATTCACATATTTCTGGTAAGTCATTTTTAGCAACGCCTAAAATTTCACAAAGGTTAGTATCCCAGTCACATGTATCTAAAGACATCAGAAGAGTTCTAGAAGCGTTAGATACATCTGTTTTAAATGAGTCACCATTAGTTAAACGGTAAAGTAAGAAAGTATCAATAGTCCCAAAACGAAGGTCGTGATTCTTATGTGCTTCTTTTACGTACTGATTATTATTTAATAACCAATGAATCTTAGTTCCAGAAAAATATGGGTCGAGAGGCAGGCCAGTGATTTTCTTAAAACTGTCTTCGTGTGTCTTCATAGAATCGCAAAAATCTGCGGTACGACGATCTTGCCAGACAATGGCCTTTGCAAGTGCTTCACCTTTTCGATTGAATGCACATGTTGTTTCACGTTGATTTGTAATTCCAATAGAAGCAATGTTATTTGGATCAATATTATTTCTTTTAAGAACAGTTTGAACTGTACTCTTAACGCTCTTCCAGATTTCATCAAGATCGTGTTCAACCCAACCAGTGTTAGGAAAGTACTGTTTAAATTCTTGATTTTCTTTATCAACAAATTTGAAAGTTTTGGCGTCGATAATAGTAGCAGTGGTACCAGTAGTACCTTGGTCTAATGATAAAATATACATTTTTACTCCAGTATAAAGAGTTAAATAATAGTAAAAAGCTATTCAGTTAATTTTACACCGGGGTTGTGGCCTGGGTAATTACGCACGATGCTGTTAACAGCAATTTCCCATTGTTTTGCTAAAAATGAGTTACTACCCTTTAGAAGTGAAACCGATAGACCGATTAAGATAACAAGTAAAAAGATGAACTCGACAAAGGTTTGCCCAGCTTGATTAAGAATATTTTTCTCTAGCTCTTTGTCTTGTGTTTTTTGCATAGTGCAATCTTACCTAATTAAGTGTATAATACCATTCTAACTGGGGTTAAGAGTTGAGTATACAAAGAAAAAAATTTCCATATAAGATCATTCTGGTAGCTTGTGTACTGGTTTTAGGATCGTTATTTGTAACTGATGACAGTTTTACGACTGCTAAAGTTGCAGGTGTGGATGTTAAAAAGATTCAACATTATGAATCGATGCTCGTTCGACCAGATCTAAAATCAACTGAAGGCAAAACTTTTAAGAAAGAAGAACTTTCTAAAGGTGTTGTTATCCTGAACTTTTGGGCAAGTTGGTGTACTCCATGTCTTGAAGAATTTCCAAGTTTAGTTAGCCTACGTTCTGAGATCAAAGACCCTAAGCTAAAGATCATTGCAATTAATTCAGACGAAGGTCAAAAGCAGCTTAAGAAAATTAAAGATGTCGTTAAAAAGTATAAAGTTAACTTTGATGTTGTAAAAGATGGTCAAGGTAAGTTAACAGATGCATTTATGGTATCTGCCATCCCTGTTTCTATTGTTTACAAAGATGGCCGTGTCGTTGAAGTTGCAAAGGGTTCTAAAGACTTCAATTCGGAAGAATTCAAAGAAAAAATTCGCGAATGGCTTAAATAGAATTCTTATCTACCGCTAGATTTCGTCCCCAATTATAAGTAATTTCAGAAATCGTATTTGTTTTAAATATACTAAAACGAGGCTTAAATCTTTTTATGATTGCACCTTGATCATACTTTCCAACTGCAGCAGCAGCATTTAAAGTAATTCCGGCCCACATTTGAGTCATGTTAATTTTGTACATTGGTGCACAAATTGAAGCTAATAGTAGTAGGTTATCGCAATGGCAAGATCCTGGATTATAATCAGATGCAATTGCCAACTTACACCCACCATCTGCTAATTGCTTTGCATCAGCTTTAGGTTTTCCTAAGAAAATTCCTGTTCCAGGAAGTACTGTTGCAACTGTTTTTGATTCAGCTAACTTTTTAATTCCATCTTCGGTTGTACATAGAAGGTGATCCGTACTCAGAGCACCTAGTTCGCAAGCAAGTATGGCCCCTTTATTATCATTAAATTCATCGGCATGAGTCTTTAATGGTATTCCGTACTCTTGTGCAACAAGTGCAAGTTTTTTCACATCTTCAGAATCGAAATAGCCTTGCTCATGAAAGATATCAACACAATCAATAATATTAAGAGGTGCTGCTTCATGAAGTAAAGGAATTACGATTTCATCCATGTATTTTTGTGTTGAATCGTAACTCTTAGGAAGAGCATGTGCAGGCATGAATGTATTAAAGATTTGTATATCAGGTGCAAATTCTTCTTTTAGTTTTGCAATTAACTTAGTCATTCTTAATTCACCTTCAAATGAAAGTGAATAACCAGATTTTACTTCAATTGTACCCACACCGTAACTAGCGATTCGTTTGATTCTTTCTCGACAACTATCAAGAAGTTCCTCATCACTTGTATTATTTGTCCCATTTGAAGTCGCAACAATACCACCACCGGCCTTAGCAATTTCTTCGTAGTCAGCACCATTAAGTCTCATTTGGTATTCATTGGCACGATTACCACCAAAAATTAAATGAGTATGTGAATCGACTAACTCGGGAGTAACAACATAACCTTCAAGGTCTTTTACTGTCTTCGCTTTCTTTAGATACTCTACAGGAATATTTTCGCTATCTCCAACCCATACGATTTCATCTTCTTCAAATACAATTGCACCATGCTGAAGTATTGAGATATCTTCAGCTAGAAGATTGCGGCCGTCTTTTTTTTGGGCCGCTTCAAGAGTTAGGATTTCGTTAATATTCTTGTAGATGATCATTATTGTAATTTTCCTGTATGCTTCTCAACTGCACGTAGTAATTCACCATTTGCAATAAGAGCTTCGATATTATTGATATCGCGATAGAAAACTCTATCTTCTACAATTTTATCAACAGACTTTCTGATATGTGAAATTAACTCTTCAATTGCAGGTGAAGATTTAAGAGGGCGATGAAATTCAATAGCTTGTGAGTTACAAAGTAGTTCAATTGCTAAACATTTCGTAGCATTCTCAATAACTTCATGAAGCTTACGTCCTGAAGTTACACCCATTGAAACATGATCTTCTTTATCTGTTGAAGTTGGAACAGAGTCCACACTTGCAGGATGACATAGGTATTTATTTTCTGATGTTAATGCTGCTGCTGTAACGTGAGCAATCATTAACCCACTATTAAGTCCTGATTCAGGAGTTAAGAAAGCTGGTAGATCAGAGAAAGTTGGGTTCATCATTTTCTCAACACGTCTTTCACTGATATTACAAAGTTCTGCTACACCAATTGCTAGATAATCCATGGCCATTGCGATTGCTTCACCATGAAAGTTTCCACCTGAAATAACTTCATCTTCACCTAGAAAGATAAGTGGATTATCTGTAACAGCATTAAGTTCAATTCCTAAAACTTCTTTTGCATGAGAAAGAGTTTGTCTAGAAGCACCGTGGACCTGAGGTACACATCTTAGAGAATATGGATCTTGAACCTTTCCACAATCAACGTGTGAATCTAGAATTTCACTTCCAGCGATAATATTATTTACGTTAATGGCACTTGCAAGCTGACCTGGGTGTGGTTTTAAACCATGAATTTTATGGTCATATGCTCTAAGTGTTCCACGAACACCATCAAGAGTTGTTGCTGCACAAATATCAGCAATACGAACAAGGTTTTCAGTTTTCTTAATTGCTAGCGCACCAAGTGCCGCCATAACAGCTGTACCATTTATAAGAGCAAGGCCATCTTTTGGTCCAAGAACTACAGGCTCTTTCCCAATATCTCTAATAGCAAAGTCTGAGCGAACTTCTTTGCCACCGTATATAACTTCTCCTTCTCCAATTAATGCAAGTGCAATATGTGATAATGGAGCAAGGTCACCTGATGCACCAACTGAACCTTTTTCTGGAACAACTGGAATAATGTCATTATTTAAAAATGCGATTAACATATCGACAGCTTCAATTGAGACACCAGAAAAACCTGATGCAAGACAATTTGCTCTAAGAAGCATGATTGCTTTTGTGATTTCTTTTGAAAAAGGTTTTCCTACACCAGTACAGTGTGAGCGAATTAAGTTTACTTGAAGTTGAGCTAGGTCTTCCTTTTCAATATACTTATCTGATAAAGCACCAAAACCAGTGTTAATTCCATAAACAGGCTTTGCTTTATCGACAATATTTTGTACGTAGGCTTTTGACTTAACCATATTTTCACGAGCTATATCACTTAGTTTAACTTTAACAGTATCTTTTTTTGCAAATGATACTTCGTAAATATCGTCTACGCTTAAGCTGTGTCCATCAATAATAATTTCTTTCATCTTTTTATTCCTGTCTCTTATCTTAATGATTCTATTTGTGTTTGATATTGGTTTTTTTCTTTGCCAAAAATATATGATCCAGCAACGAGATTGTGGGCACCTTTATCAAGACAAAGCTTTGCAGTGTCTTGGTTGATTCCACCATCGACTTGGATTTGTAATTTCAGGTTATGTTCTTCTTTCATTCTTTTAAGGTACGCAATTTTATCAAGTGAGTTTGGCATAAAGCTTTGGCCACCAAATCCTGGCTCTACTGACATAACAAGTAATAAATCAATTTCCTTCAGCAGTTCTAAAGGTATTGACTCAATATCTGTTGCTGGTTTTAGGGAAAGACCAATACTCTTGTAGTTATCGCGATATTTTTTGATCATTTCAAAATGATCACATTCGATTTCGTAGTGATAAGTTATATTCTCAATGCCTGAATCTTTTAACGCTTCAAAATGAAAAGCTGGATTTGTTACCATTAAATGTACATCGAGCGGGATATTTGTAATTTTCTTAATTTGTTTAATCACTGGAATTCCAAATGTTAAATTTGGTACAAAGTGACCATCCATTACATCTAAATGCAGCCAAAGATCCTTAACATCTTCTATTACTGAGATATCAGATATTAGGTTTGTAAAATCAGCTGCTAAAATGCTTGGTGAGATGATTGTTTGCATCTAAATCTCCTTAGCAAATATCGTTAAGAAATTTTGAAACTATCGTATTTGTTAGTAAGTCCGTTGACAGCATCTGTATCACGGCATGCTTTCTTACCTTCAAGTTGAATTACATCTAGTCTGATTGTTGCGTCTTTACATCCAACTAAGATCTTGTTGTCTGCAACTTTAACTTCACCAGCTTGAAGTCCCAAATTATCATATTTAGAAATTTCAATGACTTTTAGACGTTTTTCATTCAAGAAGCAGTAAGTACCTGGCCAAGGTTTAAGTGCTCTTACTTGATTGTGAATTGTATTAAAGTCACATTCATTAAATTTAATATGGCCGTCTTCTTTTTTTAGAGTAGGTGCAAAGCTTACTTTTGCTTCATCTTGCTCATATGAAGTCACTTTGTCATCTAACATATCTACGATGAAGTCGTTAAGTGTTAATGATGCTGCAAACTTTAGACGAGTATAAAGTTGTCCACCAGTCTCTTCAAAAGCAATATTGATTTTTGATTCTTTGACAATATCGCCTGCATCCATTTTCTTAACCATTCTTTGAATTGAAACACCTGTTTCAGTATCACCGTTTAAAAGCGCATATTGAATAGGAGCTGCTCCTCTATATTTTGGTAGGAGAGAAGTGTGGATATTGAAACAACCAATTTTAGGTTTATTTAAAACTTTTGATCCAAGGAATTGGGCAAAAGCTAATACGAGATAAAAGTCTGCATCAACTTCATCTAAAAGTTTAAGAAGCTCTTCATCCTTGTTTATATTTTCTGTTTGATAGAAATTGATTCTATTTTCTTTGCAATAAGTAATAACAGGAGGGGATTGAAGTTTTTGTCCTCTTCCTGCAGGTCTATCTGGCATACTAATGACAAGTTTCAGATCAATTTGTGGATGATTGGCCAGAAGTTCTAAACTTGGGCATGAGAAGTCTGGTGTACCAAAGAAAACTGCCTTAAGTTTTTTCACTATCTACCCTTAACCCTTTTCATATATCTCTTCGTTAAGAAGTTTCTTTTAAGAGTTGAAAGCCTTTCAAGAAAAACAATTCCATCGAGGTGATCATTTTCGTGTTGAATACATACTGATAGCAGTCCATCAACTTCTAGAACTTGCTCATTACCTTCGATATCTTGATAAGTTACTCGAATTTGTTCTGAACGTTTTACTTCTTCATAAATCCCAGGAACTGAAAGGCATCCTTCTTCATAAAGAATTTCACCCTGAAGTTTTTCAATTTTAGGATTGATAAAAATTCTCGGATTGAAGTTTGATAATTCTTGATCTTTCGTACCATCAGCACGAGTAATTTCTTTGCTATGAAAATCAATATCCATGACAAAGATGCGATCTGAAACACCAATTTGTGGTGCAGCTAAACCAATTCCAGGGGCATGGTACATTGTAAAAAGCATATCCTTACAAAGCTTCTTTAGCTCGTCGTCAAACTTTTCAACTGGAGATGCCACCTTCTTAAGAACAGGCGCAGGGTAAGTATAAATCTCTAGTTTTTCACCTTCTAGAGTGTAATCTTTTAAAAATTCTTCTGATTTATTCATGGAATTCTTATAGCATGTGTGCGGCGCACAAGTCCAGCTTTCCTCTATTTTTCATTTACGTTAAACGTCTGTTTTTAAAGAAGATAAGTCCGATGACTAAGGTGAATATAAAGGGAACAGAGAATGTTGCTAAGAACGGACTAATTTTCAAGTTTTTACCTAGCTCAATAAAATATGATTGCACTAGCCAATACATAATTGTGAACGCAAAAATAAATGCAACGCTTCGACCAAACGAACTATTACGTCTATTTGGATTGAATATACTCGTGGCCGCAATTAAGGCAAAGATAATGCAAATTAGTCCTTCCGAAATATGCATGTAGAACATAACAAGATATTCGTTTACATTGATTCCATTATTATTTAGCTGAGAAATATAATCATAAAGTCTTAAAAATGTGAGTGTTGAGATATCTGCTTCAATTTTAGCGAACTCTTCAATACTTTCATTCAAGGTGATTGGTAATTCTTCGATTCCAATTTTTGGAAATGATGGCGTTTCAAGCTCGTCAAAACTAGTTCCATTTGTTGGCCACCATCTCTCAGTTCGAGAGTCATAACTTAACATTTTATAAGTATCAATTTTCGTAAGTTCACGATTTTCACTATAGTGATAAATCGTTACCTCGTTTAAAGTATTGGTTTTCTTATCAAAGCTTGAAAATGCAAAGTAGTATTTAGGTGACTTGTACCAAATCTTTCCTGATTTAATTGTTGATGATGAAAGTCCTTTCTTTTTGAAAACTCTAAATTTTTCATCTGGACTGTCTAAGATACTAAATCTTCTCGAGTTAATATAAGGACTAATGTAAGCACTTAGAATAAATTGAAAAATTGCAATATAGATCGATGTTAGCAGTATATCTTTCAAGTAATTCTGACGAGAGTATCCACCAGCAAAAATTGCAACCAGTTCATTTCTACTTTTTAGTTTATTGATTGAAAATAAACTTCCTATCAGACATGAAATTGGAATTACCTTTATGAGAAAACTAGGAAGTTGGATGAAATAACTTAGTAGTACTTCTTTAGCTGTAATATTTTCGCGTAAAAATCCAGTAATCAAATTTCCCAAAGAAAGCAATAGGAGAAGAACAACTGCCGAAGCAGCAAAAAATTTTAGCCATTCTCTTGTAATTAAGTTTCTTACTACGCTCATTTTACGATTTTATAAATTAAATAAATTAGAGGTTTAATTAATAACTTATTAAAAGTGAAATCTAAAGTTTTATTCTTTTGAAATAAGCTAACTATATGTGGTGATATTTCATAGTAACGATTAATGAATACTTGTCCAAGTTTATAATGTGCTAATCCTGGCTTCAATCCTCTAAGTGTATCAAGTAGATCTTCATTATGTGGATATGCATGAGTAGCTAAATAACAATTTTTTGAACGTACATTAATCTTATCATATGCCTGTTGAAAGGCCTTCTTATTATGGGCCTGTCCTGATCTTAAAAATTTCCTAACGATTTGAGCATTTGCATGTTGATATTTGTATCCAATAGAAAATGCAATAAATTGCTGTAGACATCGAAGAGATTCACCGCGAAGTTTCGGGCTTTTATCATATGACTTAGCAAGATTCCAATAAGCTTGGCTTATCAAAAGTAGTTCAGAAATATCCTTTTGAGGATCAAACATCTTTGGAGTTAGATGCCTTTCAGTTGTTCGATTATATGCTGCTAAAATCCCAAGATAATGATTAAATTTCTCTACACTGTGTGGAATATCATTTTTTGCAACAAAGTCGAGAGCTTGTTTTAAAGTTTTCAAACGCTCAGTATAAGCATTCTTAACACCTTCATTAAGCTCTTCATCACCATCTTTAGGTTTGTTTTGGGGCTTCTTTGTTGCCATTATTTTACCCCTAGAAGCGATATGATACGGAAAAAGATGTTTCTTTGATGTCTTGTGCTACTTGTTTTAGCTCAATTGAATCTTCTAAACTAATATTTCTAATCGCGAAATTTAGTGTAAGTTTTGGTTGAATCCAGCTTAAGCCAAAACCTGATCCAGACTCCATTGCAATTTTATCGTCATACATTCCTGCACGTAAGTAAAAGTCACTAAGTACTTTGAATTGAATTGCCGCGCGCCAAAGAGAATGCTCTGAGATCTCCTCATTATAGTTTGCACCAGCATCAAGCATAAGTGAGATGTATTGTTGAAACTGGTATTGCATACCAAGCACTGCTTTCGTGTTATTTGGAGATTTTTCAAATGGATCCATTGCTACAAGTCCAAGTGAAAAGTTTTGTGTAATAGCGTGGAAAACACCAATATTTAATTGTTGATACTCAATCTTTTCCTTCACTCCTAGATATACATCTTCACGTTTCATATCCTGGTATGTGAAACCTAGTGCAGACTTTCGACCGATAGTAGAGGCGAAAGAAGTCGAGAGTTGTTTATAGTTTTCATCTCCACTCTTTGCTTTTACATAAGAGATTGAGCCCTTTAGAGCTTTTGAACTATCAGAAGCAATAACTGCGTAATTAGTTGAGTCTCCTAAAGGCGAGTCGTTCATATCGGTATTATCTGCTTTTGTTTGTTCAAGATATAATGAAGACATATTGAAAAAGGCTATTGGTGCAGGATTTAATACTGTAGCTTCATCCATTAATAAAGAAGCAACACCAGCTCCACCTGTGGACTTTAATCGTGTTGTTTTATAGTCCATTATTTTTGCAGATGTATTAAATTGAATTACTAATAAAGTTACAATTAATGAAAGTATTTTAGTCATGTAATATCCTTATTTATAGTCTAATTATAATCATATTTTCGAAATTCGTCATTTATTAGTGATTGACTAAAATACTCAATGTTTTAGTTGTTACGACGAGAATATTTTTTGGTATTATAAGGTGGTAATTTAGGAGATTTATGAAAGTAATAACTATATTGGCAACTGTATTAAGTTTAAATGTTTTCGCAGCAATTCCATCTTTAGAAGGATTAATGAGAAACTCTTCAAATAAGGAATTAGATAAAGAACTAGTTGTTGCTCACGTTGTTGTAAAACGAGTCGCAGCAGATGAAGAATTTGCAACGAGTGAAAATGTGGTTACGAATTATTTTAAATACATGTTTATTACTGCAGAAAACGAAAAAGATTATAAGAAATCTTTAGTTATTAGATATGATGATTCTTCTTATCAAGTATCGGGGGTTTCTAATGTAACTGCATATGAAAATCTTGATAGTCTGTTTGGTAAAGACACGACAAAAGATATTCTTCAAAGTTCAATCCTTAGCTACACATTCAATAGTTCATTTGGTTTTAATAAAGTTTTTAAGGCAATAGAGCCAAGTTATAAATCTAACTCTGATTTGATTAATAAGGAAAAGGCTTCTTTAATTGAAGATTACAAAACGTTTCTTGTTAAAAAGAAAGACTATGAGAAAAAAGCCAAAGAGTATGAAGAGTCTGTTGGCGAAGCCCCTGTGTCACCACTTGAGTCTGATAATGATCAAAAACAAGCACAGTTAAAAAGTATCATGAACTCTTCTTTATATAAGGGAAGTAATAATTTAAAACTTGTTAAACGCAATAGAGAATTTGTTTGGGCAATTCAGCTTGATAATATCAAAGGTGAGTTTAAAAATGAAAACCATCAATTAATTTATTTAGATCTAAATACAGATAATGGAAGTTATTCAATTGTTCCAAAAAGTTTTGTTACTTACAATGGTCAGTATACTTTACCAAAGTACATTGAAGTTACGACATCTGATTACCGTTACGAAATAGAAATACCAACATACTATCTTCTAAACTCGACAAATAAGACGATTGCCGATCGAAATCGTGAATACGTAAAGTATCTTGAGCGAAATCAACAAAGACAAGGTACTCAAGTTAATATCGAGGGACAAGAAATTCAGGAAAATATTAATTTATTATTCTAGTTAAGTATCTGTAATTACAGACAAGTAACTAATAGCCTTTAAGTATTTATAAAATTATCCGATATGACTTAAGCGATACTTTAAGTAGGGTAATATATGAAAAAGGCAAATCAATTAAAGTTTTTAATTTGTACACTAGCTCTGGCTTCTACACAGGCCAAGGTAGTATTTTCAGGAATGGGTTCAAGTGGAACTCGTAGTACAAATCAATCAACGGCCGGAACAGTTACAGTTTCATCATCAAGTCAGTCAACAACGATTGAATGTCGTAGAGATGATGCGGTTTCATATGGGTTTATGAAAACACTCCTTTTAGGAGATACTCCAAGTTATACAATTGCAAATGGAAAAATATTGGTAAATCTACCAACTAGAGTTTCAGCGTGTATTAAAGACATAAGTGCGCAAGCTATTACAAACCCTGTCGATAATAATGTTTACTTGAAGTTCAATGTGAAAATTGATTCTAGCCAATATCCTGCTGGTACTCAATCAATCGAAAAAGAATATGAAAAATGTATGGCCCACTTAGCAGGTGGAGACTCTTCATTTTATACTGTCGATAAACTAAGAGAAAAAGGTTATCTTGCATCACCTGTAACACTTGATACAGATCTTCCTGATATTGATACTAATAGAAATTCTGAATTAGTTATCGCCTCTACGAATAAAGATTTCGATTATAAAAATGATATGCCGTTTGGATTAGCAAATGTTGCGCAACATACATCTTTTAGTGATCCGTCATTCAATTGTATGGATTATGCAAAGCCTGCTGAACAAAAAGTAATGGCAAATAAAACTAATGAATATGAACTTCGTGAAGAGGCTATTGCTGCTTGTAACGGAAAAAATCTTACTGATATTTCGAAAAGTCTTAAGAAGCTTAGAAGTGACTCAGGTGGAAACTATGATGATCTAACTAGAATTCTTTCTGGTATTCAACATCAACTTATCAATGAAGAAGTTGAACAAATGGTTTCAAGAATGGAGCAAATTGAAAGTGATATTTCTCCTTCTGTTGAAGATGTTAAAGAAGGTGATAAGTTTGGTGTAAGCAAAGAAGCGAGAAAGAAGCTTCTTCAGGAATACGCAAATCACATGAATAAGTTTTCTAAAGAATTACTTCCAGCTATGAAAGAAGAATTAAAGCATTTAATGGAAGAGTATGCAGAGCTAGGTGATAGCGAGGCAGATGAAAGACGTAAAGATCAAATTAATGAATCAATTGAAAAGATTAATGACGTTATTGCTAAGTTTAATCGTCAAAATGAAAATGGTGCTGAATATAAGAAAGTTGTTGAAGCACTTCGTGAAGGCAATATGCAAACTTCAGGTAGAAAGATTTTATCTGGAATTATTCTTGCTCAAGAGTTTTCACATGTAAAACTTGAAGGGACTAATAAAAGAAATGTTGAAGAAGCTGAAAATAATAGTGAGAGAAGTATTGCTCGTCTTAAGCAAGGTACGCTTGCTGATTGGGGTGACGAAGCTCTAATCAGGGCCGGTGACAATTCTCCAATTAAGAGACGTCAGCAAATTCTTAAAGGTATTCAACAAAGAGCTTCTAAAGATCGTCAAAATTATATGACTAAGCTAAATGCTTATGATGATTACATCCAACAGTATGCTCAAGATCTTGCAAGTAGTTATTGTACATCAGGTGGTAGCTATGAAGATTGTATGACTGTTAGAAGTACTTATCTTCCATACATCTATAACCAGTATAGTTCATGGAAGCAAAACTCTTATCAAGATTATAACCAATCTTATAATGCAAAATACGGAGCTGCCTATAATGAGCAGAAAAGCATACTAAGTCGCTTTAATGGTCTTTATAGTAATTACAAGTTAAATGCTATGCAAAACCAATTAGCAGGAGCAACAGCGAGTAGTCCGTTTGATTTATGGACAGGAGCTGACACTTCTTATTCTTCTGGTATTCCTGGATTGAATTTTGATTTCAATGGGGCCGCTGGTGGAAACTTTAACAATAATAATGGTTGGAATAATAATTTTAACTTAATGCAACCACAACAAAGAACACCTAGCAGTTCAACATGGACTAATCCATATCGATAAAAAAAAAGGCTTCCAATCGGAAGCCTTTTTTATTTCTTAAAATTTAATATCTGCACCAAGATAAATTAGGTAAGTATCATTTGTTTCGTTAGGAGTCGCAGTATTTGAGAATGCGTAGTAGTCGCCAACGAAGAAATAACCTAGGTTTGCATTTAGTGTTACTGAAGTATTCCACTTGTAAGAGAAGTTTGAATCAATTTCAAATCCTAGATCATCTGCTTGATCTGCTGCCGCAGTAAATCTCTTGTTCTTCTCATGGTTAATTGCATCTGAACCAGCTTCAGCAACTTTATCGGCCTTTGCCCAAACAACAGAGTTAGTCCAAGACCAAGTTCCTGAATCATATCTGTGAGCAAATTTTGCATAAGAAGTATTTGCAATACCCGAATTAAATACGTTTAGATCAGTATTTGCAATGGCCGCTAAGTTATAGCGAAACATGATATTTGCAATTTGAAAGTTAGGGTTAAGATACATTGCTCCATAAGTTTGGTTATCTGCATCTGAACCTGAAACCATACCAAAATCAAGATGAAATGAGTGATTTGTGTTTAACTTATAAGTGTTATTAAGTAGGAATGCTTTTGCATCAACTTCAGTATCAGTAACACCAGGGTAGATTTCACCCATATCACCAGTCATTAATGGAATTTCTGCTTCAACAGTGTATTTGCCGAAAGTCTTCTTAAGGTAAAGGTCGATCATTGTCACACTAGTTGCACCAAGGTTTGTAGCAATAGTGTCACCATCTACATCAGTTTCAATTCCAGATGCAGCTCCAGAAGTATTCTTGTTGTAAAGAGCTCCGAAAGTGAATTCTTTATCTAGGTTTTCATATAGTAATGAAATCCCCATCTCTTTAACACGACCAGTTTTTGTAAGGTTATTTGCTTTGATTTTTGAGTAGTAAGGAGAGAACTTAAAGTTACCGATCTTGAAATCAATTGTAATCCCATCTCTCATTGAAGCAAATCTTGATCCTGGAGCATTTCCATCATTATAAATTGCACCCATACCCCAGTTAAACTTTTGGCGACCTACTGTATAAGTTGCTGTATCAGAATAAAATACTGCATTGGCCTGAGTTAGGTTCACAGGATTACTTGTTACTGTATTGAAAGAGTAGCGAGCATTTGCATATGAGTTTAATGGATCTTGAGTCTTTGTTCTTCCATCATTTGAAGAATCACCAAAATTTCCACCGTATCCATAACCTGAAGTTAGTTCAGCATTAATCGTTGTTGAGTCATTTACAATGATTGTTGGCTGAAGCTTAAAAATATAAGTTTGAAAGTTTGATGAGTCAGGATCAGCATCTGTCATATCAAATGCTTGGTCACCATTATCAAGTGGTCCAGCACCTTGCTGAACTGAACGATTATAATCACCTAAAGAATGTAGGTCTGTTTGTAGTTCACCATGCCAGTCAATTGGTAGTGCCAGAGTAGAAGTAGCTAAAGTGGCAAGAATTGCGGCCTTATTTAAGTTGTTTAACATAAGTTGTTATTCCTTTTATAATTTAACAAAATTGTACTGAAATAATATAAGATGACTTTATATAACGTCAAAAAAATAGGTGTATTCAAAGGTGCTTAATAAACGAATAAAGATATTATTATTCTTGATGGTTGGATTATTTGGCTTATGTGTCATTTATTCCATAAATACAATCAATGACGCAGACTTAACTAGAATTATTACTCCTAAAACACCTGATACGAATTCGAAAACCATTCTTTTTGAAGAGGGAAGTTTTGTTAAGAAACGTGACTTCTTATTTTTTAAGGCCAATTCACGTGATGAGAGATTTAACTCAGTCTTTTTTGAGAAGTTTGACGATGAAAAGAGGTCAATTCTAAGTGTGAAAGAAAGCTTCGAGTTAAATTCTATTAGAAGTAATGATTGTAATTACAACCGCTGTCTTCAATATAAAATTAACTTTTATAATATTCCTATTATCTTATCTAAAGGTCTTATTGGTATTGAAGATTTTCGTTTTCTTGATCACATAGGTATTGATTATATTTCTATCATTCGTGCGATAATTGCAGATATTAAAGCTGGTGCTCTTGTACAAGGTGGATCAACACTGACACAACAACTAGTAAAGAATATCTATTTTACAAATGAGAAGTCATTTAGCAGAAAGATTAAAGAAGCTATCCTGGCCGTTTATATTGATTTTAAATTCGATAAGTCAGCAATTCTAGAAGCTTATTTCAACGAAGTGTATTGGGGAAGTCTTGGTGGAATTAGAATAAAAGGTGTGAACACAGCAGCTGTTTTATATTTTAATAAACCTATTTCTGAGTTAGATCCTTATGAATCAGCTATATTGGTCTCAATGTTAAAAGGGCCAAGTTATTATCATCCTATCTATCGTACAGATCGTCTTAGAGGGCGTGCTGACTTTATTTTTAATAAATTACAAAGCTTAGATCTTTTTGATCAAAACACAGATTATCAGTGGTCTGATGAGAAGTGGGAAAATTGGAAAAAACAATTATCTGTTTTTCAAGATGACTCATTTTATGAAGCGATATATTTGACATCGACTCGAGTTAATAAAGATCCAATGCTTAGTGAATTTCGATTTTTTAAAACAGTCTTAGCTTCTAAAAATCTTTTAAGAGATCTGAAAGGGATCGAAGAGAACTTGGCGGTTAAAATTGCTTTTGGAAATCCAAAGCATAAAAGTTTCTACTATTCTAAATTTGAAAGAAATGTTGATAAGGCCTTCAAAGAGGAACGTCATGGTGTAGGTTCAACACTAAAGCCAATCCTGTTTCAAATATACCTTGAGCAGGGCCATAAAATAGATGATTTAGTTTCAACGGAGCCGATAACTTTAGATCTTGTTAGTGGAAAGTGGACACCCTCGGAATCTCATACACCTTCTGCGAGTGAGTACCCTATTTCTCAAGCTTTACAAGAGTCCTTAAACAATCCAGTTGTTAGACTGGCCCATGATATTGGTTTTGAAAAAGTTGAAGTTATATTGAAGGATAAGATTAAACATCTTAAAACACCGTTGGCCCAATATCCTGCCCAGCTTCTTGGTGCCATTGAATTATCAGTTGATGAGCTCTATCAATTATATGAAGACTTTATGCTTGCGCAATGTCGAGTAGGGGCCGGAGTGTACGAGTCTCTTGCAGATCCAAATCAAACGACAATTAGAAGAATGGTAAAGCCAGCGCTTAAGCAACAACATTTCTTCGGGAAAACAGGAACATCAAATAATGGTTTTGATAATCTCTTTGTCGGTTATGATGGACATGATCTTTTTACGATCTGGGTCGGTTATGAAGGTGTTCGTACAAATAAGAAAGGTTTAAGATTATACGGAAGTACGACAGCTTTCAGACTTTATCAGGAGATTATTCTGTATTCAGGCCAACGAATTGCGTCTTTGGCATGCGAATAAGTAGGCAAATTTAAAAATTTCTTGTCAAAAATAAGAAACTAGCTTATATATTACATACAAATCTACATTGCTGGGGTATCGACAAGTGGCTAAGTCAGCAGATTTTGATTCTGCCATTCGAAGGTTCGAGTCCTTCTACCCCAGCCATTTTCTCACGGATCAGAGAAAGGAATAAGATCATGAAAAGGATCGTTCTCGTATCAGGCACGTCAAATCCAAAGCTTTCTTCCGATATCTCGAAAATCTTAGATGTTCCGTTAGTTGACCCCCAAGTTATTAAATTTGCCAATGGTGAAACATTTTGTGAAATCGAACAAAACGTTCGTGGTGCTGATGTCTTCATTATTCAATCAACATGTGCGCCGGTAAATGATAATTTAATGGAGCTTCTGATTATGATCGATGCTCTTAAGAGAGCGTCAGCGTCTTCGATTACAGCAGTTATTCCTCATTACGGATACTGTCGTCAGGATAGAAAGGCATCGCCGAGAACTCCTATTTCAGCAAAGCTGGTTGCCGATCTTATTACAGTTGCAGGCGCTAGTCGTGTTATTACAATGGACCTTCACTCTGGACAGGTTCAAGGTTTCTTTAATATTCCATTCGATAATATTTTTGCTTCTCCTGTTCTTCTTAGTCATATTAAAAGAGAACTTGTGACAGAAAATACGATCTTCGTTTCACCAGATGCTGGTGGAGTTGAGCGTGCTCGCCATTACGCTAAAAAGTGTAAGTGCGATATCGCTATGATCGATAAGCGTCGTACGGGAAAGAACGTTGCAAAGGCCATGAATATTGTGGGTGATGTAAACGGTAAGGACTGTATCATCTTAGATGATATGATTGATACTGCAGGAACACTTATCGAAGCTTGTAATGCTCTAAAAGATAATGGTGCAAGAAGTGTTGTGGCATGTGCTACGCACCCTGTATTTTCTGGGCCTGCTATTGAGCGCATCAATAAAGCAGAATCTTTAAATAAGGTTCTTGTGACAAATACAATTCCTCTGAGTAAAGAGGCGCGTGAGAGTGGAAAAATAATTTCTGTCTCGGCCGCTGAAATATTGGCCAAGTCGATTCATCGCACGTTTAATAACGACTCAGTTAGTTCATTATTTTTATAAACGGGTAACCTATGAATTATTTAATTGTTGGACTTGGAAATCCAGGTTCAGAATATAAAGGTACCAGACATAATATTGGCTGGGACGTAATGAATTTTATCAAGCCAATCAAGGACTTGCCTTTTAAAGAGAAATTTAAAGGAATTTGGTCTTCGTTTGAAACGGATGAAGATAAGTTCTACGTGTTAATGCCTCAAACTTATATGAATCTAAGTGGTGAGAGTGTTATTCCTTTTGCTCAATACTTCAAAATCGAACCAGAAAATATTTTAGTTATTCACGATGAATTAGATTTACCGTGGGGAACTATTGCCTTTAAAGATGGTGGTGGCCTTGCGGGTCACAATGGTCTTAAGTCAATTGCAGGACAATTAGGTCATAACAATTTTAAGCGCTTACGTATGGGGATTGGACGTCCACAACATGGAAGTGTATCTGATTGGGTTTTGGGCCGCTATTTTGGTTCGGAGGCTGACTTTATTGACGATTACTTAGAAAAAGCTTCAAAAGCCGTTGAATGTTATGTAAAAAGTGGCTTTAAAACAGCGATTCAAAGATATAAAAAGAAACAATTACTAGATTTAAGTAAATAGATATCAGGAGAAAATAATGGCCCTAAATTGTGGGATTGTAGGACTTCCAAACGTTGGTAAATCAACGATTTTTCAGGCTCTAACTTCGGCTCCAGCTGAAGCAGCTAACTTTCCATTTTGTACAATCGAACCAAATATTGGGATTGTAAACGTTGGTGATATTCGTATGCAAAAAATTGCGGAAATCATTGGGCCACAAAAAGTTATTCCAACTATTGTTGAATTTGTTGATATTGCAGGTCTTGTAAAGGGTGCTTCAAAAGGTGAAGGTCTTGGTAACCAATTCCTTGGAAATATTCGTCAAGTAAATGCAATTGTTCACGTTGTACGTTGTTTTGATGACACTAATGTTATCCACGTTCACGGTGAAGTTAATCCAGTTGATGATATTGAAACAATTAATATGGAACTTGCTCTAGCTGACCTTGAAGTTGTTCAAAGAAAGCAAGCAAACCTTCCTAAGTTAATGAAAAACCAAAATAAAGAAATTGCATCAAAAGCAAAGATGCTTGTACCTGTTCTAGAAAAACTTACTGCTCATTTAGAGCAAGGTTTTGCTGCACGTACTCTTGAGATGGATAAGGAAGATATCGAGTTAACTCGTGATCTTAACCTAATTACTCTTAAGCCAACTCTTTATCTATGTAACGTAGATGAAGAGAGTGTTGATGAAGATAATGACTATGTAAAAGCAGTAAAAGAATTTGCACAGAAAGAAGGTTCTCGTGCAATTAAGATTTGTGGAAAGCTAGAGTCTGAAATTGCGGCACTAGAAGATGAAGCAGATAAGAAAGACTTTATGGAAGCTGCTGGAATTGAAATTTCTGGTTTAGAAACGCTTACTCATGAAGCATATAATATGCTTGGTCTTCGTACATATTTTACGGCCGGTGTTAAAGAAGTTCGTGCTTGGACTTTCAAAGAAGGAGCTAAAGCTCCTGAAGCTGCAGGTGTAATTCACTCAGACTTTGAAAGAGGATTCATTAAGGCAGAGATTTATCACTATGATGACTTAATTGCTAATGGATCAGAGGCGAAGGTTAAGGAAGCCGGAAAGCTTCGTATGGAAGGTAAAGAGTACATCGTAAAAGACGGTGATATTATTCACTTCCGTTTTAATGTTTAAGCATCCGCAGCATTGATTGCCCAAAGGCAATCTATTGGCTGCGGTGCTAGCTCCCCAATACTTTAGCTAGAGAAATTTATTCAACAAGCCGGGTTCAAGCCCGGCTTTGTTGTCTCTGGAGCAAAAAATCTTTGCATAAGAACTTACTTTTTTATTGTTTACAACTGAGATGATATTTCTCGTTTCGCTTCCTTCTTAGGAAAGGCATTAAAAGTAGAAGCTACACTCTTTTCTAAAATATAGTTATCTTTCATAAGATTATAAAAGAAGAAGTTACGATAGATTAGCTTCACGTACAGTCTTGTTTCTTTATATGGAATTTGTTCAATTTGAAAAATAGGATCTTCTACATCCATAAGATTCTTTGCCCACTTTGTTACCTTGTGTGGACCTGCATTATATGAAGATAATGCATAGATTATATTTCCATCAAACTTATTAAGTAGAGATTTGAAGTAGCGTACACCAGCATCGATATTTCTATGTGGAATTAAGATCTCGTCTGTTTTTCTAAAATTAGTCATCTGTCTTGCCGTAGCTGGCATAAGTTGCATTAGTCCTAGTGCGCCTACTGCTGAACGTGCGTTTGGATTGAATGCGCTTTCTTGTCTGATAATCGATAAAACTAGAAGCGGGTCAATTTCAGCATTTACATCTTTAATCTTATCAAGATGTAGAACCGGAAAGAGAGTCGTAATATCAATTTTTGAAGGCCTTATGAGATTTAAGTCAATTGTCCTTGAGACGAGTTTGAAACTCGATAAAAAATCACCACTTTCTTTGAAATGATGAAGAAAGTAATTAAATATAGCCACACGTTGTTCTTCTAATGGAAGAGAGTCTAACTTGGCCCTATTGATAATATCAGTTTCAGGATTGAAACGGATAAATTCATAAATTAACTTATCAACCTTTCCGACAAATTTTAACTCATGCCAAATATTTGATTCTTTAATATTTCTTTGTTTGGCCTGGGTGAAGTCCGCTAATTCTAGTTTGGGAAGATTAACTGTATTCTTATGGAAATAAAGTGATTTAACATAATTCTTATCAAACTCAGGAAGATAGTCCTGGGCAATAATTGAATAGAAGCTTAATGGGTTTCCATTAATCATTAATTTGAATAAGTGTTTTGCAAGGGATTCATTCCCATCTTTCATATAACTATAAGCAATCCAAAATTTTGTCTTAGTGTATAGATTGGAAAACTCATCTATTAATTTATAGTTTTGTACTGTTACGATACTTTCCTTATAGTTTTCGTTTTTTATTGAATTCCAAAGTAGAAGGAAGAGTGATTCATTTTTTGATTCATCATCATAACTAATCTCATATGAGCGAGCAAAGTAACGATTGGCATTGGCAATATCATCATTATTTAAAAGGAGTTTTCCAATATAGCGAACACGTTTCCATGAAGACTTTTTATAAATATAGTCTTCATTGGCCTTTTCAAAAGTTAAAAACTTTGAAAGTTGTTCATTGATATTTGCTTTCTTTTTCTCATTATTTTTTACTAGATTTTTTAATTGGCGATATTGTTTTATAAATTCGTTCGTAATGGTTAATTTGTTCTTCTTAATTCTATGTAGATTATTTTGGAATAAAAGAGTGATATCTTTATCAAAATCTATATGTGAATAAAGCTTAGAATCAATCTTTAGCCCATTGATCAAAGTTATTTCGATAAGCTGTTTTTTAATATGTTGATAAATTTTAGATTCTTTATCAACTTCTTCTAGTTTACTAATGAAAAGTGAGTTTCGAGATGTTGCAAGATATTGAATGGCCTTAGAGAAGTTTTCATCATCAGCAATAATATCATTGTAATACTTATCGTTAATTAAATAATTAACAGTGTGAAAACAGTAATTTCTAATATTTGAAACAAATTCATCCTCAACGCGATTTGTTCTGTGACTTTTAATATTACATGAAAAATACTTATCTTTTTTTAGTGATGTTTTTAGATCACTTAAAAACTCCAAGTGAGTGAGATAATTTTTAAAGATACCACCATCTTTAATGGCCTTAATTGCATTATTGATTTTATGATTAGGTAATTTCTTTCTTTTTAAAATGCGTTCAATTTCTGAGATGTGACGTGCAGCTGTAAGCTCTTTGTCTTTAAGAGAACGAGAATCTTTCGCAAAGCTTGTAAATGACAAGCTTGCCGTTAACGATAAAAGAATAAACTTCTTACCCAATAAACTCATTGAAACGACCTTCCATACTTTTTAACTTAGTGACTACATCACTTAAGATTAATTTTTTATCGTCAGGTACAACTTGTTGTAGGTTCTTTAAATAGTTACAGATTTCATCAATATAAACAGTGTCTTCCTTAAAATGAGTTTGGAAGTACTCAACTGTTAAATTAACTTCATCTGCGACATCTTGAAAGTAATCACCTTCTCTAAATGAAAGCTTTCTTTCAAACCCTGTGTGTCTTAGTCCAGCAAGATATTGTTTTAATTTATAAAGTGGGCCTGCAACTTTGTGAGTAAAGAAAATACAAACTACAAAGATGAGGATCCCAAAAAATGCTTGGCATAAAATGAGAAAGTTTAAAAGATCACTCTTCATTGTTGCAATATGCTCAGCAGATTGTGGAAATTTTTCTGAAATATTAGTTAGCACTTGGTAAATAACAAGTGGATAGAATGCACTTAGTACTAGAATTACAATACAAATTAATGCACTGAATCTCAGCTGAAATTTAGAGTCGACTATGATTATGGAACGCTTATATGGCTTAGACACAATTTCTCCAAACTTTAATTTAGTTTCTTTAGTAATTATAACATCTTATGAATTTTGTTGTAGGGCAAAAATTTGCTTTACTCATTGAATAAGTGCCCAATATTTAATAGAATTCACGCATAAAACGATAAAAAACTGAGAGAATTAGTATGCTAAATATTGAAATAGTTAAAAGTAAATTAGTTGAGGTTAATAACCCAAACACTGGAAAATCCCTATTAGATGAGAATCGTTTCAAGGATATTGCAATCGAAGATAAGAAGCTTACGATTGTTTATAATCGTGATGGCATTACTCCTGCACAAAAACGAGATATTGAGGATTCAATTGTTAATTCTCTTTCAGCTATTGTTAGTGAAGATGATCTCTTCATTAAAACTATTTCTACTCAAGAAATGCCAGCTCAGCAACAGCAAAAGCCTCAACAACAAGGTGCGAAGTTAGAAGTCGGTCACGCTAAGGCTGCACCTCAAAAACGTGATATTCCGGGCGTGAAGAAGATTATCGCTGTTTCATCTGGAAAGGGTGGTGTTGGGAAAAGTACAGTTTCTGTAAACTTAGCTCTATCTCTTAAAAACCAAGGAAAGAAAGTAGGTCTACTAGATGCCGATATTTATGGGCCATCTATTCCGATGCTTCTGGGTCAAAGAGATGCGAAGCCTCTTGCAACTGATGATAAGAAAATTGCCCCTATAGAAGCACATGGAATTAAATTCATTAGCTTCGGTTTATTCATTGAAGAAAAAGACGCTGTAATCTGGCGTGGGCCTATGCTCGGTGGCGTTCTAAATCAATTTCTTTTTGATGTTGATTGGGGTGAGCTTGATTACCTAGTATTAGATCTGCCTCCAGGAACTGGTGATGTTCAGTTATCAATTGCTCAAACTTTAAATCTAAGTGGGATTGTTGGTGTATCAACACCACAGGATGTTGCTCTACTTGATTCTAGAAAAGGCTTCAATATGTTTGAACAGGTCAATATTCCTGTTTTAGGACTTATTGAAAATATGAGCTACTTCGCACCAGATGATATGCCTGAGAAGAAATACTATATTTTCGGTGAAAAGGGTGGAGCTGATATCGCAAATGAGCTTGGTTATCCATTCTTAGGTGAAATCCCTATTGAAATTGCTTTACGTGAATCTTGCGATAATGGTGTGCCTTACATGTCTAATAATTCATACGAAAGTAGACCAGTATGGAAAGCATATTCCGGTATTGCAAAAAAGATCATTGAAATAGAAAATAATGATGGTGAGGGGAAAGGTTTTTTCTCAAAAATTTTCAAAAGGTAGAAAATGTCCATCATACAGAAAATAGAGGAGCAATGCTCTTTTAATTTCACAGGCAGAATCAATATTCTTAAAAGGGCCGATCGTCAGTTCCTAGGCGTTATATATATTAGCGAGGGAATTGTTGTTGCGGCCCAGTTTTCTAAGAAGACAGGCCTTAAGGCCTTATACTCGTTAGTAATTTTTGAAATGGATCATCTCGAGGAGTTCACTCTTGTGGCCGAGCCAGAAGTTGTTTCTGAGAGTGACTACGAATTCAAACTAAAATTTAGTGAGTTAAAGTCGAATATTGAAAATGCTTATTCTCAGCATTTAAAGGCTAAGTCCCTTCGTCCACCAGAAAATATTCACATTTTGATCAATCCTGTGTTCATAAAAAATGGAAAAAAGACTGGTGCAAATGAATTTTTACTATTAAAAACTATAGCTGAATACAGCAAGGTTAAAGATATTTATAGCAATTGCGAATTATTTGATTTTGAAGTCACCCAAGCATTAGTAAATCTAAGAAAAATGGGCGCCTTGAAGGTCGTAAAGTAGGAGTTTTAAATGAAAGATCAAACGCATAACCAAGGCAACCTTAAAGAGCTTAAAGTTATGATCGAAGAAAACGTTGTTACCTCTTTTGAGTTAATGTCTCAGAATACTGGGATTGAGCTTGAAGAGCTTATTGTAGTCGCTCTAAAGCGCTTTAGAGCTTCTCATAGTGACTATGAGAAGAAGACTTTCCAAGTTGATTAATTCTTATTCATATTAGAGTAGGCACACCCCTGGGGTGTGTTTACTTTTTCTACAGTGTTAAAAGTTTAACAGTCTAATACCTAAACAATTCAATAAATTCCATTAAATACGAACGCGTTTTCAGTAAGTTAGCAAATATACGTATTTGTTCAATTTGGCATGAGTGTTGCTTCTATATATGCATATAGGTTTTAGGAGCACTGTATGAAAGCAACAGCTATTTACAAGAAATTCATTATCGCATCAGTACTATCAGGATCATTCCTTGTATTCGGTGGTATCTATCAAGGGATTTCAGTAACTGATAACTCATTTATGCAACAGAAAGATATTTCTTTTGAAAAGAGAGTTGATGAGAGCGTTGATCGTATCGTAGCTTCATCTGATCGTGAAAAAGTATCTGTTCAATACTTACCTGTTGCAGAGTATGCACAAATTATCGACGGTAAATGGGAAATTGTAAGAGTAGAAAATCACGAAGGAAATGAAATTTTTAATGAGAAGAAAGCAAACTCTAAAAGAGTAGTTGATATGAAGTTAATTGGAACTGGTCTTGTTCAACTTAACGATAATAATGAGTACACTTTTGATGTTTCTTTCCTACACGAGAATAATAAAAATATCTCAATCTTTAGAGCTTATGAAGATGGATTTGAATTAATTGAAGCAAGAAGAGTTTTAGAAGCAAATAATGAAGTAGCTACTCAAGAAGTTATTGTTGATGAAGCTTTAGAAGAAGCAGCAATCATTAATGAAAATGAGAGAAAAGAATTTATTATCGAAAGAGTAGTTCTTCCTCAATTAAATAACGAGCTAATTCGTGGTGAAGATAAGATTGAAGGAAGTGTAACAGTTGGTCCAAATGGTGTTCAAGGGCTTTACTTCAACGTATTTGATAAAGATATTAATGAAGTACTTGGTGATATTAAGCTAAAAGATGGAAGTGCTTTTGAAGTAGAACTTCAAGGACAACTTTCACATGGTGTATTTGCTAGAAATGGTGAAAATGGATACCGTCTAAGATTTACAACTGGTCCATATGCTGGTGGGTTAATTAACTTTGTAACTTACGATGAACTAGAAAGAGTTAATGCAGAATTTGAAAGTATGGAAAGAGCAAAAGAAGAATCAAGCTTTGAAAGATCATTAACTGAAGCAGGTTCTTTTGAAAATGATATTAACCTAGCACAAGGTAATTCAAATCCTGTAGCTTTTGATAAGCAAGCGAAAGAGCAAGTTGAAGAGGAAAGCTACGAAGAAAAATACGAAGAAGAGCAGTATGAAGAAGATAATCTTGTAGATGATCCAGCTGAAAGATTTGAAGAGCAAAAAGAACTTGAATACGAAAGACAAGAAGAATTAGACAGACAAGGTTACGGATTCTAATCCATAAATATAAAGAGAGAAGAGAAGAAAAACAAAGGCCCTCAAAATTGAGGGCCTTTTTTATGTATTATATATGCGAAGTTTTTTTGCTCCTGAGACGAACCGCTCGGGCTTTATGGTTACGATGACCTGTATGTCTGCTAGAGGCAGGAGCCGAAGCAGACTGAACCCTCGCTCTCGATCAGAATGTGCTCCTTGCATGGGGAGCTAGCACCGCAGGGAGTAGATTGATTATTGCACAAACTTTCCCATAGGCCTAGAGACAACAAAGCCGGGCTTGAACCCGGCTTGTTGAATATGTAATTCATTTCATTGCACTGAGGCCTAGCACCGCAGCCAATAGTTTGCCTTTGGGAAAACAATGCTGCGGATGCTTAAAGAACTTTTTTAAGTTCTTCTTTAAGAATTGGAACGATTTGGAAAAGATCTCCAACAATTCCGTAGTCAGCTTTAGTAAAGATTGGCGCATCTGGGTCAGTGTTGATTGCAACGATAACCTTAGATGTTCTCATCCCAGCTAAGTGTTGAATAGCACCTGAAATACCACAAGCGATGTAAAGAGATGGAGCAACTGTTTTACCAGTTTGACCAACTTGCATTGCGTGTGGAGCATATCCTGAGTCTACAGCAGCACGTGAAGCACCAACTGTTGCACCAAGAACTTCTGCTAGTTCTTCAAGGATCTTGAAGTTTTCTGCAGATTTCATAGCACGACCACCAGATACGATGACATTTGCTTCTGTCAGGTCTAGCTTCTCAGAAGCACCCTTAACGATTTCTTTGATTGCAGCTTTGATGTCACCAGCGTTAGCAGCAACTTCATTTGCAGCACCTGCACCAGCAGTTGGAGCTTCTGGCATACCAAGAGCGTTAGGTCTTACAGTTACGAAACCTGGCTTAGGTCCGTCTAGTTCTACTTTAGCTAGAACTTTACCAGCAAATAGTGGTCTTGTTCCTGCAAAGTTGTCACCTTCCATTACAAAATTTGTAACTTCTGATGCCATACCTGCATCAAACATACCAGCTAGTCTTGGCATAAGGTCTTTTGCTAGAGAAGTTGCACCAGCAAATACGTAATCGTAGTTTGAACCGATAAATTCTTTAAGTGCATTAGCGTATCCTTCTGGAGAATACTTATCTAGGTTTGCACCTTTTAGGTTGTGAACATTAGCAGCACCATACTTTGCAAGATCTGCAGTTGCATTAGCACCCATGTCACCAACGATTGCTACGTCAACAGTGTGACCAGCAAGTTTTCCTAAGATTTCAAATGTAACAGACTTAACTGTTTCACCACTTGTTTCAGAAAATACTAATATCTTTGCCATTTTAATAATCTCCTTAGATAACTTTAGCTTCTTCTCTTAAAAGCTTAACAACTTCAGCTACAACACCTGCTTGAGCAGCTTCGTCCATTGCATCAAACTTCTTCCCAGCTGGTTTTTCTGGTGGAAGTTGGAAACCAGAATACTTAACACGACGATCGTCAGCAGATACACCTACATCTGAAAGTGAATGTTGAGCAAGAGGCTTTCTCTTAGCTTTCATAATCCCTGGAAGAGAAGCATAACGTGGGCTGTTTAGACCTTTGTTGGCCGCAATTAATACTGGAGCAGTTACTTCGTAAACTTCTAGTGCTCCACCTTCAACTTCTCTTTTAAGAGTATATGAACCACCTGCTTCTTCACAACCGTCTACAACAGTTACTGAAGGCATTCCTAGCATTTGAGCTAGAAGTTGTGGAACTTGAAGACAGTCGTCATCAATTGCTTGTTTTCCAGTGAAGATAACATCTGGAGTTTTTCCAGATTTTTCAATAGCACCTTTAAGTGCTTTAGCTGTCATATATGAATCTAAGTTGTCATCAGCTTCAACTAGGATTGCATCGTCAGCACCCATTGCTAGGGCAGTTCTTAGAGCTTCAGTGTCTTTAACACCACCAACTCTTACTACAGTAACAGTAGAACCACTGTTTGCAGCTTTAGTTAATAGAGCTTGCTCTACTGCAAATTCATCATATGGATTCATGATCCACTTGATAGAACTTGTTTCGATATAAGATCCATCACCATTTGGAGTAATTTTAGTTTCCGTGTCTGGAACTTGTTTAATACATACAAAAATGTTCAATTTTAGCTCCTTGTAAAAATTTCTTTAGCAATAACTAATCTTTGTATTTGTGAAGTGCCTTCATATATTTGAATGAGTTTGGCGTCTCTCATTATTTTTTCAACTGGATATTCTTTACTATAACCGTAGCCACCAAATACTTGTACAGCATCAGTTGCTACTTTCATAAACATATCAGCGGCTTTAGCTTTTGAGTATGATGAAAGTTCTGGATTTGGTTTTCCATTATCAATTGACCACGCAGCCTTTTGAACAAGTAGTCGAGCTGCTTCAATTTCAATTCCCATGTCGGCGATCATCATTTGAATGGCCTGATGACGAGATAGTGGAACACCAAATTGTACTCTCTCCCCAGCATACTTAACCGCATGATCCATAGCACATTGAGCTCCACCTACTGCGGAACTCGCAACCATAGGTCTAGAGTGATTTAATGTTGCCATTGCAATTGGCCAACCTTGACCAAGACCACCTAAAATATTCTCTTTTGGAACTTTTACGTTTGTAAAAGTCACTGCTCTAGTATCAGAACAACGATGTCCCATTTTATTTTCTTTTTCACCAAGCTCAATTCCCTCGGACTTTCCATCAATAACAAGTGCCGTAATACCTTTGTGCTTAAGTGTTGTATCAGTTGTTGCATAGACAACAAAAAGATCTGCATATCCTGCATTTGTGATCCACATCTTATTTCCATTTAATAAGTAGTGATCTCCACTTTCTTTTATAGTTGTTTTGATACCCGCTGCATCTGATCCATAGCCTGGTTCTGTTAAGCAGAAAGCTGCAATTTTATAATCTTCAGTAAAAGGAGTTAAAAATCTCTTTTTTTGTTCTTCATTCCCACCAATAACAATTGGTAGAAGTGCAAGATCATTTGCCATGATTGCGGTATTCATTCCTAGACAGCCATAGGCAAGAGCTTCAGTAATGATCATTGAATCAATAGTAGAAAAACCTGCACCACCATATTCAGCTGGAATACAAGTATTAACTAAACCAAGCTCCCAAGCTTTGCGAAGAATGTCTAAAGGCATCTGTGCCTTTTCATCATATTCGCCAGCTTTAGGCATCATCTCATTTTTTGCAAATTTCATTGCAAGTTCACGAATTTCTTTTTGCTCGGAAGTTAATTCAAAGTTGATCATGATGGAACCTATTGTTCTAAAGATAATGTGACATTATTATAGATAGTTTTTCAGTATTTAGTAAATAGGTAATAAAGGCTTAAGATAGTGTAATAAAACACCTTGGTACTATTTGAGTGGTGTTGCATCATTATGCTTCAATTCAGCAATTTCAAAATATGATTTGTATTCGCTATAGCTCGGTAAATCCTTCAAGGGCTCGAGCACAAAGCTTCTATTTCTAAATTCTTTATGGGGTATAATTAAGTTCTTTGATTCATATTTTAATTTATCAATAAAAATAATATCGATATCAATCTCTCTAGGGCCCCAGTGATAGCGTCGTTTGCGACCAAGTTTATTTTCGATTTCTTTTGCTATGTGCAAAAGAGCTTCTGGCTCTATGTTTTGGGATGTCTCAATTTCAAGAGCAATATTATAAAAATTTGGCTGATCTTGTGGCCCGTATGGTGGGGTTTCGAAAATCCTACTAATAAATGATTTGGCATCTAGGGCCAATTCGATTTCTTTAGTTGCGCTAAGAAGAATCTCTTCTTTATTATTTAAATTTGAGCCGAGACTGAAGATTATTTTCATTAGTTCGAAGACTTTTTAGATTCTTTTTTTGAATCTTCATCTGAGCTTTTAGATTTAAGCTGTGACTTAGGTCTTAGTACTTTTTTATTTTGCTCAATGAATGAAGGAAAGTTATCATTCTTTGGCTTGGGAGCAGTTTTTACACCACAAGAAGTTAGTGCAAAAGTAGTAAAAAATAATAAAAACTTAGAACTCAAGTGCAAGACCTACTCCCATTACATCTGTTCCAATATCAACCCTTAAAAACCATCCAGGTACTAATCTTTTAAATCCTGTTGCACCAAAAACAAACTCATCTTGCTCAACACTTGCAACGAGGTCAAGTTCTCTTTGGGCTTGGTCTGAACCAACTTTAGAAACGTCACCAGCACCAGGACTATCAGCAGTTGCAAATTTATATCCAACATATGGCATAAATACTGTGTATAAAGGACCTTCAAATGAGTACTTTGCTCTGAAGATATACTGATTTACTGCTGTATCTATATCATCTGCAGGGAAAGCACGAATAAGATGACGACCAATAAAGCCTTCGATCCAAATATTTTTTTCAACTTGAAAAGACCATGCAGCATTATATTGAGTATTTGTATCTTGCTTTCCGGCAGTGTTAAATCCATCCACAAGACCGATACCAACAGAGGCGATATTATCATTTTTAATGACACCTGTTTGTTGACTTTCATCACCATACAAGTCTTCCTCTAGTAATGTCGTATCATCATAAAGAGATTCTGAATCAGTGATTTTAAATTGATCATCTTGATTGTCAGCGGGCTTACCGTAAGCTGAGTCATCGCCACGTAAGATTTGAACATCTTGGTTTACAAAGAAATTTTTAAATAATTCTTCATCGTACACTTTTGTGACTTTAACAGCTGCTTGATTCTCTTCTTGTTTCGGAACAACTCCACGTGCAACAGGTACCTTATTTATTAAGATAGTAATGTAGTCACCTTTTGCGAAGCTATCTTGACTATTACTGACAAGAATAATTCTTTTGGTTCCAGAAATTTTCAATAGCTTTTCATTAGCTAGTTCAAAATTAGCTGCATTTGAGAAATCATTAACTGCACTTTGAGAAAGAGCAGTAGTTGATAAAAATAGTAAGAATAGGATCATTATATTCTTCATACGGAAAAATTGTACATCGCATGAAGAAATTAGTCTAGGCGGTTAAAATTTAAATATCTATTTAAAAGTAACCGAAGGGAATTACATATAATTGTTACTATTTAAAAGGGGTAATATACCATGAAGAAGATATTCTTATTATTATTAGTTTCGGCACTAACTTTCACTTCATGTTCAAACAATGAAAAGAAAGAAGGGGAAGTAGCAGCGGCTGAACAATCTGAAGAGATTTCAATTGATGATTCTGACTTCGTTGTTGATGCGAATGAAGATCTAAATCAACTAGAAGAAGCAACAATGCAACCGACTGATGAATCAGTTGCTGTTCTTGGAAGTGAAGCACCATCACCAACAGATGAAATACTTCTTGAAGAAAATGTAGCTTTAGAAAAAGATGTTATTGTAACTGCATCTGATTACTATGAAGTTCAAAAAGGTGAAACACTAATGTGGATTGCTTTTAAGCTATATGGTGACTATAGAAAGTGGCGTGATATCCAAGCGATGAATCAAGAAGCTTTGGCCGATGGTCTTCAAGCAGGAGATAAAATCAAATATCAAAGTGGACAATTTAATTGGAATCCAGTTGGACTACCTCACTTAATTAGAAGAGGAGAAACACTTGGTGTTATTTCTCAAGATAAGTATGGAACACCGGCCAAGTGGAGATCAATCTGGGATAATAATAGAGATATGATTAAAGATCCAAATCTAATCTTTGCAGGTTTTACACTTTATTATGTTCCTGAGGAAAGAGATGTTGCTTCCGAGTCTATGTAATTCATGTATAATAGATTAATTATATAAAGCTCTCATAACGAGAGCTTTTTTATTTTTTACCTAATAGAAGATGAAAATTTTAATTCTACTAACACTATTTAGTTTCACGTCTTGTACTTATCTTTATAAAAAAGATAATGATTATCCATACAACTATCAGGATACGTTTACATCTCAAGATTATCTGACGCACCTTGAAGGAATAGCAGAACTTTTCATCAAAAATAATAAGGTAAGAAAGCCAAATAGAAGATCATTACGTTACTTGAATACAATTGCAAAAGAACTTTATTTAAATAATCAAGGGCTCTTTCAAAAAGACGATTTTGGTATCAATTTTTATATTGTTGATGACAATAGAAATTTCTACTTCTCCCTTCCAAAAAATAACGTTTTTATGTCTCGTGGTTTACTTAAAAATTATATGAATAGTGAGAATATTTTCGTGGCCGTTCTCTTAGGAGAATTGATAAGAAGTAAAATTGGCATCTATGAGAAGAAAAAACTGATTCCACTAAATTCTTACACTATCGATGATATGATTCGTATTAATAATTTAGACTTGAATGCTAAAAGAGACTTAAATAATTTGGTCTACGAAGTATTGATCAAATCTGGATACGATCCAGAGGCACGACTTCTTTGGCTCCAGACTCTAAACCGTCAATCGATTAGTTTTAGTGTGCAAGGTGTACACTCACATGAGCTTTCGAAAGAAGAATTTTTACTTAAAAATTATATGGTTAATAGTGGAGAGGATGAGAATTTAATTTTTGAAAAAAACTCATCTCGTCTATTCTATTATTTCAAAGAAAGTATCTAAAGAGTAAATAGGATGAATAAAGAATCAATTGTAAATAAGTTAGAAAATGTTGGTTATTATACTGAAGATAGCAAACTGCAGAAATTGTCAGGTGATGCTTCTAGCCGAGAGTACTATCGTTTAAATCACGAGAATAAAACATATGTAGTGTGTGTTGAGATTTCAAATGGCCAACAAAGTTGTGACTTCAACACTGTCACAAATAATATTTTAAGTGATATTAAAACACCTAAGATTCTATTCTACGATCCAGAGTTTTCAATCCTTATTCTAGAAGATATTGGAAGTATTTCGTTAAAAGATTTTTATCTTTCTTCAGGACTTTCTAAGCATGTAGAAGCTGTAGGCGATATTAAAAAATATCAAAATATGCCACTTGAGTTTTGCATGGGAAGAGACTTTGATCGTGAAAAAATTGGTTTTGAATTTGATTTAGCATGCAATTATTTTCTACAGCAACATTTAGGAGTTGAACTAAATAATGATGAAAGTTTACTTCTTAAAGAAGTGAGAGAATACATCATTAACTATTATGAATCTCATAAGGAAGTTGTTTGTCATCGCGATTATCACTCAAATAATCTTTATGTTAAGGATGGTGTTCTATTCCATATTGACTATCAAGACATGAGGGTTGGCCCAAAAATGTATGATTTAGTTTCACTTGTGGACGACTGTTATATTAATTTCTCTGACGCCGAGAAAGAGAAGTTATTATTAAGTTATGATAATGACTTTTATAATAAGTACAAAAATGATTATCATATTGTGCAAATTCAAAGAACTTTTAAGGCGCTTGGAAGTTTCGCCTATTTAAATATCGATAAAAAGAAAGATAATTACCTACAATTCATCCCTGTAAACTTAGAGAAGCTCATTAATACTTGTAAAACGAGTACAATTGAAAAGTTTAATGATTTCGCAAAAATTTTAGAGCGAGGTTTGAATGATTAAAACTTGCTTTATTGCTAGTGCTGGTTTTGGCACACGCATGGGAAATCTAGGAAAAATAATACCTAAACCTTTATGGCCATTTTTCAATCTACGTCTGCTGGATTTACAAGTAGCTTATGCAAAAATGTTAGGTTGTAATAATATCTATATAAATTCTCACCATTGTCATGACGAAATGCTAGTTTGGGCAAAAGATAAGGATGTTGTCTTACTACATGAACCAGATATCTTAGGTAGCGGTGGCTGTATTCATAATTTAAAGAAGCATATTGATGATGAGGTTATATTCATCATTAATTCTGATCAATTTTATTTTTTTGATTTTGAGCAGATTCAAAATGATGTTGAACGAATGTTATCTGCTAATGCGATTGCTCACTTATATGCAATTGAAGTTGATAAAGATGCTTCTTACAACGAGACTAAAGTTATTGATGGAAAGCTTACAAGTATTTCACCTCATGATGCTGATAGTAATTATTTAACTTACTCAGGTGTTGGTATATTAGATTTAAGAAAGATTCCACTGGTTGAAGGTGAATCATCTTTCTTCAAAACGGTAGCGGACTATAATAATAAAACAGTCCATATGAGCCTTCCTAAAAACCCAGTATTTCTAGACTTGGGTACACTGGACAAGTATATTGATGTAATTTCAGACCTTGAAAAGCTTCCAGCTGTGGTTAAAAAATTTGTTGCCTCTATCGAGGAACTTGAAGGAACTGATTTTAGATCGACATCGATAATGGATTGGCTTGGTGTTCGATTTGATTTCGATTCGAGAATTATTACTTATAAGGAAAAAGATTATTCTTTCTGAGTAACTTCTTTTATACAGTCGACAGGGCAAACAAGTATACATGCGTTACACAACGTACAGGCCCAAGGTTCTATTGTGTACTTACCTTTATCCATAAAAATTGCCTTTTCTGGACAGATAAGCCTGCAGTTATCACACTCTATACAACGTGAAGAAATTTCGAGATAATAATCCATATATTAATTATAACAAATTTTAAAATTTAAGGTAATAAGTGCACAATTCTGACACTCTGACATTCAAATTGCTAAATATTCTGTTTGTGGTATTTTCGCTGTTTTTCCTACATACGTGTTATTCACTTGATGCAGATGTTTCAGCAATTGACTTGAATCGTTTTATCGGAATTGTTACGACCTATAAAATTACAACTGCCTTAGCTATATTTTTAATTTTTAAGATTCTCTACATGGGAGAACTTACTGTAGTGGTTCTGTCGGTCTTTGTTTTAAATATCTTTTATAAGGTATTTTCATTATTCCTAGTGGAGTACGACAAGATTATACTTTTGATGGCGGTAATCTTTTTATTAGTTTCATATAATATGATTCTTCTTTTGAAGGAAGAGCTCGGACAAGCAATCTTCAAACCAATTTTTACAAAAGAAAATTTCAATTTCGACGGCTTTTGTTCTCTTGAAGGAAATGTATATCTTTCGTCAGGCTCTTGTTTACCTGTTAAAATTTCTAACTGTGATGATAAAGGAATTGTAATCTACACAAGTGAAAAAATATCTAAGGGTGAAAAGTTAGAATTTGAGTTAGAATATGAAGGTAGAAAATTTGTTGATAACTTTTGTGTTGAGCTCGTTTACCCTAACGGCTATGGATTAAAATTATTATCAAAGTCAGAAAATAATAATTACAACTGGATTACACTTTATAATATTCTGAAACGAAGAGGAATTGTTTCATTATAATCTAGGAAGGAACTCTAAATGTTTAAGTATCTAATCATTGCATTACTTTTTATTTCATGTAACTCAAATAAGTCTCCTGAAGGAGTGCTAACTGCATTTATCGAGAAAAGACTGAATGATGAAATTAAAGTTGATGAGCTTAAAGATTACCTTACTGGTACATTACTTGAAGAATATACTCAGGCACTAACTGAGGACGCGAAGAAGCTCAATGAAATGTCTAATTTCAAGAAATCTAGACTTTCGATTGTCTATAAGAACTGCTCGGGGGATGAGTGTTCAATCACTTATTCAGTAGCCTATGATGATGAGGCCACTGATGGTAAGACAAAACAAGATGTTTCGATCTCTGTTAAGAAGATTGCTCTTATTATTAAGAAGGATGATAAGTGGTTGATTTCAGATATCAGTGATGTGAAGTCTTTTTACGAGTTTAAAGAAACAGACGCTCGTTAAGATATCTTCGAACTTACCGATAAGTAAGTCGTGAAAAGTAGCAAAATATTAGATCTTTCTTTTGATAAACTGGTTGGTGAAACTTTCAACTTAACTGAAAGTGCCAACTCTAATGCTCATCAACTAAATTATATTTCAGAAATAAAGTCTTATCGTCTCTGGATCGGTGGTACTTTCATAGATTTTCCACAAGGACTTTCATTTATTAATGACTTGAAAATAAGCAGTTTTCTTGAACTTAAACTTTATGATAAAGCCCTTAATGATGGCCTAAAAGAAGTTCTTCAAACACATGATGACTTAGTTGTTTATATGATGGATGAAAATATTTATATCGAAACTAAAGATTTTGAAGAGATAAAAAAAGCGGCTTAAAAGCCGCTTTTTTTTTATAGTGAATTGTAGTAATTTTTAAGCATTAATGCATCGTCTTCTAGGTTTGGTGAGTTACAGATCATGTATCCACCACAACCATTCTTCTTAAGAGACTTTAGAAGATCTTTCCAGTTAAAGTCAGATTTCTCTAGGTTAAGGTGTTTAAGATCACCTTTAGAGTTAGTGCTAATACCTGAAATATGGATGTGCATATTTTTAACTGAATCTTCACCAAGTTCTTCTTTAAGTTTGTTGATTACTTCATCAAACTCTTCTTCCGAGTTGTACTGGTTAGTACGTGCATATAAGTGAGAGAAGTCCATACATGGGCGACAAGAGTCTACGTTCTTAGTTAGGCTGATAAGCTCTTCTAAAGAACCAAACTGTGAAGTCTTTCCTGTAAGCTCTGGACGAAGCTCAATCTCAATATCAAGTCTGCTTAATCTTTCTTCGATTACATTCATCGACTTTTCAACTAGGTCGAAAACATCATATGGAGAATCTTTCATGTAGAAAGCTGCGTGGAAAGTCATTGATTCTGCACCACAAAGGTCAGAAATCTTAGCTGTTTGGATGATTCTTTCAACAGAAGAATCAATTTTATCCTGCTCTCTAGCATTTAGGTTGATATAGTATGGGCCGTGAGAAGTTAATGGAACGCCTAGCTCATATGATACTTTTCTTAGATTTGAAGAAACTTCTTCCTTCATTCTTACGCCGTGTGCAAACTCGAGTTGCATACAATCAAGTCCAAGTTCGTGAATTCTTTTAACACCTTCTACTGGATTGTTCTTTTTAACTGTAGAATTAGGAACACCTGCTGTACCAAAAAGTAGCTTAGTATGCATTCAAAATACCCCTTCTGCTTATATTTAAAACGTTAATGCCTTGTGTATCACAATTACGGAATCCACAATAGGTGCGCTGCGAAATTATATATCAATCGCTTCATATATATCTGCTTTTGTCTATCTGTGATTCAGATGACTTATAGCCGTATTTTGGATTTGGGTCTATAATTAGAGAATATCTTGTAAAAAAAATAGGGACAAAATTTTGTTTAGTGTATTAATTTCATATTTATTAAGTCTTTTTATCGTCTTTATTCAGGTATTTTTCCTGGCCGGTGGATTCATTGTCTTCAGTACAAATCTCCACATTTCGAGTTCGGTAGCATTGGCGACATTAATCTATGTAATTTCGTTTACTTACATCATACCTTCCATTGTGCTGTCTAAGCTAAACCCAATAAGATTAGATAACAAAGAACATGTGGCCATTTTTAATAAAATAAATGGACTTCACTTTAGAGGCAATAAGGGAAGATTGAAGTTTTTTGAGAGTAAAAATGCTCCTTTCTTTATGATGGGAAGCTTGCTTGGTTCTGGTTATGTGATCATCAACTCAGCTATCATAAAGAATTTATCGCCATCTGAAATGGATAAGTACCTTGAGGCTGAACTTAGTTTCAATGAGACAATTAATGCAAAGATACTAACTCACATCTTAGTGGTTCTTTTATTTTGGCGTACGATTTTTAATTGGGTGTTCAAGTTGGCAAGAGCTGAAGCCGTTTTCCGTTATATGTTTGTGGTACCTCGAAGATTATTTAATCGCCTTTCAAATAGTTTTAAAGAATATCACTTTAAAAAGAATGAGAGTGTCGATATGAGAGGAGTTGCTCAGAAGGTAATTTACCTTGAGAATGCGATGATTAATGTTGTGCATTTTAATGTCGCTTCAACAACAATGTGGTCAATTCTACGTACTCCAGATGCTATGGATGAGCGATTTCATCAAAGTGAGTTACTATGAAGAACTTTTTTAAGTACTTCAGAGAATTAGATTTTACAAAATATTACCCAGCGCTTTTTACAGTCGTCTTCTTGTCTGTTTTATTTCAGTATAAGTTTCAATCTATTGAAGCAATCTTTTATGATTTAAGACTAAAGTTAGATATGACTCTAGTTCACGATGATAATATCGTTCTCATTAAGATTGATGAAGAGAGTGATGAGTTTCTTGGCGAGAGTTATCCTTATACCTATACAACTTATCTAAAGCTTTTTAGGAAAGTCTTAAAGGATAAACCAGCAATTATAAATTTCTTTGGAGATCTCTCTGCTCCATTAAATGAAAGAGAGGCAGCGTCTCTTCAATTGCTTCATGATGAAATTAAAGATTATATGAAGCAAGGTGGACTTTATCGTTATGGGACAGAATTAGATTCTTGGGGAGAGCGTCTTCCTCCACAAGAATTAAGAGACTTAGGATATTCTCCAGCAGTTGTGAATATTGATAGTAAGCTCTTTGCTAAAGATGATGTCGTTAGAAGAATGGTTCTCAATATTTCAGGTGAAGAGACTCTTGATTTTTGGACTGCTAATGAATGGCGAATAATTAATAATGAAGAACCACTTGTTTTAAATAAGCTTAAGAGTGCTTACTATATGCCAGAAGCTGATGCTAGCTTCAGCTTATTTCGTTATCCATTACGAACACTAGAGCACTTAGAAAAACTACCTGTTCACAGAGTTGTTGTTGGAAATATTCCAAGTGGCTACTTTAATGGAAAAGTTGTTTTAATTGGCCCTGCCTATATTTCGAATTTGAGACATTATGCAAAGACTCCATTTGATAAAGATCAGAAGAGAACTTCGAAATTAGAAATCCATGCCAATATGACAAAAGCATTAATGGAGAATCAATTAATTTATTCAATACCTCTTTGGGTGACTAAAATTCTTTCGATGTTAATTGGTGTCATTCTTTCAATTGTTATATCTAGAATTCAGCCAGCTAAAGGACTTCTTATTACGTTTGGGATTATTGTTGGAACAGTTCTCTTTTCATATTTAATCTTTTTACTCTTTGGACTTTGGCTTTATATTACGCATATCTTATTAACAGTGTTTGTCGTTTACTATATTTGGGTACCATTTAGGGCGATTGGTGAGTATCAACGTCGTTATAAGATTCAAGAAGAAACAAAGCTACTTAAGAGAGTTGAAAACTTAAAGCAAAACTTTATTTCGTTAATGAGTCATGACCTGAAGACACCGGTAGCCAAAATTGCAGGTGTTGCTGATAATATGCTGCAAAGAAATCGTGGTGGTGAAACCTACATGCACGATGGACTAAAAACTATTATTGATTCAACAAAAGAACTTAATAATTTTATCACTTCAATTTTAGACCTTACAAAAGTTGAGTCTCGAAATATCTCTCTTAATCTACAAAGTAAGGATGTTAATAAAATTATTGAAGATTGCGTAAATAGCTTAATGTACTTGGCGCGTTCAAAAGAGATGTCAATTGAGACAGAGCTCGGACCACTATTTCCAATTGAGATTGATGTTAGTCTCGTTAATCGTATTGTTTCTAATATTGTTGAAAACTCGATTAAATATGCTGGTGAAGGTAAGACAATTAATATAAAGACTTGGGACGATGATACTTGGGTCTATATTGAAATTTCAGACAATGGTGTTGGTATGGGTCAAGACGATGTCGATAATATATTTGAGAAGTTTTATCGGGTTAAAAATGATGCGTCCCATATTATTAAGGGGAGCGGTCTAGGTCTTTATCTGGTAAAATATTTCGTAGAACTTCATGGTGGTGAGATTTCTGTAACTTCATCACTTGGAGAAGGAACAAGTTTTCTAATTAAATTTTTGAATAAATAAATGGAGTGCATATGCATAAGGTTTTAGTTGTCGATGATGATAAAGTTTTACAAACCTCAGTAAGAGAGGCGTTGGAATTTCATCACTTTGCAGTTGATGTTGCCGACAACGGGAAAGAGGCGTTAAGTGCTGTTTATAAGACTAAGTATGATCTAGTTGTTATGGACGTGAACATGCCTGAAATGGATGGTATTGAAGCGTTAACAGAGATTAAGAAACATGATCCTTCAGTAATTGTTATTATCTTAACTGCGTATTCAAATGTTACTGATGCGGTAAAGGTCGTAAAAGAAGGCGCTTATAATTACCTTGAAAAGCCGATCAGCTCAGACAATCTTGTTTCATTGATTAAGCGTGCCCTTAAAGCAAGATCACTTGTTGAAACAGTTGGTTTCTCGGCTCCAGTTTTATCACTTGGTGATACAAAAAATAAATTTGTTGGTGAATCAGATGTTATGCAGAAGGTTTTCAATGTTATTGGAAAGCTTGCGCAAGTAAACACTCCGGTTTTAATTCGAGGTGAGTCCGGTACAGGTAAAGAGCTTGTTGCTCGTGCAATTCACTATAATGGTCCAAGAAAAGATGAAAAATTTGTAACGATTAACTTGGCAGCTATTCCTGAAAACTTAATAGAGTCAGAATTATTTGGTCACGAAAAAGGTGCGTTTACTGGTGCTAACGAAAGAAAAATCGGTAAGTTTCAATTTGCTGATGGTGGAACTCTTTTCTTAGATGAGATCGGTGATGTTTCACCAACGATGCAAGTTAAACTACTGCGCGTTCTTCAAGAAGGTACTTTCACTCCTGTCGGTTCAAATAGAGAGATTAAAGCTGATGTTCGTGTAATTGCAGCTTCACACAAACCATTTGAAAAGATGATTGAAGAAGGAACATTTAGAGAAGACTTATTCTACCGTTTAAATGTTCTTCCTGTATATCTTCCTCCGTTAAGAGAGAGAAACTCAGATATTCCTCATCTTGTTGAATACTACGTTAAGTATTTTAATAATGTTCATAATCTAGAAATTAGTGGACTTGATGAAGAAGCAATGAAGATTATGCAAGGTCATGATTGGCCAGGTAATATTCGTGAGCTTAGAAATGTTATCGAGCATGCTTTCATTATTGAAAGTGGTGATATTATCAAAGCCAGCTCTTTACCAGATAAGATAAGAAAATCAGTTACAGTTGAAAATCTTGTCGAAGAATCTCAAGCTATTATTGATTACGATGAAATTAAGGACTCTGTTCTTACAGATGCGGGACAAGATGAACAATTAATTGCAAGTGCACAAGGTTATCAATTTGTTTTTGCAACTAATGAAGTTGACGGTGAGCTAAGGCTTAATTTTTCACAAGCTAAAGATATTTTTGAAAAAGAATTTATCATCCAGGCTTTAAAAATTAATAATGGAAAGATTAATCAAACAGCATTGAAAGCAAATATTCCTAAGAAGACACTTCTTAGAAAGATTGAAAAGTACGAGATTAACCCTAAGGAATTTTATAAATGAATCGAATTTGGCAAATGACATTACTTATTGTTGGAATTCTTTTCTTGGATCAATTTTCTAAGGGAGCAATTCAATCTAGTTTTAAGCTTGGGGAAACATTAACAGTTATTCCTGGCTTCTTTAATCTTACTTATGTGAAGAATCCTGGTGTAGCTTTTGGAATGGGGAGTGAGTTTCCTGACGTAGTTAGAATGATTCTTTTTAAAATCCTGCCGGTAATTGCATGTCTTTGGTTTGTCTATTTAATCTGGGACTCAAGAAAGAAAAGTTATATGCTTTGTTTAGCTTATTCAATGATCTTCGCTGGAGCTGTTGGAAATCTTATTGATCGTATCTCATTAGATTACGTCGTCGATATGTTTGATTTCTATTATAAGGGATGGCACTTTGCTGCTTTCAACGTGGCAGATGCTTCAATATCTGTAGCAGCAGGTATATATATTGTTGATTATTTTTTAACTGAAGTTCGTGGAAATAAAAAGAGTGCTAAAGCCTAGGCTTAAGCACTCTCTTCTTCTGTATTTGTTTCTTCACTTGGTTTTACTTTTGTAATTCCAAATTCGCTGTGTAGCTCGTTAAGAGACTCTTCTGAAACATAGAGTTCTGACTTAAGAGTTTCACGTCCCCAAATAGCAAAAGCATCATTGTGCTCATACATTGTAATCGTTTCCCAAGGACAGTCTTGAGAGCAGTTTTGACAACCAATACATCTAGCCAGGTCGATTTCAACTGTTTGATTGAATTGTGGGTTATTTGGATTTGGACCAGGTACTAGTTCAATTGAGTCTACTGGACAACCTTGGATACAGATTTCACATCCTGTACATCCTGACTGGTGAACAACAGCTAGTAGCTTAGGGCCCTTCTTACCTTTTCTCGCTGGCTTAAAGCGTGCCGAGTGGTAAGGATTCTCCACTAAAAATTTAACATCTTCGCTCATTAGCAATTCCTAATACTAAGTTAATTAGCAGTATTTTAACGTATTTCAACGCATCATAAAAGGGATTTTTGCCTGATTAAAATACATTAGGTATAGTCCTTTAGCAATATTGAATGATAAAAAGCTTGGGTAAATAATTGTTTTTACCTGACGTGATTTCAGAGGTTTAGAGTGAGAAAATTAAGATTTGTCACAGCGGCCAGTTTATTTGATGGCCATGATGTATCAATAAATATTATGAGAAGGCTTCTTCAGTCAAAAGGTGTGGAAGTTATTCACCTTGGACACAACCGTTCTGCACAAGAGGTTGTTGATGCTGTTTTACACGAAGACGCAAATGCTGTTGCCTTGAGTTCTTATCAAGGTGGGCATAATGAATACTTTGCTTATGTACGTGAGCTTTTAGATGAAGCTGGGGCAACTAACGTTCGTATTTTTGGCGGCGGTGGTGGTGTAATCACTCCAAAAGAAATTAAGGCCCTGCACGAAAAAGGTATCACAAGAATCTATTCTCCTGAAGACGGGATGAAATTAGGTCTTGAGGGAATTATTGACGATATGATCGAGAGAGCTACTCACTCAACACTTGATGGCTTCACTCTTGATGCAAAAGCAAAGGATCTACCAAAGACTCAATTAGCAAAAGTAATTACTGCTATTGAAGATGGAGCCAATATTGAAATTCCTTCTTCAAATAAAAATATTCCAGTTCTTGGTATCACAGGGACAGGTGGTGCTGGTAAGTCATCTTTAATTGATGAAACACTTTTAAGATTTCACCGCTTTTATCCAGAAAAGAAAGTTGCACTTATTTCAGTTGACCCAACTAAGAAGAAAACTCAAGGTGCTCTTTTAGGTGACCGTATTAGACTTGGTTCTGCTAATTTTGAAAACTTCTATATTAGATCACTGGCAACACGTGACTCTGGTACAGAGCTTTCTCCTCAAATTAAAAAGACTGTTAACTTTTTAAAGGAACAAGATTTCGATTTAATTATCGTTGAAACTTCAGGTATTGGTCAGGCTTCTGATGAGATTACAAAGATCTCAGATAAGTGTGTATATGTAATGACTCCTGAGTATGGTGCTGCAACTCAACTTGAAAAAATTGAGATGCTTGAACAGGCTGACTTTGTAGTTCTAAACAAGTTTGAAAAGCCTCGTTCAGAAGATTCAATGAGAGATATTAGAAAGCAATATCGCCGCAATCATCAACTGTTTGCTGGTCATCCAGGTTCTCCGACGGATGAAGAGCTTCCAATTTTTGGAACAATGGCATCTAAGTTTAATGATGTTGGTGTAAATGCTTTATTTCAGGCCATTGCTCAAACATTTGACTTTGACCAAGCACCTCTAGAAGGAATCATCGCAAATCGTGCAAGTAATGATAAGACGAGAATTATTCCTGCAGAGAGATCATTATACCTAAGAGAGATCGCTAAGGCTTCTCGCGACTATAATAACGAAACTGAAATTAGAATGGAAAAACTTCGTGACATCGAAGCACTTGAGATCACAAGTAGAATTGTTCCAAGTAACGAAGTTGATGCAAAGCTTGCTGAGCTTAAAGCAGAACTTGGTGAAGATGTTGAAAAAGAGATTGAACAATTTCAATCAGTTTTAAAGCAATACCAAGACGGAACTTTCACTTATCACGTACGTGATCGAGAGTTTAAAGTTGCAACTAAATATACTTCACTTTCTGGATTAGAAATTCAAAAAGTAGGAACTCCAAGATTCTCTTCTAAAGTTGATCAGTACCGTTTCATTAGAGATGTAAATATGCCAGGCTTCTTTCCATTCGGCGCAGGGATTTTCCCATTTAAGCGTACTGATGAAGATCCAAAGAGAATGTTTGCAGGAGAAGGTGGCCCAGCGAGAACGAATAAGCGTTTTCACTACCTTTCAAAAGATGACAAAGCGAAACGTCTTTCAACTGCTTTTGACTCTGTAACTCTTTACGGAGAAGATCCAGATCTTCGTCCAGATATCTTTGGTAAAATTGGTGAAGCCGGAGTTTCGATTGCGACAGTTGAAGATATGGAATTACTATTTGATGGCTTTGATCTATCTGATCCATATACATCTGTATCAATGACAATTAATGGCCCTGCACCAATTATGTTAGCTTTCTACTTAAACACTGCTTTAAGACAAAAGTTAAAAGGTGAGGATTATTACGATAATGAAAAACGCCTAGCAATTCTTCAACAAATTAGAGGTACTGTACAAGCAGATATCCTAAAAGAAGATCAGGCACAGAACACATGTATCTTCTCTCTTGAGTTTGCACTTAAGATGATGGGAGATGTTCAAGAGTATTTCTGTCAGCAGAAAATTAAAAATTACTATACGGTTTCAATTTCGGGATACCATATTGCAGAAGCTGGCGCGAACCCTATTACTCAAGTTGCTTTCACTCTTGCTAATGGTTTCACTTTTGTTGAGTACTACTTAGCTCGTGGATTAAATATTGATGAGTTCTCTCAAAACTTATCTTTCTTCTTCTCTAATGGTCTTGATCCTGAATACTCAGTGATCGGACGTGTTGCTAGAAAGATTTGGGCGATCACAATGCGCGATAAATATGGTGCAAATGACAAGTCTCAAAAATTTAAATATCACATTCAAACTTCAGGGCGTTCTTTACACGCTCAAGAAATTGATTTCAATGATATTAGAACGACTCTACAAGCTTACCTTGCACTTTCTGATAATTGTAACTCTCTTCATACAAATGCTTATGATGAAGCGATTACGACTCCAACTGAAGAGTCTGTAAGACGTGCAATGGCAATTCAGATGATTATTAACCGCGAGTTTGGTTTAAATAAATCTGACAACCCTATGCAGGGAGCTTACGTAATTGAAGAGTTAGCCGATCTTGTTGAAGAAGCTATCTTAGCAGAATTTGAAAGAATTTCTGATAAGGGTGGTGTTCTTGGTGCAATGGAAAGTATGTATCAAAGATCAAAAATTCAAGAAGAGTCTCTATACTATGAGACACTAAAAGATACTGGTGAACTTCCAATCATTGGTGTTAATACTTATATTGCAGACAATATTGATGAGCAGTTAAACCAAGAAATTGAACTTTCACGTTGTAGCGACGAAGAAAAGAAAGGTCAGATTTCACGTTTAAATGATTTCAAATCTAGAAATGCTGATAAATCTGATGAAGCACTAAATAAACTAAGAGCAGTTGCTTTATCTGGTGGAAATATTTTTGCTGAACTTATTGAAACAGTTAATTATTGTTCTCTTGGACAAATCACTAATCTTCTTTATGAAATTGGTGGGAAGTACAGAAGGAATATGTAATGAAGAAGTCGAAGATCTACACTCGTACAGGTGATAAAGGTGAGACTAGTCTTGTTGGTGGCCAACGAGTATCTAAAGCAAGTGCTCGTATAAATCTTTATGGAAATCTTGATGAGCTTAATAGCTATGTAGGTCTATCGCTCTGTTACATCGATGTTTCGAGAGTAAAAAATACTTTTAAATCAATTCAAGAAAATCTTTTTGTTCTAGGTTCTAACTTCGCAACGCTTAGAGAGGACCGAGATAATTTTAAATTACCGAAATTAAGTATTGAAGACATCCTTCATTTAGAAGGAGAAATCGATTATTTTGATTCTGTAGTAGATCCTTTAAAATATTTCATACTTCCTGGTGGAAGCGTTGCTGCCTCTAACGTTCATATTTGTCGCACAAAAACACGCCAAGTTGAAAGAGAAGCCGTGGAGCTTGGGGATGTAGATCCAATTGATTTAGAGTATTTAAATCGACTATCGGATTATTTCTTTATCGTTGCTAGATTTTTAAATAAGCATGAAAATATTCAAGATATTCCTTGGGTACCAAAAAAAGATTAAGAAGGCTTACTTGAAGAATTTTAAAATCTTAGTCATGACAGTTTTGTCTTCTGGCTCAGGTTTTTTCTTTTTTGCGGCTTTCTTTCTAACTTTTTGAATAGGCTGTTTCTTATTAATTTCGGCTCTTAACTTCTGTTTTTCAAGTGATAATTGGTTTAGGGCCAAAAATCCGGTTTGATCAGATAGCACAGTAGATGTTTGAGTACTATTATGAGAGATCTCATTAGCGTCTACTGGCTTTGTTAAAAATTTATACTCAATATCAGTTAAGTCGTTTAGATCAATACAGATTATGCAATTTCCAATACGTACCGTTTCATAAATATAGAGACGCTGCTCATCTATTAATTTTTTATTGTTAATATAGGTACCGTTTGTCGATCCTAGATCCTTAACAATTATTTCCTTATTATGATAAGTAATTTCTAGATGTTTTGATGAAATTTTAGAGTCATCGATTGAAATATCAACAGACGACTTAGAGCGTCCAAAGCTTAATTTAGGTTTAATAAGAACCTTTGCTTTATTTTCACCGCTCTTAATAATCAATGAGATAGACATTGTTTCTTGCTCCTATATAAAGTATATCATCAATGTGATATAATTCAGTTATTGGTCATTATTACCTACGTAATATTAGAGGTTTATATGAACGAGTTATTAAATGTGACGCCAAAAGCAGTTGCACAAATAAAAAATATTTTCGAAAGTGAGGATCGATCGACTCAAGACTTCGGCTTACGCCTTGGAGTTATTGGTGGAGGTTGTTCAGGTCTTTCTTATAATATTGATTTTGATGCTCCTAAAGAGTCAGACAATATTATTGAACTAGATGGTGTAAGGATTCTCGTGGATCCAAAGTCATCGATCTACTTAAGTGGTATTACTTTAGATTTTAAAGACGGCCTTAATGGTAAAGGTTTTGTTTTTGAAAACCCAAATGCAAAGAATACTTGTGGTTGTGGTGAAAGCTTTAGTGTTTAGTTAATGACCGCTCAAGTTTTAAGTAATTTCTTTTTTTATGATAATCAATTTTCATTTGAAGATCATAAGGTCTATGCATTTATTGGTAACGAGACGAAGGACTATCTTCAGCGTCAGTTAACTGTTGACTTAAATGAAGTTGTAAATAGGGCATCTCTGGCCTGTCGCTTAGATCGTACAGGTCGAGTGTATTCTTTTTTCTACTTAATTAATAATGCAGATAGATACTACCTAGTTGTTAATAATGATCTTGCTCAGGCCACGATAGAAGAGCTTGAGAAGTTCATCATTATGGAAGACATCGAAATTAAAGAATTAAACAAAGTCGCAACTATTTCAACACATAAGAAAGACGACTTTGTCCCAGTAACTATATTTGATGGACAGGCTTATATTGGTTTAACTGATAAGGCAGTTGAATCAACTATTTCTAAAGAATTATTAGATAAGCTTATTACATTATCAGCTTGGCCTATTTTTAACTTAAATATTACTCAAAAGGATCTCGTGAATGAAACGAGATTGAATGAGTACGCTGTAAGCTATAAGAAAGGTTGTTTTTTAGGACAGGAAACTGCTGCTAAAATAGAATCTCGTCGTGGAGCTGCTCGCTTTCCTGTTTTAGTTGAATCAAGAATCAAACTTGAGGGTGATGAGTTAAGTGCAGAAGGAAAAAAGTTAAAAATTCTTAGTTCATATGAAGAGCAAGGTATGTTCTTTTATAGTGTTAAAGCACCTCGTGATTTCTTAATCAATGATCTTGATATCGATTCTAACATGAAGATCAAAACATATCCGATAGAGAATTTATCTACGGATGGTTTAAGTGAAGTGTTTTTTAATAAGGCGGTAAGTCTATACCATAAGAAAGAAGTCGAAAAAGCTATCGAATTACTTGATATGGTAATAAGCTTCAATCCTCATTATGCTGATGCCTATGAATCAAAGGGCGTTATTTTAGGTAATAGTGGTGATCATCAGAAGGCCATTGATGTAATGGATCAACTCCTAAAAGTTGATGAAAATTCTGTTATGGCCCACACAAACAAGTCTCTCTATCTGATGAAGTTAGGTAAGATTGAAGAAGCTGAAGAAGAGAAGTCTCTTGCGACAGTTGCTTCATTCAAGCGATTTGGTGATGAGGCTAAATTTAAAAAAGAACAAGAAGAGCGTGAGCGTGCGGAAAAAGAAGACAGAGCTCGACGTTTTGATATGTTTAATAAAGTTTTGGCCATTGACGAAAATGATGTCGTTGCCAACTATGGCCTAGCCGATATTCATTTTAGTAATGATAAGTTTGATAAGGCCATGGGGCATATTGAGATTGTCTTAAATGAAAATCCTAAGTACTCAGTTGCGTATCTTCTTAAATCAAAGATTTTATTTAAACAAAAAAAATATGATGATTGTTTAAGTGTTATTGAGAAGGGGATGCCAATAGCAACTTCTCAAGGTGAGTTAATGCCCGCAAATGAGATGCAGGCACTAAAATCAAAAATTTCAAAATTATAATTAATAATATTCATTTCGTGCTGTTAGAAGTTCATTTTTAAGTTCTTCTACAGCACTAGAATTTAAGCTCTTCTCTAGAGAAAATATATGATCCCTGTGAGAATTAACCATTGATTTGAATTGTAAATATACTTCATATCCTTCAGGAGAGATGATCTCTTCTCTGTAGGCTTTCTCTAGATCTAGTTCACAGAATTGAAGCATATAGTATTCTTCAATAGCACGTTCTTGAATCTTGCTAAACTCAGCATTAGAGAAATCATGTTCTTCAAGTCGTGAAAGTGATGAGAATAGTTCAAGGGCCCAATAAAACGTCATATAAGCGTGATAAATGCCCCTAATCGGCCTTAGGGCGCGTCTCCATGGACTGTAGTATATTTTTTCTTCAAGCTCTTCTAAAAGCTCCTCTTGATTAAGATAGCTGTTTAAAACGTGGTGACCATTTTCATGAAGTAGATCATCCATTAAGTCCATATCATCGCGATCATATGTGTTAATTGACGAGTATCCAGGAAGAGTTTGCATTGAGTAGCTAACTATTCCTTTTTCTCGAATTGGAATAATGTTTTGTGTAAACTCTTTGAATACTTCAAAAAGCTCTGGTGTGTATTTTTGAAGGCGACGATAAGCTTTTTCAATTTTTATCGTCATCTCCTGAGCTGTTTCTTCTAATTCGGAATAGAAAATTATATTTAAATCATCTATTTTAGAAATAATTGCTGGCTTCTTTTGTGATGAGCTATTCAGCTTTGCCAAAACCTTATCTTCTAAATTATCAAAAATAATTCTTTGACCATTTTGATAAGCTGATAAATTATCATCACCGAGTTCAGGTACATTCAAATAAGTTAATTCGCTGTCAATATTCTCATCAATGTGAATCTTGAAGAAAGCAATAATATTCTCTTCTAAAATTGTTACTAGTTTTTTGGACTCAGCTAACAGGTCTTTTGAATCATTTAATGAATTTAAAAAAACTTTGGCCAAGTTACTGTCATGCCAGAAGTTAAAAATTGCATCTTCAGATTCACTCATTTCGAATTCACCACCAACTTCAAATTCGCTATGATAAGAAATGATCTCAATAAGTGCCTCTATTAGATTGAACCAATAGAAATTAAGGTTGGAGTAGTCATTAAGCTTATCCGAAAAGATGGCCTCTTTATAAAAGCTTTGAAACCTTTGTGAGAGAAGCTCATTTTCATCTTCGTTCGCAGAAGCATCTTCACGATATAGTGCTAAACCTTCTAGGTATGATTCTTTAAAGGCATTGTTGTTTTCAATGAAATGATTAAAAGTGTTCATAAGAAATCCGTAAGTAAAAATTCATTACAGATATAACACTATATCAAGATAAGATAAATTCTTATGATGTTAATTCGTTTAATATGAATATTTGGGGGATTTAAAGCGGATACAAAAGAATGGCTGGGATGGCGAGATTCGAACTCGCGACCAATAGATTAACAGTCTACTGCGCTACCGCTGCGCCACATCCCAGCAATCTTAAGTAGTTAATTTTATAAACTCGTTTTTTCAAATTGTAAATATTTTCTTTTATGGGAAAAATATTTAGTTTTTAGTAAGTACTTGAATTTATTGAATCTCAATTAAAATTACTAAATTTTTTTTTTCAAAAACCGACAAGCATACTCAGATATTGAGGTAAAATAACGACTATGATGACTCAAAATAACCTTATTCGTAATTTATTAAGAGTGTTAACACCAGAGGAGGTCTCTGATTTAACGACTCTTGGTGATGCGTCTGCAAAAGATGCACTTACGGATTTATTACTAGGTCATAATCGCGGTGATAAAATTTCTTATTCACCACATGGCCTTGCTAAGGTTATTCCCTTTCCTGAGCGCTTTGAAGCTTCTGATACCCATTCAATTCAAGCTGATGAAGAGATTGTTACTGGTCCTCGTGTTGATCAGTTTATTAATCAATTTGTGACTAAGGTTAAATTTGAAGCAGGAAAAGTGCATCCTGGTGCTAAGCCTGTTGAAACGAGTACTTTTATTCTTGATCAGAAAGAGAAATTTAAGGCCGTATATACGAGATTAAAGAGTCGTGAAGTTTTAGATTTATATGCAAAGAATTCGGTAGTCGATCTTGAGCAAGAAAGAAAGAACCGAAGAGACCTGTCAAAGAATTCTTCGACAGGCGTCCTCGTTAATAAGAAACATTATTAATCAGCTAGGCCTTTAATATTCCCGCTTGCACTTGGAGAATCAATCTCGAGTGTAGCAAGTTGGTATACACAGTGATCAACAGTAGCAACTGCTGCTGGACGATAGTTCCCAGAGTTTTTTACACCACCAAATGGAAGTTTAGAGTGTGCTCCAACTGTTGCGCGATTAAGGTTTACTAAACCAGCATCAATATTATTAACAGCGTGTTTAAAACGTGCATGATCTTTCGTGAATACTGAAGCGGCCAGTCCATACTCTGTTGAGTTTGCAATATTAATCGCTTCATCAAAATCACTATAACCAACAAATGTAACGTTAGGACCAAAGATCTCATTTGCAAGGAAGTGACTCTTTGGAATTAACTTATCAGCATAGTGTATTGACGGAGAAACATAGTAACCTGGAGTTTCTCTCTCTAATTGCTTTCCACGCATTACTTCTTGTAAGCCTTCTCTTTTTGCCATGCCCATAAATAGTAGATACTGATCTAGTGAAGCTTGATCGATTAGAGGGCCCATAAATGGTTCAATCTTGTGGTCAATTGGGTGGTCGACAATAATTCTCTTTGCTAGATCATGAAAGCGAGAGATGAATTCATCTTTGATTGAATCATGAATTGCAACTAGTCCAGTTGAAGTACAACGCTGTCCAGCTGTTAAGTATGATCCTGTAAGTAGCTCTTCAATAGCATAATCAAGGTCAGCTGTTTCATCGATAATAGATGTATTTTTTCCACCTAGCTCAAGTGACACTAATTTAGAAAGATCAGTATGAGTTGTTTCAAGAATCTTTTGACCAACTTCTTTTGAACCAGTAAAGAAGATACCCTTAATTCTTTTATCCTTGATAATTCTTCTGGCTACTTCTCCGTCACCTTGTACAAGGTTTACGACACCCATTGGAAACTTCGCTTCAGCAAGACACTCAAACATTAATTGTGCTGAGTAGCATGTCTTCTCACTTGGCTTAAAAATAATTGAGTTACCAGAGATTAAGTTTGCTGTAATTTGTCCGTTTGCTAAGTGACATGGAAAGTTAAAAGGACCGATGATGAAGCTTGGTCCAACTGGCTTGAAGTAAATATGTGCATTTGTACCAGGTGCAATTCCTTCCATATTTTTAGTTTCGATTCTAGGAAGAGATGCTGATATCGTAACATCTACTTTTGCAATTAGAGCAGCAGCTTCAGTTCTTGCTTCCCAGAGTGGCTTACCTACTTCAAGTGCAATTGCTGTCGCAATTTGTTCTTGTTTCGTTTTAAGAACTTCCTGATATCTTCTTAGAGCTTCAATTCTTTCTTCAATTGAAGTATTTCTCCAAGTTTGAAATCCTTTGTGAGCAGAATCGATAAGCTCATCAATATGTGCATAATTTACGTTTAAGCTCCAAAGTGTTTTCGTTGTATCACTTGGACATTCACGTGAAATAGTTCTGTCATTTCTCAAATTTGCCGAGTCATCAAACTTAACAAATTCGTTATTATAAAAAGATCCTTTTAGTTGAAACATTTCTTCTCCTAGATCGCCATTATTGTTTTAACTGCACCATCATCTAATCCAAATGAAGATGGTTCTTCTACAGTTAGTATATCATTATTTAAACTACCTTTTAGACAAACAACTTCAAATTCTTCATTGTCCAAAAGGACTAAGTAAAATTTAGGTGAACTTGTTTTACCTTTCTTGATTTGCGCTTGTTGAATTGTCTTTACTGGTTTGATGTCATCGAGTTGACAACGATAGTGAGGGCCACCATCGAATGGATCAACTTCATGAGTGTATTTAAATCCTATTGATTCAAGCATTCTTTTAACAGGTTCAGTGTCTGCACCAACTTTACCTACAGCATCTCTTGCTTCAATAGGTAAGAGTGTTTCGTAGATTGTTCCAGAAGGAAATAGGCTTAGAATAAACTCTTTGTTCTTTCTACTAAGAACATCAGCGTCATGATACTCCATGTTTAGAAAGCGTCTTCCAATCGCTTCCCAAAGAGGTGACTTCCCGTCAGCGTCAAACGGTGGCATTAGTTCCGAATGTATTGTTTCTTTAAATCGATCTCTATTAAGACCCATATAAAGAAAGCGACAGAAAGAAAGAACTTTACCTAGTTTAAAAGGATTTCCACGATAAGTTGGATCTAGGATTAAGCCTCCAATTTCAGTCGGCCCATCTGTATCATATCCAAGCTTTAAGGTACCGTGAATAAAGCCAGTATTGATTGATTCTGAAAACTTATTTTCTTGTCCCACTTTTAAGTAGAAGTGTGGCTCTTCTTCATCACCGTGTCTTGCGTGAATCATAGAACATCCAATTACACGTTGTGATTCAAGATCTTCCAGAACAAAAATATAATGATCTTTAGAAAGATTATCGCTTTTTTGTTTGAAAGATCTTAGTGAACTATCAATTTTTGAACTGATAATTTCTTTGTCTGGGGGAAGGTTAATAAATGTATAGAGACCTGAAAGGTCATACAAGTCTTCTAAGTCATCTGCTCTTACGGGTCTAATCTTAAACATCTAGTCTTCCTATTTATTTCTATTTAATTTGTTCAAGTATGGTTGATTCAATAATTGTAATAATGTCATCAATATGTTCATCAGTCATTGCTAGAGGCAGTAGTAAACGAACTCTAGTCGGCTCTTTTCCTGCCATAAATGCAATAATTCCGTTATCAAATAATTTTTTAACAAAGTTTGATACTGTTTCAGTTGATGAGTCACCAACTTCAAATGCGATCATTGTTCCAATACCACCAACATAAGTAATTTTATCTTGGCACGAATTTTTCATTAGGTGAGTAAGCTTAGAAATGAATTTATGTTCAAGCTCTTTAATTCTTCCATTTTCACCGTAGAAATTTCCTTCAGTTAAATATTTAATCAATCGACTTCCAGTTGAAAGCGCTGAAACCGATCCGTTAAACGTTCCAGCAATTAATCCTGGTTTAGGGTTTAGTTCTTCACTGAAAAGTACTCCACATACTTGTAGGGCCTTACCAACAGAAACAATATCAACATATTGATCTAGTCCCATTGTTTGGAAAGCAAATAGCTCGTGAGTACGCCCAAAAGTTTGAACTTCGTCGACCCAAATATAAATACCTTTCTTTTTGGCCCATTTAAAAATCTCTTCATAATATTCTTTAGGACCGAAGATAAATCCACCTTCACCCTGAATAATCTCTAACATAAGTGCACAGTGTTGATTTGGGTATTTTGTTGTTACTTCTTCAAGTGCAGCTAAAGTATTTTTTAATGATTCTTCCGGGTTGTTTTGATCAAAGTGTGGAACATGATCAACATCAAGAGATTTTGGCATACCTTGGCGGTAACTAGCATTATGAGTGATATCTTGTGTTGCTACAGAACGTCCTGCAAATGCTTTAGTAAAAGCAATTACTCTGTAAGCAGGGTCTTTCTTTTGCCAAACTAGTTTAAGAGCAAGATCGTTTGCAAAACTTCCAGAACCAGTAAACCAAAAATGCTTTAACTTACTACCTTCTACAGCTTTAAGTAGATTACTTGTTAACTCAATGGCCTGTGGATATGGTTGTAGGTTTCCACACATTACCGTGTCACCAAGAGCTGCTTCTAGGTGAGCTTTAATATAAATAGGGTGAGAGTGACCAAGAAGATTCGGTCCAATTCCACCAATTAAATCATATTTAACTGATCCATCAATAAGTTCTGAGAAAGGGCCATGTCCACGTCCAGATGAAACGTAATTAAAGTAAATACCTTTCCCTCTTTCTTGATTATATATTTTTAAAGTATCTTCAACTAAGTGCTTTTTACCTTCTTCTGGTCCACGAACTTCCATGAAGTTTTTTTGTTCTTTAAGAATTGAAGAAAATAGTTTATCAAACTGATCATTTATTTCGTTATTTCTTACGCCGTATTCCATATCCAACCTCTTTTTATGTGGTAGAATTATCACTCACTTGCAAACGCTACAAGCCAATTAGATAATAAGTTTATGTCAGATACTAGCACAGGAAATCCACTAAAAGAATTAGAAGACCTTTATAAAAATAAAGATTATGAGGGCTATAAGAATTTGTTGATTAAGAACAAAGATTTATTTGTCGACGCACAATATTTCTATAATTTGGGCACTGCATATCTCAAGTTGGAAGATATTGGCGCGGCCCGTTTAAACTTGGAAAAATCATATCAACTAGGTCAACAAGACAAACTAGTCACTAATAATATCAATTATATTAAATCGCAATATGACCTTGTGAGTCAGGATAGTAACTTCATTGCTAAAGCAATGGATATTCCTGGCACTTATTTTGTAAGTTTATCGTTGGTTCTTTTGATTGTTACTTTAATAATGAATCTTAAGACAAAGCTGCATAAGGCCATTATTTTTATCTGCTTTCTTATCGCTTTAACTCCAATAATTTTTAACAATGTGTATTTGAAAGGTAGTTATAAAAATGCCATTGTAATGAAGAACACTGATGTCTATGAAGGGCCATCTTCAATATTTGAACATAATCAAATTGCAAAGGAAGGACTTAGAGTCATCACTTCAAAGAAAAATGACAGTTGGTTTTTTATCTATTGGCCGAGCGAAGCTAAGGGCTGGGTGAAAGCTGAAAATATTGAATTCTATTAAAGGCTGGATATGACTGAAAAGTATTCAAAAGAAGATCGCATCGATATTAATCTCATTAAGTTTTTGTGGTCAATCAATCCTCTCATAAAAAGTAACAAGGTAACGATACCTTACTTATTAAGAGATACTGTTATCCTAAGAAGTCTAGGGGAGTTTGAATTATTCCAGTTGGCCAAATATTTTCACAGAAGAACATATGAAAAGGGTGAAGTTATCTTCAAGGAAGGAGACTTCGGTATAGGTTTTTATATTATTGTTTCAGGGCGAGTTGAGCTGTCAACTGAGAGAAACGGAAAGAAATTTCATGTAACAAATCTTGATCGTAAAGATTACATGGGTGAGATTGGCCTACTTGAAGATGGCCATAAGAGATCTGTTACGGCCACTGCGGTAGAACCATTAGAGCTATTAGGAATTTTTAAACCTGATGTTCAATTAATGATTTCTGAGAGACCTGCATTGTCTTCAAAATTTTTACAAGCAATGAGTGAGCTTGTTGTTAAGAAGCTTCATATCCTGGCCCGTGAGATTAGAAAACTTAAAGTTGAAAATTCTCATCTTAAAGATGAAGTTGTTAATTTAAAAGAAGAGATCGCTAAGAATGACTAGTAATGATCGCCTAAGGGCCATTATTTTTGGATTATTTGTCATCTCTTCGATGATACTTTTCTTTGTATTTCCGCGAGTCGCAACGCCACTTTTAGTTTGTTATGTACTTACCTTAATTCTAAATCCACTTCTGTTGTTTTTTGAAAGGTTTGGAATTAATCGAACTGCATCGTCAGCACTTGTTGTTATTTTACTTCTTTTTTTAACAATCTATCCAATTGTAAAGGTAACACCTTTAATGGTTAGCGAAGTTAATAATCTAGAAGTATATATTCCAAAAGTAGAAAGCTTTCTTAAGTCACTCTATTCGCAACTACAGGCATTTGTAGCGGAGCGAACAGGCTACCACTTAAGTAGTGGATATCTTCTTCAATCAATGAATTTTATAAAAGATGAATTCAGTGCTTTTGTTCTACTTGTACCGAAGTATCTAGGCTCGGCTTTAGAGTTGATTTTCATCGTTCCTTTATTTTTATTTTTCACATTGAAGGATATGAGAAATTTTAGAGAGCGTATAACAAGGCTTCTGCCAAACAAGTACTTTGAAAAACTTTATCACCTATCGTTTCAATTTAATCGCCAGATTGGTGATTATATTTTAGCAAAAGTAATTGAGGCCAGTATTCTTGGAATAATAATTTTTACGGGCCTATTTTTTCTCGATATTAGATTTTCTCTTTTATTCGGCTTACTGGCTGCGGTAACAAATATTATTCCTTATTTAGGGCCAGTATTTGGTGCTATTCCTGCATTTATTTTCATCGCAGCTGAATATGGAATGGGAACTCACTTTGGTGGAGCCCTTATCCTTTATTTAGTCGCTAATGTTATTGATATTGCGATTGTATTTCCACTTCTAGTATCGAAGATTGTAGACCTACACCCAGTACTTGTTGTTGTTAGTGTTATCCTTGGTTCACAGTTATTAGGGATCACAGGAATGATCATTTCAATACCTCTTGCGGCAGCAGTAAAATTACTTATAAATCAGATGCTTAAGGACGTATACGAAGAGCGTTATTAGCTTTGACGGGCCTTGCTAGAAAGTGCTAGAATTGCCTCTATAGGGGGCAATGTGCACAAACTCATTTCAATCATATTTATTCTACTGATGACATCATGCGCAGTTAATCGTCCGCAAGGAAGTACTGAAGCAGAGGTTCTCTACAAAGAAGCAGAGAGATTAGTAAAATCTGAACGCTATATCATGGCGCTAGAAAAACTTAATAAAATCAAATCTCAATACCCATATAGTTACTATGCAACTTCTGCAGAATTAATGCAGGCAGATATTCTTTATAAACAAGAAAATTATGAAGAAGCTGCAGCCGCTTACTTATTGTTTAAGGATTTCCATCCTAAGCACCCTAAAATGGATTATGTGACTTTCAAAATTGCCGAAGCATATTATAAGCAAAAGCCATCAACTTTTGATCGTGACCTAACTCCAGCGAAACAAGCAATTAAGTACTTCAATGAATTAAGAAGCCTATATCCACAATCCGAATATCTAAAAGATGCCAGAGAAAAGATTGATGAATGTTATAAAATGATTAAGGACAAAGAATTATATATTGCTAATTTTTATTACAAAACTAAAGACTGGCAATCGGCTTCTTTCCGTTATGAACAATTACTTGCACAGTTTAACGATGATGAAGTGAAAAGACTTGCGAGTGATCGCCTTGTCACTATTGGTCTAAAAGGTATTAGACCAGACCTATGTGAATTAGTTTTTAAAAATTATCGCTACTTATACAAAGACAAAGATCTTTCTAATTTAAAGAAAGATGTTAAAAAGTGTTTAGAATAGGGGACTTTCACCATGATGAAATCTTTTGAACAAGAAAAATTATCAAAGAAGGCAAAAGTCGCTTTTGAAAATCGTGAATATAATAAAGCGATTTCAATCTATAACGAGCTTTTAGAAATTGATGCTAAAGATGCTGATGCACTTTTTAATATCGCTAATATTTTTCACTTAACAGGTGAGATATCAAAAGCAATTAAAGCTTTTAAAAAGGTTTTAGAAGTAAGACCGGATCATACAGATGCGGCAGTAAGTTTATCAGTTCTCTACAATGATATTGGTCAATATGAAGAGGCGAGTAAGATTTTTCAGATTGCTTCTCAGAAAGTTAAAGTAAACTCGAAGAGTGCTGAACTTAACGATAATCATATCGATAGGAAATTTGCTATTAAGCACTATGAACTTGCTGATCTATATTTAACTTATAATCGCTACGATGAAGCATTATTTGAATATGGAAAGGTTCTTAAGCTCGATCCTTCAAATCTAGAAGCTAGAGTAAAGATGGCCAAGGTTTATGCGAAGAAAGGCTTCGTTAATAAATCTTTTGAAGAGCTATCAAATCTAAAGAATGAAAGACCTGACTATCTTCCAGGTAGAATTGCTCTAGGTGTTCTACACTATGGTAAAGGGGATATCCTAAGTGCGACAAGTGAATGGGAAAAGGTAATCTCTGTTGATCCTCTTAATAGTGAAGCGCAAATGTATTTAAACTTTGCAAAGAACGCAACTGAAACAACTCTTTAAAATTATCTAAAATTTAAAAATAAAAAAAGCACCATTACTGGTGCTTTTCTTTTATATGATTTCTTTTTGGGAAATTGAATTAAGCTTCTGCTGAGTGATCAACTGAAGTTTCTGTTGAAGAAGATTGCTCAACAACAGTTGGCTCAGTAGCAACACTTACATTTGTACGAACTGAATCATCAGAGTGGAAATTCATGATCGACTTTTTTAATGCATTGTACATTTCAAATTTAACTTCAAGCTTGTTGTCTTGAAGAACAATTTGACGAGCTTTATGTGAATCATTGTTAATAATGATTGGTGCCTTAAGGTTTGCAGACATTTGAGTTACATCCGTAGGAATCGTTAGGATTGTATAAACGCTTGCATTAGAAAGGTTTTCTAGTTTTAGGCTATTTAGCTCAGCCGGTAGTAGGCTTATTGAATAATCATCTTTAAAAATTTTTGGCTCAATGATTGGGAATGCTGTTGCACCGTCATCAGTTGATTGTAGCCATAGGATTAGAGTTTGATCGCCTGGATCAACAACAAAGAAATCCTTAAGGTTTTCAAAACCAAGAATACCTTCTTCGAACTTGATGATATCTTTATTGTTTACTTCTAATTCCCCAAATCGTGTTGTGCTTACTTTCACTGTCGTTCCTCCGAATTCAAGTTAAAGAACTTGATAACAGATTTTAGCAGCCGTAGGGGCAAAAGAGCAAGCGGAATTTATTTCTTGTTGCGCAGCGCATCCGTTAAGTCACTCAGACTTTCTGGGCCAGCTTGGGAAGCTTCGTAATTTTGTTCCTGGATAGCTTTATAGACTTCTTCGCGGTGAATTTTCGTTTCTTTTGGGGCCTTTATACCAAGACGAACTTGTTTGCCTTTAATTTGCACAACGACAATCTTAATATGATCGTCGATCGCTATACTTTCCCCTAGCTTCCTTGTTAAAACCAGCATTTCACATCCTCAATTTTGAACCGTCCTGATTCATCAGGTAATGGTTCATATATTATTCATAACTTTAAAAATCAAGTAAAAAATCAACTAAATAAAAAAAAAGTAGCAGCAGCGTGTTAGCGTAGAAAGTCCAATAGGTTCTTGTTTAAGAGCCCCTCGGAAGTTTTGTACGCTGTTTTTAAGATCTCTTGTTGACGCGTAATGTCTGAGAATAACTCAGTTACATCTGCATCGACGAGCTTGCTCTTTCTTTCCATATTGTCGATATTATTTGCTTCAATCGAGTTCACGTTGGCCATAACTGAACTTGCAACTGAACCTACACGTGTTCGCAATGTAACGAGACGTGTTACCGCTGTATCAAATTTTTCTAAAAGATTTTGAATTTGATCAGGGTCATTATTTTCTAGAGAGATAGCTAGAGAATCGAGTAGTCCAAAAATATTGGCCGATTCTTTATATTTTCCAGCATCTTCACTGATTGGTGCTGATGCAATCTCTCGGTTATTTTCATCGGACATAATTTCACGATTTTTACTTTTTTCTCGTGAATCTGCCATCTCGGGAAATTTCTCCAGAGGATGCTTAACTTGTGAATCTGTTTCTGATTCGGCCATAAAAACTTCCTTGCCGTGCAGGTTAACCTGAACGAAGAAGTCTTTACCCACCTCAAGAGTGATATGACCATTATCTCCCTTGTACTCACCATTTTCATTAAATGGAGTATCGAGAGTTTTAAAGCCAGAGAAAATATAGCGCTGTCCTACTCGTTTGTTAGCAATCGATAGGGCAAGGTTTCGAAGTTGGTGAACTTCGTTTGCAACATTATTTCTCACATCTTCATTATAAATATCTGAAGACTGTGCAATTGCAATCTCTTTAGCCTTTCCAAGAATATCTGTTAAGTTTTCGAGAGCTTTCTCTGTGATATTTAATTGAAGAAGTGCAAAGTCTGCATTTCTCTTAAATTGAGAATTATCTTTAGTAACACTTGAGATTTGAAGTGCTTCAATATTTGCTGCAGGATTATCTGAAGGTTTACGCATACTCTTAAGAGTCGTTCCCTTCATTTGCAGGTCTTCCATCTTAGACTTGTGCTTGTTAAGCGTATGCCTAATTGAAAGAGTCGTTGAATTTTCTGACACTCTAGTCATTTTTCAATAATCCTAATTACTGCTTAATTGATAAAACAGTATCAAACATTTCATTTGCAGTTTTCATTACTTTAGCAGCAGCTTCGTACGCGTGCTGGTACTTAATCATATTTGCCGCTTCTTCATCGATTGAAACACCACTAATTCTTTCGCGAATAGAATTAGCTTGTGCAAGAAGTCCCTCAGATTGTTCAGCATCGAGTTTTGCCTTACCAGTTTCAAGTCCGACACTACCAACAGTTTTAAGATAATCTTCTTCTAATGTTGCTGTTCCACCGGCCATTAATCTTTCGTGTTGTAGCTTAGAAATTGCAATGGCAACACGGTTATCCCCGGGGCTATTTGGTGATAGTGCCGTTGCGATATTAGATATATCTGATTTAATAGCATCACTTAAATCAATGTTAAGTGCAGCACCTTCTATTTTCATTGGTGTAGAGAAAAAATTATTACCAGTTGTTGGACCTTTATTATCCATTGCAGCTGGGTTTCCATTAGCATCTGTTTGAATTTCACGATTCACATATCCTCTTCTATGGATAGCATTAACATAATTCATGAAATCATAAGCTGTCTGATCTAGTTTTTCTTTTAATTGCTTGATGTCGTTATTACGAACTTTAATAACTGCACCTAGAGATCCACCTTGGAACTTTTCTGTGATCTGTTGACCTGAGCGGCTTTCCCAGAAGATTTCCATTGAACCATCTTGGCCATTTGTTGATTCATCTTTACCAAATACATATGTTCCAAGTTTTTGTGCTTGGGCAGCAGTAACAAGTGTACCAACCCCTGGAGATTGTACGTTATAATTTCCACGCTCATCTTGATAAGTATGAATTTTAATAATTTTCGATAGTTCTTTTACAGATACATCTCGCTGATCTCGAAGATCTCCAGTTTCATCACCCGTTGCTTCAAGTTCTCTAATTTTTCTGTTTAGAAGTGCAATCGAATCAATATGTTGATTTGCATCCTTAACAGAGATTGCAATTTTATCATCAATACTCTTAGAGATTTCATCTAGAGTCTCTGCAATTCTTCTAAAGTCTTTTACGATTAGTTGAGCTTTGTCACGTACAACGGAACGTACTGTTTCGTTTTCTGGTTGATTCGCAAGATCACGAAAAGAGTTGAAGAAATTGTTAAGGATTTGATTTAATCCTTCATTATCAATTTCGTTAAAGATATCTTCAACGCGACTCATTTGTTCAGCTCTGTTATTGTAGTACGATTCACTACTTTGACTATCTCGTAATTTTCTTTCAACGAATTTATCGTGAACACGATTAATACTTTTAATTCTTGTACCACTACCAGTAATTAAACCATCTTTGATCAGTGGCATATTTGATTGTTGGTGAACACGTTGACGAGAGTAGCCTTCTGTATTTGCATTGGAAATATTATGCGACGTCACCTCTAGTGATTTTTTAGAGGCGTTAAGTCCTGTATTCGCAATGTTTAACAGACGTGTAGACAAATAAGCTCCAATTAAGGATTTCGCTCAAGCGATCTTTGCTGAGTGATACCCTTGGCATTATATGTAGATACTGTCTTAGTACCCATTGCACTTTCTCTAATCTCGCGAAGAGAGTTTAGCGCTTTGTTAATAAATAATTGGTTCTTCTTGTTTTGAGTTTGAATTTTTTCAATGATATCAACCAAAAGACCATTGAATCGAAAAAGATGTTTTCCTTCTTTTTCAGCTTCAAACTTTGAGAAAAAATCAATTAGATCTGTAATCGAATTAATTTTTAATTCTTTATAATCCCTTTGAATATTTGCAAGAATTTGATTTCTTGCTTTTTCATTTACTTCTATTTTTGAAATGATTCCTGACTTTTCAGCAACCTTTTCTTCTAGTTCATCTATCTTGCTATCAAGTAGGAGAGCGTATTCATCACAAGTTAAGTCAAATAGCTTGTAGTGAAGTTCACACTGTGACTTCCAGATATCTGTGATTTGAAAGTAATATGTAGCTAGTTGCGTTTTCATTATACTCCGAACTCTTCCCCAAGAATTTTGTCTGCCATTTTGTCGTAATCCATTTTGTAGTTACCACCTTGGATTTGCGCTTTAAGTGCAGCAATTTTTGCAGAGTTATCAATCTCGGGAGCTGCATCAACAGCTTTCTTGATGTGAGCAAAGTCTTTTACAGCATCTGGAATAGAAACTCTGGCATCATTTCTTGTTTGGTTATCGATGTAAGCTTTTTGAGCGATCGTATTTCTTTGAACTGGAGCTTGCTTTTGGATCTCTTGCGATCTATCGGCCGTAGTCTTAGCATTTGGAAAGAAACTTGATCTCGTATTTGTTACACTACTCATACTTTACTCCAATTTGTTTTGCCTGCTTCATTGCTATTCCTTGAGAAGGTTGAGTTGGTCCCTCTTCAATGCGAATTTGGTTCTGTGCATACTTATTTTTATTGTCCAAATAATTCTGATAATTTTGTTCATTCCTCATATGCTTTGGATAAATCTCATTCAAAATCATCTTCTGTATTTGGCTGTCTTCTTTAACAAGTGCTTTAGCACGTTCACTTGTAATTAGACCGTTATAGAAATTACCTGCTGTACTTTGTACGCCACTGTTAAGTGACTTAGTCATTTCTTTAACCATTAACTCGTTAAATTGTGCTTCAAGCCCTTGGGCAGCACCTTTGATCTCTTCAGGAATATAGTTTTCAGAATTTACAGGACGAACAGAATTTTGTGCATTTCTGTTTTGAATTTGTGGTCTATGAATTTTGATTTCATTCATAATACTCATCCTGAGTTTCTGGCCGCTCAATCCTTGAAAAGCCCATTATCATTAATATTTTAACATTTTTTTTAGTTTTTTTATACCTAGCCTAAAAAAATGGTAAAAAATGCTATTTGACATTGAAAGTTAAATTAGCTCAATTTCTCCAACTAGGGCACCGTTTCTCTTAAGTGCTTGAAAAATCGAAATCAGATCTTCAGGTGTGGCCCCCAATGCATTCAAGCTTTTAACGAGATCATTTAGTGTAGTAGTCTTGTCAACTAGTCGTACATTTCCTTCACTCGTATCTTTCTTTTTGTCATTTACTTGAATATTTAAACCACCATGAGAAATTGCAACAGCTTTAACTGCAATATCTCCACCAGCTACAATTGTACCTGTTCTCTCATTGATGATAATCTTCGCAATGCGATCCGTATGAACTTTAAAGTTTTCGATGATTGCTAGAAGTTGTACAATTTTTCTTTGGTACTGTATTGGTACAATAATATCAACAGTATTTGAGTCCTTTGCTATGGCATATTTTCCACCTAGCTCTTGATTAATTGTTTTTTCAATTCTAGCAGCTGTTGTGAAGTCTGGACTTTTCAGTGCTAATCGCAGTGATTTCTTCTTATCAAAATCTAATTGTAGCTCGCGCTCAACAATTGCTCCTTGAGGAATAAGTCCTGTCGTAGCAAATTTTTTACCGTTTTCTAAACCACCAATTGAAATTGATCCATTTGCTACAGCATATACGTTTCCATCACCACCTTTAAGAGGAGTGATAAGAAGTGTTCCACCTGCTAATGAAGAAGCATCACCAATAGATGAAACTTTAACATCCATTTTTTGACCAACTCTACTAAAAGACGGAAGTTCAGCTGTAACAATTACGGCAGCTACATTCTTTGAACTAATTTCATTTTGTGGGTTAAGTCCAAGCTTTTGGAACATACGCTTTAGAGATGTATTAGTTACTTCACCACCACCATCACCAGTTCCATTTAATCCTACGACTAAACCGTAGCCAACGATCGGATTGTTTCTTACGCCTTTAACATCGACAAGATCTTTTAAACGGCTCATTTTGGCTTCAATATGTGTTCCAAAAGATAGAAGAATAAGACCAAAGATTAACTTTTTAAACATCAATTACCTCAATACCGTTACAGAGCTTTCTAAGAATTTTGTTGAATCAATTGTGTCGTCTTCATTAATATCTTTACGCGATATTAATGCTTGTAACTCAACAAGGTGTTTACGATTTTTAAATAAAACATTTTTTTGACCGCGAACAAGTAAGTGGTCACGGCTAATCTCTTCGACAATTACTCCTGAGATTTTGTCGTGAACTTTGTTAGATGCACTCATGTCTTCGCCCTCTTCAGCAGTTGTGTTAGCTTGGGCCTGACCTGGTGTTGTAGCCTGTGTTGTACTTTCTGGAGTTTGTCCACCAAGAGAAGGTACTGGAGGGAAAGCTCTTTTAAGTTCCATCGTGATGTCATTTTTAAGACGAGTTTGCACATTTACTAAAATAATATCACCATTTCTCTTCCACTTGTTTTTAGTAAATAGATAGTTCTCATTTCCGTTTCCGGCCCAAAGGCTACCGGTGTTTCCTTGATCATGGAAGCTATTAGCGGTTACTCTTTTTGGTTGTGCTGCTATTTGATTGTTGCTGTACTTTCTTTGTACCTGAGGTGTCATATTTGGCGTATTTGAAGAAGTCTTCCTTCTGTCAGGGTAAGAGTTTCGATATTGGTCAAATGTATTATCAACATTTGCTCTTTTTTGTTCAAGCTCTCTTTGGTTAACCCCGTCAAGCTCGTTGTACATTTTGTTAATGTAGTTAGCACAAGATGTTGTTAATAGTGCTAATGTTAAAAATAAAATTTTTCTCATAAATCTACCTTCACTTCATTGAGTCCAATTACTTTCGCTGTGAATACTTTATTTGTTTTTATGTTTTTCACTTTGATAAAATCTTGTAGCTTGCCTGTTGACATTGGAAGAGCTTGTCCTGTCAGTTTGATACCATTGGTGTTAAGTATGACTTTCACTGGAACGCCAAAAGAGACTAGGTTAATAGGGGATAAGTCTCTCTTATTAATTGTTTCACCCGGAGAGATAATTTTATTAGATTTATAAAATGCTATCTCTTCTAAGTTTTTGAATACAGCTTTTTCATCTGTTGTATAAATTGTCTTCTCTTCAACATTATTTGTGTTGATTGATTTAAAGTTAAGACCAATTTCATTTTTTGCAACAATAGCTTTAATAGGCTTTTGAACAATTATTTCAAACCACTTAGCTACGCCATCAACAGATACTTTAAGTTTATTATGACCAAGCTTGTTACACTCATTGCACATGAGCTCAATTGTTGTAAGGTTATCTGTTTGAAGAGTTTTAATAGGAGATCGTGATTTGAAATTAACTTTCCAATCGTCTTGAATTGTAAACTGAGTTTTTACAATATCTTCCAAATCGATAATGACGGAATCTTTTGTCAGTAGATTTATGTCATTCTGCTTTAGGTCTCTGCTGTGATTCAAATAGAAGTTTCCACGTGCAGAGATAAGCATTTCGTTTAAGATCTCTAGTTGAGAACGGTTACAATTTTGTGATTCATATGGAATCTCAGAGTTTTCGACACGATAATTCTTTTGTGCCAGAGAAATCTCGCAAGAGTTCGCATAAGAAAAGCTTGTTATAAATGTTAGAAGAATTAGTTTAAACACTCTCTCTCAACTTCCTATTATCTTGTAATATTGTTTACTGTTTGTAGCATTTGATCTGCTACTCCCATTACTTTTGAGTTCATTTCATATGCCCTTTGGGCCTTGATAAGATCTGTCATTTCATTCATAAGACTAACATTTGCCATTTCAAGTGCACCTTGTTGCATTGAACCTGCATTATTTGTTCCTGCAATTCCTTGAATTGGTTGTCCACTTGCTGTTGTTTGACGATAGAAGTTCCCACCATCATTGTGTAGGCCTGGGTTATTTACAAATGTGAATACTGGAATTTGACCAACAACTTGTGGTTCAACTTGACCATTGAAGTATGCTTCAACGTTTCCATCGTTTCCGATACTTACAGATGCTACACCTGGTGGAAATGTAATTCCTGGAAATACTTGGTAACCCTGTTTAGAAACAAGTTGTCCTTGTGCATTTACATTGAATGCACCATCTCTTGTATAAACAATTTGTCCATTTGGTTTAATGATTCCAAAGAAGCCATCACCATTGATCATTAGATCAAATGGGTTATTTGTGATTTTTGGTGCACCGGCCGAAAATACTTTTCGGACACCACTAATTTTCGATCCTGAACCTACTTGTACACCTACTGTGTAATTTGAGTTTGCATCCGAACGTGATCCAGCTTCTGTAATTGTTTCATACATAAGATCTTCAGATTCAGCTCTTTGCTTCTTGTACCCAATTGTATTTAAGTTAGCGACGTTGTTAGAGATTGTGTTAACGTGCATCTCCTGAGTGGCCATCCCTGTTGCTGCAATATTAAGGGCCTTCATCATTCCAAATGAATAACGGGCCATGAGTAAGAATGTAATAAAAAGAACAATATTTTTCATACTACCTCAAAATTTGATCATTTCATTAACTGACTTAGAGCTAATTTGATCATAAGTTTTAATTGCTTTTTGTATTGATTCAAAATGACGGTGAGCTTTAATTAGCTCAGACATCTCAGACACGGCATTTACATTTGATTGTTCAATAAAGCCTTGGTGGACTGATGTATTAATCTGTTCTTTCAGATTACCTTCATTATTATTGATATAAAGTGAATTGCCTTCTTTTCTTAGTGCATGCATATCATTGAATTCAGAAATATTTAGTGAACCAACTTGATTGTTATTAGCGTAGACTGCACCATCTAGAGCAAATGTAATATTTCTCGTTCCAGGTGGAACTGATATTGGTTGGTTATCTTCTCTGTTTAAAACAGGATAGCCTTGCTGTGTTGTGATAACACCATCTTGACGTAGAGAAAGAGTTCCGCGCCTTGTGTAGCGCACACCTTTAGGTGTTTCAATGGCGAGAAATCCATTTCCACGAAGTCCAATATCTAACGGATTGCTAGTAGGAGATAATGTACCTTGCGTAAAATTTGTGAATGATCCATCTACCTTAACCATGGCATGCTCTGCTCCATAGCTTCGATAGAAGTCTTCAGGGGCCCATTCCTTATTAGGTAAATCAATATCTTCAACACCTTTATCTAGTGCTGTTAAGTATTCTTTGAAAGCGAGTTGATCTTTTTTAAATCCAGGCGTGTTTGCGTTTGCAACATTATTGGCAATTGTATCAACTTTCTGTTGTTGTGCGATTGCACCGGATAGCGGTACCCATAATTCTTTCATCTGCCCTCCTGGCAAATTCTTCTTTAACTATACCAATCGGGGTGCCAAATTACCTACATAGGTAAAAATGACCCATGATGTAAGTAGTGATTATCACACCTTTTTATTTAAAGAATATGCAAAGTATGGGAATATTAGTTCACATTGGAATTATTAATGTTGAATTTATGACACGGTGAGATATGGCCAAGAAAATTGATATTGAACAAAATTTAAAGAGATTAGAAGAACTAGTTCACGGACTTGAGTCAGGAGAACTTACTCTAGACGATAGTTTAAAAAACTTTGAAGAAGGGGTTAAGCTATATACTGATAGTAAGGGCTACTTAGAAAAAGTTGAAAAGAAAGTTCTAGAATTAACAGATAAGTTAGAAGAAAAAGAAATTGAATAAGCTAAATTTCATTCTTATATTTTTTGTTTTTGTCTTCTTAAGTAATACTTGCCAAAAACAACCTGAAGAAGAACAAAGAGTGGTCACAATCTCAGTCGATGCAGAGGAAACAAATATAATTCCTTCTGTCGATGAGCAGTCATCTTATACTGAGTATGGGCCTGGTCAGGTCAATCCAAATACACAAGCGTTACAAACTTCTGAAAAAATCAATACAGTAGGAATCATTATTGGTGCAAGTTCAGATTTTGATACTGATGTTATGGACTATGTTTCATGCCTGCTTAAAAATGATGTGAAAATTAATTTTGTTGCTGGTATTGGTAGTTCTTCGGCAATAGCAGCAATGTTAGCTCAAACAAAGAAGCCTGAACTTGTTAAGTGGAAGTTCTTTAGATTGAAAGAACGTACGAATGCACAAGAAATTGTAGAAAATTTAGAGCTAGATGCTAGGACAATAAAGAAGTCTAGTATCGCCTACTACTTAACAACAGTAGGAGTGAACGGTAATATCACTTTTATGACGAAGGGTAATATTGTCGAAGGCTTAAAAAATAATATTGAAAATAATAAGAAAATACTGGCCGCTCAAATTGAAATAACAAATGAAGATATCGCTCGTTTAATTGCCCAGAGAGTGTTCGTGTTTTCATATGAGAAAAACTTATCGGTTTCGAAAAATCAGATAAATGGTAAAATGATTCAAATCAATATGCCTAAGCAAAATTTTAGCTTAATGAAGAAGTGTGAAATTATAAAAGAGAATTTATGAAACATTTAAAAAGATTATTAGTATTAATGTCCTTCTTGGTTTTATTTGGAGGATTATTTGTTTTTTCAATACTAGTATACTTTTCTTTTACGTTACCAAAAATTAGTAGTCTTGCAGATTATAATCCACCAATCAAATCGAAAATTCTTTCAAAAGATGGTGTTGTTTTATATGACATTGGAAAAGAGAATAGAGAAGTCGTTGAGTTTAATGAGATACCTCCACGAATTGTTGATTCCTTCTTATCTGCGGAAGATTCAAATTTCTACAATCATGATGGTGTTGATTACTTTGGAGTACTAAGGGCTCTAGTCGCCAACTTGAAAGCGGGGCGTGTTGTTCAGGGTGGTTCAACAATTACGCAACAGGTAGCTAAGTCACTATTACTTTCATCAGAAAGATCAATTACAAGAAAGATTAAAGACTTTCTTTTAGCTCAAAAAATTGAAAAGAGATTTAATAAGGAAGAGATTTTATTTCTTTATCTAAACCAAGTTTATCTTGGTGGTGGATACTATGGAGTAAAGTCTGCATTTCGTGGCTACTTTAATAAGGAATTAAATGAAGCAACTGTTGCTGAGTCAGCACTAATTGCAGGACTACTTGTTGCTCCTGGTAAGTATTCTCCTTATCGTAATCCACAACATGCAAAAACGAGACAGGCATATGTTCTTGGCCGTATGTTTGCGAATAAGAAAATTACTAAAGAAGAATATCAAGCTGCCCTAAAAGAAAAAATCAAGTATCAGCTTAGAAAGAATAGTCCATTCCTTGCGGGATATTTCACTGACTGGGTACGTAGACAGGCAATTGATATTGTTGGAGAAGAGAAGTTTTTAACTGAAGGCTTCACTGTTCAGACAACTCTTAATTACGACCTTCAAAAGACTGCTGAAGAAAATATCAAGATCGGTGCAGAAGAAATTGATAAACGCCAAGGTTTCCAAGGACCAATCGGTCATATCGAACTAGAAGAACTTGATAAGTATATTGAAGAGTTTCGAGTTGAGCTTTACAAAGATAAGTCTAATTATTTTACACTTTCTGAAAATAATGAAAGGGAATATGAACTGCAATTAAAAGAAGATGAACTCGCAGTACTTAAGGAGTTCACACAAGAGCATATGTCAAAGCTCTACTCTTCGAGATTCTATCCTGGTTATAATGCTGATGATCAGTTATTAGGTCAACTTGAAAAGGATAAGTTGTATAAAGCAGTAGTGCTTCGTCTTGATGGCCGTATGAGAAATATTATTATTTCTGTAGGTGGTATTACTGGAGTAATCCCTTATGAATCATTTCGTTGGGCACACGAAAGAAAATATACGGATGCACGTAAGTATTTCCCATATATAAAGAACCCTAATGATATTTTAAAGAAAGGCGATATTATTCATGTAAAGATTAAAGATTTCAGCACGAAGTTTTCAGAACATGTCTATTCACAATATGCCAATACTTATAAAAAGCTAAAAGATTATAAAACATTAGAAGAGCAAATGTATTTAGAGTGTACGCTTGAGCAAGAACCTAAAGTTCAAGCTGCTTTAATGAGTTTGAACCCATTTACTGGTGAAGTGATTTCAATGGTTGGTGGTGTTGATTTCGATAAAAGTGAATTTAACCGTGCACTACAATCTAAGCGTCAACCTGGTTCTGCCTTTAAACCGCTTCTGTTTGCCGCTGCTTTAGAAAATGGTTATCAACCCAATACAATCATTCTTGATACTCCAGAAGCACTTGGAGGAGCTAATCAGGCCCTTAATTGGAAACCAAGAAATTATGATGGTAAATTTAAAGGTCCAATGACTTTTAGAGAATCACTTGAATACAGTCGAAATATTCCAACAATTAAGATTGCTCTTGATCTTGGAATGGATAAGATTTTTAACTATCTAGATCGAATCAATTTTCATGCAGATATGCCAAATGATATGTCGATTTCTCTTGGCTCTTTTGGTGTAACGTTACTAGAAATGATTCGTGCATACTCTATCTTCCCTAATGGAGGAAAAAAGGTTCTGCCGAAATCAATTATTTCAATTACAGACAGAAATGGAAAAGAGTATTACTTCCAAGATGACTTTGCGACTCAGTCAAAACTTGAGCTAGAAAAATTAGCTAAAGAGTCAAAGAATCTAAATCAAACTGAAAATGTACGTGAGAAAGAAGGTGATTCTCATAATGAGTTTGAAAAAGAAGCAGTCAATCCGTATTTATTAAATTTAGATGAAGAACAGGTATACGATCCAAGATTAGCATTTATTATGACTAACCTTTTAAAGGGTGTTGTTCATAATGGTACAGGACGAGGCGCTCTAAGTGTAAGTCAATTCTTAGGTGGTAAAACAGGTACAACAAGTAGTTATGTGGACGCTTGGTTCTTAGGATTTTCTCAAAATATCGTAACAGGTGTTTGGACGGGGATGGATGATAACCAAACTATGGGATGGCCGGAAACAGGAACAAGAGCTTCGATGCCAATTTGGAAATCATATATGCAACGTTCTATTCAGATCTACGGTGAAAGAGACTTCCAAATGCCTCCAGGAATTGTGAATGTTTCGATCGATAAGAAGACAGGTGAGTTAGCAAATGGCTCTGGATCAAAGTTTTTGGAAAGTTTTGTTGAAGGAACTGAACCTGGCTCTAATTCTAAGAATAACTTCTTTAAAAAAGAGGAAAATAGTCAAGAAACAGGTGCAATTCTTGAAGATGACGATTTCTTTAACAATTAATCAAAATATGTAGTAAATTTTTCGATATTTTCTCCGAGAAGGCTAAAGAATACTTAGTTTCTCGGAGACACTTTGGAATTAGTTCATAAAAATCACAAGACATATATATATCTAGCAATAGCTCTATCGCTAGTTGTACATATCTCTTTGATGCCTTCAAAGCTAACTTCAATTTCTTTGTCATTAACTAAACCACAAGAAGAAAAAGAACCTGAGCGAATCCGTCTAAGACTTAATAGAGATAAGCCTCGTCAGATCGTGACAGCGGCCAAGACAAATCAAGAACTCGCAGATGATGCAAAATACTTGAGTGAAACAAATAATAAAGTCGATCGTGAAACGAAGGCCATGGAAGTTGCTGCATTTAACATCGGTGGTGTCGGTAACTCAAAAATTGATCAAAAGAAACAGGGTTCAAAGACAAAGAAGAAAGAGCAACGTAAAATGACAAAGTCAAAATCTGGTCGAATCAGTTTTGAAGACTTTGCAGTTGCACAAAATTCTCCCCTCCAAAAGGATCAAAACCTAGTTAAAGGTACTAAGACAGGTAGCAAGAACCACAGAGGTATTGCTAGTTCAAATGATCACCTTGAAGATGTTAAATTAGGTGATTTTACTAAACTAAATACAGTTGAATATAAATACTACGGTTTCTACTTCAGAATTAAGCAACAGTTAGAGCAACATTGGGGCGCTACTCTGCGAGAAAAGATGGAGTCCTTATATCGTCAAAATCGTCGTGGACCAGCTGGTGAAAAATTTCTCACAAATGTACGTGTCGTTTTAGATAATGACGGTAAGATTATTAACGTTATTGTAAATGGTACTTCTGGAGTTAAAGAATTAGATGACGCCGCTGTAGAAGCTTTCAATAAAGCCGGGCCATTTCCTAACCCACCATCTGGTTTAGTTAAAAATGGTCACGCAAATATTGATTGGGGTTTTGCAGTTACAAAGAACTAAGTCTTAGTGCTTTGTATTTCCTTTAAGCATCTTCTTAATGTTGTTAATACCTTCCATGAGAACGTAGTCAGTCCAAACCTGATCTAATTCTTTAATCGTTTCAACGATTTTAATAGCGGCTTGATCGTATGAGATACGATCTGTCTCTGCTAGTTGTTGAATGGCATTTGAGATTGCAGCAATAGCAGACGAATTACAAGCTTGGTTTAATCTATCCTCATAAGTAGTATCGATCTTTTTCTCTTTACCCTTGATGATTGCAGTATTGATTAGCTGAATAGATTCTTGATTATGCATTTAATACCTGTCTCTATTTAATGATGAACATTGGAGATTGCGAGTATGAAGCCTTCGTAGGACTTCGTAAAGGAAAAAGTTGGTCAATTGAAAATATTTTTAAGATATAAATTTGTAAGTTACTGAAATAAAAAAATGCCCTCATTTCGAGGGCATATGTAAGAATTTGAAATAGATTTTATTTTGTTTATTCTTGACAAAGGCTTTCGTATTCTTCGTTAGAAAGTAACTCAGAAAGCTCTTCTTGATCTGTAATTTTAACTTTTATCATCCAAGATTCATATGGTTCAGAGTTTAAATTATCTGGTGAATCTGGTAGTTCTTCATTGATTTCAGTGATAACACCTGAAACCGGAATATAAAGATCACTTGCCGATTTAATTGATTCAACAACACCAAAAGTGTCGTCTTTTGAGAACTCTTGACCTACTTCTGGTAGCTCAACAAAAACAATATCACCTAAAGAGTTTTGAGCGAAATCTGTAATACCTACAGTTACGATATCACCTTCAATCTTTGCCCATTCGTGCTCTTTTGTATATTTAAGATCAGTTGGAATATTAGTCATTATTTGTGCCCTCCGGTAACAAATGGTTTTGTATGATAGTTTGAATCTATTACATTCTTTCGAATTTGTATTCTAAATTTCTTATTTTCAGGAAATAAATCACGCTTAACTAGCCCTAGGCAAATCCCTTGAGAGTTAGTTACTGACATCGTACCACTTGTTACTTTACCGATAACTTGATCTTGGTCATTTAGAATCTCGTAACCTTCTCTTGGAATACCTTTATCAATAGAAAGTTTAACTAGTCTATAGTTTGCAGCGGCTTCTAACAGTGCTTCTTTTCCAATAAATTTTTCTTTATTTAGTTTAACAGTCCACTTTAGAGCAGCATCGAGTGGAGTTAATTCGTCATTGAGCTCATGGCCATATAGTGGATAACAAACTTCAAGTCTAAGAACATCACGTGATGCTAGGCCACAAGGTGTAACTTGTGCACTTAAAAGATCCGACCATAGTTTCTGTATTGTTTCATGTGAACCAAATACTTCGAATCCATCTTCACCTGTGTATCCTGTTCTTGCCATGATTACTGCAGCACCATTCCAATTACTTTCATAAGCAGAGTAGTAAGCAGCATTTTTAACTGAATCAAAACCTAGTTTAGAAAGTACTTCTTCAGTTTTAGGACCTTGAATCGCAAGAAGAGAATAGTCATCAGACTGATTCGTTAGTTCAATATCAAAACCTTCAGTTTTCGAAGATATCCAATTCCAATCTTTTTCAATATTGGCCGCATTTACACAAATTAAAACTTTTTGTTCTTCAAGTTTATATGCAATAAGGTCATCAATTACTGTTCCATTCTCACGGCATAGTGGCGAGTAAACAGCTTTTCCTGTTTCCGCATTAGTAAAATCGTTAGTGATAACATAGTCAACGAAGGCTACAGCATCTGGACCAGTTACAAAGAATTCACCCATATGTGAAACATCGAAAACACCGATGTTGCTTCTTACCGCTTCAACTTCTGCTTTTACTCCAGCGTACTGAATAGGCATTTCATAACCTGCAAAGTCTGCCATTTTTGCCTTAAGGTCGCGATGCGCCTGTGTAAGTGATGTTTGTTTCATAAATTTCCTTAGGTTTTTATTTTTTAGCTGCGCTAATTAAATTTTGAGAGACACTGAAGATTGTCATTGGGCCAATTCCTTTAGGAACTGGAGTAATTGCCGCAAGTTGATCTTTTATATTGTCAAAGTCGCAGTCACCGCAAAGTTTGCCATCAATACTTCGATTAATACCGACATCGAAGACAACTTGTGTCTGATCATTCCTGAAATATTCTTTAGTAAGGAGCTTTGGTGAGCCAATTGCTGTCACAATAATATCGGCTGACTGAGTTAGCTCTTTTAAGTTTTGAGTTTTAGAGTGTGCAAGTGTAACAGTTGCATTTAAATTTGTTAGGAGAAGTGAAAGTGGTTTCCCAACGATAAGACTTCTACCAACGATGACAACATTCTTTCCTGTAAAATCAATTCCGTAGTACTTGGCCATTGTAACAATACCCTTTGGCGTACAAGGAATCATTGATGTTTCACCAAGTTGCCCACGGTAAAGCTTAGCAACATTTTCGTAGTGAAAACCATCAACATCTTTATGAGGAACAACAAGGTCTGTTGTATCTACTTGAGAGAGTGATTTTGGTAATGGAAGTTGTATAAGGATCCCGTGAACTGATGGATCTTTATTAAATTGATTTACGATTTTGAGGAATTCTTCCTCACTAATCGAATCTTCTAGATTAACGATTTCGCAACTTGCACCAATTTTTTCTGCAAACTTCTTCTTACTATTTGTATAAATAACGCTTGCTGGATTATTACCTACAAGAATTACTTTTAAACAAGGTGTCGTACCCAAACTTTTTAGGGAGCCACATTCTTTTTTAAGAAGTTCAACCTGCCTTTCTATGACGGGTTGCGCATATAGTAATTTTGTCTCATTTTGCATTATCACATATTATCTTTATAGCTTGGTATTGGCAATTTCAGAATTAAGTCGTATTCAATTGATATGTTTTTTTGGTTAGGATTAGCACTACAATTAATCGGTTTCGCATCAGTTGGGCTTTGTCTTTTTGTTGGTTTACAAAAAGGTGACTATGAAATGCTTGAGCTCTACCAATTTATTGGTGGATCTGCAGTTTTTTATATTGGCCACATGATAAAAGGCGTAGATCGCTCGTAAATTCGAATTTTTCGTTTATACTAAATCTATGTATATTCTAGGAATTGACCCGGGATCTCGTACCACTGGATGGGCGGTTATCGAAGTTGAAGGTCGAAAATTTAAATATGTCGATTCGGGTGTTTTAAAATTTGATAAGATACCGGAGTTTCTTGATCGTTTAGCAACGATTTCTTCTTCAATTAAAGATATTGTCTCAATGTATAAACCTGATGAAATTTCAGTTGAGGCTTTGATTTACGTAAAAAGTATTCCCGCATTATCAAAACTTGCTCAAGCGAGGGGAGCACTAATTGCAGGTTTATCTGATAAGTATCAAGGTAAAATCACAGAGTATTCACCGAACTTAATAAAATCTAGTGTTACTGGACATGGTCTTGCTTCAAAAGAAAGTGTTGATCGATCTCTAAATATGATTTTTGGTAAGCTAGATTTCAAGTCACATGATGAGTCGGATGCCCTTGCTATAGCGCTTTGTCACGCGTTGAATCGTGGACAAAGGGCAAAAATAAAGGGAAAATCGTCTCATACTCGTACAAAAGCACGTACATTAAAAGAAGTATTTTCTAAGTAGGTTATATGATTGGTCTATTACAAGGCGAAGTTGTTTTCAGCGATGGAAACGAATTAATTCTTTTTACTCCTTCTGGGGTAGGTCACCAAATTTATTTTCAACATGTTTTACCAGAGGGCTCAGTTGCTGCAATCTTCATCTCACATATAGTGAAAGAGGCAAGTGAAGAACTTTTTGGTTTCCGATCTTTGAGAGAGAAGAAAACATTTGAATTACTTTTAAGTGTAAAAGGTGTTGGTCCTAAAGGAGCATTTGCTCTTGTGACAAGTATTGGTGTGGATAACATAATTGATGCCATTACTTTTGATAATAAGAAAACACTACAAAAGGCACCTGGTGTAGGAGCGAAAGCTGCTTCACAGATCATTCTTGATTTAAGTGGAAAAGCACAAAAAATAAAAATGTATTCTAAGGCTTCTGCTTCTGCGAATCAGACAGCACAATCAATCTCTCAAGCACCTCTAAATCTTGAGCTATTTGAAGAGAGTGTATCAGAAGTTGTTAATCATGATTCAGCACTAATGAATGATGCAATCATGGCTTGTAAAGAACTTGGTTTTACTGAAGATAAAGTGATGCCACTTGCAAAAAGAATTTTAGATGAAAACCAAATTACAAGGGCCGAACAATTAGTTCACCTTGTTTTAAAAGAGGTGTAAATGTCTGAAGGACGTTTTTTTGATCCAACACTTGATGAAGAAGAAACAAGAAAAGAAATTGTTTTAAGGCCGAAAGATTTTTCTGAATATATAGGTCAGAAAAAAATCGTACAAAATATTGATGTGATGGTTACTTCCGCTGTTAAAAGAAAACAGTCTATGGACCATGCACTACTTTCAGGTCCTCCTGGACTAGGAAAGACATCTCTTGCCATGATTATTGCTAATGCGCTCGGAAGCCAGCTTCATGTTATATCGGGACCGGCCATTGAGAAGAAGGGTGATCTTGCGGCGATTCTTACAAATTTAGAGCCTCGTGATGTTCTTTTTATCGATGAAATTCATCGCATGCATATTTCTGTTGAAGAAATTCTTTATTCAGCAATGGAAGATTATCGCCTCGATATTGTTATTGGTGATGGTGCCGCTGCAAGAACTATGCAAATTGAAATTGCTCCATTTACATTAATTGGGGCCACGACAAGATCAGGTTTATTATCAAATCCTCTTCGTGATCGTTTTATGGCACATTTTCATTTTGATTTTTATAAAGCTGATGAACTAGCAAAAATTATTTCTAATAACGCTAAGAAAATCGGAATTCAAATAGACGAAGATGCAGAGCACTTAATGGCAAGATGTGCTCGAGGTACTCCAAGAATCGCTAATCGTGTTCTTCGTCGCGTGCGTGACTTCGCTATTGTTCGTGATTCTTCTCACGTTAATATTAATGATGTGAAAAAATCTCTAGAAATGATGGAAATTGATGAACACGGGTTGGATCGTATGGATAGACGCATCCTTTCTGTTATTCAACAGTATTATGGGGGAGGTCCTGTAGGTATAGAAGCACTTTGTGCAACTCTTGCTGAAGACCGCTCTACGATTGAAGATGTTTATGAACCCTTTCTTTTAAAAGAAGGTTTTTTAATACGTACGCCAAGAGGTCGTGAGATCTCACAAATTGCAAAAGAGTTAATTAATGAAGAATAAGTTTTTATTTCTGTGTTTATGTCTTATTACGTTTAACATTCAAGCAACATATGATTTATCCGCATCAGCTGGGTATCGTTCTTATATCCTAGGAGCAGCGGCGAGAGTTGATGCTGGAGTCAGTCAGGAGATGTGGCGATATAACGAACAAATTTATGGCTTCATTCGTGAGTCTGCTTATTTCAATACAAGTGGTTCGATCAATTCCGTTGGTGGCCGTATCGATTTTTTTCCAGTTTCAATTTTAGGCTTCACTGCCGGAACTGAACAAGTTTGGCGTTCATCGAAGGAGCTTTCAACTTTTGATTGTGAAACACAGATATGTGATGCAGACGGTACACGTTCGTATTTAAGAATAGAAAATGTTCTAGCTTATAAAAAGTTTGTCACAATAAACGATTATCAGAGAGAGTTTTTTAAGTACAGCGGCTACTCAGGACTTGTTGTAAATGCTCTTCATTCAATGGAAATAGATACGAATGATATTGTGAATGTTATGAGAAATATCATCGCTTACCAGTATAGCGATACATATACATTTGGAGTTCTTCACTTTCGTTCTTGGTCAGAAAAAAGTAAGCAAGATACTGCTTATGTTGGAATGTTAAATCAGTTTAAAAAAGATAAGTGGACTTACGATACTATCTTAGGGGTAAATCACGACCGTGATGATCATGATCACTTCAGTGTGCTTCTACAAGTTAAATACGACTATAAAAAAGGTCTAAGGTTATTTTAATGAAAAATTTATTATTTATTACTCTCGCAATGCTATTGTCATCGTGTTCTCTCCTCTATGGAAAACTTGGTGGCGATTTTGATTACAAACCAAATGAATATGAAAAACTTCCTAAACATGTAAAAGACTTTGTTGAAAAGTCTTACGATGGAATTGATCTAAAGAAATTAAGAGATACTCACTTACATATCGTGGGTCTTGGGAATAGTGGAAGTGGTATTTGGGTAAACCCAGATATGCAAGATTGGTATAATCACTTATCAAAATATAATCGTTTTAATGTTTATATTTCCGCTTCTGGAGTTGATGATAAGTCACAAGCAGATGAGCAATATGTGGCCCGTCTCGTTGAACTGATGACTTACCAGCCACACTTTATTCCAGCCTATGCACTTGCTTTTGATTATCATTATAAGTTAGATGGTACAAAAGATCTTACGCATTCAGAATTTCATGTGCCTAATGAATATATTTGGAAGTTATCACAAGAACATCCTGTGAATTTTAAAATGGTTGCTTCAGTACATCCTTACCGTAAAGATGCAATTCAAGAATTAGAAAAATGGGCCGCTCGTGGAGTGAAGTTTGTAAAATGGCTACCAAATGCAATGGGTATCGATCCTGCAAATAAAAAAGTTATTCCATTTTATAAAGCGCTTAAGAAATATAATATGACTCTTATTACACATGCCGGTGAAGAGAAAGCTGTAGAGGGTGATAAGTTTCAAGAGTTAGGAAATCCACTTCGCCTACGTCATGCACTTGATCTTGGTGTTGATGTAATTATCTCTCACGCCGCTTCACGTGGAAAATGTGAGGATCTAGATAATGGTGGAGTACAAGCAGAGTGTTCTGATTTATTTTGGAGACTTTTCAAAGAAAAGAAATATGAGAAAAACCTCTTCACAGATCTATCGGCACTTATCATTTATGAAAGACTTAGTGAGCCTCTAATTGAAATGATTGAAAATAAACAATTTCACTCACGTGTAATGTATGGATCAGATTATCCTCTTCCTGCAATTAACTGGATTTACCGTACGACTGATCTTGTAGAGAAAGGATTTATTACAGAGGAAGAAAGAGAGATCTTAAATGAGATCTACTCAATCAATCCACTTCTTTTTCACTTCGTAGCACTGAGAACTGTTAGGCACCCAAAGACTGGTGAGAAACTCACTAACGAAGCCTTTGAGATGCCAGCTCGACTTCTTAAAAAATAAAAATTTATTTCTTAATAACTGCCATCGTCAGGCGAGAGATACAAACTAATTTGTCTTTCTCGTCTGTGATGCGGATATCCCAGATGTGTGTCGATTTTCCAAGATGGATGGCCGTTGCTTTTGCAGTAACAATTCCTGATTGAACTGGACGCACATGATTTGCATTTATCTCCAAACCAGCAGCATAGAATTTTGAAGAATCTAAAATAATATTTGAAGCGATTGATCCAACTGATTCCGCAAGGACACAACTTGCTCCTCCATGAAGAACGCCGTATGGCTGTCTTGTTCTTTCATCTACAGGCATCGTCGCAACTAAGTAGTCGTTTCCTGCTTCAGTAATTTTTATATCAAGGTGCTCAACACAGCAGCCAGCATTGAACTTATTCACCTCATTTAGATCGAGATTATTAAATAAATTTTCCATCAATAAACCTTCTTTAACGTATTCATGAATTTAAATTAACGTTGTTTTAACATCTGCATTTATTTTACGGTTATTATTAAAAGAGTGGAAGGGTTGGTTAAATTTTGTTACAAAAGCCTCTAGGACAGGAAATTCAGTAATATTTTGCTCATGTATGACGATACTTGCTATATATTGCTGCTCAGTTTAAAATTACAGAAAGTACTTAAAATTAGGTGATTTTTAATGTTAAACCAAAGAACTATAGCGAAAAAAGTGATGATTACAGGAATTGGGATCCATTCTGGAAAGAAGGTGACAATGACTCTACATCCTTCAGAAGCAGATTCTGGTATCCAGTTTAAGAGAACTGACATTAAAGATTCACAAGTGCTAAAGGCTACTGCAGATACTGTAGGAGCTACTGAGAACAATACAGCAATTGGCTCAGGTCCAGGTGCAGTTCATACTGTTGAACACCTTCTATCTGTTCTTTATGGTTTCGGAATTAATAATTGTTATATTGAAATTGATGGGCCAGAGGTTCCAATTATGGACGGTTCAGGCGCTTCATTTCTTTATGTTATTAAAGAGACCGGAATCCAACAACTTCATAAAACTAAGAAATTTCTAGTAGTTACTAAAGCAGTAGAAGTAAAAGTTGGCGAAAAATGGGCGAGAATTGAACCTTGTGAAAAGCTAGTGATCGATTCTACTATCGTTTTTAAGCACCCTATTATTAAAACTCAACGTAAAGTATTTGAATTTACTTGCGAGAATTACATCGCTGAAATTGGTCGAGCGCGTACGTTTGGTCTATTAAGAGATGTTGATATGTTAAAGAGAAAAGGCCTAATTAAGGGTGGATCTCTTGATAATGCAATTGTTCTAGATGATTTTAAAGTTATGAATCCAGATGGATTACGTTTTGATGATGAATTCGTAAGACATAAGATTCTTGATACTGTAGGTGATATCAGCCTTCTAGGTTATGAAATTGCTGGAAAAATCACAACTTACATGTCTGGACACCACGTTCACAATGTTCTTTGCCGCAAGCTTCTTGAGACACCTGATGCATATGAAATTGTATCGGCAACATCACTTGAGAAAGAAGCAGTTCAAGCTTTTGATCTGCCCATGGCCCTTGCGCCGTCATTTTAATCAGTCGATATAAAAATATTTAACATTTATTGTGTGAATTACAGCGTGTACAATGGTATGGATTTTCACGCGTTATAAAAGAGAGAGAATACTATGATTCTATCAAAGGGATTTTGGCAAACTTATAAAGAAGTGCCAGCGGATGCAACAATTGCATCACACCAGCTAATGATGAGAGCAGGTTTAATTCATAAGTCAGCAGCTGGACTATATAATTATCTACCAATGGGTTATCGTTCAATTCGCAAAGTAGAACAAATTGTTCGCGAAGAAATGGATAAGGCCGGATGTTATGAAATGCTAATGTCTGTTGTAACTCCAGGAGAGCTTTGGCAAGAAACTGGGCGCTGGGACAAGATGGGTGGCGAGATGCTTAAGTTTAAGGATAAGGCAGATCGTGATCTTTGTATTTCGCCGACAAATGAAGAGGCCATCACTGATGTTTTTAGAAAAACAATCAAATCATACAAAGATCTACCTTTAACGGTATATCAGATAAATACAAAATTTCGTGATGAGATAAGACCTCGCTTTGGACTGATGCGTGGACGCGAATTTATCATGAAGGATGCATATTCATTTCATGCGACAAAAGAGTGTCTTGATGAAGTCTATGACAACCTTTATCGAGCATACGAAAATGTCTTCAATCGTTTAGGTCTTGAATTCTCCGCTGTTGTTGCAGATGGTGGGGCCATGGCCGATGGTGAAGCGAAAACACACGAGTTTCAAGTGATCGCAGATGCAGGTGAAGATGCAATTATTTATTCAAATGAAGCAGGATATGCAGCAAATATTGAAACGGCAAAAACTTTAAGAAAAGTCGAAAGTGCAGCTAGAACAGGTGATATGGCCGAAGTTGCAACACCTGGTAAAGCAACGATAAAAGACGTTTGTGATTTCTTAGGAAAGAAAGAATTTCATTCAATTAAGTCTCTAGTTTATAAAGCAAAGAATGAAGAAGATGAAATTTTTGTACTAGCACTTCTATTAGGTGATGATGAGTTAAACGAACTAAAACTAGAAAAAGTTTATCCAGGTCGTGACTTAATCGCTGCTACTGATAATGAACTAAAGACATTAGGTCTTGAGAAAGGTTTCATTGGTCCAGTTGGGATCGATAACTTAGAAATTGTATTTGATGCACAGATCGATTTAGACGCGGCTTACATCGTAGGTGCAAATAAAGTTGATATGCACTTAGAGAATTTTGTCGCAAATGAGCAGCTTAAAGATATTAAGATTGCTGATCTTAGACTTGCCTGTTCTGGTGATTATACTCTTGATGGAAAACACCAAGTTGAGCTTAAAAGAGGAATTGAAGTAGGGCACATTTTCCAACTTGGTGACAAGTATACGAAGGGAATGGGGGTAACTATTCTCGATCAAAATGGAAAAGCTGCGACACCTTTAATGGGTTGTTACGGTATTGGTGTAACTCGTTTAGTTGCAGCAGCGATTGAGCAAAACCATGATGAAAATGGAATCATATGGCCAGCAGCAATTGCTCCTTATAATTTATCTTTCGTTGCAATTACTAAGTCTGATGAATACAAAGCCAAAGCTGATGAACTTCATAAAGAGCTTATATCAGCAGGGTTAGAAGTTATTTATGATGATAGAAAGGCTGGACCTGGATTCAAATTTAAGGATGCAGATCTTCTAGGGTTACCTCTTCAAGTTGTTCTTGGAGAAAGAGATCACAAAGAAGATGGTCTTCTAGAAATCAGAGTTAGACGTACTGGTGAAAAAATAAAAGTATCTCAAGACCAACTTATTTCGAAAGTTAATGAGCTTTTAAAGGACCTGTAATGGAACAAGATATCATTGTAGGAGTACATTCGATTGTACATGCAATTCGTAATCCTAAACGTAAAACAATTGAGCTTGTTGCCTGTGAAGAGGGAATTGATAAGCTATACAAGATGGGTGGGATTAAGAAACAAGAACTTGATGGAATCAAAGTTAAATTAGTTTCTTCTCACAAAGTTCAAGAGCTTGCTAAGGAACTTTATACTGAGCAGGAATTTCAATACTCAAGAGTTCCGTCAGGTGTTTTCTTGTTAACAAGTCAAAAAGAAATTTTAGAAACAAAGCCATTATTTGATTCTATTGATAATGGTGAAGAAGTTAAAATTTTATGTCTAGATGGAGTAACAGATGTCCACAACGCTGGTGCAATCATGCGTACAGCAGCGTTTTACAATGTTACTCATATTGTTTTTGCAGTAAAAAATAATTTCAATATTGGACCTTCGATGGCCCGTATTGCTTCTGGTGCTCTTGAGTATATTGACATCGTTAAATGCAATTCTTTACCTAAGTTTTTATCTGCACTAATTAAGCGTAATGTAACTCCTATAGGGCTTACAGAGCATACTGATGATAATGAGCTTGGTGAAATTAATGGAATTAAGTGCCTTGTACTTGGGGCAGAAGATAGAGGACTGTCACATGCAACAGTTCGTCTACTGGAAAAGAAAATCCGTTTAGAGCCAATGGGCAAAATTGAGTCTCTGAATGTATCGGTTGCTGCGGCAATTGCAATGGAAAAAGTTTTTTCTAAAAAATAAGTTAAAAAAAGCTTGCCAGGTTTTTAATTCTACTTTATAACTTATTTCCATCGCAAGAATGTTTGCTGGCATAGCTCAGTTGGCTAGAGCAGCGGTTTTGTAAACCGCAGGTCGTAGGTTCGAGTCCTATTGCCAGCTCCATTTTTTTACAGCGGTTGTGGCGAGGTTGCCGAGTGGCCAAAGGCAACAGACTGTAAATCTGTCGGGGTATCCCTTCGATGGTTCGAATCCATCTCTCGCCACCATTTTAAAAATAAATCTTTACAGATTGTTTTTGAAAGGTTATAAAAATTAAATCTTATGCGGGCGTAACTCAGTTGGTAGAGTGTCAGCCTTCCAAGCTGAATGTCGCAAGTTCGAACCTTGTCGCCCGCTCCATTAAAAAGATCCTCCTAGAGGATCTTTTTTTTTGCCAAAAATCCAAACTCATTATTAAAATACACTAATCTTATTTTTTTGCTCGCGTGGCTCAGGGGTAGAGTACTTCCTTGGTAAGGAAGAGGTCACGGGTTCAAATCCCGTCGTGAGCTCCATTTTGTTTTCTATTAATAAACTTTTTTGTGCCCTTAAGTATAGATTTTACTGGCAATTCAAGTTTTTTATGTTATCAAAATGGCACTATGTAATTTGTGGGTTAGATTTTAGCTTGGATGGCATTTTTTTTATGTTGAATCTAAGATGAATATAGTCGATACTTACAACTCAAATTAGCTTTTAGGTATATAGTTATTAAGACAAACATAATGTTTTGTTTAACTTTTTTAAGGAGACTTAAGTCATGGCAAAAGAATCTTTTGACAGAAGTAAGCCCCACGTAAACATTGGTACGATCGGGCACGTTGACCACGGTAAGACAACTCTTACAGCGGCAATTTCAATCACATTAGCTAACGCACTTGGTGGTGCCGTAAGAAAATTCGACGAAATCGATTCAGCACCAGAAGAAAAAGCTAGAGGTATTACAATCAATACTTCACACATTGAATACGAAACAGCTAACAGACACTACGCACACGTAGACTGTCCAGGTCACGCTGACTATGTAAAGAACATGATTACAGGTGCAGCACAAATGGACGGAGCGATCCTAGTATGTTCAGCGGCTGATGGGCCAATGCCACAAACTAGAGAGCACATCCTTCTTGCACGTCAGGTAGGTGTACCAGCGATCGTAGTATTCTTAAATAAAGTAGACCAAGTAGACGACGAAGAACTACTTGAGCTAGTAGAGATGGAAGTAAGAGAACTTCTATCTTCATACGACTTCCCAGGTGACGATATTCCTATCGTAGCTGGTTCTGCACTTGCAGCTCTTGAAATGAGAGACGATGCAATTGGTAAAGATAAAGTTCTAGAGCTTATGGCACAAGTTGATGAGTACATCCCAACTCCAGCTAGAGCAACAGACCTTGACTTCCTAATGCCAGTAGAAGACGTATTCTCAATTTCAGGACGTGGTACAGTTTGTACAGGACGTGTTGAAAGAGGGATTATCAAAGTTAACGAAGAAATCGAAATCGTTGGTATTAAAGAAACAACTAAAACAACTGTAACTGGTGTTGAGATGTTCAGAAAGCTTCTTGACGAAGGTAGAGCAGGTGATAACGTTGGTCTTCTTCTACGTGGTGTTAAGCGTGAAGAAGTAGAGCGTGGTCAGTGTCTAATCAAGCCAGGTTCAGTAAAGCCACACGCGAAATTTAACTGTGAAGTATATATCCTTTCAAAAGATGAAGGTGGACGTCACACTCCAATCTTCAAAGGTTATAGACCACAGTTCTACTTCAGAACAACAGACGTAACAGGTGATATTACACTTGCAGACGGTGTTGAAATGGTTATGCCAGGTGACAACACTTCTTTCGCAGTAGAGCTAATTACTCCAATCGCGATGGAAAAAGGTCTTAAGTTCGCAATCCGTGAGGGTGGTAGAACAATCGGTGCTGGTACAGTATCTGAAATTCTTGACTAATATTTGATATATTCAAGATATAAGGAAGGGGAGCTATGCTCCCCTTTTTTTATGCCTAAATTTTAATTTATCTTTTTAACAATCGATCTCTGGAATACAAGTTCCATTTTGTTGCCAATATCTATATGTATCAGCAATATCAGACCAAGGTGTACCATTAGTATCTTTTGGTTTACGTGTCCAAAAGTAATCAGCATCTCCAGTTCCACACTTGTGAGTTAGTTCGTGAAGTACAATCCCTTGACGGCCTTCAATATCATATTCCCAGTAGCTTGGTGTGATATATACAGTTTTACCGATAACAGCATATGTATAAGCGATTGCGCCACCATATGGCTCAACACATTTATGTTTAGTCCAGTAAGTTCTTGCCAGTGAACATTTCATTACTACGATGGCCTTGTTGATTTTCTTTTCAACATTCTTGCTCATGTACGGGTTCTGTTTTTTGTACTCTCTAAGATCTTTAATGATGCCTTTCATGTCTGCACGAGATTTCTGAGTATCTTTGATAAGCATGTCTCTCTGATCTTCAGAACATGAATCTGATACAAAGATGGCCGCATTGATGTTTAGTGTAAGCATTAATAGTACTAAATACTTCATGTTGTTTTCTCTCCAAAATAAATAAATGTCGCGTTGGCGATTCGCTACACTACCCTCAGATTGAACCGTATTCAAGATTATGGAAATATTTATAGTAATAAGAGATTGACGAGGTAGGCCTTTTTCGGTAATTTATGTTTCCAAGTCAAACGGGTGTATAGCTCCAATGGTAGAGCGGCTGATTCCAAATCAGTAGGTTTGAGGTTCGAGTCCTCATGCGCCCGCCACTTTTTCCAAATATTATTTATTTTGACTGCAAATTTATCCTATTTTTGCGTTAGCTCTTGCCAAACCATGTTAATTAAGGGATATAATCTGGTACTTATACGTTTAATTTAGGTAAAAAAGGATTTGAGATGTCCCTCATTAAGAGTGAAGACAGCAAAAAATGGATTAATGCATTTGTTGCTGCCGTAAGTGCGATTTGTGGTTTTATTACTATTAGATTCCTCGAACAATTAAGTGAGTGGTTCGATCTTGAAGCAAAGGTTCCAAACTTTCCTATTACGGTACAAGTTGCAGGAATTGTTGTAGGTCTGATTGTCTTCCTAGTAATTGCTAAAAACAAGAATGCTTCTACTATGCTTGAGGATGTTTATGCTGAACTTGTAAAAGTTGTTTGGCCTAACAAAGATGACGTTTTAAAGACAACAATTGGTTTAGTAATCGCACTAAGCATTGTAAGTGGAATTTTTGTATTAGTAGACTATACATTTAGACAGCTACTAGACATTATTCTTTAATTTATACCTTTAATTGATTAAGTGAGATAGAAATGGTTGATAACAACGAAACAGAAAAAGAACTAACTAACGAAGAAATGGCCGTAGAATCGTCTGAAGGTGAAGCTACAGTTAATCCTAATTTTCGTTGGTACATTGCAAAGACTCTTACTGGTCAAGAAAACAAAGTTCAAAAAACTCTTCGTGAAAGAATTGTTAACTATAAGCTAACTGATTCATTTGGTGAAATTGTAGTTCCTGAAGAAAAAGTTACTTCTCATGCGGGTGGAAGAAAAAGAACTATCACAAAGAAGCTTTTCCCAGGTTATGTCTTAATTCAAATGCTTATGAATGAGAACACTTGGCACCTAGTAAAAGATACAGATAAAATTACAGGTTTTGTTGGCGGTACTGTTGACAAACCAGCGCCTTTATCAGATGAAGAGGCTGCATATATGACAGGTAAATCTACTGGTGGCTTCAAAAAGTCACGTACTACTGTGGACTTCTCTGAAGGAGAAGAGGTTAAGGTTATTGAAGGACCTTTCGCTTCATTCATCGGTACGATTGAATCTGTAAATGAAAATGGAAAACTGAAAGTAAACGTTTCTATCTTTGGTCGACCAACACCGGTAGAATTAGATGCTTCTCAGGTTGAAAAAAATTAATAATAGTTGGTAGAACAAAAGTTCGCAGGAGAAATTTATGGCTAAGAAAATCACAGGTTTCATTAAGCTACAAATTCCAGGTGGGAAAGCAAACCCATCACCACCAGTTGGACCGGCACTAGGTCAAAAAGGTGTAAACATTATGGAATTTTGTAAGGCTTTCAATGCAAAGACTCAGAAAGATGCAGGTGTAATGCTTCCAACAATCATTACAGTATACTCAGATCGTTCTTTTTCTTTCATTACTAAGACACCTCCAGCTTCATACCTTCTTAAAGATAAGCTAAAGCTTAAGAGAGGGGCACAGAAGCCAGGAACAGAAGTTGTAACAACAGTATCTAAGAAAATTATTGAAGAAATTGTTGAAGCGAAAAGACCAGACTTAACAGCAGCTACTCAAGAAGCAGCGGAAAGAATCATCGAAGGTTCATGTCGTTCAGCTGGTATCAAACTAGATTACTAAGAGGTGTTACAATGGCTAAGAAATCGAAAAAATATACAGAAGCACTTGCAAAAGTAGATACAACTAAGACTTACACTATCGATGAAGCAATTAACCTTGCTAAAGAAGTTAAGTTCGCAAACTTTGATGAAACTGTAGATCTAGCGTTCAGACTTGGTGTTGACCCAAGACACGCAGACCAAATGATCAGAGGTGCACTAGCACTTCCAGCTGGTACAGGTAAAACAGTAAAGATTTGTGTTATTACATCTGGTGACAACGTAGCTAAAGCTGAAGCAGCTGGTGCAGATTACGTTGGTGGTGACGATATCGTTGCTAAGATCGCAGGTGGATGGCTTGACTTTGATAGAGTTATCGCATCTCCAGATATGATGGGTAAACTTGGACGTGTTGCTAGAATCCTAGGACCTAGAGGTCTAATGCCTAACCCAAAATTAGGAACAGTTACTCCTAATGTTGAAAACGCAGTTAAAGAGCAAAAAGCTGGTAAGGTTGAATATAGAACTGAGAAGAACGGTATTATTCACGTTCCAATCGGTAAGTCATCTTTCACAAATGAAGATTTAAGAAAGAACATTGACACAATGATTACAGCAATTATTAAAGCTAAGCCTGTTTCTGCAAAAGGTACTTACCTTAAGTCACTTACTTTAAGTACGACTATGGGGCCAGGTCTTAAAATTGATACTTTAGAAGCTGCAACTATCGCAGCAAAATAATAAGGGGTTGATGATTGTCGGTGTAGCTGCTGATTAAGTTTGAAGCTACATAAAGCCTGCATGAAATCTCCCTCCAGTAGTTTAGGAGGTAAACGATGTTAACTAGAGCAGAGAAAGACGTTATCATCGATGGTCTAAAAAAGAAGATCACTGATGCCAACGCTATCTTTCTAACAAACGTTATTGGACTACCATCTAATGACGCCACAGCTCTAAGAAAATCTATCCGCGAAGCGGGTGGATCGCTAGTTGTTACTCGTAACACACTTTTTTCTAAGGCAGCGGCCGGAACAGATGCAGAAGGATTACTTTCTGGTCTTAAAGGTACGCAAGCTGTTGCTTTCGCATTTGAAGAAGCACCAGCTGTTGCTAAGGCACTAAAAGAATGTGGAAAAGCGTTTGAACTAGTAGAGCTTAGAGGTGGTTTACTTGATGGTAAAGCACTAACACCAGCAGAAGTAAATGCAATTGCAGACCTACCATCTCGTGATGAGATGCTTGGTACTCTTCTTGCGACATTTAATGCACCGATCTCAGCATTTGCTAGAGTTCTTAATGCAATTAAAGAGCAAAAAGAAGCAGGCGTTGAAGCTGCGCCAGTTGCAGCTGAAGAATCTGCAGAATAGTAATTAACAAAGTTAGAGTTAAAGTTATTTTAAATTTTTAGGAGTTATATATGTCTATTACAAATGATCAATTAATTGAAAAAATCTCAAACATGACTGTTCTTGAAGTAGCTGAGCTAGTTAAAGAACTTGAAGAAAAATTTGGTGTATCAGCTGCTCCTGTAGCTGTTGCTGGTGCTGCTGCTGGTGGTGCTGCTGCTGAAGAAAAAACTGAATTTGACGTTGTTCTTGCTGACGCAGGTGCTAAGAAAATCAACGTTATTAAAGAAGTTAGAGGAATCACTGGTCTAGGTCTTAAGGAAGCAAAAGAAATGGTTGAAGGTGCTCCAAAGACTGTTAAAGAAGCAGTATCTAAAGAAGAAGCAGAAGAAATCAAGAAAAAACTTGAAGCTGCTGGTGCAAAGGTTGAGCTTAAGTAATTTAAGCCCCTTGCTCATTGCATAAAAAATTAAAAAATACAGGTGTGGAGATTTAGCGATCTTCACACCTTTTTTGCGTTTGTAAAAACCGAAAAAAAAAGTTATTAAGTAACTAAAAAATATACGTGCACGTTAAAACAATTAAAACCCGGGAGAACCATAATGACTGAGGTTTTTAGACCAAACGAGTGGTTTCGTAAGAACTTTGCCTCAACACCATCTGTGTTAGAGACGCCTCCACTCATGCTTCTACAAAAGAAGTCCTATGATGATTTCCTTCAAAAGGACGTACCTCCTTCTCAAAGAGAAGAAATGGGATTACAGGCTGTATTCAACTCTGTATTTCCAATCCACGACTTTAACAAAACTGTATCGTTAGAGTTCGTAAGCTACTCACTAGAACAACCTAAGTACACTGTAAAAGAGTGTCGTCAAAGAGGCCTTTCATATGAAGCGCCACTTAAGGTAGTTGTTCGTCTAGTATTCTATGATGTAGCTGTTGACAAAGATGGTAATGAACAAAGAACTGTTTCTTCAATTAAAGAACAGGAAGTTTACTTAGGAAACATTCCTCTGATGGCAGAGACTGGTTCTTTTGTATATAACGGAACTGAGAGAGTTATTGTTTCTCAGCTTCACAGATCTCCTGGTATCGTTTTTGAACACGACGGTGGGAAGAAGCACTCAAGTGGTAAGCTTCTTTACTCTGCAAGAATTATTCCTCACAGAGGTTCTTGGCTAGACTTCGAATTCGATCATAAGAATATTCTATTTGCTAGAATTGATAGAAAAAGAAAATTACATGCAACTGTAGTTCTTAAAGCGCTTGGTTTCAGTACTGAAGAAATTCTTGATATGTTCTACAATATTGAAACAATCAAGTTTGCTAAGAATGGTGAGTTTGTAAGATCATTAGACCTATCTCTAATGACTGGAACTCGTGCAACAAATGATGTTCTTGATCCAAAAACTGGTAAAGCAATTGTTAGAAAAGGGAAGAAATTCTCTAAAGCATCTATTAAGAGATTAGCGGATGCTGGTGTAACTGAAATTCCTGCTCAGCTTGAAGAGGTTGTAGGTAAAGTTGCAGCTAAAGATATCTTCAATGAAACTACTGGTGAAGTAATCTGTCTTGCTAACGAAGCGCTTTCTGAAGCAAAGATTCAGGAACTAATTGCTGCTGGTGTATCTGAAGTAGAATGTCTTTACATTGATATGATCAACTTTGGTGATCAGATCAGAAACACTCTTCTTCTAGATAAAACAGATGCTAAAGAAGATGCACTTCTAAAAATCTTCGAAAGATTAAGACCAGGTGAACCTCCAGCGGTTGAAGCTGCTGAAGTTCTTTTCCAAGGACTTTTCTTTGATGAAGAAAGATATGACCTATCTCGTGTTGGTCGTATGAAAATCAATTATAAGTTTAAGACTGATGTTCCTGTTGAGAACACTGTTTTAACTAAAGAAGATATTATTACAACTATCCAGTACCTTGTTGAACTTAACAACGGTAAGGGACGTGTTGATGATATCGACCACTTAGGTAACAGACGTGTTAGACCTGTAGGTGAACTACTTGAAAACCAATTTAGAGTTGGTCTAGTTCGTATGGAAAGAGCGGTTAAAGAAAGAATGGCAATTCAAGAAATTGATACAATGATGCCATACGATCTTGTTAATCAAAAGCCAGTTGCTGCTGCCGTTAAGGAATTCTTTGGTTCATCACAACTTTCACAGTTTATGGATCAAACGAACCCACTTTCAGAAGTAACTCACAAGCGTCGTCTTTCAGCTCTTGGGCCAGGTGGTCTAACGAGAGAAAGAGCATCTTTCGAAGTTCGTGACGTTCACGTAACTCACTACGGAAGAATGTGTCCGGTTGAGACTCCTGAAGGACCAAACATTGGTCTAATTACTTCTCTTGCAACATTTGCAAAAGTATCTGAATACGGTTTCATTGAAACTCCATACCTAACTATTGGTGAAGATCAAAAGATTGGTGATGTAGAGTATTTCACTGCTTTCCAAGAGGAAGGTAAAGTTATCGCTCAGATCGATGCTAATAACATTAAAGAAGGTCAGCTAGTTGGTGCTCAAGTTGCAGCACGTGCTTCTGGTGAATTCACACTTGTTGATGCATCAGAAGTTAACCTGATGGACGTTTCTCCAACTCAGATGATCTCAGTTGCAACATCACTAATTCCTTTCCTAGAGCACGATGATGCCAACCGTGCCCTAATGGGATCGAACATGATGAGACAGGCCGTGCCTGTTGTTAAAACTGAAGCTCCTATCGTTGGTACTGGTACTGAAAGAATTGTAGCTAGAGATTCTGGCGCAGTTCTTGTAGCAAACGACAACGGAAGAGTTATCTTTGTTGATTCAAACAGAATTGTTATTCAAAGAGATAGCTTCAAAGACGGTGAGTCTGGTGTAGATATTTACAAACTAGTAAAATATCAAAGAACTAACCAGAACACATGTAATAACCAAAAAGCTCTTGTAAAAGAAGGTGATATCGTTAAGAAAGGTGACGTTCTTGCTGACGGACCTGGTACTGATAACGGTGACCTAGCACTAGGGCAAAACCCACTTGTAGCATTCATGCCATGGGGTGGTTATAACTACGAAGACTCGATCCTGATTTCTGAAGACCTTCTTGCAAAAGACGTGTTTACTTCAATTCACATCGAAGCATTCGAAGTTGAAGCTCGTGATACTAAACTTGGTAAAGAAGAAATCACTCGCGATATTCCAAACGTTTCAGAAGAGTCTTTAAAAGATCTTGATGAAGCTGGTATCGTTAGAGTTGGTGCTATCATTAAGCCAGGAGACATCCTAGTTGGTAAAATTACACCAAAAGGTGAAACTCAACTTTCTCCAGAAGAAAAACTTCTTAAAGCTATCTTCGGTGATAAAGCTGGTGACGTAAAAGATACTTCACTAAGAGTTCCTTCATCTGTTTACGGTACAGTAATTGATGCTAGAGTTTATACTCGTGAAGGTGTTGAGCTTTGTTCAAGATCTAAGGATATTATCGAGCAAGAGACAACTCTTCTAAGAAGAGATGAAAGAATTGAGATTAAGGCAATCCAAACTTCAGCAATTCTTAAGATTGCAGATATGCTTAAAGGTGCAAAAGTTACTGATGTACTTGTTTCTGAAGATGGTTCAGCTGAACTACTTTCTAAAGGAACAGAGATTACAGGTGAAATTCTTGCATCAATTCCATTTGAGCTAATTGGTTACTTACCACTACAAGCTGAGCTTGAAGAAAAACTATCTGAGTATTTCGCAGATGTTAGAAACAAGATCAACAGAGTTAGAGCTAAGACAACTGATGAGATTGCAAAACTTCATAGAGGTGATGAACTTCCTCCAGGTGTAATCAAAAAGATTACTGTATACGTTGCGATTAAGCGTAAGCTTCAGCCAGGTGATAAGATGGCCGGTCGTCACGGTAACAAAGGTGTTATTTCTAACGTAGTTCCACGTGAAGATATGCCTTATCTTGCTGATGGTACACCTGTTGAAATCGTACTTAACCCACTAGGGGTACCTTCTCGTATGAACATCGGACAGCTTCTTGAGCTTCACCTTGGATGGGCCGGACGTGGTCTTGGTGAAAAAATCAAGGTTATGCTTGAAGAGCAAATGAAAGTTCACGAGATTAAGGATTTCATTTACAAAATTTATAAGACGCCAGAAGTTGAAGCTTGGTTAAAGTCTGCAGCAGATGATGTTGTTATGGCCCTTGCTAAGAAACTTACAAGCGGTGTTCGTTTCTCTACTAAAGTATTTGATGGTGCTTCAGAAGCAGATATCAGAGAAATGCTTGAGTTAGCTGATCTTGAGTCAAATGGTAAAACAACTCTATTTGATGGTAAGACTGGTGATGCTTTCGCAGAGGACGTTACTGTTGGTGTTATGTACATGCTTAAGCTACACCACCTTGTAGATGAAAAACTTCACGCACGTTCTACAGGTCCTTACTCACTTGTAACTCAGCAGCCACTTGGTGGTAAGGCTCAGTTCGGTGGTCAGAGACTTGGGGAAATGGAAGTTTGGGCACTTGAAGCATACGGTGCAGCTTATACTCTTCAAGAGTTCTTAACTGTTAAGTCAGATGACGTTATCGGTAGAACAAGAATGTATGAGTCAATCGTTAAAGGTGAGCAAGTACTAGAACCAGGTCTTCCTGAATCGTTCAACGTTCTAATCAGAGAGCTTCAAGCACTTTGTCTAGACGTTAAACTTGAAGAAGACAGAATTGAAGAATCTATTCGTTAATTTATGGCAGGCTTAGTCCTGCCGTATATTAAGAGGGCATAAAAAAATGAAAGACCTTTTAAACTTTTTTGATAAGCCAAAAGATCCAGTAAGCGTTGAAGGTGTATCTATCAAGCTTGCTTCTCCTGATACAATCAGAGAGTGGTCATTTGGTGAAGTAAAAAAACCAGAAACTATTAACTATAGAACTTATAAGCCAGAAAGAGACGGTTTATTCTGTGCAAAGATTTTCGGACCAGTAAAAGATTACGAATGTATCTGTGGTAAGTACAAGAGAATGAAGCACAGAGGTGTTGTATGTGAGAAGTGTGGTGTTGAAGTTACACTTTCAAAAGTACGTCGTGAAAGATGTGGACACATTGAACTAGCAACTCCAGTTGCTCACATTTGGTTCCTACGTTCACTTCCATCAAGAATGGCAGCTCTTCTTAACCTTTCTCTTAAAGAACTTGAAAAAGTTCTATATTATGAAGCATATATCGTAACTGCTTCAGCAACTGATGGTGTTGAAGGTGGTCTAGATGTAGGTCGCGTAATTTCTGAGCAACAATATTATGAACTTAAAGATCAAGGTATTGATTTCGAAGCTGGTATGGGTGGAGAAATTGTTCAAGAGCTACTTTCTAAGCTTGATATCGATCTTGAAAATAAGAACCTAAGACGTGGTCTTGCTAACGCAACTACAGAGATGGCAAGAACTAAGTTTGTTAAAAGATTAAGAGTTGTTGAATCTCTTATGAAGTCTGAAAACAAGCCTGAGTGGTTCATGATGGATGTTATTCCTATCCTTCCACCAGACTTAAGACCTCTTGTTCCACTTGAAGCAGGACGTTTTGCAACTTCAGATCTTAACGATCTATACAGACGTGTTATTAACAGAAACAACCGTCTTAGAAGACTTAAAGAACTTAATGCTCCTGAAATCATCATCAGAAACGAAAAGAGAATGCTTCAAGAAGCAGTAGATGCTCTATTTGATAATGGTCGTCGTGGTAAAGTATTTACTGGTGCTAACAAGCGTCCACTAAGATCACTTTCTGATATGTTAAAAGGTAAGCAAGGACGTTTCCGTCAAAACCTACTTGGTAAGCGTGTTGACTACTCAGGACGTTCTGTAATCGTTGTTGGTCCAAGCTTAAGACTTCACCAGTGTGGTCTTCCTAAGCTTATGGCACTTGAACTTTTCAAGCCGTTTATCTACAACAAGCTAATTGAAAAAGGACACTGTACTACTATTAAAGTTGCTAAGCGTATGGTTGAGCAACAAAAAGAAGAAGTATGGAATATCCTTGAAGAAGTTGTACAAGAGCACCCAGTACTTCTTAACCGTGCACCAACTCTTCACAGACTTGGTATCCAAGGTTTCGAACCTGTACTTATTGAAGGTAAGGCTATCCGTCTTCACCCTCTTGTTTGTACTGCATTCAACGCCGACTTCGACGGTGACCAGATGGCCGTTCACGTTCCTCTATCACTTGAAGCTCAAATTGAGTGTCGTGTTCTTGCAATGTCGACAAATAATATTCTTTCTCCAAAAGATGGTTCACCAATTATTACTCCATCTCAGGATATCGTACTTGGTCTTTACTACATGACTCGTGTTAGACCATATGCTCGTGGATACGGGAAAACTTTCTCTTCTAAAGAAGAAGCTCAGTTTGCTTACCACTCAGGTAACCTACACCTACAAGCACCAATTAAGGTACGTATTGGTGGTGAAGTACATGAGACTACTGTTGGACGTACATTCGTATTCGATATCGTTCCTTCATGTCTAAACTTCGAAGACGTAAACATCATTCTTGGTAAGAAAGAACTAGTTAAGCTTCTTGACCTTGCTTACAGAAGAGGATCTGAAAAAGATACTGTTCTACTTGCTGATGGTCTTATGCAACTTGGTTATAGCAATGCTACAAAAGCTGGTATTTCTATTAACGTTGTTGATATGGAAATCCCTTCTGAAAAAGAAGGAATTCTTAAAGAAGCTCATGATGAAGTTCACGGAATTACAGAAGAGTATAACGAAGGTTCGATCACTAATGGTGAGAGATATAACAAGGTTGTTGACGTTTGGTCACAAACTACAGAGAAACTTGTTAAGGTTATGCTTGAGAAAATTTCTACTGATGAATTTACTTCAGATAAAGAAGGTGAAGAGCCAATTTACGCTCCTTCATTCAACGCTCTTTATATGATGGCAAACTCAGGAGCAAGGGGTTCTGCACAGCAGATGAGACAGCTTGCTGCGATGAGGGGTCTAATGGCCAAGCCATCTGGTGAGATTATTGAAACGCCAATTACTTCAAACTTCCGTGAAGGTCTATCGGCACTACAATACTTCACGTCTACACACGGTGCTCGTAAAGGTCTAGCCGATACTGCCCTGAAGACTGCAAACTCTGGTTACCTAACGAGACGTCTAGTAGACGTTGCTCAAGACGGTATCATTAGAGCTGAAGACTGTGGAACAACTGATGGTATTACACTAACTTCTCGTATTGAGTCTGGTGAAGTTGTAGAGCACGTTGCTTCTAGAGCAATGGGCCGTGTAACAGCAGCTCCAGTTATCTCTGCAGAAGGTAATGAGGTTCTTCAAACAGGTCACCTACTTACAGAAAAAGACCTTGTGTTACTAGAAGAGAAAGAAGTTGACCAAATCAAGGTTAGATCTGTTCTTACTTGTAACGAAAGACACGGTTTCTGTGCGGCTTGTTTCGGACGCGACCTTGCAAGAGGTACAATGGTTTCAGTTGGTGAAGCTGTTGGTGTTATCGCTGCTCAGTCAATTGGTGAACCTGGTACACAGCTTACAATGCGTACATTCCACGTTGGTGGTACAGCAACAGCTGGTGCACAAGTAAATAAAACAACTGTTCGTACATCTGGTAAAGTTGTATACAACAATGTTGTAACTGTTGAAACACCAACTGGTCTTCTTGTTATGAACAAGACTGGTGAGCTTATCATTAAAGATGCTCGTGGTGTTGAAAAAGAAAAATATCCAGCAATCTACGGTTCAAAGCTACACTTCTCTGAAGGTAGTGAAGTAAACGTAGGGGATACTCTGATTGAATGGGACCCGTTCTCGATTCCACTTCTTACAGAAGTAGCTGGTTTTGTTAAGTTTGAAGACTTAGTAGTTGGTGCAACTCTTGCTGAGCAAACAGATGCAGTAACAGGTCTAACTCAAAGAACTGTAACAGAAACTAAGGATCCTTCACTTCAACCAAGAATTACGATTCTTGATGCTGATGGAAACCCAATTATTGTTCCTGGAACAAACAGACAAGCTTCTTACCGTCTACAAGTTGGTGCAACACTAACTGTAACTGAAGGTGATGAAGTTGAAGTTGGTAGCGTAGTATCTAAAGTTTCTCGTGAAACGACGAAAACAAAAGATATTACTGGGGGTCTTCCAAGAGTAGCTGAGCTTTTCGAAGCTAGAAAACCTGCTCAAGCATCTCAGATTGCTGACGTAACTGGTACAATCGAGTTTGGTGCTGAAGTAAGAGGTTCTAGAAGAATTCTTATTAGACCTGAAGATGGATCTGATCCAGTAGTTTACACAATTCCTAAGGGACGCTATGTAACTGTAAACGAAGGTGACTATATCCGTTCAGGTGAAGCTATTATGGATGGTCCAGCTAACCCACACGATATCCTAAGAGTACTTGGTATTAAAGAACTTGCAGGATACATCGTTGATGAGATTCAAGCTGTATACCGTCTACAAGGTGTAGATATCGATGATAAGCACATTGAGGTAATCGTTTCTCAAATGCTTAAGAAAGTTGAAGTAACTGATCCAGGTGACTCTACATTTGTTGTTGGTGATTCTGTAACTAAAGCAGAATTACTTGAAACAAATGAGCAACTAGTTGCTGATGGATATGAGCCAGCTCAAGCAAGACCAGTTCTACTTGGTATTACTAAAGCAGCTCTTTCTACTGATTCATTCTTATCAGCTGCATCTTTCCAAGAGACAACTAAGATCTTAACTCAAGCATCACTTGAAGGTAAAAAAGATTTATTACGTGGTCTTAAGGAGAACGTACTTATGGGTCGCCTGATTCCAGCTGGTTCTGGTATCTCGAAGTACCGTGATTACGAAGCATTTGTTGAAGAAGATGATTCTCTAGAAGAAACTTCTACACTTATGCTATAAAAACTTGCTTAATTGAGGGGTGGTGTGTTACACCATCCCTCTATAGTTTATTATGGGCTTAAAAGCCTATTTTTATTGTGGAAATATTGTTGTAGTTAAGGAGCGGAAATGCCTACGATTAACCAATTAATTAGAAAAGGTAGAACTGATAAAGTTGAAAAAACTAAGTCACCTGCCTTAAAAGCGTGTCCTCAAAGACGCGGTGTATGTACAAGAGTATATACAACTACTCCTAAGAAACCAAACTCAGCTATGAGAAAGGTTTGTAGGGTAAAACTAACAAGTGGATTTGAAGTTACTTCATACATTGGTGGTGAAGGACACAATCTACAAGAGCACTCGATCGTTATGATTCGTGGTGGTAGAGTAAAAGACCTTCCAGGGGTTCGTTATCACACTATTAGAGGTACACTAGACTGCCAAGGTGTTGATAAAAGAGGACAGAGAAGATCTAAGTACGGTTGTAAGAGACCAAAGAAATAATTTTTAGTTAACTAATTGTGACACCGATTGCAACATGGCATGAGGTGAGTAATCGATCAGTTTTAACTGTTTCCGGTGAAGGAGAAAAAATATGAGTAGAAAACATAGAGCACAGACGAGAGAAGTACTTCCAGATCCGATCTTTCAAGACGTTGTAGTTGCTAAGTGTGTAAACGCACTTATGAAAGACGGAAAAAAATCTGTTGCTGAAAAAATCTTTTATGGTGCACTTCAAAGAGTTGAATCAAAAACTGGTGAAGAGCCGTTAAAGGTATTTAAGAAAGCCCTTTCTAACATTAAGCCAGCGGTAGAGGTTAAGTCTCGTCGTATTGGTGGTGCAACTTACCAAATTCCAGTTGAAGTTAGAAATAACAGAAGACAATCACTAGCTCTAAGATGGTTGAGAGACTATGCTAGATCACGTGGTGGTAGAACTATGGTTGAGAAACTATCTGATGAAATCATCGATGCTTCTCAAGGTAGAGGTGGCGCTGTTAAGAAGCGTGAAGACACTTACAAAATGGCAGAAGCTAACAAAGCTTTTGCTCACCTTAAGTGGTAGTTCGAAAATAAGCAATAAAGTCCATAATAAACTAATAGAAGGCTCCCTAATGGGAGCCTTTTTATTTCTAAAACCATTTATTCTCCAAAGTTTTATTCCTATCTAAAATTCCATATTTATGTTAATTATATGTCTGCAAAAATTAAATTTTTAAGGACTTTGTATGAGTTTAGAAAATATTCGTAATATCGGAATTATGGCGCATATTGATGCGGGTAAAACGACGACAACTGAACGTATTCTCTACTACACGGGAAAAAGCCACAAGATTGGTGAGGTTCATGATGGTGCTGCTACTATGGACTGGATGGTTCAAGAGCAGGAACGTGGGATTACTATTACTTCTGCTGCGACGACTTGTACTTGGAACAAAACTAATATCAATATCATCGATACACCAGGTCACGTAGACTTCACAATTGAGGTTGAGAGAGCTCTTAGAGTTTTAGATGGTGCAGTTGGTGTATTCGACGCTGTAGCTGGTGTAGAGCCTCAATCTGAGACTGTATGGGGCCAAGCTGATAAGTATAAGGTTCCTCGAATTGCTTTTGTTAATAAAATGGATCGCGTTGGGGCAAACTTTCAAATGTGTCTTGATGAGATCAGAGAAAAACTTGGAAAAACAGCGGCTGCTATTCAATTACCAATTGGTGCAGAGGATACATTTAGAGGTGTTGTTGATTTAGTTGCAATGAAGGCCGTGCTTTTTAAGGACGAAGACCTAGGTTCAACTGTGCAAATCGAAGATATTCCTTCTGAGCTTGAAGATGATGCTCAGTTAGCACGTGAAGAGCTTATTGAAACATTAGCCGATTATGATGATCAGCTTGCTGAAGACTATCTTTCGGGTGAAGAAATTACTGAAGAAAGAATTGTTACAGCAATTAGAGAAGCTGTTATTAATCACGAGTTCGTTGCTGTTCTTTGTGGGTCAGCTTTCAAGAACAAAGGTGTTCAGCCTCTACTAGATGCGGTTTGCGCATACCTTCCTTCTCCAGTTGATCGTGGGGAAGTCAAAGGTGTTAACGGTAAGAATCACGATAAAGAAGAAATTAGAAAACCTGATACTGAAGAAGCATTTTCTGGAATTGCTTTCAAGATTGCAACGGACCCGTTTGTTGGATCTTTAACATTTTTCAGAATTTATTCAGGAACAATTAAGTCTGGTGCACAGGTTTATAATCCACATAAGGGTAAGCGTGAGAGAGTTAATAAAATTCTTCAAATGCATGCTGACAAAAGAACTGAATTACAAGAAGCTAAGGCCGGAGATATCATTGCAATTTCTGGTTTAAAAGAAACTGTTACTGGTGAAACACTTTGTGCCGAAAATCGTACTATAATTTATGATCTAATGGATTTTCCAGAATCGGTTATTTCAGTAGCGATTGAGCCAAAAACAGCAAATGATGAAAAGAAGCTAATGAGTTCCCTAGGTCAACTTAAGCTAGAAGATCCATCATTCTCTTTTCAACATAATAAAGAAACAGGTCAACTTCTAATTTTTGGTATGGGTGAACTTCACCTTGAAATTATTTGTGATCGTTTAGAAAGAGAGTTCAAAGTAGGTATCCGTGTTGGTGATCCTCAAGTTTCATATCGTGAAAGTATCACGTCAACAGCTAAAGAATCAGATACATTTCACCGCGAACAAGCTGGTAAAATGGTATTTGGAAACGCTGTTATTGAAGTTGAGCAAGCTGATTCGCAAGCTGGTGTCTTATTTGAAACTGAATTAACTAAAAGAGATTTACCACAAGAATTTATTGATGCTATTGAAAAGAGTATTAAGGATACATCTATGGGTGGTGCTCTTGCGGGTTATCCATTTATTAATATTAAAGCGAAACTTGTTGCCGCTGAATTTAATGATGATGAAGGTTCAGAAGTAGCTTATGCTATTGCTGCTTCTAATGCTTTTAGAGCTGCATGCCGAAAAGCTGGCCTATCATTACTAGAGCCTAAAATGAGTCTTGAAATCGTAACACCTTCTGATTACACAGGTGATATTATTTCAGACATTAATATGAAACGCGGAAAGATCCATTCGATGGGTGTAAAGCAAGATAAAGAAGTTATCGATGCAGAAGTTCCGCTATCGGAAATGTTTGGATACTCAACAGATATACGTTCAAAATCTCAGGGTCGTGCTAGCTTCACGATGAATTTTGATAGATATGAAGAGATTCCTATGAATATGGCCAAAGAAATACTTGAAAAACGAGGAATATACATCTAAAACACTTTAGATTTTTTAACTACTAAACTAAGTAATAACGCAGGAGTAAAAGATGGCAAAAGAATCTTTTGACAGAAGTAAGCCCCACGTAAACATTGGTACGATCGGGCACGTTGACCACGGTAAGACAACTCTTACAGCGGCAATTTCAATCACATTAGCTAACGCACTTGGTGGTGCCGTAAGAAAATTCGACGAAATCGATTCAGCACCAGAAGAAAAAGCTAGAGGTATTACAATCAATACTTCACACATTGAATACGAAACAGCTAACAGACACTACGCACACGTAGACTGTCCAGGTCACGCTGACTATGTAAAGAACATGATTACAGGTGCAGCACAAATGGACGGAGCGATCCTAGTATGTTCAGCGGCTGATGGGCCAATGCCACAAACTAGAGAGCACATCCTTCTTGCACGTCAGGTAGGTGTACCAGCGATCGTAGTATTCTTAAATAAAGTAGACCAAGTAGATGACGAAGAACTACTTGAGCTAGTAGAGATGGAAGTAAGAGAACTTCTATCTTCATACGACTTTCCAGGTGACGATATTCCTATCGTAGCTGGTTCTGCACTTGCAGCTCTTGAAATGAGAGACGATGCAATTGGTAAAGATAAAGTTCTAGAGCTTATGGCACAAGTTGATGAGTACATCCCAACTCCAGCTAGAGCAACAGACCTTGACTTCCTAATGCCAGTAGAAGACGTATTCTCAATTTCAGGACGTGGTACAGTTTGTACAGGACGTGTTGAAAGAGGGATTATCAAAGTTAACGAAGAAATCGAAATCGTTGGTATTAAAGAAACAACTAAAACAACTGTAACTGGTGTTGAGATGTTCAGAAAGCTTCTTGACGAAGGTAGAGCAGGTGATAACGTTGGTCTTCTTCTACGTGGTGTTAAGCGTGAAGAAGTAGAGCGTGGTCAGTGTCTAATCAAGCCAGGTTCAGTTAAGCCACACGCGAAATTTAACTGTGAAGTATATATCCTTTCAAAAGATGAAGGTGGACGTCACACTCCAATCTTTAAAGGTTATAGACCACAGTTCTACTTCAGAACAACAGACGTAACAGGTGATATTACACTTGCAGACGGTGTTGAAATGGTTATGCCAGGTGACAACACTTCTTTCGCAGTAGAGCTAATTACTCCAATCGCGATGGAAAAAGGTCTTAAGTTCGCAATCCGTGAGGGTGGTAGAACAATCGGTGCTGGTACAGTATCTGAAATTCTAGACTAATTTTTAGTTAAATATTGGGGTGATTTTTAAATCACCCCTTTTTTATGCTCAATATTTTGAATTGACGCGTAAAAAATATATGGCCTAGCGTAAAAATAATTTGACAATAGGCCCAAAAAAACAGTAAAAGTCAGGTTCAACTTTTAAAATTGATAATAGGATGAGTATGAAAGCTTCTAAGTTAAGAATTAAATTACGCGCATATGATCACAAGCTTCTAGATAGCTCAGTTGATGAGATCGTACAAACAGCTAAAGAGACAGGCGCAAGAGTAGCGGGTCCAATCCCATTACCAACAGAAATTAACAAGTTTACAGTTCTTAGAGGACCTCACAAAGATAAAAAATCTCGTGAGCAATTCGAAATGAGAACGCACAAGAGACTAATTGATATCGTTGATCCAACTCAACAAACTGTTGATAGCCTAATGAAGTTAGATCTATCAGCTGGTGTTGACGTAGAGATCAAGTACTAGTATAAACGAAAAAAATTTTTATTATTAACCATGCATGCATCTCTTGGAGAAGAGTGATGCTGTGGAGGCAAAATGACAGAAGAAACTCAAGCAGTTGAGACTACTGCTACTGTATCGCTTAATACTATCTATGGTGTTAAAGCTGGTATGACAAGAATCTTTGATGAAGCTGGGAATCACGTTCCAGTTACAGTTATCAAGTTAATTCCTAACAAAGTTACACAAGTTAAAACTTTAGACAAAGATGGTTACGAGGCTTACCAAGTAGGTTACTACGAAAAAAGAGAAAAGCTTGTAAACAAGCCAACTCAAGGTCACCTTAAAGCTGCTAATGTTGAAAATAACTTTGTAAAATTTGCAGAAGTTAGAACAGAAGGCGTAGATGCTGCTAACTTAGGTAAAGATCTATCTCTAGAGTCATTTGAAGCTTCTACATATGTTGATGTAACAGGTACATCAAAAGGTAAAGGGTTCCAAGGTCAAATGAAGCGTCACAACTTCAAAGGTGGACCTGCTACTCACGGTTCTAAGTTTCACAGACGTGGTGGTTCGATCGGTAACAGAGCGACTCCTGGTAAGGTTTGGAAGAACAAAAGAATGCCTGGTCACATGGGTTGTGACACAAAAACAATCCAAAACATCAAGGTTGTTGAAGTTAATCAAGATAAAGGATACATGCTACTTAAGGGATCAGTACCTGGTTCTAAAAATGGTTTTGTAAGAATTGCAAAAGCACTTAAGAAGTAATTGTAGGCTGAGGTAAGAAGTTATGAGTGATGTAACAGTATTAAATTCGAAATTTGAAAATGCAGGAACACTTACTGCTCCAGTAAGCTTAACTGCTGAAGATATTAATGTAGCGGCTGTTCACCAGGTTGTTAAAGCTACTCTAGCGGGAAGAAGACAAGGTAATGCTTGTGTTAAAGGTCGTTCAGATGTTAGCGGTGGTGGTGCAAAACCATTCAAGCAAAAAGGTACAGGTAGAGCTAGACAAGGTTCAATTAGATCGTCTCTTATGGTAGGCGGTGGAACTGTTCACGGTCCAAGCCCAAGAAGCTATGTTCAAAAAGTTAACAAGAAAATGGCAAAGGTTGCAATTCAATCTGTACTTGCTGACAAACTCCAAGCTGGAAAGTTGACAGTAGTAGATACAATTGAATCAACTGGTAAAACTAAAGAAATGTACACTCTATTAAATGGTAAGGGTTTACTTCCTGCTTTAGTAGTAACTGCTGATAAAAACTCACCAGCTCTTAGAGCAGTGAAGAACTTACAGTGGGGTAAAGGGATGGCCGTAGAAGGTTTCTCTGTATACGAAGCAGTAAAATTTGAAAACCTAGTTATCGAAAAGAGTGCATTAGAAACCCTATTAAATAAGTTGGTGTAGATTATGGCGACGTTAGAAAATGTATTAAAGAAACCACTTATCACTGAAAAGACTTCTGTTGCTACAGACAGCCAGAACCGTTTTGGTTTTGTAGTTGATCTAAAAGCAAACAAGCATCAAATCAAGAATGCTGTTGAAGCTCTATATGATGTGAAAGTTTTAAATGTAAAGACAAACATCACTCCAGGTAAAGTTAAAAGAGCTGGTAAAGGTGTAAAAAAGACTAGTAAATTCAAGAAGGCTTTCGTTCAATTAGCGGAAGGTCAAAAGATTGAATTTTTTAAAGGTGTTTAACTAGTTAGCTGAGGAAATTATGGGTATTAAAAGATTTAAACCAACAACTCCTTCACTAAGAAAGATGCAAGTCGTAAATAGTGATGAGTTAACAAAAGGTGTAAAGCCAGTTAAAGGCCTTACAGCTGTTAAGAAAAATTTTGCAGGTAGAAATAACTCTGGACGTATCACTGTTAGACACAGAGGTGGTGGAGTTAAGAGAAGATACAGAATTATTGATTTCAAAAGAAATAAAACAGATATCCCTGCAACTGTTCAAGCGATCTCTTACGATCCGAACAGAACTTGTAATATTGCACTTATCGCTTACTTAGACGGTGAAAAAAGCTACATCCTAGCTCCACTTGGTCTAAAAGTTGGTGATAAGGTAATCGCTTCTGCAGATGCAGATATTAAAGTAGGAAATGCTAAGAAGCTTAAGGACATTCCAGTTGGTACTCTTGTACACAACGTAGAAATGTACCCAGGAGCTGGTGGTCAGCTAGCACGTTCTGCTGGTTCTTACGTTCAAATTATGGCTAAAGAAGGTCGTTTTGCTCTTCTTAGAATGCCATCAGGTGAGCTTAGAAAAGTTGAAGTTGATTGTGTAGCAACAATCGGTCAAGTTGGTAATCTTGATCATGAAAAACGTAACATTGGTAAAGCTGGACGTAAGAGAAAGCTTGGTTTCAGACCAACTGTACGTGGTGTTGCTATGAACCCAGTTGATCACCCACACGGTGGTGGTGAAGGTAGAACTTCAGGTGGACGTCATCCAGTATCACCATGGGGAACACCAACTAAGGGTTACAAGACTAGAACTAATAAGAGAACTGATAAGTTCATCGTTAAGAGAAGAAAGTAGTAGGAGATTAATATGGCCCGTTCATTAAAAAAAGGTCCATTTGTTGATATTAGCTTAATGAAAAAAGCTCTACAAATGCAAGAAGAAGGTAACAAAGGTAACAAAGTGATCAAGACTTGGTCTAGAAGATCAACTATTGTTCCTGAGTTCATCGGACTTACTTTTGCCGTTCACAACGGAAAAAAATTCATACCGGTTTATGTAACAGATAACATGATTGGACATAAATTAGGTGAATTTGCACTAACTAGAACATACTTCGGTCACGGTGCAGATAAGAAAGCTAAGAAGAGATAGTAAAGTTAGAGTTGAATAAGGAGAGGTCAGATGGCCATTACAGTTAGAAACAGTAGAGTTGGTATCGCACCAAGAAAAGTAAGACAGGTTTGCGATCTAATTAGAAAGAAGAAAGCTTCTGAAGCGCTAAAAATCTTACGCTTCCAAGAGAAGAAAGAAATTGCACTTGTTTTAACAAAATTAATTAATAGTGGATTAGCTATCGCAGCTGATTCTGAGAAGTATGATCTAGATAACCTAGTTATCGGTACAATTAAAGCGGACGAAGGTCCAACTTTAAAGCGTATTCAGCCAAGAGCTCAAGGTCGTGCGTTCAGAATTAGAAAAAGAACTAGTCACATAACAGTTGAACTAAAAGAAGCATAGGATAAATTATGGGACAAAAAGTACATCCATACGGTTTTAGATTAGGTTATATTAAGTCATGGCATTCAAACTGGTTTGCTAACGATAGAGAATACGGTGAAACACTTCACGAAGATCTAGCGATTAGAAACTACATTGAAAAAAACATGAAAAATGCTTCTGTAGCTAATATCGAATTATCAAGAACTTCAAACCAGGTTAAAGTAACTGTTTATACAGCTAAGCCAGGTGTTGCTATTGGTAAAAAAGGTGCAGGAATTGAGAAAATTAGAAACGACCTTAAGAAACTTACTAAAGGTACACTAATCTTCAATATTGCAGAAGTTAAGAGACCAGATGCGGAAGCTAAGTTAATCGCGGAAAACATTGCAGGTCAGCTTGAAAAACGTGTAGCTTTCAGAAGAGCAATGAAGAAAGTTATGCAGTCAGCATTCAGAGCTGGTGTAAAAGGTATCCGTGTTAGAACAGCAGGACGTCTTGGCGGAGCTGAGATGGCAAGAGCTGAAGGTTATACAGAAAGAAAAGTTCCACTACATACTCTTAGAGCAGACATTGATTACAATACTGCTGAAGCTCACACTACATACGGTGTTATCGGTGTAAAAGTTTGGGTTTACAAAGGTGAGATCTATAAGTAGTAGGAAATTCGTTAGTGAATTTATTTTATTGAGGTAAATATGTTAAGTCCAAAGAAAGTAAAGTGGCGTAAGCAGCAGAAAGGAAGAATGAAGGGTAAGGCGAACCGTGGAAATACTATCACGTTCGGTGAATTTGCTATACAAGCCCTATCATGTGGGTATATAACTAACCGTCAAATTGAAGCTGCCCGTATTGCAATGACAAGAAAGATCAAAAGAGGTGGTAACGTTTGGATCAAGATCTTCCCAGATAAGGTCCTTACTAAGAAGCCAGCTGAAGTTCGTATGGGGAAAGGTAAAGGTTCTCCAGATTCTTGGGTTGCAGTTGTAAAACCAGGAAGAGTAATGTTTGAAATCAAGCACATCGATCCTGAGCTAAGTAAACAAGCACTTAAGCTTGCAATGTATAAACTACCTGTAAAGACTAGAATTATTTCTAGAGAGCAGCAGGAACTTTAAATCGTTAAGAGGAAGTTATGCAAAAGTTAGAATACAAAGATATAAGCGGTTTAAGCGGTAAAGAAATTGATGCAAAAGTAGCTGAAATGAGAAGAGCGATTTTTGATATCAACATGTCTAAAACGACAAGTGGTATCGAAAAACCTCATGAGCTAAAACTTGCAAAAAAGAATATTGCTAAATTATTAACAGCAAAAAATGCTAAAGGTGAGTAACCATGAGTACAAATACGTTTAAGAGAAAGCTAGATGGTGTAGTTGTTTCTGTAAAGAATGAAAATACAGTTGTTGTGAATGTTGCTAGACGTTTCAAGCACCCTGTTTACAGCAAATTCGTTACAAAAACTAAAAAGTACCACGCTCATAACGTAAGTTTAGAAGCGAATCTAGGTGACAATGTAACAATTATTGAAAGTAAACCTTATTCAAAACTCAAAAAGTGGGAACTGTTAAAGGTAAATAAGTAGGGCTTAATAAGCCTATTTTAGGAGTTAGTAATGATCCAAATGCAAACTAAGTTAGAAGTTGCTGATAACTCTGGAGCTAAAGAAGTAAAGTGTATCAAGGTTCTTGGTGGTTCAAAAAGAATGAACGCAAATCTTGGTGACATTATTGTTGTAGCAGTTCAGCAAGCACTACCAGGTGGAAAAATTAAAAAGGGTGATGTTAAGAAAGCGGTTATCGTTAGAACTAAGTACCCAATTAGAAGAGAAGACGGTTCATACATCAGATTTGATAAGAACAGCGTTGTAATACTAAATAATAACAATGAACCAGTAGGGACACGTATTTTTGGTCCTGTTGCGAGAGAGTTAAGAAACAAGAGCTTTACGAAGATCTGTTCTTTAGCGCCAGAAGTTCTTTAATCAAGGTTCAGTGAGGAAGTTATGCAAAAGCTAAAAGTTAATGATAATGTTGTAGTTTTAACAGGTAAAGACAGAGGCAAAACTGGTGAAGTTAAGAAAATCAACTTCAAGACCAAAGTTGTTTATGTTGGTGGTGTTAATCTAGTAAAGAAAGCAATTAAACCAACTCAAGAGAACCCAGCTGGTGGTATCGTAGACATTGAAGCACCACTTCACATCTCAAATGTTGCTGTAGTTAGCCCAAAAACAAATAAGGCTACTAGAGTAAAAATTGAAGAAAAAGATGGTAAGAAGGTTAGAGTCGCTGTGTCTTGTGGATCAGTACTGAGTTAAGGATAGAGGCAAAAATGAGCAGATTCAGAAAACTATATAATGACGAAATTAAAAATAAAATGACTGAGAAGTTTGGTTATAAGAATGTTAACCAAATTCCTAAGCTAGAAAAGATAGTAGTTAACTGTTGTACAAGAGACGCAGTAACTAACTCTAAAGTTGTTCAGTCGATTGTTAACGATCTTGGTACTATTACTGGTCAAAAGCCAGTTGTAGCTAAGGCTAGAAAATCAGTTGCTGGTTTCAAAATCAGAGAAGGTATGGCCTTAGGTGCAAACGTTACTCTTCGTGGTGATAGAATGTACGAATTCCTTGATAGACTTGTTAACATCACTCTTCCAAGAGTTCGTGACTTTAGAGGTGTTTCTTCTAAAGGTTTTGATGGAAAAGGTAACTACACTTTAGGTTTAAAAGAGCAGATTATTTTCCCAGAAATTTCTTACGATCAAATTGATAAAGTAAGAGGTCTAGGAATCTCAATCGTAACTACTGCTGGAAACAACGAAGAAGGTAGAGAGCTTCTAAACCTTTTTGGTATGCCTTTTAACAAGTAATTGAGGATAATGTAATGGCTAGAAAAGCGAAAATTGAAAGTAACAAAAAAAGAGCTAAGCTTGCTGAAAAATACGGTACTTTAAGAAAAGAACTTAAAGCTGCTATTATCAATGAAAATCTTTCTGACGAAGAAAGATTCGAAGCGATGATCAAGCTACAGAAACTACCAAGAAATTCAGCTGCAATTAGAGTAAGAAATAGATGTGAATTAACTGGTCGTCCACGTGCTTTCTATAGAAAGTTCAAACTATCAAGAATTCAATTTAGAGAGTTAGCACTTAGAGGAATGATCCCTGGTGTAACTAAGTCAAGCTGGTAATGGTTGAGGAGACGAAATTATGATGACTGATCCTATTGCAGATATGTTAACAAGAATTAGAAATGCAATTAATGCTGGACACGATAGAGTGGAATTTCCAGCTTCGAAAATGAAAGCAGGTGTTTGTAAAGTTATGAAAGACGAAGGTTATATTCGTTCATTCAAAATTATTGCAAAGAGCCAATCAGATATTAGAATCAAAGTATTACTTAAAGACGACGCTATCGTAGGTCTTGAGAGAGTTTCTAAACCAGGTCTTAGACAGTATCGTGGTTACAAGGACATCTCTAGAGTTATTAGTGGTCTAGGTACTTCAATCTTATCAACTTCTAAAGGAATTATTTCTGATAGAGAAGCGAGAGCGACTAAAGTTGGTGGTGAAGTAATCTGTAATATTTGGTAGTAGGGAGCGAGTAATGTCACGTGTAGGAAAAAACCCGGTAGTAGTTCCTGAGAAAGTTCAGGTTACAATAAATGGTACAAATGTATCAGTTAAAGGACCTAAAGGTGAGCTAGAGTACACTTTTAATGATAGAGTGACTTTTGCACAAGAAGGTAATGAAATTAAAGTAACTCCTGTTGATGAGTCTAAAAAGTCTCGTGCAATGTGGGGTACAGCAAGACAAATCGTTTTCAACATGGTAACTGGTGTTACTGATGGATTTGTTAGAAAGCTAGAATTCAACGGTGTTGGTTATAAGGCAGCTGTTAGTGGTGATACATTAACTCTTAACCTTGGATACTCACATCCAATTGAATATGTTCTTCCAGAAGGTGTAGCAGCGAAAGTTGCTGGTAAAGAAATCGAACTAACTGGTAGTAACAAAGAACTAGTTGGATTTGCTGCTGCAAAGATCCGTTCATTCAGACCACCAGAGCCATATAAAGGTAAAGGTGTTAAATACGCTGAAGAAACAATCGTAAGAAAAGCTGGTAAATCTGGCGGTAAGTAATAAAAAGTAGCCTGAGAATGGCCCGCAGTGAGGGCCTAGGGTGAGGAGTTTAAAATGATTAGAAAGCCTTATGGTAAAGCTGGTAAAGCAAGTACAGCTAGAAAAATTAGAAGAAAACTTGCTATCCGTAAGAAAGTAAACGGAACATCTGAGAGACCACGTCTATCAGTTAACCGTACAAACAAGCACATCACAGTACAAGTAATTGACGATGTTGCTAACAAGACACTTTTCAGTGTTCAAACTTATGGTAAAAATGCTGTTGAAGGAAAAAGCAATATTGCTGGTGCAACGCTTGTTGGTGCAAAACTTGCTGAAAACCTAAAGTCTAACAATATTTCAACTGCTGTATTCGACAGAAACGGACTTAGATACCACGGTGTAATCAAGGCTGTTGTTGAAGCTGCTAGAGAAAATGGAATTCAAATTTAGGAGTAAGTGATGACTGAAGAAAATAAAAGCGTTGAAAAAACAGTAAAAGCAGAACCAAAGAAAAGACAAGCTTCTAAAAAAGCTCCAGCGAAAAAGCGTCAAGCTAGCTCAATGGACGTTGAACTTGAAGAAAGAGTTGTTGCTGTAAATAGAGTTGCAAAGGTTATGAAGGGTGGTAGAAGATTTTCTTTCAGTGCTCTAATGATCGTTGGTGATAAAAATGGTCGCGTAGGTTACGGTCTTGGTAAAGCTAAGGAAGTTCCTGAAGCAATCAGAAAAGCTACTCAAGCTGCACAAAAAAGCATGATTTCAGTACCAGTAGATGCAGGAACTATTCCTCACTCAGTACTAGGTGAATTTGATGCTGGTAAGATTCTATTCAAACCTGCTGCAGAAGGTACAGGGGTTAAGGCTGCTGGTGCATGTCGTTCAATCCTTGAACTTGCTGGTGTTAAAGACGTTCTAACGAAGTCTTTAAGAGGTAACAACCCACATAATATCGTTAAGGCAACTTTTGACGCTCTTAAACAATTAAGATCTGTAGAAGAAGTAGCTAAGGCACGTGGTAAAGAAGCTAAAGGCTTAAGAATTAAAGGTTAATTGAGGTTGATATGACAGCGAAAACAATTACAGTAACATTAAAGAAAAGTACTATTAAATGTACTGAAAAGCAGAAAGCTACAGTAAGAGGCCTAGGTCTAAGAAAAACTGGAACTTCAAGAACTTTAGAAAACACTTCTGCTGTTAGAGGGATGATCAAGAAGGTAATTCACCTTTTAGACATTCAAGAATAAGCGGTATTAGTTGATTAAGAGGTAAATATGTTAACTTTAAATAACTTAAAAAGTCCAAAAGGTGCACATAAAAACATTAAGAGAATTGGTCGTGGACAAGGTTCAGGTCAAGGTACTCAAGCTGGTAAAGGGCACAAGGGTCAAAAGGCTCGTGCTGGTGGCGGTGTAAGAACTGGTTTCGAAGGTGGAGCAATGCCACTTTACATGCGTCTACCAAAAAGAGGTTTCTCTAACGCACCATTTAAAACTGAGTATGCTGAGGTATCTCTTGCTACATTAGAAGCTAAATTTGATGGCGGAGACGTTACAAAAGAAGCTCTAATTGAGAAAGGTATCCTTAAGGGTGCAGATAAAAGACGTCCAGTGAAAATTCTTGCTAACGGAGAGCTTTCAAAATCGTTAAATTTTGTTAATATTGAAAAGTTTTCTAAAGGTGCTCAAGAAGCAATCGAGAAAGCTGGCGGAAAAATAGCAACAAAATAGATAAAAGGATCGTCTGATGTCAAACGCTCAAGGAAAACTTGAAGAGCTTAAGAAAAAAGTCTTTTTTACTTTTTTATTATTAGTAGTATATAGATTGGTTGCGCAAATTCCTGTACCAGGAGTTGATGCGCAGGCGATCTCTTCTTATTTTGCGGAAGCTGGTGGGGGAAGTCTTTTTGACCTTATCAACACTTTTAGTGGTGGTGCCTTCAAGCGTTTCTCAGTTTTAGCACTGGGGATTATGCCGTATATTACTACTTCAATCATCTTTTCTCTTTTAGGTGAGGTTATACCTCAAATCCAAGAGCTACAAGAAGACTCAGAAGGTAACAAAAAAATTCAAAAGTGGACTAGGTATGCAACAGTAATTCTCTGTTGCATACAAGGTTACTCAATGGCTGCTGTGTTCGAGACATTTGTTTCTCCTGGCGGTGCTAGAGTTATCCCTGAACCAGGTATGCTTTTCAGAATTGTAACAATGATCACTCTGGCTGCAGGAACAATGTTCTTACTTTGGCTTGGTGAGCGTATTACAGAATTTGGTTTAGAAAATGGTGTTTCTCTTATTATCTTCGCAGGTATTGCAGTTGAGCTACCTTCTGAAGTTATTCAAAAGATTACACTATTTAGAAACGGTGAAATGGGTGGACTAGAACTACTTACTTTCGTGGCCGTAATTGTCGTTGCATTCTTTGTTGTTGCATTCATCGAAAGGGCTTTCAGAGCCGTTCCGGTCCAATATGCTAAGCGTGTTGTTAATAATAGAGTGTATGGTGGAAATCAGACACTTCCGATGAGAGTTGATACAGGTGGAGTTATGCCTCCGATCTTAGCTTCTTCTCTTCTAGCAGCGCCTGCAACTTTTGCTACTTTTATCCCTGCAGACAGTGTGTTCAAACCATACTTTGATACAATTCAACAAAGTTTGGCACCAGGGCAAATTTTATTTAATATTCTTTTTGCAACTCTGATTGTGTATATGACTTATTTCTATGCACCAATCCAATTCAAAACGAAGAAGATTTCAGAAATGTTACAAAAGAATAATGCTTTTATCCCAGGTATTAGACCAGGTGATAAAACAAAAGAATATTTAGACACGTTATTAAATCGTTTATCATTTTTTGGCGCTCTATTCTTAATCGTTGTTTGTATTGTTCCTTCACTAATCACAGGGGCTCAGACAAGATTTGGTGGTACATCAATGCTAATCTTAGTATCTGTATCAGTTAGAGTTATGATGAATGTTCAATCGTTTATGTTTGCTGATAAGTATGAGATGTCATACAAATCTAAAGGTAAATATAACGGTAACAATAGAAGGTTCTAATCCATGGCACCACAACTAATTTTAATTGGAGCTCCTGGATCAGGAAAAGGTACTCAAGCTAAGAATATAGTTTCAGAGCTTGGGTACACACATGTTTCTACTGGCGATTTATTAAGAGCAGAAGTTGCTAAAGAGTCTGAGCTTGGTCGTAAAATTAAAGCGGTCATGGATTCAGGTGAATTAGTAAGTGACGAATTAGTATTAGATCTTCTAAAGGCTAATTGTGCTGTTGAGAAATCAACATATATTTTTGATGGTTATCCAAGAAACCTTGTTCAAGCAAAGGATTTAGATAGTGCCCTACTTGGTGGAGTACAGTCTAAAGCAATTTACTTTGACATTGCACTAGATACTTTAGTGGAGAGGATTGTTAATAGACGTGTAGCTCCTGTTAGTGGTGAGATTTACAATCTAAAAACAAAGCCACCAAAAGTTGAAGGTAAGTGTGATGTTTCTGGAGAGGACCTTGTGCATCGTAAAGATGATAACGAGGATACAGTAAGGACTAGAATGAAGGTTTTTACTGACAACATCGAGCCAGTTCTTGAGTACTATGAGTCTCAGGGACGCCTTGTTAGAGTAGACGCTACAAAAGGGCTTGATGAGATTTTTGAAGAAATTAAAAAAATTGTTAAATAATTTATTATATAAGTAATTCGTCTTGCAATATGGCCCTGAGTCATATATAAGCAATTACTTTAGGTTTTGTATTATATGAGTAATCAGGAAACGATTGAAGTTGAAGGTGAAGTTACTGAACTTCTTCCTAACACTAAATTTAAGGTTAAATTACCGAATGGACATTCTGTTATTGCCCACATTAGTGGAAAGATGAGAATGCACTTTATAAAGATTTTACCTGGAGATAAGGTACTTGTTGAGATTAGCAAGTATGACTTAACGAAGGGCCGAATTACATATAGAAGTAAAAAACGCTAGTGTAGAATTTACGAGGTTGTTATGAAAGTTAGAGCATCTGTAAAGCCGATGTGCAAAGATTGTAAAGTTATTAAAAGAAGAGGCGTACTTAGAGTTGTATGTAAGCAACCTAAGCACAAACAAAGACAAGGTTAATCATAGGAAAGGAGTGTAGCTATGGCGAGAATTCTTGGTGTTGATATTCCTAGAAATAAGGTAATGAAAATTGCCCTTCAGTCAATTTACGGTGTAGGACCGAAAGTGGCTCAGGAAGTATTAGAAAAAACAAACATCGATTCAAACAAAAATTCAAACGAACTAACTGAAGAAGAAGCAAACGAAATCAGACTTCTTCTTGAAAGTGAGTACACTGTTGAAGGTGACTTACGTAGAGAAGTTGGTCTTAACATTAAACGACTAAAAGACTTAGGTTGTTACAGAGGGATCAGACATAGAAAAGGTCTTCCTGTAAGAGGTCAAAGAACTTCTACAAATGCTCGTACTCGTAAGGGGCCAGCTGTTGCAATCGCAGGTAAGAAGTCTATTAAGTCAATGAAGTAATTGTTAGGAGTTAATGATGGTTAAGAAAACAGCTTCAAAGAAAAAAGTTAAAAAGAATATTTCGAGAGGTATTGCTCACATTCAATGCTCTTTCAATAATACAATCGTTACGTTCACAGATATGAACGGTAACGCTATTTCATGGGCTTCTGCTGGTCAATTAGGATTCAGAGGGTCTAAGAAATCGACTCCATTCGCGGCACAGATGGCTTCTATGGAAGCAGCTAAAAAGGCTATGGAGCACGGACTATCTACTGTTGAAGTAAGAGTTAAAGGTCCGGGTGCAGGTAGAGAAAATGCTGTAAGAGCATTTATCGCTGCAGGCCTTAAAATCACTTCTGTTGCTGACAGGTCACCAATTCCACACAATGGATGTCGTGCACCGAAAAGAAGAAGAGTATAATTTTATAGATTTATATTAAGGAGTTGTCTGTGGACACATTTACAGCAAAAAATTGGACAGGAATGATAAGACCAGTAGCTTTGGAAATGGATAACGATAAGCTAACTAATACTTATGGTAAGTTCGTTGCTAAGCCACTAGAAAGAGGTTATGGACAAACTCTTGGAAACTCTTTACGTCGTGTACTACTTTCTTCACTTCAGGGTGCAGCTATTGTTGCAATCAGAATTGATGGTGTTGAGCATGAGTTTGGTACAATCAACAACGTAAAAGAAGAAGTTTCTGAGATTATTCTTAACCTTAAAGAAGTTCACTTTAAGATTAAAGATAAAGAGCAGGTAACTCTTACTCTTGAGAAATCGGTAGAGGGTATCGTTACTGCTGGTGACATTTCTGAGTCTGCAAATGTTGAAATTTTAAATCCAGAGCACGCAATCTGTAACCTTTCAACTGGTGGATCTATTAAGATGGAACTACTTGTTGCAAGAGGAAAAGGATACGTAACAGCTCTAGATAATAAAGAATCTTTTGATCTTCCAATCGGTTGGATTTATCTTGATTCTCTTTTCTCACCAGTTGCACGTGTTAACTATACAGTTACAAACTCACGTGTTGGTAAGAGAACAGATTTTGATAAGCTTACTCTAGAAGTTTGGACTAACGCAGGTGTTGAACCTTCGGATGCAGTAGCTTATTCAGCGAAGATCCTAAGAGACCAACTTGCTGTATTCCTAAGCTTCGAAGATGAAGAAGAAATCACAAGAATGGAAACTAAGCCTAAGAAGCAACAAAATACTGCTAATGCAGCTCTATTAAAGCCAGTTTCTGAGCTTGAGCTGTCTGTAAGATCTGCAAACTGCTTGCAGAACGCAGATATTAAGTATATCTATGAGCTAGTTTCTAAGACTGAAGGTGAGATGCTAAGAACTAAGAACTTTGGGCGTAAGTCACTAAATGAGATTAAAGAAGTACTTTCTCAAATGGGACTAGGTCTAGGTATGAAAGTTGATAGCATCATGCAAGATCTAAAAGAAGAATAAAAGTTGTTATAAGTTGAGGTAGAGATATGAGACATCAAAAACATAAGTATAAACTAGGTGTAAGTCCTTCACACAGAGTTGCAATGGTTAAAAACCTTGCTTCTGAAGTTATCGACCACGGTATGATTAAAACTACTCTTACAAGAGCTAAAGCAATCAAGCCAGTAGTTGAGAAATTAGTAACTCTTTCAAAAAATGATACTGTTGCTAACAGAAGACTTGCATTCAAAAAACTTAATGATAAGAATGCTGTAAACAAGCTATTTACTGAGCTTGGGCCAAAATTCAAAGAGAGAAATGGTGGTTACACTAGAATCATGAGACTTTCTGAGAATAGAGTTGGAGATAACTCTAAAATGGCATACATCGCATTTGTTGATTAATTTTTAATTCGAATGAGATAGATAGACCCATCATATTAACGTATGATGGGTTTTTTTATTTAAAACTTTTTTCTAAAATATATGACTACATCTTCTAAAGTTTCTATTATTTTTATTATTGTTGCTATCACACTGGGATATTCTATTTACCATAAAGGTAAAATTGATTCTTATGTAGATAAGAGTCGAGACTATATTCTTAAGTCACTTCCAAGTGTGAAACTGGATAATTTTGCTGATAATTCTGAGGTTGAGCTACAGGATTTAGCACGTAATTCAAATGGTTTAGTAGTTCATTTTTGGGGAACTTGGTGTGCTCCTTGCGAAGCTGAATTTCCGGAATTTGTAGATTTTGCACGCAAATTAGAAGAAAAAAATGTAAAAGTTGTTTTCATGGCCGTTAAAGATGACGATATGAAAATTAAAAAATTTCTCAAAAGATTCAATGACTTACCGTCTAATTCAATAGTTATTCATGATCAAGCAGGAATTTCTATGAGTAAATTAGGTGTTGTTAAGGTACCGGAGACTTTCGTCTTCGATTCAAAACTTGAGCACAGAATTATGTTTAAAGGTCCGCAAGATTGGAAAATGGATTCATATTTTGTTCGTGTTCTTAGTTACTTAGGCGTGAAGTAAATTAATAATATTTCTTTAAATTCGTCTATTTTTTTATCATTCATAGTTAAGTTTTATTAAATTCTGCCGAAAAGTTTTACAGACTTTGCTTTGGCCAATCGTTTTTTGTGCCAAAGAATTAAACATCGGAGAATAAAAATGATCAACTGGAATGAACTAAAAGGACTTCATGTTATTTCTAAGCTCGAAGAAGTAATTCATAAGTGGTTTGGTGTAGAGGTTTTCTATGCTGATACTCATTTTAAGATTAGAAGTTCGCATACAGATAAGGACTATAACTTTAAGAATCTTTTCTTTGAGACGCAAATGTCCCTTCCACATGGTTATGATTTTGTTACTGCTGATGTTGAAAGATTTAGTGATGAATTAAGTCAGTCTGGTGAAGTTGTCATGATCTTTGACTCTTATTTTCCAGGTGTAAAGATGATGGGAACAAAAATTGAAATTGAAGGTGAGTATCATGGTACGGTTTTCGCTTTCCCATTTCTAAAAAGTACATTCACTGAAACTGAAGAAAAAGAGCTTGTGGCAGCACTAATTGAGCATGGTGCATCTCCAGAGGCAGCACAAGAATGTGTTAATGAAACAAGAAGATTATTCCCGAGAGAAATTGAATATTTAAAAGAATTAGTTGAGCTAGTCGCTGGTGAAATTTCTACATTTCACTATGAGATTTCTAAGCGTGAAGAAAGAATTCATATGCTTAACTCAGAGCTTGGTGAAAAATTTCGCTACCATAATATGATTGGTAAATCGAAACAAATGCAGAAGATTTATTCACTATTAGAGAGAATCTCAACAAGTGAATCATCTGTTCTTATTCAAGGTGAAAATGGTACAGGTAAGGAACTAGTTGCTAAGGCCGTACACTTTGCTTCTCCTCGTAAGGATGCCCAGTTCTTAGCTGTTAACTGTTCTGCATTCAACGAAAACCTTCTAGATTCAGAATTATTTGGTCACGTAAAAGGATCATTTACAGGTGCTCATAAAGAAAAATCAGGTCTTTTCGAATTAGCAAATGGTGGAACACTATTTCTTGATGAGATTGGGGATACTTCACTGTCTATGCAGGTAAAGTTACTTCGAGTTCTTCAAGAAGGAACGTACCTGCCTGTTGGTGCTGATTCACCTAGAAGAACTGATGTTCGTATTATTGCAGCAACAAACAAAGATCTTAAAACAATGATGGCCAAAGGTGAGTTCAGAGAAGACCTTTATTATAGAATTAACGTTCTTAACGTAAACCTTCCTCCATTAAGGGATAGGAAAGAAGATATCCCAGTACTAATGGAGCACTTTCTTAAGAAGAAGTGTGATGAGTCGGGAATGCCGATGAAGTCATACTCTAAGAAGTGTATGGAGAAGATGCTAGATTACCCATGGCCAGGTAACGTACGTCAGCTTGAAAATGAAGTTGAAAGATTAGTTGTACTTGCTGGAGACGAAAAATCGATTACTCCAGATAATCTAAGTCCACAACTTCTTGATCATGGTGCTGCTCCTGTTGAGTCAACTAGAGGTGTAAACACTGCAGGTAAGCTAAAAGATGCTCTTCAAGAATTAGAAATTATTATGATTCGTGAAGGACTTAAGAGATGTAATTTTAATAAGTCTAAGCTTGCAAAAGAGCTTGGGATGTCTAGGGCCAGCCTTATTATGAAAGTTGATAAGTATGGGCTAGATAAGCGTGCGAAAGCAGGTAATGAATAGATAAAACACATCAAAATAAAAAGATAGACACTTTTAGGCCCTCTCCGAGGGCCTTTTTATTTATATTTCTATAATTTCAATGATTTAACCCCTCGAAAATAACGCAATGTGATTGGGCAAATTGTCTTTTAAGGGTGTAATATGCTCGGATAATTTAATTACATAGAATCTCGAAAGAGAAAATGGTGGAGGGGATGTATGTCAACAACCAGCGAAAATATATTAGAGCAAAAAAGAGCTCTTTTAATCGACAGAAGAATGCAGGCCGAGCTTGGTGGTGGTGAAGCGAGAATCGCAAAGCAACACGAGCAAGGTAAGTATACTGCAAGAGAAAGAATTGAAAGACTTGTTGATCCGGGTACTTTCATTGAGTTTGATAAATTTGTTACACATCGTTGTGTAAACTTCGGAATGGAAAAGAAGAAGTTTTACGGAGATGGTGTAGTTACAGGTATTGCAGAGATTAACGGACAGAAGATTGCTGTTTATTCTCAAGACTTTACTTGTTGGGGTGGAGCACTTGGTGAAGCTCACGCAAGAAAGATCTGTAAGATCATGGACTTCGCTCTTGATAACAGAATTCCAGTTATTGGTATTCAAGATTCAGGTGGAGCTCGTATTCAAGAAGGTGTTGATGCACTTGGTGGATACGCGGAAATTTTCTACAGAAACGTAAAGGCTTCTGGTGTAATTCCTCAAATTTCATTAATCATGGGACCTTCAGCAGGTGGAGCTGTTTATTCTCCAGCTGTAACTGACTTTATCTTCATGGTTGATAAGTCATCTTATATGTTTGTTACAGGTCCAGATGTTATCAAGACTGTAACTCACGAAGAAGTAACAAAAGAAGACCTTGGTGGTGCAACAGCACACTCAGAAAAATCAGGTGTATGTCAGTTTAAGTGTAAAGACGAAGACGAGACATTTGAAAGAGTAAGAGAACTAATGAGCTATATCCCTGCTTCTAATTTCAAGAAGCAAGCGCCTAAGTATACTTCAGATCCTGTTTATAGAGATAACTCTAAACTAAAAGAAGTAGTTCCAGGTAATCCTAAGAAGCCATATGATATGAAAGAAGTAATTCTTGATATTGTTGATGATGGACACTTCTTAGAAGTACATAAAGATTATGCAAGAAATATCATCGTTGGTTTCGCATCAATTGGTGGAATTAAAATTGGTATCGTAGCAAATCAACCAGAAGTACTAGCTGGTGTTCTAGATATCGATTCTTCTTGTAAAGCAGCTCGTTTCATTAGATTCTGTGATGCTTTCGATATTCCAATTGTTTCACTTGTAGACGTTCCAGGTTTCTTACCAGGTACAGTACAAGAGTACGGTGGGATCATTAAGCACGGTTCTAAGCTTCTATATGCGTACGCAGAAGCGACTGTTCCATTAATCACTCTTATTACAAGAAAGTCTTACGGTGGAGCTTATGACGTTATGGCATCTAAGCACATTCGTTCAGACGTAAACCTTGCCTACCCAACTGGAGAAATTGCAGTTATGGGTGCTGAAGGTGCAGTAAATATTGTATTTAGAAAAGAACTTCAAGGTCTTGAAGGTGAAGCTTTTGATCAGAAGAAAGCTGAGCTAGTTGCTAACTATGAGAATAACTTTGCTAACCCATACGTTGCAGCTGAAAGAGGATATATCGACGCAGTAATTCTTCCAGAAGAAACAAGAAAGCGTTTATATGAATATCTAGTTGTTCTAAAAGATAAGAACGTTGACCGTCCAAAACGTAAACACGGGAATATTCAATTATGATGATCAGACAGCCAAAGAACATGGAAAGAAGAGTATTAATTGCTAACCGTGGAGAGATTGCTTCACGTGTTGCAAAAGCTTGTCGTGAGCTTGGGCATACTGCAATTGGTATTTATACTGATAACGAACCTCAAGGAACTCACTTACAATTTTGTGACGAATGGGTTTACCTACAAGGTAAAACAAATGCTGAGACATACCTTAATGTTGAGAAGCTAGTTGCTCTTGCAAAGGAAGTTAATGCTGATGGTGTACACCCAGGTTATGGTTTCCTTTCTGAGAATAGAGATTTTGCAAATGCTCTTTCAGATGCAGGTATTACTTTTATTGGTCCACACGTTGAGGCCATCAGAGTTATGGGTGACAAGGCAACATCTAAGAAGCTAGCGAATGATGCTGGTGTTCCTACTGTTCCTGGTACAGATCACGCTGTTCCAACTGTTGATGAAGCAGTTGAAATTGCAAATAGAATTGGTTACCCAGTTCTTCTTAAAGCTGTTGCCGGTGGTGGTGGACGTGGTATGCGTGCCTGTAAAGACGAAACAGAAGTTCGTGCTCAATTTGAAGCTGTTGGACGTGAGTCGATGGCAGCTTTCAATAATGGGGATCTATTAGTTGAAAAACTAATTGTTAATCCTCGTCACATTGAAGTTCAGATTCTTGCAGATAAGAAAGGTAATACTTTCCACTTCTTTGAAAGAGAGTGTTCAGTTCAAAGAAGACACCAGAAAATTATTGAAGAAGCACCGTCTCCATTTATTGGAAATGATGAGCAGTTACGTCAAAGCGTTTGTGAAACAGCTGTAAAGCTTGCAAAAGCTGTCGATTATGATTCTGCTGGTACAGTTGAATTCATCATGGGTGAAGATAAGCAATTCTATTTCCTAGAAATGAATACTCGTATTCAGGTAGAGCACCCGATTACTGAGGAAATTACTGGAATGGATCTTATCGTATGTATGATCCAAGCAGCTTTTGGTGATGAGTTAGGTATTCCTTCTCAAGAATTTATTAGAAGATCAGGACATGCGATTGAGTGTCGTATTTGTGCTGAAGATCCAATTACAATGCTTCCTGCTCCAGGACTTGTAACAGGATTTGAAACAAACTTCCCACAAGGAACTCGTTTTGATCACTGTCTATATAAAGGGTTAGAAGTAACTCCAGACTTCGATCCAATGGTTGGAAAACTTGTTTGTAAGGGAATCGTTCGTGACGTTGCTGTTAGAAAAATGAATGCAGCACTTGATGGACTATTCATTGAAGGACTTAAAACAAATCTTCCTCTTCTAAAAGAAATTATGACTGAGAAGAACTTTGTTGATGGTCACTACTCAACAGCTTACATTGGTGAAGTAGCACCTCAGAATAACGTGAAGACAGACCTAGATCATATTAAGCTTTATACGATCATCGCTGGTTCTGAAGCACGTAGGATGGGTATCTAAGATGAGAACATATTTAATTAATGATAATGAAGAAGTAATTGTTGATTTAACAAGAACTAAAGTTCACGATCACAGCTTAGTTGAGTTTGATTTTTCTACATTAAAAGATGGAGAAAGAAGTCTTCATGAAACAATGTGGTTAAGAAAGCTTTGTGGCCAATACTTTATCTCAAAAGATAAGAAAACTTGGAAAAAGATCCCAAGACAGGATCTTCCATCAAGAGTTGTTAACGTTGATAAAGTTTACTCACTATTCAGAGGTTACAAGCCTTCTGGTTTAGGTGGAGCTGACGCTGGTGAACTTCTTACTAAAATGCCAGGCAAAGTTGTTAAGATCAATGTTGAAGTTGGTCAGACAGTTGCTGCTGGTGAAACACTAATCATTCTTGAGGCCATGAAAATGGAAAACGAAATTAAGAGTGGTATCGATGGTGTTGTTAAAGCAATTCACGTAAAGGAAGGGGACGCCTTAGAAGAAAACGTCCTCATGTTAGAAGTAGAAGCATAGGACGCAAGTCAAGGAGAGCAAATGTCTTTTAATAATGGACAAGCACCAAGAAATGACTTCGAAAAAATGAAACAAGATTTAGATAAGGGGCTCAAGTTACTTGGGCCCTTTTTTATATTCATTGTTTTAGTTATTTTCGGATACACATCTTTTTACACTGTCGAGCCTGATGAAGAGGCCGTCGTAATTCGTCTGGGTAAGTATATTAATACTAATACTCCAGGCCTTCATTTTAAGATTCCATTTGGGGTTGATGAAGTAATTAAGGTTAAAGTTAAAACTGTTCTTCAAGAAGAGTTTGGATTTAGAACAAAGAGTTCGAGATCACGACGTTCTTCTTATTCTGGTGATAACTTTGATCACGAGTCACTTATGCTTACAGGTGACTTAAATGTTGCCTCTGTTGAGTGGGCCGTTCAATACCAAGTCCGTGACCCTTTCAAGTTTATCTTTCAAACAAGTGAGCCAGTAAGAAATATCCGCGATATCTCAGAATCAATTATGAGAAGAGTTGTTGGGGATAGATCAGTTACTGATGTCTTAACTGTTGGTAAAGTAGAAATTGAAGCTGATGCTAAGCTACTTATGCAAGAAGTAATTGATAAGTATGACATGGGTGTTTCAATCATCTCTGTAAAGCTTCAGGATGTTAATCCTCCACAAGTTGTTAAAGCTTCATTTAATGAAGTTAACGAAGCAAAGCAAGAACAAGAAAAGGCCATTAACGAAGCAGAAGGTGCTTATAACAAAGTTATTCCAGAGGCACGTGGTAAGGCGGAGAAAATGGTATCTGAAGCTGAAGGTTATGCAGCTGCTCTTGTAAACCGTGCAGAAGGGGATGTTGCAAAGTTTCAAGAAATCCTAAAAGAGTATCGTCGTGCCCCTAAGATTACAAAGAAGCGTCTTTATATTGAAGCAATGGAAGGGCTTTATAAGAAGTACGACAATCTTACAATTATTGATCCAAAGGTTAAGGGATTACTTCCTATTTATGACCAAGGAGCTAAGAAATGAATAAAGCATTAATTCTAATTGTTATTCTATTTATAGGTTTAGTTTTAGGAAAACAGTCACTCTTTATCGTAAGTGAAGGAAGACAAGCAATTATCACTGAATTTGGTAAACCTGTTGGTAATCCAATTACTGATGCTGGCCTTCATTTTAAAAAGCCTTTCGTTCAAGATGTACGTTTCGTTGATAAGAGAATTCTTAGTTGGGATGGTTTTCCAAATCAAATCCCTACAAAGGATAAGAAATTTATTAAAGTAGATACAACTGCGAGATTTAAAATAATTGATGCACTTAAGTTTATTCAGACCGTTCGAAATACTGAAGGTGCTAAAAAGAGAATCGATACAATTTTAGACTCTGCGACGAGAAATGTGATTTCATCTCACGATCTTGTTGAGGCCGTACGTAATTCAAATGCAATTATTGAAAAGTTAAATGCTACTAAAGTAGATGTTAACGAAATTGAAGAAGAAATAACTGGTGACATTGAAGATGTAAGCGTTGGTAGAGAAAAATTATCTCAATTAATCGTAAGCAAAGCCGATGGAGAGTTAGAACAATTTGGTATTCAATTAATTGATGTACAATTAAGACGTATTTCATACGAGAAATCAGTTGAGCGTAAAGTTTACGAAAGAATGATCTCTGAACGTCAAAGAATTGCACAGAAGATCAGATCAATTGGTGAAGGTGAAAAGGCCAAGATTGAAGGACGTTTGGTAAAAGATTTACAAACAATTCAATCAGAAGGTTATAAGAAGTCTCAATTGATTAAGGGCCGTGCTGAAGCAAAGGCTTCTGCAGTCTATGCTAAGACATTTTCTCAGGACCCAAGCTTTTTTGAGTTCGTACGTTCTCTAGAAGCATATAAAACATCGATTAAAGGTAAAACTAAGTTTATAATCTCTAACGATAATGAATTCTTAAAATACTTGAGGTAAGCATTGATTGAATATGTAATTGCAGAAAATCCAGATGATCGCGTATTACAAAAAGTTTCACAAGCTCTTAATAATGGAGAGCTTGTGTGCTTACCGACTGATACTAGTTGGGTTGTAATTGCTTCTCCCTTTAGCAAGAAGGGGATTGAGAGAATCTACAAGTATAAGAATGCTCCAAAGCTAAAGGCTTTCTCTCTTCTATGTGATTCGATTTCAATGGCCTCTGATGTTGCTAATATTGATGATGGTGTATTTCGCTATATAAAGAGAATTATCCCAGGTCACTATACATTTATTTTTAATGCCAATAAGAAGATTACTAAGGCTGTGGCCGCAAATAAAACTGATCATGAAGTGGGAATTAGATTTGTACCTTCGACATTGATTAGTCGCTTACTAGAAATCCATGGTGAACCGGTCTTATCAAGTAATATTGATTTAGATAAATTTACTCCGGCCCTATCTTCTTATGGTGAACTCTATTCTTATATGATTGAAGAGTCGCTTGCAGGTGTTGTTACTTTGATTGTCGATCCAGGTGAACACGAATTTGTAGGCTCATCAACTATTGTTGACTTCACTAATGGTGAAGCCGATGTCATTAGGCAAGGCGCTGGAATTTTGTAGTAATTCCAGTTGTTTAGGCTATGAATTCTAATGTTTATTAAATAGACAAGGTACTGAATTTTTTCAACTTTCAGTATCTTGGCATCTTTTTCTTCTATATTCAGTTCTATGTTAAAGAAGAAATTAATCCTTTTATCACTTACACCATTTCTGGCAATTGCTAATAGCTTTATTGAAGTTAAAGTTCATGACCTTAATGTTTCTAAGCAGGATGATATATTTGGTCGAATGGGCTACATGGAATATGAAAGTGCAATAATCTCGCGTGACACTCTTTCTTTTAATATTTCTGATCGAGATAAGAATAAATCAAGTGCTGAAGTTTATTTTAAGAATAATCAATTGAAGCTTGATAATGGTTCGATGACTGCTCAATTTGATATGAGCGGAAATACTTTTTTAAATACCCTCGATAAATTAAAAATGAATAATGCTGAAACTGCCATTAATGCTACTTACTTTAATATAAATGGTTCAAGTTTCTTTATGGATAGAGAAGGTTTAGAGCTCGAGGCAAATAACTTTTTTGTTTTCTGTACAACGAATGATCCAGATTATGATATGGCAAGTGGGGATGGAATTGTTAAGGGTTGTATGACCGAGCTTAATATTACTCCTAAATCGTACAAAGAGCCTGTTAACTTTGCTTTAAAAAAGAAATTACAAGATGGTGCTATATTTACAGCAAGAGGAGACATTGGAACAATGCAGTTACAAGCTGCGAGATTCTTACAAATTGCTTCACCTTTACTTGTTATGGACTATAAACAATATGATGTTCAGGCAAAATCTGTAGATCTCAAGTGTGAGAAAGATGAGGATCTGATTGAGATCGATTCGGACTCTCTTATGAGTGGTTGTGAAAATACTGCGGCCTTAAATGTTCCAAAGATCTTAGTTTCAAACTCTAAAGAGAAAACAAAATTTTATTTTGATATTGATACGTTAAATGTGAAAAATGAGAGGCTTAACTTTCATTCAGATATTTTTCAATTTATTGATTCTAAAAAATCAGTAACAGTTAAGGATCTGAACGTTAAATGCCAAAAGCTTATTCAATCTGACTTATTAGATATTCCTTCAATGATCAAAGAATGTTTAATTGATGGATCTATAGACATTGCTAAGTTAAAAACAAATGAAGATATTAAAACAATTACAGATCCTCGTGGACGTGTGATCTCAAGACAAACAGTTTCGAGTCGATATAAGAACTTGGAAATTGATTCTTATAGGCCACTGGCAAATCTAAGCTTAGATAAATCTAACCTTTCAGATATTTCAATTAAGATTACTAATGGTGTCGCTAAGGTTAAGGCCCATGCATATAAGAATGTTCTTCTTAAGAAGAATTTTGATGTTGATCTGACGGCAAGTGTTTCATTTAATGAAAAAGAATCTCAAATTATTATGGATGTAACAGATGTAGTTGTTCCGTTTGGCTTCATCAAGGTTAAATGGATCTGGTTAATTGAAAAAATTATTAAGAATGCTATTGTTGGAAGTAATGTTACTTTTGAAGATGGTAAGTTCTATATTTCGATCTAGGAGATTGAATGAAGTTAGTTAAATTGTTTATTATTTCTCTTATTACATCTTTTGCTTTTGCAAATTCGACAAATATAAGCTGCCAGGGTGAAGGCTATTCTTTTAGTGTTCATGAAAATAAGGCCGTCATTAAAACTTTAGAATCTACTTATGATGTTTCAGTAAAGCAATCTGGGGCAAACTATACTGGTGTGCTTAAGGCTGAAGGTTATCTTGGTTTTCGATTCATTTTAAAGGGTAAGGAAGGAGAGTTAAAACTTGTTGGCCCTAAAAGTGTAACGAAGAAAATGAAGTGTTCAATTATTAAATAAAATATGAATTAATTTATTTGCAGCACTTAGAGGTGTTTCAACTTCATTTAAGATATTGTCGTTGAGCTTAGTCCATTCAGATTGAAGTGATGGATTAGCTCTAACTCTGTTCTCAAGTAGTTCATTAAATAGTTTCTTAAGCCAATCTTGATTTTGTCTTTTACGTTTTAGTTGAATTTTTTCCTGATTCTCCTGATAAATCTTTTCAATCAAGTCCCAATACTCAGTTACTCCTTTATTCTCTAGGGCCGATGCCATCATAACATTGGCACCAATCTTTCGATCTGTTTTGATTACTCCAAGGGCAGACTTATACTGTACCATTGTATCGTGAGCTTTTTGCTTGTTATCGCCATCTGCTTTGTTGATGACAATATTGTCACATAATTCAATAATTCCTTTTTTAATTCCTTGAAGTTCATCGCCTCCACCTGGTAGCAGAAGTACTGTGAATAAGTCCACAATATTTGCAACATCGTATTCCGACTGACCAACACCAACAGTTTCGATTAGAACAACATCATAGCCAGCAGCTTCACATGCAAGCATGACCTCTCTAGTCTTTAGTGCGACACCGCCAAGATTACCTGATGATGGTGTAGGGCGAATGAAAGCGTTTTTCTCTTGGGCGAGTTTCTCCATTCGAGTTTTGTCACCAAGTAAACTTCCACCACTTAGTGGAGAACTTGGATCAATTGCTAAGACTGCGACTTTTAGTCCCTTGTTAATTAAGAGAAGTCCCAGGGATTCAATAAATGTAGATTTACCAACCCCAGGCGTTCCAGAAATACCGATACGAATTGATTTTCCAGTTAGAGGAAGAATTTCGTTTAAGAGCTCCTGAGCTTCTTTTTGATGCTCAGCTTTCTTACTTTCGATTAAAGTGATGAATTTAGAAAGTGATCTAATATTTCCACTTTTTAATTTCTGGATATCAATTTGCATTACTTTTGTGCCTCTTTGATTTTTGTAATTACATCTTTTGCGGCTTCAGCAATTGTTGTTCCTGGTCCATAGATTCCCTTAACACCAGCTTCATATAGGAAGTCATAGTCTTTTCTAGGAATTACTCCACCTGCAACAACGATGATATCTTCTGCATCAAGTTTTTTAAGCTCAGCAATTAGTTCTGGAATTAATGTTTTGTGTCCCGCTGCAAGTGAAGATGCACCAACGACGTGAACATCGTTTTCTACAGCTTGCTTCGCAACTTCTTCCGGAGTTGAGAAAAGCGGAGAAAGGTCAACGTCAAAACCAACATCTGCATATGCTGTTGCTACAACTTTGGCTCCACGGTCATGTCCATCTTGCCCCATCTTTGCAACGAGAATTCTCGGACGACGTCCAAAGTCTCTTTCAAATTGGTCAATTTCGTTTTTAATGCTCATCCATTCCTCATCGCTTTCAAATGATTTACCATAAACACCTGAAACAGTTTTTGTATTTGCATTGTAGCGTCCCCATTCCTTCTCTAGTGCATAAGTGATTTCACCAACACTACAACGCGCTTCCATTGCCTCAACAGCAAGTTCTAAACCATTGCCGTTTCCAGTTTTAGCGTAATATTCAAGCTTTGCCATACATTCACTAACTTTCGCTTCATCACGTGATTCACGAATTTCTTCAAGTCTTTTGATTTGTTCATTAAGAACTTGAACGTTATCGATTTCAAGAACTTCAACGTGATCTTCTTTTGTTGGCTTATACTTGTTTACACCTACGATTACATCTTCACCGCGATCAATACGTGCTTGCTTAAGTGCCGCGGCTTCTTCAATTTTAAGTTTTGGAAGACCTGTCTCAATTGCTTTTGCCATGCCACCAGCTTCCTCAATTTCTTTGATTAAGCTTCGAGCTTTGTCTGCAATCTCTTTCGTCAGAGTTTCCATCATGTATGAACCACCCCATGGATCAACAGTGTTTGTAATTCCTGTCTCTTCCTGAAGGATGATTTGAGTATTTCTAGCAATACGAGCAGAGAATTCAGTTGGAAGTGCAATCGCTTCATCAAAAGAGTTCGTGTGAAGAGATTGTGTACCACCGAATACCGCTGCCATTGCTTCAATTGTAGTACGAATAATATTGTTATATGGATCCTGTTCCGTTAATGACCAACCAGAAGTCTGGCAGTGGGTACGTAACATTTTCGATTTAATATTTTTCGGCTCATATCTTTCAACAATTTCAGACCATAGAAGTCTTGCCGCGCGAAGCTTTGCAATTTCCATGTAAAAGTTCATTCCAATACCAAAGAAGAATGAGAGTCTTGGCGCGAATTGATCAATCTGCATACCTGCTTTAATTGCAGTGTCGATATACTCTTTTCCATCTGCAAGAGTGTAAGCTAGCTCTAAGGCAGCATCTGCACCTGCTTCTTGAATATGGTAACCAGAAATCGAGATTGAGTTAAACTTCGGCATATTAGTTGAAGTGTATTCAAAAATATCTGCGATAACTTTCATTGAAGGAGCTGGAGGGAATATATAAGTATTTCTTACCATGAACTCTTTTAAGATATCATTTTGAATTGTTCCTGAAAGTTGATCAAGAGATACACCTTGCTCTTTTGCTGCAACAATATATCCAGCTAGAACAGGTAATACAGCACCATTCATTGTCATCGAAACAGATACTTTATCTAATGGGATTCCATCAAAGAGTACTTTCATATCTTCAACTGTATCGATTGCAACACCTGCTTTACCAACATCACCTTTTACACGAGGATGGTCTGAATCGTAACCTCTGTGAGTAGCAAGATCGAATGCAACTGAAACACCTTGTCCACCTGCCGCTAGTGCCTTCTTATAAAAATCATTTGATTCTTTTGCTGTAGAAAATCCAGCATACTGGCGAATCGTCCATGGACGTCCTGTATACATCGTAGCTCTTGGACCTCTGATAAACGGATCCATTCCTGGCATTGTATCAACGAGGTTATTATTTTCTAGATCAGCTTTTGTATAAAGAGATTTAAGTTCAATCCCCTCTGGAGTTTGAGTAACCTTAGGGCCTTTACCTCTTGTCTCTTTGTCAGCTAATTCTTTCCAAGTGTTTAAATTATCTTTTGAATTATTTGGCATTTATTCTCCTTCAAACCACTTTACAACTACGTGATCAATACCTGCTCTTTGAGCGGCTTCAATTCCAGTAGGTGAGTCTTCAAAAATTAGACATTCGTGTGTTTGAGCTTTAAAAAAATCCTGTGCCAATAGATATGGTGCAGGATCAGGCTTCGTTTTATCTACTTCTCTTTCTGTAATTATTTTTTCAAAGTAACAGTCTAGTTCACAATGTTTTAAAATTGGATGAGTTACTTCGTATTGACTTGCTGTTACTAGTGCAAGTCGGATATCACTGTCTTTTAAGCGTTTAAGCAGTGAATGAATATTTCTATGTCTTATATTATTTGCATCAGACTGGCCAATAAGCTTAACTAAGGCTTCATTTTTTTTAGTCAAATATTCGTCTAAGTGGTTTAGGCCTAATGCCTCTTGGATCATTGGAAAAACTTCACCATCGGACATGCCATAAGTTTCCTCCATTGATGGAATTTTCTTTCCTTGGCATAAAGATTTTACGACTTCGTAGTGAAGAGGCTCACTATTTAATATTGTTCCATCCATATCAAAGAAGATATAAGGTCTTGTTTTTGCAATAGCCAAGATCTCTTCAATAACAGCTTCGTCTAAAGTACTGAAATCACTGAGCTTTTTTCCGATCATATTCATTCCAACTTTATACCATAAAAACCTAGGAATTTGTTTCGTTGTTGTTTTGCGTCATGAGATTAAGTTATAATTTATAGATACGGAGGAGATTGTGAAAAAGCATACGACCAACATTTCTCTTGAACCTTCACTGCAGGCATATTTCTATGATGAACTGCATCGCATAAACCTAAGAAGGCAAAACCCTTTACCGCAACTATCTATTTTCTATTCATCATTAGTTATGGATAAGTTTGGTCTTTCCCAGCACTATTTTGAAGAGCAGAAAGATGGAAGATTAAGAGAGAAAACTCTTGGGTTGAAACTACTTCAAGCTGAACATCTTAATGAGCGAGAAAAGAAAAGAGAATTAAGAGATATCGCTGACACAGCTTTATTTTTATGTGGTTATTTCTCAAATTCGGTTAACGAGAAAATTATTGATTTGGGCTACTATTGTGAGGTTGGTAAGACTGCATATCAAAAACTAGATCACTATCAACATACATTCTATGATTCTAGTGGCTTCTTTAAGAATCTCGCTTCGCAGTTTTATGACATCATTAATCTGATGAGTTTACTGCAAAGCGATTGCAACTTAAATGAAGAGCAGTATCTACTCTTTACTAAGGATGTATCGTAGTTGGGATACCATTATTAAGTGATTTCCCAACTGTAATTGTGATCCAATTTTGTTTTAATACTTTTTTGATAATTTTTTGGAAATCTTCATATTTAAAATTTCTAATTTCTTCATTTGATTTATAGAAGTAATCAACACCAAGGCCATGTAATGCAGGAACAGAGTAAACATTTGCATAGTCGTCATTTACTTGAAGGTTAAGTTGATTTTGACCATCAATCATCATTTTAATGCGATCAAAATCAGATTTAGAGAGACCTTCTTTTTGTAACTTAGATAAAATAGCATTGATAGCGTTAATTGCTTCAACTGTTTTATCATGGCCACTTGCCATGTAAATTCCCCAATATCCTGCTTCTAGAGCATTCATATGAATCGGTTGAGCAACGTAACATAATCCTTTGCGATCTCTAACATCAACAAATAACTCAGAAGATTGACCAGATAAATGAGTTGTTAACATTTTGAAAACAACATTTTCTTTGGCCGTAAGTTTCTTTGTTTGAGTAGCAATTAGAATTTGTGTTTGTTCGCGATCAAAATCGATATGTGTTTCAACTGTTTTAATAGGAACAACTTTTTTTGCTTCTTTCTTCTTATCTTTTCTAGGTTTTAAATCTTTAAAGTAAAATTCAACTTTCTCTTTAACTTCATCTAAAGAAAGATCACCACAAAAAGTGATAAGCATTTCTTTTGTTCTTAAGTTTTTCTCATGAACTTTCGCTAGATCTTCTTTCTTTAGCGCTTTAACAGATTTTTCTGTTCCAATAGTTGAAAGGGCATATGAATGTCCTTTAAATAATAAGTTAGTAGCTTCATTAAAGCAGTGCCTTGTCGGGTCCGCTTTATTGGCTTCAATAGTTCTAAAGATTAACTTCTTTTCATGCGCAATAAACTTTGCTTGAAAAGTAGGGTGAATTAGTGACTTGAAAAAGTGCTTAGATAGGTCTGAAAAGTATTCACTTTGACCATGCATCGTCATTCCGTATGCATTCTTTCCAGAGAAGCTGTTAAACATCGTTGATTTATTATCAAGATCTAATTTTAGCTTTTCGTAGCTTAGACCTTTATAGCCTTTTGTAAGTTGTGAACTCATTAGGCTGTATAATCCGTTTGTCTTTATTGTTTCATCAACTAGGCCACCTTTGAGGTAAGCATGCATGACAAACGTAGGTGTAATTGCATTATAACGATAAAGAAGTTTAATTCCTGGCTTGATTTCAACAATTTGAGTTGCTGGATCATGCTTAGACTTAGTGGCCTTAATGGCTTGCTCTTTCGTATTCTTTTTAAGTTTCGCAATTTTATTCTTAAACTCCACAAGTTTTGGTTTGAACTCTTGCGGCTTTAATTCATTTGGAATTTGAAGACTTAGATGAAGTGAGCGTCCAAAAATATCAGAGTACTTCTTATTTACTTCTTTCAGACTAGTTTTTTTAATCTTGTTGATAAATTCTTGCTCGATCTCAAGATCCTTTGCTCCAGCGTAACTACTACCTAGAGAAAAAGCATAAGATTCAAGAGATTCTTTTTCATAGATTTTAGCTGCTACATATTGGTTTTTGATCTTTTTAATATCATTTTCTTTAAGTCCAACAGTAGTCGCTTCTGTTATCGTTTTTTCTAGCTCATGCATGACTTTTTGATAATTCTCTTTTGGGAAGTTGATTCTTAAAAAGTGAATACCACCGTCAGCAAAGAACATTGAAGAAGATGTACAATTATTTGCTATCGTATTATTTAAAACAAGATTTTTATAAAGAGGTGACGTCTCTCCATAACCTAGAGCATTGTAGGCGAGGTCTTCACCTGCTGCACTGTCTGATTTCATCGGTGGACATTCGATGGCCATTGTTAATTGGCACATACGTACGTCTTTTTTATGAATCTCAATCGTTGATTTTTTGTGAAGAGAAAATGAAGGTCTTTCAGATCGTTTACCTTTTGGTAGTTCATAACCTTCAATTGTCTTTATGTATTTCTTTTTTTCTTTTAAGTCACCTGCAACAACTAAGAATGCGTTAGCATTATTATAGTGATTGTTTCTAAAATCAATTAACTGATTACGAGTGAAGTTTTTAATTGTTTTTTCATTTCCAAGGATGGGGTGAGCGTAACCACCGTTAAAAGACATTTCTTGAATTCTTTGAAATGAGTATTGGCCTGGGTTGTCTTGGCTTCTACGATATTCTTCAAAAACCACTTCTCTTTCAGGCACTAGATCTTCTTGTTTAAACATTGGGTTAGATACCATATCCATAATGATATCAATTGATGTATTAAAGTAGGCGATTGGTGAATTTATATAATAGCAAGTGTAATCAAAAGAAGTGAATGCGTTTACTTCGCCTCCAAATGACTCTACATCGTGAGCAATCTTGGCCCCTGGTCTTTTTTGTGTTCCTTTAAAAAACATGTGCTCAAGAAAGTGTGCAATTCCAAAGTTAGACTCATCTTCTAGAGTTGAGCCTGCTCTGAACCATATCTGTACAGATGCACTTGTATTTCCTGGAACATCAACAAAAATGACTTCCAAACCATTATTTAACTTTTCTATTTCATATTTCATTTACATTGCCTTTTAATTTTAGGTATTTGTTAATTATAGTCTGGGTTACAAAAAAATAATATGGAAGAAATAAAGTCGTTATATATCCATTTCCCGTTCTGTCGTCATCTTTGTAACTATTGTGACTTTTTTAAGTCAATTAAAGAAAACGACGGACAGCTCGATGATTTCGAAAGGCTCTTTGCAGATATGTCTGCAAAGCACAGTACTATTCTAGATAGTCATAGGGCCACTCTTAAGGAGCTAGAGACTCTCTATATTGGTGGAGGAACACCGAGTTTATGGGGCAGCCGAGGTGCATATTTCTTAAGGGATTGGTTAAGAGACAATAATATTTCTTTGAAAGAGGATTGTGAGTTTACTCTTGAAGTAAATCCAGGGGCCTGGACTGAAGAGACATTAAGTAGTTGGAGAAGTATCGGAGCGAATCGCTACTCTTTAGGTGTCCAATCATTAAACCCAAATTTTCTTAAGATCATTGATCGCGTCCACAATATTGATGATGTCCATGAAACATTAAAGTATTTTAATAAAGGTAATTATAATTTCTCTGTAGACTTTATGATTGGTCTACCTTTTTCTCAGAAGTATAATCGTGATATTATTGCTGAGCTAACTGAGATTCTTACTTATAATCCGAGTCATATTAGTCTTTATATCCTAACTGTTCCAAAACATTATAAGCACTACGATGAGTTACCGGATGAAGAGTGGATAAGTGATGAATATATTAAAGTTGCTAACTTCCTTGCTATAAATGGTTTCAAGCACTATGAAGTTTCAAATTTTGCTAAAGAGAACAAGGCTTCAATTCATAATCTTAATTACTGGAGAATGGAGTCCGTTGCAGCAATAGGCCCTTCTGCCACTGGTTATCTTAAAAACAATCGCTATCGCTACAAGTGGAAGACCAAGGGTGCCGATGTCGTTGAAGAAAATTTAAGTGAAGATGAGTTTCAAATTGAGAGACTCTATATGAATCTTCGATCTAGCGTTGGATTTCCGATTAAAGATTCTTATTGGGGTGACTTGAGCGAGCTGGTTCAATCTTTGAAATCACGTGGATTAGCGATGGCCGGACGTGATCACTTTTATTTAACGTCCCGCGGCTTTCTTATCTTAGATACAATAATAGATGAAATCTTTAAAATTTCTAAGTAGTTTCAGGTACTTATAAAACAATTCGAAAAAAAATTATTGCTCAACGTTGACACTGGGCCAAAGGCTACCATCTTTAGGTTAGAGATAAATTTAAAGAGGTAGTTGTAATGTCTGAAACTCACGTTAATGAAGAAAATGAAAAAGAATTAGGACCTGAGACTAATGAAGAAACTCAGGAAGCTTCTCAAGTTGAAGAAATTGAAACTGAAAATGAAGTTTCTGAAGAAATGAAAGAGCTAATGGAATTTAAGGATAAATTTTATTACGTAGCGGCTGAGATGGAAAATCTAAAAAGACGCCACGAGAAACAACTACAGGATCAAATTAAATTTGGAACTGAGAAAGTAATGATGGGTCTTTTAGATGTTGTTGATAACCTAGAAAGAACCCTTCAAGCGATTTCAAGTGACGAAGATGAAAAGGTTAAAAATATTTACACAGGTGTAGATATGGTTAAAAACCAATTCCTTGAAACACTTAAGACGAATGGCTTAGAAAAGATTGAAACAGAAGGTAAGATTTTCGATCCACACTTTCACGAAGCAATGGCACAAATGCCAGCAGAAGGAAAAGAAGATCAAGAGATCGTACAAACATATCAAAATGGTTACTCACTAAATGGTAGAGTGATTAGAGCAGCAAAAGTAGTAGTAGCAAAAAACTAATTATATAAAGGAGATTATAATGGGAAAAATTATTGGAATCGACTTAGGTACAACTAACTCATGTGTTTCTGTTCTTGAGAACGGAAAATACAAAATCGTAGCAAACGCAGAAGGACACAATACAACTCCATCTGTTATTGGTTTTGCAAACAACGGTGAAACTCTGGTTGGCCAAGTTGCAAAAAGACAAGCTGTAACTAACCCTTCAAAGACACTTTACGGGATCAAAAGACTTATTGGTCGTAAATTTGATACTCCAGAAGCAAAGTCATTCGCTGACGTAGCTCCATTTGAAATTTATGCAAATGATAATGGTGATGCGTGGGTAAAAGTAGACGGTAAAGCAATGTCTCCTCAAGAAATTTCTGCGAAGGTTCTTCAAAAACTGAAGAAAGCGGCGGAAGATTACTTAGGTGAGACAGTGACTGAAGCTGTAATTACAGTTCCAGCATATTTTAACGACTCTCAAAGACAAGCAACTAAAGATGCAGGTAAAATTGCTGGGCTTGAAGTAAAAAGAATTATCAACGAGCCAACTGCTGCAGCACTTGCTTACGGACTAGAATCTAAGCAAGATAAAAACATTGCAGTATTTGACCTTGGTGGTGGTACTTTCGATATCTCAATTCTAGAGATTACTTCAGACGGTGTATTCGAAGTAAAAGCAACTAATGGTGATACATTCCTTGGTGGTGAAAACTTTGATGAAAATATCATTAACTTTCTAGCTGATGAATTTTTAAAGTCAGACGGAATTGATTTAAGAAAAGACCAAATGGCACTTCAAAGATTAAAAGAAGCTGCTGAAAAAGCTAAGCATGAGCTATCGAACGTTAACTCAACAGATGTTAACCTTCCATTTATCACTGCAGATGCTTCTGGTCCAAAACACTTAAACGTAAACTTATCAAGAGCTAAGTTTGAGGCTTTAATTGCTGACCACTTAACTGCTCTTGCTAAGCCATGTTTAACTTGTCTTGAAGACTCTGGTCTTGAGAAGAGTGAAATTGATGAGGTAATCCTTGTTGGTGGTTCGACTCGTATTCCAGCTGTTCAAGAAAGAGTAAAAGAAATCTTTGGTAAAGAAGCTTCAAAAGGTGTTAACCCTGATGAAGTTGTAGCTGCAGGTGCTGCTATCCAAGGTGGTGTACTAGCTGGTGACGTAAAAGACGTACTACTACTAGACGTAACTCCACTAACTCTAGGGATTGAGACTCTGGGTGGTGTAATGACTCCACTTATTGAGAAGAACACGACTATTCCTTCGAAGAAGTCACAAACTTTCTCAACTGCTGTAGACAACCAACCAGCTGTTACAATTCACGTATGCCAAGGTGAGCGTGAATTTGCTAAAGATAATAAGTCACTAGGACGTTTTGACCTAAGTGGAATTGCACCAGCTCCAAGAGGTGTTCCACAGATCGAAGTTACTTTTGATATTGATGCTAACGGTATTGTTCACGTTTCTGCTGTAGACAAAGCTACTGGTAAATCTCAAGAGATTAAGATTACTGCTGGTTCAGGTCTTTCAGATGAAGAAATTGAAAGAATGGTACAAGAAGCTGAAGCTAATAAAGAAGCTGATAAGAAAGCACGTGAGATCGTTGATACAAGAAACAATCTAGATGCACTTATCTTAAGCTGTGAAAAAATGATCAAAGACAGTGCTGATAAAATCTCTGAAGACGATAAGTCTAAGTTAGAAGCAGCAATTAATGAAGCTAAAGGCAAGCTTCAGTCTGAGAATCTTGATGAGTTAAAAGCAGCTCAGGAAGCTCTAACTAATGCTTCTCATGCAATTGCTCAACAAATGTATCAACAGCCAGGTGCTGAAGCAGGTGCACAGCAAGCTGGACCAGAAGGTGATGCAGGAGCAAACGCTGGTGCGAACAAGCAAGACGACGATGTTGTTGATGCTGACTTTAAAGAAGTTTAATTAGAAATATAGAATTGAAGGGAGCCCTGTGCTCCCTTTGTTCGTTAATAGAGAATTTTAAATATGAGTGATAAAAGAGATTATTACGATATTCTAGGCGTAGCAAAAGGTGCTGATAAGGCTGAAATTAAAAAAGCTTATCGTAAGATGGCCATGAAATATCACCCTGACCGCAACCCTGACAACAAAGAAGCGGAAGCAAAATTTAAAGAAGCTTCTGAAGCTGCAGAGGTATTACTAGATGATGGAAAACGTCAGCGTTATGACCAATTTGGACATGCTGGGGTAAATGGTCAAGCTGGTGGCTTTGGCGGTGGTGGTTTCCAAGGTGGATTCGGTGACTTTGGCGATCTAGGAGATATCTTTGGTGATATTTTCGGTGACATGATGGGTGGCGGAGGACGCGGCCGTCGTGGTGGAAGACGTCGTTCTGGAATTCCTGGAAATGACCTTCAAATGACGGTAAGTGTGACATTCGAGGAAGCAGCATTTGGCGCCAAAAAGAAAGTCTCTATCAATAAAGAAACTACTTGTGAAACTTGTTCAGGCTCAGGTGCAAAAGCAGGATCTGAACCGACTACATGTGATATGTGTCACGGGGCAGGTGAAGTTCGTCGTCAACAAGGATTCTTCACTGTTGCTTCGACTTGTCCAAAATGTCAGGGTTCTGGAACAATGATCAAAGATCCTTGTGGAACTTGTCACGGACAAGGACGTAAGAAGAAGAAAGTTGAACTAGAGGTTACAATCCCTGCTGGTATCGACCATGGTCAGCGTCTAAAGCTTTCTGGGGAAGGTGATGCTGGTGCTCAAGGTGGACCAAATGGTGATCTTTATATAGTTGTTGATGTAAAAGAACATGAAATCTTTAAACGTGAAGGTTTTAATGTTCACTACACTGTACCAATCAGCTTCTCTCAAGCAGCTTTAGGTGCTGAAGTTGAAGTACCAACACTTGATGGAAAAGTTGTTGTTGATCTTCCTGCTGGAACTCAATCTGGTAAGAAGATGCGACTAAAAGGTAAGGGAATTCAAAAACTTGGTGGTTATGGCCAAGGAGATGCAATTCTTACTGTACATGTTGAGACACCAACTAAGCTTTCGAAAGAGCACAAGGAATTACTTGAGCAACTTGCTAAGCTAGAAGGTAAGCAGTGTCATCCAATGAGCACTGGTTTCATCGATAAAGTTAAAGAATTATTTAGCTAATTCTAATATATACAGGGGAGACTGAGTGAATTAGTCTCCCATGTTTATAAAATCCTAATATTTCTCCTGTTTTCATCTATCTATATTTCAAATAAAATAGACCATACAAAATTAAAAAAGGTCGACTATGTTTAAGTATATTTCTCTAATTTTAATCACACTACTTGTGAGTTGCGGTGGTATCCAAATGATCAACCGAGACACTTCACATCTTTATACAGAAAAGTTTTTAAAAGATTTTGATGTTGCAAAGAAGAGTTTCGTTGATGGGAATAAGGAATTAGCGCTAGGACAACTTAATGCAATTCAAGATGCAAAGTTAAGGCCGGCGGAACTTGCAACAAAAACAAATCTGATTGGTGTAATTAATTATTCAAATCAAAACTATGAACAAGCTATATTTCAATTTAATCTTGCTTTAAATAGTTCAGGAGAAGATGGGCAACTTAATGCTCAAATTAAGTTAAATCTAGCAAGCAGTTACTATAAATTAGGAGATCTAGAAAATACATTCAAAACTCTTGATGGGACTGACTCAAGATGGCTTCTTAATCGTGATTTAGAAAATTTTCATAAATTACGTTATCGCGTTTCAAAGGAGCTTGATTTTCAAGCAGTAGCACTCGATTCTCTACTTTGGCTAAATTCTGGTGCCAATACTGTGGATGAATTAAAAAAGAAAAAATTCTATGGTCAACTTGTTACACAATACTTCATCGTGGATCAAGCTGAGCGAGTGCGTTTAGTTCAGGACTTTAAACAAGGAAAAGATTTTGTTTGTGCTTATCTTTCTTATTTAGAAATTGAGCAACTTATCAATCAAGGAAATAAGGGAAAGGCACAAGAAGTTGGAGACTGGGTTAAGTCTAACTACAATATGTTTCCTGAAGTCATTGCTCTTGTAATGGCACGTTTTGAAAACCTTAAGAAATATAGCAAAATTAACCTTCGCTCAATTGGTGTTGTTCTTCCTCTTACTGGAGATAAAAGTAAATTTGGTAAAAGAGCACTAGCAGGTATCGATCACGCTGTTAGAAAGTATAACGAACAGAATGCTAAGAAACCAAATTTTCAACCTATTCAAATTAAAATCTTTGATAGTATGGGAAGTGCAATTGTAGGTAAGGAAAAGGTTCGTGAGATGATTGAAAGAGAGAACTCTTCAATTATTATCGGTGGACTTTTAAAAGATGAAGCTAAAGCAGAATATGAAGCTGCGAGAAAGTATGGTGCATTCTTTATTTCTCTTTCTCAAATCTATGCGAGTAAAGATGATAAAGGCCACCTTCTAATTGAAGTTCCTGGTTCTGTAGAATCACAAGTTTCTTTATTATTCTCTGAAAAGTACTTATCAAAATTTGGTAACAAAGTATCTATCATTTATCCAAATACAGATACTGGTTATTCATATGTTGATTCGGCATGGAAGATGGCCGAAAAAGCAGGTGCTGAAATTGTTAGTATTCAATCATTTGATACTAATCAGACTGACCACAGATCAACAGTAGCAAAAATTCTTGGTCTATACTTTACACGTGAAAGACAAGAGGAGTTTGAACTTCTAAAGTCTGTTCATAAATTAGAAGGCAATACATCAATTAGACGAGTACAAACACTTGGTCCAATTGTGGACTTCGATTGGGTTCTACTTCCAGCGGCACCAAATGATGCTCTACAGTTAATCCCGTCTTTTAATTACTATGATGCGTTTAATGTAACTTTAGTTGGTGGACCTAATTGGCGCTCTAGAAGAATCTCTAGAGAAACTTCTAAGCTTGGAAAACTATTCTTTGTCGACTCAGAAGTACCAAAAGGTGATTCTGGATTTGTATCAAGTTATCAGTCACGCTATGGCCAACGTCCAGGTGTTGTTGAAATTCTTGGTTTTGAAGGTATGGCACTAGCAGCGAATGTTCTATCGTTAGGTGATTTTACAAGCCGCGATGAACTGGAGAAAACGTTAGTTGATGCTAAGAAAGTTGCTGGTATTACTGGTTCTTGGAGATTAGAAGACGACGTGTGGATGAAGGACATGAATCTCATGAGCTTATACCGTGGTCGCTTAAATAAAGTGAATTTGACTAGTGAAAAACCGAATGAAAAATCAGTTGAAGAGGAAGTAAGTAACTGACGCTTAAGCGCCAGTTATATTACTTCTTAGCAGCGTTGATTCTGCGTAAAATTCTTGCTTTTTTCTTAAGTTGAGCTTTTCTCTTACTCATTTTAGCAATAGTTTTCTTTCTACCTGCACCCATAATCTTTCCTTTTGCGTAGTGTTAGAAAATAGTCTCGTTATACTAGAAAAAAATATCGAATTTGACAAGGGCCAAGTCATATTTATAGGTATGCGCGGTGTTTAATCTGTTATTAATGGTTGTCAATAAAATGAGCTAAATGGTACATTTTACATATATAAGCAAACGGATTGCTAATCAAAAGGTATAATGGAATGTGCGCTGCAAAGAAAAAAGTAGCAGCTAAGAAGAAAGCTGCGAGCAAAACGACGAAAAAAATTACAAAAAAAGTAACTAAAAAGAAGGCCAGCAAGAAAGCTGCAAAGCAGTCAGTGAAGAAAGTTGCAAAGAAAGCGACAAAGAAAAATTCTTTACGTAAGACAAGCTCGGCTTCTCATGCAAGCTTATCAACTGCATTTGTTGATGAACTTTCACTAAATAATAAATCTAAATCTCCAGAGCTAGGTGCTAACCTTGAAATGAAAAAGGCTGCTTTAAGAGCACGCCGTATTCACTGGAATGAAGATAAGCGCAAGATTGCAATTGATATGATTGAGCGCTACACGGGTCACGACTTTAGGGACTTCCAACAACAAATTATTCTTACTAACTTCCATTACTATGTTGAGAGATTCAACGCATTGTTAGATGACCATGTTTATACTCAAGGTTCAGCTTTTAAAGCTTCAAGTTCTAAGAAAGCAAAAGTAACGATTATTGAGTTTGGTGTTGGTGCTGCCATGGCCGCGCTTATCGGTGAGCTAATTTCAGTAATTCATCCTAAAGCAGTACTATTCTTAGGACTTGCAGGTGCTGTTCATCCATCGTTAAAAGTGGGTGACTTCGTTCTTCCTATCGCTTCAATTAGAGCAGAAGGTGTTACTGAGCACTTTCTTCCTAGGGAAGTTCCTGCCCTTCCAACATTTAAAGTACAAAAATTTGTTTCTCAAATATTATTAGAGCATGGGCATGATTACCGTACTGGAACGATCCACTCTACAGATTACCGATTCTGGGAATTTGATGATCGTTTTAAAGAGCGTTTAATCGAACAAAGGGTACTTGCAGTTGAAATGGAAACAGCGGCACTTTTTGTTTCTTGCTTTGTGAGTAAGGTAAATATCGGAGCATTACTTTTAATCTCTGATTGTCCAATGACTAAGGATGGTATTAAAACGAAGAAGTCTGCAAAGTCTGTCTTCAAGAAATATACAGATATTCACATCGAATTAGGGATTGAAGCTATGGCAGACATTGCTGAGCGTGGTGAGAATATCAGACACTATCATTGGTAAAATTTTATAAAGGAATATGAAATGTTAAAGCAATTTTTTAATTTCTTCTCAAACGATCTCGCGATCGATTTAGGTACAGCGAATATTCTTGTATACGCTAAGGACAGAGGGATCATCGTGAATGAACCATCTGTAGTTGCGGTACACCAAGGATATAAGGGTACTGGATCAAAGGTTCTAGCTGTTGGTGCGGAAGCTAAGCAAATGCTTGGTCGTACACCAGGGTCTATCCAAGCGATTCGTCCTATGAGAGATGGAGTAATCGCAGACTTTGAAGTAACTGGTGCCATGCTTAAGTACTTCATCCAAAAATCACTATCAGGTTCAAAGCTAGTAAAGCCAAGAATCATTATTTGTATTCCTTTCGGTATTACTCAAGTTGAAAAACGTGCAGTAAAGGAATCTGCTGAACAAGCAGGTGCTCGTGAAGTTTACTTAATTGAAGAGCCAATGGCCGCTGCAATTGGTGCAGGACTTCCAATTACTGAACCTTCAGGAAATATGATTGTTGATATTGGTGGTGGGACAACTGAAGTTGCAGTCATTTCACTTGGTGGTATCGTTTACTCTCAATCTGAAAGAGTTGCAGGTGATAAGTTTGATGAAGCAATTGCTTCTTACATCAAGAAAAAATACTCATTATTAATTGGTGAAAGAACTGCAGAACAAATCAAAATGTCGATTGGTAATGCATACCCATTTGATGATGAAGTAAGAACATATGAAGTTAAGGGCCGTGACCTAGTTGCTGGTGCTCCTAAAATTATCGAAGTTACTTCTGACGAAATCAGAGATGCACTTTCTGATCCTATCGCTGAAGTAGTTGAAGCAATTAAGACTTCATTAGAAAAAACTCCTCCAGAACTAGCTGCCGATATCGTTGATAACGGAATCATTCTAGCTGGTGGTGGTTCTCTTCTTGCAAACCTAGATGTTTTAATTAAAGAAAGAACTGGTCTTCCAGTTGCTCTTGCTGAAGATCCATTAACATGTGTTGTTCGTGGATGTGGTAAGGCACTAGAGTCAATCGATCTTTTAAAACAAGTAGCGACTCTATCATAAGTCGAAAATAGGTTTACAATTGAATTCTCAAAATCTTTTTATCGAATTAGAGCTCTCTGATATAAAACTGAAAATCAGGGAGCTCATTGCCACAAAGAGTAAATTAAAAATTTGGACTAACTCACAGCAGGTAGCTTCTGTTGAGATTTTTGCGATTGAAGAAGATACTCTTATTGTAGATGATAATCACGCTCTTGATGGAGTCGTGATGGCGAACTTTAGCCTTCGTTATATGAGCTACTTTTTTAAAGGTGTCATTGAAGGTGGTAATCTAAAAATCGAAGGGAAAGTATATCGAAGTGAAAGAAGAGGGGATATGAGATTTAATGTCTCATATATGACATCTTCATATCTATATTTTGATGCAGTCGAAGAAGATACACCGTCTGCAGATAATGTACTTCAATTCAATAAATCTAAAAATAAAGAGGACTCATTCATTAAAGACTTTTCTTATTCGATGAATGATTTTCCAGAGCTAAGAGGTGCAAAATTAATTGATATCTCAAGTAATGGTGCTTCTTTTGTAATGTCTCTTCAAGACTTTAAAAATTTCTCTAACAAAAAGTTTTCAATGGGAACTCTAGTTTTAGAGAAAAACTCATATGATATTTCAAATATTCAAAAAGTTTACGATATTGATTATGTAAATTTCAGACTTGATAATATTCCGATGAAGAAAATTGGGATTAAGTTTGAAAGTAATGGAGATTTAGATTCATACTTAAAAGAGCTTGATGATAAATCTATAATTTTAACTTCACTTGATGAGGAATTTAATAAGTATATTAATCAACAAATAGAGGAGTAGTTTATGTTGCGACCTCTTGGTGTGCTTTTTTTATTTTTAATTACTTCATGTAGTATACTGAAAGAAGATATTAATGATCAGCTATCGGCCAGTGCTAATCAGTATAAGCAATTGGAAGTCAGTGGTGAATATCTTGTTGATACAATGTCAGGATTCAATAAGAATCGTGAATATGTACGAAAAACTCAAATCATTTCACCTGTAAATAAATCCAAAGTTTATGAAAAGACAATTGTAATCTCTAAGCAAAAGAAGATTGCTAAGGATGTGTTCTTTTTAGTTCCAATTAAATACGAATCCACTTTTTTCTTGAATAATGATATTTACACCGTGAGTGGTCAGATTGATTTAAAAAGTAGAAAGATTTTTTATAATCTGAATTCTCCTGAATATAAGTGGCTTGGACAGCGTGAGTATGATGTTCCTAAAAATGTTAAGGCCATATGTTTCTATGCATCTATTGTTGAGTGTGCAAAGGTTTCGGGCTTTATTAAGAAGGCCATTGATAAAAAGAATGGAGACATGAATTTTCATATTCTTTGGGAAAGCTTTCCATATTTCCAAGAACAATATTTAAATATACCAAAAGAGATTTTATCTGAAGCAAGATTGAGTTTTGATGATTTCGATAAGAATGGAAACTATCGTTTTCTTTTATCAGCTGGCGGACAAGAACAAGTATATATATTAAATAAGAGTTTAGATGTTGTTGGTCACTACTGGGCATCTCAAGGTCTATCAAAAGAGTTGGTAAAATGAAATTATTCTTAAAGTCATTTTTGACATTATTCTTTGCTATCACGACAATTTTCTTCGCGTTGAGATTAACTCCGGGGGATCCAGTCGAAAGACTTCTTGGTCCTGAAGCAAAAGTAGAAGAAATTCAAAAATACCGTGCTGAGCTTGGCTTAGATAAAGGTTTAGTTGAGCAATACGTTGATTTTGCAAAAGGTATTATTACTTTAGATTTAGGTAAATCATTCTTTAAGAAAGATCCTGTTGTGAAATTAATAAAAGATAACTTGCCTCCAACAGTTATTTTGGCACTAGTATCGATATTAATATCAACTCCTATAGGAATTGGCATAGGTGTTATCTCTGCGATAAAAAAATCTCAATTACCTGATACAGCAATTCGAGTTATCACACTAACTCTACTTTCATTTCCAATCTTCTCACTTGCGCCACTACTTGTTTTAGTTTTTTCTATCAAACTCGGTATATTCCCAGTTTCGCAATGGACTTCTATAAAGCATATGATTATTCCAGTTACAACTTTAGTATTACCGCTGTCATCTGTAATTGTAAGGGTTATGAGGAATAAGTATCTTGAAGAAGAGTCACAACTATGGGTCTTAGTTTTAAATGCTAAAGGCTTATCTAATTCAGCAATAGTCTATCGTCTTGTGAAAATTTGTATGCCAACGATTTTAAATGTAGTTGCGATTCAGTTATCCGTTGTTCTTGCTGGTACGGTTATTACAGAAACTATTTTTGATATTCCGGGTTTAGGCTCTCTTTTATTTGAAGCAATAAATAATCGTGACTATCCACTTGTTCAGGGAATTATTGCATACTCTACAGTTATCTATATGCTCGTTTATGTATTAGTTGATTACTTAAATGAAAAGATTGATCCAAGGATAGGTTAATGAGAAAGAAGAAAATAAATAATGAAATGATCTTCGGTGGCTTTATTCTATCAATTTATATTATGTGGGCAGTCTTGTGGCTACTAATGAATGGATTTGATTATACTCCATCAAGTATTATATCTCATGAATTATTTAAGCCTTTTTCACATGACTATTTTTTAGGTACTGATATTAATGGTAGAAGTTTATTTAAAGTACTAAGTGTCGGTCTTATCTATACAGTAGGTATTTCATTACTTATTAGTTCAAGTGCATGTTTAATTGGTATAATTATTGGATATCTTTCTGCGATAAAAATAAAGTTTGTGTCCGAAATAATGGATATGTTTACTAATTTAATTTTTATTTTTCCTAGTATTTTACTCGCCATTCTTGTTATGTCTTTTTCTGGGCAATCATTTACAGGATTGGTACTTTGTTTAATTTTTACTTCATGGCCTGGTTACGCTCGTATTGCTCGCGGTGAGACAATGCGTGTTTTAAATTTAGGATATGTAGAAAGTGCTAGAGCAATTGGTGTAAGTGAATTTCGTTTATTTTATAAGTCAATTTTACCAAGTATTGTGCCAGTTATTTCCATTCACTTTGTTCTTGGAATAAGTGGAGTTATAATTAGTGAAGCTAGTTTAGGATTCCTTGGATTAGGGGCAAGTGAATACTCGTGGGGAGCAATCCTTGCTATGGCGAAGTTAGTTTTATTAGAAGCACCTCATGTTGTTATCGTGACGAGCTTACTAATGACTGGTTTAATTATTTCGTTAAATCTTTTTGGCGATGGCCTTAGAGATTACTTAGATCCAAAACTTAAAGGTAAAGGCAAATAGATGAATAATATATTAGGTCAATTATTTATTACTGGTATAAGTGGTACACAGTTAACGACTGAGGAAGAAAATTTCATTCAAAAAGAAAATATTGGTGGAGTTATTCTTTTTAAACAAAACTATGAGTCACCAGCTCAATTGGCAGAATTAATTAATAATATTCAATCATTAAGAGATAATTATCCACTCTTTATCGCAACAGACCACGAAGGTGGAAGAGTACAGAGATTTCGTGAAGGCTTCACTGTAATCCCACCAATGCTAGATGTTGCAAGAACAGATTCTCCAAAATTATGTTTTGAAATCTCTCAGCTAATGTCTAATGAGTTACTAAGTTGTGGTGTTAATCTTAATCTGGGTCCAGTTTGTGATATTTTCACGAATCCAAAAAATACTGTTATTGGTGATCGCTCATTTGGTGATAACGCCGACGAAGTCACTAAGTTTGTTTCGGCCATAATTCGCGGTCAGCAAACAAGTGGGATTATGTCATGCGCTAAGCACTTTCCGGGCCATGGTGATACTTTAGAGGATTCGCACTTTAAATTACCTGTTGTTAATAAGTCGCTAGAAGAACTGAGAGAAAGTGAATTTATTCCATTTGTAAAAGCAGTAAAAGCAAGAGTGGACTTTGTCATGATGGCCCACTTAAAAGTCGACGCAATTGATCCAGAAAATATTTGTACATTTTCAAAAAAAGCATATGAACTAATCCGTGAGGAACTGCGCTTTAAAAAAGTTATCATAACTGATGATATGGAAATGAAGGCCATTTCAGATGAAATTACAATCGGCGAAGCAGCTCTTAAAGCTCTAACAGCTGGAGCAGATGTAGTGGAATATCGTTCTTTTGAAGCTTGTCGCGAAGCCTATACATATGTGAAGCAAGCTTTTGAAGCTGGTGATATTGATAAAGTTGATATCTCTCAAAAATATGAACGTGTCTTAGAGCTTAAGAAAAAATACCTATCAAATTACTCACCTACTTATATTCCAGATGTTGCTGGTAAGGTTGGTACTCGTGAGAATTTATCTATTGTTGAGCAGGTTAATCAAGGTTAGCACATAGGGCCAATATTGCCTCTAACTGCTTGAAATCAATTATTTTTGATATTCTTATGTTATGACTAAAGGTCTCATAACTTCCTTATTGTTTTATATGTTTACGTTGCTCGTTGCATTCGATGCAAATGCGCAGAGCTACGGAAATTATTCAAAGCGCGATCATGCAAATTTACTTGATGTCTCTTGTAAAAAAGGAAATCAATCGAGTTGTTTTGAGCAAGGACTTCTTTACCAAACATTTACTGATAAAAGCTTTAAGCAAGATGGAATTAACTATCCTGCCGAAGGTAAGAAGCTAATTATTAGTGCCTGTCAAAATGGTGAGCAGAACGCTTGTGATTATCGAAAAGGTGCGGAGTTATTTGAAAGTTCACAGCTTCTAATGTGGGCCGGAATTATTCTTATTGGTATTGCTGTTTATATTGTCACGCAGATGATGTTTCAAGATAATGAATCTTTCCAAGCTGCGCAAAAATTAGAAGAAGGTGGTTCTAAGAAAGCTGAGAATGTAAAAAAGCACGGCTTTATTCTTCAATATTCGAGACCATTTTTTAAACGCTATATTTCACCAATTGTTTCTTCTATGAAAAATAAGAAGAAGATTAAAGAGAAGTATAAAAGAAAGCTAGCAAGTGCTGGTTTAACTGAAGATATGACTCCTGAGGATTTCTTCGCATTTAAGTTATTTCTTATTATTGGTTTCCCAATTATGTTCTTAGCTGTCAGAGAATTTACTGAAGCAGACTGGAAACTTTCTCTTATTCCTGTAATGGCAATTGTTGGATTCTTATATCCGGACATTTGGATTAAAGGAAAAATTGAACAACGCCAAAAAGATATTATCAACGGAATGCCTTTTTCAGTTGATATGTTAGCACTATCTGTTGAAGCGGGACTAGACTTTATTGCTGCGATGACTAAGGTTGTAGATAAAGCTAAACCTGGTCCACTTACACAAGAATTTGAAATTCTTCTTAAAGAAATTAAAATTGGGGCCAGTCGTGCAGAAGCTCTAAGAAATATGGCATGGCGAGTGGACTTAATTCAGATTTCGTCATTTTGTGCAACTCTAATTGCTGCAGACTCTGTTGGTGCTTCAATTGGACCAATTCTAAAAGCACTCTCAATTGAGATTAGACAAAAGAAATCAGCGCAGATTGAAAAAGAAGGTGCAACTGCTGCAACAAAGATTCTTTTTCCAATGATGGCCTTTATTGTACCTTCAGTTCTTCTTATGATCTTTGCTCCACTCGTTGTTGAGCTAGTTGGAGGGAATTAATGAAGATTTCTTGTAATGGTATTGAAATATGTAAGCAGGCCATTGTTGCAGATTCTTTTTATAAGAAACTAAAGGGGCTGATGTTTTCTCAGAGCATGGATGGCTTTGATGGCATGATTTTTTATGGAACAAATGCAATTCATACCTGTTTTATGAATTATAAAATCGATGTTGTCTTCTTTAATAGTAAGAATGAAATTAAGAAAATATACCGTGGACTTAAACCATGGAGACATACGCAAATTGTTTTTAGTGCAAGTCGTGTACTAGAGTTGGCAGATGGACAATTGCCTCAAGAGATTAAGGAAGGGGATACTCTAGAGTTATGTATAAATTAGTTGTTGTTGCAGGTAAACTGCGTGGACAGGAATATATTTTAGAGGAAGGGGAAAATACCCTAGGGCGCTCAGAGGATTGTAGCGTTCACTTTCCTGTAAATGGTGTTTCAAAGAAGCACTTATCCGTTACTGTTACTCAAGATGTAGCTTTTGTTAAAGATCTTGGAAGTTCAAATGGTACATTTGTTAATGGTAAAGCAGTCAAAAGGGCCACTGTTAAAAATGGAGACAAGATAGCTCTTCCTGATTCAATTCTTCAAGTCGTTTTTGTAAAAGAGAAAAAGAAGATTATTAAAAAAAGAATTGAAACTGTTGAAGAAGATGATGAACCAACATATATCACTGGTGGTGAAATGCCAGAGAATATCTTTGGAAAGATCATCTGGCTTTTTAAATATCGATTAATGCCACTAATTCATGGAATTAATGAAGAATATGAATGGCGTGTTCTTACTGGTATCTTACTTTCTATCTTCGTTGTTGTGACGGTAACTCTAACTATTTTTCCAGTAATGAAAACGTCTCAGAGTCTACTTCTTTTAGAAGTTGCTAAGCGTGGTGCACATTATGCGGATGAAATTAAAAGACAAAATAGAGGTGCATTAGCTAGAAAAGATCTTGATCGTGTTGATACAAAGTTTATGGAACAAGGAAATAACGGTGTTGTTTCTTATGATCTATTTGATATTGACGGACGAATTGTTAGACCGCTAACAAAGCTAAATATGTACATTGATGATCCTTTCTCTGTTCAAGTAAGAGAGTGGGCCGAAAAGACAATGAAGAACTCTAGTGACCTTCCTATGGTAAGTCGATTGTCAAACGGTGAAATTGGAATCGGTCAAAAGATTAAGGCAACAAATGTTAAGACAGGTAACCTTGATGTTGTTGGTGTAATCGCCATTCGTTTTAAACCAGCATCAATTGCGGATGAGGCATCTAAAAGTAGGGTTGCTTACCTAGAGGCACTAATTACGTCATTTATTGCTTCAATCATCTTCTTTGCCATTGTTTATTATATGACGATTAGACATCTAGATGAAATGAAGTTTCAGATTGAAGAGGCCTTAAGAGGAAATCGAAAAAGTGTTGATAGTGAATATTTATGGTCTGAGATTGATCCATTACGTTCATCTATAAATTCCATGATTCAAAGAATTAGAGAGCTGCAGAAAACTGACGATGATATGAGTTTTGATGAAATGGAAAGTGATGAGTCCTATGTTTCAAGCTTATATGAATTTATGCAAGGGGCACAGGGAGCTGTCCTTGTTCTAGATTCACAAAAGAATCTTTCTCATATTAATACGCTAGCAGAAGATATCACGGCGATTAGAGGTAGCTCTTCTGAAGGGATGAGCCTCTTAGATGTGGCACGTGAAAAGGGATTCGCAGCGACAATAATTGAGTTATGTGATGCCTCTGCGGATAATGGAGGAACGTCTCAGAAAGGTGAATATGAGCTTTCTGGGCATTTCTATAATATTTTTGTTACGAGTTTAATAGGGCGAGATAATTTTGCAAAGGCGTTCTATGTTACACTAATTAAAGAGGACTAAGTATAAATGGTTGCCGCAATTAGAATGACAAAGAATTTATCTTCCCCAGAATCATCTGGGCAGTACCATCGTATTATTTGTATGACTGGTAAGAATAAAGGTATTTGTTATTACTTAAACGGTAATCGAGTAGTTCTTGGTCGTCTAAGTTCTAATGATATTCAAATTCTTGATACTCAAGCTTCAAGAGAACACATTGAATTAACTCGTGTTAATAATGAATATACTCTTACCGATCTTAAGTCTCAAAATGGTGTCATGGTAAATGACTTGAAAGTGACTCAACATAAACTTAAGTCTGGTGATAAGATTATTGTTGGCTCTACAGTTTTTAAGTACTCATTCATCGAAGTAAAAGAGGAGAAGGCCCTCGTGGAATATGAGGACCCTGAAGAAGACGAAGATGATGAAGATGAGGAAGAAGAGGAAGAGGTAAAGAAGAAAGCCAAAGCTAAGAAAAAGAAAGGTCCTGCAACACCTGAGGAAAAGAGAAAGAAACTTATCTATATTGCAGTAGCAGTTATGGGCCTGTTCTTTTTTATGGATGGTGGTGATACAAAAACAAAGAAGGCAACAGTAAAAAAAGAAGGAAGTTCAATTATTGATTCCTCAAATAGTAATACTGGCCGTAAATATGTTGAAGATCTTGAAACTCGTGAGAAAGTTGAAGCTTATATTCACCGTGGTAGACGAGAAGCACGTGAAGGAAACTACTTTAGAGCAATGCAGGAATTTAATCTAGCTCTAACACTTGATCCAAATGATGGTAACGCTGCTTATCACTTAAATATTGCAAAACAGAGACTTGATGAAAAAATTAAAGATATGTTCAATCAAGCAACAAAGAATAAAGATTCTTTAAAATATAATAGAGCTTTAGGTACATATTGCTCAATTTATAAACTTTTAATTGAATACAAGACAGATGAGCGCTTTATCGAAGCTAAAAAGAACGTTGAAGATATGGCCGAAAAATTAGGGATGAAAAAGAGTGATAATTACTGTTTCTAAAAATGGAACAATTCTTAATCGTATTGAGATTAATGATCAGGTGATCATGGGGCAGAGCTCTAGCTTTCTTATTGGTCGATCTGATGAAGCTCATGTTCACTTAGATGATCCACAAATTTCAAGGCGATTAGCAAGCCTTAATTTTAATGGTGTCAGTTGGACTTTAAATAAGTTATCAACATATGACACTGTTCTTGTTAATAACGCTCCAATGTTTTTAGAGGAAATACCAGTATCGAGTGGCTATTACCTCGTTTGTAATGAATTTAAAGTTCTTTTTGAAAGTCTAGAAGTTGAAAGTCCAGTTGGTGATGATCCTGTTGAAGAAATCGTTAACGTTGAGCCAGAGTTACCTGAAGATGATTTTGAAGCCGCTGAACAAGATGATATTGAAGAAGAAACATCTATCATAGATGGTGGATCTGAATTTGAAGAAGAAACTCAAGCTTTTGATGCACCTACTGAAGAGGAATCATCTGATAACGAGAATGAGTTTAATGCTGAAGAACCTCTTGATTCTCAAGAAGGTGGTTTTGAAGAATTTGGACAGCAGGAAGAAGGATTCTCAGAAGGCTTCGATGAAAACTATGAAGAAAATTATGATGATGGTTATGATGACAACTATGGTGATGAATCTTACGACATTGATACACTAGACGATGATATTGGGGATAAAACTCAAGTATTCTCTGGCTTTGCAAATTTTGTTCTAGAGTTATTTGGTGAAGATGTTCCTTATGATCATTTTAATTTAGACCTGCCTGAAACATATATTGGTCGTGATCCAAGTAAATGTCAGATTGTCTTATCTGATCCTGAAGTCTCCTCAGTACATGCGGTAATTAAAAAGAATAAGATCACTTGTGTATTAGAAGATTTACAATCGGCCAATGGCACGATTTTAAATGGTAAGCGAATAAACCAAAAAGAGATCACAAATGGTGATGAATTTATTATTGGCTCAACTACTTTTACAGTTAAGATCGCTAGTGACTTTATAAAGAGTCAGCAAGATATGCTGATGCCTGTAGAAGATAACCAGGTAATTGAAGTCGAGGAAATTGTTGAAGTTTCTGATGATGACGAAGATTTTGATGGCCTTGAATTATCTGATGCTCCTTCAGCTAGTGAAGAAAAATCTATTATTAAGAGAATTCTTAATGACCCTGAAAAGCGTAAGAAAGTCCTAATCTATACTGTTGTATTATTGGGTCTTTATATGTTTTTATTTCCAGATAGTGGCGAGAAACCAAAACCAACGGCTAAAGATAAGCAGGCCAAGGAACAAAAAAAGAAACAGGTTGTTACCTCGGTTGATAAAAAGCTAACAAAAGAGCAACAAGAAAAAGCAGAAGCTTTATATCAGTTAGCAACACGATATGCTAATGAGGGTAATGTTGCGGAAGCAATTACTGAGTTTGAAAGGTTATTTATGATCACAAAAGATTATAAACAAGCCCAAACTTTCTATCAGTTGGCTAAGGATAAATATGCTGAGCTCGAAAAAGCAGAGCTTGAAAGACGTGCAGAAGAAAAGAGAAAATTAATTCAGGCAAAAGTTAAGACGCTTCTTGATAAAGCTACAGAAGCGGTAAAAGAGCGTAATGTCACTTTGTCTCGTGGACTATTTCAACAGATTAAAGAACTTGATCCTAATAATTATGATGTTGCTAACCTTGAGTTAGAACTGGATTCCTATATTAAGGAAAAAAATCGAAAAGAACTTGAAGAAGCGCAGAAGAAAGCTGAACGCCAACGTATGGTAGATGCTCTTAAACCAGGTGAAACTTTATTTCTTCAAGAAGAATGGTATAAGGCAATTGGAGCTTTAGAGTTATTCATTAGTGAAAAATCAATGGATGAAGATCTAATGAAGAAAGCAATTGATATGCTTAAAAAGTCACGTCAGAATCTTAAGAATATAACTGGCCCACTTTTGGGTAAGGCCCGTTCACTTAAAGAAGCAGAAGATCTTAAGGCATCTTATGAAGTTTTTAAGGAAGTCTTACGCTATAATCCTAATGAATTAGATGCGCAAAGTGAACTCGATGATATCAATGATACGTTAACGAGAAGAGCCCGTAAGGTATATCGTCAAGGTTTAATCTCTGAATCGTTAGGTTCATTTGAGGATGCCCGAGAAAAGTTTCAAGAGGTGCAACAAATCTCACCTATGGATAATGAATATTATATTAAAGCGAGTGAAAGGCTAAAAAATCTATGAGAGAAATTCAAAGCTTCTTTGCTAGAACACATCAAGGGCCATATCTTAATCTAAATGAGGATAATACCTTTATTAATCTTAAACAGAAAATTTTTGGTATATTTGATGGATTTGGAGGTTCTGGAATTTCTGATAGAAATCTAGAAAGTGCTAAGCAGTCAATTGATCTTTATTTCTCAAAGTTGTCTGGAGATCCGAATGCTACAATGCCTTACTTTTATTCACCTCAGTATGTACTAGAAACTAATGCTCTAGTGAATGCGATGTTTATTGCCCATAAAAACTTACTAAATATCAACAAGAGTAAACCTCTTAATGATAAAGGTGGGGTTTCTGCTGCTTTAACGATGCTTTCTGAAAATATTTTATCAATCGTTTCATGTGGTAATTGCCTGGTTCTTATGTACCGAGATGGGGATTTATCTCTAATTAATACACCTGATTGTGTTAAACAGATTTCAATTTCTGATAACTCGCACCAAAAAAGTACATTTCCTCTCGTTGCTTTGGGCCTTTATGAAGACTTATCCCCTAAAATTTGGGAGTTAAACGTAGAACCAAATGATCGTATTATTGTCTTAAGTGATGGTGTCTACGGAAGTTTAAGCCTTCATGATATTAAAAGAATTATTCAAGAATCAACTCAAGATGAAGTTATTCAGATTGATAATCTTTTTGACGGTGCAAATCGTCGAGGTAATCTAGATAATCAGTCAGCTATTATCTATTCAATCGTATAGAAACATACCGTAATCATTAAAACTGTCTCTTGCTTAGCTGGATTTTTTGCGTAACAATATATTGAGGTTTTATATGAGTAAAAAGGTATTAGTTGCTGACGACAGTCAGACAATCCAAAAAGTAATTAGTATTACATTCGCAAATCAAGATTTTGAAATTGTTTCAGCTCTTGATGAGTCTGAATTATTTTCTAAAAATGACGATTTTGATCTAATCTTATTAGACTTTGGTCTTTCAGATGATGGATATAAATTAGGTGAAGAAACGCGTAAGAAGTTCCCTACAACTCCAGTTCTGGCGATGCTAGGAACATTTGATATCGTTGATGAAAATAAGCTACGTAGTAGCGGATATTCTGACAAAGTTGTTAAGCCATTTGAAACAGAGAAATTTATTTCACTTTGTAATGAATTGATTGAAAGTGAAGTTTCAACAACAGATACGACACAAGATTTTTCAGATGATAATCAAGATGAGCTTGAAGATGATAATTTCTCTGGTTGGGATGTTGATAGCTCAATTGCCCAAACTGAAGAAGATAAGACTCAAGAATTTGATTTGAGTCAACACGATTCATTCACTGATGACGATGATTCAGATAATAATCTTGAGTCAGAATTGGATGGTTGGGGATTTGATCCTACTAATTTAAAGGGAAGTGATGTAACAAAAGAATTTGATACTCTACCTCCTGTTATAGAAAATTTACCTCCAAAAGAAGAGCAACCTAGCTCGACAATACTCGATGTTAGTAACTACTTTGGAAATCTTGATGAAGAGCTGGGTGATGACTTTGAGCTTCCTAGTCAAGAAGAAGAAATAGAAGAAAATTTTGAGGACTCAGAAAGTGAAGAAGTAGAGCCTGTGTTTACTGAATCAGAGCAAAGTGGTTTTGAATCTGACTTTTCAGATGACTTTGAAGAGATTTCTGATGAGAACTTATGGGACGCTGATGAGGAGTCTAGTGAAATGTTCTCTTCTCCAGAAGAAGATGAGCATGAGATAAATCTTTCTTCGGTAACTCAAATGAATGATGACTTTTCATTTGGTACATCAACGACAGCATCGATTAATACTGCAACTTCTACAGCTCCAGCTACTACGGCCCCGGCTGTAAATATTGAAGAGCTTAAGGCCGAACTAAAGAATGAAGTTGCACCAATTATTGAAAAATTTGCACGCGAGTACTGTGAGCAAAATATTGAAAAGATTATTTGGGAAATCGTTCCTGATCTGGCCGAGAACTTAATTAAGAAAGAGCTTAAAAATATCAGTAAGCAAGTTCTAACATCAATTTCAGAATAATTATTTAATAACGAGAGAGCCTGTATAGGCTTTCTCTATTTTATCCTGAGTCTCAATAAGGGCCTCTCCAAAGTTTCCAATTCCTCTGAAAATACCTTTTATAATAGAATCTTCGTCGATGATTTCGACTTCTTTATTTAGGTGATAACATCTGTCATTCCACTGTTTTATAATTTCTTCTTCTGTAAGACGATTGCCTAGTAAGTAGTTGTAAATATCTAGCGGAATACTTTCAAAATCATTCTCACTTAATTTCGTACCTTCTTTAAGCACACCATATGTCTCATGTGGAACACCTCCATAGTTAATACCTATTCCGACGATATAGTTATCATCATCTTTATTAACTAAGATCCCCATAATTTTTTGACTATTCTCATTAAAGATATCGTTGGGCCACTTAAGGAGGAGTTTGTGCTCTTTAAAATAATTACTAAGTATAACTGCTACTTCTAAAGCCAGTAGAGTTGGCTTTTGGCCTGCCTCTAATTTACAAGAGAAACAAAGACTATCTTGTAAATCTTCCCACTTATTATGTCTTCGGCCCCTTGCCTCAGTTTGTACAGTTGCACTAATAAGTAATTGGTCATAATTACGTGCCTCTTCAATGGCAATTGTTTGAGTCGATGGAATTTCTTTAAAATGTAGGTGTTTCATAGATTTTCTCATTATGTTATTATCGAACAATACTAATAAATTCAGAGGTATTCAATATGTCACTTATCGAACGTTCTACTCCAAGAGAAGTTAAATTTTCTATTAATATCAACCCGTATGCAGCAGGATCAGTTCTTGCAGAATTTGGTAATACAAAGGTTCATATCACTGCTTCGATAGAATCAAGCGTTCCTGGTTGGATGAAAGGTAGTGGAAAAGGTTGGGTGACAGCAGAATATTCAATGCTTCCAAGCTCTACTCACACAAGATCAAGAAGAGAGCGTTCAAAAATTGGTGGCCGTACTCAAGAAATTCAGCGCTTAATTGGCCGAAGCTTAAGAGCAATTATCGATCTTAAAAAATTAGGTGAGCGTATGATTACTCTTGATTGTGACGTTATGGTTGCAGACGGTGGAACAAGAACGACTTCAATCTCTGGGAGTTTTATTGCACTTGAACTTGCTATTCAAAGTTTAATCGCAAGTGGTGAGCTTTCTGAGAACCCAATTATAGAGCCTCTTGCAGCAATTAGTTGTGGAATTAACGGCGAAGGTAAAATCATTGCTGACTTAAATTATGAAGAGGATTCGAGCTGCGATACAGATATGAATATTGTTATGACTGAGTCTGGAAAATTTATTGAAGTACAAGGAACTGCTGAAGGGCAAGCATTCTCAAGAGAGCAAATGGATGCGCTAATGGATTGTGCTGCTGAATCTCTTAAGGTTGTTTTCTCAAAACAAAAAGAAGCACTAGGAAAGTAATGAAAAAATTTATTCTAGCTACTGGAAATGCTCATAAAGCCGAAGAATTTGCAGTTTTATTCAAAGAGACGAATATTTCAATTAATGCAGCTTCTGCAAAATTAGATGTTGTAGAAGATGGAAATACTTTTCAAGAGAATGCTCTTAAGAAAGCTCAAGCTTATTTTGAAGAGTTTAAAACTCCTGTCGTCGCAGATGATTCAGGAATTACTGTTGAAGCACTTCCTCAAGAGTTAGGAATATACTCTGCGCGTTTTGGTGGTGAAGGTTTAACAGATCGCCAAAGGGCCGAGCTATTATTAGATAAGTTAAATGGTGAGCAGAATCGAAATGCTTACTTTACTTGTGTCTTATGCTTTTATTTATCACCAGAGGAAATATATTTTTTTGAGGGTAGAATGGAAGGTGAGATTTCAGATAGTTACATTGGTGAAGGAGGCTTTGGTTACGATCCTGTATTTTGCCCAAAAGCCTTTCCAGATCAGACTGTAGCGCAATTAGAAGAGTGGAAAAACGAGAACTCCCATAGGGCCAAGGCCGTTGGTTCCGCTATAAAGTTTTTTCAAGAACTTTAAAAAGGTTTAATTTCTGGGTTGCCAAAAAGGTTCAGATCACTTATAAATAGCCTACCCAAAATTTCAATGTCGGAGTATAGCGCAGTTTGGTAGCGCACTTGCTTTGGGAGCAAGGGGTCGCAGGTTCAAATCCTGCTACTCCGACCATTTTTAAAATCCCTTTCTATTTTCTTTTATCTTTCGGTGACTCAAGCACTACGTATGTTGATATTGAATTTACCTGTGGAAGTGTTCCAAGAACTTCTGTGTGAAATGTTTTATATGAAACAAGATCAGTCGTTTCAATTCTTAGAATGTATTCAAAGCTTCCCGTAACGTTGTGACACTCGATTACTTCGGGTGATTCAGCAATCGCCATTTCAAAATCTTTTTGTGACTTCTTTGTGTGAACAGATAATCCAACTGTAATATAAGCAGTAAATCTTGTTCCTAATTTTGCTCGATTGATTCGCGCGCGGTAGCCAGTGATGACCTTAGATTTCTCTAACTCTTGTACTCTTCTAAGACATGCAGAAGGTGAAAGTCCTACGATGGAGGCTAAATCAGAATTACTGATTCTTCCGTCATTTTCTAATTCTTGCAATATTCTTTCGTCAATAGTGTCTATTTTCTTCATATGTTGCAAATTATCTCTCAAATGTATGATTCTTTGCAATAAATTTATTCTTAAAATCGAGTAAACTGTGCCACATGAGCACGACAAATCTATACGCACTTTTAGCTTTTGCCTTTGTTTCCGCCATAACGCCGGGACCAAATAATATTCTTCTAATGGCCTCTGGCGCCAATCATGGTTTTAAGAGAACCGTCCCTCATATGCTTGGGGTTTACTTTGGTTTTATCTTCATGATTGCGGTAATTGGTTTTGGAGTTTCGGATATTTTTAAAACTTATCCAGGCATTCAAAAAATTATGCAGATGGCATGTGGTACTTATTTAGCATTACTTGCATTTAAAATTGCATTTAGTACTTTTGCAAAGGAAGAAGCACAGATTAAAAAACCAATGTCGTTCATTGAAGCGGCGATGTTTCAGTGGATTAATCCAAAGGCTTGGACAATGGCACTTTCAGCTGTTGCCATTTATACAAATGGTAATACATTAGGTGTTGTTGCAGTTATTCTTGCTTATAGTCTTGTTGATATTCCGGCAATTTCTGTTTGGGTCTTTGCAGGTTTAAAGCTTAAGTCTTTTCTTGAGAAAGGGTATCGCCTTGCCATTTTTAATATTATTTTGGCCGTGCTACTTTTTGGTTCTTTATTTCCAGTTTTAGTTTTGAAGTAATATAGAAAAGTAGAGGAAGTTCTTCCTCTACTTTTTATTTTGTTATTTTATTTGGGTTATCATCTGCTTTCGTAAAATTCTCACCAAGTTTTTTAGGCTGAACTTTTTGAATTGGAAGCTCTGCGTGTGCAATCTCTGTATTAAAATCGACCGGTAGTTCGATCATTGTCTTTCCTGTTAGGATGACCTTAGAAACTTTCTTAACGAAGAAATCAAATATTTCTGAATCAATTTTTTTCCCAACAGTTCGTTTCATAATTTCTAGAGCATCTTCTATTGGAAGTGCCTGTGAATAAGATCGTTTCGTCGTGATGGCATCAAAGAAATCGGCGATAGAAACGACTTTTGAGAAGATATGATGATCTTCTCCCTTGATTCCTTTTGGGTAACCAGAGCCATCAATATTCTCATGATGTTCAATAATTACTTTTTCAATAGACTCTTTTTTAAGTCCAGGAAACTCAGGGTTTGCCTCTCTAAATAGTTCAACACCAAGCTCAGGATGCTTTTTTATTTGTGCAAATTCTTCATCAGTAAGATTGCCTGTTTTATTTAATATTTCTGTCGAAATTTTTGTTTTGCCTAGATCATGTAAAAGGCCACCAAGTCCAATTGCAACAAGATCAGCTTCACTTGCCTTAGGTTTTAATTGTTTATAAATTAAAACACTGTACATACTTACATTAATAGAATGGTCGTAAGTGTAAAAATCATGGAATGATAAATCACCAATTAGTTTTTTTAGGCTATTAATATCATAGTCTTTGATAACATCGACCATTGCCTTCATTGAATCATGACAACCATCGAGTGCTTCACCAAGAATTTCTGTATTGAATTCTTTCCCTGGATTGAAAATATCATCAAGGTGCTTCACCGCTGAATCTTTGATAACGGAAACCTTATCAATCGATTCTATGTTCTCATCTTCTGCTAGAGACTGAAGGTAGAGCCCACGCTCAGATTCAAGAACATGTATCCTTTGATACTTTTTAAAACCTTCTACATCATCATCGGTGAGAACTTCTCCAGGTCGCACTATTTTAACATAGTGATCCTTGCCTTTGATCGTAGAAGAGTTGATGTAGATATTGTATAGAAGCGGCTTTTCTCGAACAACGAGGTGAAAGTCGATCGTAAAATAAACTGTTTTTGAGTTGCTATCCATTGCACTTTTATCGGCATAATCTCCGTTCAGATAAAGTCCTAGTACGAAATACGTACAAGTAAAAATATTGTGTTAGTTCTTGTTAGGATTTGCTTTGTCTAAGTTATTGAAATTGCATTTCTTATTTAGCGGAACTGAAATTTTAAAAGTGTACGATTAGGTGCTTGAAATGGTACATTAAGGCCTACACAACACACATTATAGAGATAAATTGACGGAGTGAATCAAAGTGCAACTGAAAAGACTAATTATCCAGGGCTTTAAATCCTTTAAAGATCGTACAATTATTAACTTTGACGATGGTATTACAGGGATCGTTGGGCCAAACGGATGTGGTAAATCGAATATTGTTGACGCCTTATTTTGGATTATGGGTGAGCAATCAGCTAAACACCTAAGAGGGAATTCAATGAAGGACCTTATTTTTGCTGGTTCTTCAAAATATAATCCTGCTGCATGGGCCGAGGCAACACTTGTCCTTGAGAATACTCATGGAAAGCATATCCACATCGGTGGGAAAGTTGCAAATCCTTCAGAGATTCAATTAACAAGAAAGCTTTATAGAAACGGTGATACTGAATATCGTATCAACGGTGAGCCGGCTCGTTTGAAAGATATCCAAGAAGTATTTATGGATACAGGTGCTGGTGCAAAGTCATACTCAATTATTGCCCAAGGGGAAATCAATAGACTTGTACAAGCAAAACCTGTTGAGCGTCGTACAATGATTGAAGAGGTTGCCGGTATTACGAAATTTAAAGTTCGTAAGAAAGAATCAATGAGAAAGATTGAGGCAACTGAGCAAAACCTTAACCGTCTAAACGATCTAACAATTGAAATTGAAAAGAACTTAAAGTCTCTTCAAAAACAAGCTGAAAAAGCTGAAAGAGCGCGTACGCTTAAGGATAAAATTAAACGTACTGAAATCTCTGTTGTTGCACATAAAGTATTCGAAGATCTTCGTGAGCTTCGCGATGGAGGTAATGAGCTTCTTGAGAAGAAAGCAAATCTTGAAGCTTGGAGCATGAAAAAAGATTCTCTTGAGATCTCTCTTGAAGAAGAGCGTTTTGAAAGAGAAGAGAAGACTGCAAGAATTGATGAGTCTCAAAAAGAAAGAAATGAAGTTTCAAATAAATTAGCTGCTGCTGAAGAAAGACTGAATGCACTTTGTAAGTCTTTAACTGATAAAGAAGAGCAACTAGAGCAAAGACAAAAAGAGATTGATGAACTAGCTCAAGAGATCGAAGAAAGACTTCTTAAAAAAGAAGAAATTGAAACTGAAATCAACGATGTTATCACTTCTTCAAAAGAAGATTACGATTATGAAGCAGCAAGCGAGAAGCTTGAAGCTTTAAAGTCTGAGCTAGAAGATAGACAAGCGCAAATTAGTGAGCTTGAAGAAGAGCTATCAATTAAGAAAGAAGAGCTTGTTAAAATGGATCAACAAGCTTTCCAAAATAATTCAAAACTTGAAGAATATGCTGCAACTCTTCAAGACCTTGCGACTGAAATTGAAGCAATTGAAAAACAATACTCAGGTGTTTCAAGTGAACTTGCAAAGGAAAGAGATGATGTTATGGCCGCTAAGAATTTAGTGGAAGAGTTAACTGAATCAGAAGTTACACTTAAGGAAACGGTAAACGAGCTGACGCAAAAAGATCGTGATCTTGAAACAGAACTTAAGAATTTAACAAAAGAACAAATTACTAAGCAATCAAGACTATCTTCATTAAAAGAAATTCGCTCTTCACTTGAAGGAGCTAAAGAGGGTGTTTCTAAATTTTTAAGTGAAGTAGATTCTGATAAATATACTGTACTTGGTAATATTATTAAATGTGACGATAAGTACACTAAGGCCGTAACAGCACTTCTTGGAGAGTTCTTAGAGTCTCTAGTTACTTCTGAGAGTGATCTTTCACTTCTTAAAAATTGGGTAACTGAAAATGATGAGAATGCACTTGAGATCTTACTTGCAGATAAGTCTGCAGATGTAATTTCTGCTGAGGCACGTGAAAGAATTCAAGTAAAGCTTGGGGTAGAATTAACGACTCTAAGTGATATCATTGAACTTCCAGAAGAATATAAAGCTAAACTAACTCCATATTTATCAAGCCTATTTATTGTTGAAAGCCTTGATCTTGATAAAGTTGTTTCACTAGAGAGTTCAATCTCTTTTGGTGGAATCTCTGATATCAGTGGAAATATTCAAGTACGTAATCGCCAAAATGCAACAGTTCTTCATGTAAAAGGATCTGGTGAACAAGGGCAAAGTGCAATTGAAAGAAATAACACAATTGAAGCACTTGAAAACGAATTAGTAAGTCTTAATGAAAAAGTTGCAAACCTTGAAGAAGCCGTTACAGCTTCAAATGAATTACTAAGAAATAAAGTAGATGAGCTAGAGAATGCTCGTCTTACACTAAGTGAAGCTCGTGCCGATTTCGCTGCTAAAAACTCAGCTCTTGAGTCTAAGCTAGCATCTATGGAATCTGGTAACACGAGACTTGAAATTCTAAAGAATCGTAAAGATGAAACTTCAAAGCTAAGACTAGCTATTCTAGAAAAAGAAGAATCTTTTAATAAAGATAAGTCTGAGGTTGAAGAGGCAATTGCTGATATTAGTGAAAGAGTTCAAGACCTTCGCGATAGTTATAATGAAATGAATGAAGTTTATGAAGCAGACCGTGAGGTTTATGTTTCTAAGCAAGTTGAAGCAAAAACTTTTGAGCAACGTGTGAATTCGCTACGTTCTCAATCAGAAGATATTGAAAAGCAAATCGAAAAACAAAACCTTCGTAAAGAATCAAACTCTGAGCTTATCACTAAACTAGAGGGTGAGCTTGAAAATATGCAGGTTGAAATCGAAGAACTTGAAATTTCAAATAACGAAAAAGCCGATATCCTTGCAAGCAAAGATGAAGTTCTTAGTATTATGAAAGATGAGTTCTCTGAACTTCTACTTGCAATGCAAGAAAGAGAAGATCAGGTTAAAGAACTTTCTAAAAATATCAATAAGGCCGATAAAGAGGTTGCTGAAAAAGAAGTACGCCTTGAAAGATGTCTTAATGAAGAAGAAGAGAATGTTCGTAATATCTTCGAAAAATACCGTGTTGATCTACGCGAATCTCTTGGACGCTACCTTGAGTATACTGAAACTGATTTTGAAAAACTTAATGATGTTTCAACAATGTACTTTATGGAAACAGAAAATGGTCCAAAAGAAATTGAAAAAGAATCATATGAATTTGTTCGTAAGTATGGCCAAGATCTTAAAGATCAAGGATTTAAACTTAAGAACTACAAGTCTGAATTTGGTCGCCTAGGTGAAATCAACTGGCAAGCAATTGAAGACTACGATAGACAAAAACTTCGTTATGACTTCTTAAAAGTTCAAGAAGTTGAACTTAGAAAGTCTCTTGAAGACCTTCAAAATGCAATTGATCATATCGATGAAAAATCGAAAGAAAGATTTAAAATCGCTTTTGAAGAAGTTGATACGAGATTTAGAAAAGTATTCCCAATTATCTTTGGTGGAGGGGAAGCACGTCTAGAAATCGTTGGTGATATTGATGATGCTGAATGTGGTGTTGATATTATTGCTAAGCCACCAGGAAAGAAAATGCAGAATATTAACCTAATGTCTGGTGGTGAAAAGGCCATGACTGCGGTTTCTCTAATCTTCTCAATCTTCCTAGTTAAGCCATCTCCTTTCTGTCTACTGGATGAGGTTGATGCTCCACTTGATGATGCAAACGTTGGTCGTTTTAATGAACTTCTTCGTGAAATGAGTGCTGAATCACAGTTCATTCTTATTACACACAATAAGAAAACAATGGAGCTAAATGATACACTTTATGGTGTAACAATGCAGGAGCCTGGTGTTTCAAAGGCAGTTTCGGTACAATTACAGTAATGAAAAAGCTACTACCTATTTTAATGATTTCAAATATGGCCTTGGGATTTGTCCCAAGGTCTTTTTCTACTCAATATAAGCAAATTGTAAAAAATCAGCTTACTGGTACTCCAAAAGAGTCAACAGGAAGATTTGATTATGAATACCCTGGTAAGCTTAGGCTTGAACAAAAGGGTTCAGATGCTCTTGTCTATGTGACAAATGAGAAAACGACTTGGATTAGACGAGATGGTTTCATGCCTGGTGATCCAGCAGAAATAATTATTCACAAGGGTAGTGATAAGGGTCTTTCAAACTTCTTTGATTTACTAAAGAATGGCCTTAAATCAAATAAGAATTATAAAGTTAAAGACGGTGATAATTATAGTGTACTTGTTTTTTCTGAGACTTCAGTTAAGTCGACAGGCGTTGTCGAAACAAAGCTGACTTTTAAGAAAGGGAAAAAAGAGTTCTCTAATATTACTTCAATTGACATTAATTATGCTGATGGAAAAGTTGTTAAGCTTGAGCTTAGCAACGTTAAGAACGAAAGCTTTCAAGCAAAGCACTTCATCCTTAACGTTCCAAAGAATGCTAATGTGTCATATCAATAAAGCCACCACGAAAGAAATTTTCTTTTAGCGTTAATGGTTCATTACTCAGAAGACGAGAGTAGATCAAGTAGTTTCGTGCGACTAACTTTACGTACTTTCTCGTTTCTTTATACGGAATTTCTTCAATAAACTCTAAGTCCGGAAGGATGATTCGACTTCTCCATCTTTTAATAGGAGTACCTCCAGCATTATAGCTCGCAACAAAGTCGATAAAGTTATTATCCCTTCTCTTCATAAGCTCATTTAACAAGAGACTTGAAAAAGTAATATTAATATTAGGATTATATAAGTCTTCATATCCTTCATATGGAATTTTGTAGCGACGAGAAAGCCTCTTTCCTTGCTCTGGAATTAATTGAAGTAGTCCAAAAGCATCGGCAGGTGAGCGCGCATACTGATTAAAAGCAGACTCTTGACGAGCGATGCTCATCAGTAGTGGTGTCGTTACTGTTTTAGATCTATTATTTTCAAGAAACTCTTTTTTAAACGCTAGAGGAAAGGCAAATTGTGGATCATCTTTTAAGATTTTTTCTTGCGTCTTAGAATCTTCTCTGAAGAATTTAAAGATCATAATATTGTAGTATTTTGCAGCGTAAAGGTCACTAAAGCTAACCTTATCATTACTATCAATAATTTTTTTCGCAAGGTCTGTGTTACCAAGATAAACGGCCCAAGCAAGCTCATCAATCGAGATATCAAACTTTTCTCTGTAATCAATATGCTTAAGTTTTGTGTGATTCATGTGAGCAATTTGGCCATAGTATCCAAATTGATCTTCTTTTTGAATTCTAAGTAAAAGTTTTTGTGCTTCATCGAAGCGGTTAAGCTTCTTTAGGCCAACAAATTTCCAATAAAGAAATCGGTAGTTTGGCTCATCATTTTTTTCTTCAAAACGATCAAACCATTGAATCATTTCTTCATAGTTGCCCGCCTTGTAGTTTGTCCAGGCAACATTCCACACAATACTTTCAAGGTGTTCATGCTTTCCTTCAACAGCAGCATAAGCCTTCTTATAGAATTTTATGGAGCGATCATACTTTCTAAGATCCTCAAAAATACCACCAATCGTGTAGTAAGTTGTAACGACATACTCCGTTGGGACTTCCTTAAAGAGAAGGAGGTTCCTTAGAACTCTTACCGCCCTTTGTAATTTGTCTTCTGTCCAATAGATTCGAGCAAGCCTAATAGTGTATTCAGCATGTTTTTCTTTTAGCTCTTGGCTTTCTCTGTTTTTTTGAAGGTAAAGAACTAGGCTTCTAATATTGTCTCTAAAACTATCGTTTTTTCTTTCCCTTTTATATGAGTTTGCAAGTCTAAACCAAGCTTCAACTTTTTCTTCTTTTACAGTATCTTTGTCGCGAATTATTTTTTTGTAATATTCACGGGCCTTAACAAACTGTCGATCTTGTTCAAAGCTTTTGGCTACATCTAAATAATTTTCTCGCTCCGGCTCTTTTATGAAGCGAGGAGAGACATCAATTAATTTTTGATAGATTCGTTCTTGTTGTTGACTACCATCTTCGAATTTCTTCATGGCATCAAGTAAGAGCCTTTCAACTTCACCTTTAGTATTGAGGTAATCCACCTTATTTAAGACAGCACTAGCATAGACATCTGTGTAGTAAGTTTTTGAAATAATTGCATCAATTAGTTCTTCTCTTGCCCAATACGGATACGCTTCAGTATTTTTATACTCTTCACTTAATTCTTGAATGCTCTTAGTACAATTCTTGTGATAATTGGCCCTTAACCATGGGGACAATGGAAATTGTGTATGCAAGAATTTTTGGTACTCGTTACAACTAACAGAATTATTCTTACTAATTTTAGAAAGTAAGTTTGTTAGAGCACCATCTTGTGGTTTCGTTTTAGGAGGTCTTGATAAATTCGTACAAGACAAGGCCAAAATAAATATAGTTAGTAAGGTAAATCTCATTAACTACTAGGATAGGCCTTTAAGTAACTTCCTTCAAGTATGTGAAAACAGGCATTTCTGTTCCTAAAAAAATTACATAAGGCATTGAAAAAACGTCGGTTTAACACTATAAGTAGCTACTTTAGCTATACATGGAGAATTATATGTCTGAGATTTCATCTCAAGTTAACCAAAAATTTAATGACCGCACGGTTTATTTTACTTCACTAGGGTGTTCAAAGAACCTCGTTGATGCACAGGTTATGCTCGGGCATATGGGACTAAATGGTTTTAAAGTTGTAACAGAGCCTCAAGATTCTGAGGTAATTGTTGTAAATACATGCTCATTCATTGAAGCAGCTAAACAAGAATCTATTGAGATGATTCTTGATCTTGCAGACTATAAAGATGAGGAAGTTGGTAATTGTAAGGCACTGGTTGTTTCTGGTTGTATGGCCCAGAGATATTCAGATGAACTTGAAAAGAGCTTGCCTGAAGTTGATATGTTCATTGGAACTGGTGAATACAATAAAATCGTTCCACTTTTAACTGCTCTTGAAAATAATAAATTAGAGAAGAAGTCATTTGTTGAAGTTCCTAGATTTATTCATACTGAATTTGATCCAAGACTTAATACTTCTCCGTTCTATACGGCATGGTTAAAGATCTCTGAAGGTTGTAATAGAAATTGTACTTTCTGTATTATTCCAACTCTTCGTGGACGTCTAAGATCTCGTACTGTTGAATCTCTTGTTGAGGAAGCAAAGCAATTGTCTTCAACTGGTGTTAGAGAGCTAAATCTTATTTCTCAAGATCTTTCTGATTATGGAGTCGATCTGAGTGATGAAAATAATCTATTCGAACTTCTATCAGGTCTTGAGACTGTTGATGGAGTAGATTGGGTACGTTTATTCTACTTCTATCCAGATGAACTTACTGATGAAGTTATTGAAAAAATGGCAACTTCTTCGAAAGTATGTAAATACCTTGATATGCCGGTTCAACATTTCTCAGATTATGTACTTAAGCGTATGAATAGAAAGATTACTGGTGAGAAAATCATGGAGCGTATCACTAAGCTTCGTGAAAGAATCCCTGGAATTGTTCTTAGAACTTCAATCATCGTTGGATTCCCTGGTGAATCTGAAGAGGACTTTGAAAAATTACTTGAAGGTATCAAGCAAGCACGTTTCAACCACCTTGGTATCTTTAGATACTCAGATGAAGAAGGAACACCTGCTTACCGTTTAAAAGATAAAAATTCGCAAGAAGTAATTGATGATCGTTTTGATCGTCTTTATGAAGTTCAAAAAGAAATCGCTAGAGAATTAAATCAAGAATTCCTAGGTGAAACTGTTGAAGTTCTTGTTGAAGGAACTCACGAAGATACTGATCTTCTAATTGTTGGTCGCCATTTTGGTCAGGCACCTGATATCGATGGTAAGGTTATTATCAATGACTTAAATGAGAGAGATTTAAAAATCGGTGACCTCGTTAAAGTTGAGATCACCGATGTATTAGATTTTGATTTAGTTGGACGTGTAATTTAGATTACTAAGGTTCTTCTTCCCAGTCATTGTAAGGGAACGGTATTAGCTGACGTCCAGTAATTGCCGTTCCTGCACCAAAAGATGCATGTAGCGGACGTGTAAGCTGAACTGCATTTGAGTAAACTCTTTTAACTATATAAGTTTGTCCACCAATAATAACGTTCATACCTGAGTAGAAATCACTTGATGATACTGTGTAAAAGTATAGTGACCCAACTGTCCCACTCCCTGTTGTAATAGCAGTATATGAGTTTCCTAAAGTCGGTGCTGTCGCATCTGTACAGGCAGAATAATTTGTTGAGTTTGTGTAATCATCCCAATCACTAAATTCGTTAAGAGGTTCATCAAAAACATCTAGGTTTGTCCCTTCATCCATGCTCGCAATAGTAACCTTATCAAGATTGTTCATCTCATAGTTATTATCCCAATCTCTAATGTGTAAGTTTATTCTCGCTTGAGTAACTGAGAATTCATCAAGACAAGAGAATGTATAGTAAGGCTGTGCCCCCATAAATGGATCAACTATCTGGTTTGGATCATCTGAAAGGCTTACACTTTCCGCGTGAAGCTTTATACCCTCTGAGTAATATTCAGTATTATTAATTGAATTATAACAAGAGTTTTCATGTGCAAATGAAGCAATTGAACGGTTTGATCTCGCACCTCTTTTTTGTGGAGTTTTTAAGATACTCTCATAATTTGCACCACTAAATGCCTCTATAACAAGCGACTGAAAACCATCCTCAAGCTCATCTGTTGTGAAGACGTCTTCAATTGCACCCTTTCTACATAAGTATGCATTTCCCTCACATTGATGTTCTAAAACCTCGACAGTATTTCTATAGTAAGCTGGATCTCCAGTGTCTGCGTTTGCTTCTGTATATGTATAAACAAGCTCGGCATATTCAAAAGAACCATTGTCACAATTTAGATCATGGTATTTACCTGAACATAGATCATCAAGTTGACCACCGAATAGAACACCGTTGACATAAATTCCATCTGCATAATAACTATTTGCTGGAGTTGCACCTCCTAACCCATCTGTCGCAGTATTATCGGCTGGAGCTACTCCCACAGCATCTGTTGAAGTACCAGTTACAACTTGTACGATATAGCGAGCAGCTGCACTGTATGCAATGTCTGAATTTGAACTACGTGTCATCATTGGTCTTTTCTTGTAAAAGAAAAATGGCTTATAGCGAATACTATGACAAATACCTGGGCCAACATTTGCTTGTAGCTTAAGCTCTCTAAAGTAAAGGTTATTTTCACCAATATCAACATAACAATCAATATCGATTACATCCTCAATATCAGATGCTAAGGCCCTTGGGTTGCTGATGATATCTCTTTTCTTTACTCGACACTTATTAAAGAAGTTATCTTCACCATCTTTGTGAGTGAAGAACTTCGGAGTATTTTCTACTTCAACATTTACTTCAAAGTAATCTTCGATCAATAGATCAAATGATGCTGAGAAGCTTCCAAGAATATTTTGAGCAGTTACAGTATACGTCTTAGATGAGGCTGCAATTTCAGGAATACCGATAATATCACCTGTCTCTTCATCTAATGTTAAACCTGGAGGAAGTTCTGGGCTTACGCTATATGCAATGTCTTCTCCTTTTGGAAGAGTTGACTTGATTACTGAATCAACGCCACGATGTAATTCAAATGTCGTTAGAGTTTGAAAATCACTGATTGTCGCTCCGTTTGCACTATACGGTCTAACTGATGAGAATGATTCTCCTGGAAGTGTCATCGTAATTGGCACTCCATTTGTACTTTGTAATAAAGCAGTATTGTCACTACTATTAATTTGTGAAGCAACAAGGTTCGCTCGTCCTGTATTTGTCAGTATATCCATTCCACTAACAAGAGAAGATACATCAGTAAATGTAGCTCTCATTACAGGGGTCCAAATTTCATTTAGGATGTATGCCGTAGCATTACCACAATCTTCAAGTGCATTATTAGATGCAATAAAATCTTCACTAGAATTAGTGTCGTTAACATTCTTCGTTTGGTTAACAAAGATGATATTTGCTAGTCCAGCATCTGTTGGATTTCCTGTTACAACTGCGCGTGCAAACCTGTCTGTCGGTGCAGATGGAAATCTCATACATAGAGCTGGTCTTGTTTCTAAGTAAGTTGGTGTAAATGCAGCAGTTGAGTTAAGACTCATAATATGTGTAAGAGACACTGGAGTTGTTTGAATTACTGCTTCTTCATCTAGGAAGTTTTTATAATTATCAACTGAGATATCCTTTACAAATTCACCACTGATAACTTGAACAATTAGGTATTTTTCGTTCCCATCAATATCAAGAATTCTTTTAATGATACCTTTTGCACCATTGCTTAGTGGTGGAAGTGTTGCTGCAGAAATTTCTTGTCCTTCAGTAAAATTTGAAGTCGTCTGAACAAGATTTTTTACTTTGAACGCAACAAGTTGTGAGTACGATAAATCCTCTGGAGGATTAATAATACCAAGATCAAGCTTGAACGTTCTTGTTGAAATGTCATTTTTAACGGTAATTGTATATTCAATAGGAGATTGATAGTTATGATCTCCTACACCAGATGTATCAATAATGTATCCAAATAGTGGACTGTCTACATTTTTTACGAGCCTTAATGTAGAAGGTAAGTCTGGTGTAATTGAAATATCAGTACTGTTGTTATAACTGATATGTTCTGCGACAGCTTCTGATGTATCATTAATCAACTTTAAGTTGATATTTGAATTTGGTTGGAAAAAGTATTTAACTTTTTGAATTGTTCCTTCTCTATTTGAAAATGGAAAAGCATTATCAATTAAGTCGCCAGTATATAGAGTACCTGAAGTAAGTGTACCGTAAATATTGTTACTACTATCCTTGTAAGTGATTGTTCCTGTTGCACCATTTTCAGTTGTAAATGTCTCACTTGTTAAACCATTTGTAAGGAATCCGCTATTATCATCTAGCTGAAATCCCACAAAAACAGGTCCTACAAAAGGAAATGCAACAGTGTTTGTATTTGTTCCATCATAATTATAGTAGCATGTTCCTGCGCTTAGATACACGTCACCAATTGTTGGGGTTGCTGGAGGAGTTGTTCCGATTCCCGCACCTGTACAATTGAAAGACTGCTGTGTTTCAAAAGTAAGCCTATCAGGAATTGGTGCTTGAATTGAAACTCTCGGTTGAGATGTTGTTGTTAATGTTTGAGCCGATTCTGTAGAAGGGCTATAAAAATTAAAATTAATTGGTGCTAGTGTAAAACTTCTAACAGGAGAAACTGAACTATTTGTTAGCTTGATCAGACCACTTTGATTACTTGTCGTAAAGTGCGCTGCATATGTAGTAGTGATATCTGAACCAAAATTAAAACCAGGGTTTGTGATTGGATCTAGGAAGTTATTCTTAGATGCATTTGATAAAGTAAAAAAACCATCATTGTCGATAATATTGTAATCTCCAAATTCACCATCTGGAATTATAAATGTAACAATATTCTTACCGGCCGTTGAATTAGCTAAGCTAGAGTCACCAGTGATAAAAATGTAGTTGCTTGCATTGTTGTAGAAAACGGAAGTCGGGTCAGTAATCTTACTTCCATCAATCTCATTACCGCCCTCGTCGATAAAGTCACTTGGAGGATCAACAACCTCTCCAACTGCACTTGATGCATCATCACTGCTTGCGCCATCTTCCTTGAACTTCGTTAAGCTATCAGGCACACATGAAGTTGCGATGAGCAGAAGGATTAATATTAAATGTAGAGACGGTTTACCTTTTAACGTTTTCATAACTTCATTATCGAATGATTCTTAAACAATCTTTACCAAAATTCATTTAGTCAGTGTTTATCGGAAGTTAGAGGTATTAATTGCCTAGAACCTAGACACAAAATTGACAAATTTTGTTGGCTAAAATTTGCTAACTTCCTAAAAATTCGAAGCGCCATTATAATGGTGTTTATATTGATAAATACTCGAATTTTCAGGGGAGACTTGTGAAGAGATTCATTCTAATTTGTTTAATTTCAACTTCTGCTTTTGCACAGATAACATTCTTGCAAGATTTAAGGCCATTTGTAGAAAAGAATATATCGACATCGTTGGCCGATAAAATTTGGGGGGAAAGAGATGAAGTCGAACTTCCTGAGATTCCTATTGTTAAAAAGGATGCTAAAGATCTAAGTGTTTACTCTAAAAAAGAATACAAATCACCTTTCACTAAAGAGCAGATGTCTCAATATAACTTATCATTTATTAATGAGTTAATTAAGGCCACGCGCGAACTTGATGCAAATAGAGATGAGTTATCAAAATGGTATGCAACTCTAGAGCAGGGGGGAACTCGAGAAGGAGTTTATCGCTCACTTGTGCTATCGCAATACTACCAACGCTTAGAAAATTATAACCAACAAACTTCAAGAGTTGCTAAGGAAATTACAGTTACAATATTTAAAAAATATTTGAATAAGGATTTAGATATTAAAAAACTTGATCCTTTAAATATTTACTCAGTGAAAAGAATCTTGGTTGAAAATGCAATTGAGGTACAAGATGCATTATTGTCCCGTTCGCAAGATGAGTTTGCACGCTGGTATGCTGTTTATTCTGCTGAGTTAGCAAATGAATTTCCAATGTGGAATAGTAAGTTACGCTCGGCAAAGGAAAGTGGTGTTCACTACCGTTGGGCCATGAAGATGACTCCTGATATTGTAAAATCAGAATTTATCTTAAAGACTCACTTATTATTTAATCGACTTCAAAAGAAACAATAGTTAATCAAAGAATGCGTCTTCTTCCATTCCTGTTAAGGACATTAGAAGGCGCTCTACTCCTAGTGCTATGCCAGCACTTCTTGGTAAACCGTTTTCTAATTGCTTTAAAAATCTCTTAGGCCAAGGAAGATTGTATTTATAAAGATCCTGTTTTAATGCTGCATCTTTCTCAAAACGTAAAGTTTGCTCATTTAAGTCAGTAAGCTCATTGAAGCAATTGCAAATCTCTATTCCACGACAGTAAACTTCAAATCTTTCACATACTCTTGAGTCATCCTCTTTAATGGTAGAGAGTGCTCTAAGTGGAGCAGGAAATTCATAGAGCATAAGAAATTCATACTTTTCCATTTCAGGCTCAATATAATTATACATAAGGAGAAAAAAGAGGTCGTCCCATGCGTAATCATCTTTATTTCCTGATAAGCTAATTTTTGAAAATTTCTTATCAATTAAATGATAAAGTTCATCGCGATCCATAAGTTCTAAAATATCAATGTTAAGAACTTCTAAAAATATTTCTTGAACAGTTGCTTTCTTTATCTTGTCATTTAACTCGATAACTCTAACACCTTTAGACTTTAGGTAGTCGTGGCAAAATCGATATAGGTCTATTGTATCTTCCATGATTTTTTTATAATTCTCATTGGCACGATACCATTCGAGCATAATGAATTGTTTTCTGTGAGTTGAGCTATTTGGCTCATCACGAAAGCAGTAGCTCATTGTAAAAACTTTTTCTAGGCCCTCTTGAAGTAGCTCCTTCATATGAAATTCTGGAGAAGTATGTAGAAAGAGGTCATGAGTTTTATTTTGATGCACAGAGTGAATTGCAAAGGGATGAATATGAACTTCCATTCCTGGATTTTCAACAATTGGCGGCGTTAGCACATCCATAAAACCATCTTTATTGAAAAAGTTTCGAATTGCTTGTTGTAGATGAAATAGTTTGATCTTATTTGTCATTTTCATGCCAATTTACGCCTTAAATATTGATTTTTATGCTTACATATCATATCTCTTAAACACACAAAATGGAGAATATATTATGTTGCAACTCGTTGCTCTTTTACAGTCTTGGGCAGATCAGGCCCAGCTAAATATGACGATAACTATTGAAATGGCGTATGCATTTATCGCGCTATGTTCAGCACTAGGTATCAGTGGATTTACTGGTATTTTCTATCTTCTTAAGCCAAAGGCACAATCAAAGCTTCCAGATCGAGAGGTCAAAGAAGAGATTACTTCTGAAACTAAAGAAGTTGAAGAGGTCGAAGAAGTTGCTGTTGCTGAAGAGGTAGCGAAGGCGCAACCAGCACCAACTCCTGTTCCTGAGAAGTCTTGGAAAGAAAGACTAACAAAGGGTTTAAGTAGTTCACGTAATGGTGTTTGGGGAAAAATTGGAAGTCTATTTGGTGCTGGTGGTCTCGATGAAGACGCGCTTGAGGAGGTTGAAGAACTTCTTTATGGTGCAGATCTTGGGCCAAAGGCAACAAGTGAGCTGATCGAATCTCTTGAAGAGAAAGCAAAGAGCGCTGACTTCGATGAAGCTCAATTTAAAATATATATTAAAGAATTCTTAAAGAATAAAATGGCCGACGTTCAATCAAGAAACGAAGGTGATCTTTTTGAATTTAAAGGAAATGCAACGGGAATGCCTAAGGTTATTATGATCGTAGGTGTAAACGGTGCAGGTAAAACTACAACAATTGGAAAATTAGCAACAAAACTTACTCAGCAGGGTGCAAAAGTTGTTGTTGGTGCATGCGATACATTCAGAGCAGCAGCTGTTGATCAGCTTCAAGTTTGGTGTGAGAGAGCAGGTGCGACAATGATTCGTGCAAAAGAAGGGGCCAACCCAAGCGGTGTTGGATACGATGCACTGCAAACAGCGATTAATGAAAAAGCTGATTACTGTATTCTTGATACTGCGGGACGTCTTCATACTGCAGGTAACCTGATGGAAGAGTTAACAAAGAGTAAGAATGTTCTAAAGAAGCTAATGGCAGATGCGCCACACCATACTCTCTTAGTAATTGATGCGATCACTGGTCAAAACGCAATTCGCCAAGCAGAGGAATTTCATAAGGCACTTGATTTAACTGGTCTGGTATTTACGAAATGTGATGGTTCATCAAAAGCCGGAAGTGCAATTTCCATTGTTGATAGTCTACAAATTCCAATTACCTATATTGGTGTTGGAGAAAATGTCGAAGACCTGAGTGTGTTTAATTTAGATGAGTATCTTGACGCACTAGTAGGTAATTGATTGATTGACTGAAATCCTTTGTAGGACTACAATTAAATAACTATGGATATAAGTACGGAAGTAAAAGAATATCAAATTTTAGGTCATAACTTTAGACTCAAAGAGTCTAATGAAGATGAGGTTGTTTCAGCAACTGAAATTGTTGAGTATGTTGAATCAATCGCAAGCAATATTCGCCAAAAGGCGCCTTCAATTTCTAACTCACAACTAGCAGCTCTAGTTGCACTTGAGTTGGCAAAAGAAAAGCTATCCTTAGAAAGGGAATACAGAAGTGAGATTAACGAAGTTAAGTCTCTTTCTGATAATGCACTAAAGTTGATTGAAGAAGCACTTCCAAAAACTCATTAAGATGAGTCTTGAAAAGAAACAGCTTCGAAAAAAGGTATTAGAAATATTAGCTAATTTAAGCTTAGATGATCAAAGACAGCTGTCTGAGAAAATCTGTTCCAATATCGATTCTCTTTTAAAATCCGAAAACTTAAATCCTAAGCACCTAGGGGTTTTCTTTCCAATTCCTGGTGAAGTTAATTGTTTAAATTTGAAGGCGAAAGCAATACTTAGTTTCCCTTCGTTTGGTGAAGAATCAACACAGATGTGTTTTCGAAATACACCAATAAATGAACTTGAAAAAGTTCAAGCTTTTGGAAAAGAATTTAGAGTTCCTAGAGATAGTGATTCAATAATTTTTCCTGAAGTTATTTTAGTTCCAGGGGTTGCCTTTGATAATGAAGGCCATCGTTTGGGAAGAGGTAAAGGTTATTACGACATTTACCTTAATAGATTGATTAATATTGATAAGAAGAAAGTTATAAAAATAGGAGTTTGCTTTAATCAACAGTTAAGTGATGAAGTTGTCTTTGAGGAACATGATCAAGCAATGGATTTTATCGTAACTGATCGGGAAGTGATTAAAGTTAATAAATAGGAGAGAGAAATGAGTATGGATTTAATCTTAGCTTCACTTCTTTTCCTTGTCGTTGGACTAGCAGTTGGTTTTGTTATCCGTAATCTTCAAGCTAAAAAAGAAGTGCTTGAAAGAGAAGCGAAGGGTGACGAAATAATTGAAAAGGCCAAGGCACAGGCAAAAGACATTAGCTATAAAGCAAGAAAAGAGGCAAAAGAGGCAGCTCAAGAAGAAAAGAAGGAAGCTGACAAGTATGCCGAGCGTGTGAAGCGCGAACTTAACGATCAGGAAAAAGATCTAAATAAGAGACAAGCAAAGCTTGAATCGAAAATGGATGAACTTGATGAGAAGACTAAGAAAGTCGAGAAGCGTGAAGAAGACGTAAAAGAAAAAGAGCTTGATGCTCTTAAAGAAAAAGAAAAATTTGTTGTTCGCCAAGAAGAGTATGCAACTAAATTATCTGAAGTTGCTGCTATGACAAAAGAGCAAGCAAAAGATGAACTACTTGATACGATGAAAGAAGAAGCTCAAGTAGATTTTTCTAAAATGATCACTCGTATGGAAGAAGAAGCTAAAGAAGAAGCTGAAACTCGTGCGAAGAGAATTGTTGGAATTGCAATTCAAAGATACGCAGGTGAGCACGTTGGTGAAAAGACGATCTCAACTGTAGACCTACCATCTGATGATGTTAAAGGTCGACTAATTGGTCGTGAAGGTCGTAACATCCGTGCATTTGAGCAAATCTGTGGTGTTGACTTAATTATCGATGATACTCCTGAAATTGTTGTTATCTCTTCATTCAACGTTGTTAGACGTGAGATTGCTAAAGATACAATTGAGAAGCTAATTGCTGACGGTCGTATTCACCCTGCAAAGATTGAAGAATTCCACGATAAATCAAAAGCTGAATTTGAGAAGAAGCTTCTTTCTCTAGGTGAAAAAGCACAAATGGAGATTGGTGTTCATGGTATCCACCCTGAAATCCTTAAGCTTGTTGGTGCTCTAAACTTTAGAACTTCATATACTCAAAACCAATACCAGCATGCAATTGAAGCAGCGTTTATCTGTGGTTCAATGGCAGCTGAGATGGGGCTGAATATTAAACAAGCTCGCCGTGCAGGTCTACTACACGATATCGGTAAAGTACTTGATGCATCTGCTGAAGGTTCACATGCTGTTATCGGTGCTGACTTCGCTAGAAAGTATGGAGAGTCTGCGGACGTTGTTCACGCAATCCGTGCTCACCACGATGACGAAAAACCAGAATCAATTCTTGCTCACATTGTAGCAGCAGCAGATGCGATTTCTGGAGCAAGACCAGGTGCTCGTAAAGCACTTACTGAGTCTTATGTATCTCGTCTTACTGATATTGAAGAAATTGTTAATTCTTTTGAAGGTGTTAGCAAGTCTTACGCAATCTCAGGTGGACGTGAAGTTCGTGTCTTTGTTGAAAATGACAAGGTTACGGATGAGGAAACTGTTATGCTATCTCGTAATATTGCTAAGCAAATCGAGGAGCAAATGTCTTACCCTGGAACAATTAAAATTACAGTTGTTCGTGAGACAAAAGCAGTTGGAGTTGCTAAGTAAAATAACTTCCATTTATAATATAAGTAAGGCACCGATATGGTGCCTTTCTTTTTTGGAACTTCTGGAGATGAGATGAAAATTGGGATTCGTTATTATTTATATTTTCTTCCGGCATTGATAATTTTCTTTATTGCATCCGCTATTTTTAGTTTTTCAACTGAAGAATATATATGTTTCTTTACGGCCATTTCATTTGCAGGTCTTTACTGCCATCCAAACCGTGACGAATACTTTGAAGGACGTACAAGTCGCTTCAACTTTGCCAATGCGGTTATGAACTTTTATACGATCTTAGAAGACCGTATTCCTGATAACACTTGGGGGAATGTCGTCCTTAGACATCTACCAGGTTTCTTATTTTTCTTGCTAGTTGGTCTTGTTGGGATTTCAACTCAAGCGCGAATTGTTTACGTCGTTGGTGTGCTTCTTTTTGAAATCACATTTTATTTCTTTATTAAGAATAACTCGCCACAAATTGATCTAGATGAGCACGAAACTCATGAATGTTCTGAGCACGAAGAAAACGGCCACGAATAGTTTCAAAATTTTCATAGTCATCAAATAGATAGCGGCAAAATGCCTTAAATCTTTTAAGAATAGTTGAATCGACAAAACCATACTTTCGATATTCTTTTTCTAACTCATAAAAGTAGAGGTCTAGATTTTGAGCGCGTACCTTTAATAGAAATTCGTCACTGATGAAATCTAAATTGCCTTGATACTCTTTATAGATTGAAGCAAGCCATGGTGTCTTAAGTGCGCTTCGACCACACATGACAGCATATGGATTACATTGATCGAAGATTCGATTGATATCTTCAATAGTCCAAATATCTCCATTGGCAATGATGGGAAGATTGGAAACTTTGACGGCCTTTTCGATATAGCTCCAGTCTGCTACGCCTTTATAAAGCTGGTCTCTTGTACGAGCATGAATTGTGATTCCATCAACGCCACAATCTTCAAAAAGTTTTAAGAGATCAAGATAGAGACTATCATCGCGATATCCAATTCTAATTTTAACTGTAAAAGTATTTTTAAAACCTTCTCTAATTTGCTTAATAATTTTTTCAAGGGCCTTGAGGTCAGACAAAAGATAGGCACCACCTTTATTTGAATTCACCTTTTTTGAAGGACAGCCAAGATTCAAATCGATATGGTGATAGTTCATTTCGCTGATAAGTGAGATGGCCTGCTCAGTTTGTGCAATTTCAGAAGTGAGAAATTGGTAAGCCGTTTGATTAGTATGGGCCTTTTTTTGTAGATAAGGCTCACCAAAGTGTTTGATTAATGTTTTTGCGTGAACATTACCAACAGATGGTATTCGATAAAAATCAGTATAGTAATAATCCCAGTCGCCAAATATTCTTTGAATGACCTCACGATATGGGCCATCCGTCACACCTTCCATCGGAGCGAATATGATTGAATTTTGTTTAAAGGGTAATGTACTCACCCTTGGTTTATAAACAATAAAGGCGCAAAAAGCTACGTTGCTTTTTTAACATTTCAAAATTTTTAGGGTAAAAGTTTATTTATGGAAATCGCAATTGTAATCCCATATTCACTTGAAAGTGATGGGCTTGTTCTTTGGGGACAAGTTAGAAAAGAAGATGGCCCACTCGATGGCATGATTGAATTCCCAGGGGGAAAGGTCGAGTCTAGCGAGAGTGTTAAAGAAGCCGCTCGTCGTGAGTTTATGGAAGAAGTTGGTTTTGGATTAAATAAAATTAATCTCTTCACTCAGCTCAAACATGAATATTCAGACCGAAGTGTTTTCTTATATGTCTATGTTACTGAATATACAAAAGAAATGAGTCTGATCAGTCAAAAGATACCTTTTGAAAACGCTCAAAATGTTGTAGAAAACCTTAATATTCCAGCAGCAAATAAAATCATTATCATGCGCTTAGTTGAGCATTTTATACGAGAGAGTAATTTGAATGAGTAATACATTTGAAATGGCAAAGTACTTCTTCTTGGCCCTGGGCTTTGGAGTTTTTACTTTCGCACCAGTAGCAAATTCTAAAATGACAGGTGGAGGCTTTCAAAAGCTTTTATCAACGACTTGTCTTGTGAGTTTATTCTTTGCGGCCATTGCTCATATTGTAACTGGAAATAGTGCTACAGACTTAGAAGCAATCCTTCTTTATATCAGTACAATATGCATCCTTTTTCATCATCAGTTGCATAATCACTATGATGAGAAGAATACTGCTCTTTGGATTTTATATGCGATCCCAACTTTAATTGGCTTTTACGCTCTCTATCTTTTTCAAGATAAGAACTTAGTGAATTACCTATATATTGGCTCTTCTGTTTACTATCTTGGTGCTATTACTTATGCCATGATCTTAGGTCACTGGTATCTTGTTACACCAAAGCTTTCGGAAGTTCCTCTTAAAAAGGCTACCCTCGCTATGTGGCTACTACTTGCTGTTAAGCTTGTTTGGTCTGGATTTGAGCATACTAAACTTGGGCCTTACTTAGTTACTGGAACTGAACTTGGTGGCGGTTATGCTTTCAATTGGCTAATGGTTATCATGCGTGATGTTTGGGGATACTTGGTTATTTTTGGAATGAGCGTCTTTGGGTGGAAGCTTGTTAGTATGCGAAGTATTCAAAGTGCGACAGGGATTTTCTATGCCATGACAATCTTTGTCTTTATTGGTGAAATGATTGCGATTTATTTATTTTATACATATGGGTTACTACTATGATGGAAATTACTTTAACTTGTGAAGAATGTGGTTCAGCTGTTTCTTTTCACCCTAATAAAGAGGTGACAGAAGTTGAGTGTCAAATTTGTCATACCAAAGCTCCTGTGAAGATGAATGAAGAGCACGAACAGGGTATTCTTAAGGATTGCCCATGTTGCGAAAGAAAGGATTTTTACAAACAAAAAGACTTTAATCGAAAAATTGGGGTAATGCTCTTTGTAATTGCTGCCTTAGCGACTTTATATGTGGCAACAACTCAATATGCCCCATATTCTGTGGCACCTTTTATTATTTTATATGTATTTGATTTTGCACTATTTAAGAGACTTCCTCCTGTTGTTATTTGTTATAAGTGTCATACAATCTTCAGGAAGGTCAGTAATATCAATGAGATATATGATTTTAACCATGAAATGAATGATCGTATTGTTTACTCGGATCATGACTTCAAGGGCGAACAACTCGATCATCACTAGGGTTTGTAGCTCAAATCCTTGAAATTTGTTGGTTTATGATGTATTGAATCATATCAGAATTACTGATAAAATATTTATATCTAAACGAAGGGGTAGCTCAATATAGATTCCTACCCGTAACAAGGAAACTCCTTATAGAACCTCCGCTTTATTGTTGTTACTTCTTAAAAAAAATCTCAACGAAATTTACTAAACAAGGACAAGGCAATGACTGATGTAAGCAGCCTTGAGATTGTCCTATTAATAATCTGCTTTATTGGCTCAGGTTTCTTTTCTGGTTCAGAAGCGGTCCTACTTTCGATTCCTCACGATCGTGCTAGCCAGCTTATTCAAGAAGGTGGTGCAAAGGGAAGAGCAATTGCATTTATGATTGATCGCCCAAGTGAGATTCTAACGACAATTCTCGTTGGAAATAACGTCGTCAATATTTTTGCCTCATCATTAACGACAGTTCTTGCCACCCGTTTATTTGCGGATGATGCCATTGGTATTGCAGTCGGGGCGACAACTTTTGTCATTCTAATTTTTGGTGAAATTATTCCAAAGACATTTGCACGAACGCACGCTGAAAGCTTATCTCTTTTTGTTATCCGTGTTCTACAAATTTTCTATTATCTACTTTATCCTGTTATTAAAATTATGGTTTGGCTTATCCACACTGTTCTTGGTGAGAATGCTCAGCTAACAGGAAGAATTGTAACGAAGGATGACCTTGAGTTTATGATTCAAAAAGCAGAGAAAGAAAATACGATTGATCATAAGCAAATTGATCTTTTTAACTCAATTCTTGAATTTCCAAAGATTAAAGTAAAAGACATTATGATTCCTCGTAAGGAAATCAAGAGTATTCAAGTTAATAGCTCATATAAAGATGTAATTAGTGAAATTGAAGAATCAATTCACTCACGTTATCCAGTTGTTGATGGTGAGATTGATAATATAGAAGGTTTCCTTCACGTCAAAGAGCTTGCTTTTTTAAAGAGGTCTGAACGTGACAACTTTACTCTAGTTAACCACTTAAGAGACCCATTCTTTGTTTATGAGCACATGAAAATTCAAGCGGTTTTCGACCATATGAACCGTAAGAAAGTTCACATGGCCCTGGTAAAAGATGAGAACGGTTTAATTGTTGGTATCATTACACTAGAGGATATTATCGAGGAGATTCTTGGCGAGATTCAAGATGAACACGATGATGATATTGATGAAATTACAAAGGACTATCAAGAGAGTGATCTTATTGAAGGTGTTGATATCGATGGTGCAACTAATCTAAGAGATCTTGATCACGATTACGATATTAAGATACCACTTAATGATAATTATTCGACTCTTGCTGGCTTTTTACTTGATATGCTTGGGAATAACTTTCCTGAAGCAGGTCAGATTATTATCTGGGAAGGCTATAGCTTTGAATTAACTGAAGTCTTTGACTATGAAATCAAGCAAGTTAAGATTAAAGATGTTGATGGGGAGAAGCACTTCTTCTCTAAGAAAGAGGCCAAAGAGGCCACTGAGAATACTGACGATCTCTTAGAAATTCCTGTTAAATAATCCAAATTAAAATAAATTTAGCTAAAGCTTACATAGAGGGAATCTATTAGATTCCCTCTTTCTGATAGACTATACTAAATATGAACTAGTCATGGAGTAGTTATGTCTAATAAATATCAAATTGCAGTAATCGGTGGTGGCGCGGCCGGAATGATGGCCACACTACGCGGTGTTTTAAATAATGATTCAGTTGTTCTTTTTCCTGGAACACCTAAGGATAAGAAACGTTCTCGTGAGAAATGGGTATATAAAGTTGAAAATATGCCTGGTACTCATAAATATAAAAAAGGTATTGAAGAGCCTAACAAAGAAACTCTTGAGTGGATTGAACAATCTGAATTTAAAGATAATCTGACTTTCGTTAAGGGAAAGGGTGTTACTGAAGTAACAAAGTTAAGTGACGGAAGTTTTGAGTTAATCGATAGTGCAGGTGAAAAGTATCAAGCAGAGTATGTTGTGCTTTGTACTGGAATTATGGATGTTCAGCCTCATTTTAATGATAGCATCAAACCAATTCTACCTTTTGCAAACGCTCAAACTGTTGACTATTGCCTGCGTTGTGATGGCCACCATGTTTATGACAAGCATACTTCAATTATTGGTCACACTTCTGGAGCAGCCTGGGTTGCAGTGATGCTTAAAGAACGCTACAACACGCCTTCAATGTCGATCTTAACAAATGGTGAGACTCCACAATTTGATGAAGAGACTCAAAAATTAATCAAAGCCTATAAGATTGAAGTGTTCACTGAAGCCATTGTTGATATTCTTGGTGATCGCAAGAGCGGAATAATCGAGGGTTATAAGTTTGCTAGCGGAAGAACGCTAGAGTCTGCCTTTTCTTTTGTTTCGCTTGGAACTATCGTTTATAATGAACTTGCCAAAGCTATTGGTGCTGAAATTGACGGTAGAGGCTATGTTCTAGCTAATGATAAAGGTGAAACAAATATTGAAAACTTTTATGTTGCAGGTGATTTAAGGGCCAACCGTAAGAAGCAAATCTACACAGCTTGGGATATGGCCGTTGACTCACTTGATGATATCAACGCCAAAATCAGAAGAAAGAAAAGGGCAGCGTTATTAACTTCACAAGGTTTAGCTTAATTATATTAATTGTCCTGACTACAGTAGTAGTCAGGGCACAAAATAAGACAACTCAATACCGAAGTCTTTATCAATCAAAACAAGGCTTAACAGAAGCCGAACTAAAGAATCTTTCAAATCTAACTGTTGTTTTCCTTCCTGGAATTCTCTCGCAATCAGCAATAGAGGGTTCAGGTCAGATCGTGAATCTTTCGTATTTTACAGGTGATTACTTTCGCGACTATATGGATCTATTAAAAGAACATAAAGTAAAATTCAAAAGAATAGTCGTTGAGTCAGAAGATCCAGTTAGTAAGAATTCAAAATTTATAAAAAATGAGATTGATAAGATAAATGGCCCAATACTCGTCGTCAGTCATTCTAAAGGTGGACTCGAGTTCTTGGATGTACTTATTAATAATCCGCAGGTTTCTAAAAGAGTTATTGGTTGGGTTTCAATGCAATCGCCTTATCATGGTTCGGTCTTAGCGGATTATTTTATTCAGAGCTCGTTTAAGAAAACTGTTATGGGGTGGCTATTTGCGCTGCTTGGTGGTGATGTTAGCGGAATGGAATCAGTTGGAACAAAAATTCGTTCTGATTATATGCAGGCCAATGCTGCTAAAATTGAAGCGGCACTTGAAAATATTAACCTTCTTCAATTTATTACATTCATCAACGAGCAAGAAGGAAGAGAGACATCACTAGAGATTAGTCGTAACTTTATTTTTGAAAGAGTTGGGCGCAACGATGGAATGGTTGATTTAAGATCTTCATTACTAAAACCTTATCGCCATGTAATCATTAACGACGTGGATCACTTAACAACAGTGCTAGATCAAAAAAATATGGACTTTCTAAAAGGTGAAAATGAATCTTGGAGATTTGATCGCAAGCAACACTTTCGTGCAATTCTTCAACTTATTTTAGAATCGAAATTTTAATATCACCTGTGACTTTTGCACGACAAGCTAGACGGATATTACCTTCTGCAACTTCAGTGTGCTCGGGAGCGATGGCCTCAATTGTATTTTCTTCGATAATTCCTGGCTTTTGTAGATTGCAACTACCTTCTATAATTTGAATACGACATGAGCCGCATGACCCACTTAGACATCCATGGGGTAGGGTGAGACCTTGATCCTGTATTGCGTCAAAAATTGTCTGACCTTCTTCGATTGTAAATTCAGTTACTTGCTCATCATTTCCAATTAGTGACACTCTGTGCATACAGTTTTCATCCTTGAAAGTTTATTGTTCTTTTCAGCTCTAATAGCACTATTTTAGCATCATTAATTCCTGCGTAAATTCAGGTAATTATTGCAAACTTTCTAAGGAGAAAAAACAATGCCTAGTTTTGAGAGATTATACAAAGACGGACACGAAGAAGTTATCTTTTTTAGTGATCCAAGTTGTAACCTTAAGGCAATCGTAGCGATTCACAACACTGTACTTGGACCAGCTTTAGGTGGAACAAGAATGTGGCCATATGAATCAGAAGAAGAAGCACTTAACGATGTTCTAAGACTTTCGAGAGGTATGACATATAAGAATGCTGTTGCTGGATTAAACCTTGGTGGTGGTAAAGCTGTTATCATCGGTGATCCAGAAAAAGATAAGTCAGAAGCTCTATTCCGTTCTTACGGACGTTTTATGGAGTCATTAAACGGTCGTTATATTACTGCAGAAGACGTAAATATTAGTGTTGATGATATTGAGCACGTATTTACTGAAACTAATAACGTAGCTGGTGTTGCTGAAATCCACGGTGGTTCAGGTAACCCATCTCCATGGACAGCACGTGGTGTTTTCAGAGGTATTGAAGCAGCATGTATGAAAGTTTATGGAAACCGTTCACCAAAAGGTAAAGTAGTAGCACTTCAAGGTGCAGGTTCTGTTGGACGCTACCTTGGTGAGTACCTATACAATGAAGGTGCAGAAGTTTACGTATGTGATATCAATGAAAAGAACCTTGAGCTTTTCAAGGAAAAAGTTCCAAATGCAAAAGTTGTTGGGATCGATGAAATCTATGACGTTAAAATGGATATCTATGCTCCATGTGCACTTGGTGCAACAATCAACGATGACACAATCGATCGTCTACAGTGTAAAATCGTAGCTGGTGCTGCAAATAACCAACTTGCAGAAAACCGTCACGGTAAAATTCTTAAGGAAAGAGGTGTTCTATACGCTCCAGATTATCTAATCAATGCTGGTGGTGTTATGAACGTTTCAATCGAATTTGAAGGTTGGTCAGAAGATAAAGCAATCAGAATGGTTGATTCAATCTATGATACAACTCTAGAAGTTTTCAATATTTCTGAAGAACAAGATATTCCAGTTTACCAAGCGACAGATATCCTTGCTGAGTCTAGAATTGAATCAATCAAGAATATCCAAGGGAAATTCCTAGGTCACGTTGGACATAGATTCCCAGGTAGAAAAAAGCGTTAATCTCAATCAAGATTTTACGATATAAGGGCCCGTTTTTACGGGCCTTTTTTATGTCTAGAGGCACTTTGTGCCACGAGTTAAAATCAGTCGCTTCTTAAGGTAAAATTAGCCTGTGAAGAAGTTGATTTTATTTTGCCTATTAATTCACTCAAGTATTTTTGCAATACAGTTTGAGGATGCAGTTTTTCCAGAACTCATTACGTCTTCCCGTGCACTTGCCATGGGAAATGCCTTTATTGGTAAAGTCGATGATGCTTCAGCGGCATTCTATAACCCTGCCGGACTAGGTACTTATCGAGGCCGTCATTTCCATCTTTCTAACTTCCAATTTGAGACGAATAAAGGTTGGATGGAAACGCTTTTTGGTGGAGATGTAACTGGTAATGCTGGTGATTTATTTGAGGCCCTATCACTTGAAGGTGCTAGAAAATTACTTAATCAAAACAAGGGAACAGTTGCTCACAGCCGTTTTCAAATGATGCCAAATTTTGCGACTAGATATTTCACGATTGGTTATATGTATTCAGTTCAGCAAAGAACATTTATCGGTGATCAGGTTGGTGACCAATTTGAATACGCCCAAAGAACAGATACTGGTCCATATGCAGCCTTTAACTTTTCTCTCTTTGGAGGAATTTTTAAATTTGGTGCTTCTGCTACTTATTTATTTCGTAAAGAAGCTGTTGGACAATCGGACCCAAATACTCCACTAGCATTGGCGGATGATGATTATAATCGCGGAAGAATGCTATATCTAACAACTGGAATGAGAATAACTCTTCCAACGGCCTTTATCCCTACGCTTGCTGTTGTTAGCCACAATACAACAGGTGATAGTTTTAAAAAAATGAATGGTGCTGGAGCCCCTGATAAAGTTAAACAAAGTTATGACCTTGGACTTTCTATTACGCCACAACTTGGTAGAACTGTACGCGTTCACTTAGAAGTAGATTATAAAGATTTTTTAAATGCTCATGATACAGTGGACTTCAAAAGAAAGCTTGGGCTTGGTCTTGAGTTTGATCTACGTCGTATCTTCTTCTTGAGAATGGGCTACGGCGATGGCTTCGGTTCTGGTGGAATTGGTATTCGCACTAAGAAAATGGAGTTCGATCTCTCAACTTATGCTGTTGATACAACAGATTCTGACTTCAGAGGTAAGGTCGATCGTCGATATGTTCTAGGAATTTCTAGTGGCTTCTAGCCAAATACCTCTAAATAGCTGAAATCCGTCAAATATTATTTTAAAATTTAATGCACAGCATGTGCACCTTTTGCACTAAAATTGGTAATCTAGCTCCACTTAAAAAGGGGCGTTAAATGCTTGATAAAACTGCAAAAGGATCAAATGTGGGTTCTACCAACTTAGATAAGAAAAAAGAGATTATTAAAAAATACAATCTTTCGAAAGAAGATCTTATTTGGATGCTTCGTAACGTTTTCGTTTCAAGAAAACTAGACGATGCAGAGATCACAATGAAGAAGCAGTCGACTGCGTTCTTTCAAATTTCTGGTGCAGGACACGAAGGTGTTTTATCTGCTCTTGCAAAAGTTCTAAAGCCTGCGCATGACTGGTTTATCCCATACTACCGTGATAGAGCACTTTGTACTGGTCTTGGTGTAACTCCATATGAAATGCTTTGCCAAGCTAACGGAAATATCGGAGACACGGCAACTCACGGGCGTCAGATGCCTGCTCACTGGGGTAACGTAAAACTAAATATCGTTCAAAAGTCTTCATGTACTGGAACTCAGTTCCTTCAAGCATGTGGTGTTGCTGAAGCAGGACTTGCACTTAAGGACCTAAAAGAAAAACACAAATTTGATACTTCAAAATTCTTAGTTGAAGATGCTGAAGTTGTTTATACTTCATGTGGTGATGGAACAATTGCTCAAGGTGAGTTCTGGGAAGGACTTACAACTGCTTGTGCTAATAAGCTTCCAGTTCTTTTCCACGTTGAAGATAATGGTTATGCCATTTCAACAATTACTTCAATGCAAACACCAGGTGGATCAATTTCAAAAGCACTTGATGAATTCCCAGGTTTAAAAATCATTGAATGTGATGGTAATTGTCCAATTGAATCATACAAAGCAGCTGAAAAAGCAGCTAAACATATTAGAGAAGGGAAGGGGCCAGTTCTTCTTCATTCTCATGTAACTCGTCCATACTCTCACTCTCTTTCTGATGATCAATCAATGTATCGTACGAAAGACGAGTTAGCGCAGGAAAAACAAGTTGATGTATTTAACTCATATCCAAAAACTCTTATCGCACTTGGTGTGATGACTGAGAAAGAAGTTAATGATCTTCTTGAAGAAGTTTCTCTAGAAGTTAGACGTGCAATGAAAGAAGCAGTTGATACTGAATGGCCAGCGCCAGAAACTTCACTTGATCACTTATACTCACACGATATTGATCCAACTTCTTCAGACTTTGAAACTCAAGGTACTTTTGAAGGAAAAGATGATGTTCCAATGGCGTCAGCTATCAATGCTGTTCTACGTTCTGAGTTCTCTAAGAACCCATTACTAAGAATGTTTGGTGAAGACGTTGCAGACTTCTCTGATCTTGAAAGACTTAATAACCCAGACCTTAAAGGTAAGGGTGGTGTTTTTAAAGTTTCTTCAGGTGTTCAAAGAGCATCTTTAGAAGGACAAGTGTTTAACTCACCACTAGCTGAGGCAAATATCATCGGTCGTGCAATCGGTATGGCGATGAGAGGACTTAAGCCAGTTGTTGAGATTCAATTCTTTGACTATATCTGGACTGCATATATGCAACTTAAGAATGAGATGGCGACGACTCGCTACCGTTCAGGTGGAGACTTCAAGTGTCCAATGGTTGTACGTGTTCCAATCGGTGGATACCTAAGAGGTGGATCGATTTATCACTCACAATGTGGAGAGTCACTATTTACTCACGTTCCAGGTATTAGAGTTGTCTTCCCTTCAAATGCGGCGGACGCAGCTGGGCTTTTAAGAACTGCAATTAGATCAGATGATCCTGTTATGTTCCTAGAGCACAAGCACCTTTACTACCAAGGTTATAACCGTACTGCAGATCCAGGTGAAGAGTATATGATTCCATTTGGAAAAGCTCGTATCGCAAAACAAGGTGCTGATGCAACTGTAGTTGCTTGGGGAGCTCTAGTTCAAAAATCAATTGATGCTGCTAAGAAAATCGAAGCGGAAACAGGTAAGACTGTTGAAGTTATCGACCTTAGAACTCTTGCTCCATTTGATATGGATGCAATTAAGAAGTCACTTGAGAAAACAAATCGTCTTCTTATTTGTCACGAAGAAACTAAGACTTCTGGTTTTGCTGGTGAGATCGCTGCATGTGTTAACGAAGAATGTTTTGAGGCCCTTGATGCTCCAATCCTTCGTGTTGCTGCAAAAGACTCTCACGTTGCATACTGCCCAACTTCAGAGGATTTCATTCTTCCACAAGTTGCAGACGTATACGAACAACTTAACAAACTTTTAAATTACTAATACCGAGGCCAGCTCTTATGATTAATTATTTAAATGATAAGAGCTGGCTTTCTCACTTAGAAAACGAATTCCAAAAAGATTATATGGTAGAGCTCGCTGAATTCTTAGATTCAGAAGAGGGTGACGTTTATCCTTCCCAGGATGAATTCTTTGCAGCTCTCAATCTTACTCCACTCGATAAGGTAAAAGTTGTGATTCTTGGGCAAGACCCATATCACGGTGAAGGACAGGCCCACGGGCTAAGTTTTTCTGTAAAGAAGGGAGTTAAAATTCCACCTTCTCTTAGAAATATCTATAAAGAATTAAATGAAGATCTAGGAATTGAAATTCCCCAGCATGGCTTTCTAGAAGACTGGGCAAAAGAAGGAGTTCTACTTCTTAACAATTGTCTTAGTGTCCGTAAGGCACAAGCAGGCTCTCACCAAAAGAAAGGTTGGGAGAAGTTTACAGCAAAGATTATCGAAGTCGTAAATGATCACTGTGAAAATGTTGTCTTTATTCTGTGGGGCTCTCCTGCTCAAAAGAAGGGAAAGAATATTGATGAATCAAAACACTTAGTAATTAAGACAGTTCATCCATCACCATTATCTTCATATCGTGGTTTCTTTGGCTCTAAGCCTTTTTCACAGGCCAATGCCTATCTCGCTCAAAAGAATCGCGAGACTATCTCTTGGGAAGTTCGCAATTAGGCCAATTGTTACTAGTGCTAAGGCATGCTTCTTTGTTCTTTGAGAGTAAATAATTACTCCAATTAAAATGAGAAAATTTACATGAATAAAGCCTAGTGCTTGCGCTAAATCGTAACTTATCTCTATTAATCCCGTATATGCTGAAATGAACCATTGTGCGTAATTAAAATAATCAATAAAGAATAAATTAAGAAAGAGAATAGGATAAATGAGTGTGAAAATACTTGTTAGTAACGGTGAGAGAACGATTGTTGCTGGATAGATTATACCCGTAAATTTATGAGCTATAAAAAGTTGGGCCACAAAGAAGAGTAGATACATTTTATAAAGACGAAACTCTTTAATTGAAAAGATGAGAGCAAGAAATAGTGTACTTAAGTAAAATGATAGTGGAGAGAATCGATAAGTTCCAAAAAAGAAATCCGTTACAAGAAAGAAGATAAAAATTTGTAACTTAGAATAGTTTGTTTCTCTCATCTTATTTAAAATAAAGAAGCTTCGAATTAGTGCCACTCGTCTGAATGAATAATAACCTGGAAGAAAGAAGTAGAATCCTAAGCATAGGACAAGTTCAATAAAATTGGATACCTTTGGATACTTTCTTCTTAGTAGATAGAAAATGAGAAAGAGGGAGCTTAAGTGGAGTCCTGAGGGAGTCATGAGATGAAGCAAATTTAGGTGAGATAGCTTTCTTCTGAATTCTTTATCTAGTCCCCATTTTTGTCCTGTTAAAACTGAACGGTAGAAGTAAAACTCAGACTTTTTGTGAAAAGCTGCCTTCGTTTTAATTGGAAGCTTTATTTTTGGGGGACGATTATATTGCTTGTTGTCATCTTTTGAGAAAAGTGGATTAATGAGTAGAAATGCAAAGAGAAAGATAATATTGAAACGCATTGCAGCTATATAAGTCAAAATTGAGCAATTATCAGGATTTTTGGGGGTTTCGGGAGTTTTTTTTCTCATTTGAAAATGGTAGAAAAAACATCTAAACGGAGTAAGAAAGAAATGAATTTATTAGTAAATAAAGCACTACAAGATTCGATAGAGATCTATTTCAAAGAGGATGATCTAAGTCGTAACCTGAACTATATTCAATCACTTCCAAATGATGAAGTTCAATGTAAGTTAAAGATTAAGGATGATATGGTTCTTTGTGGCCTGCCTTATTTTATTGAAGCCTTTAACTACCTAGGTGCTAATTTAAATTATGAAAACTTTAAAAAGTTTGAAGGTCAAAAATTCACAAAGGATGAAATGGCCGAAATTGAATTTAAACTTCCTTTCTCAATTGCTCTAACAGGAGAGCGAATTGCTCTTAACTTAATTCAAAGAGCATCTTCAATTGCAACATACACAAATAAATTTACAACTCTTGCACATGATAGTGGCGTAAGAATTCTCGATACAAGAAAGACTCTTCCTGGATACCGTGCACTTGAGAAGTACGCAGTAGTAACTGGTGGAGGATATAACCACCGCTTCGGTCAAAGTGATATGTGGATGGTTAAAGATAATCACAAGTCATTCTTTGGTGGTGTAAAAGAGGCGATTGATTTTTTCAAATCTAAGAACTCATTTTATACGCCAATCGAAGTTGAGATTCATGATCTTAATGAACTACAGATTGCACTAGGTGAAGGTGTAAGACATATCATGCTTGATAACTTCTCTCCTGAAGAGATTAAAGAAGCTGTAAAAGAGAAGCCAGAAGGTGTTACTTTTGAAGTTTCTGGTGGTGTTCGTTTAAATACATTAGAAAGCTATCTGATAAAAGGTGTCGACGCTATCAGTATAGGCGCTCTTACTTACGATGCTCCTGCTGTGGATTTATCGCTAAAGTACGCGAGAGGTTAGAGAAGTGAATAGTTACGACTTCGATGTTCTTATTTTAGGTTGTGGAATTGCAGGTCTTGCTACTGCTGCAAAGCTTGCAGAGAGTAATTTAAAAGTAGGAATTGTGACTCGTGCAAAGGATCCTCAGGTATCGAATACATACTGGGCACAAGGCGGAATCATTTATCCAAATGCAAGTGATGATGCTCTAGGAAAAGATATTCAAGTAGCATCTTCTAATACTTCTAATCCGCAAGCGATTGAAACATTAAGAAATTTTGGAAAGTTAGCGATTGATGAACTCTTATTAGAGAAAGCAAATGCTAATTTTGAAAGAGATGAGAATAACTCATTAAAATATACAAAAGAAGCCGCCCACTCAATTGAGAGAATTCTTTATCGTGGTGATTACACTGGTAAGGAAATTCAAATTAGTCTTTTAAATTTACTAAAAGATCAAAAACGCTATCCAACAGTACACTTCTTAGAAGCACATACTGCAATTGATTTAATTACAGCTTCCCATCATGGTATTTCAATTTCTCAGCGTTATGAGGAAAGAAAAATTCTTGGTGCTTATCTATTAAATCAAGAAAAGGGTAATGTTGTTAAGGCCATGGCAAAGAAGACAGTTCTGGCCACAGGTGGAGTCGGTGCACTTTATCTTCATCATTCAAACTCTGGAGCAAGTCGTGGTGATGGGATTGCAATGGCAAAGAGAGCTGGTGCAGATATTATTGATATGGAATTTATTCAATTTCATCCAACAACATTCTATGATTCATCTTCACATGGACGCTTCTTAGTTTCAGAAGCTGTGCGCGGAGAAGGTGGAGTTCTTGTTAACTGTAATGGTGAAAGATTTATGGGCAAATACCATCCAGAGATGGAACTTGCTCCACGTGATGTTGTTGCTCGTTCAATAATGGAAGAAACTATTGAGACGAGACACGAGTGTGTTTATCTCGATATTTCACATAAAGATGGAGAGTGGATTAAAGAGCGCTTTCCAACGATCTACAAGCACTGTCTAGAACACGGTGTGGACATGACAAAGGAGCCTATTCCTGTTGTTCCTGCTGCTCACTATACTTGTGGTGGTGTTAAGATTGATATGAAGGGACAAACCTCAATTAAGAATCTCTACGCTGTAGGTGAAGTGTCTTGTTCAGGACTTCATGGCGCAAACCGACTTGCTTCAACTTCACTTCTTGAAGGTTTAACTTGGGGTTATCTTGCGGCTATTGATATTTCAGAAAATATTGGAGAGGAAACTCTTTATTCGCATCTGCAAATTAAGAATTGGCAAGAAGAGTACGCTTCAATTGATAAGGCCCTTGTTCAGCAAGACTGGATGACTCTAAAGCTTACAATGTGGAACTATGTTGGTCTTTCAAGAACAACAAATCGTCTTAAACGAGCACTAGCAATGTTTAATGAAATCAATGATGAAGTTTCTCGCTTCTATCGAAGCTGTAAACTTGATGACAGCTTAATTGGTTTAAGAAATGCTATTGAAGTTTCAACGATGATAGTTAAGTCGTCCATGAGAAATAAAGAATCGATTGGTTGTTTCTATCGTAAAATGTAAAAAAGAAGGCCAACACCCTTGAGAGAGCTGGCCCGAGAGCAAGTATCAGTTGCGAGATTTCCTGCTTATCTACATCCAGTAGAAGAAGACTAGGTATGATATATCGTCTCTAATAAAGATTTGTATCTGGCCGTATTATCCTTGAGACTGGTGACGTAAACACGATTGCCAGGTGTTTCAAATTTAAGCTGCAGATTTAATAAAGTTTAGTAAGCTAGTTCCCCATTGGTTAGGTGAAGCAATCAATGCTGCTTCAAAACTTAGAACTTCTTCAACTTCTTCCTTAATTTCTTCGATATCTTGAGTTTCCTCGTAAATATCAATTTTATTCTGGTCACCATCTTTGATAACCTTATATACTTCAAGATCCAGTTCACAATCTTCAATGATTGAATTCTTTAAAGTGGAATACTTCCATGTATTCCCAACGATCTTGCATCCATCAAAATTGCAAGCTTCAATATGTGAAAATTCGAAGCTGCAATTTTCAAACGAACAATTGATAAATTTACACTCTTTCATCTTCGAGCCAAAGAAAATGCAAGACTTGAAGTTTACAGCGATGAAAGTGGTTTGAGAGAAGAGAGAACCAGATATGGTTAAGTTACTTAAATCACTTGATCTTACTAGCTCTTTTTCAATTACTTCATACTGTCCATTTGTGAAGTCAGATAATGTCTCAGTCATAATGAAGTTTGTTAAAGTGGCCATGTGATCCCCCCAAGCCTTGCTTAATTTGTGGATTAGTTCATCCACACTGCAATAATAACCATTCTTGACTAGTTGCGTCAAGCAATAAAATTGCATCAAGAAATAAAAATTAAAACCGATAATGATATTAGGGACTTTTGAGGCATAAAATTTCAGGCCGCAATTGCACCTGAACGAAATATCAGCTAGTTGCAGGTGTTTCAATATGCAAGGAGAAGTATATGTCTGAATTTAACAAAGAGAAATTAGACGATTATTTAGGAATTATTAGGAAGTACATGCAGGTTAGAGGGCCGATGACACAAAAAGATCTCGCTGAATCAACTGGTCTTGGTGTTTCTACTGTTTCTCGCTTTCTTTCGATGAAGACAACTGAGATTAATCCTCAGGTAGTCGCTAAAATTACGGCCGAATTGGATATTCCTCTTCATGAAATGATCGATTTTGTCGAAGAGCACTTTACGGATCACTTTATAAGATTAGTTAAATTCTATAAAGGTGATGAAAAGAAAGAGCAGCCTACACAACAACAAGCGCAACCTCAACAGAAACCAGCCGGTGGTGGATTTGAAGAGGCCCTCGTTGACACAATTAAAAGTGGAACAACTGGCAATGCTCAAATCAATGCTAATCCAACAATGAAGATTGGTGGTAAAACGAGAACGATGCCATTTGTTACAGATACGAGTAATGAAGAATTGTTAAAAGAGCGTATGGCCCAATTAACACCAAGGCAAAAAGCTTACGTTGCTGATTTTTTAAGTCTTGATATCGACGCTAGAGATTTAATTGTCGATCTTGGAAATGACTTATTTAGATATTTTAGACAAAGGGGAATGATTGCTTAATGCATTTTAAAAAGACACTCCTTGCATTCATATTTTCATCTGCGGTAGTAGCACTTCCGCAAACGGTGGAATTTGTCTTTTTATCAGCGGCTCCTAAACAAACACTTTTAGAACAAATTCTATTCAAAAATATCTCACGTAAAATTGCCCAAAATGACGATCACTGTATAGAGATGGGTGACGGATGCTTTGATCCGCAAACAGGTTACATGGTTGGTAAGTCAGGCAAAGACTATGTTGATCAAGAGTATGGCACACCTGATAAAGATGTTGCTGTCGAGAATACGATAGATTCCGATATGATTAGATGTACAGGTGCATATTTCGATATTTTCTGTGGAAAGGCCAAGAAAGTTGAAAAGAAGAAAGTACCTAAGTATGAGGTTTGGATCGATACAAGTGCGTCACTTCGTAATTCAGATTGGTCTAAATCTGGAGACACTTGTTACCGCAGAAGTTTTGTAAGCCGTTTAACTTATGGCTGTCCTGTCACAATCAAGGCTTTTGACTCATCAATTAGAGAAATTAAAAATGACCTCTATCTTTGCCAAACGAAAGGTGGCAATAACACACAAAAAATTATTCGTTGGGTAAAGAACTCAGATGCAAAGCATCTTTTTGTTCTGACTGATATTGATGAAGCCAAAGGAGAGTTAATGGACTTCCTTAGTAATATTGGTGCGACGATCCATGGTGTCGGAAGTAAGGGTTTTTATCCAGAAGATCTATTGAAATTGGCCGATACTTTAAAAGCATCTTGTCAAAAATAGTAGAAATCGCTACAAATAATCATGTTTAAAAAACTTCTTAAATGGTCGAAAGATACTTATACAGAGCTTCCTTGGCGAAGAAATAGAACTGTGTACAAGACACTTGTCTCTGAAATAATGTTGCAACAAACAACTGTAGGTACAGTTCAAAATCACTTTGATAGATTCCTTTCAATTTATCCAGATATTGAAACACTTGCTTCTTCAACTGAGGAAGAAATTTGCGTCGCTTGGAAAGGTCTTGGCTACTATCGACGTGCTCGAAACCTTAGAAAGGCCGCAATTGATATCGTTGAAAACTTCAATGGTAAAATTCCAACAAAGTACGAAGACCTGATCTCTATTACTGGAATTGGAGAGTACACGGCCAATGCTATTTTAAGTATTGGACAAAATAAGAGCGCACTTTCAATTGATGCAAATATTGAAAGAGTTGTTAGCCGTATCTATGGATTAAAAGGTGCCAAAGGGCCAAAGCTTCAAAAGTTAATTAAGAAAAAATTTGAAGATGGAGAATTTCCTGAAATTGCAAAGTGCAAGGGACGTGAAATCAACGAGGCCCTAATGGATCTTGGTCGAATCTATTGTCAGGCAAGAAGTGCAAATTGTGTTGGTTGTCCTGTTCATAAAGATTGTGTTGCTGGTAATTCAAAAGATGCTCTCGAGTATCCAGAAATTCCAGTTAAGAAAATTGCTAAAACTTATGAGCTTGATCTTCTTAGAATTATTGTTAAAGAGAAGGATTCTATATTAGGTTATCGAAAAGCCGATGATGAATGGCTTTCTGGTCAAATTGAATGTCCGACTTTTATTCTAAATAGTGAAGATAAGAAACTTAAGCAATATCCAGAGCTTGATTCAAAGTTGTCCTATAAGAAGTTAAAGAAGTATAAAACGGCCATTACAAAGTATAAGATTACTAATTATATTCTTGAAATTTCTCATGCCGAATTTAAGAAGAGTTATTCCGGATCATTTAGAAAGTATAAGCTAAATGAGAAGTTAAATATTTCGACGGCAACAACGAAGGCCCTTGCTAAGCTGTAATGAAAGTAAATTGTTTCACGGCCATTAAAGAAATTCTTCTTGCGGATGGAATAAAGATTCCATATGAACGAGTTTATGAGTTCTTTGATTCTGTTGAAGACAAGTCTTTTGTAAAACATCGCCTAAGTGAACTAGCTGTTGGTGACTTAATTCTTTGGCGAAAGAATACCATTCCATTTAGTGGTGATACTGGTCACATTGCAATTATTAGAGAAATTCTAACTGATGGTTGGATCAGAGTTTATGATTATTCAAAACAGCCTCATTCAAATGAAGTGTGTACTCGACCTGGACTTGGTGAAGGGGAGATGAAATTAATTTTAGATGGTGATGAAATTCTTGGATTTATTTGGTCAAAAGAAATTAAGAAAACCAAGATGACAAAAGTCCTGGGGATTTCTCCCCAAGACTTAAAGGTATTATTCTAGTTCTTTAATAAAGAAAGTGTAGATATCGGCAACTTCTTTAAATGTTTCAAAGCGTCCTGACGCACCTGCGTGTCCCGCTTCCATATTTGTCCACAGAAGCTTCACTCTTGAATCCGTCGCGTAGTCACGAAGTTTATAAGTCCACTTCATTGGTTCCCAGTAAGTCACTCGAGGATCATTAAGACCTGCAATTGCTAGTACTGCTGGATAATCTCTCTTTTGTACATTTGAATACGGGCAATATGACTTGATATAATCAAAGTATTCCTTATCATTTGGATTTCCCCACTCTTCATACTCAAGCTGAGTTAGGGGAAGACTATCATCAAGCATTGTGTTTAGAACGTCGACAAATGGAACATCTGCGCAAGCTGCACCAATGAGGTTTTCTGTGTCGAGGTTAATTGTTGCACCAACAAGCATTCCGCCAGCACTTCCCCCCATAATTCCGATTTTACCTTTTGCAGTATATCCCTCGTTAATCAGATACTTTACACAAGAGTAAAAATCTTTAAATGTGTTTTGCTTCTTTAGAAATTTTCCATTCTCATACCATGCACGTCCCATTGTAGAACTCCCACGAATATGCCCAATAGCGTAAACGAAGCCACGATCAAGGAGTGAGATATTATTGCGGTTAAACCATGGATGAATTGAAATTGAATATGATCCATATCCGTAAAGAAGACACTTGTTAGGATCACCAATCTTAGTTGTCTTTGCTCTAATGATTGTCATTGGAACGAGGACTCCATCGTGAGAAGGGATAAATTTTCTCTCGACAACATAATTTTCATGATCAAAGCCAGGAACTTCAACTTGATGAATATGCGTTGATTCACCTGTTTCTACATTGTAGTCAAAAGTGGTACTCGGAGTCGTTGGTGAGCTGTAGTTGTAACGATATACATTTGTATCAAAATTTGCGTTATTACCACCGCCTGCATGATAAGCATCTTCTGGAAAAGTAATTTCTCTTCTTTCATCTCCATTGATAACAAGAAAGTGATTTAGTCCTTTTTCGCGAAAGCTTACAACTTTGAAATCTTTAAATACATTAATATTTGTAAGATATCTCTCAGGACTTCCTTCAACTTCAACGGAAGCAGTCGCGTAATCAGGGTTTGTAATTGGAGTTCTTAGAACTGAGAAGTTTTCGCTAAACTTATTTGTTAGAACTAAGAAATCGTTCCCATCTGCTTCAACTGTATATTCAATCTTGTCTTCTTTAGGGAAGATTTCAATAGGGTTTAGATCACTCGCATCAGCTTTCAAATATGAGATTGAATTATTTGAAGATCCACCCGCATTGATTAGTAAGAACCTGTGATCCATTGTTTCTTCAACAGTAAGGAAGTATTCACCAGACTCTTCAGTATAAATAACTTTATCAAATGAATTATTTATATCAGTAACGTGAACTTTAAATGGACGCATATTTTCATCCATTTCAATATAGGCGTAGTGCTTTGAATCGTTAAACCACACAGGGCCGCTATTAATTTTCTTAGGACCTTCTTTAATGATTTCATTTGTTGATAAGTCTTTAATATATAGATCGTATAGCTCATCACCATTGTCATCAATCGTGTAGATTAAGTAGCGATGGCATGGAGAAATTTCAAATGCACCAACATCAAGGAAGTCACGTCCCTTAGCTAATTCATTTTCATCGAGACAGACTTGTCTTTCATCTGTGCCAATGTGGCGACGAAAGTGAATTGGGTAATCTTTCCCTTCTTCATATCTTTCAAAATACTCATACTCATCATGTGGGTATGGGCATGTTTCATATGTTTGAAGTTCACGAGATTTTAATTCTTCAAAAATTGTATTCTTAAGTTCTTCAGAGTCACTAAGATAGTTTTTGAAGAGTTCATTTTCTTCATTGAGAAATTTCATAACGTCACTATCTTCTTCGCGATTTCTCATCCAGAAGTAGTCATCAGTTAAAACCTGGTCATGAATCTTTGTCTCGTGTGGGATTTTTTTGGGTTGAGGATAATTCATTCTGCCTCCGTGTTTGAAATGTAAGGAAGGGAGTGAATTGCGTTAGCAACACACTCCCATAAAGAGTTAAGGTATAAGCCGGGTCCTGTATTGGACTATCATTCGTCTAGGCCAGTAGTTACCCACTGGCTCGAGCGCTTAACCCGTCAACAAGGGCTGGCTACCCCATGAGTCGACCTATTCAAGCTTGCACCGCCTAGAGTTTACCTGTTTTCACTACAGCAGGTGAGACGAATCTCGTCACTGATTGGCCGGCCGAAGCTACCCCAATCGAGTTCAAACCCCTGTACTTCCTTTCTGTTGCACTTGTCCTAGTCTCACGACCGACGGGCGTTACCCGCTAAGCTGCCATATGGTGCCCGGACTTTCCTCCCGTCTATTACACCGAAGCATAATAAACCAGCGATAGTCTCCTTAACTCTTTGCGAATTTATGCCCTATGTCACATCAAATGTCAAAGTCTTGTTACACCTCTGGTCATGGACTAAGGGAGTATGGTAAAACTTTTTTTAATTATATTCGTATAAGTTATATAGCCAATCGCCTTGGAGAATTGATGAAATATATTTTATTGGCTCTTGTGTCATTTTCAGCAAGTGCAAATCTAAAAAATTATGTACGTGAATATTTAAAAGATTCAACAGAAGTAAAAGAAGCTAGCTATAACTTTGAACTCTCAAAACTTACTCTAGAACTTGAGTCTGGTGATAAGAGGCCATGGACTTTAGGTGTTCTTGCTCAACATGATGATGTTGGACTGATATCAAACCCGAATAATCCAAATCTTGTTAACACATACAAAGCATTCAACTCTGGAGTTGAACTATCGAAAGAAAATGTTTGGGGGGGAAAGTTTTCTATTACTGGATCTTATATTGATTTTAGTGGTGGGACTGAATATGAAGGTTATAACCAAGAAGTTTCATATACTCAGGATCTAGGAAAGAACTTCTTTGGACGTAATGACGATGCTGATATCAAAATTGCCGAAAAAAATGTTTATTCTTCTAAGTATGCATTCGATGCCGAAGTTTCTCAAAATGTTCTTGGCCTAATTGAAACATATTATGACTATAAGAAAACAAAGACTTTAATTCAGCTTAAAGATGAAGCGATGAAACGTGCTGAAAAGAGACTTAAGTTTGTTCAAAAGCAAGTTAGAGATGGACTTAAGGAAAGAGTAGATCTTTATTCTGCACAAGCTTCTGTGAACTCTGTTGGAGAGGAACATGCAGAGCTTGAGTCACAACTTGAAACTTACAAGAAGTCATTAGAAAGTAAACTAGAGAGGGCCCATTCATTTAGAGATATAGATTTATATAAAATCGAAAAAATCAAAATGGAGCCAATTACTGATGGAGAGATTGATTCTAACCTGACAATTCAAGCATTGAATAAGAAGCTAGAGGCTTTGGAAAGTGCAATTGAAAAGTACGATAACTCAGTATTTCCAACAATCGAGCTTAGTGGTGCATATAAGACAAATAGTTATACTGTAGCAGGTAGTGGGAATGTATTTAGTGATGGTACATTTGGTTCTGATAATGACGCTACCGAAGTTGGTCTACAGATTGTGATCCCACTTGGTATGACTGTTGAAAAGAATAATTTAAAAGAAGCGAAAATTATTAAGCTAAATACAGAGTATCAACATAGACTAGCTAAAATTCGAACAAAGAATCAGCTAGAAGCTCTTAAAAATACGATTCGTCTTATTGATAAGACAATTGATTTAGTTCTAAAGAGACACAAGTTAGCGACTCTATCAGTTAAGGAGTATAATAAGCTCTATTCAAGAGGGCGTGCTGACTTTGATAATGTCATCTCAGCTGAAGAAAGACTTATTAGTACAGAGAATAAATTTGTTGAGTATATCAGCCGTCGCCAAAAGTTATATTTTAGCTTACTTGATATCTATGGAAAGCTTGGTAATTACTTTCAATAAAAAATTATAATGTTCGCAGGGTGCTAGGGAGAATCAATCTTCCACACCCTCGGCATAGAATTAAATCTTTTCCACTATTAAACTCACTACATTCACCTGCAGAATAAGTTAAACGACAACTTCCACAGCTATTTCCCTGAAGAAATGTCGCAGCACTGTGATGATTTTTAACTTTTGCTTTAAGGTATAGGTCTTTTGCACGAATACCTACCTCGTCTAGGAGGCCATCGATTTGTTTATTGAGATCATTTACTTTAGAGTCATTTCTTAATTTTATTTGTGTAACTTCTTCGTTAATTTCTGAAATGGTCTCGTTAACACCTTTAATAAACTCTTGTGTATTAGAAATTTCAGTTTCAATTTCCTCAATTTTCTCAAGTAGCTCTAAAATAGTATCTTGCTTTTGATTTGAATCTTCTTCTAGGGAAGATATAGTTTTTTGGATGGCCTCTTCTTGTTGAGAGCTAGTAACAGAACTTAAATTCTGTTTTGCCTGATCTAGCTTCTTGTCTGTATCAAAGAGTTCTTTCTCAAGAGAACTTAAACTTGCTTTTGTTTCAGTAAGTTGCACACTAAGTTGATCATTTAACTCTGTTTTGTTGTCTAGTTGTTTATTTAAAAAATCAATTCTTTTCAACTCTTCGTCTGTCGCGGACTCTAGGCCCTCAATGACTTTTTCTAAATCCATGACATCTTTTAGATATTTTAAGTTTTCCATTTGTAATTAATAACATATTTACCTAGCAGTCGCGATTGGAATATTTGTTTATTTGAGGCGATAATAGGGAAACAGGAGTTGTAATGCGCGGAAGTATATTCGGAAAAATGTTTTCTATGACCACGTTTGGTGAGTCACATGGCCCGGCCCTTGGAGTCGTTTTAGATGGTGTTCCAAGTGGACTTGATTTTAATTTAGAAGATCTACAAAAAATGTTAGATAAGAGGGCACCAGGACGCTCAAAGGGTGTGACTGCAAGAAAAGAGCCTGATCAAGCGGAAGTTCTTTCTGGAGTGTTTGAGGGAAAAACTTTAGGGACTCCAATCGCCGTTATTATTCGCAATACAAATCAAAGAAGTAAAGATTACGAAAAATTAAAGGATAACTACCGCCCAGGTCATGCTGATCGCACTTACGATTTAAAGTATGGTATTCGCGATCACCGCGGTGGAGGACGTAGTAGTGGACGCGAAACTGTTGCCCGTGTTGTTGCAGGGTATTTTGCGAGCCTAGTTTTACCTCAAGTTAAGGTTAATACTTTTATTTCAAAATTAGGTCCATTTGAATGTGAAAATATAATTAAGAGTTTTCCACAGAATCTTGGAACATATAACTTTGGTGATCCATCAAAAGATGCTGAAATTGAAAAGTACTTAATAGATTTAAAGGCGAAAGGAGACTCAATTGGTGGTCGAATTTCAGTAAATATTGAAAATTGTCCAGTAGGTCTAGGTGAGCCAGCTTTTGATAAATTAAAAGCTGATCTTGCAAAAGCTGTTCTTTCAATTGGAGCTTGTGTCGCATTCTCTTTTGGTGCAGGTTCTAAGATGGCAGATATGAGTGGACAAGAAGTAAGCTCTAATAGTGCTAACTTTGGTGGAATCGAGGGCGGAATCAGTAATGGTGAAATGATCAATCTTGATTTAACTTTCAAGCCAACATCGACTGTTGGAGCAAATGCTAAAGAGGGACGTCATGATCCTTGTATTCTACCAAGAGCTGTTGTTGTCGTAGAGTCAATGGTTAGGGTAGTATTGGCCGATCATTTTTTAAGACAGAAGGCGTACGAGGTATAATTTGTCAGAAATAAAGTTATTTGATGAAATTAATGATGTTAATAAAATCCTAAATGAGATTGACTCTGATCGAATTCTCGTTGTGCTCGATTCTAATATTAATAGTCTTTATCTTGATCTCATCGATGTTCGAGAGGGGATTGAAATCTATATTGCACCTGCTGGTGAAGATTGCAAGAATATCTCTGAAGTAGAAAGGGCATGTGAGTTCTTTATTGAAAAGGGTGTACATCGTGGAGCTCATCTAGTTGCTATTGGCGGTGGCGCATGTTCTGATTTTGCGGGCCTAGTTGCTTCATTATTGCTTCGTGGAATTAAGTGGAGTGTTATTCCAACGACACTTCTATCAATGATTGATGCAAGTATCGGTGGAAAAGTTGCAGTTAATTCAAAATACGGAAAAAACCTAATAGGTGCATTCCATCTTCCAGAGAAAGTTTATATCTGTGCAAAATTTTTGGAAACACTTGCGGAAGACGACTTTATTTCGGGTCTGGGAGAATTGGCAAAATACTACTTTCTTGATGAGCAAGTTTTTAATTTGATTAATAATGAAGCAAGCTTTGATGAAATCACACTTCGCTGTGCAAAGTATAAGCAAGAAATTGTTGAGCAAGATTTCAAAGAAGGTGGAATAAGAAAAGTATTAAACTTAGGTCACACTCTAGGTCATGCAATTGAAAAGGTTTATGAACTTCCGCATGGTGTAGCCGTTTATTGGGGCCTTAAGTTAATTTTTAATGTTTTTCACAGAGATGAAGAAAGCCAATTCTTAAATCAATTCTCAAGTATTTTTGGGCTGGATGCCTTGATGTGTCCTTGGGAGGATTCACTTCCAGTTGATGAAATGATGGAATTCATCGCAAAAGATAAAAAGATAATAAGTCGTAATACAATTGAAGTGATTCTACCAAATGGTATTGGCTCTCCGTCAATTCAAACGGTATCTTTAGATGATATTAGACAACACCTATTGGCCTATGCAAATGGTGCAGGCTCATCTAAGAGTTATATAAAGAAAATAAAAGTACCTTCATCAAAATCTTTTGCCAATAGAGCTCTTGTGCTTGCAGCAATATATCCACAAGACATTCAACTCATTAACATGCCTGAATCAACAGACGTTGTTAATATGCTAAGCTGCCTAGAAAGTATTGGCCTTACAATTGAAAAAGCAGAAGATGGAATTATTATTCGTGGATCATTTCCAGAGTGTGAGATCGAGACGGAAGATGTGGTCGAACTTTACTCCGGTGATGGTGGAACGACAAATCGTTTTATTATTCCACTTCTTGCACTTGGAAAGAATAAGTATAGCCTTATTCCAAGTGAAAAAATGTTTGAAAGACCCATGGATGAATTAGTAAGTGTCTTAGATGATCTTGATGCAGTTGTAACACGTGATGAAAAAACATGGTTTCAAATCCAAGGTCCAATAAGTATTTCTAGAGGAGTCTATGAAGTTGACTGTAGTCGATCAACGCAGTTTGCTACAGGTCTTGCTATGGCCTTATCTCCACGTGATATTGATGTTGAGCCAGTTAACTTAACTACGAGTCGCCCATATTGGGACATGACTCTAAATTTAATTGAACGATTTAAAAATGGTGAGCAAGTCTTTGAGGTTCCTGTGGACTTTAGTTCTCTTGGTTATCCATTAGCTTATGGGTGTTTAACAGGCCCTGTGCTCGTTGAAAATTGTAAAGGTATCGACCGTTTTCAAGCAGATAGTAAGTTTATTGGTTTACTAGAGGAGCTTGGAGGTCAATTTGACTTCACATCAAATGGTTTACTCTTTAATGGAATGGATAATCTAAATGGATTTGAGATCGATTGTCGTGATTGTCCGGATCTTATACCGACATTATGTTTCCTTGCTTCATATGCTAATGGAGCAACAATTATTAGAAGTGTTGAAGTCTTAATTCATAAAGAATCAGATCGCTTAAGTGCTGTAATGGACTTAATGGAACTTTACGATATCGAACATCACTATAATGAAGCAGAAGATTTTCTAGAGATTATAGGTACCAAGCCAGATGGACGAATTGTTGATATTGTACCACCTCGTGATCATCGTATGGTTATGGTTTCTTACCTCTACCAATTGGTTAACGGCGGTGGAAATCTTGAAAATAAGGATTGTGTCGAGAAGTCGTTTCCTGATTTCTTTGAGGTAATCGCCTAGTGAAAAAGATTGAAGTCATAATTGTTTCGGCCTTTATTTCGATTTCAATCATTTGCGAAATATTTGGTTATCGTGGAAATATTTATCCATTTTTTAGTTGGAATCTCTTTAGTGTGTCGAGGACTAATTAAATGATTAGTAGTTTCTCTCAGATATTCTACTTAATGACATTTTCAATTATCAGCATGTTTTTATATGAGAGTTTTCCATCTCAAAAACAAACAAATTGGATATCTTCATTTCTTCCAGTAAGTTTTCTTTTTCCAATTTTATGCTTATGGACTATCTCTACATTTGGGGCCATAAGTGATTGTTGTCGAAAATATTTTCGTATTCTCTATTCAATATTACTCTTTTTAATAATAGGAATGACAAATGGTGCTGATATCGACCACGATTTATTCTTATGGCTTTATATTTCGATAATTCTGATTTTTGAAAATAATAATAAAGATCCAAGTTATGATGTTCTAAATTTATCTAAACTTCTAACTGTTCTAGTATATTTTATGTCTGGGTTTTGGAAGGTTTTTTATTCTCTCACAAGTTTCTTTTCCGAAGGACAAGGCTATCTTCATTTAAATGGCTTACATAAAATTATATATAATTATAATTCTAGTATTGGTTATAGCTGGCCAGTTTTAGATCAAGTACCAACGTTTATATTCTTTATTTTTGGATTACTTATCGTATCCTTAGAACTGAGTGGTCTAATCTTATACTTTAGGAAAAAGTCGGCTTTATACATTTGGGCGCTGTTAATAATTGCCTTTCATTTACTGACTGTTGCAGTTATGAAGATTGAGTTTGTATCAAATATAATTCTTCTAGGCTTAATTTTTTGCTTTCCTAAGAAAAAAGAATCCAGCCAATCTTCTCGTTAATATACTGAAGTGTAAAAAAACGTGACTTATCAAGATCTACATTCTTGTCAATAACAAATTGGCCGGTTTTATTGGCAATCATATGTTTATTACTACTTACTGTTGGCGTTTGTGATAATTTACTTTTAACGACCTTAAAGTGAATACAAGATTTTACGCTCGTTGGATTCTCAGGAAGTTTATAATTCATTCCCGATTTTAAAGTTACACATGTACCAAAATCATTGGAAATTAGGATGTTACCTGAGTCAATTACTTTAGAACGCGAAAATGCGTGTACAATTGATTTGTAGGTAAATAGCGAGAAAATTGTAGATAAAATAAAATTTCTTCGTTTCATGATACTATTATATAATAGATTTATAAAAATACAGAAAATTATTTATTAGAGGATACGGTTATGACTTTAAGAAATGGTACGTTAACAAATTTTAATACGGCGACATTTTCGACAGCTAGTGTAACAGGACCTGACCTTTACTATTCAGGTGGAAGTTTTGTTGCTTATAATCACCTAGTTGCAAGATTGGATATTCGTGCTGCTCGTAACTTAAGTGTAGGTACAAATATTAATGCAGGTGGAAATATCACAAATGGTGGCTCTATTACAGCAACAGGTGATGTAAGAGGTGCCAGAGTATGGAATGCTGTTTGGAATGATGTTGCAGATTATCAGCTTCTTAATGATGAATTAATCCCTGGAAAGTGTTATTACGATACTATTGAAGGTGCACGTATATGCTCTGAAAGATGCCAATTAAGTGTTATTGGTATTGCGTCAGATACTTTTGGTTTTGGTGTTGGAAAAGGTAATGCAGGTCTTGAAGTCCCTATAGCCATTGGAGGTTGGGTTCTTGCTTATGTTGACGATGAGTACCCGTGTGGAACACCATTAACAAATGATGAAAATGGAAACTTAACGGAAATGTCTCTTGAAGAGAAACGTGATTATCCTGAAAGATTAGTTGCTATTTATAAGAAAAAAGAACACAAAGATACATTCGGTGATGGTAATATTGAGATTCAAGTTGATGGCCGTCATTGGGTAAAAGTTAAGTAATAAAAGGTCTACTATGATAGTCTTATCAATTGCTTTTTCGGAAGCTTGTAACTTAAGTTGTAGTTACTGCAATGTTGATAAGCTTTCCAAGAAATCAATCAATACAGATTTATTTTTTGAATCATATAAGAAGGTTCGCGCTGAAAATCCTGATGAGTTAATTCAGGTTGATTTCTACGGTGGCGAACCTCTTCTTCATTGGGATAAGATTGTTCGAGTAACTGAAGAATTAAAAAATGAAGATAATATTCAATTCTATATGCCAACGAACGGTCTGCTATTAGATCAAGAGAAAGTCGATTTTTTAAATGAAAATAACATTCGAGTTTCTCTTTCATATGATGGACTATGGCAAGATATCAATCGTAAACAGCATGATAATCGCGCAACAAGTTACTTATATGAAAAGAAGCTTCCGCTTATTAAACAACTTAATGATTTAAGCTGTCACACCATGATTTATGCAGGAAATAGTAATCTTCTTGAGAATCATCTCTTTATCAAAAAAGTTTTAAATCTAAATCCTGATCTTACTCTCATTAGAGATGTTGATGTTTGGACCTATGAGAGTGCAAATGATGTAAACAAAGGATTTAGTGAGCTTGTTGATTGGTATATTGAAAATGTTGATGATGTCGAGATGCCACAAATAATTCTCACTTACTTAAGACACATTCTTCGCTATACGGCCAAAGATATAACGATTGATTATTGCGGAGCAGGAGACACTCATTTATCTTTTTCAGAAGATAAGCTAATTGCCTGTAATCGCTTCAAAGATGACGACCTTTATTTAAAAATCCCAGAATATAAGAATATGGCCGCTTGTGAGAGCTGTAGTGTAAAAAAATTCTGTAGAAAAGGTTGTTTATATGAGAACATTAAGAACGAAGGACCTATTGAAAATATTTGCATAATGTATCGCCATTTTTATAAGGAAATACAACGCATGATTTCTGAAATTAGGTCTAATGAATATTTTACTAGAATCTTGAAAAGAGAAGTGTATGAATCTTAAAGCTCTAAATCGCAGTATGTTTTTGGCGGCTGAACATTTATTTGAAGCGGGTAAACATTTGATGCCAATTTCACCAGAATATGGTGAAAGGCTAATGCTCGAAGCAGATGAAATTCTTTCAATGATAAAGCCAGAAGTTGAGAAAGTATCAGATGAAAAGTTGGACGGAATTCTAGATGAAATCCTTAACGTGGAGATAGAATAATGGTCGCTTATAATTTTGAAAATCCAGCAAAAGCTAAAAAAAGATATGCAAAGAATTTCTTTACTTTAGAAATTACAACGTCGGCACTTTGTGACTTAAATTGTACTTATTGTTTCGAAGGTGAAAAAGTCGATAAGGCTCGTCTTGATAATGAGCTTCCTGTTATCTTTAAAAGAATTGATAGTATCCTTGCGGATAAAAATTGGTTCCAAGAAAAATATGATGGTTTAAACATATCTCTTTGGGGTGGAGAGCCAACTCTTAACCCTAATTTCATTATTGAGTTGATGAACAATTATCGTGACCACGATAATGTTGACTTTCACCTTTATACTAATGCTTTCAATATTCACAATATGAGAAAGATTATTGAAAATGTAGATACAAGCAAACTTCATGTACAGGTTTCCTATGATGGCCGTGCCGTTAATGACAGCTATCGTTTAATGAAGAATAAAAAGCCTTCGAGTAATCATGTTATTAATAACCTTTATGAGCTTGCTAATCTTGGGATTAATGTAAGTATGAAGGCAACTCTTCCTATTGATAGTATGGAGAATCTTTATTCATGTTGGGAAGATTATCATGACATTCAAAAGCTTCTTTGGAAGGTATCAAAAGATATTAATATTAGTTATTCTCCAACGATTGACTATATTACAAAATTTTCTCTTGATGAGAAAAAAGATGCCATCAAGGTTTTTAGGGCAGAGTTTTTAAAAATAGCAAAAAGAGAAATCGAGTTCTATAAAGAAAATGGTCGCTACCTATGTTCTTGGTTTGGTGGTGAAGATAACCGCAAGCATTGTTCTGCAGGTTATAATATGGCCGCTATTGATCAACGTGGAAATCTCTATGCTTGTCACGGAGCGATTTATTCAAAACATAAGGAAGAGTTAGCTTATAGCGATATCAATGATGATGCATTTGTTGAAAAAATAAGTGCATATACGCAAAAATTTGAAGAACCACTTAAGAAGATTCACAAAGATTGTCAGGATTGTGTTGCAACTACTTGTATGATTTGTCCTGTGGCAAGTCACGAGAAGAGTGAAAAAACAGACTTTTTTGAAAAATGGACTGATAATTGGGTTAACGAATTATGTGGTTTCTTTAAAACTTTTGGTGAGATTGATCGAGCTGTACAGAAGCATATATACTCTGTTGGTGTAATGACTACAGAAGAGTATATTGAAAAGGAGGTCACAAATGGCATGTAGTGGTGGACACTGTACCTTTCACAATACAGGAACAGCTACTTGTTCAGGGCACCGAGGTGTTTGTACGTCAAATAGAGGTGTAACCCTAAGTACTGGAGTTGCGACGGGTAATAAAGTTTTAAGTAGTCATATAACTAACTTAAGAAATAATATAGCTGCGGAGTTAGCACGATATCGTGTACACCCTTTTTATAATCCAGGAACTCCTTCGGCGTCACTTGGTGTTGGTGTTAGAATTACAAATGCCGCATCAGCATCAATGAATAACGAGATTAATGACCTTTCTCCTAATAATGATTCAACTGTAAGTTATACGCCAGCACCAACAGGTGTTTCTCCGGCCGATAATAGACCTCGTACCGCGGATGATCCTACTGCTGGTGGTTCATCGGGAGCGAGAACATGGAATAAGTATGGACAAAAAGTTGTTAGATCACATGTACAAGAATTATTGAATTACTATAATACAATTAGAGCAGATTGTATTTGTAACTCTGATTGTAATTGTAATGCTGTATGTTCATGTCACAATAATTGTGGATGTCACTATTAGATTTAAAAGGAATTAATTATGATGTTATATGATGTAGCTTCTGTAGAGGATCGTGGATCGCACTGGTATGTAACGAATGTTTATCCTCATACCCTTGATCCTATTGAAAGACATGAGAAGTTATTAAATCTTTCAGCAGTATCTGCTTCTCTTATCAAAAGGGCCTTAGAAGAAGGCTATGAAGTAAGAATTGCAAAGCCAATTGAATTTAATGAAGTAATGCCTCATGAAATCAAAATTATCGAAGGTGATGCTAACGATTATAATTTTGCAAGAGAGTCCGCAATTAAAAAGGCCCGTATGGTCGTAACGCAGGATCTTGCTTCTGTAAGTGGTTATACTTTTTATAGCTATATGTGTTTAAATAATGAGCTTTGCGATAAGGGCTACTTTATTACTGCTGAAAACCGCGAGTCAAAATATTTAGAAATCTTAGAAACAGGTAATGAAGAACTTATTCAAAAATTAGAAGATTACCTGAATATGCGCGATCAGATTGAAAGAATCAGTGCTCTTAATAAGAAATTTGATCACTTTAGAAAAATCGTTAACGAAGAAGAGTGTACTGATAAAATCGACGAGCTTACAAATAAGTTCTTAGAGGATTATTATTCAACATTCTTCTAGAATTATTCTCTATTCGCAAAAAGATCACCGTAAAGTAAATGGAACATTATTTTACTGCTTCGAGTATTTCTTATTCTCAAGAGCTCGAAGCAGTGATGTGAAATTTGTCCTCTATAACTGCACCCAAGAAGAAAGAATCAACTGGATTAGTGTTTTCAAAGAAAGATACCATTTTCCGGATGAATATATTTCTGACTTTCTCGTTACTAATAGTGTTTATGATATTTTTAAATTAAAGCCTAAGCGTTGTATGATTCTTGATATTCATACGCTTAAACTTCTTGGAGAAACAATTCCATGTGACCTGGTGGTTTTTTCAAATGAAGGCCATGAAATGCGACGTTATGGGATGAAAAAGGTCAAGTATTACGGATTCTATGAATATCAAAATTTTGATGAGCAAGAACTTTTAAAATTCTCGTTTGGAAATTATAAAGATCTTAATACAGTTGATAACTATGTCTTTGTTAATACGCCATCTCTAGACTATACAAATGTTGTGATACCAGAGCTCTACAGGGATCGAAAACTAATTTATAAAATCGCTAATAAGCATCACGAAAATTTACACGAGAAATTTGATACAATGTTGTATTACCAATCTGGTAAAGTTGATACAAATAATCGTCTTGTTCCCGAAAGCCTTTATTATAAGAAGAAGGTCGAAATCTTTAAGAGTGTTATTCAAGACTCCGTAAATATGCGATATAATGATATCTTATTAAATGGATTTGAAGCTTATCACTTAACGGATGAAGATAAGTTAATTCAAGACTTTTTGGATTAATATGATTCTTAGATTAGATAAAGAAAATTATGATCTCTGGTTAACATATAGCTGGAGTGCAAATAATCATGGCCTATGTGGACATACATACGAGGTTATTGATTACTATCTTTTTTTGAAAGATTATATGCGAGTTGGAATTCTTCTTTGTGAAGATATTGATTGGCCTACATTTAGAGATTCTGTTGTTGGTAAATACATCATTTCAAATGAAGAGCTGTTGCAACTTGAAAAAGATACAATATTTGTTAATCGTCCTAATTTAGTACACGCTAATAATATTCTCTTTACTGATGGTGGTGCTAAATCACTTATGGGAAAACATATTCTTGCACAGAAGATATTTCACTTCGCCTGTGGTGATAAAGAACTTCAAGATAACGATAAAGATAATGTTTATATCTTACAAGATGCCCGTATTTATCGTGATTGTAAGAATGCTATTGATTACAAAAAACGTATCAATTTTGATCGTCTTAAAAAGCCTGCAAAATCAAATCGTTGTAACTTGTTGTATGGCACAAAAAATTGTCGAAATATTCCGGATCAGATGTACTTGGAGCTCCTTGAGCAATTTGATGGTGATTTCATATGCTTAACTAATAGGGAAAATCGACCTGAAGGACGTTTAGAAGGCCTTTCTGAGCGTTTTGACTTCCCGGAAATGCCAATTCCAGACTTATTTGAAAAGTTTGATAGATATATCTATACGCCCGTCCCACGTAAGTTTGATTGCAGTCCTCGCATGATTGCAGAATGTAAATTTTTTGAAAAAGAGGTTGTGTATTATAATATAGACTACTGGGATGAAGATAAAGGCCTCTACTGGAGAAAGTGGGATATCGACAATGACTTTGAATCGATATTCTTAAAAGAGGGAGATCCCATACTAGAAATCTTGGGAGCACATATTGGATTATAATATTTTTAGCCATTCAGGTTTGAGGCTAATAAATGACAAATTCAATAAAAGAGCAAAGCTCGATACGGGAACATTCTGTAATTATGAATGTTACTTTTGCTATTATCTTGATGATCTCGATAAAGTGACTCCATTAGAAACTATTAAAAAAAGAGCACAAAAAATCTATAACTGTGGAATGCGAGAAATTGATCTTAGTGGTGGAGAAAGTTCAGTCCACCGAGATTGGTTTGCCATCTTGGATTATTGTAATGAGCTTGGTTTTACAAATATTTCAGCACTTACTAATGGTGCGAAGTTTGCAAATATAGAATTCTGTAAAAAATCGCAAGAACATGGGTTAACGGAATTACTTTTTAGTCTTCACGGAGTTAATGAAGAAAATCATGATTCAATTGTTGGAAGAAAGGGTGCCTTTCGAAAAATGCTAAAGGCCATTTCAAATTGCCAAGAAATAGGCATTAGGGTTCGTATAAACTGTACTGTAACTGATAAGAATGCAGAACTACTCAATGAATATGTCGAATTAATCAATAAGATCATGCCTTATCAATTAAACTTCCTTCCTCTTAATTATTGGGAAGATGCTGATCGACTTGAGTCACAAAGTTATGAACATCTAAGTAAATATATTAAAAAGGCCATTGATAGTCTCAACAATAGTATTCAAATTAATGTCCGCTATATCCCATTTTGTTTTATGCAGGGGTATGAGAAATATGTCGTTGGTGTTTATCAGCATATTTATGATCGTAATGACTGGAATATTTATGCTTACGATGTGGAGAAAATTGAAGAGAAGGTTCTCGATACAAAAGAATATTTCGAAGTTGCCGCTCAAAAGAGAAAGCACACGTACACAAAAGGTAAGGAGTGTTTTAATTGTATGTACTTCTTTGTATGTGATGGCGTAGAAAAGAAAATTTCAAATGTACAAAAGGTCTATCCTGTTGATGGTGATAAAATTGATGATGTACAACATTATCGTCGTGGCCATTATCCAGAGTGTGACTATAAGTAGGTAAGTTATGGAAAAATTACCAAATTCATTAGCAAAAGAAGATATTCTTGAAATAGAACTCGAGTTGACAGGAACATGTAATCTCGACTGTCCACTTTGTTCACGAAGTTATTCAAATGCTAAGCATTTAGTTAAATATAATGAAAGACCAGCAAGTGAGATTATTGCTCAACTTGATGAATACCCAAATATTAAGATGTGCTGTATGGCCGGAATGATTTCTGAGCCAACACTCCATAAAGAATTCTTCACGATAATGGAATATTTAATTGGTCGTGAAATTGAAGTCGAGCTTTATTCGAATGCTTCTCTACATACGACAGATTGGTGGCGAAAGCTTGGTTCGATGATGAGTCCTAGAGATCACGTATTCTTTACAATTTGTGGATCAACTCAAGAACTACATGAAAAATATCGTGTTCGTTCTAATCTTCAACAAGTGTTAGACAATCATGCAGCTTTTAAAGAAGGATGTAAGTACGATATCGATTATCTACAGCATATCATGTTTGAATATAATGCTAAAGATTTTGAAAGTGATGCGATGAAAGAGATTCGCTCTCGCTTTAGTCGTGAGTATAATATTAATACTCTTCCATACAATGAAAGATTTGGTTTCATTAAAGATGAAAAAAATGACATTGCATTAACTGCAGATTTGGCAAAAAGTTATAACCTAATTTCTCGTCATGCTAAGAGACGTTACGAACGAAATAAATCTGGTGAAATTAAATGTCAGATGCGTTGTAAAAGTCTTGAAGAAAAATTTGTGGCCATTGATCAATGGGGTGAAATCTTTCCATGCTTTCTCTATCGTATCTATAATGTTGGTGAGAAATTTAATTTAGATTATTCAAAAATTAATCAATTTAAATATGACTTCTGCTATGAGTGTGAAGCCATGACGACAAAAATGCTAGAAGATATAGGTTTAGAGAGGATGGGGTAATGAGCTGTAAACAGACGACATTACATCGTAGTGAAATCCTAGAGCTTGAAATGGATCTAACGGGTACTTGTAATCTACGCTGTCCTCTGTGTACAAGAAACTACGCACATGCGGGTCATTTATTAAAACGTAATGTACGAAGCTATGAGCAAATAAAAGAACAATTAGATACCTTCACTAATCTTGAAGTTTTTTACATGGCTGGAAATATATCTGAGCCAACACTTCATCCTGAAGTTAAAGATATTTGTCGATACTTAGTCGAACGTGGTGTTGCTATCGAACTATTTACAAATGGTAGTACTCATAATCCTAAATGGTGGGCCGAACTAGGAGAGATACTATCATCAAATGATCGCATATATTTTACTATTTGTGGCTCAACACAAGAGCTACACGAAAAATATCGTGTAGGTAGTAAGCTTCAAGATATCTTGGATAATCATCAAGGATTTATTTCGACAAATAAAGAAGGGATCGATCATATACAGCATATTATGTTCAAATATAATCGTGAAGATTATGAAAGTGAGGCGATGAAGAACATAATTGCCCGCTTTAGTAAAACTTTCAATGTCGACACTGAAGGACAGCGAACATTTAATGAGTATGTAAAATCCTTTGATAAGGATTTAATACGTCCTGAAGATGAAAGAAAAAGAGCGATTGATGCTTTATTTAATATAAAACCATCACCAGGTGAGAGTGAGGATATTGAAATAAAATGCATGAGTCTTAGAGATCGTAAAATTTATATTGATCAATTTGGACAAATATCACCTTGTTATGGCCATGCTGAATACGAGGGACCAGGACATTTTTCTGGAGAAGTATTTGATTATGGTGAAGTATTAAGCTTTAAATTTAAAGACTGTTTTAAATGTGAAAGAAGAATTCAAAAATTAATTGATGTAATGGAGTTAGACTTTGTCTGCTAGTAATGATGCCCTTATTCGTAGTGAGAGAATTGAAATTGATCTCACAGGTACTTGTAATGCAAAGTGTCCTTTGTGTGCTCGTAACTATAAGCATATTGAAGTTAAATATAATGAGAGACACTTGAATGAGATTACTAATCAATTAGATCAGTTTCCAAATGCAAAGTATGTACATTTGGTAGGTGCTTTCTCTGAACCAACATTATATCGCTCTATTTTTGATCTTTGTCGTTATTTAAGAAAAAGAGATATCGCAATCGAAATATGTACAAATGGTGACACTCACAATCCTGAATGGTGGGCCGAGTTAGGTACGATATTAGGTCCTGATGATAGTGTCTACTTTACAGTTTGTGGTTCAACACAAGAGCTTCACGAAATCTATCGAGTTAATACTAGTCTTGCTAATATTAGGGCCAATGCGAAGGCCTTTCGTGAAACAAATCCCTATGGAATTGATTATATCCAACATATCTTATTCGATTACAATGCTGAAGATCTTGAAAATGGAAGTATGGATGAACTTTTAAATGAGTTTAGTAATATCAATTTGACGCAAACACTGTATCGCCGAGAAACAGAGGTATATAAGAACCCTTTTAATCTCGATAAAATGCTCATTACGCCTGAACTTAAGAGAAAGTATGATGTCATTATAAACTCGGCCAAGAAGAAATGGGGCGAGAAAGTTAGTGGTAGTAAAGATTATGATATCGATTGTCGCTCATTTCACAATAAAAGTATTCATATTGATCAGCATGGTACAGTCTTTCCATGTTATGTATGGCTTGAAGAAAGTCGCTTAGAAAAGTGGGATCTTGATTATAAAAAGATACAGAATTTTGAATATGAATGTTGTCAAATTTGTGAAAAGAACTGCAAGCGACTAATGGATATGTGGGAGCTTGAGATTCTATAATGCAATATAATAAGTTTGTTGAATTCATAGAACTTAGTTTAAATAATAGCTGTAATTTACAGTGCCAGGGTTGTCCAAGCCTTAATCCTGGTCATAAAAATAGAAGAGAGCTCGATTTTTCAAAAGTCCTGCCTATAATCAAAAAATTTAACCCTAAAGAAGTTTTTGTCTGTGGTAATGATGGTGAACCATTAGAGCATAGTGATATTAATAATATCCTCATTTCATTGGGGGAAAATTTCTCACAAGATATCCTTATTGCAACTAATGGGGAAAACCTACTCAGTCTCGATGTGGATAAACTAAAAAAATATAAAAACATGGTCTTTCAGGTTGCCATTGACGGACCAAGACAAGAGATACATGAACTAACACGTTGTGGAAGTAGTTTTACTAAAGTTTTAAGTAATATTGAACAAACAAAAAACTTTTTAAATATTGAACCAATTTTTTCTAGGCATGAACTTAACGAAGAGTATGCAATTGAAACTGCGGAATTAATAAATAAAAAATTTGGCCTGGATTTATTATTTAGAGATACTACATTAGTTACGAGAAAAATTAAGCCTCCAAGAAAGAGAAGTGTTAAAGGGAATATGGATTTTCTTTATGATAAGAAGTATTCAAAGCCTGTTGTGCCCTGGTTTAAAAGAATTTATATCAACTCTGATGGAAGTTGTTATCCGTGCGTTTCTTTTATTTATGCAAGTACAGAAGTAAAACCAGTAAATATCTATTCATATGAGAGTACTTTTGAGTTTTTTTCTGATTTTATAAAATTTTCAAAAAAATTTTGTAACTGCTATCAAGCTCTAGGAAATACCACGCAGTGTAAACTCAATTGTGATTTTTATATGAATGATTTTGAATATGATGATTTAGAAAGTATTAAGGATATTTCGTGATTAAAAGTAATACCTCATTTGGTAAGTTAAACTCTATAATTGTTGGACGAGAACTTGAGATTAGTAAGCGTATCGCTGATTTTACTTTCCAGCACTTCTACGGAGAAAATTTAACACATGCAGTATATGACAGGCTAGAACATGCGGGTCAAGAATACTATGTGAATCATGATCTTTTATTAAAACGAAACAAACAGCTTGATGATTTGGCAAACACTTTTGAGAGACTTGGTATTGAAGTATATCGTCCTGAGCGATTGGGGCAGGTCGTAACAATTAAAACGCCTGATTATAAAACAGAGCTTTCAAGTGCCAGTAATGTACGTGATGTATCTTTGGTATATCGTGACTATATTATTGAAACTCCAACTTATGTAAGAAATAGATTTTTTGAAAATACCCTCTTGTATAATGTGTACAACGGATTATTTGATGGGGGACGCGGTGGAAAATGGATTCGCTCACCACACAATAAGTTAATTGAAGAAACTATGGATTTAAGTCCTTGGGATTCAGTAAGAGATTATGAAAATTTTGATCGTTCTAAATATACAATGGCCATTGATGGAGCACAATTTCTACGTATTGGGAAAGATGTCATTGTGAATGTTAATTCTTATAATCACTATCTAGGACTTGAGTGGGTGAAGTCATTTTTTCCCGAGAGTGATTTCCATATTGTTAATGTAGCGGATAATCATATTGATGGTGTTCTCGTTTGCCTTAAGCCTGGTACATTTTTAGTAAATCCTAAGTATCGAAATATAAAAGATTTCTTGCCTGATAAATTTAAAAATTGGGATTGTTTATTTCCTGATGACTATAAGGCAGAGCCAGTTATTGAATCCGGTAAAACGGATATCGATATTCAACTTGCAAGTACACGTGGGATGGATATCAATATAGTAAGTGTTGATGAAGAAAATGTTTTAGTAAGTGAAAGTGCTGTAAATGTCATTGAACTTTTAGATAAGCATGGTTTTAAACCTCATCCTGTTAGATTAGAGAATTGTGAAATATTTGGTGGTGGTATACATTGCTCTACCCTGGATATAAATAGAGACGATGAATATATCGATTATACAAAGTAGTACATATGAAGATTGCACTTATAACAATGATTGAAAGTAATGGCCAAAGTACTAACGATGAGAAGGGGATTACTTTTGAAAATCAAAGACATTATGAAGATGAGGCGATTCTTTGTTTTGAGAATTGGCGAACTAACGCTGGTGAATTGAAGGATATTCCAATATATACTTATTGCCCAACTCACAATACTGTTTCGCAAAAGACTAAAGAGAAATTCAAGGAACTAGATGTTACCTATATAGAAAAGTATCACGAAGAAACAAAGCATTTTGAATCAGGTTTTGTGAATGTTCCTTTTTGTGGAATGCTTCTTGAACAGGAATTAGAGGAAGATATTCTAATTCATATTGATCTCGATATGAATTTAATTAAACCAATTGATCAAAATTTATTTGATGTCGTTTACAATGAAAATAAGATTGTTGTAGGGCAGTACGATGATATTTCTAAGAAAGACCAACGTTTTATCGGAGAAGATTGGGATAATCCTCTCGATACTGGATTTATCATTTCTCGCCGCGAAAGTGGATTTTATAAATTTTTCTTTGAAGAGCTTATGAAGCTTTATGAAACTAATGGTGATGAACGTTGGCAAAAAAATTGTCAAAATGTAGAGAAGTACTTCTTGGAAGAATATGTAATAGAGAAGGCTTATAATGAAGGCCGACTAGATGTTTTTCCAATTCAGTATTATCAAGTAGGTGAAGGATATGCTTCTATTTCTACTTTCCCTAAAGAAAAATTGAAGAATATCTACTTTTGGCATGAGCATCTTTATCCTAGCTCAAAGTATGATAAAGTTAGAGAGCGTATTGCCTACTTCAAAAGGATGAAGGAAATCTAGATGGATATTGAACATATCATGCGAGAAAAAAAGATTGAATTTCTTTATGCAGCTCAAAAAAAGCTAAAAGAGGAATTTGATATCGATGTACCAGTCGGTACAGGATTTGGTAAGAGTAAAAGCTTTTATTTTATACCTGTAGGTAATCGTAAATATGTTTTTAAGCCGGCGCTTAAGTATCTTGTTACTGATGCTCCAGATATCGATCGTAAACTGAATTTTACTTTTGATGATCTCTTGAATAAATATCGTAAAGTAATGAATAAAAAAACAATTCTACCTACGCTTCTAGAAGAATCTGAGAGTTTTCTTGTTTTTGAATATTATCGCGAAGAAGATGGTTGGTTCAAGATGGATGATCTTAAAAAAAGCGATTGTGAAACAGTTGTAACCTTAACAAGAAATTTATGGGGAAGTGATCGAAATGTGCTTTTCCCTTTCTATAATCAACTCTATTCTAAAGTGTATAAGCATTTAGACAGCGGTGAAATTAAAATTGTCGATCTAAAATATGTTGAAATTCAAAAACGTCGACCAATTTTTATGTATATCTGCGATTATAATATAAATACAATATTTTATTTTGAAAAAAATCTCAATCCATTCTACGACTTAAAGGATATCTTGTCGCGAGAGTACCCTGTGTATGAAGCCCAAGAGAAAATTCTATATAAATAATGAAAATACCTCTTTTTCGTCCATATTCTAGTAGCTCATTACCAATGGAAATTAAAAGGGTGATTGAATCAGGTCACTGGACTGGTGGACGTGAAGTTAGCGAGGTTGAGAATATATTAGCTGAAACATTTAATTTTCCCAATTTTACTTGTACAAGTAGCGCTACTTCAGCCTTTGAAATTTTAATAGATACATTTTATCCTGATTCAAAGGTCAATATCGTTGTTCCAGTGAATACATTCGCAGCTACTGCAGAAGTACCTCGTAGATTAGGGCATAAGGTTATTTTCTGTGATGTAGATGTAAAAACAGGAATGATTGATATAGCGTCTCTAAAATTGATATTAAATTCTCATAAAGTTGATTGTGTTATTCCCGTATCAATTGGTGGGCATCTTTATGACAGAGAGAAGCTTAAAGAATTAAAACAAAGCTATGGATTTGATATTATTGAAGATTTAGCTCAACTTATTTATAAAGATTGTTTCGATCATTTTGTTGATGCAGCATTCTTTAGTTTTTATCCTAATAAAATACTATCATCGCCTGATGGAGGTGGTTTTGTTCTATCTGATGAGAGTAAATTAGAAGATTTACGTAAGGTTCGCTTGCATGGAATTAAGCGTATTTCTCCGATAGAATATGATATTGAATGTCTTGGCCGAAAAGCAAATATGACTGATCTTAGTGCAGTTATTTTGAAAGATCAGATATATGCACTTGATGAAAAAATAAAACGTCGACAATCAAGAGTTGTTCGATATCAGAATCTTCTGAAGGATATTCCACAAATCTCTTGTTTATATCATAGTGAAAATATTATTTCCTCTCTTTTTGTCATACATGCTGAAAATAGAAAAGAGCTTCAAATTCATTTGGCTGATAATGGAGTCCAAACATCTATACACTTTAAACCTCTTCATTTACATTCATATTGGAAAAAAGATGAGTTAGTGTTTTCAGGTGCTGAAAGCTATTACTCTACATCTTTAAGCTTACCTTTTTACGAAACTCTCGAAGATAATGAAATAAGTTACATCGTGGAGCTTATAGCTAAATTTTATTCTAATTAATAATACGCTCAATGTAGAAGGACTCAGCTAATAATTTCCCGCACTTTGTGCCTTCTGTTTTTGCGAGAATTTCTAAATTTTCAATCGAACGAGGATGAGGGAAGGCATGCAATTCACTTTCGTAAGCGCACATGGCCTTAATCTTTATTTTCAAGTCCTCACTATCTATTGAATTAAAATAGTTTTTTCTTGTTTGTTGATATTGCGAAGATTGAAATTCAATACTTGAAGGTATATCAAAAGAAAAAATATGGGTGGTTAAATTCTCTGGTAGTGCTCTAAAAGCAGTTAATACTGCTTTATTGGTGATTTGATGATCAATATTCAAATCATTAGATGAGTGTGTGTAGACAATATTGGGACAAAATTCTTTTTTAACAGATTCTATCTTCTGTATTATGTCGATGAGCTCATGGCCATCTAGGCGATTGTCTTTAAAATCTAACTTTTTAAATTTTTCTACTCCCAGGATATTCATGGCCTTTAGGAATTCTTGATGACGGTTTTCTACATCTTTCCCTTGTGCAGAAGTACTGTCCGTTAGGACTAGTATGAATACTTCATCACCACAATTAATATGTTTATTAATTGTTGCTCCACAACCTAGTACTTCATCATCTGCATGGGCAACTACTACTAATACTTTGTTTTTCATGGCGCTACCTTTTCAAAACTCCAATAATCATCACACTGGCAGACTTCAAAAGGGCATGTGATTGCTGTCGTTTTAAAGTCACAAGTTAGAATGTGTTTTTTCGTGTTTTTACAAGCATAGGATACTTGAGCATCATAATGAATGATAAATGCCCTAATGTCACACCTCCAACCTTTAAGCCTATTATAGCCATGATTTAAAAAATCTGATTTAGAAAGGTGGTGAATCGAGTTTTTTAATTTTATTAAGGTTGTTTCTTTATTTTCTAGTAGAGTTATTTTAGCTTCACATTCTTTTATAAAGGATTCGATTACTTCTTGATATGCTTCATATGAAACTTGTTGTTGTGTCTCATTGTGTAGTCTTATGCAATTTAAAGTTAATTTTTTATTTGAAGCTAGTCGGTATAAATCATCAAATATATTCTTATATTGATTATACTCATCTATTTTATTAGTGAATAGAAAGGCAATATCAATTTTATACTGGCCAGATAGAATATCCGCTTTTTTTACAAAATCTTTGTTTGGGTATTCAGGGTGAAAACTTGCAGTGATTTTGATTTTGTTATTCTTAGGTATTTTAGACCAAAAATTCTCAGGTTTTACAAAATTTGTAACTATTCTAATTTCTCTTAATTTTTCAATCTTAATTAATTCTTCAATTATTTCTAGGAAATTTGGGTGTAGAGTGGGTTCACCACCAATTAAATTAATGATGAAGTCTTCTTCTATTGCCTTGAGTTTCTTTAAAACGATTTTACTTAATGTTGTATAATTAGTGTCACTTGTAAAAGGTCTGTAATAGCAATAACTACAGTCAAATTGACAATGAGATACCATCTCCCAATTTATGTTTAGAGGGGATCCTTCTCCAATAGCAATAATGTCTTGATTGTTATATTGCATTTTTGAGTTCCTCAATTGCGATTCGTCCGCTCCCATATATATTAGTAATACCTTTTTGTTTTAAGACTTCTTTATATAATGGCGCTTCGTAATTATATGGAAAACAAAAGTCTTTGATTTGAATTCCTTTCTTCTCGAATTCACTTATCATCGTGTCGGTATCATTTTTTAAGTGACTATGTAGTTCTTTTAAACTTATATTTTTTCTTAGATCTTTATGTTTATGAGAGTGGCCACCTATATAGCAATTTGCTGTATTTGCTATTTCTTTAATTTGGCTCCATTTCATATAATTATTTGTTACTTTATTCTTAAAGAAAAGCTCATGTGCCCTTGCACATGGAATTGTCTCTTTATTTTGAATTTCGTCTTCTGGAGAAATTATATTTGTAGAAATAAAAAAGATTTTTGGTGTGTCAAATTTTAAGAAATGCTCTAAGTATTTGTACTGAGAATAAAGACCATCATCAAATGTAATGATATATTCTGAAAGATCCAAATTAAGCATCCATTCATATACTTCATGAATCATTAATATAGGTTTATCCAATTTATTCATCATAACCTTGCACTATGTCTTTAATTATTTCTTGAAGTGTAACTTTAGGAGTATAGAAGCTTTTTAGTTTTTCAATATTTGGAGATCTCTTCAAAATATCTTTTGAATTCTTACTATACTCATGGTTAAAAGGTATCTTTTCTATTTTTATACTTTTATCTAATGTTAACTTGATTTGAGTTGCTAATTCTTCGATCGTGACTCGATTTTTATCATTTCCAATATTAATTGTCTGATTATCAAATCGATCTTCGTTGATAAGATATTTCATTGCGCTGATAAGGTCCTTAACGTGGCAAAACGCCCTCGTTTGTTTTCCGTCTCCAAATATTTGTATTCTTCCATCTCTTTTAGCATCCCTAACCATTTTAGGAATAACCATGCCATACTCAGGTGATTGTCCTGGTCCTGTTACATTAAATAGTCTTAAAATAATATGTGGAATTTCGTGACTCTTGATTAAGAACTCTGTCATAAGCTTGTTGCAGGCATATCCCCATCTAAGTGTATCGGGAGAGCCTATTTGTAGATTTTGCTCTTCTTTACAATCCTCTTGGTTACCGTAAACCTCAGAACTTGATGCAAAGATCAACCTTGTTTTGAATTTGGCCAAAAGTGGTAGTAGATCGTGATTTATCTTGTTCTCATTAATGATTGCATCTCTGGGTGATTGATCAATTTTTTTTACTCCTACAGCGGCAGCAAAGTGACAAAAAATTGTGGTGTCTTTTAGTTCAGTATTAAGCCAGATTTTATCCTCTTCAGACATATTGGCCAAGTCCATATTTTTGTACGAGATTTCACCACATATACGTGCTAAATCGTCTATTGTAAGGACGTTTGTCGATAAATTGTCGATTATCGTGATGTCGAATTCTTGAAAGAAATTCTTGGCGATTTCGCTACCAAGGAAGCCAAGGCCACCACTTACTATCATTTTACGTCTGGTCATAAATTCAGCCACTTGCAGTAATTTTATCTATTGGTAAAATTATTTAGTTAATAATAATGCATCAAATTTTAATTACACTTATAATTATAGCATATTGCATGTTTCTGGGGTGTCTCAATGAAGAAGAAAAATAACTCAAATCAATTTGGTTTTACTCTCGCTGAAGTAATGGTTGCGGCCGGTCTTATCGGTGTACTATCGCTTGCGGTTGTTAATATGATGAGTAATATTAACAGAACTTCTAAGCGTGCATCTCAAGTCTTTAATGTTCAGCAAGAAACACAAAGAATTACGGGGATTTTATCTAATGGAGATGCCTGTAAGAATACGTTACAAGGAATAGATATCGGTAATGCTCCTAATTATTCAACTACTCAAAATGTACCAGCGATTAAAGATGCAAATGACGATAATATCTATACAATAGGTAAGGAATTAGGTGCAGGTCCAGATACTGTAAACGTTAATTCAATGCAGGTAAGAAGATACTTTGATCCTAAGACAGGTACTTATGGTTCTCTTCAAAATTATACAGTTGGAGCAGTCCCTTTTACAAAGTTAGAAGCACAACTACTCATCACATTTAGAAAGGGAACAGTTGGAACAAGTGATGATGTTATTAAGAAGAGTTCTGTTGGTAGTATCGATATTACAAAGCGAATCAGCATGATGGTCGTTGTAAATGCTGCAGGACAAATACAGTCTTGTTATAGTACAGCGGATGAGTTCCTTGATAGTGCTTGTCGAAATCTAGGTGGAACAATTGATGGAGTCGATGGTGGTTGTAAAGACGTTAAGCTAACAACTCTTAAAACTACGCCAGATACTTCAATTACTAATGCTGTAACTATTGGTAGTAGTGATTCTGCTGCAATTGGTGATGCTGGTGCCGCCAATGCTCCTTTACGAGTAAAACTAGGAAGTGCAAGTCGATACTTATCTGTTGATGATAGTTCTATACAAACGAATGGTGGTCCACTTGAATTAAACCCATTTGGCCGTGTCCAAGTTGGTGGTGGTGCAGGATCTTCAGAGATTAGTAATGGAACAACAGCACCTGCGAATGCGCCTCTTAAAGTTATGGGAGCAGGTTCAACTTTTATGGCTTTTGATGAAAATGAGATTCAGGTGTCAAATGGTACATCAACTGGAGGCTTACATTTAAATCCATATGGACCAAGTGTGACAATTGGTAAATCACAAGAAGTAGCGCATTTGAATTTATATGGTAATTTGAATATAGGTGATCCAAGTTCGACAATTACCACTACTAGAGTTATTAATTTATATGACGGTTCGTACATTAACTTCCTTTCAGACGAAAGTGTTAAAGATGATGTAGCAGTATTAGATGGGGTACTAGATAAACTTGAAAGAGTAAAAGGTGTTTCATTTGTGTGGAAGGATACTGGAAGAAAAGATATTGGTTATATCGCACAAGATTTAGAAAAGGTATTTCCTGAAGTTGTTGAGAGAGATCCTGAAACTGGTTTACTGAATGTACAATATACAAAAATGCCAGCAGTAAACACTGCCGCCATTAAAGAGCTTAAGCGTGAAAACGATGAACTCAAGTTTAGAGTAAATCTACTAATGAATGCTCTTTGTAATGGTGAAGATGCACATAAGTATGAAGAGGTTTGCTCTATTCCTATAGCACCTTTAGAATAAAAAAATGAATAAGACAAAAATCGCCATTATCGGTGTCGGATATGTGGGAATCAACTTAGCTGTTAGATTCCCACAATTCTTTGAAACAATTGCATATGATATTGATGAAGAAAAGATCAACCTTCTAAAGGAAGGTGTCGATCCGTCTAATCAGTTCTCTAAAAATGACATTCTTGAATGTGGCTGTAATTTCAGCTCTGATGTATCTGCTTTAAAGGCCGTTGATTTCTATCTAATTACGGTTCCTACTCCTATAGACTCTAATCAACAACCAAACCAGGATCTTGTTATTAAGGCCATAGAGGGGCTTAGAGATTACCTGAACCCTGGAGATACGATAGTTATCGAATCAACTGTCGTTCCTGGTACTACAAACGCGCTTAAAGAGTATCTTGGTAGGGATGATGTGAACTTTGCTTTTTCTCCTGAAAGAATTAGTCCCAGTGATAATACTGTAGCGTTTGAAGACATTGTTAAGGTTGTAGCCTGTGAGTCTAGTGAGAAGCTTGAAGAACTTGTTGGAATTTATAATAAGATATTTAAGCAAGTTGAGAGAAGCTATGACATCATTGCAAGTGAATTTGCTAAGCTTCTAGAAAATACGTCTAGAGATATCAATATCGCCATGATGAATGAATTCTATCTTGGTGCAATAAGCAAAGGTATCGATTTCAATGAGGCCCTAAGGCTTGCACGAACAAAGTGGAATTTCCCAAATGTTAATAAGGGCCTTGTCGGTGGACACTGTATTAGTGTTGATCCGCACTACCTTTCTAAGTTCCTAGATAACTCTTCAGATTCTATAATACTTCACTCGCGCCGTATAAATGATTCTATGGTTGAGTCTATTGTAAGTAGGGTTATTTCCTTAACTAAGAATAATGATAAAATTCTCGTACTAGGTCTTACGTATAAAAAGAATTGTAATGACTTTAGAGACTCTAGAGCGATGCAAGTCTATGAAGAACTCAAGAATATAAGTGATCGAGTTGTCGAAGCTTATGATCCTTATCGTGATCATAAAAAAGATAAAAACAGCGGCTTTGATTTTGTTCTAACACTCGTTGCTCATAATGAATTTGTCGAAATGACTGCGAATGATTGGTTAAATCTTGTTAATCAAAGCGGTGCTATTTTAGACTTTGCTCAAGTTCTAAGAGACGAGTTAAGTAGTTCGATCAAGGTCTATTATTAGATAAGGTTACAATCACAGTGATAGCGGAAGAGAGTTTCAAAACTATCTTCGCTAATTCTATGCTTATTTCTCATAAATAGCTTAAAGGCATCACCACGGTTCAGGGTTTGGCCATGTTTCGAGTTACAAGCCAGTTTGAATGAAATATGAGGGTAGCGATCAAGGAAGTCATCAACTTGATGATGATTATCATTTGTTACAATAATTACGTAGGTGACTTGTTCTTCATCTAAGTCAGGAAATTCGATTTCGTGATCTAGATACTCAACACAGTGATAAAGGACTTCATCAATATGTTTTAAATACTTATCACCGTATCTTTTGATAAAAAGACCATTTGTAAAAACATCAATAGTACAATTCAGTTTTACTAAATGATCAAAAACCTTTTCCATTGTTTTGGGATCGATAAGGCCTGGCTCACCCCCGCTTAAGCTTACTTGTGCACCTTCTGTAACAGAGTAAACTTTGTCGAGCAGCATCTCCTTGCTAATTGGATTCTTTTTATTGCGCTCATGAGTATCAATAATGCAGTAAGTACAATCCCAATTGCAGTTGAATGTAGTAATGATAGTGAATTCATCACGCTTTGCTGTCATATGTTAATTGTAACATGGTCCAAAATTGTAAAAAAGCTTTATTTTCTCTAAAGATTTTAAATACTTAAGTGAGCCTTGAAAGCAGCGATTTTATTGATAAAATAGATTTATCAAGGATGATGAAATGACGATAAAAGCAAAAGATGTGAAGCTTGAAGTAAGGCTTTCTAATTTAAAAGATATTGATGGAATTCATGATTTAGTGGCCCGTTCTTATACTGGGTTTCCTGATGATTATACAAAGGGAATGATTCGCGGTCAGATTACAAATTATCCAGAAGGAAACTTTGTTGCTACACTAAATGGTAAAATTGTTGGCTACTCGGCAAGTATACTACTTCCTGAAAAAACAGTATTTAAAAAACACACATGGGCCAGTATTACAGGAAGGGGATATGGCTCGACTCATGACGAAGATGGTGATTATCTCTATGGTTATGAAACTTGTGTCGACCCATCAATTCGTGGTCATCGAATAGGTCAAAGATTATATAATGCTAGAAAAAGACTTGTTAAGTATGAGCGATTAAAAGGTATCGTATTTGTCGGTCGTATTCCAAGTTTACATCGACGTATCAAACAAGTTGAAAGTGTTGAAGATTATATTGAAAAAGTAAAAGAGAAAAAAATTAGAGATACAACTCTTGGCTTCCAACTTCGAAATGGTTTTGAAGTTTTAGGTGTTCTTGAAAAATATCTTCCTACTGATAAAGAGTCGATGGGATATGGAGTTCACTTGATTTGGGAGAACCCTGAATATCAAGCGCAAGAGAGTAAGAAAGATCGCCCTGTTCAGCAAAATTCAGTTCGAGTCGTTAGTGTTCAGTATCAACAACGAGGTATTTCTAGCTTCAAGGAGTTTGAAGATCTTGTTGAATACTATGTTGATGTAACGGCAGACTATCGTGCTGACTTCGTTCTATTTCCAGAATTGTTTACGATGCAGCTACTTTCAATCAAAAATGAAGAAGTTGAGGCCAATGTTGCAATTGAACATATGACTGCTTACACAGAAGATGTAAAAGCGCTCTTTCAGCGCCTCGCTGTAAAGTATAACGTCAATATTATCGCTGGTTCTCATCCAACAAAAGTTGGGGATCGTGTCCATAATATTAGCTATATTTGCCTTCGTGATGGACAGATTCACGAACAAGCAAAAATCCACCCAACGCCAGATGAACAATATTGGTGGAATATTGAAGGGGGAGATGAGGTTAAGGTTATTGATACTGACTGTGGCCCGATTGGTGTTTTAATCTGTTACGATAGTGAGTTTCCAGAGCTCACAAGACACCTCGCCAATCAAGGGATAAACATTCTCTTTGTTCCATTCTTAACTGATAACCGACAAGCCTATTGTCGTGTGAAGTTTTGTTGTCAGGCCCGTGCCATTGAAAATCAAATCTATGTGGCCATGGCCGGAAATGTTGGAAACCTTCCTCGTGTAAACAATGTCGATATCCAATACGCTCAAAGTTGTATTCTAACTCCATGTGACTTTCCTTTTGCAAAAGATGGAATTGCTGCAGATACAACGCCAAATGTTGAGATGGTCGCAATTGCAGACTTAAGAATTGATACACTTTTAGAAGCAAGACAAAATGGAGCTGTGAAAAATTTAAAAGATCGCAGACATGATTTATATTCTGTCGTCTGGCATGGGAAGTAGGTGGCCTTAAGTGGCCACCAGTATCTTAATTGCTCTTAGCTGGTATTTTACTCATTCCATATTCAGTAATTGCAGTAATCGATAATGAAGGATTAACTCCAGGATTCGCTGAGATCATTGATCCGTCAAAGACATACATATTTTCGTAATTGAATACTTTATTGTCTTTGTCGATAACACCTTCTTTTTCACTTTCTCCCATACATGCTCCTCCCAGAATATGTGCCGTCGAAGGAATCCCTGTTAAGGTTTCAGTAAACATAACCATTGGCTTTCCATCAATGATTTTACAGTACTCTTTGGCCATTTGATGTGCTGTTTTAATAAACGCAGTAGGGGCCTCTCCTTTTGAGAGAACTGACTTCATTCCAAAAATACCCTTTGTGAATTTTAGAGTACTATCAAGGTGCTGCATAAATAGATGGATATTTGTTTGTTTTGCGAAATCTTTTACTGTTAAAACTTTAAACCACTTAATAGGATCTCTTAATGGCTCTATCGCAAGCTTAATCATTCTTAAAAAGAAATTAGGCTCTGAAATCATTGGAACCATAAGCACACGCCAGAATCCCGATCCTTTGCCGTAACGAGTTGGCTCAAGATGAGAGTGCTCATCAATGTCGATAATTGAACCAATAGCAACTCCCTTGGTCATATCAATATCTTTCCTATAGGTCGTATTGAGAATAAGCGCTTCATTATTTGTTCTGATAGTATCACCGAGAGCTGGTGATAATTTTGGAAGCGTTGTCTTTTTTAAATCAAGTAGTAAGTTAATAGTTCCTAGAACACCTGCACTAAAGATAACCCCATTGGCCTTCAGGTTTCTTTTTTTTCCAAAGTACCTTGTCGATTCTTTTAAAGTAACTTCGTAACCTGTCTTTCCATTAGCACCATCGAGAGGTGAAACTTTTACTGCTTTATTTTCAGCAAGAATATCAACTCCAAGTTGTCGTGCAAGATAGAGGTAATTCTTATCAAGAGTATTCTTTGCATTATGACGACAACCTGTCATGCAGGCACCGCATGAGATACAGCCAGAGCGGCTTGGGCCTTTCCCATTAAAGTATGGATCTGCTACTTCTACACCTTCTTTACCTTCTTCTCCAAAATAGACAGAGACCTTTGTTGAATCAAAGTAATCTTCTCGTCCAATATTTTTAGCAAGTTCGAGCATTGTGTGATCTGCATCACCATAGTGTCTTGTCTTTTCTGCACCAAGCATTTTCCAAGCAAGATCGTAATATGGAGAGAGCTCTTCTTCCCAATTATTTAAATCTTTCCAAGGGCCGTGATTAAAGAATTGTGACTTAGGCTTTGGAAGTGTATTTGCGTAGACAAGAGATCCGCCACCGACACCAACGCCACTTAGAACTGAAATATGCTTAAAGAAGGTCAATTGCTGGATACCAAAGAACTTCAACTGAGGAAGCCACATCCACCTTGGAAGATTCCAATTAGTTTTTGGAAACTTCGTTGTATCAGAGAAGTCTTTCCCTTTTTCAACGACTAAGACACTATATCCTTTTTCAGCAAGTCTTAGTGCTGAAACCGAACCGCCGAAACCTGATCCAATAATAATATAGTCGTAACTTTCTCTGATTGTTGTATTTGGCATATATCCCTCAAAACTTTCGATCACTCATAATTATACATAAGGATTTCAATATGTTGAGTGTTTGAATATTAATTATTGATTAAAGTAATCTTGAAAATTCTCGTATTTTTAATGGTTTAACAAAAGCAGGAGCTTCCTTATTTGATGTTATAATAAAGGAGATTTTGGAGGAATTATGAAAGCAACAATCACATTCTTAGTATTGGCCATGACGACGTCTTCTATCTTCGCCAAAGGAAGACCACTTCTTAGATGCCCAAAGCAAGGTAACAAGATTATTATCTGTCACGTGCCTCCAGGAAATCCAGATAAGGCCAAGGAAATCACAATCAACAAAAACGCAGTTCAAGATCACTTAGACCACGGTGACTATGCTGGCTACTGTGAAAACACACAGTATGCTGATAAGAAAGAGATGTGCGGAATTTGCGATGTGGATATTGATCCTACTTGTAGCTAATCATCGTTTTTATGGCGCGTACGGTATAGTTTAGTTAGACTTGTATGTTTTTCAGACAGTATTCTGTAATGATTCCAATTATGACCTCAATTCTATTAATTCTGTCATTATATTGAAAATGATATATGCACCTATGAAATAGACGATTATATGAGAATAAATGAAAGTAGAGGTTATGAATTCTAATTTAAATGAAAAATTATACTATGAAGATTGCGAACTTTTAAAAAGAGTGGCCGTATTTATCATGGCCATAACTATTTATTATGTAAGTTGGTACTATGGGAAAGATATTTTAATGAATCTTTTCTATGGTTATATTAAAAACGGAGTTTTAAAACCAAAGCTTTTTTTTAGTCACTTACTTATTTATGGATCAATATTTAGCGCGATTTGCTCATATATTATGATTTTTATTGCTTACAAATTAGGCGTAATAAGACTCCCAAAGTATTTAGTTAATATAAAGGCGGCCCTCTTATATGGTATCGTAAGTGCTCTTGTTTTATCTGTGCTTTTTATTATTTATTGGTTAATCCGCGGATATGATTTTCAATTTCTAATTAACTCTCAAAGTATTCTTGGGAATATTTTCTCTAATTATTATGAAGAAATAAGTTATAGGGCCCTACTTGTTGGTGTTTCTCTAGCATTATTCCGCAATAAATGGATTGCGATAGTTATTCCATCATTGATTATGGTTAGTACACATACTCAATATCCATTTGAGTTTAAATGTCTTGTGTTCTTAGGGTCTTGTTTTTTTAGCTATGTTTATATCAGAACATCTAATTTAGTTTCATCTTGGTCATCACATCAAGTATCAGATATCGTCTTAGATACGATTCTAAAAGTTTAAGAAAAAGATACGCGCCACCTTATAAATTATTGGAGATTTGATGAAAATTATCGACTCAGTAAAAGATGTTAATTTTAAAACTTTTCCAGGTGGAGATATGTTCAGCGTACTTGTTGGAAGGCATGACTCAACAGGTGCAAGCGAGCACCATACAGTTGCAATTGTAAAACTTCCTGCAGGTACAAAATCAGACGAGCATTATCATAAAGAAAGAGAAGAGTCATACTTTGTAATTAGCGGTACAGGAAGGGCAATTATTAATGGAGTCGAGAATCATATTAAGGCCGGAAGTTTGGTCTATACGAAACCGAATGAAAAGCATGCCTTTATAAATGATGGTAATGACGAATTTATTTATTTGATAATTACAGCACCCTATTGGGTACCTGAAGATTCACACCACTAACTAAAGACAGACTAATTCGTGGAGAGAGTTATAAAATTATTCAAAAAATTGATAAAGGTTTTTATTATCGCAATCATAGCTATTGTCATCGTAAGCTATATGATTTTCTTAGGAACGACAGTCTATGTTGTTAAGGGCATTAAAGTCGCAGACCCCCAAGTAATTAAAGTTAATAATAAAAAATCTAAGAAGCATGATAATAAAGAAGTACATAGTTCTGATGAAGAAAATGTTATCCCTGATGCTGCTCTTGTAGAATCAAACGATAAAAATAATGAGAAGAATAATAAAGAGGTCTCGCGAGTAGAGAAAATGCGAGAGATGACAAATGCCGCTACTAGCGCACGAATTATTGTCGATGATTTTTTAAAAGCTAACTCGATAAAGTCTTTTTGTTCTAATATTTGCTCTCAAAGTAATTATAAGAAAATTTCACCAACATTATTTGCACAATATCTTAATACAAATCCAAGCAGTGTCTTAAATGATTCCATTGGAATTGAGAAGGCCCTAGGATTAGCTCTCTTTTCAAATATGTTGCCTCCTAGGCTTATGGATATTGTTATCGAAGTTGCTCATGATCATGAGAGAGGCATACTTTATAATATTTCTGCTTCACTTAAGATTCAAAAAGAGATGCTCTCTCTAAAGTCCTTTTTTGAGAGAACGACTAGTGATGAGTTTAAGGAACTACGACGATCTGCTGCTCGAAGTTTAGACTCTTATAATGTTGTTCGAAAAGAGTGTTCAGAGACAAATATTTCTGAAAATGACGCTATTGATAGATGCGAAGAGATATTTTCTTCTTTTGAGACCTCTTATAAGAAAATATCTGAAATTAAGTAAGGGAATATTGTTTAAAATAAGAGATGATAAATGTATGAAAAATTTAATTATAACTTTAATAAGCATGAGTGCTTTTGCAAATGATCCAGTTTTGACTCCAGTTACAAAGGAAAGTTCTGGTTGTAATGTTAAGCATTCTCTCGGACTTGCAGATAAAAAAGACTTTTTGAAATTTCACAACAAGTTAGTTGGCCATATCAAAGAAGATAAAAAAACAGAACTTGCCAGTATGATTAACTATCCTCTGAGGCTTTCTGAGAAAAAAGTTGTAAAAAGCAAAAGTGAATTTATACAAAATTACGATTCTATTATTAATAAAAAAATTAAAAGAATAATTCTAAAACAAGATCAAGATTCCTTTTTCTGTAAGTCAACGGGGCTTATGTATGGAAGAGGGGAAATTTGGGTGAATAATTTCAATAAAAAATCAGAATTTAGAATAATTAGTATTTTTTCAAAATAACTTTTCCTCAGTGTTGTTGATCTAAATGGATTGAACACTATTATACTTTCTACTATTAATTTTGATAGTTGGTTAACACTTTAGGTGTAGAGTCATCGTACATAATCTAAACTAAGGAGTTATCATGCCAAAATACATCATTGAAAGGGAGCTTGCTGGTGCTGGTAAATTATCGCAAAAGGATCTACAAGGTCTCTCTCAGAAATCTTGTGATGTTTTAGAGGAAATGGGACCAAGTATTCAGTGGGTACAAAGCTATGTAACAAATGATAAGATCTATTGTGAGTACATTGCTCCTAATGAAGATCTTATTAGGGAACACGCACATAAGGGTGATTTTCCTATTACTAGTATTGCTAAGGTTGGAACTATTATTGATCCCACCACAGCTGAGTCTTAAATTTATTTTTAAAAATAAGGGCCTTCTCTGTAGAAGGCTTTTTTGTTGTTAAGTCATGCAGACTCGAATTTGTTCGGCTTCATTTTTAGAATTGGTTTCGTGGTGTGAGAGGGATGCTCTCTCGCCCTTCCCTGATCAGTACGCGCCACCTTTTGAGTATTTCAATTCTTTAGCAGTTAATTATTTTTGTTTTTCCCAAAATTTGATTGGAGTATAAGTTCGTTCTTATGTTTGATGTCATGCTGTATTAGCGATATTTATAAAATGTTAAATAATCCATTAATAGAAGCTAAAAAAGTCATTTTAAATTTGTAAGTCGTTGTAATCTTCAAAAGGTGGCGCGTACCGCTGGTGGAAAATAAAAAAACCACCGCAAGGGTGGTTTTTATATTTGGTGGGCCATGCAAGACTTGAACTTGCGACCACCCGGTTATGAGCCGGGGGCTCTAACCAACTGAGCTAATGGCCCTCAATTGGAATTTTGAAACTTAAATTTATCCAAGTTTTGGTAATCTGGCTACAAAATTTTGCTATGTGGCAGTGGTGCGATGTGTAATTGGCGGGAGTAGTCAAATACGCAAAATAATGAAATGATTAATTTATGACAAAGTTTAGTAAGTATAGCTCTAATGGAAATGACTTCATTCTCATTGATAATCGCGATGGGAAGCAAGACGTTGGCAACACACAAAAATGGCAGCAACTATGTCAGCGCTGCTTTGGCATTGGTGCCGATGGTGTGGTTTTTCTGGAAAGTAGTGACAAGTATGACTTTCATATGCGCTACCTCAATGCCGATGGCAATGAAGAGAGTATGTGTGGAAACGCAACTCGCGCCATTACTGACTTCTATCGCCGTACGACGCAAACAAAGAATACTGACTTTAAATTTACCACGGGAAGTGGGCTCTACTCTTCGGGTATTGAAGGTGATGTGATCTGGGTTCACATGGCCGTCATTAAAGATGCTGACCTATACGATCTCTCTAGCAAATATGAAGATGCTCAAGATTCGTACTATATTAATACTGGTGTTGAACACAGTGTATTTATGGTCTATGACGCGCAAGAAGTTGATGTTGATTCTGTTGGCAGACGCATTCGCTTTGATGAAGATTTCCCTCGAGGCTCAAATGCTAACTTCATTAATCAAATTGATGAAGGTGAGTGGCGTATTCGAACATATGAGCGTGGGGTCGAAGCCGAGACCTTTGCTTGTGGGACGGGGAATGTCGCAGCGGCATGTATGCTGTGGGATAAGGAATATGAACATAGAGACGAAATAGAATTTCTCACAAATGGTGGTATACTATTTGTTAAAAGAGTCGATGGCTTCATCTATCTAGGGGGCCAGACAAAACTTGTCTATACTGGTGAATTTAATGATTAAAAAGTTTTTATTACTTCTCCTTCTATGTCTAAACACATATGCCACAATTTTTGTGGAAGTTGTGATGACTCATGAAAAGGACTTCGAAGGGCAAACGATTCTCATGAGTGAACTTCACTTCATAGAAAATATTCAGCCAGAAAAGATGAGTCGATTTGTGATGAAGAGTAAGATCGATCTTCTCTTAAGTGGTCAATTTGTTGATAGCGGTGAAATCTATGGCCCAGGTGCTATGGTTAGAATAGAAGGGAGAGTTCTTTCCAAAACGCTCTCAAAGAGTTTTGAACTGAGTCTTAATTTAGGAACAGAAGGTGATGTTGTTTTCAGTGAACCTGAGCTTGGTCAAAAAACAAAAATTAAAATCAAACCAGTAGTTCATTAATGTCTGAAGAAAATTTTGAAAGATTAGATAAGAAACTCGTCGAGCTTGGCCTTGTTGCTACTCGCAGTCGTGCCCAACAGGTAATAGGTGATGGTAAAGTCACTGTTGCGGGTAAAGTTGTAACTAAAACATCATATAAAGTTTCAAGTAGTGATGACGTTCAACTTAATGAAAGTAGCGAAGAAGTTGGCCGTGGCTTTCATAAAATTGCCGGTGCCCTCGAAGCATTTGATGTTATTATTGAGAATAAATTAGTCGCAGATGTTGGTGCCAGCACTGGTGGTTTTACGCAATTTTGCCTAAATCATGGAGCCTCTAAAGTCTTTGCCATTGACGTTGGGCATGGACAACTTGCACCAAGTCTTGTTAGTGATGCTAGAGTGGTAAACCTCGAAGGAACAAATATAAGGGAGCTTCATAAGTTAGACAAAGCTGTTGATCTTTGTGTTGTTGACCTTTCATTTATTTCCCTGAACTTGATTTGGAAAAATTTAGTTGATATCAGTAATGACGATGCTGAAATGATCGTTCTTTTTAAACCTCAATTTGAAGTTGGAAGAGATGGTATTGGTAAGAAGGGAATTGTAAAAGATAATAGTTATGTTCTAAGGGCCGTTGAAGAAATGAAGATTCAATGTGAGGCCATGGGACTTGGGATTCTTGGATTTAAGCCTTGTGTAATTAAAGGACGTAAGAGTGGAAATCAAGAATACTTTTTATATTTAAAGAAGAACGCTAAATCTCTTCTTTCGCTAGAAGATTTGAATAAAGAAGTTGGAGAATAAAATGAGAGTATGTGTATTTTGTGGATCATCAAGTGGAAAGGGTGAAACGTATCTAAATTATGCCAAAGACTTAGGTGAGAAGCTTGTCGGTAATGGCCACTACCTCGTTTATGGTGGTGCCTCTATTGGTGTAATGGGAAAGATTGCAGATACAATGCTGGCTAAAGACGGACACGTTATTGGTGTTATGCCAAAGTCTCTTATTGATTGGGAAGTAGGGCATCAAGGTCTAACTGAGTTTATAGAAGTGGATACAATGCATACTCGCAAAGAAAGAATGTATGAGCTTTCAGATGTCTTCGTGACTTATCCTGGTGGGTTTGGAACACTTGATGAATTATTTGAAATTACAACATGGGCACAGCTTCAATATCACAAGAAGCCAATCTATTTAGTTAATGTAAACGGCTACTTTGATCATTTAATTAAACATATTGAAAATTCAGTTGCTGAGGGATTTATCTCTAAAGAGCACTTTGAGTTGATTACGATTTTAAATTCAAATGAAGAATTAATGGAGAGGATCAATTAAGATCCTCTCATATATTTTATTCTTGTAGAATAATATAAATATTTGGCTCGTCGATTTCGATTTTATCATTTTCAAATCTTTCTAATTCTTTGAAAATTGTACGACGAACATTAAATAGTCCAGCTTTTGCCTTATCAATTCTAATATTAACAATTTTATTTCCAAGGTCGTAAGATGCACGTCCTTCAAACTTAACTTTTACACCTTTAGAAACATTCCCTTTAAGGTGGCCATCAAACTTTCCACCACGAATATTAAGCTTTAAGTCATCAATTTCGACAGCACTTCCAAGAGTTTCATATTCATTTGTTAGATTGTAGAAACTTCTCTCACTACTTTGAAAAAAGGCACTACCAACATTTAGACTAAGATAATTAAAACAGTTTTGTAGAAGCTGCTCGTATTCATTACCTTCACGGCTTTGCTTTTGACACTCTAAGCTTGTTCCGGATAGACGAGTTGAAAATCCTTCTCCACTAGCTTGTACTTGGTTTAAGTTCAATCCAATATTAGTGTCGCCGTTATTGTAATTAATATTTGAGATTCCAATTTTATCGGCATCGTTGATTTGAAGTGTTGAAAGGTCTAACTCAAAAGATTCGTTATCAATAGAAAAGATTAATGTTCCACCATAGTTTTCAACTTCTAGATTTGGATTGATAAAGTCTCCAAAGCCCTTAATTGAAATTTCTTTACTTGTTCCCGTCCCTTTAGGACTTGTATAATTAGCATTCAGTTGGTTGATTTTTCCAATAGGAAATGCTGGTTTCTCATTAAGATCATTGGCATAGGCCGTGGAAATATTGGTGAAAATTAGGCAATAGGATGCCGCTATCATTTGACATGACTTCTTCAACATAAACAACTCCGTTTGATTGTGTGTGGTTACAAACAAAATCGGGATAAAGTCATGCTTTACGTAGAATTTGATGAGCTCTTAGAAAAAAGGGTAAATAATGCCGCTTTAGTTGAGTCTAAGTTGTTAAATTTACATTCATTGATACAGTAGTTGTTCACTTTGATAGACTATTCAAGAATCGAGTTTTTGTGTTAAAGTGCGAGAAATGTTCAAGAAAATTACGTTCCTATTTATCCTCTTTCTATTTGTCTTAGCAGGCTATGTATTATCACGTGTGCCCGTTCTAAACATTAATAGACTGGCCAGTGGTTATGTTAAAACGACTGTAAAGAATGAAGATGTGTCTTATCTTGTAACAAGTAAGAGACCTCGCAATTGGGCCTATATCAATACTATGCCGAAGCATGTTTACTATGCCTTCATTGTTAGTGAAGATTGGTCATTTTATGAGCACCAAGGTGTCGACTTTAGACAAATCTATCATGCTGTTACTGATCACTTAAAAGGTGAGAAGTTGAGAGGTGCAAGTACAATTTCTCAGCAGCTTGCAAAGAATCTTTATACTAAGAGTGAAAGAAGTCTTGAACGAAAAGTCTTTGAACTTTTTACGACAATGTATTTAGAAGAAAAGTTATCAAAGAATCGTATTCTTGAAACCTATTTGAATGTCATTGAATTTGGAAAAGGCTTGTATGGAATAAAAGACGCAAGTTGGTACTATTTTAAAAAGCGCCCTGCTGATTTAAATCCAAAAGAATCTGCTTTTTTAGCAATGTTACTTCCTAATCCAAAAATTTATTCACAATCGTTTAGAGACAAAAAGCTAACTGAGTATGCAACGACAACAGTTAACTCAATCCTTCGAAAAATGAAAGTTACTAAGGCCATATCGGAAGAAGAGATGTTAGCCTATCAAAAGGAAGCCCTTTCATTTGAGCAGGTAACTGTTAAAGAAAGTGGAAGTAAGCAAATACTAGAAGAGGAATTCTTTGAGCTTTAAAAGTGCCTTGGAGCAAGTATATTCAAATACATCATTGAAACAAGCAAAGAAGCGTCGAGAACTTCTTGTCGAGCAAATGTTTACTAATGAAGCTTCTGGTCTTGATTGTCTTAAGTGTACTGGCCGATGTTGTACGTATGAAGCAAATTCGATGCAAATGACTTCAATTGAGGCTCTAGAGGCTATGGCCGTTCTTGAAGAGAAGAATCTTATTAATGATGAAACTAAGAAAAGGCTTGAAGATTGTATTTCAGAGTTTCGCCTAGATAAGTATATTCAAATAGGCCCTGGAGAGTTTTTTAGAAAGTCATATACATGCCCTTTCTATTTTTATCCAAGTTTTGGTTGTGGACTAGGTGTTGATCATAAACCTTACGGATGTATTGCATTTAATCCATGTGAAGCGAATCAAGAGGATGGTGGGAACTGTCAAAGTGATCTATCAATTCAAGAAGAACGCAATGATTTGTATGAAAGCGCAGAGGATAGAGCTAATAAGTATCTTTATGAGCAATATAAGATATCACAACTTAAGGAGCCTATTCCAATAAAGCTCCTAGAGTTGTGGGATAAGTTTAAGTCTTAAAATACGATAAAGCGAAAACCAGCTACAATATTTGAATGATATTTTTTTTCATCATTGGCACTCGAATATAAAAACATCATTTCTATATCATAATGATATCCAGCATAGAGAGCAAAGCGTTCGTTGAATTTATATTCAACATCAAGGCCTATAACAAAGAATAAGGTTCTTTCAAATGAACTTTGATTACTACTTTCAAAATCATTTTTTATAAGTCTTACTCCTGCAAGTGGTTGAAGCCATTTATAAGGAAAACTATATGTGAGTTCAAAGCCATTCTCATTGTATTTCGCAATCTGGTCAGTGCCATTTTCGTCAATTAACTTGTCTTTATATGAGCTTTTAAAGTAACTAAATTTCCCAATGAAAATATCGTTTTCAAAAGACATGCCGATAAAGTATGTATCTGATTTATTCTTATAATCAATTTCATAAGATTCAAATCCCATCGAGTAATCCCAAGAAGTCGTTTCATAATATACTGTCGACTTTTGGGCACCACCGATAATTCCATACTTTTCAGCACAAGATGTTAAAATAAATAAAAGTGAAATTAATACTAGTTTCATTAATTACTTACTTTGAAAAATTGTATCTTAGGCCAACAACATAATTGTAGTGATAGTAATCAACTTCTGTTGTGATGTTAGTCTTATAGCCTTTTTCGTAATGATAACCTGTATAAACATAGAAGCGATCAGAGATAGGCACTTCAAAGTCGAGTCCAAAAATAAATGAAGCATATGTTCCTTCATTGCTATTTGTTTCGCCTGTATACTCTGAATTATAAAATTTCACACCGAAAAGTGGTTGAAACCACCAAAGTTTAAATGCTGTACTAATTTCGATTCCACTTTCTTCAATTGAATAATCTTCAGTTACGCTTTCATATGTATATGACTTCTTGTCATAGCTATTAGCAAAATAAGTAATTTTAGTAAGTAGAATATCTGTTTCTTCTGAGATACCAATATGATAACCAAACCCACTATTTTTGAAACGAGGAAGAGTTGTACTTGTTCCACTCATGAGATCGTTGATTGTTGCTTCTTCTTCATATGATGGCATTTGTGCACCAGCAACTATTCCATATTTTGCTGCACATGAAGTTAATAAAAATAGAATTAAAATTGGAAATAAAACTTTCATATCTCTCCCTTAAATAAATATTAAACTCATTGTTAAGTATTATTAAAATTTATTTAAGAGAGAAAAAAGTTCTTTATATGTTGTTTGAAATAAGCTCTGAGAGCGGTTTTGGAAGGATATTGTTAGGTACTTTCATAATAATATGGCCACCTTCTTTGTTTTGAAATTTACCAAAACTATCATCAAAACGAAATTCCGCATTTTCAAAAGTACGCACATTAATTTCATTGCCATTGACCTGATCTACAAATGAAGATTCAAACTTAAGTTTATCTAAAGAGAGTTCTTCGTTCAAAATAAAAAACCAGTGATAGATTTCTGACTTTGGAGCGTCATCAGCTAATCCCAACTTTTTTACTTCGATAATCGATACATTCTCATTCATAAAATAGAATAATGTTTCAAATTTTTTTTCCATATAAATATTTTACGTTGGAAAATACTAAAGAGTAAAGAAAACGACTGGGATATTTGAGTTAAGAATAATATTAGGAAATTTATATGGTCAGATGTGTATTTGGGAATGTTCAAAAAGATATATAAGAATGAATTGCTATAAAAAAGAAAGTAGAAGTGATTAAAGTATACTGAAACACATCATCTAACCGATATAAATCCTAAATCTGTAACTATAATAACACCTTGGTCGCTAATGTCAAATAAAAGTTTGATATATAAAACAAGTTGAATTGAAAATTATAAATACTTGAAAATAGGGAGTGAGTAGGGAGGGGCCCTACTCACTAGGTTATTTATGGTTAGGCGGCCTTATCACCACCGACGAGATCTATTACTAGCCTTACAATGTCGTCTAGATTGTCTGCTTGGCCTTTAAGGTTGGCCGCTGAGCGTGAGGCTTCTTGTGCTGAATTGTTGTTTTGTATTGTAGTTTCATCAATTAATCTGATTGCATTTGTAATTTCATTTACACCTTGTGTTTGTTCGTTACATGCACTTGCAATCTCTGTGATTTTTCCATTTACGTTTTGTACATTGAATACAATCTTATCTAGTACTTCCTTGCATTGTCCTGCTTTCTGGCGACCAGCTTCGACTGTCTTTGAGCTACTTTGAATAACTTCATTCACCATTGTTGTTGTACCAGAAACAATTGCTTCTACATTCTTGATTGATTCATCAATTAAAACTTTTATTTCATCTGATGCTGCTCCCGACATTGAAGCGAGTGAGCCAATTTCTTCTGCAACAACTGCAAATCCTTTTCCACTTTCTCCCGATCTTGCAGCTTCAACAGAAGCGTTGAAAGAGAGTAGCTTTGTTTGAAAAACAATATCATTAATTACTTTTGTTTTATCTTCAATTTCTTTAATGATATTCAAGATCTCTTGTACTTGCCCGTTACTGCTTTCCATTTTCTTCATAGCATCAGTATTACTATTAGAAATATTCTCAATTGCATAAAGCATTTCATCAATCGTGCGTTTACCATTTTGTACTTCCATTTCTGAAAGCTCACCCGATTTTTTTGAATCCTCTGCAAACTCAGTGTTTCGACGAATCATTGATGATATTTCATCAACTGAGGCAACAGTTTCTTGAAGTGAAGCTGCTTGTTCATTTGTTGCAGCCGATAATTGTGTTGAAGTGTTGTAAGTAATTTTAGAACCATTAGCAACTTGAAGAGATGTTTCTTTAAGTTGATTTGCCATCGTTAGAAGAGGGTTAGAAACACTTGTTTTTAATACGTAAGTAAAAAGTGCGCCGATGATTAGTAGTCCTACAAAACCAAACATGGCCTGATTGAGAAATACACTAAAGATATAATCATTTACATCATCAACATAAATTCCTGTACCAAGTACCCAGCCCCAAGGCTTATATAACTCAACGTAAGAATACTTTTCAACAAACTTATTACTATCTGTTTTACTATTCCAGATATAGTTAACGAAACCTTTATCTTGTTTTTTTACAAGTGCAACAACGTCATTAAAAAGTGGTTTCCCCGCTTTATCAACAAATGTCTTAACACTTTTTCCTTGAAGGCTATTACTAGGGTGAACGATCATTCTTGGCTCAAGGTCGTTAATCCAAACATAATCATCCATATCTCGTCCATAACGAATTGATGCTATGTAATGCTTAGTAATTTCTTGGGCTTCCTTTAGCGAATATTCTCCGGCCTTAACTTTCTCATCCATTGATTCAAGAAAATGATAAGCAGTCTTAGTAACGTCTTCAATTTGATTCTTCTTCTCTTGTAAGAGAGCAGCTTTTGTTGAGCTATAAGAATAGGCAATGAAGATTGAGGTAAAGATAAAGAATGGTATGAGGGCCATTAAAATTATCTTAGTATTTAAACTTAGACTTTTCACAAACGTTTTCATAATACTCCTGATTTTCTATACAATTTCTAAAGATTCTTGCTATAACTTCGGTAAAAGAAATGTATTTGTTAGTGATGTTAATCAGTTTTTATGTTCGAAGAGCTAACAATTTTGTAAGTTTGAAATTAAGTTTGTTACAATTTATCTGAGTAAAACTAATATTGGTGAGAAAATAAATGAAGTTACTTTCAAACAAAATATTTCCATTCATAGGTTTGATTATTTCTGTGATTTATCTTTTAAATCCCACTGCAGGAATAATTGAAATAATCCCAGATAATATTCCATATGTTGGCAATCTCGATGAGGCAGGTGCTGTCCTATTATTAATAGCTTGTATTAAGAAGCTAAAAGAAAAGTAACATTCATTAAAAATACTCAAGTAAAATGCTCGGGTTGTCGATAAGAACCCTATGAATATAAAAGACTTAAAGTACGGGGTGGCCGTACTAGCAATTGGTGCATCTACTTTTTACTTTACTGAAAACTATATTGAACAATCAAGAACAATCCAGCGATCAATCGCAAGTGAAGGACTTATTAAAAATTGTATGAGCGCAATTAGCTCTTTCCTAGGCCCTAAAGTTATTGAGCCTTATGCGAAAGTTAATCTTGTGCTTAAAGATAATGAAAGAAAGGTTAACGGGAAAATTGTTGCTTATGCACGTGGTGGTATCGAAATTAGAGGTTACGGTAGCCACCAGTTAATTTCATATGATGAAATATCAACAATTAACGGAAAAGAGCTTAACTCAGTTGAAATATATCGTTTACTTCTTGCTGCTGAAATTAATAAAACAAGTGCAGATCATATAATAGTTCGAGTTCTAAATAATTTAGAGTTTGAGGATATAAAAGGTCAAAATTTTAAAACAGATGGTGAGACAATTAGTTTTCAAAATTTACAAGGGGTGAAAAATCAGATTCCTTTAGAAGAGGTTTATCATTTCTCTTCATTTGATCCTTCTGCTGCTGCGAGAAAAGAAGTACAAACCTATGAAGGTGAATTTGTATCTGTACGACTTAACAATGGTGAAGTTGAAGATGGTGTAATCGTGCTATCTGAGGATAGGAAATTTGCAGAACTTACAAGTGTTCATGACGCAACAGAAGTTGTGCAAATTCCTCTCGAAGAGATTGAATTAGTTTTCCAGTAATAGCTTTATAAAATAAACTTTAGAACTAGATATGGTGTAATATTAAAGACAATCACTAGTAATTTGAAGTTTGCTAAATATTTAAAATACATCTTAGGGAGCTTCTTTTCTTTAATACCAAACATACTTGAATGTATCTCAATGACTTGTTTTTTTAATACTAAAATCATAAAAGTTGATAGTAGTAAAAAGCTCATATTTATAATAGAACAATACCCTAGGAATGATGTGAATGTTTCGAAATTCATTGTTATAACCTTAGTCTTTTTGAGGAAGATTTTCAGCAAATCCTTTGAATGCATAAGATAAAATATCTCGATCAACAGGTGCTTTAGGGAACGGATACTTCTTGTTCATACTCTCAGCATTTTTTGATGAAAATGCTTCAACAAGATCAATGATCTGATCAACACCGTTTCTTTTTCTAATAGTGTATTCTAAATCATTACGATCTGTTTTTTTTATAACACCATTCCAGGCAAGATATTTATTTCTAATATCGTAAACAGAGAAATTGATATCCATGCTTCTTTTTGTTGTTGTCGTAAGACTTTTATCACCGGTTTCTTTTCCTTCTGAATTCGTTAGTGCCGTTTCAGTTCTATCATTTTCAACAATATCACTTTCTACTCTTCCAAATACTATATAGCGACGATTCGTTACATTTTGAGAAAGTATTGTAAGTGAGTTTTCACTAAGGATTCCATCTTCTTCTACTTCTCTTAGTAGTTCTCGATATAACCCTCGGCCAATCTTTTTAATTAAAGGTCCAGCGTTATCGACAACTAGATCTCTTCTTTTTTCTTGTAATTCAACTCGAAATTGATTTGCTGTTGTTATCTGTTTTTTATAATCCCAATTCTCACTTGTATGAACTATTCCAGCAATAGTGAGGCGTCCATTTTGTACATTTGAATATGTAAAATCTGCGGTTTTTCTAAGTCCATGTACCTTAGTTGCACAAGAAGTAATCAGTAACGTACTTAAAAGTACTAGGGATTTTAACATTTAAGCCTCCAATTTAGATAAATCTATTTTATTAGACCAAAGCATACTTAACAATAGGTTAGTTTTTACGTGCTTATGATTTGGAAAAATTAAGATGAAATTAAATGTATGAACCTGTTTTTCTGCTATTATGAAGATGGTAGGAATCCTTTCTGGATGACTGCTCAGCTCGCAGCTACTGTCTGTGGGCATCGAAAGAGGTCCTCGCATTTATGCGAGGGCCTTTTTTTTTGATTTTTAAAGTTGAGCAAATATGTCAATTTGATTACCATCTGGATCTCTCACTGATGCATATCTTTGACCCCAGAAAGCATCCCAAGGTTTCTTCTCTTTCTGATATCCAGCTTTGATGATTTTATCAAAAATTTGATCAACATCATTCGATGACTCTTGTTCAAAGCAAAGAGTGATTCCTGGAGTAACAGGTTCTTTCCATTCGTTATTTATTTCTTTTAATAATTCATGCGAATCGAGCATAATTCTGATTCCTTGCTGTGTTTTCGCTTCATAGTGTCCTTCACCAAACTTTTCAAATTTTAATCCAAGAAGTTCGTAAAACCTGAGAGAGTTTTCAATTTTTTTACATGCAATACCTATTGCTTTCATGCTCATAAAGACTCCGTGTTTTGAGTTAGTTTTAATTGTCTTGTTTTAACCTTAGCTTAATTTGACATGATTTACTCACTGGCATTTATTTAATATACAAATTTTTTTCGGGACTGAACAATATCATAGGAGGATATGTGAAAAAGTTAACAAATATGGCAGTTGCCTTGGCCGTTATCTCAACGGTCGCAACGTCTGTTTCTGCTTCATCGAGAGTAATTCGTGACAACCGTTTAAAAGATTTAGGAATTGCGCCAGTACTTGGCAGGGGATATTCAATAGCTACAAATACATATCAAAGTACTTGTTTGAGTAAGATCGAAACTACACAACCATCTTATGACTTAAAATATCGATACATTGAAATTGAACAAGATTGGGAAACACAATATCGCCGTTCATTTGAAACGAAGAATACATTTAAATTTTTATTCCTTAAAAATAATGTAAATGTCTTTTCAGAAGTAGAAGGCAATACTACCTATCACTACCACTATATATTTGCAGACATTGATGTTGATAGTTACTACCATTCTTTATCAGAAGGAAATAGTGATTTAAGCGAGAGTGCTGCAAGTCTCTTAACTAAAGGGGATGTGGTTGGTTTCTTTGATTCCTGTGGGCCATATTATGTTCGCTCGATTGGGAGACACTCTAGCTTTCTTGGTCTTCTACGCTACCGTACGACTTCAGTTGAAAGAGATGTCAATTTTGAGTTAGAGTTAAAATCTAAAATGCGAGGGTTCTTCTCTGGTGGATCCACTGATACAACGATATCAACTGAGTTTAGAACTGAAACTCAAACAAAACGACTTGAAATCAATATTTGGGCATATGGGCTTGGTAAAGGCGAACTAGCGGATATTATTCCTACTGACATAGACAGCTTTAAAGATTCTGTACGTGATGTTGTAAAAACAATGCAAGATCCAAACGCTGGTCGTATAACGACAATGGAAGTAGCACCTTGGATTGAAAATACTCAATTTCAAGATCTCTTAGAACTTGAAGATGAAGAAGATAAGTTACTATTTGAGAAAAAGAAGAATTTAGAAGCAAATGCTGAAATCATAAGCGAGCTAGATCGTATTGATAGAGCTCAAGTAGATCAATATTTTAAAGCAAGTAATTGTCGACGAATTTTAGAAGATGAGTATTTGAATATTGATGACGACTTTGGAGGAGGGTACGAACCAGAGAACACATTCTTCTCAAATCTTTCTCAACCGAATAGTCAGAGTTCCGAAATTTCATTAGAGGCGTTTGATGCTGTTCTTTCAACTGATAAGGTGGAGGAATACTTAATCGCAAATTATATTTTCAATTATGGTCAAGCTGAGCCTACACCTGAGCCAGAAACTGGAGCCTTGGCCTGTATTAAGGCAATCCATGAGCAGGGTATTGATCAAGTACATTTTAGAAATATACCTGCGTGTGTTGAAGCAAGACTTACGGGGGTTCCTGTTTCACCACTTTTAGATAACTACTGTATGCCAGAGTTGGCCAGAGTGATAATTCCTGATGATGCATAATATATGAAAAGAATATTAGAAATATTTTTAGTGATTTTCCTAGGCGGGGCCAGTTCAATGGCCCTTCCTCTACAAAATACAATAAATGAAGAAAACTTTCACTCATCAATCTACATTGATGATCCTCGCGTGACACAAATTAATGGTCATCTTAAGTTACTGGATGGTTTTTCAAGAAAACTATTTAAACAATCAAATACATGTTTCAATCTCGAGAACTTTAAAGGCACACAGCAATCTAACATTCAACTTGATTTTCATCAAAAAGTGATTGGAACAAACCTATTTAATCCATTCTTCAGTAAATATTATAATAATATTTATAGTAGTCATGTTGATAAAATACTTAAGGCACAAGATCAAAAAATAACGAATGCATTCCAAATCGCACTACATAAAACTACATATGCACGGGAGCGTGATACTGATTATGTCGACATAAATACACGATATAATCAATTAATTGTGAATGGTGATTTTTTTGGCTTTAGTGAGTTATGTAGTAGTGGCTATGTGAATTCTTTTAATAAATATGCAGGTGCTTGGTTCACAATTGTATTCAATCGAAGTGCAGATGGTGATGACACAGTCTTCACAAATTTGTTTGAAGCCTATATTCGTTTATTTGATTCAGCGGCCGAGCCAAAGCTAAGAGCACAATTGAATAGAGAATTAGCTAATCGTGCAGTTGTTCTCTATGCAGAATTTCGTGGGGTTAATCCACTTCCTGTGCCAATTCAAAACCTTCGAGATATTGAAGAATTTAGAATTCTCGTATCAAAAATAAAATCTACAATGCTTTCGTCAGATGCTGGTCTTTATATGGCAATGGAATACACTCCTTGGGGTTATAACGATCAATTTCAAACTTCATTTTATAATTATCTTGTACGTAGTTCAAAGCAGCCCATACCTGTTGAGCCATCTCGTGCACATTGGTTTAACTTCTATCAAAATATGGAAGTCGCACGACTAATGAGTGATGCAATTGCTTATGAAGCAAGTATCGTAGAACGTTTCGAAGTTTGTCGCAATCAAATGCTAAGGGATTGGCCCCTTCGTGGTAATGAGAAGAAATTATTTGTAAATCATCTCGACTCTGACGGAGCTGGAATTGCACTTGCAACTATCTACCAAATTCTTACAGAAGAAGCTTTAAAAAGTTTAAAAGATAAATTAACAAATTTACAAAGTGGTGAGGAGAACTCTGTTTCACTCTGTAGTAAAAAATTAAATGGTCAAATATTTCTTTCAAATCATTATAGAGATCTGTCAGAGTGTAAATGGTTTGATGATTTTACTAAGTCACCTTCGTTAGTGCTAGATGCACTTTGTCCTTTGACTCCAAAATAGCTTAGGTGATGTGAGTGTGAAAAAGGATACCCATGAAAATCTATATATTTATATTTTTACTAATATTTATGTCTTGCGCTAATGTCGATCAAATTGATCGTGGACTATTATCAAAACAAATTATGCAACTAGATCCCCATCCTGAAGAAAGTATTTTTCAAAATGAAGTACGTGCTTTTAGAGAAGGTGCTGTTGGCGGTACAAATGCTGTTGGGGGTGGATGTGGATGTAACTAATCTCAACAAAGTATTGTTTGGAAGTATCTTGTTATTTCTTGCAACAAAAAATACATTTGCTGAAATGATGGAAAGTGGAAAAACCAAATTTAAACTACTTTTTAATATTTATCATCAAAATGGTGATGAAGGTAATCAAGTTTATGATGACTCCGGAAAGGAAGAAGCAAATGTTATTGAGCCTATGATCTTTATAGAACATCAAATAACAGAAAGTACTGCTATTAATGCACATTTTGTTTTTGATTTTTGGACTGCTGCTTCTGATACAAAGCTTGATGGAGCGACAGGCGCCAGTGGAGCAGGTCGTAAAGAGCAATCTCGATTCTCAGGTAATATTGGTGTGCGCAAAGAAGTTAGTGATTGGGAAACAAGTGCATCAATTGGATTCTCTTCTGAGTACGACTATCGATCCTTTAATGCAAGTTTAGGCGTTCAGAGGTCAATGGCCAAGGACAATTTTACATTAGGGTTAAATCTTCAATACTATAATGATGAGGTAATGTTATTTGAGGACTTAAGCTCTCCTCCTACGGCCAAAATCTCAGATTTCCTGCCACGTGATATCTTTGCAGCGAGTTTGACAGCGTCGCAAATATTAACAAGACAAGACATTATGCAAATGGACTTTACATTTGTACATGCCAGTAAGTATTTAGAGTCAACTGCCAGTTCAGTCTCTGTTGGTGGTATAAGGCAAGTAGAGAAATTACCTGAAACTCGAAGTCGCTACGCAATCTCTTCTAAATGGGTTCATGGTTATAGTGATGAAGTCGCTACAAATATCTCATATCGTTATTACTTTGATCAATGGGATTTGAGGGCACACACTTTAAGACTTGCTTTGCTTAAAGAAATTAATGATGATGAAGATTTTATCGAGCTTGCGCTTCGTTATCATAATCAAACAAGTGTTAAGTACTACCAAGACTCATTTGTGACTGCTAAGGATTTTATGACAAGTGACTCCGATCTCGCGGACTTTTCATCCTATGAGCTAAGTGCTTTTCTCTCTAGTAATTACGATTCTAAATATATTTATGGTACTGAATTTGAAGATATTATCTGGAATAATGGGGTCACATTTGCCAAACGCTCAAATGACCTAATATATGCATATATTCAATCCTCTATTGGATTTCTATTCTAGGGAGGCAATGATGAAGTCCATACTTTTAATTATATGTTTTTTCATAAAAATGAATATTTTTGCGAACAAAATTGATAATTTTACACTTCCTATTTACGACACAAAAGAAGAATTTAATCTAGCTCATTATTCTAAAAACTATGAAAGAGTTTATTTAAACTTTTGGGCATCTTGGTGTAGCGCATGTATCCAGGAAATCGATGAGCTAGAAGGTCTAAAGTCTAAATATGTAGATAAAAAAATACTTTTCATTGCAATCAATGCTGGAGAGAAAAGAAAAAAGATAAAAAGATTTTTAACAAAGAATAAATTCTCTTACCTTATCCTTGAAGATAGTGACCGAAGAGTTTCAAAACAACTAGGAGTAACTGAGCTGCCACGCTCTATTATTATCGATAAAAATCGAAATATTTTATACAGCTCAGATCGGCCACCAAAGGAAATATCGTTTTGATTCATAACGAAAATCAACTAACTTGTGAATATAGGTTTTCTGCCATGGGCGGAGAATTTCAACTTCTTTGCTTTCCACAAAGCTTTCTATCTCGTGAGGATGTATTAAAAATTTTTCATAAAGCAGAAAAGGAAGTCCTTCGTATTCAGTCGAAATTTTCAGACTTTGAAGAGAGTCCATTTAATGAAATAAATAAGTATGCAGGAATTAGACCAGTTAAGGTTGATGATGAGATTTGGAATATTATTAAGATCGCAAATAGGATATCAAGAGAATCTAATGGTGTATTTGATATTTCATTTGCAACAATCGGCCATTTATGGCGTGAAGCTAAAGAGAATGGTAGAACACTAAGTCTACTTGAGCGAACACAGATGAAAGCTTTTATTGATTATCGCAATATTCAGATGAATTATTTTTCTAAATGCATTTTTCTTCCTTTCAAACAAATGCGAATTGGACTTGGTGGTATTGGTAAAGGTTATGCGATTGATATGGTTTATGAGCTATTATTAAAAGAAGGTATTTCAAACTTCTATATAAATGGTTCAGGTGATATTCGTGTACACTCGCTACCAAGCGCACCAAGAGCCTGGCGTATCGGTATTAAAAATCCTTTTTCAGCAGATTCATCAAAGTCCATCGGAGTATTACAAGTTTCGACAGGAAGTATTGCTTCTTCTGGCGGTTATATTCACTTCAATCCTTACAGTGAGGGGATGAGTGATCATCATATTGTGAATCCAAGAAGTGGTTTTAGTAATGATGAAATAATAGCTTGTACTGTTATTGCAGAACATACAGTTGAAGCCGATACTACGGCCACTATTCTAATGAATTTAGATGTCATTGAAGCAATTAGATATTTAGATAATAAGAAACTTATTGGTTTTGTGATTGATAGAAACGGCAAAACTCATCTTTCGGTTAGAGCACTTTCTTCTTTTGGACTATAAATCAATAAATCCCAAGTAGCTGAATTTTCAATTTACTTGATCAATATGCCTTGTTTACTTGGCGTGATCGAAAGTTTTTTTATTTATTATCTAAATAAAAATACAGGAGGTGACGAAGTGTTCTTAAGTATTTAGAGAATTCAATAAATTATCTTCGTAAATACTGTGTATGGAATCTAGAGTAAAGAGTGGGGCGTTAAGCATTCATCGGAGAGTAAAAAAAATGTTCAGAGCAAGTTTTAAAAAGAAATTATTACTATTGTGTTTTTTCATGTCATCAGTAAGTTTGATTATTGGTGGTGTTGCTTTATTTGGCTTCAAAAAGTTTATTGAAGTTTCAGATGAAGTTAATCAAAGTGTTATTCCTAGAACAACATTATTAAATAGGATGGATGTAAATTATCAAAAAACGAGAATTCAAGTTAGAACTCTTGGTTTAGATAATTTGAGTAAAGAGGATCGTTTTGCGGCCATTGAAGGAGCTCTAAAAGTAGTTGGCCAATATGAGGAAGCTGCATCTGAACTTAAAACTATGATTAAAACAAAAGAAGAACTTGAGTTATATAATAAGTTAGGTGCACAATGGGCCAGCTTTAAGAAAGTTGGTGTTGAAGCAATCAATCTAGCAAAAGTATATGATGTTCAGTCTCGTGCAAAACTATTAGATATATTTTTAGTTCATTGCCCGAAAGCAGCAGCAGACTTTCAATATGCACTAGATCAATATAATCAGAGTATTCGAGATGAAATTACTAAAGCCGCTAAATTATCTGAAGAGACTTCTAAAACAATCGCATTTATTAATAAATTACTAATCATCTTAACAATATCAGGTATTTCAAGTTGTCTTGTAATCGGAATTATCTTTGCTAATAAGATCTCAACATCAATTAGAAATACTTTAGACATACTATCAAAGAGCTCTAACTTTCTTACTGCCAGTGCAGATAATATCTCATCTTCATCTCAAAAACTTTCAGCTTCAAGTGAAAATCAAGACTCTTCATTACATGAATCTAGTGCTTCTCTAGAAGAGATAAGCTCAATGGTTAGAATGACAGCAGAAAATGCAAAGAGATCAAATGAGCTAGCGACAGAGAGTTTAGATAAAGCTTCTAAGGGGAAGGACATTGTAGGAGATATGAATATCTCAATGGACTCAATTAATGGAAGTATTGATACTATTGTTAAAGAACTCGATATCAACAATGATAAAATGAAAGAGATTGCTACACTAATAAACAGCATTGATGAAAAGACTCAAATTATTAATGACATTGTTTTTCAAACTAAACTTCTATCTTTTAATGCTTCAGTAGAAGCGGCAAGAGCAGGAGAAGCCGGTAAAGGATTTGCAGTTGTCGCTGAGGAAGTTGGGAAACTTGCACAGATGAGTGGTGTAGCTGCAGTTGAGATCACTGATATGCTCTCTTCAAGTGTTGATCAAGTAAATCATATTGTAAGTGAATCACAGGAAAGGATTACAAGTGTCGTTGAATCAGCAAGAAGCAATGTAACAAGTGGTACAAATATCGCAAAAGAGTGTGAAGATATTCTTGAAAATATTGTTACAAGTGTTGCAGGTGTTTCATCTTCTATCGCTGAAATCTCATCAGCGACTCAAGAACAGTCTAGTGGTATTTCTCAACTACAAAGTTCAATTTCTAGAGTTGATGTACTTTCTAAGTCGAATACAGGTATTGCTAGAGAAACGTCTGGAATTGCACAACAATTGCAACAACAGGTCGGATCTGTAAATGGATCAATCGTAAATATCCAAAAACTTATTCTTGGTGAAGAAAATTCCTCGGAGTCATCTCCTAACAAGATGGCCGCTTAAATAACCCCAAATGCACTTAAGCTTATGATTTAAGCTTAAGTGTATTTTAGAGATATATCTATCTTGACATTAATTTCTCACCGTTTTGTCTCTGCGAGTCAGTTAAAAATAGATTTCAAATATGCCCTTTTAATGATCAAATTATACAAAGGGTAAATAAATGAATTTAAATAAAAATGATGTGCATTCTTTTGCACAGGCGCAATTAGATACTTTTAATCTAAGTGAATTTAAAATTGATATTGGTTTAGCACTTGGTAATATTAGCGCTGAAATCAAAGAAGAATTTGAAGAGCTAAATTCTTATGAAGTAATGCAAGAACGGCATTCTTATTTTTCAATTGATGGAGTTTTTGCAGAGGAATATAGAGAAAGGGTGATTCAGTTCGATGATGATAGAAAGCTAATCTATGGAATTCGTCATATGGGTGGTAATGTTGATATTCCATTTATCCAATTTCTTGCTAATTTCAATTTAACGACAAATGAAGCACTCAGTTTATACGAGAATGTTAAACATGAGTTTATTAAATTTAAACCACTTTATATCTGTTTTCATTCATCGGGTGAATTGAAAGATGTCGACATGATTTCTGCAACTCATTTAGTAACGACTACTAGTGGAATGAAGTCACTTAAGCCTTGGCCTTTAGAGCAAGATTTGAGTTTTAAGGTTATTAAAGATGACTCTTATTACGAGTGGTATAAAAGTGGTTATGAAGAATTTAATCGTGAAGTACCAGAGCTTTCTAAGAAAGTGTGTGTAAACACTCATGAGTCGATGGAGGAGTCTATGAAGCAAGGGCTCCTACAATTAGTTTTCTTAGGTGATGAACAAATTGGCTTAATCTCTGCTGAACGCTCTGCATTTTTAGGTCATGATGGTATTTATTTCCATGAAATATTCATTGATAAAAAGTGGAAGGGGAAGGGACTTGCTAAAGCAATTCAGAGAAAATTTGTTGTAGAAAATACAAATGATGCTGATTATGTTTGGGGAACAATTGATTACTCCAATTTAAGTTCTTTTAAAACTGCATTGTCTAATGGACGCAAACCTGTGCGCTATGAGAATTTTGTGAGTATAATATAATTCTATGAATTATAAATTACATCAACTTAAAGGTTATATTCAAACGATCTATATAGTGGAAGAGAACGGCTCTCTTCTGCTATTAGATGGTTGTTGTCGTCCTGATGTGGCCATTATTAATGACTATATCGAAAACCAACTTGGAAAAACTCTTAAGGATCTTAAACTCGTGATCTCAACACATGCTCATCCGGATCATGTTGGCGGACTTAGTTACTTTAAAAAACTTGGTGTTACTGTTGCTGGACCTCAAGGATTAAATGATTGGTATAGCGGTATAACTGGACTCTTCACTTACTGTGTCGATATATTTCTTACTTATATGGTTGCAGTTAACAAAAAGAGAGGGTTTAAAAATGTTCTCTTTCCAAGGCAAACTGATCTTGACCTTGTCTTGAGCGAAGGTATGAGAGTTCCTGGGTTTGAATCGTGGGAGATTCTTGAGACTTCTGGGCATACCGATATTGATTTAACTATTTATCACAGTGATACAAAGCTTGCTTATGTTGCAGATAACTTCATAGGTTCACCAAAATTTACAGCAAGGCCATACCCACTCTTTAATCCTTCAGAATATAAAAAATCACTTAAGCGCTATATTGATTTAGAAATTTCAGATTTTTTAATTGCACATTATGGACGTGTTACAATTCCTAAAGAGCGTATTCAGAGATTAATCGATTCGACGCCACAAAGGCCACGAAGACATATTACAACTCTTCCTTCTATTTTATTAATGTTAGCAAGAACTGCTATTAAAAAAATAACAAGGCCCTCTTAGTAATTACTACTAAGAAGGCCATTATTTTATTGATTGTGACTTGTTGGAGGGACACTCTCAATGGCTTTGTTTTCTGTTGGTGTTAGCTGACCAAGAAATTCTGGTAGCTCAACACCTGCTTGCTTGGCTAGATCGTGTACTGCTGGAAGTGAATTGATTAGCCCACTTAGAAAGTTTGACGTAGCACTCTTTCCATTGTGACTATTTCCGCCACTGTCCCATACAGTAACTTTATCAATTTTAAGATCTTGCACGGCCTTAACTTGTTGTGCGATGATTTCTGGAAGTTGTTCTACCATAAGTAGGGTAGGAACAAGCCTCTTATCATCACCAACAATTTCAACTAGTTTGTGATAACCTTGTGCCTTGGCCTCAAGAACTTTTTGAATACCTTGTGCCTCAGCTTCATATTTCGCTAAAATTGCATCGGCTTCACCTTTTGCAATTCTTCTTTGTCTTTCGGCTTCTGCTTCTGCTGTAATTTCTACTTTTCTCTTATTAATCTCTTCTTGTGCAAGCTCTGTTTTTTCAAGTCTTGCAATCTCTTCTAGTTTTTGTGCTTCTAGAACAGCTTTTTGTGCTTGAGCGAGAGCAACTTCACCACGCTTTGCCGCATCGGCTTGCTTTTCTTTTAGGGTTGCATCGTATTCTGCAATATTTGCTTTTGACTCATTCTCACCCTTAACAGACTCTGCTTCTTGGATTGCAACGAAAACTCTTTGCTCTTTTAAAGCTTCTTTTTTTCCTTGCTCCGTAATCGCTCTTTGCTTTGCTTGTGCAACTTCCTGCTCTCTTAGTGCTGCTGCTTCTCCAGTAACACCTTCTGCTTCATATTTTGCGATACGAATTCTCTTATTTCTCTCAGCTTCTTTTTGTCCTGCTTCTGATTCTGCAACTTGATTGGCGACTTGAACTTCTTTTTCTTTGTTAGCGTTTGCTTCACCAATAGCACCATCTTTATCTTGCTCAGCAACTTCTACTTTCGCTTTATTAATTGCTTCTGCGGCAGCTTTCTTACCAATGGCTTCAATATATCCAGATTCATCTGTAATATCTCTAATATTAACGTTAATTACATCAAGACCAATTTTATTAAGCTCAAGGTTTACGTTCTTATTAACAAGATCTAAGAATTTCTCTCTATCTTGGTTGATCTCTTCAATAGCAAGAGTTGCAATAACAAGACGCATTTGCCCTAGAATAATATCTTGGGCCTGATTTGATATCTCACCCGTCGAAAGACCTAGAAGACGTTCTGCTGCATTCGTCATGATGTTTGAAGTCGTTGAAATTCCAACTGTAAATGTTGACGGAACATTTACTCTAATATTCTTTTTAGAAAGTGCACTTCTTAAATCGATTTCAATTGTAAGCGGCTCAAGTGACAGATATGTATAATCTTGTAGAAGAGGAATAACAAAGGATCCTCCACCGTGAATACACTTCGCCGATTGTCCTGTTCCAACACTACCGTAGATAACTAAGATTTGGTTTGAGGGACATCTTTTATATTGTTTTGATAAAAAGATTGCCGCAAAAAGAAGGATTAAAACAGGAACAACAATTATCCCCATAATTCCAAAAGTACTAAATAGCATGAATAATCTCCCTTAAATATTATGCTTTCTTAACGATTAAGTTTCCTGAGTCATCAACATAGTGAACTTTGATGCTCTCAAATGCATTAATCGCTTCACCCTTGCTACTTGCTTGTAGAATCTGTTGTTTATTTCCAATTGTTATTTCAACTTGGCCAATACCTTCACCTTTTGCAGGTATATTTGTATATGCACGTCCTGTTCTTCCAATTGCTTCTTTGATATTTACTTTTGGAATATTATTAAATTTTTTAATTTGAAAAGTTATAAAAGAACTGAAAAGCATCATCACAAAACCAAAAACACCGGCCACAATTACTCCATACATATCTGACATTTCCCATTCTTGTTTTGCTGCAAGTCCAATCCACCCAGCGCCCATAAAGAAAGCAAGTATTGATTGAGTCGAAACAAGAGTGAAAGCTTCGCCACCATCTGTATGTTCAATGTCAACGTCACCATCGAAGTCCGTGTCTCCATCACCCGTTACAAAAAGAAGAAGCATTTTTAAAACAAATAGCAGTGTTCCCGCAAATGCCATGACTGCATAAACTGGGTTTTGAGAAAATATCTCTTTCATCCAATCTCCAAAAATTAAATATTGTTCATTTTTAAGTATATGGAAAAAAGAATTAGTAGTTAGGGGGTAAAAATGTCTAGAGTGGCTCTGGGAGAGGGGATTGGTGATTTTTGTTCTTTATTTTAAATATAGGTTTGTTTTGTAAGTGTTCGATTTTATATTGTGGAGGTTTCAGTTGTTTTGGAGCACTAAAAGTGATCATTTTTGTTTTTTATCACTTTCTTTGATTAAATTTTTTTAAAAAAAATAGAGAGCAAGTATATTAGAAATAATTTCTCTTATTTGTTTTTACTTATAAAGTGCCTATTTAAAAATTAAGATATCAAAATTGAAGATAGCAAGTATTTTACCAAGAATTTTGTGCGTATTAGTGTAGAGTTGGTGACCCTGCTTTACGGCCAAAACCTTCCCGAGCATAGCGTCACATCCGGCTGTGGCAAGGAATAATGTGTAATGGAAAATGATTGAACAATACTTCTGTGTTCTAAAAATGAAACAGAACACTTTGTTCTAAAATCTGTTGTTGTTCTAGTTTTTATCTGCAAAAATCTTCTTATGCAAAACGAGATAATAGAAAGACTTTCAAATGAATTTGCTAATGCAAGGGCAAAGAATCCATCTTATTCGCTGAGGGCTTATGCTAATAGGTTAGGCATTCAAGTTTCAGCTTTATCTGAGATATTGAATGGAAAAAGAGCCATTACAAAAAAGATGGGACAAAACATTTTGTCTGGTCTTGGAGTTAATCCTATCGAGTCTGAGAAAATATTATCAGGTTCGAAAGCTAAAGAAGAATCTAATTTATCATTGGACTATTTTAAGGCCATTTCTGATTGGTATTACTTTGCGATTCTATCTTTGGCTGAAATTCCAAATTTCAAAGCACAGCCTGAATGGATATCCAAAAGATTAAATATTTCACGGAGAGAAGCAAAGTTCGCTCTAGATAGGCTTATAAAACTTGAAATGTTAGTGGAAAACAAAGATGGAAGCTTTGAAGCATCAGGCATCCAATATAAAACACCTACAGATATCTTAAATGTTTCATTAAAGAATCATACAGTTCAAACTCTAGAACTCGCTATGAATTCCGTTCTCAATGATCCAATTGAAGAGAGGGATTTTTCAACTGTTACAATGGCCATCGACCCCTCTAAAATCGATGAAGCAAAAAAGATGATTAAGTCGTTTAGAAAGCGATTGTCTAAGAAACTCGAAACTGGAAGTAAAAAAGAAGTTTATAAATTGTCAGTTCAATTATTCCCTTTAAGTAGGAAGCGTAAGGAGATCGAAAATGAATAGAAAGATTTTATTATTATTTTTGTCTATTATCACATCAAGAGCAGTGTATGCAGGGCATGAAACAGGAAATGGTGGAGATGGAATACTGTGCACTAAGACAGATGGAAAGACCTATGTGCAATTCTATGACCTATATGAGGCTAAAGCTGTTTATGGATTAAATATTGATCTTGGAGCCGAGACATTAAGTGTTGAAAATAAAGTTGAGCTAGCATTAAATCGACTTGAAGATATAAATCCGAGCCGAAAAAAGTTGTATCAAAATTGGTTTGATTTATTTTTTTCTGAAACCGAATTTACTTCAGATAACTTAATTGATGTTCCAGATACTATTGATGGCCGAATACCTCCCTCTTGTTCTTTGGAGCAAGTTATTGTTCAGAGGACTCCAAGGTTTCCAGGTCAAAAAAGGTATACCATAGATAAAAAATTATGGGACTTAATGGATAATACCTCTAAGGCTTCAGCTATTTTGCATGAATTAATTCTTCGAGAAGCTGTAAACATTTCTGGCCACACGAACTCTATTTCTGCAAGGTATTATAACGCTCGTTTGAGTACGAATAGTTTCTCATCCCAATCACTGAGAGACTACGTTGAACTAATTAAGTCAATTGACTTTCGTCATTTCGATGCACATGGAGTAACTTTCTCGCTCTTTTCTTGGAGGAACGGTACTAGAATAGAAAATGGTTTAACATTTTATAATGATTCCAAGTTAAAAAGTGGGTATGCAGAGTCTTACAAAGAAAATCAAAAAATAAAGATTGAGAGTAATGAGATAGACTTTCCTGCACAGTCGATCTCATTTTATAAGAATTCGCAGATAAAGGAAGTGGGAGACTTTTCTGTAAATAACCCATTGAAGTTTAAATTAAATGATCTTGATTTGGTAATACTAAATGGAGACATTTCGAGAGTTGTATTTAATGAAAATGGTAACTTAAAAAATATTGATACAGATGGTGAAGTAAATTTAAATTTATCCTCAACGAATCTAATATGTTCTGGAAAAAGAAAAATAAAGCTAGAAGTCTCTATGGGGAACGTCATTGATTTCACTTGCTCATCTTCTTCTGACTGGGCCGGCGGGCTCTTATTTTTTCAAAACAAATGGAACCCCGTTAACTCCTTTAGCTTAAAGACAAACCTTGGTTTTAAAAAAATAAATTTTGGAGAAGCTAGAGAACTTGAGTTTAATGGCATTTCATTTGAAACCTTAAGCGAAGTTATTTTTCACGAGGATGAGATTGCAAAGTTAGTGATAACGGAGTCTGCTATAAATGTAGGCTTAGCAGACAGATCGTTTGAGTTTACCGGGCAAATAGAGTTCAATGATTTAGGTAATTTAATAAGTGGACGCATTGATAGCATGGAAACTGTTCTACAAGGGAAGGAAATTGTTTTGGATGGTGAAATTAAGTTTCATGATAACGGTAAAATAGCGTCAGCTATCCATGAAAACTTTGGTTCATTTAACTTCAAGATGGTGGATGGCCGTACAATCAATTGGAAACCATATTACAGATTTTGTCTTAATGAGGATGAGAATTTTATTGAAGGTTGTTACTAGGTATGTAGAGTTGGTGACCCCGCTTTATGGCCATCGTGGCCTCGCGGGGGACCCTCATCGTGAGGGCCACCCACGACATTGCCGTAGCTACAAAACCCAATCATTCTCCACATATAAAAAAAAGCCGAAAGTATCCAGGTGCTTTTCGTTGAATGTGAGTTATGAAAAAGTACCTGAAACATAATTTTGTGTTTATTTTAGACGTCTATGTATCTAAAATAACTCATTGAATTTGTATTGATCTAGATTTATACCTATAACTATTCTGGACTTATTAAAATAACCTTAATGTTTATATAGTGTATAAGTTATACCCTTATTTTATTTATTTTTCTAAATTCGATTATATAGTTGTTAGTTGCTTCTGTCGCTTTTTTCTTACTCATTCCATCTTTCTTAAAAGATTTATATATCAACTTATAATATAAGTTGTCCCAGTACTTTGGTTTTGTACCAGGTGGAATCTCTATGAGTATCTTTGGTGCACTAACACCTTCTTTGATATTTTTAGCGTAACATGTTGGTAATATATATGCTCCTTTAGCGTTTATAATTAAGTCTACGGCATTCTTAAAATCTTTTAAATCAAATTGGATTGCAAAAAAAATAGGCATGGGATTTTTAAATTCAAGTGTTAGGAATATGTGTTTAGGTAGAATTTTTCTTATTCCCCAGCAGGATACCACATCTCCTTGATTTCCATCTTCGTGAACTTTAATTAGATCTAGTATGTCAGTTCTATCTCTTATATCTATAAAAATAACCGGAAGCATTCTTCCATCTCCTGTAGTGGAAGACGCAATGCTGCTAACTCGTTCTGCTATAACAACTTCTGATTTGCCAAACTGTCTTGGTTTATTCATATGTCTCTCTCATTTAAAATGTATGATTCTAAATATATTTCCTTATCATCTAAAGTTGTTATAATAATTTTGTATTCTTCAATTCTATTTTTATTATTATTCAAAAAAGGCGGTATTTTAAAAGATAACCAACCTGTTACTGCTGTTCTCGCAGTAAGCTCTGTTGGGCTTTCGATGTAATTAACTTTCGCGTTATTGTTTAATTTTATTGAGATATTTTTTTGATCAATAAGTAGCTCTTTTACAATATCATCTGGCCCCGTATATTTTATACTAAGTCTGTAATTTATAATTGACTTGGTGATACTTGCTAAATTTGAGATTGTAATTAGAAATGAAGCAAATAAGTCTTCGTCTTTTTTCCATTTGAATGATTGTTCTAATGTCGCTTTTATTCCGAGTAATTTTTCTTTGTATTCTTCTTCTGTAATCAAAGTTCTTTTTTTAGAGTTAATGTAACTCAGCGTAGATAATAATAAAGCAAATAATGAAATTATGATTGAAATTTGCTTTTCTGTTAAATTGTAAAAAATTTCTTTCATAATACTAATATCGTCATTTTATTGAAAATGTTAAGATTTATTATTCAGTTTTAATATTGTCCTTCATTATAATAATTGAAAAGCTGGACTTTTTTCGAGCATGGCTTCTGGAAGGTTTACGTGAGTTCTTTTATATCGTTTGTTTGATTTAATAACGTCCTATTTTAATGACACTTTTATTTCTAATATTGCAGTTATTTACTATCAAAATTTTAAGGTTATTTTTAATTCTTAAAAAGGAGAGTTTTGGCATATTACTTCTCTTTTCAAATAATATGTAAAGACTTAGTCTTGGTAAACTTAATTACCAAATACATAGTGTTTTATAATCATATTCTTTCTTTTGTTATTATAAATTCAAACTCTTTTTATAAGTGATGTTACGGGGCGATTTCTTTAGTTTTTAAAGATGTTGTTTTTATAAGTTGTCGAATTTGTTTTGATAAAACTTTTATTCTATAATAGATGTATTTTACCGATAAGAGTCTAAGTAAATTAATTATTAAATTTTTGTATTTTGGATCGAAAAAATATAAAAGAACCGAAGGTCGCTGACATAATCAAGGACTAAATTTATTAAAATAAATCAAGTTAGATTGTACTAACTTAGCTATAAGTTTTTTAATTGCTTTATTCTTTAAGAAACATTCCTACTAGATCATAAGGTCTATCTTCAGCATCAATATTTATGGCAAATACAACACATTTCTTAATATGTTTTTCTGATAGTCCATGATTGGTAGCGGATTGAATCAACTTATCTCTCTCTGGCCAATTGTTTTTGCAAAAGAAAAGAAATACCATCGATGTATCTTGAACATCAGGTGGACACCAGACAAGCATATTAATGTGACCTTCTTTATGCCAGTTTTTTCTTACATTTTTTTTGATATCAGCCAGTTTCTTTATTACTTTTTTTTGATCATCAGGTGCAACATGAAGTAAAGTGATGCCTATCTGTGTCCAATTTTCAAAGTTTCTTTCCTCAAGTTTAGTTATAAGTGATTTCCAAAAAGGAGTAAGTATTGGTTCAGGCTTTTTAAGTTTTATACCGTGAGCAAGTGAGTCGAAGTAATGATCAACAGTTTTGGATTCACCATCTAAATTAAGGAAGAAATTTTCGTCGTTAGGGAAGCAGCTAGAGTCAAAGAGGGTCTTTATATAATATCCCATTAGGTCTAGTTCATCGCCATGGAATTTTACATATTCTTCTATTTCTTCTCTTCTTGATAAATAATGGATAATTCCTAGAGGGTGATCAAATAACTTAAAGAGTGTATCAAAATCAGCGATGTTCATTGATGGACAAGGAGAAAAGTCACTTGGGAGCCATCCTGTTTTTTCGTGCTGCTTTACATTTGATTGTATCATTGCAAAATCTTCCAAAGAAACTGAGAGCCGAATAACTTTTGAAATAGACTTCAAATTAATATCTAATTGATTTTCTAGTTCTTCAGAATCCTCTTCTCCTCTCTTGATTGCAAAAATTTTATTCTTTAATCTCATTGATTGTTGGTTTGGCGAAATGATAATTTCTTTTAAGTGAGTTTTCAAACGGCCCGGTGCCCCTCTTAATGCCGAAGGTGTAATTCGTCCAGATTTTGCTTCAATAATAAGTAGGCAGGTATCAATACTTGTTATAAGATCAGTTTCGTATTCTCTATTATCATATTTCCATTTGATACTTTTAAATGTTTTATTCTCAGGAAACTTTTCTTTTACAATTTCTTCAATACGATTTTCTAAGAAAGTAGCTCTTCTTCTTTCAATTTGCTTTTTTGCGAATGGCTCAGCTAACACGGTGAGTGTTCTTAGTGCAAAACTAAAAAATACTTGTGGTGTAAAGCAGTAAAATATATTGTTATCTGACTTTATAAGTGGTTTTCCCCAAATCGGATTATCATTAATGATATAATCGATACGAGAGTTATTGAGATCGCCGAAAGAAAAAGAAAATACTTCTACAAGATTTTCAATAGTCGATACATTCCACTCAAGGAACTCAGCAATCGAAGAAGTATCAAATGCGTAAATATCTTTTAGAAATAGGTCTTGGTGAGATAGTAGCATTGCCCGTATTTGCTTTAAAGAGGATTGTTTGAACATTTCGCTATTGATAAAATCTTCTGCTTTTTCTTCATCTTGGCCTAAAATTGTTACATGGTAAGATTTTACTAACTCCGCTTTATTCTTATACATTGCCAAAATTGAAAGGCTTTGAAGCCTAGCATTTAACTTTGTTTCTGTCATCTCAAGTAAAGCCTCAAAGAATTGAATTACTTGAGATGCAGTGAAGCCAAGAGAAGAGTAATATAATTCATCAAGTTCAGAAAAAAGTGATTTAGTAATTTCTTTCACCTGATTTATGTAACCCCAATTACGAACTATCTGAGTATGACCTAAGACCTTCCTGCGAAGTCCTTCAATAGCATGTTCAGCTTCAGTCAATTCCAGCTTTTCAGCAGAGTATCCTTGAAAATGCAATGAAAAAGATAAGATTGTTAGGGTTTCCCTCATTTTTGAATAAGTATCATGCTTTACAAGTTTTGAATGATTATATTTATTATCTCTTAGTATATATGCCTGACAAAATTCTGGATGAAATTGATTTATTCCCGCAGCTTCAAAATCTGTATATTTTATCCCTGAATCACTCACACTAGTAGTTAGCTCATAATAAGAGAGCATCGCCAAAAGTTGAAGTGGATCATTCTCAGTAAAGATTTTATCTAGCTCAGTTATGCTGTTTTCAAAGTTCTCTTTAGACCTTTCTCCTATAGAGTTTAGTGCGTGTTTCCGTTCCTCAAGTGATAGTCCTTCAAATGGATTATCCATTTTATAAAATGTTTTCTTTGTGTTGATAGACTTGCTAATAAGGTCAGGTTTATTTCGGTGCTTTTTAGATTGCACTTTTTTTCGTTTTTTTAAAGCCCGTTTTTGTTTGTTCTTTTTTCCCATATTACTAATCGTCTCTACCTATCTTTTCTAAACAAAATTTTAATTTTTTAAGTGCTGCGATGACCGATTTAAGTCTCGCTTCAGCGTCTGTAATCAAAGACCCGTTTGGAATTGTCCAGTTACCATGTGCTTTTCCTTGGCCCCTCAACTTTTGGAGATCATTAAGTACCGTATGAATTTCTTTAATAAGATTATCGTTATTTGTATTTATTAAAATGAATTTTATTAATCCAAGCGAGCCAGTTTTGTTATCAACGTCTCCAAAAGCCTCAGCGATCCTTTTAATCGACTTCTTTAATAGACCTTCTGTTACTGTATTCGCAAGAGTTATAATAAAATCATGCCATTGGTTTTGGTTCTCGGTTTTTAGATAGAATAGTCCTTTACTTGCGATATTCCATTCTCCTCCTTTGGGAGACCAAATTGAATGTACTTCTCCATTAATTTTGATATTTTGTAAATCATATAAAGAGGCTTTTAATTGAGACAAAAGAGGTTTCTCATCGGGAAACTTTGCTTTGAAATCAGTTTGAATTGATCTTTTGGAAAGGCCTCCCTTTGGTTCTTCGTTAAATGATTTCCAATAGAGCTGCTCTTTATAAGGAAGATGGGAAAGATAAATAGCATAAGTGTGAACTTGATTATATTCATTAATGTCGTAGGTTTTTAAATACCAACCGCCATAACAACTAATTGTTCTTTCTTTTAGTTCGTACTTGTCGGGATTGTTTTTGTATTTATCTAATACGGCGGCATTAAAAAAAATGGGACTTATTTCAAATGGGAGGTCGCTCTCTGTAAAATAATTTGCAAAATTTTCAGGAGAAATAGAGTAATCGTTTAGAATTTTTTTATTCTTCCAGTCTTGAACAGTAAAAGTAGCATATTGTTTTTGATTTTCTTCTTCATCACTGGTGCGCCATGAAAGGAGTTGTTCTTTTGGTGTAATCGGTCTCAGGATCTCTGCTCCTCTGAATTCGATGTAGTTCATAGGTTCTATTCCTATTGACTGCATTTCAAAAATAGCTTCGTACTCTTCTGGCTTAATTATTTTTTTGTTATCAAATTCGTAGTTCCATATTTCGACTTTACGTCGATTGAAATCAAAATATCGAATTAATGTCCATTTCCCTAAATAGAGCAATTTATCTAAGGTTTTTCTTCTTATTAAAATTAATCTCAAATTCTCATTATCGATTACTTTTATTTTTTCAATTTCTTCACCTTGGTCATCTACTCTACAATAAGAATTTTTTCGAGGTGACCAGTGGAGATTTAGGGGATGAGTAACAAGTTGATTAAACTCAATATAAGACTCTTTTCCTTTCCCATGACCATAGTGTTGTCTTTCAAAATATAATTGGATTTCAGATTGATTGAAGCCCTTATCCTCTTTCCAGTAAGGCTCTAACGAGTGATCATTACCACTCATTACGTTGGTATAAGCTGAACATGATGGAACAAAATTGAAATGAGGCAATTCTTTTTTTAATTCGTCGACGTAATTCAATGGACAAAGCCGTGGATAAATCCAGTAACCCCCAACCGAAGTACGAGTTGATAAACTGAGAATAGTCCATCCATCCCAGTCCTGAAAAATAAACTCCCAATTACGAGAGAGCATTTCTTTGTCTTGATTGCTCCTAAAGTGAGACATTTCCACTTTTAGAATTTGATTTATTAGTTGTTTAAATGTTGGTTCAAGCAAGTGAATCTCCATTTTGTCTTGTTTAATTTTGAAGAGCAGCATATCAGAAACTTATTGGTTCGTAATATTCTGTCTATCGAGTACTTCCAATCTAAAATATAACTCAGTTGTTTACCTAGTCCTCTCGCTTTATTAGTTGGTTATAAGTATAGTAAATGCTGAAGCCTATAATAATTGTGATGCTAATAGATATAAAAACGTCATACCATTTTTTTTCATTTTGTGTATGAAAGTCGTTGAATGAAGTTCTTCTTCCTGAAAATATCCATCTAGCGAATGAACCGATGTAATGCAAAACGTTTACGAATAATTCGTAAAAGATGTCTGTGAAAAACTCTCTCATTTGCTAATTATATACTAAATTCAGATTATATTTAGATATTGAGTCGTTCTTTAGATTTATGAAATAAGTTATTGTTCTTATAAAGTTTTTGAAATGATGCAGAGTTGGTGACCCCGCTTTGCGGCCATCGTGGCCTCGCGGGGGGCCCTCATCGTGAGGGCCACCCACGACTTTGTCGTTGCTACAAAACCCAATCATTCTCCACATATAAAAAAAAGCCCCTTCTTTCGAAGGGGCTTTTTTTTAATGGGGTGACCGATGGGGCTCGAACCCACGACAACCAGAATCACAATCTGGCGCTCTACCAACTGAACTACGGTCACCATAAGAATGTGGAATTATTTATAAATGCTTGGGCCTTATGAGTCAACAGTTAATTGCATAATGTGTAAGGTTTGTGCGAAGCGTCCTAGGAATATCTTGCATATAAATGCTCCAAGGCATTAAAATGATTAGTGAAGTTACCAAAAAACTAGGAAGGATATATGAAAAAGGTATTTCTATCATTAATGATGCTTTCACAAGCTTCAATTTTTGCTTATGGGATTGGTCAATCAACGATGCCAATGCTTAGCGGAAGCAAGCAAATTGCAACGGAACTTACTGGAATTACGTCTGATAAGGGCGGAATGGGGATGCAAGTTCGTTACACTCAAAAACTAGATGAAAAATTAATCGTAGACGGTGGGATTGGTATCTCAGGTGGTGAGCGTTCACAAAGACTATTTGTTGGTGCTGACTATGAAATCTATCCAGATTATATGCAACAACCAAGAGTTTCTGTGAAAGGGATTTTAGAGCGTTCAACTGAGTTTGACCAAGGGATTACAAAAATCTCGATAGCACCAACTATCACTAAGGGATTCTCTTTCTGGGGTAAAGAAGCTTATCCATATGCTTCACTACCAGTAGGGCTTTCACTAAATGGTGACACTAAAACTTACGATACAACAATCAGTCTTAACACTGGTATCAACGGACAACTTCCAATCGAAGGTTTTAAACACCTTAATGGAACAATGGAAGTTCAAGTTGGACTTAAAGATTCATTCACAGCATTCCTTGCTGGTGTATCGTTTCCACTATAATATCTTCCAGAAATTATATATAACTAAGAAGGCGGCCTAGTGCCGCCTTTTTAATTAAGAGGACTATCCAATGACAAAAATTATTCTCTCAGATTTCGACGGAACACTTACTCATCACACAGAAATGAGTAGTGAGCTTTTCGATATTTTAAAATTAGCAGATGAGAAGAAAGTCCCTTTTGTCATTGTTACTGGCCGCTCAATTTCTTGGGCACACTTTTTAATCACTCACTTTACTTCACTTCCAATTGTTATCTCTGAGGGTGGGGGAGCAATTAGCTGGCGTGATAAAGCAGGACTTATTCAAAATGAATTTCTTGTTCCTGAAAGTGAGTTAGCAAAACTTGAAGCCTTTTGTATAAAGCTTAAAGAAAAATATCCTAACCTTTATTTAACAAGTGACTCTCTAGGACGAGTTGCTGATCGTGCAATTGAGCTTTGTGATCTTGAAGATGAGAAGTTTAAAAATGAAATCTGCCACCTTATGGATGAAGAGGGGATTAACTACTCAACGTCTAATGTGCACTTAAACTTTTGGTGTGGAAATCTTTCAAAAGCAAATGCAACGAAAGTACTCTTTAATAAGTTCTATCCAAATTTAAATATGGCCGAAGATGCCATCTATTTTGGAGATAGCCTTAACGACCAATCAATGTTTGATAAAGTGAAAACATCAATTGGTGTTTCAAATATTAAATCAGTTCTCGATAAGCTTGCAGTTAAGCCTCACGTAATTCTTGAAGGAAGCGAGAATGCAGGGCCTAGCGGGGTTTTAAACTACCTGAAAAATAATCTCTAGCAGCATCTTTTACAGTCGATTCAATTTCTTCAACAGGAGTTGTAAATCTCTCACTAATAAGTGGAATGAAATCTTTTGGCAGTGAAGAAATATACATGCGATCTTCACCCTTGTAGTGAAGCTTGAGTCCTATGGCATGGAGACAGTGGCGATTGTGCTCCATTTGATCATATTCTTCTGGGCTCGCTAAATTGTCCTTAAATCTTTGAAACATTTCAAATGAGCCAAGGTAGAGCTTGTCGCCAACTAGTGGAAGTCCTCTTAGCATAGCGTGAACTCTAATCTGGTGTTGGCGTCCCGTTTGAGGGAAGGCCAAGCCAATAACATAGTCGCCTTCCTTAAATAAAACCTTAAAGTCTGTGTAGGCGTGTTTACCTTCATGGGAATCAACAGGGTAAGAGTCGATATAGACACGCTTTAAACCTTCTTCACCAGCGCCAAGTCGCTCATCTGAATAGAACTCAATTTCGCCGTTGTAGTCTTCATTTGCCTTGGCGATAAAGAAGTAACACTTCTTTACGCGATCGTGGATAAACTCTTCTCCCATTAAGTTGGCTATCTGGGGCTCTTTTCCTAACATCATGACCCCTGATGTTTCACGATCAAGCCTGTGAATAGAGTGAATGGTTTTTTCATACTTCTCTTCAAACATAACAGTTGCACAGTAGAAGAGGTGGCGGCCAGTAGGGTGGCAGGCCATATAAGGAGGCTTATTCATAACAATAAGCTCTTTGTCTTCAAAGATAATCTCTGGTTTCTCGTCTAACTCAATTAATTCACCACGCCAGTACTCATCTTCTTGAGTTGTTCTTTCGATTCTAAAGAAGATTCTTTCTTTGTAGTGGAGAGTTGTTGAAGGACGATGTTTTCCAGGGCGGCCAATGATTTGAACATCGCCTGCCTTGATACGTTTCTTTACTTCTTGACGTGACCAAGTCTCAAGATAGATTTGCATATATTGATCAAGTCTCATACCATGCTGAGTTTCCTCAACATAGTAAGTGACTTCATATACTTGTGTTGTAAATTTCTTATTGAGAATGGCCATAATCTAATAAAGTACTAATATCTTTCTTTAATTAGATACTTTATTAGCGCAAATGATCCGTTCTGTGAATAACCATAAGTTGTATTAAGATTATCAATAATTTGTTGAATTTCTTTCTTAATATCTTCCTTTAAAGGAATGTGGCCTTGAACATCCTTGCCACTTTTTTCAGCTTCAAAGAAGACTAAGTTCTTAGAAATATTCTTAATGACCTTCTCTTGCTCTTGTCTAAAAGATTCTTTAAGACGATCAACAACCTCAGGGAAGATCTTTATATAATCAACTTTCTGTCCTGGGTTATCTAACGACCATGCCCCAAGTTTAGAGATTAAGTGTGAACGGAAAGTTGAAGGGTCTTCTTTTAAAGAAATATTGTTTTCAAATTCTTTAATTTGGTAAGCATCGCCTTCCTCATATTTTCCAGTCACTTCATTCTTTATCTTTTCACCCTTAATAAGTGCGTTGATATTTTGAATATACTTCTTTAGGTACTCTTCGTATGAACGATCATCGACAAGTCCAAGACATCCTCTTAGCTGACGATCAAATTGATCGAGACAGTCTTCATTTATAAGTTGGATGAACTTTTCTGGATTATGGTAGTCACCATGGGCAGACATGTTTAAGAAGTCATACTCAGACTTTTTATTGATAATTCTTCTGAAATACTCAAGGACTTCAATGAAAGTAATATCTTTATTTAAGTCCGCAAGGCGATAAATCATATTCTTGATATCACGAGGAGATATACCAAACTTACCTTCATAGAGATTATCGAATTCAAACTCAGATTCAACTTTTCCAATATTGTGTTTTAGAAGCTGTGCTTCTTCAACATTAAGATGGGCCGGAAGCTGGCGGTCACTTGAGTAAAGCGCGCATTTCTCAAGTGGATTAAGAGTTGTCACAATTGCAGATAATTTTTTGTTATCTTCATAGTGTTTACTCATACAAGAGCGAATTCTCGTCATAACTGAGAATTTTGCAATGGCAGAAAGTGACCCCGGCTCAAATCGAGTACGATCCTTAATGCTATCAATTTGCTTCTTATAAATATCCATCTCACACTTATAGTCCAGTAGGTAAGGAACGCGAATAAATGTAAAACGTCCTTTAAATGAATTAAAATCTGGATGTTGTTTAAATGCTGTTAAATGAACTTCGTTAGATGTTCCAATAAAGAAAATATCAAGCTCAGTTAGAATACCACCAAGATTAATTGAACCAGATTCCATTGTCATAAGTAGATACTTAAAAGTATCAAGTGGTCTCTTTAAAAGATCTGAGTATTCTAGGATTCCACGATTTGCATGAATTGTTTCACCTGACATTTGAAATAGGTTCAGTGATTGTAGAGAAGGTGGCAGTGATGCAAGTCTTTGATCCATTGTAATCTGTTGCATCTTTGCATCAACATGTAATTGAGGCTCAATTGTAACGGCACTACGAGAATAGCGACGAGAAACTGTATAGCGCTCAACACGGATATGTTTTAATACTTCTTCGTGTTTACCCTTGTAGTTTTTTAAGAGTGCATCGTAGATCATACGATTTCTTTTCGAAAGATCACCGCGCACAAGGTACGATTTTTCAATTTCTTCTAATTTCTCTGGTTGGTCGTTAAAAGCTGAGTGAATAATATCTTTTCTTACTTCTTTTGGAATGAGAAGAAGTGGATGATCCTTAAGCTCCGAAGCGAGAATTGCTGAGATATCTTTATCTTCTAATAAAGCATAAGAATTTAAATTTACCGAAGAATGAGTTTGGTTAAGTCCAAGGTTACCCTTAATGACAGTATTGATTGGGAATATCCAGCTAAAAGTGTAAAGAGCGCCTTCATCAGTTTTAGAGTAATCTTCAGCACCTTTCATAAGGCGTTTTACAAGTGAGCTCTTAGATGAACCATTTGGCCCTACTAGTAAAATAAATTTATTATTGAAACCTTCTTCAGCAAAATTTCTTAACTGCTCAATTATTTTTTCTTCAATTTTATATTGACCAAAAACTGCAGGAGCATCTTGATCATCTTTTTGAAAAACATTGAGGTGTCCGTGATCATCGCGTCCAAAATAGTCCACCATGTCTTGAAGATAGGCCGAAGTTGGTCTTAATTCCCTGTCTGGAAATTTTTTGAAGAGCTCGTAGTAGTCAAAAAATGACATTGTCTCATTTCCGTTAACTTCTAAATCATTTAAACTATCTAACCAATCCATAATATTCCTTTGAAACCTTTTAACATAGGGGATTTCTAGTTATAATTTTACCATTGATTGGGTGTTACATATAAGTGAGAAATGTTTAAAAAAATAATCTTTACTTCCATTCTTATTCTGAGTGTTGGACTCGGGTATTGGCTTTTCACGAAGAAAAGCTCTGGCCCTAAGCTTTCAAATGAAGAAATTATCGAAATTGTTAAAACATTAAAGTTTGAATGGGAGAACGCACACCTCGATAAAGAGGGAATGTGTAAGAAGCTTAGCTATGTAGATGACCAGTATTACCAATGTTTTCCAGAGTATATGGCCTGTTTACTGGAAAAGAAGCTTGTCAATGTCCATATTAATAAGAAATTAGTACCAATTACGCTGAAGGGTAACTACAGCTACCATCAGATGCCTAGCTACCGCTACTATGATTATACAGTTAAGGCCGATGGCTTTGATGAAGAACTTAAACTTAGCTTTGTCGACAGTTGTCAGGAAGTCTATGTTCCTCAAAGATATTATCCGTTCTTGGCCAATAAAAGAGATGTAACTATTTCGTGGGATAACTTCAATCGCAATATTTTTGTTGATAAATACCATGTGCAAAACTGGGAAGTTCTAAATTGGGCAAAGATCTCTAAAGATAAAGTTGCTCAAGAAGCGGCAAAGAAAATACAGGATAGAAATAAGTACTCTTATGCTTACGGGCTTTCAATTGATGAGATGGATGCTTATTGTTCTTTTCAAGGGAAATCAATTTTAAGTGCCCGTGTCTTTGATGCTATATCAATTCATCCAGAAGATCTAAATGATACGACAACAAAGTACTTAAGAGCGCCTTTTTACCCATGGGAAAGAAAGAATACCAAAACTCTAATTAATAAAATTCAGCGCATGAAAGAATTTCATATTGACGAAATAACTAAAGAAGAAAGAATTAAACTTTGTAAAAAAGATTATTCTAGTGAGTGTCTGGATCAGAATTATATCCAAAAAAATAGTCACAATGTTTCATGGGCCGGTGTTTATGAAATTTTTGGCGGCCCACTTGAATACTTAAGAAATATTATTCATCCAAGTGAAAATATAAAATTGGCTTCATTTTATTTTAGTTGGCATCAAAAAGCTCATCAGACTGGAATGCGTGGATATTGGGATGGAGAGGGATTTGGCATTAATAATATTGCTTTTGATCCTTTTGTTTCTAACGAGATAGGATCAGATTATAAAATCGCTTTTCGTTGTATGAGGACACTATAATGAAGTTTATAATGGGTTTATTACTTCTATTAAATTTCATTTCTTGCAACCAAAAGAATTTCATTTTGGAAGAAGAGTTGGCCTTTACTAATAACTTTCAAATTAATGAACTCTATCAGGGAAGTAAAGGGGTTTATGAACCGAAGAATACATGGCTTCTTCTATTTACCTTTAATGACTATTGCTACTTTTATAAAACACCATTTAATAAATCTCTAGGCGAGTACCGAGTTACTAAGAGATCCTCGGGGAAATGTAGCTTTAATGATGATGCAATTCTTTCTAAAGAAGGAATTAGTGATTTTAAGATGAATCTTCATGTACAGGATAAGATAAAGCTTAATCTTATAATTGATGGAGAGAGTGTAAACTATCCTCTTCTAAATCATACTGTTTCTAAAAAGTTTTCTCCGTTTAACAATCAACTTAAGAAATCATATTTTGATAATGTATTTGTAAATGGTGGTTTGGATTATTTAAAATCTAAAACTTTAAAAAGTGGAACTCTTTGTCACGGTGTGAATATCGAGTGTAAGGATGTGGTGAAGTATAAGTGTGATCTTTGTGAGGAAGGCAGTTACGAAGTCGTCGACTTTAATTGTGCACAAGGTGGCAGTAAATTTTGTGGAAAGGATAAGTGTGGAACAAAGAATCAACCAGCTTGCCCTCGTGGTTATAAGGTTTTAGATACGAAGTTTCCTTCTCTTTGTTTTAATGGATCTCCGGCAGGTTTTTGCTCTCCTGGACTTAGTACATTCTGTAATGATGAGGGGATTCTTATTTGCTTATAAGATCTCTTTACCAAAAACTGTAGCAGGTTTTAGCTTAATACGAGATTTTCTTACTTTCTTGATACTATCAATATCTTCTGGGTCAATATAGCAGCTATCTACGGCTTGATAAAAATGAGAACATACCCTAATTTGTTCAGCCTTCACTTCTTTTGTCTTTTTGTTAAAGCTTACAAGTGTGATAAATTCACCATGACCTATATTTGAAATAATTGGATAGCCCGATACTTGCATATATGGTTCAAAACTATTTCCAGTGAAAATTAAGTCAAAGGTATCTGGGGGTAAGCGTTTAAGAATAGTCTCTGTTGCTTGCTTATCAAGTGAACAATTCTTAAATTTATAATCGATCTTATCGCTACACTCTGTATGTGAGTGAAGAAGTGCAATATTAAGGTCAGTTTTACCCTTTAGTGCCTTTTTGATTTCAATTACACGAGCAACAACATCATCAAAAAGGATCCCTTCTAGGCCATCTTCTTTTTTTAACTTTGGCTTATATGGCGTCAATCCAATAATTCCAACCTTAATTCCACCAACTTCTTTAACGACATACTCTTGATTACCATATTGATTAAATGCTGAATTTGTATCTAGTGAAATAAGATTAGAATTTACAAATGGAAGCTCACGAGGAAGAAGGTTATTTTTAAAATTAATTAATTCATGATCAGATAAGAGAATCGCATCATAATTGAAATTGGCCAATTGATTTAGGATCAACTCGCCAGCAAGGTCATACTCTTTTTCTAAAATCTGTCCACCATCAATCAGCACAAGATTACTAAGCTTTTCTTTTAATGCAGAAATGAACTTATAAAGTAGTGCATCTCCACCAAATTCAATTTTAGAAGAAACAATAAGTTCGTCACTGTGTGATTCAACTTTTGAATTTAAACTAGAAGTGTAAGCGAAGTAGATTGTGTCTGAGTCTTTTTTTGAGAGAAAGCTTTTGTCGGCTTTCATATAACTATACTTTCGAGAGTTATCACTACATGAAGTGATAACTCCGATAAGTATCAATATAGGTATTAGTAATTTGTTTTTTTTCAAGTTCTAGTAGCTTCTAATTTTAGATAGTTTTTCATATGCAATTGTAAGTGCATTTTCAATTCTATCATAGAGGGCCGGATCGTTACATAGCCCTAAAGAAATTCTCACTACGCCGCGACCAATATCGTCAGCTACTCCCATGGCCTTAAGAACTTTAGATGTCTGAGGATTATTGTCAGAACATGCTGATGAAGTTGTTACATAAATACCTTCCGACTCAAGTTCCATTTGAACTGCTTGTCCGTGGATACCTGGATATGAAAGATATGTTGTTGAAGAAAGTCTTGGAGCTTCTTCACCAATGATAACAACTTGTGGAAACTTAGCTTTAATATTCTTTTCAAATTCTTCACGTTTGCTATTAATAGCTTCGTGTTTTTGTAGGTTATTCATTGAATATGTAAGCGCTACTGCTAGCGTTTCGTTACCTAAGTAGTTTTGTGTTCCACCACGTAGGCCTTTTTCTTGACCACCACCAATGATAAGAGGCTTTAAAGTTGTAGGATCTTTAGCTACGAGAATACCAGAGCCTGTCATTCCGCCAATTTTGTGTCCAGCGATCACTGCATAATCAATACCTGACTCTTCAAAGTTAAAACAAGTTTTACCTACAAATTGAGTTGTATCACAAAGATAAGGTACGCCTTGTTCTTGGCAGATTTTTGCAATGTCGTTATATGGCTGGATAACACCAGTTTCATTATTAGCGGCCATTACTGCAACAAGAGCAGTATTGTCATCGATATGATTAATGAGGTCTTCAATATCTGCGATACCATTTGGTTTCGTTTGAAGTGTGTATACTTCACAACCAAAGTTATCTGCATAGAATTGAGCATTGTTGCTTACTGCTGAATGCTCAATACCTGAGATGATGATTTTCTTTTTTGGGTTATTTAACAAAACAGATTGGAAAACAGTTGAGATACCTTCAGTTGAGCCTGAGTTAAAAACTAGTTGGCTCATATGCGCACCTAAAAGCTTTGCGCATACTGAACGAGCATTCTCCATTGCAACTTTTACGCGAGCGCCGACGTGGTGAGTAGCATTTGGGTTAGCAAATGGCCCCTTGTTAAGTCGGTTGATAATATACTCCTTAACTTCATTACAAATTGGAGCACTACCATTGTAATCCGCGTAAATTTCTTGCATGTTGTCCCTCTTCCTTAATCTTGTGTATTAAACCTATTACTTACTCAGCTCAAGCATCTTATTAAGTGCTTTTAATGAGTACTCTTTTGTTTTTTCATCTACTTTAATTATATTTATAGGTTTATTTTCCTTAATTGCTCTAAAGCTGGCAAGTAGCCAACGAGGTCTTACTCGATACATTGTTGTACACAAACACTGGTAAGGTGACAGGGAAGTGATTTCTTTATCTGGAAAATCATTTGCTAGTCTGTTAACCAAGTTGATTTCTGTTCCAACGGCAAATTTAGAACCAGCTGGTGCATCTTTAATCTTATTAATGATGTAAGCAGTTGATCCATTGTCATGAGCTGCTTGTACAACATCAAAGTTACACTCAGGGTGTACGATAACAGTTGTATCAGGTTTATCTTTTTTAATTTGTTCAACTTGAGCTGCAGTAAAGCCTTGGTGAACAGAGCAGAATCCGTACCAAAGAATTACTTTTGCATTATCGATTTGTTCTGCTGTTAATCCACCATTAAGCATATTTGGGTTGTAAACAACCATATCTTCTAGTGGAATGCCTAGATCAAAACAAGTATTGCGTCCTAAGTGTTGGTCAGGGAAGAATAGTAGTTTTTGTCCCTGAGTAAAGGACCACTTGATAATGTTGTGTGCATTTGATGAAGTACAAATTGTTCCATCGTTCTCGCCAACAAATGACTTAAGAGTTGCTGCACAGTTGATATAAGTAATTGGGATGATCTTATCATTAGTTGATCTTTGCATGAATGCCCATGCTTTATCGATCTCTTCACGATTTGCCATATCGGCCATCGAGCATCCAGCTTGCATATCGGGAAGGATTACGTGTTGATCTTCATTCGTTAGCATATCTGCTGTTTCTGCCATGAAGTGAACACCACAGAAAATAATATAAGGCTTGTCTAAAACGGCTGCATCTTGTGCTAGCTTTAGTGAGTCACCTTTATAGTCTGCAAATTCAATAACGTCGTCTTGCTGATAGTGATGTCCAAGAACCACAACTTGATCTTTAAGTTCTTCTTTGATCTTTCTTAACTCAACTAGTACTTCTTCATCAGATAACTCTTCTTGAGAAATTATCGGACGGTGAACTTCTTCTTTACCGAATAGATCTAACATTTTTCTTCCTTCTCGATTTTAAGATTAATTATTTGATTGGGTAACCGCTTTCGTCCCAAGCAAGAATTCCACCTTCAAGGTTGTAAAGGTCTTCAAATCCTTCTTCTAGTAGAAATTGACAAGCAGTTAAGCTTCTCTTTCCACTGCGGCATTGAACAACGATCTTCTTTGATTTGTCAGTTAGGTGATTACCAAATTGATTTGCAAAATCAGAAAGAGGAATAAAGATAGCACCATCAATATGGCCAGCATCCCACTCATCTTGTTCGCGACAATCAACTAAAACTAGGTCTGTATTCTTGTCCATTAAATCTTTTAATTCACCAACTTCCATAAAGTTAATCATTGTGTCATCTCCTTATATAATTGACGTTTTGGAAGATAGAACATTTGAAACGAGCTGTCATCTGAACATCCTTAAAATTGGTTCCAGTTCGTGTTGCGCTAAGTTAAAAAAATGTTTTATCAGGTATTTGACGTTGCGTGATAGTTTTCTTAACATTTTATATAGATAGTCTTTTATTACGGTCAAAGGGATGACCGAGGGAGCTTACATGGAAGTTATTACGGTTGCAAATAACAAGGGTGGTGTTGGGAAAACAATGCAGTGCTACCAATTAGCGACACACTTAGCTAATAAAGGGAACAAAGTACTTGTTATTGACCTAGATTCACAGGCCAATCTAAGTTCAACTTTTAATTTACAAATTCACAGAACTCTTATCCCTGAGTGGTTAATTGGTGACGTTACTATTGAAGACGTTATGGTTCCATCAGAAGGTAAGGGCAAATTTCATAAGAATATCACAGTTATTCCATCAAGCCGTCATATGGCCAATCTTTCTAAACTTCTCATCCTTTCAGAAGGTGAGATTAGAAAAGAAGCAGGTCGTAAGGAAAGGTTGATGAGACTTAGACTTGAGCAAGTTCCTGAAGGAATGTTTGATTACGTTGTAATCGATACTCCTCCAATGCTTGGAGATGAGCTTATTATGGCACTAGTTGCTTCAAATAGAATTCTTATCCCAACTCAGGCACAGGACTACTCAATTGATGGTCTAGAAGAGTTAATGGATACTTTCGAAATTATTAAAGAAACTGAAAATCCATCACTTGAATTTTCAATTATTCCATCAATGGTTAATACTAGAAGAAAGATTGAAAGGCAGAGACTTGAAGAACTTGCTCAATCTTTCAATATTACGCCACCAATTAGAAATCTTGTTCAAATGCAAGAATCAATTTCGTTAAGAAGACCTATCTGTAAGATGGGGAAAAAGTCTCGTGGTCACGGTGATTACACGGCACTTTGGGAATCATTAAATCTATAATCTATAATTTTTGAGACACACGGATGTGTTTCGCTTTTAAAGGGGCCATGTGTGTGTGACTGGCCCTCTTTAAAGGAAAACAGTCTCAACATAGGGAAGAGGAATTTATGGCAAAAGACTTTGCTCCAAGAGTTTCTAAAAGACAAAGAAAGACAATCGATCTAACTGAAGGTCTAGATAGTAAAGTAGTTGAAAGACTATCGGGTGATCGCCTTCTTCAAGGTGCTAAGCTTGATGAAGTTTATTTAAAAGAAATCGTAGTTAAAGAACAGGTTAGAACGAAGTTTAATGATAGCTCTCTTAAAGAGCTTTCTGAAAACATTAAGCAAAACGGTCTAATTCAACCACTTGTTCTTCATAAAGATAAATTAGGCAGACTAGTTCTAATTTGTGGTGAAAGACGCTACCGTGCCATGACACTTATTAAGAAAGAAAAGTGTCCTTGTTTTATTCTTGATAAGAAGACAGAACAAGAGCTTATGGCAATTCAGTTCTCTGAAAACTCTTCAAGAGAAGCGCTTCACTATATTGATAAAGCAGATGGTATTCTTAATTACCAAAAAGCGACAAAAGCTAGTGAAAGAAAGATCCAAGCTGCACTTGGTATCTCAAAGTCTGAAGTTCACCGCTCACTAATGATTGCTAAAATGGGCAAGAAAATTAAGGAAGCAGCAAAAGCATTTAATATTGAGAAGTATGTTCTTCTTGAACTTGATGCTCTTGAAAAGGGTGTTCTTAAAACTAAACTTACAAAGATGCTTTATAAAGGTGAGTTGACTAAAAGAGCTGAGCTTAAGAAGGCCATTAAAGATGGTGGTGTTCTAAAAGCTGGTAAAGTTAAGAAAACTCCAACAGTTCCAAAGGGACTTACTGCTAATGCATTCATCAAGACGCTTAAATCTCAAGCTAAATCAAAGAAGCTTGATAAAGACACGCAAGCGCTTCTAAATCAACTTCTTAAAGAAACACAAAATATCGTAGATATGTAATCGCTGCTTTTAGGTGAGCTAGTTTAACTAGTTCACCTTTGGCATCGTCCTTGCAAATTATATTAGTAATTAAACATATTACTTATGTAATTTGAGGGGCTTACGATGCTAAACAAGGCAAACAAGAGAGAGAAATTTTATACACACTGTTCAAGGTTTATACAGCTAACTCTGGTAGTGTTTACTATTCAGACAGTTGCTTCTGACCTAACTTTGTTTAAAAACTTCAACCCTAGAGTGAAGATTCAAGATCGTACTCCGCAAAGCTTCTATGCAGATGTTGACTACACGCCAAAGCCTGAAGAGTATAAAACATTTCTTGATTACGTCTTTGTTTACGATAAGGCCGGCGTCCTTCAGCGTATGTCTAATCACTACCATCAGCTACAAGAACGCGATGAATACGTAAAAAATTGGGATCTTTCTACGACGACGATCTATCGACTTTCGACTCTTGATGAGAGAAAGCGCTACTTTAATAAGCAATTTCTAAGATATATTGATAAGAGAATTTCGGGCTCTGTTAAATCTGCTAAGAAAGGCTCAACTCTTGAAGCCGTTGGAAATATGAAAGATACTCTTTCACCTAGTTCTGAAGCTGAGCTTCTACCAAATTTTAAAGTGAAGTTTAGAGCGAAGGTTCTAAAAGGTCTTGCAACAATTAAGTTTATCAATCCTTATATCGATGCAAACACACACCTTTCTTTATCTGATGGCGTGACAATGCAGCTACAAAAGAAATTTAATGATAACCGTACTATTGCCTCTGTTGATTACAATCCGGCAGGGACGACTGTTGAATTCTATGTTGAACAGGCCATCACAAATAACTTGAGAGCAAGAGCGTCTTCAATTGATATGGTAGGGGGAAGTAATGCTGACCATGTGCTGCGCATTAATTATCATGCACCATTCAATTTCTAATTAACCGAATTCGCCAAAAAAAGTCAGCTTTTGCCCTAAGCAAAAGCTAGCGCTTCCGTTACAATAGGAGTAAATTAGTCCTTATTTTACGTATAACGGAGTTAAAAAAATGAGCAATCTTCTAGATAATCCACTATACCAGGATGCCATTGCGCAATTAGAAGAATCTGCAGCAATTATGGGACTTGATCCAAACGTTGCCGACAGACTTAAACACCCAAAAAGAGCACTTCAAGTAGCAGTTCCTATTCGTCTTGACGATGGTACTGTTAAAACTTTTCAAGGATTCAGAGTTCAGCACAATATGACTCTTGGGCCTGGAAAAGGTGGAGTACGTTTTCACCCAGGCGTAGATTTAGCTGAAACAGCTGGTCTTGCTATGCTTATGACTTTTAAATGTGCCCTTGTTGGTCTGCCTCTAGGTGGAGCAAAAGGTGGTATTTGTGTTGATCCAACAAAACTTTCTCGTCAAGAGCTTCAGTCTCTAACTAGAAGATACACTACTGAGATCAACATGATTATCGGTCCAACGATTGATATTCCAGCACCAGATATTGGTACTGACGGTCAAACAATGGCGTGGATGCTTGATACATATTCTCAATTAAAAGGTTACACTGTTCCAGGTGTAGTAACAGGAAAGCCAATTACTGTTGGTGGTTCACTAGGTCGTAGTGAAGCTACAGGTAAAGGTGTTGCATTCTGTGTTAACTTTGCTGCAAAGAAACTTGGAATGACAATTGATACAAATACAACAGTTGCAATTCACGGTTTTGGTAAGGTAGCTGTACCTGCTGCTGAAGACCTTCAAGCACAAGGTGCAAAGATCGTTGCTGTATCTGATGTTTCAGGTGCTATTTATGATCCAAATGGCCTTGATATTGAAAAAGCTGTTGCTTGGGCAAAAGGTGGACGCCTTCTTGCTGATATGGATGGAGTAGAGAAAATTTCTAACGAAGAACTTTTCGCTCTTGAAGTTGATATCTTAATCCCTGCAGCAATCGATGGTGTTATCACTGAAAAGAATGCTCACAATGTTAAAGCTAAGATCATTGCAGAAGGTGCAAACGGTCCACTTAATAAAGCTGCGATTGATATCGTAACTAAGAATGGTTCATTCCTAGTTCCAGATATTCTTTGTAACGCTGGTGGTGTTATCGTTTCTTACTTTGAGTGGGTACAAGGTCTTCAGAACTTCTTCTGGGATCTTTCTGAGATCAACAAAAAACTTCACGATATCCTAAAAGATGCTTTCGAGAATGTTTATGAAGCTCACCAGAAATATGATATTGATATGAAAAAGGCTGCTTTCGTTGCCGCTCTAAGAAGACTAGAGAGAGCAATGAGACTTAGAGGTCTTTTCCCAGGTTAAGATTTATATTACAATCATAGGCGCGTCCTTAATGGGCGCGCTTTTTTTTTATTATGAAATATATTGCAACACTTCTTTTTACATTCTGCATTTTCGCTAGTGTTACTAGTGAACTTGTTACTGGCGCTGATCGCAAGATTTTCAGCTACGCAAAGGTGTGTGAATTTTTTGGTGTAAAAGATGCAATGTTAATGAGTAAGTCTTCGACAACGAAGATCGATTGCATGGGAAAAGAGTTTGAGATTGCAAAATTTTGTGAATCTAAGTTTTCAAAAAAACTAAATTACACAAAAGCTCGCTTTGACCTTGTTGATGGAAAGGTCTCTTGTCATTTCTCTGATACTGTTATTCTTGAACTTACATGTAAAGATAAGTACGAAAAATTTTGTAAGGACGCAAAAGGCTCTTGTCAAAGTTTAAAGGGAGACTTCGCTCACTCTCTCGAAGTTTCATCTGCGATGATTCTAGAAATTTATCCTCCTCATTTAAAATGTTTTTATCAGTCAAAAGCTAAGATCCCTAATTCTAGTAATTTATAATTAAAAAAAAATTCATGACTCTTGCACTCCTAGTAATAGGAGGGATTATGCACAAGCAAATGCTAGGTCTTCTACCTCTTGGGGGGAAGGGACATTTAACAGAAATTTATGGTTATGCTTCAAAGGGAGTTCCGGGACTTGAAATTGTTGGTCTTGGTACAAAAGGAAAGTCGATAAAAGAGAAGTTTATTTTTCTCTCAAAGAAGTACAACTTGAAAATCTCACCAAAGCGCTATGTTCTGTGCATTGATGACAATATGGTTTTAGGCTCTTTAAGTTCCAAAGAAGAACTTTATCGCTGGCTTGAGTTACCACTTTTGATTCTCTATTGGTCAATGGCCGGGGTTCTTCCCATTCAAAACTTAAATGATTGTCTTTGCGCAGGAAGAATCTCAACACGAGGAAAGATTGAGCCCTTTCGATTTGATGAAACATCCCATGCTTTTTTAGAGAGATTGGATGCTATGAACTTGAAAGTGATTGCAAGCTACACCCAAGATCTTCGAGGACTTACGTACTTTATTCCCCTTGATGAGATTATTAAGTTCCCCGATGCATCATAAGTCTCTGTAATTACTATTAGAGTGGGAAAGTAATTCTTTTTCTTGTGCGTAAGTTATGCGTAAGTTATACTAACTTTCATGGAAAAGAAAATTAGAGCAAAACTACCGATTGCAAATTGTGGACTCTTTGGAATCAGCGAGGATCACATACAGAATTATCAATCTCTAGATGATCGTTTTGTACAGAATCGTTCTGCGACATTTTTCTTTGAAGCACAAGGTGACTCGATGGAACCATTGATTATGCCCGGTGACGTCCTGGTTATCGATCGATCTTTAGAAGTAAAGAGCGGTCGAGTTGCCGTGGTTTATCTGGACGGAGAGTTCTTGTGCAAGAGATTCATTAGACAAGATGGAAAGTCCATTTTGCGCTCACACAATCCCCTGCATCGAGACATTATCATTTCAGAAGAAATGGACTTCTTGGTGTGGGGGCCAATTGTGGCCGTGGCCCGTGACATGAAAGAGTTATGAGGTTTTACGATGGAGAAAGTGTATGCGCTGGTGGATTGTAATTCCTTCTTCTGTTCTTGTGAAAGACTATTTCGACCTGAGTTAAGAAATAAACCTGTTGGTGTCTTATCAAATAATGATGGGTGCTTTGTCTCTCGAACTCCTGAGCTTAAGGCCTTGGGAGTAAAAATGGGGGACCCGTACTTTAAAGTAAGGAGGCTTTGTGAGTCACACGATGTTCATGTTTTTTCTTCTAATTTTTCTTTGTATACAAATATCAGTGATCGGGTAATGCATGTTCTTGCTACCTTCGCTCCATCAATAGAGATCTACTCCGTTGATGAAGCCTTTATTGATTTAACTGGTGTAAGCGGAGATTTAAATGAGTACTGTCAGCATATTCGAAAAACTGTGCTGCAATGGACGGGGATTCCCGTAAGTATTGGTATTGCTCCAACAAAGACTCTCGCAAAAGTGGCCAATCATATTGGGAAGAAGTCACAAAAGGCGCAAGGAGTCGTCTGTATTCTAGAAGAGAGGTTGCAAGATATTGCACTTCAGAGAACTCCTATTGAAGACGTGTGGGGAATTGGAAGGAAGAATAGCGTAAAGTTAAAAAGCATTGGAATTAAAACGGCGTATGATTTTAAGAAGTTCAAAAATACTCATGTCATACAAAGACTTTTAACTAAGCTAGGTCGCATGACTCAAGATGAGTTACGAGGAATTACCTGTTTTGAGTTAGAAGAAGCTCAGCCTAAAAAGAAAGAAATTCTATGTTCACGAAGCTTTAGTACAAGTGTTGTGGATCTAAAAAGCTTGCGAGAATCAGTGGCCAATTATGTAACAAATGCCAGTGAGAAAATGAGAAATCAGCAGAGCTTGTGTTCAACTATTGAAGTTTTTTGTTTAAGTGATCCACATAAGATCGATCAAACGCCATATTATGGTAAAGACAAAGTTAAGCTTCTTGGTCCAACAAGTGATACCAGAAAAATTATCAAGTATGCATGGGCGGCCCTTGATGATCTCTTTCGCATGGGGGTTTGTTTTAAAAAGGCCGGAGTAAAGCTTGGAGACTTTTCAGATTCAGAGATTATCCAACAAAGCCTATTTGAAGAATTAGATGATCCACGAAGTGTGAAGCTAATGGAAATCATTGATAAAATTAATCGACGAGAGGGAAGTGGCATGGTTAGGTCAATGGCCTGTGGGGTCGATAATCAGGCATGGAAAATGCGAAGGGAGAAAGTTTCTTTGCGCTATGTCACAGGTTGGAGCGAATTGCCAAAATGTTCGTAGTGTCAGCGATGACATATATTGCCATTAGTTGATGACGTGACTATAATGACGAAATGAGCATATTTAAAGACAAGATTAATATATTTGAAGCAGTAATATTAACATCAATCGCCCATATGGTATTCTTTGGAATGTATTTTGCGAAAGCAAATCCTCAATGGTTTAGCGATGTTTACACAGTTGAAGATGGATTCTTAGAAATACAACAGGCCATCTATCTACTACTCGTTTCATTTGTCTGTCTGTGGCGCTACTTTAAGTTAAAAGGTACAAAGCCAAAATTATTCTCATTTGCGCTTCTTGGTTTTGCAGCACTTTTCTTTTTTGGATTTGGAGAAGAGATTGCGTGGGGCCAAAGAATTTTCAACGTGACTGCGCCTGAGTTTTTTCAGCAATACAATACACAAAATGATATTACACTCCACAACTTAAAATTCGGTGATTTCAAAGTTAATAAAATTATCTTTGGTCTTATTGTCGGAATTATTGTTGGTGTTTATGTATTAATTCTTCCATTTCTCTATAGAGCAATTGGTTTTATTCAGTATCTTGTTGATGACTTTGCAGTTCCTGTTCCAAAGTTAATGCACTCTCTTTTTTATCTTTTAATGTTTATTCTAGTAAGCTTAATTGATCATGGTAAAAAAGGAGAAGTTGTAGAACTTGTTGGGTGTGCAATGTTCTTCGTTATTTTCTTATTTCCTTATAACGACAAGACTTTCCAGAGGTCATAAATGAAAGACTTCGATGAGTTAAATGCCATAAGCGAATTAACTTGTATCGAAGACCCACTCATTCGTTGTCGTGAAATTACACGTATTAATCATGAAGGTGAGAGCTATCCAATTCATAGTTTTGAAATAGGTAGCTCAGATCCAAGCGCTCCGGTTCTAGGTTTATTTGGTGGTATTCACGGACTAGAAAAAGTAGGGACACAAGTCGTTGTTACTTATCTTTCTTCATTATTTAAACAACTATCTTGGGATGAAGAGTTAAGACGAAGCCTAGAGAAGTTTAGAATCGTATCGATTCCTCTTATCAATCCATGGGGCATGTATCATCATCGCCGCTCTAATCCAAACAATATTGATCTTATGAGAAACTCACCATCGCGAACTCATGAGAAAACAAAATTTCTACTATCAGGACATAAGTTATCAGATAAGCTTCCATGGTATCAGGGAAATAGTGATCAAATGGAGCATGAACTTCAAACTCTAGTAGACTATGTGAAAGAACATATATTTGAATCTCAGCGTGCTATCTCTGTCGACTTCCATTCTGGCTTTGGCCTAAGAGATCGACTTTGGTATCCTTATGCCAGAACGCTTACACCTTTTAAGCATATAACAGAAATGGAAAACCTAGAGCACTTATTAAATGAAACCCATCCTCATCATATTTATCGAATAGAGCCGACATCTGAAAGTTATACAATCCAAGGTGATGCCTGGGATTATCTATATGATGAGTATTTAGAAAAAAATCCAGAGGGAGTCTATCTACCTTTAACTCTTGAGATGGGAAGTTGGATTTGGGTTAAAAAGAATCCATTACAAATATTTAGAAGAGGAGGATTATTTAATCCTCTTAAGTCTCATCGATATGATCGAACGATGAGAAGACATATTATGCTAATTAAATTTCTCTTTCGAGCTGTTGGAAGTTCTAAAGCATGGGTGAAAAGGTAAGTTATGAATTGGTTGCTTCTTAGGGGTTTAGCAAGAGATAGTCGACATTGGTATGAATTCCCTGACTATGTAAAAAAAATGAAAGGCACAAATCATGTCTTTGCAATTGATTACTTGGGTGTTGGTAGCAAGAATGAAGAGAAGTCTCCATTAAAGATATCTGATTATGTTGAAGATATGAGAAGTGATTGGCTAAAACTTAAAGAAGAAAATGATGGCCCGTGGAGTGTTATCGGAATTTCAATGGGGGGAATGATGGCCCTTGATTGGTGTGAGCGACATAGCGATGACTTTGAACATGCTGTTCTTCTTAACACTTCAACGAGTGACTCAGGGAAAATTTATCATCGTATGTCTCTTGAAGCAGTAACGACCTTTTCAAAACTGGCCTTTAATAACAATCACCGCGAACGAGAAGAAAAGGCCTTATCTTTAACTGTTAAGATGAAAGAGTTGTCTGATGATTTACTTGATGCATATGCTGCATATTTTGAGGAAAGACCTCTTAATCGCGCTAACTTTGTAAGGCAGTTAATTGCGGCATCACACTACCGTTTACCTAAGAAATTGAAAACGGATGTCTTGTTGCTTGCAGGCAAGCAAGATAAGCTTGCAAATTATAAATGCAGTGTTGAAATTTCTAAAAGGCTTGGTGCCGCGCTTGAACTACATGAACAAGCGGGACACGATTTACCTCTAGACGATCCTGAATGGATCATTAAAAAGATTGAAGAGCATTACTTAGATAGTAAATAAACATCTTCTTTTAATGGCCCATAAGAGCGTGCATTAAGGGCCGCTTTTATATGTGGCCATTTAACTCTTCTCTTCCATTTTTGCCATTTTGCTAAAATTCTTAAATTCTTACGATACTCTAAAGGAGTTTTTGATTCTGCAGTAATAACCACAGTGTTTTCTTTCTCTAGAAATGAAGAGATATTTGCGTAGCTAATTGGCTCAACATTCATCTCAAGAGTTTGCTCGTAAAAGTAAGAACGACGATCAACTAGTGCTACATTTTTATCTTTGAAAAGACCTTGAGCGGCTTGTGGAACAGGTAAGATGTAAAATTGAGATGCAACAACGGACCATAAGAAAATTAAATATAGTCCCATCGTGTTGAAAGCAATGAGCATCTTTCTTTTAAGAATGAAAATATTTGTCACAATAATTAGAGCAACAAATAGTAAATTGGCAACGATCGTTACTCCATCAGAAAAATAAAGGAGTAGGCATCCAATGGCCAAAAATAGGATATTTATTGGCAAGAAGATAAAAAGGATACCTTTTGCCTTTTCTCGAATAGTTTCAATATCAATTTGCAAGAGCATGAAAACCATTAGGAATGGAATTGATGGTATTGCATAGTGGTGTGATCTCTGAGATGGAATTAACCATGTGATAAAGAAACATAAAAAATGTGCAAAGAAAAAATATGTTTCATTATTTAAGTTCTTAAAGTTTTCTCTTACTTTCTTCCAAGCAAATGGAAGAATTAATAACCATGGAAGAGAATAGAGAATGAGTCCTTGGAATACCTTAATCATTGGCATTGGCTTTTGATCAAATTTTCCTACATTTTCTCTTACGAAGAAGTAATTGAAAAACTCTTCACCATAGTTTAGATAACTAATGAAGTACCAAAGACAACTCAAAATAGTAATCGATAGAAAATAGAAAAAGCACTCTTTAATAATAAAGCGCTTTTCTTTCTTGAATAAGAAAGCTTGATAAAGAGACATTGCAAGAAAGCTCATAACAATTGAAACAGGGCCTTTGATTAGAGCTCCTGCCGCTCCAAAAAGAATCGCCCAAATAAAATACTTTTTAGCCTTTGTCTTTAAGTAGTCAAAAAGAAAGAGTGAGCTAATAAATGGAAGAAGAGATAGAGATGTTTCCATCATAAATGTTCGACCAAATTTAATAGCACCATACCCTCCTAAAAAGAAGGCCAGAGATAATAGTGGTTCAATATTAAATCTTCTTTTTAACCAAACTGCAGTCAAGATACCGAGAGCGATTGTAAGAAATGCCATCGACGCTCGTGCACCTGTTAAAGAAGATTCTCCCATTAGTACATAAATAGGAAACGGCAGCCAGAAATGAACTGGTGGTTTTGACCAATGTCTCTCCCCGCGGTAGTGGGGTGTCATGATATTATTTGTGTCATACATATCTTGTGATATTTGCACATATAATGATTCTGTCCCTTGTCTTGGGGCACTAATATTTCCAATGTCCCAAAAGTAGAAAATTGAAAATAGGAATGTAAAAATAATAAATAAATTCTTATCTGAAACTTTTGTCATATTTATAAACTTCGTTTTATTTTGATAAGGTCTTAACCATATCTACGTATTTCTCTTCAACTTCAAATTTTTTGCCAAGACACTTCTCTAAGTTTTCGACAACAATTTGACCATTTTGTTCTGCTGTAACAATTGCAGTTTTTCCTTCAAGAAGTGATTTAACAGCAAGATGTCCCATTTGGGTTGCAATAAAGCGATCACGACCAGTAGGGTTTCCTCCGCGTTGAATATGTCCTAGGATACAAACACGTGAATCAATCTTGTGATCTTCAAGAAGTTTGTTGTGAACGTAGTGAGACAGACCTTCAGTTTCCCCTTCAGCAGCAATGATGATTGAAGAACCTTTTCCACGCTGAAGTCCACGTTTAATATCTGTCGCAATTGTGTCAACATCAACATTACTTTCATCTTGAATAGGGAAGATAATATTTTCTGCTCCAGTACAAAGTCCTACGTGAAGAGCGATAGCAGGAGACTTTCGCCCCATTACTTCAACAATGAATGTACGATCGTGTGAGTGTGCAGTGTCACGAATTTTATCCACGGCCTCAATAGCAGTTTGAACGGCAGTATCAAAACCGATTGAATAATCAGTTCCTTCAATATCATTATCAATTGTTCCAGGAATTCCAACTACTGGAACACCGTGTTCCTTGTGAAGCTCCCAAGCACCATTAAATGAACCATTACCACCAATAACAATTAAGGCATCAATATTCTTTCTCTTAAGAATATGTGCCGCTTCTCTTCTTATCTCTGGTTGCATAAATTCAGGACAACGAGAAGTTTGAAGAATTGTTCCACCTTTTTGAAGAATGTTACCAACACTTGCGGCATCCATTTTGTGTTGCGATCCTTCGAGTAGACCTGCAAAACCACGACGAATTCCATAAATCTCAATATCATTTGCAATACAAGTACGAACGACTGCTCTAATCGCACAGTTCATTCCTGGGCTATCGCCACCGCTACAAAGAACAGCAATTGTTTTAATCGACTTTACATCTTTTTCAACTTCACTCATAAAATTTCCTATTCAAAAATATGATGGCCAGTAAAACTTGCTGGACGATCAATCCCCATAATATAAAGACAAGTAGGTGAGACATCCATTAGCGAATGATCCCCCGGTGCTATAGTAAAAGCTTTATCCTTTAATGCGCTATTGATAACACAAAACGGTACCGGTGCTCCTGTATGAGCTGTATGTGGTGTTCCATCCTTATGTACCATTTGGTCACTATTGCCATGATCGGCAGTGATAATAATAGTTATATTTTCATCAAGACATTTTTGTACTAGTTTTCCTACGCACTCATCAAGTGTTTCAATAGCATGAACTGCAGCTTCATATTTACCCGTGTGTCCAACCATATCTGAGTTTGCAAAGTTTACGACACTAAAATCAAAGTCACTTATTTTAGAAATTAAATTCTCTGTTACTTCTGGCGCACTCATTTGTGGCTTTTCATCATAAGTTGAAACTTCTTTTGGCGAAGGAATTAGAAAATGTTCTTCATTTGGAAAAGGCTTCTTTTCTCCACCATTAAAAAAGAATGTTACGTGTGCATACTTTTCAGTCTCAGCAATCTTTAATTGCTTCTTTCCAATACTACTTAAGTACTCAGTCATTGTTCCTTGAAGCTTCTCTTTATCAAATAAAATTGGAAGTTCCATTTCATCCGGAATAAATGGCGTCATACATAGAAACATTGCTGGAAAGAATGGCCTTTCAAACTCAGTAAACTCTGGATAGTTAAATGCCATTGTTAACTGAATTGCGCGATCGGGTCTAAAATTTGTAAAGAAGACGCAGTCTCCTTCTTTAATAGCGTAGTCTTTATTAAAGAGTGTCGGCGATACGAACTCATCAGTGCGACCAGCTTCATACTCACTATTGAGATATTCAATAGGTGATAAGTCAGTCACATCACCATGACCTAGGAACATATCATATGCTAATTTGATTTTTTCCCAACGGCGATCACGATCCATTCCAATTGAGCGGCCTTGCATTGAAGCAAAGTGTGATCCTTCAAAATCAACGATCTCTTTTAAATACATTTCACCACATGCTGGCGGTGTATCTCTACCATCCATGAAAGCATGTAAGAAAACTTCAATACCTTCTTTCTTAAGACATTTGATGATTTCTTTCGTGTGTTCAATATGTGAGTGAATTCCACCGTCCGAAAGAAGTCCCATGAGGTGAATGCGATTATTATTTTTCTTTGCTACTTCAATGAGTTCCTTTAGTTTAGGAAGTTCACCAAAAGTATGATTTTTAATTGCTTCATTAATACGAACTAAATCCTGGCGAATGGCACGTCCCGCACCTAAGTTCATATGGCCAACTTCCGAATTTCCAACAACACCTTTTGGAAGACCTACTAAAACACCGCCTGCTTGGATCGTTGTAAATGGATAACTTTTAAACAATTCATCTAAAACTGGAGTTTTTGCATCTCGAATCGCATTCTTTTCAGTATTTTCACTAATCCCAAAGCCATCTAGGATGACAAGAAGGGCCTTTTGGCTAATATTTTTAATCGACATAAATTGATTCCCGTTAAAAGCTTATTCAATCCTTATTCTAATACTACCCAAAGATTAGACAAAATACTCTATCGTGTTCATTTTTTAAACACTAGGTCTTTGTAAAGGACTGTAATCTCATCTTAAAACTTGGCACACAACTTGTATATATATAGGCAAATAGTTTAAACACACGCAAACACAGAGAATTTTGGAGAATACTATGAAACTTAACCTTAAGAACACATTACTTTCAGTTATTGTTCTAGCTTCGCTTGTCGGGTGTGGATCTGACGGTGGGTCTGGAAATGGAAGCACTTATGGAAATTACGCTGCTGGCTCTGCTAGTGAGTATGTTGATACAGCAAGAGGCTTACCAAATAGCTTAAGCACTGCGGATGAATTATCTCAAGCAATTGTTAATAATAATTTTGCAAATAGAAGTATTGGCGATTCTGAATATCCTATTTATACAATTTCTAGCTTTGATAATTTATCAGGATCAAATAATTCAGGTAATTGTGATGATTTTGAAGTATTTGGAATGAGTTTAGGAACTATATGTACTTCATCATCTTCTTCGTCTTCATCTGGCTATACTGTCGGTGGATATCGTGGTCTCTATAGAGATGGAAGAATTGCACGTAGTAATGAGTCTCTTGATGGCGCATTTGGATCTACTATTTCACAATTAGCTACTTTCTTGGCCAATAAAGTACAAGAATCTGATGCAAATGGTACACTTTTTAAACGTTATGGTTATGGATATGCTCCATATAAAGATGGAATGTGTAATGACTATAATTGGGTAAGAAGCTACTACAATGGATCGATACAATTTTGTACTCAAGTTGCACAAACATATGCAGTGGAGTGGATTGTGACAATTAACGGAAAAAGGGCCCTTATTAATATGAATGCACCACTTGCTTTACAACCAGTTTTAAGAGCAACAAGTGTAGGAGTTTCGGCTCACTAATAAATAAAAACGATTTTTAATTTATACCTGACTAAAAAGCGCGGCATTGTTCGCGCTTTTTTATTAAATTTAACCTAATTTACTCCGGCTAAATTGTGTCTACACGTGCATGAAATCTGAACATCATTTATAATAGAACTGTTTTAGTATTAAAAAAGGACTATTATATGGCAAAGTATCGTACAGATTTAATGGATGTGAATTTCAATCTATTTAAAGCGTGCAAAATTCAAGACGAAGCAAGCGAGCTTGGATATGGTGAAGCTGAATTAAAAGATATCCTAACTCAATTCGATAAATTCGTTGAAAATGAAATTTATCCAACTCGTCAAATTAGTGATGAGATTGGCGTAAAGCACGTTGATGGAAAAGTTATTGTTCCAGAAGTTTTTCACCAAGCAAATAAAGCCTTCTATGAGAATGGTTGGTATGCACTTGGTTATCCTGAAGAGGTTGGTGGAATGCCAGCTCCTCACGCAATGAAAGTTGCATGTACTTCAATGGCAATTGGTTCAAATGTTGCGTGGTCAATGTACTACGGACTGTCTCAAGGTGCCATGAATGTAATTCTTAAGGTTGGTTCTCAAGAACAGAAAGATCTATTTGTGACAAAGATGATGACAGGAGAGTGGGGAGGCACAATGTGTCTTACTGAGCCTGGTGCTGGATCTGATGTTGGGAACGCAAAGACGACGGCAAAACCTCTTGATAACGGGAAATACGCAATCAATGGTGTGAAGATTTTTATCTCTTCTGGAGAAAGTGATCTTTACGAAAATAACATCCACCTTGTTCTAGCAAGAACTCCTGGTGCTCCAGAAGGTACGAAGGGACTTTCCCTTTTTATTGTTCCACGCTTTAACGTTGAAACTGGTGAGTCAAATAATGTTAAGTGCACAAAGCTAGAACATAAAATGGGGATTCACGCACAGGCAACATGCGAATTAACATTTGGCCAAGATGGTGAGTGTGTTGGAGAACTGATTGGGGAAGAGTTTGATGGAATGACAAATATGTTCATCATGATGAATGAGGCAAGGCTTCTTTGTGGCCTTCAAGGTGAAGCCCAATCAAATCTTTGCTTTGAGCTTACTGAGCAATATGCAAGAGAGCGCTCTCAATTTGGTACCGAAATTATCAATATGCCAGATGTTAAGAGAATGCTTCTTAAAATGAGATCTACGGGACGTGGACTGAGAGCTCTTTCTCTTTATACAGCAAACCTTTTTGATAAAGCTGAAAAAGGTGATGATGAAGCTGAAAAAGAAATCGCATTATTTACTCCGATTTGTAAGGGATTTTGTACAGATGAGGGTGTAAATATCGCAAGTGAAGGTGTTCAAGTTCACGGCGGTTACGGATACTGTACTGAGTATGGAATTGAGCAATTTATGCGTGATACAAAGATTGCAACAATTTATGAAGGTACAAATGGTATCCAGGCGATCGACTTTGTTATGAGAAAAATTCTTATGGATAAAGGCGAAACATTCTTTAATGTAGGTAAGAAGATTCAAGCGACAATGAATAGAGAAGAGGCCAAGGCGTACCCTCATGAAGTTTCAATGATTGGGAAATCAATGGAGATGAGTGAAGAAGTTGTGAAGAAATTCGGATCGTTTATGGCGGCAAAGAATCAAAGCGCAGTTCTAGCTCACGCAACTGATTTTTTAAGTTATTGTGGAAACCTTGTCGTTTCATGGCTTCTTCTTGAGCATGCTTGTATTGCTCAAAATGAATTAAAGACGGCAACAGGTGAAGAAGAGAAGAAATATTATCAGTCTAAAATCGATGATTTTAAAGTTTTTTGTCAGTACCAATTAACGAGAAATATTGGACTCGCACATAGTGTTTTAAACTTCGAGGAAGATTTAACTTCGATTAATGTTTAATTAAAGATTAAGCACAAGGGTATGTGAGAGATGCAAGAAATGGAAAAAGGAGTCGATCTATTTAATGAGGCGACTCGTGGTAGTACAGACTACTATAAAGACAATGTTTATATCATGAAAAAGAAAGGAGAGTATGCTCCTTTAAGTTTCATGAAAAAGAAAGTTGAAGGCTTTGATGAGGAAAGCTTACTTAGTCGTGGATTTATCTACGACTCACTTGAGCTCGTAGGTGATAAAGAATTTTCTGAATGGTATGAAAAACAATTTTCTCGAAAGATGAAAAGGTCTCATGCTAAGCAGGTTCTAATTATTCACTTACCGGATAACAAAAGAATCTTTGACGCTATTGAAACAGTTAATAAGGTTTATGATATTCTTCGCGATGAGCGAATTATTTTTAATGGTAAGAAGCTTCCTGTTCAGTTGGGGGAGTGGTACGCAAAATGTATCTTCGGTCTAATGCAACAAAAGTCGACATCACAACGAGGTTTTGATTTCTACGTTGGTGATAAGAGAGTTGAAGTTGTTGTGCACTGGGGAGATCAAACATCTCCAAAAGGTGTAAAAGTTAGAAAGTCTCTATGTGATCTTTCAGCAAGCGTTATTATCATTTATCTAGCTCGTAACTTTATGATTAGAGATATCTGTCTTCTCGATTCAGATTATGTTTTAAGAAAATTTGCAGGAAAGGGACATACTCTTTTTCTAAAAGATTCTGAAATTAGTGGTTACTTCTTTTCAAAGTCAACGAAGCATAAAGATAAAGTCGTAAATAAGAATGCTCTTCTTAAATACGCTTTACCTAAGCTTGCGATGAATTTAACAGAATTCTTAGAAAGCTAAGATTATAGTAATTCATATTTTAAAAGGCGGCATTCAATGTCGCCATTTAAAAACTCTGTTTTCTTACTTGTTTTTAAACGAATATTTTTTCTTAGAGGCCCGTGAGCTGTAAGAATAAATGCTGTAGAACCCTTGAAGTTATTTTTAAGAGTTTCACCCATCTCGAAATAGAAGTCGTTAATATCAAGACCACCAATCGCTTGAATACGCTCTCCATAAGGAGGGTTAAATAGGATTAATCCTCTTTCAAATCCCGCAGGTGCTTGTGAATTAATGAAGTTTTCGCAGTTGAAGTTTACGAAATCAACACGGCCAAAACAGTTGAGAAGGTGAGTTCTCATGAGTTTAAAGTTTTCAACATCAGCATCATTGCAATAGAACTTATCATTTGGAATTGAATCTATTCTTTCCTGTGAATCTTTCATGATCTCGTGAACTTTATCAAAGTACCAATCAACTAGATTCGAATCATGAAACCACGGCTGACCTGTAAAAGAATACGGAGTCGTATTTTGTTTAAGTCTTAAAAATGCTGGCGATAATTTCAAGAAGTAGAAAATTGCTTCAATTAAAATTGTTCCTGAACCTGCCATTGGATCATAGAATGGACCTTGGCAGTCCCATTTTGTTTCTGCAATAAGAGAGGCCGCTAAGTTTTCACGTAGTGGTGCACGGTGTCCGCTTTCACGATAGCCACGCTTATCAAGAGAAGTTCCAACCATATCAGCGTAAACAATTACCTTACAGCCTTCTTTAACCTTTTCAACACGTTGAAGAAAGCTAACGTTAGGTTCATTTGTCTCTACATTTGGACGCTTATTAAATTTATCTCTCATATAATCAACAAGAGAATCTTTTAGAGTTTGTGAAAGGAAGATAGAACTTCTAAAAAGCTCCTTACTCTCACCATCTAGAAGAGTGTTGATTTTAAAAGTTTGCTCTGGAGTAATATAGTCTTCCCATGGAAGCTCACTTGCTCTTTTATAGATTTGTTTTTCGTCGCGAATATAGAAGAAGCCAACTTCTTTAAAGACACGAGAAGCAATTCTAGCGTTGAAGATATATTCAACTGTGGCCTTATTTCTTGCCTTAAATGAAGCTCCACCACGGCCGGCCTTGGCCTCGATACCGTTAGCACGTAGCTCATTTACTAGATATTGTTCGCAACCTCTTGGGCAAGAGGCAAAATAAAAACTCTTGTCATTAATGACTTTGTTCGACTTCTGATATTTTTCCATGACTCGATTTATGATTTATTTAGGTATGTGTCAAAGAAAAAGGCTTAAGTTGGTAAAAATTCGTTCATTTTCCTCAATAAAATAGGCTAATTTCCTTTGTATAGGGTTCAAACTTGGAGCATATGCTGATATAGTTTCGAACATAAATATATAAAGATTTATTCATACATAAAGTGAGGAAACATGAGCTTTACAGATTACAAAGTAGCAGACATCTCTCTAGCTGACTGGGGAAGAAAAGAAATTAAGATCGCTGAAACTGAAATGCCGGGACTAATGTCTCTAAGAAAAGAGTTTGGAGCGGCAAAGCCACTTAAAGGTGCAAAAATCGCTGGTTGTCTTCACATGACTATTCAAACAGCTGTACTTATTGAGACTCTAGTTGAGCTAGGTGCTGAAGTAAGATGGTCTTCATGTAATATTTATTCAACTCAAGATCAAGCTGCTGCTGCAATCGCTGCTGCTGGAATTCCTGTTTTTGCTTGGAAAGGTATGAACGAAGAGGAATTCGACTGGTGTATCGAGCAAACTCTTAAGTGGGCAGATGGATCAGCTCTTAACATGATCCTTGATGATGGTGGTGACCTTACAAATATGGTTCACGACAAATATCCTGAATTAATCGAAGGAATCAAAGGTCTTTCTGAAGAAACAACTACTGGTGTTCACAGACTATATGAAAGAGTTAGAAAAGGTACTCTTAAGATGCCAGCAATCAACATCAATGACTCTGTAACAAAGTCTAAATTTGATAACCTTTACGGATGTAGAGAGTCTCTAGTAGACGGTATCAAGCGTGCAACTGACGTAATGATCGCAGGTAAAACTTGTGTTGTTGTTGGTTACGGTGATGTTGGTAAGGGTTCTGCTCAGTCTTTCAAAGGTCTAGGAGCAAGAGTTATCGTTACTGAAATCGATCCAATCTGTGCTCTTCAAGCAGCAATGGAAGGTTTCGAAGTAATGAAAATGGATAAAGCAGCTTCTGAAGGTGATATCTTCGTTACAACTACTGGTTGTCTAAAAGTTATCAATGCTTCACACCTTGATAAGATGAGAGACGGTGCAATCGTATGTAACATTGGTCACTTCGATTCAGAAATCGAAATTTCTCACCTACACAATAACTACGAAGAAGATAACATCAAGCCACAGGTAGATATGTATACTTCAAAAGATGGAAGAAGAATTATCCTTCTTGCTCAAGGTCGTCTAGTTAACCTTGGATGTGCTACTGGTCACCCATCATTCGTAATGTCTAACTCTTTCTGTAACCAAGTAATTGCTCAAATGGAACTTTGGGACAATGCTGGTAAGTATGAGAACAAAGTTTATATGCTACCAAAGCACCTGGATGAAAAAGTTGCTATGCTTCACCTTGAAAGAATTAATGTTGAAATCGATACATTAACTGCTGAGCAAGCTGAGTACCTAGACATCCCAGTTCAAGGTCCATATAAGCCAGAACACTACAGATACTAAGCAACTGCTATATATGAAGCCTCCGAAAGGAGGCTTTCTTATTTAAGGTAAAACTATGAGCAAAAAGATTTTTCTAGCTACTGATCATGGTGCTTTCGAACAAAAGGAAGCAATTAAGAAATTCTTAATCGATGAAGGTTATGAGGTCGAGGACCTAGGGACTCACTCAACTGACTCATGCCACTATCCAGAATATGCTATTGCTTTGGCAAAAGCAGTTCAGAAAGAGGGAAGAGGAATTCTTCTTTGTGGATCTGGTATTGGTGTTTGCATGGTTGCTAATAAATTTAAAGGAATTCGAGCGGCCCTTTGTCACAGTGTCGATTTAGCTAGGCTTTCACGTGAGCATAATAATGCAAATGTGATTTGTTTTGGTGGCCGTATTTCATCAAGTGAAGAAGTTCTGGCCATGACAAAAGTATGGCTTGCGACTGAGTTTGAAGGCGGCAGACATCAAACCCGCATTGACATGTTCACTGACCTCGGTGAAAATTAATCTTATGTTTAAAGTTAAATGGACTGAATATATCTCATTCTTTGTTATCTTAGTTGTTGGTATTTATAGCTTATATATATCAAGAACTGATTTAGCTTATTTTGATAAAGTACTAAGTGCTCAAAATGGACTACTCGAGTGGTTTACTTTCGTAGGGCTTTGTCTCATTTCATTTGGCTACTTCTATCGCAGAAAAGTTCTAGCAAAGTTTAGAGATCGTAAATTTCTTATTATGTTAAGTACTCAAGGTGTCTTCTATGTGATCTGTGCACTAGAAGAGGTTAGTTGGGGGCAACGTGTTTTTGGTTGGCACTCACCTGAGATGTTTAGAGATATTAATAGTGTCCTTCTTGAAACTAACTTTCAAAATTGGCTTATTGCCCGTGGAGTTTCACATGAGTCTTGGAACTTATCGTTAAGAGTAATCCTGTTTATCTATCTTTTTGCTGTTCCTTTTTCATATTGTAAAGTTGAGAAGGCCAAGCAATTTATCGATAAATTTGCTCTACCGGTACCGAAGGCCACTCATATTTTAAGTTTTATGATTCTATTAGTGATTACACTTTATATTCCAAGCGAGAATAAGGTGCAATTTGCTGAGTTTTGTTTGACTTGGGTTTTAACGGCCCTAACATTAGAGCCATTTAACCGCAGTATGTTTTCTCGTCGAAGTTTAGTTCGCTAGTCTTTCTATTAGCTAAGCGTGCTTTACGCAACTTGGACATTTTCTTTTAAGCATTCTTCTATATGCATTTGTTGTCTTGTGAAAGTAGCTTGTTGCCTTTTGTCCCATATTGCTTTCGATTAGCCAGCTAAATTTATTAACAAGAGGATAGAGTTTGGCTAGGTGAGTGATCACTTCATCACCTTTTAGAATCTTACTATCACTTGTTATATAGTGGACTACTTCTTGGCACTCTTCTTTGTTGAGTTGAGGGTGTACTTGATAAAGTTTATCATCGTTTACACTGACAAAGTTAACTGATTTTGCGTCTTCTAAGCGAGCAAGGGAGTCCTTGAACCTAACACATAGTGGGCATTCATCATCGAAAATGAGAAGTGGTAATTTATAATTTTCTTCCATGAAAACAACCTTTTATTTATTGTGCTCCTAATTTCTTAGTTGCTGAGTAACGATATCTTCTTGATATGATCTCAAAAATATTACTAGATTTATCTTTAGTGATACCTGCATTTTTTTGTGCTCTTTGAGAGAAATCTAATATCTCTGCACTTGTATTAGCATTGTCTTTCACTTTCTTCTTAAGTAGGTGAGCATATGGATTAGTCGCAGTCTTCTTTTTCTTCTTTTTATTATCGAGACCGCTTCCGCCTCTAAAGTAAAGGCCATTATCTTTTGGTTTATAAGAAGCAGTATACTTGCCTACTTTTCCTCTTAGTCCCGAAGCACGAGATTTAAGTTTTGCCTCTGCCGACTTACTTTCGTTAGTTTCTGGTGTTGCTGACATCGCATTTGCTACAGCTCCGTCAAAACCAAGTTGTCTAAGTCCTTCAGCAATCTTCGGGTCTTTTTTCTTGTAGCTATCTGGAAGAGTAACCTTGCTAAGTCCATCTTTAAGCTTGTCATTAGCGATAGCAAAGATCTTTCCAGCAGTAGCATTAAAGTTGTTTGAACTATCTCCTGGAGTCGAAATACCATTTGTCATTTTGTAGAAATCATCAAGACTAGTTCCTAGGCCACCTGGAATGTGCATTCCATTGATCTTTGCAGAAATTCTAGAATCGAGACATGTATTTGTTTGGCGACAAGTACAGTTCAGGTCTTCTTTTACATTGTTATCAACACAAGTAACTTGCCAGTTATTATTTTGAGCAGTTCTTTGTCTAATTTGCGGATAACAGTACTTAACGTCATTCATTGTCTCTGGTTGACTACAGTAACAGTCACGATCTGAAACAGGGTTACACTTTCCTTTACCACTTAGTTTATTAGCTACATTATTTAATTTATCAGCAGCATCGCCGTGCATTTTGTGTTCCCACATATAGTAACTAGTCATAAGTGTCGAAGCTCCAAGCTTAACCCAGTTACTCCAACCACTTGTGAATCCACCCATTGTGGCCATTGAGGTAACATAGCATACTGTCGTCGCTCCCCATCCTTTTCTTTGAATATCAACAGACTTTTGACGATCGCGGTGAGAGCGTGCCTGTTTATAAAGGGCCTGGCTTTGAGCATTCTCAACATCTGGCTCTGTTGCTAGTGCAAACTCATCACTCTTTTGTTGAGTAACTCGTGCAATAACTTCAGCCCCCATAGGAATATATTGGCAGTAATCAGTACCTTCTTCTTCTCTAGCTTTGTCATGTTCTGATTGTGCAGCTTTTACATCATCTGGTGATGCTTTGGAGTCGGCCATTGCTTCGGCCTTGCCATTTTCGTTGAATGAGATTCCTTTCTCTTTATATTTAGAGGCAACATCCTTCTTTGTGACAACATCTATTTCGTTAAATTTTCCGCCACCACCAGCTTGTGACATGGCCGGCATAATAATCGAGTAGGCTTGACCTACGGCCTTAAACATTGATGGTGACATTCCCATGAATTTCTCACCGTCAGTTGCATCGCCACCCTTTCTTATATTTTCACACTCTTGAGAGCTACCACATTCTTCGGCCCACTTCTCGTCGGCTTCTCTTTGCTGATAGCCTGCATGAGTGTAATTATCCATTGTATACTTTTCTCTGTCCGTGACATTCCCAGCTGCTACATCAGCTTCAGATGGCGCTTCGTAATTAGAATCTTGTCCATATGACGTAAATGAACACGTTACTAATAATAGCACCACGAGAGTTGTGAATATTTTTGATTTTGGCCTCAACATTAGCTAACCCCAATTATTTAGATTCTTTATGATTTTAACACGCTGTGGTGATAGTCGGGAGGTCTGTAATATATGCCTCATGAAAAAATATGTGAAATCAGTAGGTTACGTGCTTGCCTTAGTTGGGAATGTGAGAAAAGTGATGCACATTATTTGGGGCATCTTCGATTGAGCTTTGGTTGCCAAAAATACCTGAAATTGCTAGATTAAAGGCATAACCTAATTAGTGAGAAATATCATGGCCAATACATCAAAAGATACTACAACTGACAAAAAACCACGTGAAGCTGAGCTATCTCACTCTATGGTTCACTATCTTTTAGCAATTCATAAGCTAAAAGAAGAAAAAGGTTATGCTCGAGTTACTGATATTGCCAAAGATTTAGGTTTAACAAAGGGTTCTGTTTCAACAGCTCTTAATAATCTTAAAAAACGTAATCTTGTAAAAGAAGAAGATGATACAAAGTTTCTTCTTTTAACAGATAACGGACACGATGAAGTTCACAAGACTTTAACTTCTCGTACACTTCTTTATTATTTCCTTAAAGACTTTGTTGGTGTTTCAGAAGAGATTGCAGAAAAAGATTCATGCATGATCGAACACCTTTTAAGTGAGGAAACTAGTACAAAATTCTTTGAATTCATGAAGACACTTTCTTGCTCATGTGACGATCTTGCAAAAAGTGGTAAACTTCCTAAAGGGTTTAATTTTCAGACAACTTTAAGTCTTTGTGACTACAAGACGGCTGAAGAATTCATGGAAGGTCAAAAGGGTGATACGTACTTACAAGAAGAAAAAGACGCATAAATTCTTTGTTCTTTTAGTTCTTTTTATTTTAGAACTATCTTCAGTATCCGCCACTGAATACTGCTTTAACAGAAGTCGACCAATTCATACGATTCGTATGGATCTTATGAAATATGTGATTGATGGTGAAAAGATAAAAATTGATTCTCATAAGAATTGCTTAAATCTTGAAGTTAAATCTTACCGTCAGGAATTATTTCGTAAGCTTGTGAATAAGTATTTTCCTAAGCAGCTAGAGAAAAGCTCTTTATCCCTATACACCCAAGATATGTGCAAATTTCGATTGAAAGAGGTCACAAAACTTAAGGATAAAGTTAATGAGCAAATTTCTGATATTATCAGTTCCGAAGGGAATCGCTTTGAAATTGATTTTGGTGGTGAGCACTATTACGCTACTTGTTCAAAAAAAGGTAGTGTGTACCTTCTTGATCTAAGAAGTAAATCTAATAAAGATCAACTAACTTCACTTACTTTTAATTTGGGTAAATGGGTTGATTTAACTTCACTTACAAAGCTTGAGAATAAAGAATATTCTCTTATGGTGATTGAATAATGAAAAATATTATAACGGCCGTTAAAGAGATAAATGCGGGTCTTTTTGGTCTTTCAACATCTGAGAAGAAAAATATTCTCTTAGTAACATTCACTTTATTTATAGCGTTTTTTTCATATCCAATGATTCGCTCTAGCTCAACAGCTTTATTTATTCAAAGCTATGGAGCAAAGAGTACGCCTTGGATTTGGCTGACTTCTGTGTTGTTCTTAGGATTTAGTGTCAGTATCATTAATGAACTTCAAAAGCATTTTTCAATAGCAAAAATTTTTAATTCTATTGTGGCAGTCTCACTCGTTCTAATGGGAGGAGCCTTAATTGTTCATGGTAGTGGTCATCATATTGGAAGTGGTGTTTTCGCTGTTTGGAAAGAAGTCTATATTATTCTTGTCGTTCATTTATCACTTGGTTATTTAAATTCTGTCATTGACGTCAAAGTTGCCAAACTTGTCTATGGGCCACTTGGTGCTCTCGGCTCCTTAGGGGGAATTTTAGGAGGGCTACTCACTACTAAACTTATGAAGGGCGTGGGGGTTTACTATGCGGCTTCAAGTGGTTTATTAGTTTTGTCTTTAGTTATTGTTATATTTAGTCTTACACAAAAACAATATTTAGCACTTAAAGAAAAGTCTCCAATAACATCACTTGCCGATAAGAAGCTCTATGTGTTCTTCATTTGTGGCCTAATTATTCTTTCTCAAGTGGTGATTAATCTTGCAAATTATAAGTTCAATCTAGGTCTAGAGATATTTAAGGATGCTAACGAAAAAGGTGCATATCTTGGAAATATATATTCATCGATTAATGCGATATCCTTAATTGTCCAAATTGTTATTATTCCAATCGCTTTTAAATACTTTAAAGTTTCTACTGTACATATTTTCATACCATTTGTTTATCTTGTATTAATCTTACTTGATCGATTGGAGTACTTGGGTTTACTGGGGACAGCAATATTATTTGTAGGCTTTAAAGGACTTGATTATTCAATCTTTTCGGCCGCCAAGGAGATGCTTTACTTCCCTTTGAGTAAAGAACAAAAGTACGGGGCCAAGTATATCGTGGATATGATTGTGTATCGTGCGTCAAAAATGGGTATTTCAGCTCTACTCTTAGTGTTTACGAGTTTGGCTTTTACCCAAAATATGCTAATAATATCAGTGTTACTTTGGCTAGTTCTAGCGGCCTTTATGGCCATTAAGTTTCGTTCAGAGTAATGTCTTTAATAAAATTCATTTAGGAGTTTATATGTCTAATCCATTATTAGAAAAATTCACAAATCCACATGGTGCAAGACCATTTGATACAATCAAGAATGAGCATTACATGCCGGCAATTCGCGAAGCAATTAAAATGCACAAAGAAGAAATCGAAGCGATTAAAAGCTTTGATGGAGAACTTACATTTGCAAATATCATTGAGCCGTATGCAAATTCAGGGAGTGCAATTGAAGATATTTCAATGATCTTCTTTAACCTAAAGTCTGCAAACACAGATGATGAGATGAATGAAATTGCAAAAGAATTCTCTCCTCTTTTAACAGCTCACGGAAATGACGTTAATCTTGACGCTGATCTATTCGCAAAAGTAAAAGTTGTTTTCGATAACAAAGAAAATGAAGACTTAAATGCTGAGCAAATGACACTTCTTTCAAAGATTTATAAGGGCTTCGTTAGAAACGGTGCTTTATTAAGTGAAGAAGATAAGAACAAAGTTAGAAAGATCGATGAAGAACTTTCAAAACTAGGACTTGAGTTCTCAGATAACCTTTTAAAAGAAACTAATAAGTTTGAAATGGTACTTGATAATAAAGAAGATCTTGCTGGTCTTCCTGAAGGACTTATTGAAGCTGCTGCGATGACAGCAACTGAAAAAGGTCATGAGGGTAAATGGGTATTTACTCTTGATTACCCAAGCTTTGGTCCCTTCATTACTTACTCAGAAAATCGTGAGCTACGTAAGAAAATGACAATCGCTTCTGGTACAAAATGTGCCAAGGGTGACGAGCTTGATAACCAAGAAAATGTAAAAAGAATTGCACAGCTTCGTTATGAAAGAGCTGGAATTCTTGGATATAAAAGCCACGCCGATTATATTCTTGAAGAACGTATGGCCATGAGTGCACAAAACGTTTTTGATCTTCTAAATCAGCTTAAAGATAAAGCAATGCCTGCAGCGATTGAGCATATGGATGAAATTAAAGCTTATGCAAAAGAACAAGATGGTATCGAAGATTTCGCTTCTTGGGACTATATGTACTATTACGAGAAGCTTAAGAAAGAAAGATATAGTATTGATGATGAAATGCTTAAGCCATACTTTAAATTAGAAAATGTTTTAAATGGTGTTTTTGAAGTTGCAACAAAACTTTATGGACTTAACTTTAAAGAAGTTTCTAATATTCCAAAGTATCACCAAGATGTAATGACTTATGAAATCACTGATCGTGATGGAAACTTCATTTCTCTATTTTATGGTGACTACTTCCCACGTGCTTCAAAGCGTGGTGGAGCATGGATGACAGCCTTTAGAGAACAATATGTTCAAAATGGAGAAGATGTACGTCCACATATTGCAAACGTATGTAACTTTACAAAGCCAACAACAACGAAGCCATCACTTCTAACATTTAATGAAGTAACAACTCTATTCCACGAATTTGGTCACGCACTTCACGGTATTCTAACTAAGTGTCAGTACCGTATGCTTTCTGGTCCAAACGTATTCTGGGACTTCGTTGAGCTTCCATCTCAAATTATGGAAAACTGGGCATTTGAAAAAGAATGTCTTGATCTATTTGCTAAGCACTATGAAACTGGAGAGTTAATTCCAGCAGAATTAGTACAAAAACTAAAAGATAGTTCAAACTTTGGAGAAGGACGTCACACTGTTCGTCAATTAAGTCTTGGACTACTTGATATGGCATGGCACTCAGGTGATCCATCAACGATTACAAGTGTTGAGGAATTTGAAAAACTTGCAACTCAAGATGTTGATCTTCTTCCAAGAGTACCAGGTGTGATGACTTCAACATCATTTGGGCACATCTTTGCTGGTGGATATTCTGCAGGTTACTACTCGTACAAATGGGCAGAAGTTCTTGATGCAGATGCGTTTGAATTATTCCTTGAAGAAGGGATCTTTAACACAACGATTGCTGATCGCTTTAGAGAAAATATCCTTGAAAAAGGTGGTTCAGAGCACCCAATGGATCTTTATAAGAGATTCCGTGGACGTGAGCCAGAGGTTGATGCACTACTTAGACGTGGTGGTCTTATCTAGCCCTTAACGAATAAAGCAAAGGCTCCTTTTTAGGAGCCTTTTTTATTTTCGAAAATTTCTTTAGCATGATACCAAGTATAGTAATCCTTCGCATTCTTAAGCTCTAAGAGGTGCGGAATCAATTGATCTGAATAATCAATTGAACTCTCTTTAGGTAAGGCCGAAGGAAGGTTATCTATTGCAATAATATTACACTCGTGATCAATAGAACTTTCTATACGGTGAAGTGGTTTATCCCAAGTTGTATGGACATTATAAACTGGGATTGGATTTAGATCACTATTTGGATCACAACTAACATCACAAATAAGTGAAAGCTTCTCATTCCTCTCCATAATCGCTTTATCAAGAAAAGGAGCAATCTTCTTTGTCATAAGAACTGTGTTGATGAAAATATCAGCGTTAATGATTTCATCAAATGGTCCACCAACTTTAGTTTCTTCTACGTCCCAATTAATTGACTCTAGTTCAAGATCTGAAAGTAGCTCTCTTGCTCCGCTTCCACAACGCCCTTGGGCGCCAATAATAAAAGTACAAGGGTTGCGCTTACCCTGTCTTTTATTGTTAATAATTTTAAGCCACTCTTCTTTAGAGGAATAGTGTTTTAAGGGTGCAGGTGAGTCTGAAAAAAAGTTTTCAACACTAAGTGCTGCTCCTACATATCCGGCCCAGTAACCGAAGGCCGCAACACGTTTATTGTCTTCATTAAGCAAGAATTCAAGATCAAATAATGTTCCACCGCCTTTACTGTAGCGATCAAAAACTTGCTCAGCTCCATGCTGACCTTTATATATATGGGCAAAGTAGATATGATTGTGCTTTAGGGGAAACTCATCCGTTTCTTTCAATTCTTTTAAACCTAGAATAAAGACGTCATCGCTTATTGGAGCATCTGTTATCCATGCGTGACTTTCTTTAATTTCACAACCTAGCTTTTCATATTCTTCTATTGGAAAGATTCTATCCTGTGATTTCTCAACGATAACTTTATAGCCGGCATCGATCAGCTTCTTTGCATTCTCTGGTGTTAGAGGAGTTCTTTTTTCAAATGCTTTATCCTCATCTCTTAACCATATTGTTGTCATACTATATAACCTTGTCTTTAAATTAGATTTGATCTTGTATTGATGTATCCCTATCGACAGTTTCGTTATTTAAGTTAAATAGTGCTTTCATATCAGAAAATAGCATTCGAGGAAAAATGAGAGCACAGAAAGCGATACAAACGATGATTAAAATCTCTTCAGTTGCAAATTGATTTCCAATAAATGTTAGGATAATCCCTCCTAAAATATTTGGAACAACAAAGCCTAAGTCTAGTAAGGCAAAAATTCTTGCAAGATATTTTGTTTCTACTTTTAATGAAACATAATTTAGTTGATTTGTAATACGTACAAAGACAACAAATCCCCAAACAAAGAAAATTACCAGTGTTGCTGTATATGAAGCAGCATATAACCAAAGCGCCATGAGAAGTGGTTCAATGTATAGGGCCGCAATAATAATTTTACCAACTGGTTTCTCTTTAAGAATAGTCGAGCTTGCCCATCCCCCAAATAGTCCACCTAGACCAAAGAGAGCAAGCCCTATCCCATAGTCTTGCTTCGTAGCTCCAAGTGTTTCCGTTAGGTAAGGTAGTATAAGTGGAAACATAAATCCAAGAACAAGTCCTTCGATGATGACATTTGAAATGACAGCAAAAAGTTCCTTTTGCGTTCTGGCATATTTAATTCCATTTTTTATTTCAGAGAGAAAGTTTTCACTATTTCCTTCCTGTCTTGGAGGGTTATAGGTAAGGCTCATAATAAAATAAATACCAACAATATATGTTAGGAAATCTAGAGCAATAACTTCCTTGATTCCGCCAAAGGCCGTAAACATAGTGGCACCAAGAAATGGACCAATCATGTGAAGTACTGCAAAGGCAGAACCGAATAGGGCATTCGCTCGATTCATGTCTTTTTGAGGGACAATGTCGTTAACCATAGCTTGTCTTGTTGGATTATACATTCCAGTGAAGAGAGCTATGAGGCCATCGCAAAGGATGACAACTTCTGGAGTCTTAGCGAAGATGATCGTAAAAATTATTGGAATTCTAATGTAATTTGTGAAAAGGAGAACATTCTTTCGATTGTATTTTTCTCCAATAACACCACCAATTAAATTTCCGATTGTTAAAAAGAAGAGAAATACTGCTCGAGCTGCACCAAGATAACTTTTGTTATGATTTGATAATTCAAATACCAAAAGCATTAGTGCAGTCTCTGACACAAACGAGCCTAGCTCGGATGTTAGTCCTGCAATATAAAGCCTTCTAAAATTTTGATAGCGTAAAACCTTAGGAAGCTTGAACATAATTAGGATCTTTTAGCTAAAAATTCGTCAACAGATGTTTCAAATTCAGAAACAATTCGGTCAACAATTTCTTTAACAGTTTCAATCTTTGTAATGAACTCAATTGAAGGTCCGGCAACCCAAACTGTTTTGTATGTGGCACCAAAAGCTGCATTCTCAACAGCTTTCATTCCTTTGTAACCAGTAAGCATTTTCGCATACTTTTTAAGCTTCTTATTTTTGCTCATGGCCTTTTCAATAACATTTTGTTCAGTTCCAATCTTTTGCACGTAAGGAGTGTTGATAACTGTACAAGGCGTCCCTGAAATTTTATTCGACATGACAATATCTTTAGCACCATATTGAACGACTGCTTCTTTATAAGCATCAGATACGATTGATTCTTTCGTCGCAATGAATGGAGAACCGATTGAAACACCTTCGCATCCTAGGGCCATAATACTAAAGAGGCCCGATCCTGTTGCAATACCTCCAGCTGAAATAACTGGTATATTTAAGTTCTTTTTAAGTAGTGGAACGAGAATACTTGCTGGTGTTGGTCCCGCGTGTCCCCCGGCACCAGAGTTTACTGCAATTACTGCATCAGCTCCTTGGTCTTGAACTTTTTGTGCATATTTAAGATCAACGACATCACAAATTATCTTAGTTCCTTGTGGACGACACTTTTCGATAACTTCTTTTGGATTTCCAAGTGATGTGATAATGAAGTCTGGAGCATACTTCGCGCAAAGCTCAATTTGCTTGTGCATATGGATGTTTGACTGATTTACAATGATATTGATTCCAAAAGGACCTTCACATCTTTCTTTTAATTCTTTTAGTCCTTCTTCAAACTCTTCTGGAGTACGCCAGTTAAGAGCAGGGATACAACCCATAATACCTGCCTTAGAAGCCTCAACCAGCATATCGATACTAGTTACAAGGAACATTGGGGCCATAATAATTGGGTATTTGATATTAAAAGTTTCTGTTAGCCATGTTTTCATCATATGCAATCCATTTTTCTATATATATTTTTATAGCTCAATTATAATGCATTTTTTTGTATTTAACACCTAAGATTACTTGCACAATTTCTTCCCTCAACGTACTCTTAGAGAATGAGCTCACAAGAAATAAATAAGCTACCTGACTTCTCAGCAATTCGAGAAAACATAGAAACAGAACGTAAAACAATTATTAAGGTCAATAATTTTTCCGATGACGATAGTTATGTAAGGGCCAGTGAAGATGCACTCGTCGTTCTTGGCTTTTTAGAGTCAACGTTAACAAAATTATGGACTATTTTTGATGAGAATCCATCTTTAGTTTATTTCTTTAACAAAGACTTCACTAATTTTAATTTATTAATCAAACAAGATAATATCCTCGATCTTATTTTTATTGACGACTGTATGATTCCTGAGAATGAAGCAATCTTCTTTGGTCAAGATGGTGGACTCTCGCAAAATATTCTTTCACTTCATGAAAAGACATTTTATGAGTGGGGACAGAAAGTATTAAATCATCACGAGGCAACGCAAACTTTCATTCGCTCAGATATTGATTTAACAAAACACAAAATCAGTGAGCTTAAGTGTCAGTGTATTAAATGTGTTAATGATTTTAGAGCACTATTACGAGACTCAGTTTATGAAAGCTGTGTTGAGTTGATTGAATCAACTAAAGAACAAATTAAAGAAGAGATTGATAATGGAATCCATGTTGTTTCAGATCTAGTCTTTAATCTACAAAAAACACTAGATAAGAATTTCTATAAACTAAGAAATACAATAAAAAGATCTTCTCTAAATCGTTTAGAGAATCAGGTTAAACAATACTTTAAATCGGAATTTGCTTATCCGTCAGAGCTCGCTTCATTACATCGTCGAAATGTAAGCATGCTATTCGATCAATACCTTGAAGCCAATGAGCTTAGTACTGATCTTATTACTAATGCGGAATATGATAAATTTTATCGTTCTCTTTCAACTCACTACTGGAGAAATGAAAGATATCTAGAACGAGAATTTAAGAAATTTGTTAAATCAATTATCATTTTAAAAAAGAAAGACGTTTCTTCGACAATTCTTCAAGAGTATCTTGGGGAATTCTGGGTTCACTCTTCAGCAAGACAGATGAAGAGAAAGATTGTCTATCATATGGGGCCGACTAACTCGGGGAAAACTTATCACGCAATTGAAAAGCTATCGACAGTTCCTAAAGGTTGCTATCTAGCACCTCTTAGACTTCTAGCTGCAGAACTTTACGATACACTTAATGCAAAAGGTGCTGTAACAACACTTCTTACTGGTGAAGAGGTTATTGAGAGAGAGGGTGCGACACATTACTCTTCGACAATTGAAATGGCACGATTACAAGAGGTTTTCGATTGTTGTGTAATTGATGAAATTCAAATGATCACTGATCCTTCACGTGGTTGGGCATGGACAAGAGCACTTGTTAATATTATGGCCGATGAAGTACACCTTTGTGGTGATGCTTCAGCACTTGATCTTGTTAAAGTGATTGTTGATCTATGTGGTGATGAACTAATCATTAATGAATATACTCGTATGACTGAGTTATCAGTAGAAAGACATCCAATTGTTTTAGCTGATATGCAAAAAAATGACGCTCTTATTGTATTTTCTAGAAAGAATGCTCTAAGACATAAAAGAGATCTTGAACGCTTAGGTTATAAGGTTTCGATTGTTTATGGAAGGCTTTCTCCAGAAGTTCGTCGTGAACAAGCACGTAAGTTTGATCAAGGTGAAACTGATGTAATCGTGTCAACTGATGCAATTGCAATGGGAATGAACCTTCCAATTAAAAGGGTAGTGTTCTCAACACTTTCTAAGTTCTTTGATGGTCACCAACATGATATTTCGATTAGTGAGATTAAACAAATTGGTGGACGAGCAGGACGTTTTCAAAGGTTCCCACGCGGAACAGTTACTTGTCTGAGAAAAGTAGAAGATGGAATTGAGTCAATCAATGAAGCCTTGAGTGCGACTCTTGAACAAAGTGATCAGTGTATGGTTGGACCTGACCTTGATATCTTTAATCAGGTTAATAAGGCCCTAATCGATAATAACTTACCAAAGCTTAAGCTTTCGGAATTTCTTCGTCTGTTTAACACGATGACTTTCCAGGCTCCTTTCTACTGCGTAGATATGAAGGAGATGATTGAGCTTGCTGAAATGGTAGAAGACGCTGATTCGAATGGAATACTTACGGATGCTGAAATCTTCGGATTTGCTTGTGCTCCAGTAAACCTTGGGTTAATGGATCATGTTCAATTCTACAACTGGATTCTTCATAAGTACGTTAATATGGAAGGAATTCCATGTGAGCCAATTGAATATGGCTCTAATGATATTGATTATCTAGAGACATCAATCAAGTGTGTTGAGCTTTATCAATGGTTATCAAGGCACTTCAACAATAAGAACTTCGTTTATTCAGAAGTTGAACTTCTTAATAATAAGCAACTTGCAATCGACCAACTAAATGAACTTCTTTCACAAAAGATTATTGCTAGATGTTCTTCTTGTAGTGTTAAGTTACCTGAAGACTCACGCTTTCCAATTTGTGAAGAATGCTTTGAGAAACGCAAGACTAACCGTCGCAAACCAGGTGGTGGGCGATTCAAAGGTAAACCTGGCAGTAAGCAAGGAGCTTCTAAGGGGTCTACAGGAAGAAATTTCAAAGGAAATGGGCGTCCTGGACAGAGTCGAAAAAGAAATGTAAGTCGTAAGAGAAAAAATACTAGTCCTAAACGTTAGAGTTTAATGAATACTTACGAATACGCAAAGTTATTGCTGGAATCTCCATTTCTTGAAGATAAGTTAACAACTTCTGATGTTGTTACGGATCTCAATTATTTTAAAACTAAAGATGGTATAAAAGATCTTCATCCATCTAGAGAGGGGAAGATTTCATTTTCTGCTGAGCAGATTAAGTTTCCAAAAAGAGGAAGCTTTCACTTGGATGAAAAGAAGGCCATGGCGTTGCACTTCTTTGCTAATCATGAACTATTGGCCATTGAAATGATGGCGACAGCACTCATGTACATCCCTATCGAAGATAAATCTCAATATAAAAGAATTGCTTCAGGCTTACTTCAAACAATTGATGACGAAATTAAACATTTCAATCTCTATCGCAAGAGAATGAATGACTTTGGTATCGACTTTGGCGATTTACCTGTAAATGACTTCTTTTGGCGACAGATGCAAAAGATTACAAGCTTTGAAGAATACTTTGCGGTAATGGCCCTGACATTTGAAGCGGCCAATTTAGACTTTGCTAAGTTTTATCGAGATATTTTTCAAGGTGTTGATGATAAGAAATCAGCAGCTATTCTTAATGTAGTTTACGAGGATGAGATTTCACATGTTGGTTTTGGAGTTCATTGGCTAAACAAATGGCGTGATCAAAGTAATCTTTGGGAGTTTTACGTCCAGTCTCTTCCTGATCTTTTATCTCCAGCCCGAGCTAAAGGAATGATCTTTGATAGAGAAGGGCGTGTGAGAACAGGAATGGATAATGACTTCATTTCTCGTATTGAAAATTTTAAAGACGAATTCATTGTAACTAACCGCAAGGAATGGAAGTGAAATATCGTGTTAATCTCGACTTTGATGCTGCTCTCGCTGCCAATAATCCTAATCTAAAAAATGATAAATACCTAAGTGAATTAGAATATATTTTTTTTCTCGTTAATGATTCCTGTGAAAATATATTATGTACAAAATTGGCCTATACTGCTGAATATCTCAGTCATTTATCGAAACTAGGATTTATTAAATCGGAAATAACGAATGATCTTAAAGAGTACCAAAATTGGTGGGGAGATCTTACTAACTTTGATTTAGCAAAAACTCTAAATTCAAAATGTTGGCTTGCCAGTTGGCATAGGCCTCTTGAGGATATGATCATTAATTCAAAAGATGATGTGGTTTTAAATGAGATTAAATTTTATCGGCCGGATCAAACATTTTCAGGGATAGGTAATAGGTTAATCCAGAATAAAGAAGATCTTTCGCGTGTAAGTTATCCTGGTGTATTGTCTAAATATGTTAATGTAAAAAAAACTTTTGGCGTTACCTATAATCTAAAAACTAGAGAGTATTACATCGTAGAAAATTTTACGAATTCAAAAGGTCAATTTAAAGGTGGACGTTTAATATCTCTTTCTGATTTAGATGTTAAGTTCAACCTAAATTCAACGATAGACTTAATTCAGTCTAATTTACCAAATTCAGAGATTTCTAAGATACAATTCGACAATATGATTTATGAAGATGAAGAGGGGACGTTAAAACTTTGCCCCCTTGTTGAATTAAATTATCGTCGCACGATGGGTGAAGTTATATTCAATATTTCTAAAATACTTGGAGAGGGAACTCTTCATTTTGGTGATAAACAGTATTTGAATAAAGATTCACTTATCCTTTCTCCTTCATTCGTAAAAAATATTTGCTACTATAACCGACTTAAGTAGTTGGGCAAGAATGCTAAATAGATAATATTCCTTCGTAGATCTTCAATTATACAGTAAAATGGAAGAGTTCTTTGGTTTAGATTAGGAGTACTTGTGGCCAAGAAGGGATTTTTTGACAAGATGAAAGGTAAGCTTAAAAAGTCGGAGGAAGACGAAGAGCTACTTGAAGAATTTGAAGAAGATGAATTCGAATCTGATGAAGATGAGGATGAGGATGATTCGGATTTTGATGATGCAACATCAACAGATGTTAAAATTCCTGGCGCAAAAGAGTTGGCCGATACTGAATTAGAAGAAGATGAGTATGATTCTGGATCAGATGATGAAGTCGTTATGTCTGAGCCTCAAAATGTTGATGAGGATGAAGAAGATGAAGATGACGACGAAGATGATGATGAAGATGATGATGAAGATGATGAAGATGATGATGAAGATGAAGACGACGAGGAATCATTTCTATCCAAAAACTTTCCGTCAATAGCAAAGCTCTTTAAGAAAAAATCTTCTGATGAAGATGAGGAAGAAGATGAGGAAGAAGATCGTGATGACGAAGATGAAGATGAAGATGAAGACGATGAAGAAGAAAAGTCGTTTTTAGAAAAGCAACTTCCATTCCTGGCTAAAATGCTTAAGAAAAAGTCTTCAAAAAAAGATAACGGTGAAGAAGATGATGCCGACGAAGATGACGAAGATGATGAAGATGAAGACGAAGATGAAGATGATGAAGATGAAAATAAGAAAAAGGACTCTGATAAGAGTAAGTTAATTAAGCTTGTCTTAATTGTTGCAGTTGTTCTCCTTGCCATAGATCAATTTGTTTTAACAGATGAGAGTGACAATGAAGTTCCGGAAGTCCCACCAGTAAAGAGACAGAAAAAGCCTCGTAAGAAGAAGCCAAAGAAAGCTCAAGAGCAAACGACGGAACAGTCTCAACAAGTACAAGAGACTCAAAATGCTCAATCACAACAAGCTGAAACTCAGCCTTCTGTTCAACCAGAGACTCAACCTGAACCAGCGCCTCAACCAGAGCCAGTGCCACAGGTACAGCCTGAGCCGCAAGTTGAAGAACCTGCAGTAGCACCAGTTGAAACAATAACGGAACCTCAAGTTGAGGAAAAAGTTGAAGAGACAGTATTAGATGTGGGAGAGAAGAATACAGAAGTTAATCCTGAGCCCATTGTCGTTCCTCAAACGCAGGTCGATACTACAGGTAGCTTTGGAGAAAAAGATGAAGATGATGTGAAGTCAGATTCTCTTGATAATCAACTTGATAAAATTGTTGATAAGTTGGAAGAGGAAAAGAAAGAGGTTGTTGAAAGGCTAGAGTATGTTGAGCCTCCTAAGTATACAGAGTTTGGCCAAGGTCTAGTATATAATTGTAAAGGAAAACACTGGGCATGTGTTGATCGCAAAGCCTATCTTAAGTGTGAAGCTAATATGAAATGGGCACTACAAGAAGGGAAACCTAACGAATGTGCAACCTCTAAGGTTTTAGCATCAGAGTACGACTGTAGAACTTTACAGATGTATTATATTAATACTGTTGCTGAAACGCCAAATTGTAATTAGGCGGCGTCTTTCTTAAAGAGGCCGTCGATGATTGTAAGCGTGAACGTTTTTTCTTGTTTCGCTTCTTCTTTTTTCATCGCTCTTACAAATGCTCGTGCTAACTCTGGGTCAAATTGTGATCCAGAGAATTCTTCAAGCTCAGCATAAGCAACTTCGTAGTCTAGTCCCTTACGATAAACACGCGTTGAAGTCATTGCATCGAAAGTATCTGCAATTAGAATAATTCTAGAGAATAATGGAATATCTTCACCCTTAAGTCCTTCAGGGTATCCTCGTCCATCCCATCTTTCATGGTGATATTTTGCAAATGTAGCGACTTTTTCAAAATGAGTAAATCCTTGGAGGATTTCAAATGATTTTTCTGGATGACTTTTCATCTGAAGAAATTCGTCTTCAGTAAGTCTTGAAGGCTTATTTAAAACCTCATCTGGTACACCAATTTTTCCAATGTCGTGGAAAAGTGCAGAAAGTTCTAAGTCATATAATTCGTCTTCATTAAGTCCGATTTCTTTTCCAAGTGTTAAACTAAAATAAGCAACACGTGTACTGTGTCCGTAAGTGTAGTGGTCTTTGCAATCTAGTGCATGAAGAATTGTTCTCGCGGCCATTTCGCAAATCTTCTTTTGCTCAAGCTTAAGTGCTTTATTCTCAGCTTCTAGCCTTTTTGTTGGATCATCAGTTGTTCCCCTTGCATTAACAACGGTTTTTTCAGAGATGACTGCGGATTGAGACTTCTTTGTCGCAGTACTTTTACGAGTACTTGCTTTCTTACGTCTCTCTCCCAAATTTACGATTTTACTCTTCTTCATTATAAGACCTAGTGTTACAGTCGGGTTATACCCATATTCTAATAATTCTTCGGGTCATTCTTAAGGAATCTTTAATTTAATCGGCTCATTTATATGATATTGGTCGCTTAATATGCTAAAATGGATTTTCAAGATGCCAAAAAATCGTGTCATCACTATTTAATTTTAAATACTTAGGAAGAGTTATGCGTATTCGTATCGTCGAGTCTAATATCGACAAAATTGCCGTAGATAAGCTCAATAATCTACTAAAATTGCTAGAGCTTTCAGATTTTAATCAAGATGTTTCAGAAGAAAATAACGAATCAGCTGCAAGTCAAGTGGCCTTTACAAAATCACAAAATGATATTGCTAATGATGAGTACTTTATCATTGTTTTTCATGATGGAGATCAGATTGATAAATCAATTCTTGAAAATGAAATGTGTCTAGGTGTTTTCTTTGCTGATAAATCAGTTGAAGAGAACTTACTAAATATGAAGAATGCAATTGAAGGCCTAAAAGCAATGGAGCTTCAAAAAAAGCTGCTTTATAAAATGAATAGCGTCATGGAAGGACTTGTTGGACAAGTTGAAAGCATTAGAGAAATGCATAAGAATATGGCCCCTTTTAGAAGTGAAAAGATTCGAGGAGTTGGGATTACGTCACGTTTTTGTGCGGGAACATCTAATGGTGGTGAATTCTTCGATTTTTTTAAAGTAGGTGGAGATGTTTGGATTATCTCCCTGCATGCTACATCATATATGCTCATTGGGAGTTTCTTAACGATGATTGAAGGATGGAAAGCTGAAGGCAGCCTTACAATGGATAAGATTCTTGGCCAACTTGAAGAGCGTACTGAGGATTTCTCGGAGTTCGGAGAGGCATCTATTCTAGTCGCTAAATTAACACTAGCTGATCTTACTCTCGAGAGTATTAATATTGGTGCCCATGAGATTCTTTCTCAAAATGATATTCTAATTTCATCAAATGAATATAGCTTTCCAAACTCATATGAAGTTAAGAAGCAGAGTGTTCAATTAGAAAAGGGGAAGGGAGTTCTTTTACTATCGCCTGGATATTTCAAGAATAACGACCATATTGTTAATGGCGAAGAGTATATTTCTTTTATTAAGAAAAACTGGTCATCTCCAGTTGAGTTAATTAGTGAATTAACATTTCAAAGTAAAAAGGGATATAATGAAGATGATTTTTTACCAAATGATCAAACCATCCTAATGGTAGAGGTAGATAAAAATGCAATTTCTAAAATCTAGTATCGTTTTCTTTATCACAGCTCAGGCAATTGCCTTTACTGGAACTGACTGCTTTCAGTCTTCATTTGATGTTTCTGTAAAACACAAATCAGCACCATTTGGTCTTTTGAATAAGACTATAACTATTAGTAAGAAAGAGTGCGAAATTGAGATCGCCCATAATCAATATAAGTATATGAATCGTAATTGGCTTATTGATATTTGTCGCGATCCAATTCACGTTAAGTCGACTTCAAATTCAGTAGATGTCTTTCGTAAAGAAGGTGAGTGTCATGCAACTTCAAACGAATTCTGTGATGAATATAAGACAATTAAAAAAATAATTGAAGATGACGGTCTCATCTTTGCTTCTGGTGCAAAAAATAGTCTTAATGATGATCATGGACGTGTTTTCTGTGCAAAACTTCTAGTAGAAGAATACTTAAATGCTAATACAGTATTTAGTCGCAATGGAAACTATGACTACATAATGATTAGAAAGCCAATTGCTAGAATTCCAGAAGATTTAAAAAGAAAAAGAGCAGAGTTTAAACCTGTAGTAGAAAAAACTGAAGTTAAAGAAGATAATGGCCAAGAGCAATCTACAATTGAATCATCTGGTGACTTTCAAATTGATGAAAGCGCTGGCCCAGGAACTTTTTAAACTGATTTAAATGCTGTTTCTAAATCTGCAATAAGATCGTTAGCATCTTCTATACCGACAGATAATCTAATCAGGTTATCTGTCAGACCAATACTTTCACGAACATTTTTTGGAACAGAAGCATGAGTCATAATAGCTGGATGTTCAATAAGGCTTTCAACTCCACCAAGGCTTTCTGCTAGTGAAAACATTTTAACTTTTTGTAAAAATCTCTTCGACTGCTTGATATCACCTTTTAAAAAGAATGTAATCATTCCGCCAAAGCCTGACATTTGCTTCTTTGCAATTGAGTGTTGTGGGTGAGACTTAAGTCCTGGGTACATGACCTTTTCGACTTTAGGATGGCCCTCAAGATACTTAGCAATTTTCATCGCATTCTTTGCATGAGCTTCCATTCTTATAGCAAGAGTTTTTATACCGCGAAGAACTAGCCATGAGTCAAAAGGGGATTGTGTTGGCCCTAGTGATTTCTGTAGTGTCCACAATTTCTCATAGAGTTTCTTATTGTTAAGCATACAAGCACCTCCGACAACGTCAGAGTGGCCATTTATATATTTAGTTACTGAATGCATAACAATATCAGCACCTAAATCAAGAGGGTTTTGAAAATAAGGACTCATAAAAGTATTATCGACAACTGTTATGGCCTTATGCTTTTTAGCTAACCCAGATACTTTTTTAATATCGGATATTTTTAAGAGTGGATTTGTTGGTGTTTCTACCCACAAGAGCTTTGGTTTGTGTTCTTTTAGTACAACTTCAACTTTATTCACATCAGTTGTGTCGACAAAGATAAAATTGTGAATTGAGTTAAAGACTGTTGTAAAGAGACGGTAAGTGCCACCATATACATCATCTCCACATAAAATTGTCGAGCCTGCTGGTAGCGAATGCATAATAAGCATCTCTATTGAGACCCCACTTGACGTGGCCAATGCATACTTTGAATTTTCAAGTGCAGCTAGAGCTTCTTCAAGTCTTGTTCGTGTTGGATTGTGACATCTTGAGTATTCGTAACCTTGGTGCTCACCAGGACTAGATTGAGCATAGGTCGTAGTTTGATAAATAGGTGGAATAACCGCACCTGTTTCTTTATCAGGATATGCCCCGGCGTGAATACACACCGAGGCTTTGGCCGCTTGTTTAAGCTTGGCCTTTTTCATTACTTTGAGCCTTTCTCAGACATATACTGAAGAACGTCGATTTCAGAAAGTACATCTGAAACTTTTCCATTCTTAGTAATGATAGCAACTTCTTTCTTTAAAAGTGCATCTGCTACAGTTTCAAGAAGTTCGTTACAATCAACTACGCGGTAGTTATTAGAGATTGCAAGAGAGATATTGTCGTCTTTTTGGAACTCGCCCATGATAACAGGCTTAATTAGGTTCTTCTCTGTACAAAGACCTAGAATATCTCCACCTTTATTAACTACAGGAAGCTGAGAAATATTCTTTTCTTCCATAAGTGTAATTGCTTCACCAATTGTTGTTGTGTCTTCAACAGTGATGATATTTCCATTCTTTCCAAGAGTGTTAAGTACTTCTGAAATTTGAACGTTAAAAGAAGAATCAAGGTAACCACCATCACTCATCCAATCATCATTATAGATTTTTGAAGCATAACGGTTTCCTGAATCGTGTAGTAGGATAAGGATTTTCTTTGGTTCAGTTTGTTTTGCTGCATACTTTAAAGCACCTTCAATTACGGCACCAGCTGAACCACCAGCATAAATTCCTTCTTCTTTAAGAAGTCTTCTTGTCATAAGAAATGATTCTTTATCGTTAATAACTTCAAAGTCATCAATTAAGTCAAAGTCATAGTTTTCAGGAATAAAGTCTTCACCAACACCCTCAAGAACATATGAGTGTGCTTGACCCATTTCACCAGTCTTGTGGTAACCCGCGATAATTGAACCAACACAGTCAACACCAATGATTTCTACTTTATCCATTTTCTCTTTGAAGTAGCGTCCACAACCAGAAATTGTTCCACCTGTACCTACAGCTGCCATGAATACATCAAAATCACCTTGAGTTTGCTCATACATTTCTGGAGCAGTCCATGTATAGTGAGTATTTCTGTTATGTAGGTTATCGTATTGATTTACATAAAATGAGTTTGGAATTGTTTCTGAAAGTTTTTTAGAAACAGAGTAGTAAGAACGAGGATCTTCAGGCTCAACATTTGTTGGACATACAACAACTTTTGCACCGAAAGCTCTTAGGTTATCAATTTTCTCTTTTGATTGTTTGTCAGCTAGAACGAAGATACATTTGTAACCGTGAACTGCTGCCCACATTGCAAGTCCAACACCTGTATTTCCAGATGTTCCTTCAATAATTGTTCCACCTGGCTTTAGAACACCTTCTTCAACTGCACGATCAAGCATATAAGCACCGATACGATCTTTTGTTGACCCACCCGGGTTCATATATTCTAACTTCACGTAGAATTCACAATTTGTATCTTTACCAATACTATTTAATTTTACGATTGGTGTATTACCAATTGCTTCAACAACGTTTGCCTTAGCACCTTTCATCATACTTCTTTCTCCGTTTTCTTCCAGTTGTCCTGTAGGGCCCTTAGTTGCTCTATCGGGTCAAAAGTCACAAGATCTGGAAACGTAAGAGTTTCGATATTGGACTTCTTCGAAATGGAAGTTTTTATTTCTTCTTGTTTAATTATTGTTTCTTTAAATTCTTGCATCTGTGTCGTTTTAGGCTGCCACGATGCGAGATTGTTATACCATGATTTATTGATAATGAGGTAACGTTCGGTGTTCATTTGAGCTTGAATTGAGTCAAAGATTTGCTTCGTTTCGACCTCTTTCATGTGCTCTGCTGAAGTTACTAAATACCACCTCGAGTGAGCAGGATCATTTAATGTTTTTTCTACACTTAATCCATCGATAAACTTCTCTCGATTACCGTAGAGAATTGAGATCGCCTCAAGGAAGTCGTTGATAAATCCTTGTCCAGTTACACTTTCAAGGTAACTAAGGAACTTTTCAATCCCCGTTGAGATAATGCGGTTGAAAAAACGCCCTGGTTTATTTTGATTTGTAATATAATTAAATGCTTCCGCAAATGTCTTATTAAAGAAGCGATTGATCTTCTTTGAGGAATTAAGGAAGTCTAAAAAGTTCTTTCCTGGTGCTGTATCCACTACGATCGCATCATAGATATTGCGATTAATTTGAGACTGAATTTCAAGGACTGCAAGAATCTCATTAAGTCCACCGCGTGAACTCGTTAAGTTTTCTAAAATCTTATTATCAACCTTTGCACCTAAGATCTTTTCAAATGAAGATTTGCAGTCAAGAAGAAGAACGTCGAAAGAGATTTCTTCGTTTTTGAACTCAACTATCTCAGACTGATCTTTGAGATTGAGGAGTTGTCTTAAGCGTTTAGCTGGATCAATAGTAATAAGTAGAACTTTCTTATTCCTTGCCGCTAAAGAAAAAGCGCGGGATGCAGAAATCGTTGTTTTTCCAACTCCTCCTGTTCCACAAAAAATCTCAATTTTCTTAAAGTCCTTCACTCGTCACAGCCTACTTTTTATTTTGTTTTAAAGATATCCATCTTTTCAATGATCATATCACTTAATTCCTCAACCTGTTGCTCTTGCGTCTGTGCAATGATCTGAGGAAAGTGGAGATCATATTTTACCTGAAACTTATCTTGTAAGTGTCTTTGATTCTCAATCTTTACCTTTATAAAGTCAGGCGTGTCATCTTCTGGGAATTTGTTCAGAGTTAAATCACAATTGAGGATTTCGATTGTTGAAATACTATACTCATTAGTAAGTTCAGTTCTTAATTCAATACCTTCTTCAACCGCTAGCTCTGTCGGAATACTAACAACAACGCATTGAGTGTGTTCTTTATTCGTTAAGAAGTTATGCATCTTATCGATATCGTTTGCAATCGGTCCTATTTTAAAAATATCTTTAAAGACCTTTGGAGAGTGTATTGTTGAAAGTAGGTGACCAGATGCTGGAGCATCAACAATCACAATATTTTCTTCTTCTTTTGCAAGGTCAATAATGTGTCCAAGGAAGATCAGTTGACCAAAACTTGGGACCATATCAAATAAGGCCTTAAAGAATGAAGTTGAAACAATCCACTTGGCAATTGTTTTTGAATTTAGTTTACGAGCAATATATTCTTGAACTGAGCTTAAGTGAGTTAGCTCAACAGTTTTGATATTAAGTGATTTGATTAGCTCTTTGTCCTCATTTTGTTCAAATGAGAAATAATATACATTCTTATTATGATTAAGTTCAGAAATCGACTTAGTAAGCGCCACGGAAGTGAGGCTTTTTCCAACGCCTCCTTTTCCCGTGACGATATATAAGTCTTTAAACTTCATTAGAATTTGTAGAATACCGTAAGTAGAACTTTAAAGTAGTATCCCTCAACATCTGAGCGATTCTCTTGATCTACATCAAACGGATCGTTGAATGTGGCCATAGCACCAACTGTGATTTTTCTATTTAAATCAAAGTCTGCACCTGCACCTAGTTGATAACCAAATACTGTCTTTGCATCTGACTTATACGAATCAGTCTTTATTTGTGGCCTAAAGAAACCAAGACCTGCTGCAAGGAATGGTTGGAATGCATCATAATGAAATAGCTTTCCTTTCGCTCCAAAAAGAAGTCCTGCAGTCTTCGAATAAGTATTCTCATATTCATGTTTTGAATAATGTAGGTTGGCGTAAAAATCAAACGAGTAAGAAGCCTTGTAATTATAAAATAATTCAGCCGTAATTTTATCTTCACCGTTATCTTTAAGATCACTCATTAGAAGTGTTTGACCAATTCCGATCCCAACTGAGTGAATGTGAAGCTCTTGGCCACTAAGAAGAGCTGCCGCTGCTGCCGCATCTGAATTCTTCTTTGCTGACTTAGAAGAAGTCAATTGCTTAACTGTTTGTGCTTGTGTTTGAACACCAAAAATAAAAAGGCCTGCTAGAATAACTGCAGGCCTTAATATAGATTTTGAAATTTGAAAAATCATTTCACCCTCTAAACTAAATATATATGCAGTAATAACTGCCTTATATTAGTTTAAAGTAGTCGTAGTTTCAACAGAAGAGTTTAGGTTTGCTGCGCTGTTGAAAGAGTTGAAAGTTTGAGCTGGTGCTTCTTCAACAACTGGAGCTTCAATACCTTCTAGACCTCTAATATATCCAGTGAAAGTACCTTCTTCACCACGGATAACTCTCTTAAGAAGTTCAACGTCACCTGGCTTAGTTGACTTTTTCTCTTGATCAAAAAGAAGTTGGATTTGAGTCATGTAAGTGATGTCATTTTTAGTTTTGTTATCGATTACTTGAATCTCGTGACCTTCTCTGATGATTTGAGCGATCTCTTCAAGTGTTACATAGCAACTTTGGTGTGTGTCATAAAGTTTTCTGTTTTGGTACCTTTTAATAATTCTTACATCATTCATTCTACTACCCCTATTGGTTTACGAATATATCTCAAGTTTAATTTTAGAATTCTCTTGAGCTAAAACGAGTTAATAATTAACACGACGCTTTGTAATAGTTAAGCTTTTTGTATAAATTTCACCGTTAAGCTATGTTCAGTAAAATTAATTACTTATAAGTTCAACTTTGAACAAAAGACAGGTTGGTGTTCATATATTTTATTGATTCCCGCTGTGTCTATTGCTAAGCGTTTTGAAATTTGCATCAGAGAAGTAACAGTCAATGACAGTAACTGTCAAGGGATAGGCTTCTTAATTTTATCTAAATTCAAAGAGAATCCATTTATTTGCCATGATTTCAGCTATTTATCGTGCATTAGGTCGAACTAATGCAAGTCATTGATACTTAAGTTCTACCTAATGTTGCCCCTACGAAATTAAGGATTAATTTTCTTTAAGAAATATCTATTTAGGTCGATGAGAGACTGAGGCAGTAAGGCCAAGGATATTAGATGTTTAAAAATTTCATTCAAAATTCACTCTACACGATAGCGCTAGTAACACTCATTGGTTGTGCAACGACCAATAATGTTGAAGATGAGTCTAATATCAATGAAGATTCACAGCTTTCAAATACCATTTCTGATTTTGAAAAGGCGAAGCGAGCGCAAGAGTTTGTTGATCAGTCTCTTAGCGAGATTGTAGAAGAAGCAAAAACGAAGGGCGACGCTACGGTAAATTATGTCGCAAGTGACCTTTTCTTAAAAGCTGCAGACGCTTCTTTGAGTGGTGATTCTGTTTCGGCATCACTTATCTTAAAACACGTTGTTGATTTAAAACCTAAAGATATTTATCTAAGAAAAAAATATGCGGTTGAACTTATTAAGTCGAGTCAGTTAGAAGATGGAAAAAGGGAGCTAAAGTACCTTATTAAACATGCGGACAAAGATATTAAGATTAAGGCAAGACTCTTACTTGCTGGCGTATATGGTGCATTGGGAAAATCAAAGCAGTCAATCAAGCTATATCGTGAACTAGTCTATAAAACGAGACCAATTTTAAGTGAAGCTTGTATTTATCTTTCAAAAGCTTATGTGGATGAAAAGAAATTCAAGAAAGCTGTTGGAACGCTAAGTTATTGCTCACAAAAAGATCGCGAAAATCGCAGTATTTATGCCTTTCATACTGGCAAAATCCACTTTGAAAAATCTGATTATAAGAAGGCCAAAAAGTATTTTAATAATTCTTTAAAGCTTGATCCAACTAATCAGCAAAGTACTATTCTGCTTGGAATGATTTACGAACAACAAGGTGATTTTAAGTCTGCAAAGGTTCTTTATCAGAAGTTTTTGAAATACGATCCAAATAATTACACTGCACTTGGAAAATACGTAAATCTACTTTTTACAGATGGTGAGTATAAAGAAGTTGTTCCTTACTTAGAGAAGTTACTAGCTCTAGATCCTGAGAATTTAAATTTAAAGGTTAGATTGGGAGTTATTTATACAGAGACTAATAAGATTGAGGATGCAAAAGGGATCTTTAAAGAGATTCTAACTGTTATCCCTGATTCAGATAAAGTTCTTTATTACCTAGCAAGTCTTTATCAGCAGTCTAACGAAGGTGATCTTGCGGTAACATATTTTTCAAGAATTAAAGAAGATAGCTCACTCTTTCATGAGTCAAATATTCAGATCGCAAATATTTTGAATACATATGCACAAAAAGATCCTGCGCAAGAAAAGCGTCTTGTTGAATTTGTAAAAGAGCGTTCAAAAGCATCAAAAGAGTTACGTTTTGAATTAGAAGTAATTCTTGCAGGTTACTATGAAAATCGAAAAGATCTAAGCCGAGCTATCGCTTTAATGGAATCTCATATTGAGCACGATAGCTATACAGATGGACATGCTTATTATCTTGCATCTTTATATGAAAAAGATAAGGCATTCACAAAAGCCGAAAAGATTATGTTAGATATCTTAAAGCGTGATCCAAATAACTCACATGCTCTGAACTTCTTAGGTTATACATACCTGGAGCAAGGTGTTCATATGGATAAAGCCTATGCTTATATTAAGAGAGCTGTTCAGCTTAACCCTCAAGATGGATATATCCGTGATTCTTTAGGTTGGTACTATTACAAAACTGGAGAATATCAGAAAGCTTACCGCGAAATTAAAAAAGCCTTTGCTTTAGTAAGTGACGATGTGGTCATTGCAAAGCACTTAGGGCTCATATATACTTCTTTGAAGAAGCCAGAAAAGGCTCGTCAATATTATGTCGAGGCACTTAAAAATTGTACGAAAGTAAACGAACGCGAAGAAATTCTAAATTATATCGAAAAGCTGGACTCTGTGCGTTTGCCGGCTTCACGTTAATATCTTGTACAACAAATCCAAAAGATTTATCAGATAAGGCTGGAGCTTCAACGAATAAAGTTGAGGCCCATAAGCTTTTAACGAGTGGTATTTGCCAAGAATTTAAAGGCCGTGGCCGTTTGAAGTTTGGCAAGAATCAAGAGCGCTTCACTTATAATGCCATTTTAAATAAAGAAACATTTAGCCTTGCCATTGATGTTCCATTCAAAGGACAAGAAACCTTAATTCTTCCACTCGATGCAAGTGAAGAGTTAGCAGCTGATATTTCAGGAACTCTCTATAAGAAAATTTCTACAGAGTTAGTAAAGGCAAAGCGTTATTCATCACTTAAAATATTAAATGACTTTCTCTTAAGAAACCGACTTTTCTTTAGTGAGATAAAGAATATCGATAGCAATTATTGTGACAAAGGGTGTCTTGAAGGTGATATTAAACATTACAGTGATGGGTCTGTTGAATATAAGACGCCAATGATTGGCAATTATGAATTCAACGCATCATTCTCTCAGTTACAAGAAAACGAATATAAATTTATTCGTTTAGAGGGAATTCACAACTCTAAAAAAACAAATAAAAAGCAAAGAGTCCTCGCCTTGGACCTTATCGTTGATAGCTGCGGATCTATCTAGCAGCGCAACAACGCTTCCTAATAAATTCTAGTAAATTTATCTTATCTCTTGTATAAATTACTCTAGTATTATTCTATGCAATAATTTTTTGAACAAAGGATGGTTTATGAAATCAAGGAATCTTGTTTCATTTTTAATCATGGGGCTATTAGCTTTAACAGTTTCATGTACAAAAAAAGTGGATCTTAGTGAAAAAGTTCTACACCTGGCCGTTACTTCAGAAGTGAAGGGAATGGATCCAATTTATGCAAACGACAAGTATTCTTCAAATGAAGTTGGTCGTGTTTACGAAGGTCTATTAGAGTACCACTACTTAAAGAGACCATACACACTTGTACCAAATCTTGCAGAAGCTCTTCCTGAAGTTTCAGAAGATGGTCTAACTTATACTTTTAAAATTAGACAAGGTGTTTTATTTCAAGACAACGCTGCCTTCAAAGATGGTAAAGGGCGTGAGCTTGTTGCAGAAGACTTTGTATATTCAATCAAGAGACTTGCAGACCCAAAACTACAAGGTCTAGGTTGGTGGCTACTTCAAGATAAGATTGTTGGTCTTGATGAGTGGCGTGAGAAGAACTCTAAGAAAGATTCTGTTGATTATACAGAAGTTGTTGAGGGTCTAAAGACTCTAGACAAGTACACTCTTCAGTTCAAACTAAAGAAGCAATTCCCACAATTCCTATACTCTCTTGCAATGCCATTTACATTTGTAGTTGCAAAAGAAGTTGTTGATCACTATGGGAAAGAATTCCTAAACCACCCAGTTGGTACAGGTCCTTTCATGCTGAAAGAGTTTAGCCAATCTTCAAAGAAGTTTACTTACGATAGAAACCCTAACTTCAGAAAGAAGCTTTTCCCATCTGAAGCAAGTGATGAATTCAAACACATGCTTGCATATGCTGGTAAGCCAGTTCCTTTCGTAGAAAAGATTGAAGTAAACATCATTAAAGAAGATCAACCAAGATGGCTAAACTTCCTTAAAGGACGTGTTGATTATATTGGTATCCCAAAAGATAACTTTGAATCAGCTGTTACTCCAGGTAAAGGTCTTGGAGAAGAATTTGCTAAGAAAGGTATTGATCTATCAGTATCACCATCACTAGATGTTACTTATACTGCTTTTAATCACGACCTTAAACTATTCAATAACGTTGATCTAAGAAGAGCGCTTGCACTTGCTTACGATGTAAAAGAGTTTAATAAGCTTTTCTATAATGATACAGCTCTTCCAGCACAATCAGTTGTTCCTCCGGGGATTGCTGGTTACATGCCAGATTATGTAAACCCTTACCGTAACCGTGACCTAGAAAAAGCAAAAGCACTTCTAGCAAAAGCTGGTTACCCTGAAGGTAAAGGTCTTCCTGAAATTACTTATGACTGTCCAAGTACTTCAACTTCAAGACAGATTGGTGAGCTTTTCAAAAAGCAAATGGCAGAAATTGGTGTAAATATCAAAGTTGTTCAAAACTCTTGGCCAGAGCTACAAAAGAAAATTACTGCTCGTCAGGTAATGCTTTACGGAATCGCATGGGGTGCAGATTACCCAGATGCAGAAAACTTCCTACAACTACTTTATGGACCAAATAAATCTCCAGGTGCTAACGGATCTGGTTATGATAATGCTGAATTCAACAAACTATTTGCTAAGGCTTCAGTTATGCAAGATTCTCCAGAGAGAACTGCTATCTATGAAACTCTTAACAAAATGGCAGCTGAAGAAGTTCCATGGCTATATGGTGTTCACCGTCAGTCATACTTAATTAAGCACAGCTGGTTAAAGAATTACATTTCAACAGACTTTGAAGCTGGTCAAGATCAGTACTTAGATGTTGATTTAAAAATTAAAAAAGACATGCAATCAAAATTATAATTGATAAATGTTAGCGCTGGAGTTTACTTCAGCGCTTATTTAATGAAGCAATCTTAATGGTTGCTTTTTTAAATAAGCGATACGCTAGTTAAGTTCGAGCTAAGGAGCTGTTTTTGTGAATACTTGGTCATATATTTTAAGAAGACTACTTTATACGATCCCAATTATTTTGGGGGTTTGTTTAATTATTTTCGCTATCTTTAACTTATCGGGATATGATCCTGCTCAGTTACTGCTTGGGAAGCACGCTTCAGCAAAGCAAATTGCAGAAGTTAGACATGAGCTTGGTCTTGATCGTCCGTTACTTGAGCAATATATCGGTATTGTAAAGTCAGCTTTTACTTTTGACTTTGGTCGCTCTTGGGCAACAAAGCAAAGTATTATCGATATGATTAAAGAAGGTGCAGTACCATCACTAACGCTAACTTTTCCAGCGTTTTTAATTTCGACAGTTTTCTCTATTTTACTTGCGATCATCGTAGCATTTTTTAGAGGAAAGCTAATTGACCGTACACTTGTTATTATCTGTGTATGTTTAATGAGTATTCCATCTCTTGCTTATATCCTCTTCTTCCAGAAGTTTTTTGCTTATGAGTTAGGGTGGTTTGAAATTTCTGGTTATGAGCATGGTTTCCCATACTTTATTCCTTACGTAATACTTCCGGTTATCATCATGGTTGTTTTAAACCTTGGTCCGGATCTTCGTTACTTTAGAACAGTTATTCTAGATGATATTTATCAAGACTATGTACGTACTGCACGTGCGAAAGGTCTAAGTGAAAAAGTTGTTCTTCTAAAGCACGTATTAAAGAACTCTTTAATTCCAATTATTACATATGTAGTTATCCAAATCCCTTTCCTTATTTTAGGTGCTCTATTACTTGAGAGTTTCTTCTCAATTCCAGGGCTAGGTGGATTAACTGTAAAAGCTGTATTTGATAATGACTTCCCAGTTATTAAGGCGATGACGATTCTTTCGGCAATGGCCTACATTATCTTTACGGTAATTACAGATATTCTATATACAATCGTTGATCCAAGAGTAAGGCTAAAGTAGGAGTTGTCATGTCAGCAAATTTATCAAGCGAATCAAAATCACTATGGGGACATGCTTGGACGGAGCTTAAAAATGATAAAGCTGCAGTCTTTAGTATGGTTGTTATTGGATTATATGTAATACTTGCAGCACTTACATTCTTTGGTGTTATTGCAGGTGAATGGTCAAAAGAGATTGGAGCATCGTATATGCCTCCAAGTGCAGATGCACTATTTGGAACAGATATCTTTGGTCGCTCTGTAGTATATAAAACTCTTAAAGGTGCAGAAATGGCAATTGGGATTGGTTTCTCAACAGCTATGATCTCAACTGTAATTGGTGTGACTCTGGGGCTTATGGCCGGATACTTTGGTGGTAAAGTTGATGAAATCATTGTTTGGTTTTATACTTCACTAGCTTCAATTCCTTATATCATGCTTCTTTTTGCAGTAACTATGGTACTTGGAAAAGGGACATCATCACTATTCTTAGCTCTTGGGGTAACTTCTTGGGTTGGTCTATGTCGTCTTGTTCGTGGTGAAGTTCTACGCCACAAGGAAAGAGAGTATGTTCAGGCAGCAGCTGCTCTGGGTGCAGGAAATATGAGAAGAATGTTTAAGCATATTCTTCCAAATATCTTCCACATTGTTATCATTCAATTCTCACTAAGATTCCAACAGGCAATTAAATCTGAGGTAATCCTTTCTTATTTAGGTCTTGGAGTACAAGGTCAGCCTTCTTGGGGAACAATGATTGATGACTCAAAACTTGAACTTGCACGTGGTGTTTGGTGGCAACTTTCTGCAGCTACACTAGCTATGTTTGTTCTAGTTCTAGCATTAAATCTACTTGGAGATGCTCTTCGTGACTCTCTAGATCCTAAGCTTAAAGGGAAAGCGTAGGAAAACGCTCGACTATTAAAAAATAGCTTAATTTATTTACTCAACATTCCGATAAATATTGTTAAGAGGGCCTATTGTTAGGCCCTAATTTTATTAGCTTACGGGATTATGAGAGAGATAAACTTAAGTTTCCAGCAAATTCAAAACAATCCTCTACTCAAAGGAGAGTTGTATTGGTCACGACCAAGTGGCAGGCGCCTTCTTATAGGCCGTGCTGGAGAGTTTGCTAATCTCGAGTTAGTTGAAAAACTTTCGCAACAAAATGATCAATTCTTTCAAAAAATAATCATTGATGAAGAGCGCGTTTCAAAAGTCGTCGATCACTTTATGGATCTTCAAAAGGCCCAATTAGAGGAAGTGAAGCTTCGTTATCGAAATCTTATTCTGGTGGACTTTTATCGTATTTTAAAAGGTGAGAAAAAGTCTTCGACACTAGACTTCGTTTTTATTTGTCATGAAACTTTCTACGAGTTTAATCATGACAATATTAACCTTGAAGAGGAGTTTATTAAAACTAGTGCTATTACATTTAAAAAGGCACAAGTCATTTCTTCATCTGTTGTATATTTGGCCCTGATTTCGGGGTATCTTGATTTCAACTTTTTAAAAGAAGTTTTCAATACCATTCTAATGACTTATTTCTCTTATGTTTGCCGTAATGGAACAAATGTTGTGGATAAGTTAGCAAGCTTAGAGGAGTCATACGGTAATGTTGAGTATCTTAAGAGCCTAAGTCGAGACTTTTTTGAACTCGATTATAACTTAGATGATGATATTAGTGAGCTATGGCATAAAGTTCATGATCAGGTGTTCGCCTTAGAGCTAGAATTTGACTCCAATGATATTGAAGTCATTTTTAAATCAATCTTAGATAATGTAAAAGACTATCGCTACTTCAATGAAATTTTCTCTCAAGAAGATATTGGGAGGAGCGCGTAGGTGAGTAATAGAATTGAGGTTTATACATTTATCGATCAAGAGCTTTTTGAGAAGCTGAGTGAGCTAATGTGTGAAGACTTAAATTTTACTCAAGTTGAAAGTATTGAAGAGCTTTCAGATAAGAGAAATATAATAGTTAATGATACTAGCTATAAGAATTCGAACCCAATGGGAAGAGTTGTCTATATCAGTGAAGAGATAAAATCTGGTGTGGTAAGTCTTACTCCTGACGCCGTCTATACTGAGAATTCATTTATTCTAAATGAAATTGAAAACTACTTCGGCGTTCTACAAACCCCTAAAAATCGCACATTCCCACAGTTTACTAAAGTTAAGCAATATAAAATTCTCTCTCGTTTTAGTGTCGGTTATTATTGTGACCTTGCAAACCTCAAGGCCCATGAGAATTCATTTGATATTGAAAAACTTTCTGTTGGCTTACAGGGAATTTTAAATGCTATTGTTCTCAAGAGACAATGCGCTCCTGTTGAATTAGAGATGCTTTTTAGCGATGAAGAGCTTCTTATAAATATGAAGATTTCATCTATCTTTGTTGATGATGAATTGATTAATGAAATTTATCGATTCATTTCTAGTGACTTCTCTTATCTTTGTTTGAGAATTAATCGAAAAAAAGGGAAGATGGATCTAAGGTTCTCGCTTCAAAAAAAGAAATCGTATATTGCTCGTTTCGACTATGAAGTAAACTCTTCAAGAGCTAATTCTAGTGAAGAGCTCGTAAAAGATTCAAGTGAGAGAATTGTCGATCATAGCAATTATCACGATCCAATTATAAAAAAGGCATCATTAAAAGAGTTAAAGAGAATAGTTGATTTTCTCTCAAAGAGAGAAGTCTCTCAAGATGACTTTCTAGATAACCTAGAGGCATATCCAGATAAAGAAATGCTTAAGGTCTTAGTTGATGATGAAATTGAATTTATTAAAAAGTCTGTATTAAATAAGGAAAAAGCTGAGAGCCTAAAGGAAGCCATTAGACTGACTGTGACTAACAGCTTTAATGAACAAAGTAGAGAAGAGTTCAATGAGAACTTTTTTAATAAGGTTGATAGACAAACTTTAAAAGATCTTGTTAAGGCAGAGAATTGGCCAATTGATAACGATGCTTTAAAAGAAGAAGTTAAAAATAAGATCTTAAATGAAAGAGAGCTTGAAACTTATAATGATTACTTAAATTCAGTACAAGGATATGTTGAAGAAACATATAACGTTCCTAAAGAAGACTTTGAAACTGTAAAAGACGGTGTTGAAGGTAATATTGCTGAAGAAGTATTAGAGAAGACTGGAAAGTCTGTAGAGCAATTTATTAGAGAGTCTGAATACTATGCAATGAAAGAGAAAGTTGCTCGTATGAGCCACTTATTCGATAAGATGCAAGCCGAGTTAGAAAAGGCAAAGCAAACTCCTGCTCTAGAAGTTCAAGACGTGCTAGTTGAAGAAGATGGTCAATCTCCTCTTGGAGCAATGGGTGAGCAAAGAGCAATTCAGGATCTTGAAGAGAAAGTTAAACAGCTTTCAAAAGAGTTAGAAATAAAAGGTGACTCGATAGAGGTCATGAGCCAGAAAGTTGATGCAGCTAACCTATCGGCCGCAGAAGATAAGCAAGAGCTTAGTCTGGCACAACAAAAGCTTAAAGAAGAAATCTTAAAAGTAGAAGACTTAGAAAAAGAGTTAGCCAAGTTTAAAGGCGACACTTCTAATACTTCTGGTACAGGTGAAGATCTTGAGACAAAACTTAAAGATGCAAATATTGAGATCAAGATGTACAAGCAAAGACTTAAGTTTGCTCAGTCTCAGATTCAAACATTAGAGAAAGCTAAGAAAGCTGCTGCAGCTGGTGGTGCAAATAATAAGAAAATAGCCCATCTTGAAAAGCTAATGGATAAACAAAATAAGCTTAAATCTAAGATGGAAACAGAAATTTCTTCTCTTAAAAAAGATAATCATAAAATAAATCAGGAAAACAAAATCCTTTCAAATAAAATTAAAGACTTAGAGAGAAAGCTTAATAATAAAAATAAATCAGCAGCGTAATTTTTTTCTTGCCATATTGAGTGAAGTCCCTTATAAATATTCTCACGCCTTACCAATGAAATTTTTGAAAAATTTTTAATTGTGCCCAGATGGTGAAATTGGTAGACACGCTAGACTTAGGATCTAGTGCCTTTGGCGTGGAGGTTCAAGTCCTCTTCTGGGCACCATCTTTTTGGTAGATCGCTTTCGCGGTCTTTTTTTTTGCCTTTTTTGCAGGCGGCAATTAGCAATAGGCTAATTGAAGCCGTGCAACCCTGATGAGCGACCACGATGGGAGCTAAAGAGGGTCCCATGCAAACTTGTTAACTCACTTTAAATCCCCCAACTTCGTAAGATGGATTGGTCGTATTACTCTTTTCTACGATCCTAGGTTCCACTCTGCACGAAAACATGCCTTTGGGCATCTTTTCCCGCAGGCGGTTGCTTCAAATCAATCATTTGCTATAATTAAATATATTTTGTCGTAGCGATTGGATTAAAGTGAAAATTATTAAAGTCATATTACTATCATTCTTTTACATCAACTTTGTCAGTGCAGAGCCAATAGATTTTCAAGAAATACTTAAAAATAAGAAAGTCGATTTTATCAAGTTTCCTTATCGAATAAACTTTAGTGGTGAGAGACTCTCTGAGATTTATAAAAGGTTTATTCTTGATGATGCTGTTGTAAGTGCAAAGCACCCAATGGTTCAGCGCACGATGAAAGCTAATGAAGTGGATTTTTCGAAGCTTAAAAAAGATAGTGTTCTGCAATTATATATTTCAGTTGAGTTATTGGATTATAATAAATTCTCTGTTTATCAACGCCAGTTAAATAAAGCAGGGAGGATTGATCAAAACAGCATGAAAAGGATTAAAGAGCAATTAGGCGAGAGAACGTTTCGCTCTTCTGTGTTCTATATGGCCTCATATGGTAAGTTTGCTCAAGATAATCCTGCTTACGCTGATGTGAGCTTTCTACAGAACTCACCTGTATCTTTAGGGCTTAGTACATCTTATTATCCAAAGGATAGACCTTTTAATATTTCAGGTAGTATTTATTATTCATATCTAACAACGGCCGAAATAGATGATTATACTAATGATAAGATAAATGTAGATCCTGAGATTGGAGGAAATCTTTATTTTTCATATCGTTTAAATTCACCTGCTATTTCATTATATGCTGGTCTTGATTACGAAGAATTTAATACATTCAATCTTGAAAACCTGAAAAAGAATGACCTTGTAAGCTTTGATACTAATCAAGTCCTATATGCTACGTTAGGAGCTTCTCGCTCTGTAAATTTATTTGGTCAAAAGCTCTTTGCAAAATTGAGTTATTCCCAGTCTATAGCATCTGAGAGGAGCTCTAGTTTAGTAAATGCTGAAAATACTCAAAGCTTTACAGGTAGTAAGATTCTTTTTTACCTGTTTAAAAACGTCGGGAATAACTTTTTCGCCCATAGTTTGATTAAGTATCATTGGATGAGTGGGCCCTCTAATATTACAACTTTAAGGGTTGGTCTCGGTTTTGGTTATATTTTATAAAATTTAAACTTTTTTTTACTGATACCGACAATATGTATTGAGGTGTATGTGAAAAAAATCAATCTTATTTCAATTTTATTTATTAATCTTATTTTTCAATCTTGTTCAATTGATGTTTACAAATTTGTTTCTGAAGAGGATTCGTCTATTGAGGATGATACTCTTGTCCTTACTCAGGATGATCTAGTTTTTAATCTAGGTACTGTTAGTGAAAAAACTAAACTTCTTCGCTCTGATACAATCTATGAAGATATTCCTAAAAGTAATCTTATTGAAAAAGAAATTTCAATGAAGGGATCAAGAACTCCTGCTTCGTCTGATCTGAGTTATGACCTATATGAAGTTCAAGAGTTTGATACCGCCATGAAAGTTGCATTTTATCTTTATAAAGATATTCGTAAATGGAAAGAAATTAGGGATTTAAATGGATCAGTAGATATGTATGTTGGGCAAACAATTAAGGTTCCTCGAATTCCTGAAAATTTAAATTATGTAAGACCAGAAGGTGAGCCATACCTTATAAAAAAGGATGATACCCTTGGGAAAATTTCTCAAGGAGTTTACGAAGGTAATAGTCGATTCTGGATTAATATTTGGGATAATAATAAAGAGATCATTGATGATTACGATTTAATTTTTCCAGGCTTCACTTTATATTACAAAGATTATGCAACGGTTAAGAAAGAATATCGTGCAGTAAGAGCGAAGTATGATTTTTCAAATCCAAAAAGAAGAGAGATCAGTTCTGAAAAAATTATTAAGCAATAGAAGTTCTATCATAATGATCGTTGGAGCTTTCATTGCTCTTACGATCTTTATATTTCAAAATAAAGAAATAGAATCAAAACAATCTGTTATCGTTACAACAGTTCAAAGTATATCACCTCCACCCTCTGAGCCAGTTGTAGCAAAGAAAGTAAAAGTTGAAGAAGTTGAGCCAGTAATAATTCCGAAGATATTGGAAGTTCAAAAAATTGAAATTACTACTGGAGAGCGAAAGCAACAAAAAGATTTAATTAGTGAAACTTTCACTTGGAGCACAACGAAGAAAGCAAGTGCCTCCGTGAAATATGTAATCGAAATTCTTAATAGAGAGAACCAAAGGGTGTTAAAAGAAGAGACTGTGAACTCACAATTTGTCTTTAAACAAAACACTGTCGGAATCTATAAAATTAAGGTTTCTCAAATCGAAAATGGGCAATTGATATCATTTGGTGAAAGAAGTTTTTCTCTTACTGCGCCAGAAAATAGTAATCCAAAAAGCATGAGTAGTTATGTGATGAAATTTGTTTCAAAAAGAAATTGTTACAATGTGGATCTTCCTAGTTACTCAACTGCAAAGAAGTACTTTATAGAAATCTATCGTGATATTGATAAGAAGAAAATGGTACGTGAGATTTGGGCCGATCGATCGGAGTTTTGTTGGCATAGTTCGCGTGATGGCCGTTATTATTTTCGCTACAAATATCTTGATTACTGGGGCGGTAGCTCTAGGTATTCAGAAATGTCTGAAATTATTTTCCCAATTTCACCTATGACAGACTTCTAAGACACTTAACTGCGGTTAAGTTTTTCTTAATCTTTCTCAATTTGTATGAAGTAGGTTTGTCGAGGCTCCTCGTTATTGATAGGTTTGCCCATATCGAAATATTTGAATTCTATGAGAGGGGGAATTTATGCCTAAAATGTTAAAAGGAAGTCTTTGTCTATTTGCACTTCTAGCGAGTCTTAGTATTTTTGCCAATGATCAAACTGACGCTGATTCATCAACAGAGCCAATGCCAGTTCCGTTAAGTACTGCTTGTATGGTTCAGGGAAATTTTGGTGAAAATCTACCAATTAGAATAAAAATGAGTAGAGTATTTCAAGAGTGGACTGAAAAGCGCATTATTGAGAATACGACAAAAGAAGAGTGTTACGATATAGCAGATGATATTGCACATCTTGCTATTGGGATCGAGGACGTGAAAACTGGTGAGATTATAAAAACAGTCTCAGCTAGGCTTTGGTTTAAGAACTTTGAAACAAATGAATTCATAGAGGACGAAGTCTTTCGCGATCTATAATATAAAATCGATGACTTAGGGCTCCTTCTCTTGGGAATGGGCCTTAAGGTCTAAATATTTTATGTGTATATTTCATACACCGCTTGTAATGCTTTCAATCGTAATCAAAATACAGTTTGTTGATGTTAACTTGAATTAATTCAAAATTAAATTTAAGGAAAATATCATGAAAACACTATTGGTTATTCTATCGGCCCTACTTCTATCTGCTAGTACTTTTGCAGGTAATGTTGATAGTGAGCTAGAGGAAAGGCTAAATACAATTAAAAATGAGATCTATCATCAAGAGCAGGAGAGCTCGGCACTAGATATTGTTATTCTTAAAAAGCAAAAGAGCCTTAATAATCTGCTTTTAAAGAGACAAATTTTAGTAGAAGAGACGGCATTACAGCATGTTATAAGTAAACTTGAAGATCGTCTTGATTACAAAGATAGCTCCTCACAAGAGGAGAAAGAAGTCTTAGAAACATTGAATATTCTTTTGGAACTAAGTACTGATGAGAGGCAAGAGGTAATCGATCGTTTTTATGAAGACCATAAAGATAATAGAGAGTAATTAGAATTTTTGATCTTTTATAGAAAGTCCTCTTAGTCTTTGCCCAAATTTTCAAATGATGGTAAATAAAAGGCATGAAGACTCTTATTCTTATATTTTTTGCGGTTTCAGCATATGCCATCAATATTAAAAAATTTGATATTGATCATCGTGTAAAATCGAAAGAATTCGATGTCGCTATGATTTCGGGAAAGAAAGATGGAATTCGTTTCTATCAAGGAACCATTAGTGATGTTCTAGCTCTACCTGTAAATACTGTCTTAGACACAGTCTTGGCCTTTGATAAACGTTGTAATAATGAACTTAGTGATAAACGCACTCTCTCTAATAAATTTAAAAAATGTCCATTTTCTAGTGACTCGTTAATTGAGTCTGTCATTGTAAATGATCTCAAAATAAAAAAACTCGATAAGAATGAAATCAAGCGCTTTGTCGTTAAGCGTAGATCCTATAATCGTGGCCTTTATACATATAATGATTTGATACGTGTTTATCGCTATATGGATGGCTTTAAAATTACGATGGAGATGATGGATGACAAGCTTTCAAAGAGTTATATCTCGTCTCCCCTTAGTAATAACAGTGTGATGCAAACATCTGGTGGGGTTTATTACATAATGCCGGCCGCTGGAGGCAGGACACGTTATACGTACACATTTACGTGTAGCACTGACCATTGGTTACTTAATAAATCCATCACGGTTTCAACATTTTTTAGTAACATGGCCAAAAATTTGAGAGATGAGTTCAATACAATTAAAAATTGAACAATTGTATTATTTCCATGGCCCTTGAAACACAGCGTCTAGCGTGTTAGAGTCCCGGAAATTAAGAAAATACGCCTATTTATAAATGACGGTCACTAGTCATTATTTCAGCTCAAGATCGAGCAAACATCCGTGGCCTGCATTCTAGGCTTGCGTTTAAGGAGTCAAAATTGAATTTTAACGAAATTCCACTTAAGGAATCGCTGCTTCGTGCACTCGAAGATAGAGGGTTCGAATCGGCAACAGATATCCAGTCTCAAGCTATTCCATTATTAATTGAAAAAGACACTGACTTTGTTGGTCAGGCCCAAACTGGGACAGGTAAGACTGCTGCTTTCTCTCTTCCACTTCTTCATCGTATTGATGGAAGTGAAAAGAATATTCAAGCAATTATTCTTTCTCCTACAAGAGAGCTTGCTAACCAAATCAACGATGAAATTAAAAAGTTTTCAACATTTGAAACTGTAAAGACGATGTCGGTTTACGGTGGTACTGCAATTGATAACCAAATCAGAAACCTAAAGAAAATTAAGCCGCAAATTGTTGTTGGTACGCCAGGACGTGTTCTTGATCTAATTAATCGTGGTGTTCTAAAGCTTGAAAAAGTTAAGTATGCAGTACTTGATGAAGCTGATGAGATGCTAGACATGGGATTCCTTGATGATGTTAAGGAAATTCTTGCTCAAGCTGAAAATAAGAAAACGTGGATGTTCTCAGCAACAATGCCACCTGCAATTCTTGATTTAATTAAGAATTATCTTGATGAACCAGAAATTGTTAGAGTTCAAAAGAAAACTCTTTCGAATGATAATATTACGCAAAAGTTCTACCTTGTACGTGATCAAAATATGAGAGAAGCAGTTTGTCGTCTTCTTGATGCTGTTGAGGATTACTACGGGATCATCTTTACAAAGACAAAGCTTGAAGCAAGCTCTCTTTGTGATGAACTAAACCTTAGAGGTTACCTTGCGGATTCTCTTCACGGAGATATGGATCAGAAACATCGTGATGTAACGATGAGAAAGTTTAAAGATAAGAAAGTAAAGCTTCTTGTATGTACAGACGTTGCAGCTCGTGGGATTGATGTTGATCACCTAACTCACGTATTCAACTATGGACTTCCGCAAGATCTAGAGTCTTATGTACACCGTATTGGTCGTACAGGACGCGCGGGTCAAAAAGGTCTAGCTCTTTCTGTCGTTTCACCAAGTGAAATTAGAAAGATTTCTGCACTAGAAAGACTAACAAAAGCTAAAATTGAAAGAGAAAGAATTCCTTCAGTTGATACTCTTAAAGGAGCTATGGTTCGCCGTAAGCTAAACCACTTTGAGGAGATTTTTGAAGAACTTGAGGGAGATGATTCTTTAGACGATAGTTTTAGCATCTTTGCTGAGAACTTTGATCATCTTGAAAAAGAGCAAGTTCTTAGAGCAATGTATATGTCACTATTTGCTGACAATCTGAAGCGTTTTGAAATGAATCCAATCATCGATATGGAGCCTAAGCAAAGAGGTGAAAGAGGTGAGCGTGGTGCACGTGGTGAAGTTAGAGCAGATAACCGTGGTAATATTCGTTGTTTCGTAAACTACGGACGTGATGACGGTGCTCAAATTGCTTCTTTCTTAGATGCAATTGCAGGTGAGCTTAAAATTGATCAAAGAAAGATCCGTAACGTTCAGCTTAAAGATAAGTTCTCTTTCATTGATATTCCAATTGAAAGTGGAAAGCTTCTAATCAACGGTGAAGAACAAGTATTCATCGGTAACAAGAAACTAAGATTTGAAGCAACTAAAGAACGTTCTCGTGATGGTGGACGCAGTGGTGATCGCGGTGGTCGTTTTAGCCGTGGCGGTGACCGTGGCGGACGCGGTGGAGATCGTGGTGGACGCTCTGAAAGAGGTGGCCGTGGTGGTTTTGGAAACCGTCGTAGCAGCACTGGGCGCTCAAACGGAAATAGAGGAAACTCTCGTAGCCAAATCTAATTAAATGAAAAAATATGATGTCATAATCATTGGTGCTGGTGCCGCAGGTTTATTCTGCGGCATTCATGCTGCCAAAAGAGGAAGAAGTGTTTTAATTCTTGAAGGTGCAAAAGGCCCTGGAAAGAAGATTCTTGTCTCTGGAGGCGGGCGCTGTAACTTTACGAATCTTGACGTCACTCCAAATTTCTATGTTTCTAATAATCCTCATTTCTGTAAGTCAGCATTAAGCCAATATACAAATTGGGATTTTATCTCTTTTATATCTGAATACAATTTAACTTATACAGAAAAGATGTTAGGTCAGCTATTTTGTGATCAAAAGTCGCGTGGAATTTTAGAAGCACTACTGAAGTCTATACCTAAAAATTGTGAGCTAAGAGTTAATAGTCGTGTTGTTGATGTTGAGCATGAAGAAGAATATAAAGTCACTTTATCTGATGGCACTGATTTTTTAAGTGAAACTCTTGTTCTTGCAACAGGAGGTCTTTCATTTCCTGGGCTTGGAGCAACTGATATCGGCTATCGTGTGGCGAAAAAATTTGGTCATAAATTAATCGAGACGACACCTGCACTAGTGCCTTTTACTTTAGACAAAGTGAATGCAAATTTAGCAGGTATTGCTATAGAATCAGAGGTGAAGGTAGGAAGTAAGAAGTTTCTTGAAAATATCTTATGGACTCATAAGGGCCTAAGTGGTCCATCGATTTTAAAAGCATCACTTTATTGGAATATTAAGGACGAGGTTAAGATTAATTTCTTACCTAAGAGTGATCTTTACGAAATTCTTAAAGAACATAAGAAGAAAAATCTAGTTAATGCTTTAAAGGGACATTTACCAAGTCGTTTTGTTGAGCTTTGGTTGGCCCAGCATGATCTTCCCTTAAATAGAAATTGTGCAGAACTTTCTGGAGCACAAAAAGAAAAGCTAATAGAAGTAATGCATCACTGGACTTTTGTCCCTAATGGAACCGAAGGCTATCGTAAGGCCGAGGTTACAAGAGGTGGTGTGGATACAAATCAGGTAAGCTCCAAAACAATGGAGAGTCGATTGCAAAAGAATCTTTACTTTGTTGGTGAAGTTCTTGATGTTACAGGACTTCTTGGAGGATATAACTTCCAATGGGCCTGGTCCTCTGGCTATGTAGCCGCAAAATATGTATAATTTCTCTATGAGAAATAAGAAGAAAGAAAAAGCTGTTGTATTTACTGGTGGTGGAAGTGGTGGACATGTTGTTCCTGCTCTAACTTTAATTGATAAGTTAAAAGAAGATTCTGTTAGGATTTACTATATTGGTTCATATACTGGAATTGAGTCAAAGTTAACGAAAGGTAAGGTTGATCGCTATATTGGTGTTTCAACAGGGAAGCTTAGAAGATATCTCGATTGGCAAAATATTACAGATATTTTTCGTCTAATGATCGGACTAATTCAATGCTTTTATTATCTTGCTCATATTCGTTTACGTGCAAATACTATTGTATCGATGGGGGGATTTGTGAGTGTCCCAACTGTTGTTGCAGGTAAACTTCTTGGTTATAAAATTATTGTTCATGAGCAAACGTCACGAGTAGGGCTTGCTAATAAAATTGCATCATTATTTGCTCATCGTGTGTTCGTTAGTTTTAAAGATTCTTTAAAATATTTTCCTCAAAAGATCGTTCGATATTCTGGATACCCTGTAAGAGATGAGTTTAAAACAACTCAACTAAAGACTCGTACTTTCAAAGGTATTGAGCTTAAGGATTCAGATGCGCCAATATTTTTCATTACTGGTGGTGGAAATGGTTCGAAATTATTGAATGATAAAATTAAAGAAAACTTAGGGCCGTTAACGAAACAATTTGTCGTTATACATCAAGTTGGAAGTCAGTATATTGAGGAGTATAAATCTCTTGAAAGTAGTCGCTATTTTCCAGTCGCTTTCTTAGGTGATGAAATGCCTGATCTAATGAAGGCAGCAAAGTACATTATTTCACGCTCTGGCGCAGGAACAGTTGCTGAGTTGATTGCAATTGGTAAACCTAGTCTTTATATTCCATTAAAAATTGCACAAAAGAACGAGCAATATCACAATGCGATGGAAGCAAACCGCCTCTTAGGTTCTATCGTAATTACTGAAGATGAGTTTGGTCGTTGTGACTTATTAGAAGAAATAAAAAATATCCCATCACATGCTATCCCTCAGGATAGGGAGCATGCGAGTGAGATTATATTAAAAGAAATATTACAGTCTTAGAAGTACACCACGAGACTTAATTGTCTTGATGTAGTTTGAGAAAGGCTTAATCTTTCTTCTTAGGTTTGATAGGTGAGTATCAATATTTTGTGAGTTAACATCACTATCGGCCCAAACAACTTGAGAGATATGATCTCTTGAGAATATTTTGTTAGGGTTTGAAGCTAATAGAGTGATGATTTTATACTCAGTTGTCGTAAGTTTAATTTCTTTCCCTTCTAGAACAACATTTTGCTGATCGAGATTGATTGAGAAATTATGATCTTCAAAGTTGATTTCATTCTTCTTTTTACGACGATGCTTATTCTTCTTTGCTTCTACTTTATTTTTAATACGGGCCACTAGTTCATTAATAGTTACTGGCTTAACAATAAAGTCTTGTGCTCCAATTTCAAGTCCCTTAACACAGGCTTCTTCTGATGGGTCACCAGTTAAGAAAATTACAGGAGTACGCGGAGCAAGTTCTCTGGCCTTACTAAATAGTTCGAAACCATTTACTTCCGGCATGTGAAGATCCAGCACCATAATGTCTGTCTTGTTTGTGTTCAAGAAACTTAGAAGCTCGAGAGGATTTTGAATAAGTTCTAAATCAAACTCATCTTCTAGAAGATCTTGGTAGTTTTCTAAGTTATCGCTGTCATCGTCAACGATTGTTACGTGTGGCTTCTGGGCCTTTAAAATTTTTGACATGATTCAACTTCTCGTTCTTTAGTTTTGAACTATAACGTATTGATTTTAAAGGTTGGTTCATATGCTCGTCAATAAGATAAATATATGCTCGACGCGTCGTCTTGGAATTATTTAGATAATTTCTTTAATTATAGGTACTTAAGAGTTCGTAATTGTGGAAAAAAAAAGCCCCTAGTTCTTGTCTAGGGGCCTATATTGGATATTTTAAGCTTTTTAATTGGCAATTAGTCCTTGCTCTTCTTTTCTTTTCTAACAACTGAACGTTTATTAGCAGCAAGCTCTTTCTTTCTAATACGGATATTTTGAGGTGTTACTTCTACCCATTCATCGTTATCAATCCAGTCAAGTGCCCACTCTAGAGTTCTTGGTCTTACTGGTGGAAGAATGATGTTTTCATCTTTACCTGCAGTACGAACTGAAGTTAGTTGTTTCCCACGACAAATGTTAACGTTGGCATCGTTTTCTTTTTTACTTTCACCGATAACCATCCCTTCGTAAACCATATCACCTGGCTCTACAAAGAACTCACCGTTGTTAAGTAGGTTGAAGACAGCGTATCCAGTAACTTTACCAGCTCTATCTGAAATGATGGCACCATTTTGACGAGCAAGCATTTCACCTGCAAATGGACGGTAACCTAGGAATTCTGTTGAAAGGATCCCTTCTCCACGAGTATCTGTCATGAAAGCACCACGGTAACCGATTAGACCACGTGATGGAATTTCGAATTCAATTCTTGTACGACCTTCACCGATTGGCATCATTGAAGACATGATTCCTTTTCTGATTGAAAGTTTTTCAGTTACAACACCAGTAAAATCATCTGGTACATCAAGAACTGCTAATTCATATGGCTCGTGCTTTTGCCCATCGATATCTTGGAAAAGTACTTCTGGTCTTGAAACCATTAGCTCAAAACCTTTACGTCTTAGTTCTTCGAAAACGATAGCGATTTGAAGCTCTCCACGACCTTTTAGTTTGTATACTTTTGCATCGTCAGTTCCTTCATATTGAAGAGCAACGTTTAGACGACAAGCATCTTGTAAGAATTCTTCAAGCTTTCTTGAAGTTAGGTATTCACCTTCTTGACCACTCATTGGTGAAGTTGAAACAGAAACGTTAACCGCAACAGTTGGTGGCTCTACTTCAATTCTTTCTAGTGGGTTTTGAGCAGTAGTTGGAGTGATTGTATCTCCAATATGAACTTCTTCAATACCTGCACAAATAACGATCTCACCAGCGTGAGCTTCGTTAACTTCAACTGTTTGAAGTCCTGAGTAAGTTTGAATATTTGAAACTTTGAAGTTCTTAGATTTTCCATCACCGATACAAGTAAATTGTTGGTTCTTAACAATTGTACCTTGGTGAATACGTCCAACAAATTGTTGTCCTAGAAATTTTGAGTATGTAAGATTTGAAACGAGTAATTGTAGAGGAGAATCGATGTCTTGTTTTGGTTCTGGGAAGTAGTCTGAAACCATGAAATCCAGTACCGGAATCATATCCTCCCTTACTACACCTGGCTCCATTGCTGCCCAACCATTCTTTGCAGAAGCGTAGATAAAAGGGATATCAATATCAAAGTCTTCAACTTCAAGTTCAGTTGCGATTTCTAGAAGTAGGTCTTCACATTCACCTTTTACTTCTTCAATTCTTTGGTCTGGACGGTCAACCTTATTGATAATAACGGCAACTTTTAGTCCTCTTGAAAGAGCTTTTCTAAGTACAAAACGAGTTTGTGGAAGTGGCCCTTCTGAAGCGTCGACTAGAAGTAGTACACCATCTACCATCATTAGTGATCTTTCTACTTCTCCACCAAAGTCCGCGTGGCCTGGAGTATCAAGTAGGTTAATTTTTGTGTCTTTGTAAAAGAAAGAACAGTTTTTAGCTGTAATTGTAATCCCGCGTTCTTTTTCGATTTCGCCAGAGTCCATTACTCTCTCTTCAACTTCAGCGCGTTCGTCAAAAGTGTTTGATTGCTTAAGGATTTCATCAACCATGGTTGTTTTACCGTGGTCAACGTGCGCAACTACTGCGATGTTTTTTAATTTCTCAAATTGACTCATTGTGTGCCCTTTCTTGTCTGTCTAATCTGCTTTCTATTAATGAATTTATTTGCTACACAATATATATGATTCAGCTTGTAAATGTAACTAAATCTTTTGGTGGCCGAACGCTTTTTGAAGAAGTGACGTTCTCACTCAATATGGGTGAAAGAATAGGCCTAGTGGGACGAAACGGTACTGGTAAATCGACTTTATTTAAGGTCATTATGGGGATCGAGTCCTATGATAGTGGCGAAGTAAAGATTCCAAAGTCTTATAAAATCGGTACCTTAGATCAACATATTCACTTCTCGCATGAGACTGTCTTGGCCGAGTGTATGTCAGCACTAGGGCCTGAGTTTGAATATGAAACTTACCGAGCAGAAAAACTCTTAACTGGACTAGGCTTTTCTGATGAAGATTTTGTGAAAAGTCCCCAGAGTTTTTCAGGTGGTTATCAGATACGAATTAATCTCGTCAAAACTCTTCTTACTGAGCCGAACTGCCTCTTATTAGATGAGCCAACAAATTACCTTGATATCGTCTCACTTCAGTGGCTTCGTTCATTTCTAAGAACCTTCCAAGGTGAAGTAATTATCATTACTCACGATCGTTCATTTATGGATTCGGTAACGACTCATACGATGGGTGTTCATCGTGGAAAGCTTAGAAAAATAAAAGGGCCAACAAAGAAGTACTACGAACAGCTTGAGCAAGATGAGATTATTTATGAACAAACTCGTGTGAATCAAGAGAAGAAAATAAAGCATATGATGGATTACGTGGATAAGTACCGTGTAAGTGCCAGAGGTGCATCTCAAGCTCAGTCGCGTTTAAAGGCAATTGAAAAGATGCAAGATATGAAGCAACTAGAAAAGATAGCTGATCTTGATTTTTCTTTTAACCATATTTCATGTCCAGGTAAGCAAATCATGAAAGTTCACGATTTGAGCTTTGGTTATGATGAAGAGAATTTATTTTCTGGTGTGAGTTTTGAAGTAGACCGTGAAGATCGAATTGGGATTATTGGAAAAAATGGTAAAGGTAAGTCGACTCTTCTCAATGTTCTCTCTCATGAGCTTAAACAGAGAACAGGAGAGATTTGGGAACACCCAAGTCTTGCCCTAGGACACTTTGGTCAAACAAATGTGAAACGTCTTCATGCAGAGAATACAATTGCTCAAGAAATCCAAGAAGTTAATACGGAACTACCTATTACGAGAGTAAAGGCAATTGCCGGAACTATGCTTTTTACTGGTGAAGATTCAGACAAGAGAATTTCTGTTTTATCTGGTGGAGAAAAAGCTAGGGTTATGCTTGGAAAAATTCTGGCAAAGAAAACGAACTTACTTTTTCTAGATGAACCAACAAACCACTTAGATATGGAGAGTATTGAGTCTCTAGGTGAAGCGATCAATGACTATGAGGGTGCATGCTTGATTGTAACTCACAATGAGGATCTTCTGCGCTCTTGTGTTAACAAACTTGTAATCTTTAGAAAAGATGGTGCCGAGTTCTTTGAGGGTACTTATGACGAATTTCTTGAAAAAATTGGTTGGGAAGAAGATGTAAAGCCAATAAAAGAAAAGCCTGCTCCGATAAAAGTAGAACCAGTAAAAAAAGAAGAGCCTAAGGTATCAGGAAATAAATATAAAGAAGAAGAGATCATGGCCCAGATTGAAACATTAGAAAAGTATCAGTCTGTTTTAGAAGAGAAAATTCAGAATGCTTCAGCGGCGGGTGACACCGATGCAATAACTAGCGCAGGCCATGAGCTTGAACTAGTTAATGCAAAAATCGATGAGTTACTAGAGTTACTATAATTATTGTTCTTGTGCTGATGATGAGTTAGACGAATCAGGAGCACTTGTACGAATGGCCTTGTCGGCTTTCGCATTGGCACATTGAGTGGCATCATTTTCATCACAAGGACAGTATGCAAGAAGTTTAGATTTAATATCGAACTTCTTTTGCTTTTCAGAGTGGGCTTCGCAGATTAACTTCTTAAGACACACTCCCTTATTTGAGCAATTAGCATTCTTTCCTTCAAATAATTTTTCATTCGAATCAAAGTTACAATTGTAATAGATTAAATCATCAGGAAGAAGCTCCTCTTCTTGTTCGACTTCTACCTGTACAGGAACAAATTTTTCTTCATCGCCACCATCTGCTTCTCGAGGAATTGCTTTCTCTCTTCCGTCGTCATCACGTGGAATTACTGGAATAGCTTCTGGTGTAGGCTCTGGTTCTTTTTCCTCTACTTTAGGACTTTCTGGTTGCTCAGGCTTTTCAAAAATTGTTGCAAGCCTTTCTTTTAGAGCATTACAGCTAAATGCCTTTTTAGGTGTACTCTTTGCTTCACAAAAACAATTTACATTATCAATGATTTTTTCAAATGTTTCTTTATTGTTATTATAGCGCTCTTTCAAAGACTCTTTGAAATTAGGAACTTTTGCAGAAGCTTCTAGACATTGAGAAGTCGCATAAGCATATGAAGGTGAGACTTTAATACAAATTCCGGCTTCGCTATTTCTTTTTGAGTTTTTTGTAGCTACAAATGGTAGTGGGTCGAGACTAGAGTCATAGCCACCAAAAATTTTCGGATTACAGCGAAATAGGTTTTTTCCACCACAACTATAACTATTAGTATAAACTTCTGAATCAACACTTTGAACTTTATCTAAACCAGAAACTTTCCAAGGAGCCTGACAATAGCTACCTTTTCTCGTTGATGCCCAACCACCAAAGTAGCACATATTGTTACATTCTTGCCCTTCAGCGCAAGCTGTTGGGATTAGCATATCGATGACAAAGTTAAATGAATATTTTCCACCATTTGTACTTTCAACCTTGTAGAGTCCATTTCGTGAAACCTCAGCAAGTGTCTTCAAATAAGCTTCGATAATATCCGATGTGTATTCACTTTGCGGTAACATTTTTAAAGCTTGTTGATAAATATAGTTATCTGATACAGCAATGTCGGTCGTTGAAATAGGGTAGGTTACCTGAATCCCTACTTTAGGATTGTTTAAAAATGGTTTCACCTTTATATATTTTTTCGACTTAGTTTGGATTAAATAGTGTTCTTTCGTAATATTAATTAACTTACCTGTATTGTATACTGTTGGTACTGTAAAAGCATACGTGTTAAAAAATGAAGTAATAGTGAATAGAACAGAAATTAAATATTTCATCTTATACCTCCGTTCCTAATTCAATAACACTACACTTATTCTCAATTGTAGAATTTGAAATGGATTTCACATGACAAGAGTTATCTCCAATTGATTCTTCATCATTAAATTCACATGTGATCTGATAAGTTTGATTTTTACATTTATAAGTTTGAGCACAAACTCTAGATTTTGAATTGTCATTGATACACTGTTTTGGATCTTCTTGTGAGAATGATATAAGTTCGAATTTTGCAAAGTCAATTTGCTCGTCTTCATTTGTACATATCTCATCTCGACATTTACCATAAAGCTTGGCCGTTGGAGTAAATCCGTCTTCTGGTTTATACCTATAACTTTGATCGATAGGATAACAGTTGCTACGTCCAACTTTTTCAAGCTCATCTTCGGAAAGCTTTAGCCTTTTGGGACGGCAGTTACTTTCTTTTGCTAAAATGTTTTTTGTTCTTTCGTAACAAAAATAAAATTTTCTTTCGATCTCAGGTGTTTGAGTATCAACCTCAACAGGCTCTGGTTTTGTCGCAGATGACGTCTTAACTTCAATAGCTCCGCGATCTTTTGGATTTAAAAGAGCAACTTTTACAATATTGCGAGCACTTTCATTCGTAATACAACGAATCGTCATCTCTCCACCTGAAACAATTCTAAGTGTAGCTTGAGAGCTATCGTAGCAATAATTACTTTCTTTATTTACTTCGATCTCTTTGACTTCTCGATAGATTTTTCTAACTTCTTCGCGATCACGATAGATATCTAATCTTGCACGTACATTACTTAAGCTATCTCTAGTGCTTACAGAACTATCACCTTTAGCTATTTTATCCATTAAAGCTTTTTCCTCTTGTAAGAGAGGATCGGCCTTTTCCATAATTACTTCAGTTAAGCGAGCTTTTAAATGATCAGTAAAAGCCTTCTTATATGCATCAGACTCAAGAATATTGATCTTAGAGCCATGAACACTTGCTTCGTAGAATTCATGACCTTCAATAATTTGATCTACAATTTTGTCATCATTTGCAAACAAAGGATTTGAAAAGAGTAGCGGTGCTATGAGACTACATAGTTTTAAAATTTTTTTCTTTGAATAAATCATTACGATAATTCCCTTTCTCTCATTACTCAATTCTTATCGGTAATGAGGGGCAATTACTTGAGCAAAAGCGTTCTAATCTAAGTATCTAAAATTCTTATTGATTATGTGATTTCACATTGTTGTTTTTACGATTAGACTGGTTGTTTTCAACTTCACCTTTTTGATTACTTTGAGATTGGTTGATAACACGATCACGTGATTTTAAAGTAACTTTCGTCGCACTAAACCAAGGATCTTCAATCTTAATTTGGTCTTCATTACCATCTAGAATAGTGATAACGGGTACAATATCATATGAGTCTTTTTCTTCTTGTTTTACTGAAAGTCTAATAGTTTGTGGCCCTTTACCTTTTCTTGCACTTGAATCCTCTAGCTCGATTATGTATTTACTTTCTTTTCTAAGTGTTTTGTATTTCTTACGTGGACAACCTCCTAACTTATATGAAGTAATGACATCTGCGGCACAGCCGTCACTAATATAGTAAAGTAGGTCATATTCAACAATAATTCGATCAGGAGAATCTGCATCTATTGTAATTTCTTTCTTAGGAAAAAAGCTTTTGTTAAGCTTTATCTTCATTTCAGAAGCGCGAATTGCAAATGCAAATAAAATGACTAATGAAGATTTTAAGACAATTTTAAGTCTCATATTACCACCTAAGAAAAGTTTCCTAAGTAGCTCATCGGAATTTAATCTAAATTATTAAATTTAAGTGGAACTGAGTTTGCCATATCTCTTACAAATACTTCGTCCAAAGCATTATTTAAGTCTTTATCTAAGCAAAGCAGAGTATTTTCATAAGAGTGATCTGTAGCGTTGTGTTGGAAGTTATAGCTTCCAATACTTGATAATATTCTATCAAAATAAAATACTTTAGAATGCAGAAAACTCAGATGTAACCAGACTCGAGTTGAGTCAAATCTAGCATAATCTTTTAAAAGATTAGAGAAATGGGCCTCTCCAAAATAGTCATTCCACTTTTTTATACTTTTGAGTTTTTTTCTGATTTTTTTCTGTAGTGATTTATCACTAAGTGTTTCATTAAGTAGTAATTCTTTTATTTCTTCATTCTTTATGTCAATAATCTCATTACCAGTCATATCAGTACCTGTCGTAATGAAGTCTAGAGATATGCCGCTCTTTTGAAGCTCTTCTACTTTTTGATGTAATTTTTTAAACATCTTAAATGTATCAAACTTCTCTATTAAAGGAGCATCTTTAAATACTGAGTTATAGTATGTATCTGAACGAATCGGATCCATAACTCCTAGGTATGTATTTGTATAATTAAGTGCAAGGAGGTAGGCATCACCAATATTTGTTCGATATTCATAAGGTGACTGTTGTATAAAACGACAGACTCCCTTCATTCTTGTGTCTTTATTATTTAATATTTTGTCATATTGTCCTTGCCCTCTCAGCTCATTCTTTTCTTCCCATTCTAGTCTTGTGAGGTAAAAGTTGAGTTCCTTTTCTAGGTTTGCGATATTCTTACCAGTGTGTCTGATGATAGCGCCGTTTCTTCCTCTAATATTTCGAGTATTTTTTTTCTTAAAATATTGCCAGTCTTTTAGGAAGCCAATTGCAATATCGGTGACAAGGGGACCTTGAACCATGATATCAATATCTTTGTTTTTGAAGTCAGTATCTTGGGAAAGATTGTCAGCATTCAGTTGATTTTGACCGCCAACGATAGCAATTTTTCCATCCACGACTAATTTCTTGTGATGATAGACTGTACGTCCTTCATGTTTCCAAAAATCATTTGCTCGTATAAATTGAATACCCTTATCTTTAAGCTTATTTGGACATTCATTATGTCCTAGTGCTTTAGACATCATTTTATCGTCCATAATATAGACCTTGACGCCTCTTTGGTGAGCTTTAATTAACTCATTAACTAGTATCTTTACAGAAGAGTCACAAACAAAACTCAAAGACGACATTAAGATCTCAGACTTTGCGCTCTTAATAAGCTCTAGTTTCTTTTTATATGAATAATGATTTTCAAGAAGTTCTACATTATTGCCAAAGCTAAGTTGAGATTTTGAAACCTTATCCATTTCTATTTGAAATGCTGATGTAAAAAAGGAATGTTCAATCGTATTAAAATTAATTCTTTTAAAATCTTCTGAGAATAAAGATAGGTTAGCTATTTTCTTTCTAATTGGTGGATGATTTAAAAAACCCCATTCTTTTAATGGGTATACATCTACGAGATGATGTCTATTCTCATTTGAAAAATTAAATTGTGAGTAGTAATTGATCTTTGCTTCATTAAAAGTTGTGCCCCCATACTTTTCTATATAGGCATCATAATCAGTTTGGTAATCTTCTTGTAAGAGATGCCAAGTCAGCTCATACCACTTTGTATTCTCAAGCCTTCCATACTCATCTGTTTTATAGCTGTATGTTGCTCTGTCAGCACTTGCCTGATTGATAACATAGTCTTGATCTACAAAAGGAATTTGCAGCGCTAGGACATTAGTGGCCAAAGTTAATATGAGTGCAGATCTTATGGATCTTACTAATATATGAGACATGCTCATATTTTATGTTGGATTAATGAAAAAATATTGATTTTTGAAATAACTACCGTTCTGTTTAAAAAGAAAACAGACGTAATTTAGAGTAGTTGCGGGTGCTCAACGTATTTCTTTATTCCGGCAATGATCTTGCTCGCATAGACTCCATCAATGATTCTGTGATCGAGTGTAGCTCCAACAGTTAATGTTTCTCTGGCAATAATCTCACCTTTTTCTACGATGGCCTCTTCTTTGACTTTAAATAAGCTCAAAACAATTGGCACGTGAGAGATTGTGGGAATTGGAGCAAATGCAAATTCAGCACCAAAGTTACCAACACTTGTAATCATACAAGATCCAAATGGATCACGTTTTACACTGAAGAGTTTCGTGTAAAGATTGAGTCGATACATAGCAAAGTCTAGTAGTGTAAGGGCAGGTCTCGCAAGAAAGTTAGGAATAAGCTCCACAACCTTTTTAACTTTTTTAAAAGATTTATCTTTGTCGTTTCGAATATTATTCGCACTTTTCATCAGTTCTTTCTTGATATCAAAAACACTTTTCTTGTCAGCATTCCTAATGACTGTTCCTGAAAGGTCCTTTCCACTATGATCTACTGAGACTTGTAAAAAGATATCGACACTCTCTCTTTGATAAAGATGAGGGCCACGAATCATTCGATTAATTTGCGGATTTTCGTGGAATACTTGTGCAATTATTTTTGTGAAAAGATGGGTAGGAGTTACTCCTTTATCTTTTGTGTATTTTTTGAAATTAGTCGCATCAAACTTTAAAAGGCCAAATGTCGAAGGATCAACAGGCGTTTTCCATGTATTCATAGAAACTTTGCGCCAAGAAGAAAGGCGTTTGACCTTAGTGAGTTTAATATGTCTCATAAGCGAGAATTTGCCTTCTGATCACCAATGTATTTGAAACGAGGAGTTTCAACTCCATCAATAACAATAGATTCAATAAACATCTCTAGAGGACGAACCCAGAGTTTTCCAAGATCATTCTCATATAGACATTCGTAGTAGACTAACTCTTCTAATGTTTCCGAATGGCGAACAATATCATGAACGATATAATTCATACCTTTGTAGTGTTGGTATAACCCACCTTTGACGATCTTACTCATTAGTCCTTCCTTACTTTTCTATAAAATTTTATTGCCGCCATAAGAACAACTCCTAAAGCAATAATTCCGCCAACTCCGTAGAGAATTCCTTCTAAACTTTTTATTACAGCAAGAAAGACAATCGCAAAAAGGAAGAGTGTCGCAACTTCATTCCATATACGTAAGAATTTTGCGGTATGAGGAAAATTGTCATTTTGAAGTGCTTTAAAAATCTTATGACATTTAAATTGGTATATTAGCAGTAAAACGACTAGTGTTAATTTTAAATGTAGCCAGTAGTGTCCTTTCATTGGCCAGTAAGTAGTATAAACCAATGAAGCGCCAAAGATCACCGTAGCAATACAAGCAGGCCAGGTAATTCCATACCATAGCCTGCGAGACATAATTTTAAACTGAGCACTTAAAATATCTCGTTCACTGTCGCTCTTATCTTGGGCCTCAGTATGATAGATAAAGAGGCGGACAATATAAAAAAGTCCTGCGAACCAACAAACGATACTAATTAAATGTAGTGCTTTTAAATACTCGTAACTCATTATTTTCCAAATGTTGGAGCACCAGCGATATTTTCTTCATAGAAATTACCGAATGTACTCATTTGCTTATGGAAACTAACGGCAAGCTCTTGCGCCTTAGTTGTATAAGCATCATGATCTTCCCACGATTTTTGAGGATTTAAAATTGTACTTGGAATTTCTCCCACAACTTTTGGAATATTTAGACCAAAGATAGGGTCTTGTTCAGTTTCAACGTTATGTAGATTATTAGCTTGGATGTTACGAATAATCTGTCTTGTAATATTTAGAGGGAAACGTTGTCCAGTACCATATGCACCACCAGTCCAACCAGTGTTCACCATCCAAACATTAAAGCCTAGCTTGTCAATATACTCACCAAGAAGTTTTGCGTATTCACTTGGATGACGAAGCATGAAAGGAGCTCCAAAACAAGATGAGAAAGTGGCCGTTGGCTCTTTTACTCCAATTTCTGTTCCAGCAAGCTTCGCTGTGTAACCTAGAACAAAGTAGAACATCGCTTGTTCTTTTGTCAGTTTTGCAACTGGAGGTAAAACACCAAAGGCGTCAGCAGATAAGAAGAATACGTGTTTAGGAATATCACCACGTGAAGTCTTTTCAAGTTCATCGATGAACTCTAAAGGATATGAAGCACGTCCATTCTCAGAAAGTGACTTATCATAGAAATCAACAAGTCCAGTATTCTCGTCTAGAACAACGTTTTCAAGAAGTGATCCGAAGCGATTTGAAGCCGCGTAAATTTCTGGTTCACCTTCTTGAGAAAGCTTATAAGTTTTAGCATAGCATCCACCCTCAAAATTGAAAGTACCCGCTTCACTAATTCCGTGCTCATCATCACCAATTAGATAAGTACCAACATCTGTTGAAAGAGTTGTTTTTCCTGTTCCCGAAAGACCAAAGAAGATTGAAACTTCACCGTTATCAAGGCGAGATGCCCCTGAGTGAGTTGGCATAATATTCGACTCAGGTAGAAGATAGTTCATCGCTGCAAACATACTCTTCTTAATTTCACCCGCATAAAGTGTTCCTGCAATAATTGTAATTTTAGATTTGATACAAGTTACAATTGCAGTCTCTGATCTTAAATCAAATTCAGCTGGATCCAGTTGAAGTTCTGGAGCGTGAAGAATCGTAAAATCATTTTCATTAAAGTCTCTCATCTTTTCACGAAATAGGTGAGTTGAGAAAAGTGCATGATTAGGATTAGTTGTTACAAGTCTTGCACCAAGGTTGTGAACTTCGTCAGCACCAACGCTTCTTTCAGTAATGAAAAGATCACGATCTTCATTTAGGTAATTAGTTATATGTGACTTTAACTTTGCAAAAGTCTCCGGTGTCATGGCCTTAAAATTATTGTCCCACCAGATTGTATTTTCTGTTGTTTCATCGCGAACGATATAACGGTCATTGGCGCTGCGCCCCGTATGCTTTCCTGTCTCAACTACTAGAGCACCGTCTTTAGTTAGCTTTCCAATGCCACGAGCTACTGTTTCTTGAATTAAAAAGCTTCTTGCAGAGTTTACAAATATCTTATTATTTGGTCGCTCCATGTTAATTCCCATGTCTGTATAAAATTGCGTCATACATCATCTCCGGTTCGTTTTTTACAGTCCATAATAGTTCTTGTTATTAGTTCTTTTATGCCACTAAATATATGCTTTTTAACCTGTATTGATAACCATTTTTATCCTAATTCAGCTCATATTTTTTAACGCTAAGAAGTAGTCGGAATAACGATTTTATAGTATATTTTGGGGACTTATACACAATAGATATGATGCACTTAGTTGTGCTTTGAATTATAAGGAAGAAAATATGCAGCCATTATCATCTCGCGAGATTAGAGAGAGATTCCTAGATTACTTTGAAAAGATGGATCACTTAAAAATTAGTGCATCTTCAATCGTTCCTCAAAACGACCCGACACTACTTTTTATCAACTCTGGGATGGCCCCGTTAAAGAATTATTTTCTTGGAAAAGAGACTCCTCCATCTCCTAGGCTAGCAAATTATCAACCATGTATTCGTACAAAAGATATTGATGATGTTGGTGACCGTCACCACTTAACAATTTTTGAAATGCTCGGTTCTTGGTCAATAGGTGACTATTACAAAGAAAAAGCATGTAAGCTTGCTTACGACTTACTAGTTCATGAACTAGACTTCGATCCAAAGAGACTTTACTTCACTGTTTATGGTGGAAATGATGATCTAGGGATTAAACCAGATACTGAGTCTATTGAGGCTTGGAAGAAGTGTGGTGTTCCTGAGGATCATATTGTCGTTCTTGGTGAAGATAACTTCTGGGGACCGGCAGGGGACCATGGGCCATGTGGACCATGTACTGAAGTATTCTATGACACAGGTGCAGAGTATGGGCCTGAGTATAAGCCGGGTGGACATTTTGATGATGTAAGTCGTTACATTGAAATTTGGAATGCCGGTGTTTTCATGGAGCTTAACAAGCAAAAAGACGGGACATTTGAGCCTCTACCACTTAAGTCCGTTGATACAGGTTCTGGACTTGAGAGACTTGCAATGGTTATGAATGGTTGCGATTCTGTTTATGAAACTGATTTACTCGCACCGCTTATGGCATTTTCAAAAGAGCTTTTAGGTAAGAATACAGATATTCAAACTGAGCGTATGATTTCAGATCACATGCGTGCAAGTATTATGATTCTTGCTGAAGGTGTTATGCCTGGAAACGAAGGACAAGGATATATTCCACGTCGTCTTATTCGTAAGTGTGTCGCCGCTTGTATTTCAAGAGGTGTGAAACCTAACTTTAATAAGCATATTCAAAAAACAATTGAGATGCTTGGTGATTACTACCCACAGCTTAAGTCAGCTCGTGAAGCAATCATCTATAATATGGAACAAGAAATTAATGAGTTCGTTCCAATCGTTGAAAATGGTCTAAAGAAAATTGAAGAAGAGCTATCAACAAACTCTAAATCAAAAGAACTATTTCCAGGGCATGTTGCATTTGAACTTGTAACAACTCATGGACTTCCTTTAGAAGTAATTAAAGCTGAGCTTGCTTCAAAGAAAATTGAATTTGCTGAAATTGAATATAACGAGTGTTACGAAGCTCACAGAAAAGCTTCTCGTGTAATTTCTCGCAAGAGCTCTGTTGGTGCAGACCAGGAGAGAATTGAACTTGAGTTTATCGAAGTAGCTGATACTGAGTTTACTGGATATGACTCTCTTGAGACAGATAGTGAAATTTTAAAAATTTACCGTACTGAAGATGAAATCTACTTTGCGACAAAAGAAACACCATTCTATGGTGAGTCTGGTGGACAAGCCGGTGATATCGGAACTGCTAGAACATCTACTGGTGAGCTTCAGATTATCGATACAATGAAAGTAAAAAATACTCATGTTCATATCGCTAAGATTATTTCTGGTGAAATTGAAACAGGTGAAAAGATTGAGTTGGTAGTTGATGGTGAAAATAGAAAAGCTTCAATGAGAAACCACTCTGCGACTCACTTACTACATGCTGCTCTTCACGAAGTGATTGGAAAGCATGCGATTCAAAAGGGTTCAATGGTAACTTCAGAGCGTCTACGCTTTGACTTTCAAAACCCTCAAGCAGTATCTAACGAAGAACTGATTAAAGTAGAGGCTTTAGTAAATAAGTGGATTATGCAAAATGACTCACGTACAACAAAGCTTTGTTCATACGAAGAAGCAATTGATAATGGTGCGATGGCATTATTTGGTGAAAAATACGATAGCGATGTTCGCGTAATTGCATTCGGAAAGGAAAGTGTTGAACTTTGTGGTGGGACTCACGTAGGACGCACAGGTGATATTGGTCTTTTCGTAATTACTCAGGAAACTTCTGTTGCAAAAGGTATTCGTCGTATTGAGGCCGTAACAGGAACTGAAGCAGTTCGTGTGATGCAGGAAAGAACGGCACTACTTAATGCTGCGGCAAAAGAACTTAGTACGAAACCCCAAGAGGTTCCAGCTCGTATTAAGGATCTTCGTGCAGAGATGAAAAAGAAGATCAAGGAAGCGAGTGCTAAAGCAGCTCAAAATGGATCAACTGACTTTATCAAAGAAGTTAAGCGTGACTATGAAGGGTTTAAGCTATTTGCTGCTACTTTGGATGCTGATGCTAAAGCGGTTAAAGAAATTGGTGATAATATGATCAACAAGGGTGAAGTACAGCTTATCTGCCTCATTTCGAAGGATGATAAGGGGATGAAATCATTTGTATGGTCTAACTCTGATGTTAAGGCAGGGGACTTCTTAAAGAAGATCCTAGAGCCTGTCGCTGGACGTGGTGGCGGACGCCCTAACTTTGCTCAAGGTGGTGCACCAGATGTAAACTCTGGCGCTCAAGTGCTTGAATTTATTGAAAGTTTATAAAGATTTCTATAATAGACACAGGTTCGACAAACCTGTGTCTAATTTCCTAACATCCCTATACTTAATTTCACTCCATAGTCGTTAGAAACAAATTCTGATGTATAAAGAATTTGTCTTAAATTTATGGAGTGTAGACGTGATTAAAACCAATTTACCTACAGATGCTCTTTCTCGTGAGCTTCGTCGTTTAACAATGCAACTTGAAATCATTGAGAATCATCTTGATGCTGCCGAAATCGAAGAAAAGAGAGAGATTGTTGAAAAGTCTATTATTCTAAAAATGAGTGATATGACTTCTTCAAATATCAATTACCTTGGGAAATTGAAAGGAATTAGAAAAACTAACTTAAAGAAGCGCTTTGTCCAAGCCGAAATCAATCTACTTAGTAAGGGAATTGGCCGTTTTCCTCAAAAGAATGAACTACGTCTAAAAGTGATCAAAGATCGTTTTGACGGAATTGTTCATCGATTCAATAAAATCTCTCCATAACCTGTTCATAATTAACTATTTGTTAACTTTGCTCCGAAAAATTTCTGAGAGATTTGGAGTAACTTATGAGAGATTTTGACCCTAGAGTTTCATTTGCACAAAAAATTGTTGTAGCAATTCACTACACGCGAGAACAGCGCTCGCGTGTAAACGATGTATTTTATTTTTCATCACTAAAGCATTTAGATAAAGCTTATCTTGAGGCCAATATCATACCTGTCGATATTGCTGAAAAAATACGCGAATGCTGGATCGAATGTTATAAGAGCATCTGCCAGGAATCTTTTACTTTAAATGATAAAGCTAAAGAACACCTTAATTTTTGGAGTGAGTTACTAATGCTGCCAAATCAAAGCCTGCATTAATTCTTTGCTATATGAAATGAGAGTGTTACACGGGTTCCGATATTTACATCAGAGCTTATATTGATTTTTCCATTTGAGAAATCAGTGAAGTATTTCACAATAGGTAGGCCATAACCTGTGCCAACTTCTCCTTTTGTCCCTAGGCGGCTAGTCTTTCGCTCAAAGTGAAAAAGGCCGTCAATGATGTCACTTGGAATACCTATTCCCTTGTCGACAATATCGATATAAATACGACCAGCTTCATCATAAAACTTTATAAGCACGTCTTGCCCTTCATGACTGAATTTAATCGCATTTGAGATCAGATTACTTAATATATGATCGCAGAAAATCTTCTTTTCACAAAAAAAGCTTTTCTCTGTGAGAATATCAAAGTGTAGTTTTAAGTTTTTATCATTTAAGAGTTTAAAATGCTGTTCAGAGAAGTTTTTAATTAGCTCAGAGTCGATTTTACTTTTATGTGAGAAGAGACTCTCTGAATCCAATTGGAAGCTTCTTACATTTGAAATGATCTCTTGAACCTTCTTTAGAGAGGTGTTGATTTGTATGTAAGAAGACTCATCAATTACGCTCTTTCTAAGTAGGCTTGAAATTTTTAATTTCAAAATAGTAACTGGATTTGAAAGATCGTGAAGGACTACATGAAGTAGTGTATCAAGTTGCTTATTTGAAAGTGCAAGTTTTAGTCTAGAGTTGGACTCCAGCCAAACATAGAAGAAAAAATATATTGTCGTGAGAATAGAGAATTGTACGATATTAAATTTCAATAGAGAATAGTATTGAGTATTCGTTAAAGGGTAAGATAGAGATGCGATAGTATGATCAAGCATAAAAAAAGATGCAAATGTGGAGATCATCACAAATACACCAAAAAGAAGCCCTGATCTATTATAGAAAACTCCGAAAAAAATAGGCGTTCCTGTTATCCAAATAATCCCAGGAGACTTTACGCCTCCAAAAGTGAAGACAATGATTATCATGATTAGAATAGATGGCAGAACACAAATCGCCTTGGCGAGACCATGCTTTCCTAGTGCACAGGCAATAATAAAAAATAAAACCTGGGCCGTCGTATACGTATAAAAGAACTCTTTCGGAATTTTATGAAAGAGAACATTAGGGTACGCCAGATAGTAGTAACTGACTGTAATTGATACCATGATAAGCGTAAAAACAATCAGATAGCGCTGAATAAGGTTCTCGCTTTTGAATTTTAGTTTCATCGAGGCCACTTTAAATCAAATTGTGATCTTATGCTAGCAAAGTGAAATTTATTTATGATTTCTCAAGGGAAAACTTAGGGTAAACTCCGTGCCATTTTCATTACTTGTAGGCGAGTGAACGAAAATTTTTGCACCTGAAAGCTCTACAAAATAGTGTACGATTGGAAGCCCGTAACCGGTACCAGCTTCGCCAATTGTTCCAGGCCTTGTGGTTTTCTTATCAAATTCAAAAATCGATTCCATAAGTTCTTCTGGAATACCAATACCTTCATCTCGAATACTGAGCAGTGCAGAGTCTCCTTGGATGCTAAAAGTTACTTCAATGATATCTTCGGGATGGCTAAATTTCACAGCATTAGTAAGTAAATTACTTAGTATATGGTCTTTAAGAATAGAGGGAGAACATTTTATCTTAAAGCCTCCTTCATCTTTAAAAATTAATTTTAAGTGTTTCTTATTAATTAATCTAAACTGCTCTGAAAGATATGATTTCAACTCTGTTGATTCGATTATTCTTCTATCTTCTTGTAAGTTTTCAGAACTCATTTGAAAGCTTCTAATATTTTGTATAATCTCTTCAATTTTAGAAAAAGCTTCTTTGATTTGCTTTGTTTCATTATCTTTAATTTGAAACCGTCTTTTCAAATTTGAAAGTTTTAACTTTAAAATTGTAATTGGATTAGAAAGATCGTGAAGAACAACATGTAAAAGGGTGTCCAGTTGCTCTTTTGATTGTTCAATTTCATCTCGCGTTTGTTGCTCAAGCCAAGTGTAGTATAGAAAGAAAAGAGTAATAACAATCGAGAAGTGAATAACATTCATCCTCTTTTCTTGCATATAAAGCTCTGGTGACACATTAACTGTCATCGATAGAATTTGCGCCTCAAAGGCATAGAAGACAGCATAGACAGCAAGCATGAGTGAGATGCCAATAATCATCCCTCTTTTTCTAAAAAATATTGCAAAGAAAATTGGGAACCCTGCAATCCAGAAGACTCCTGGAGCATGAATACCACCAAAAGAAGTAATTAATACCAATGTTATTGCGATAGAAGGAAAGAGGCTCGAAATATTTCTAAGTGTATGTTGCCCTTTAAAGTCAAAATAATAGAAGGCAAGGTAAAGAGTTGAGATTGGTAAAACAAAATAATACAAAACATTATCATTGATAAAATGATGGTGTCTAAAGGCATAGGCAAGTAATGAGATCATCGCCATGACATTAGTAAAGTGAATAAGAAGTGTATTAAAACGATCTTTCATAATTACTAAATATAAATAATATAAAAGATTGTCGGCTATGACGATATTTTATTTAGTTGAAAATGACTGGGATTTTTTAAGTAAGAAATTGGTTGCGGGTTGTCCCTGCGTTCATGAAGCGCAGCTTTATGACGCTGAGGAGCTTAATATGCAAAATTAAAATATAAGCGTTAGCGCCTTATTTTAATGACGGTAAGTGTGGTAAATGACTGGGATTTTTTAAGTAAGAAATTGGTTGCGGGGGCTGGATTCGAACCAACGACCTTCGGGTTATGAGCCCGACGAGCTACCAACTGCTCCACCCCGCGACAAAGTAAAATCAATATATTATCAGAAAGGTCTTATGTCAAATTAAATTTGTCAGACATAAATTACTAAAATTTCTAGAAGACGCTCCGATATGAACTCTGTATGAGGGATGTTAAAAAATAAATTTTTTGGAGTTTAGACGATGGAAATGCAAAATCATAGTAAGTTAACGATTGATATCGATACTTCAGAGCTTACACCTGCACAGCTTCGCGCAATTAAAACGATTAATATGCTAATGGCACATATTGTGACAACAGAAGATGAAGCAGACTTTTTTGATGGGACTGCGGAAGTGATGAGAATTTGCGCTTCACTAGTAAAACAGTCGAAATTTTGCCAAGAGAATTCAAAAATTCCATACGGAGATCAGGCTTTAGAGTTTTCTATTGAGCTTCTAACTGAGCTTATGGAGTCTTCTTCTTTAGTAAAGTACGACAATTAATAGAATTACATAATTAGAGATAAAGGGCCTGCAATGGGCCCTTTTTTTTTGTCAAAAATTTAGCTATAACAGACTGTGAACTTTAAGAAGTAGGCTTTGAAAATGAGTGACATAAGTAAAAAGAAAATTTGTCTTACAGGTGTTAAACCAACAGGAATGCCACATTTAGGAAACTATATCGGTGCAATTAAACCTGCTATTGATAATGTTAATAAATCAGATATGGAAGGCTACTTCTTTATTGCTGATTATCATTCTCTTATAACTATTCACGATGGAGAAATTCTTCGAAATGATATTTATGAAGTGGCCGCGACTTGGCTAGCTGCTGGACTTGATCCAAATAAAGCAATTCTTTATAAGCAAAGTGATATTCCAGAGATTACAGAGCTAAATTGGATTATTTCATGTTTTGCTTCAAAGGGATTAATGAATCGCGCTCATGCATATAAAGCAAAGAAAGATAAGAATGCTGAAGAAAATCGCGATGAAGACTTTGGTATTAATATGGGTCTATTTTCTTATCCTGTTCTTATGGCCGCAGATATTCTTTTTATGAATACTGATTATGTACCAGTAGGTGAGGATCAGCTACAGCATATCGAAATTGCGCGAGATATCGCTTCAAGCTTTAATCACAAATTTGGTGATCTTCTTACTCTTCCTGAAGCTATTGTAAGCAAGGCCGAAAATAAACTTCTTCCAGGTCTAGATGGACGTAAAATGAGTAAGTCGTATGGAAACCATATTCCATGCTTTGTTCCAGAGAAGAAGCTTAAGAAAATGATTAATAAAATCACAACAGACTCAACTCCTCCTGAGGCTCCAAAGAATCCTGACGAATCATTAATCTTTGATATCTATAAATTCTTTGCAACATCAGAAGAACAAGATGCCTTGGCCAAACGTTATCAAGAAGGAATTGGTTGGGGCCACGCTAAACTTGAACTTTTTGAGGTCCTAAACCGTGAACTAACACCGATGCGTGAAAAGTATGAAGCTCTTATGGCCGATAAATCACAGATCGATACTATCCTTGCACAAGGTGCTGCTAAGATTCGTCCTATCGCTCAAGAGAACTTACGTCGTATTAAGAAAGCTATTGGTGTTTCAAACTAATATTTAGTTTTTATGATAAGGATGATCTTGCTTGATCGTTTGAGCTCGATATATTTGTTCGATTAGAACAAGTCGGGCAATCTTATGTGGAAAAGTCATAGGAGATAGGGAGAGTTGGTAATCAACTGTCTTTAAAAACTCTTTAGGAAAGCCTGCTGCTCCACCGATTAGAAAGCAAACACCTTTTTGCTGGGTTTCAATAACATCATAAATATACTTACTAAGCTTCTCACTATCGCAAGTTTTTCCATGCTCGGTCATTGCAACTACGTGTTGATTTCCAAATTTTGCTTTTATGGATTCGACTTTATTTAGAAGTTCCTTAAGTTCAAGATCAATATTTTCTTGATGACCTTTACACTCATGGATGTGAAGTTTTGGGAAGTTAATACGCTTAAGGTATTCATTTTCAAGCGCGATAAGGTGCTTATCTTTTAACTTCCCAATGACAATAACATGATTGTCTTTCATGAGTTACTAGAAGTAACCTTTATCTGAATCAGTAGATGCTCCAGCTTCTTCAGAAGAGTAGTAGTACTCATTTGGAATTTCAATTGATGGAACAGACCATAAATTGTCGATGTCATATGCTTCGCGAGCTGATTCATCAAAGATGTGAACAATAATGTCACCAAGGTCAATTAGAATCCAATCTGTTTGTTGGTGTAGACCTTCTTTAGAGATTACCGTCTGACCTTTTCTTTTCATTTGTTTTGCAATCTCATCAGACATTGCATTTGCCATTGAAGAGTTTGTTGCTGATGCAAGTACGAAGAAATCTGCTAGTGCAGTTGTTTTTCTCATATCAAGAACTTTAAGGTTAACACCTTTAAAGTTACCAAGAATCCAAGCACTCGCCATAGCAATATTTAATGGGAATTCAAGCTTTGAATTATCTGCAATTTCATCTACGTTTTTCGTGATAAATTCATTTTGTGACATTGATTAGTCCTTTATCGTTTTAAGCATTAAAGATTTTAGTAAGTCTATATTTAGTCCAGATACTGAAGAGATTGGAAGACACTTTCTATCAACCTGTGCCTCGAAGAAGTCTTGGAACTTCTTAATTTCTTCATCTGTCATAGCATCAATTTTTGTTAAACAAATTAGCTCTTTCTTATTTAAAAGATCTTCACTATAGCGACCAAGCTCTTGGCGAATAATTACGTATTGTTCAAACGCTTCGTATTCATCAAGACACCAAGAAACATCCACTAGGTGAACAAGAGATTTTGTTCTTTCAATATGTTTTAGGAATTTAATCCCTAGGCCTTTTCCTTCTGAGGCATCTTCAATTAGCCCTGGGATATCGGCAACAACAAATGAGTCATCTTCACCAAGTGTAACAACACCAAGGTTTGGCTCAAGAGTCGTAAAAGGATAATCTGCAATCTTTGGCCTTGCTGCAGAGATTGAAGAAATAAGTGTTGATTTACCAGCATTAGGTAATCCAACAAGTGCGATATCAGCAAGTAGACGAAGTTCAAGATCTACTTCAAGTTCTACGCCTTCTTTTCCTGCAGTTGCTTTTCGTGGAGCCTGATTAGTTGCAGTCTTGAAGTGAATATTTCCAAGACCACCACGTCCACCTTGTGCAACCATTAATCTCATACCGTGATCAGTTAGATCCGCGATAACTTGATTCGTTTCTGCATTACGAACAATTGTTCCAACAGGAACTTTGATTGTGAGGTCGTCACCAAATGCTCCACACATTTGACGGCCACCACCTTGCTGTCCGTGTTCGGCGCGGTAATGTTTTTTACCTCTGAAGTTAACAAGAGTGTTCATTCCTTCGTCGGCTTCAAAGTAGATGCTACCACCATCACCACCGTCACCACCATCTGGTCCACCAAATGGGATATACTTTTCGCGGCGAAAGCTTACGCATCCGTTTCCTCCGTTTCCGGAAATTACTGTAATTTTAACTTCATCGATAAATTTCATAATAAGGTCTTATATAAAAAAAGGGAGCACTATGTATAGGCTCCCTTTAATATTTACAACTAATTAATAGCGTAAAATGGTAATTTTAATTAAGCTTCAACAACAGAAACGATTTGCTTCTTCTTGTTATAGAAACCAAATTGTACTTTACCTTCTTTCGTAGCGAATAGAGTAAAGTCTTTTCCAACTTTTACGTTTTTACCAGCGTGGAACTTAGATCCCGCTTGTCTTACAATGATGTTTCCTGGAACAACAGCTTCACCACCAAATTTCTTAACACCATACATGTTTGGGTTTGAATCACGACCGTTACTTGTTGAACCACCGGCTTTTTTGTGTGCCATATCTAACTCCTAAAATTGATAATTAATTAAGCTTTAACTTCTTTGATTTTTAAAGTTGTAAAGTGTTGTCTGTGTCCGTTCTTCTTCATGTATTTACCTGGCTTTCTTTTAGAAACGATAACTTTTCTTGAACGATCATGTCTTACTACTTCAGCAACAACTTTAGCACCAGCAACAGTTGGAGCACCAACTTTTGCGCTTTCACCACCAACAAATAGAACTTTATCAAATTCTACAGTTGATCCAGCTTCTTGTTCTAACTTCTGAACATCAATAGTCATACCAGCTTCTACTCTGTACTGGTGACCTGAGATCTCTACTACTCCGTACATACTTTCTCCTAATGAAAGGCAGCCTTTGGGGGTTGCTCGATAGTTCTCGCTAACTCTTTTTTCCCTCGGACTGAAATTAACTTTATGAAACTAGGATTTTTATTAATAATTGGGCCTGTTGTCAAGGACTAAGACGCAATTACACTCCTTTATTTGAGGATTTTTTGCCTAGCGCTAAGCGGAAACCACTTCGAGCTTATTTAGTCGGAAAAAATACCGAAAAATTAAGTTGAATGGAGGCGATAATGCAATCTGTAAGTACTGAAAAATACACATATTATCAATATGCTAAGGAGCAGGCGCTGCCTGTTTATATTAGGCTGCGTATTGCGGAGTTCGATCCGGAAATCGCAGGATTTTTACAAATTATGAATTTTACTGAGCTGGGTGAGAAAGAAAGTGAGCTGGCCCAACAAAATATAGCGTCAAATCAACTGGCCAAGGTCATGACTATTGATGAAGCGACACCGATGGTAGCCGCCCAAATTAGATCAAATTTTGACAATGACAAGTATGGGAAGGAGTCGATCGTACAAAAACCTGGATACAATGTTTATCGCTATAAGAATATGGCGATGATTGTTCTGTCTTTGGCCTCAAATGAGTGGCTAATGGGAACATTTCCAGAATTTGGTCACACCGAAAGAGAATTTGAAAGCCGAGTCGTTATCAATCGCTTTTTAACTTGGGCTTTAGCTCCTATGGGAATTATTGGCCTATGGGGAAGAAAAACTAAGCAGGGAATTATTCTTGGCCGTATGGCAGATGTTAAAGGTGAAGTTATTTATATCGATTATCGTAATCAGAATATATTTACGATGAGTGAAGTATATAAACTGAGAAAATCAGAGATCTTTATAAAGCTTGATCCTCTTAATAAGTTGGGCCCTGTTAAGATGAGGTTTGAAGATGCACAGGCATTTTTAGCAATTCACTCGGCTTACTTTGGTGCCAATGGAATGCCAATGGCAACAAGACAGGCCCTGGCCACTCTTGCCAAAAATATTATGTGTTACAAATTTGCATTAAACGATGTTGCAAAAGAGTTAAGTTAGTTTTTTAAAAGTTTAATGAGAAAAGAATCCTTATTCTTCACATCATCTTTTTTTATCATATGAATAAATATCGGGAAGCATGTAATTGTACATGCTCCTGTGTATGTAATTGTGAATCCGGCTTCATCATTCCAAATATAGACTGACGTGCCGTCATTATTGATAAACTTATCCTGCTTACCATAGCGATTTATTAGTGATTGATGAAAAGTATTGTGAAGAAAGTAATTTGGAAGTCTTGCGTAGAAATCTAAAACGACTTCATCTCTAACATGAATAAAAACAGGAAAGAAGTAGCTCTGATGGCGAATTTGAATTTCATAAGTTGCTAGAGGTTTCTTGTCATTGATTAATCTGATTGCTTTATATTCATTCTTTATATCTGACAGTTTTTGTCCAGGATAGAATGGTTTGAATTTATCAAAGGTGAAGTCGTAATTCGGTTCTTCCACCTTAGCTTTTGCCGGATTGATAAATATGCAAAATGATAAGAGAATAAATGAACAAGTTAGAATATTGTTAAGAATTTTTTTTACCATACGTTATTTTAAACGATTTGAATTTTTATAGTTAAAAGGGGAATTTAATGCAACCAGCAGCAAAGAAGGAAGCGCAGAAGATTGGTATTGCAATGGTACTCGGATTAATTTTGGGTCTTCTGTTACATTATTTTGGAAAGGGTGAATACGTAAAATTTATTTCTCCTATAGGAGATGCGTTTATCTCTCTTCTTAAAATGGTGATTATCCCTCTTGTTTTCTCATCTATCTTTATGGCGATGTACCACTTAGGAACACCAGAATCATTAGGAAGAATGGGGGTAAGGGCCGTTGCTTATTATTTCATTACAACTTGTATTGCCGTTCTATTTGGAATTATTTTTGTAAATCTTATCAATCCTGGTGTTGGTGCTGATCTTGGCTCTGCTGGAGTTCATGGCCTTTCAGAAGCAATGCAGTCGAAAGTTGCAAGTAGTTCAAGTGGTTGGGCGTCACTGTTTGCTTCAATCAAAGAAGTTCTTCTAGGTGCAATTCCAACGAATCCATTTGGTTCAATGGCCGATGGAAATATTTTACAAGTTATCGTCTTCTCAATTCTTATGGGAATGACTGCGCTATTTATTCCTAAAGATAGTGAACCATTTGTTAAAGTAGTAGGTTCTCTTGAATCTCTTTCTAATAAACTAACAATGGGAGTAATGAGCTTAGCTCCTTATGGAATCTTTGTTCTTATGACAGGGGTTCTTGCTAAATCTGGTTTTGGCGCAATTATATCTCTTTCTAAGTATATGCTGACAGTAATTCTAGGATTGATTTGTCATGGTATTTTTCTTCTGATTATTGGAAGTATTCGCGGAAAGACTTCACCTATTGAGATTTTAAAAGGTGTAGGGCCAGCTATTATTACTGCTTTTTCAACTGCTTCTTCAGCAGCAACTCTACCTATTACGATGATGAATGTTGAAGAAAATTTAGGCGTTGATAAAGATACTGCAAAATTTGTTTTACCATTAGGTGCAACTGTAAATATGGATGGAACTGCTCTTTATGAGTCAGTCGCCGCCATCTTCATTGCGCAAGCTTATGGCTTTGACTTAGGTTTAACTCAGCAGATTATTATTTTTATGACAGCATCTCTTGCGGCAATCGGAGCAGCAGCAATTCCTGGTGCGGGGCTAATTACAATGTCGATCGTACTTTCAGCTGTCGGGCTTCCTATTGAGGGGATCGGTCTTATCTTAGCTGTGGATAGAATTCTGGACATGTTCAGAACTGCAGTTAACGTCTTTGGTGACGCCATGGGAACAGTTGTTGTTGATTCTATGCTGAAAAATAAAGAGTAAACAATATAAAGTATTGAATTCAGTACTGTACTTAACCGAAAAAATCTTTTCCTCGTTGACTCAGACACGACAATTTGAAAAAATATGGGAACCCCAAAGTTGGGTTCCCGAATATTTATGAAAACGAAATACGCACATATAGTTAAGGAAGATCGATGAGAATTAATGGATTAATTTTACTGGTAACCTCCCAACTGCTCTTTTCATGTATCTCTGTTGAGAAAGATGTCCCGAGCCCGAAGGACATTTCTGAAGTTGTTGAAACAGATGCTGAAATTGAAGCAGATGCGGAATACTCAGAAGAAAAAATCATCGCTCGTAGTGCAAAGCACGGAGCAGAGTTCTCGAATGATCAGATTGTTGGTTCTGCAAAGATTGAACATCCAACAACTCATGAACTTAAGACTTACTTCCTATATGGAGCTGAGCATTTAAATTTAGAAAATAATTATTTTGATATTCCTGTTGTTTACAATGCGGCAGTTAAGAAATGGATTAAGTATTTTACTACACGTGGCCGTGGCTTCTTTGAGAGATATTCTGCAAGAGCTGGAAGGTATGCTCCGATCCTTTCTAAAGTTTTAAAGGATAATGGTCTACCACAAGACTTAATCTTTTTAGCAATGGCCGAATCTGGATTTCAAACAAAAGCTAAGTCGTGGGCAAAAGCGGTAGGGCCTTGGCAGTTCATGCCTTATACAGGTCGTCGTTATGGACTTGAAGTTAACTGGTATGTTGACGAGAGACGTGATCCAATCAAGTCTTCAATTGCTGCTTCAAAATATTTAAGAAAACTCTTTAATCAATTTGGTTCTTGGGAGCTTGCTGCAGCATCATATAATGCTGGTGAAGGAAAGATGTCTCGTGCGATTCGTCGCTATCGTACAAAGAACTTTTGGCAAATCAGAAAAGGCCGTTATTTAAAACCAGAAACAAAGAATTATGTTCCTAAAATTATGGCGCTAGCTATTATTGGAAAGAACTTAAAGTCTTTTGGTTTTGAAGAGATCGATTGGCATGAACCACTGGATTTTCAAGAAATCTCTGTTCCTGGTGGAGCGGACTTATTCGAAATTGCAAAAGATTTAAATATTGAATTTGATGATCTTCATTACTTAAACCCAGAGATTCAAAGATGGTTCACGCCACCAACACACAAAACTTACACGTTAAGAGTTCCTGTTGGAAAAAGAGAGCAGTGGGCAAGTTGTTGTACTGAAAAGAATTACGTCGCTAGCCAGGATGTTTTTCAAAAGTATCGTGTACGAGGTAAGAGAACTCGTTTAAGTGATGTTGCTCAAAAATTTAAAATTAAAGATAAAGAAGTTCTTACTTGGTTAAACGATGATTACAAATCACATCGTTCAAGAGTTAAGCGCGGATCTTACGTAACACTGCCATTTAGAATAGGACAGAGTAAGAAAGATAATATGTACGCAGATCTCTATGATAAACCTCGTAAGTCTGTTGTAAGAAAAAGAAAATATAGTAATCGCATCAGATTAGCGAAACAACGTGGAAAGAAAATTAATAATCCAACTCAATACTATACTGTTCAACGTGGAGACTCTTTATGGTCTGTATCACGTAAAACAGGTGTAAGCCTTGATACTCTAATTGTTTCAAATTTAAATATTATCAAGAAGAGACAAATTAGAGCAGGCGATAGGCTCGTCATTAAATAATCTAAAAATGTAAGAAAAAAATAGTGAAATTACCTGAAACCACGCTTTAATGCGTGGTTTCGCTATTTTAATTCCAAAAAAAATACGTTATTGTATTGCCAAACACAACACACAAGGAATTTGGTACTATGGCCTATAGCGATATTCTTAAACTTAAAAAAGTTGAAGTAAAACAAGAAGAGAAGACATTCATTAAAAATTTGATTGTTGGAAGTGATATCTTTGCAATTGATCTATTCGATCATTTAAATAATTTAGATGCAACAAGTGTAAAGCTTCTTTCTGAAGAAGAGGTAACTGAAGATAATTTCAAGCTAATGGGACCGTCACTAATCCGCGGTGAAGGAAATATTTCAATCTTAAAAGATCTAGGACTTGTTGAAGAGACACCAATCAATAGTTCATGTTTTTACAAAGATTCTAAATTTCACCCGTTTGGATCTCGTACAAAGCCGATGCCACTACTGTGGGGGGAAGAGAGTTATATTGATAATCATATTCAATTATCGCCATCGCAACTTCTTCCATCGCTTAGTAAAGAAGGACTTCTAGAGAGAATTAAAACTAATAGTTTTAATCTTAGAATTAAAGAAATCTATCGTACAACTCCTGAAGAATTAATTGATCAAGCATTTTGGAAAGTATGCCTAACAAATGGTCTAATTATTGAATGTGAAAATTTATATTGGGGAGAGTCTCCTGCTAAGTTTTTAGAGCTCTTTCAAGATAAGAAGACACTTTCAAGCGAGTTCATTGAATTTTGTGAAAGTACATCGACACCATGTTCTCTTTATGTTCACTTAGACTTAAAAGAGAAAATTACAAAAGATGAAGAGTCGCAAACTTATTTCTTTCCATTATCTTTTACGCACGATTGGGGACACTTTATCGGTGAGATTTGTGAATCTGAAAGTGAAGGATATGCTCAAACGGCCAAATTTGTTACTTTTGTCGATAAAGAAGAGAGCACGGAGGAAGATATTTCTAAAAAAATCAATCTTCTGAAGAAAAACCTGGCCAAGAATTTTGACGCTTTTAATGAGAATGAGTCAAAAGAGCGTGTGGTTTTAAGAGACTATTCTTATTGTCCGGATATTGACGATTCTTCAATAGAGGATGGAACTCTAAACGAAGATCACCTTATTTTCTTTAGTTTTAACGCTCCTTTGAAGCAGGCGGCGACAAAGAATGATACGTTCGTAGATTCCTGGATGTCGTCAAAGTTTCTCGCAAGAGGAATCGCTGTCCAAGCAAAAATAAAATAAAAAATACTTATATCAGCCCTGGGATTGCGAATTCTTTAGCAATTTCAGGGTGTTGACATTCATCCCATCTCCTTCGAAAATTTAAGAACTAACATTTTTTAATAAGAGTTTACTTTTTGAACTCATGGAATTTACTCACTCAAGGAGAGGAATATGAAAAAGGTATTTTTAGGTGCCGCTACTTTAGCTCTTTTAAGCACAAGTGCTTATGCTACAAAAGCAAGACTTCTTGCTCTTGGTGATGAAGTTGAAGACAACTACTACACAATGGATGATCGTTATATCTTCACTAACGCTTCATTTGTAAACAACTATGGAGATATGGTTGTATATGAATTTGGTGACAATGGAGTATCTAGCTACTCAGCAGCTAACCCTGCAGCAGTAGATGCTGAACACGCAACTCTCGATACTGACCAAAACCCAAAGGCTCAAGGTGGATTCCTTAAGAAGCACGGAAAGTTTACTTATGGTGCTTTCCTAGGAAACGAGTCAAACGTTTCTGCACTTCTTAGAATTGTTGCTTCAGATGGTGATTCAGCGGGTAACTACCTAGCAACTGCTGATAACCAATTAGATCTATTCTTTGGTGGACAAGCTGGTGTTAACTGGGGTGTTAACTTCTTATATGCTGGTGCTGAAAAGAAAAACTCTGCAGGTAACGAATTAGAAGATTCTGCAATGGCAATTAGATTTGGTGTTAACAAAGATAACTGGGATGCATATGCAAACGTATCTCTTCAGTCTGAGTCAGAAAATAAAGCAACAGGTAACAAGTTTGATGGTCAACTTGGTATGCAGTTTGGTGGTTCTTATACTTTCAATAAGGATCTTAAAGTTTACGGATCTGTTAAGAAATTTGATTGGGAACAAACTCACGGAGCATCAGTTCCAGTTCTTGCAGCAACAAATACAACTGATGGTGGATTCACTAGATTTGATGTTGGTGCAGGTAAGGAATACACTGCTTCTAACGACACAACTGTATTCGTTAGAGCTCAACTAACAAAAATTGATATTGAACTTAAGTACGCACAAAAAGCAGAGCTTAGTACAATCAATATTCCTCTAATTATTGGTTTTGAATCAAAAGCTAATGACTGGTTAACTCTAAGAGGATCTGTTAAGCAATCTCTATATGGTAAAGCTGACTCTAAAAACCTAGGTATCCTACTAGTTGGTACAGATGGTTCTACAGTTTTTGGATCAGACGTTGCTGGTCTTAAGGCTGCTGGTATTGGTTCTTATAGTGGTAATTTCCTTTCAAACGGTGAAGTATCAATGGAAAACACAACTAATGTTAACCTAGGTGCAACACTTACTTGGAATAAGATCGCAGTTGATACACTTGTTGGATCAATGAATGATGATGCTTATACAAGATTTGCAGTTAAGTATAACTTCTAATTAAAATTTTTGATTGTATACAGAAGGCCGTGGAAGTGTAACCACGGCCTTTCTTAAAAAAAAGTAAAAAAAAATTGCACAGAAAAACAAAAAGGGTATAATTTAGTAAATTATTTTTTTAAATCGAACTAGAACGCTAGTTTAAATAAAACAAAACAAGGAGTAAGTTTTGAAAAAAATGACAGGTATTATCGCAATGGCAGTACTTTCTTCTGCAGCATTTGCAAACACAATCGTTCCAGAAACTTCACGTGATGGAAAAACTAAGAACTCTTCAGTTATCGCTACAACTGGTGAAATGAGAACTTTCGTAGCTGGTGAGTATAACTCAAAAACTACAGAAGCTGATACTGCTGGTGCACAAGAAGTTGATACAACTAACATGAATGTTTACGGTGCATGGTCAAACAAAATGATCTCTGTAGAAGCAGACATCAACATGGGTGAAGATGCAGATACAGATAACGATTCTTACGGTGTACAAGCTGCATACAGAATCAATAAGCAATTTGCTGTTGGTCTTGGTTACACAATGATGGGTGAAGATACAACTCCAGAAACTGATATGTCTAAACTTGAAATTGCTGGTTCATACAACATGAATGACCTAGTAATTGGTGCTTCATTTGCAATCACTTCTTATGAGCAAGGTACAACTGATGGTTCATTCAACACTCTTACTGTAGGTGTTGGTTCAAACGCAAACAATATGTCATGGGAAGCAGGTCTTACTTACGATATGGAAGAAGATACTGACCTAGACGTTGGATCAAAAATTGGTCTATTCGCTGGTATGACTAAAGTTGTTAACAACATCGAACTTGATGGTGATCTTTCATACAAGACTGGTGATGTAACTTCAGCTGGTGGTGACTATACTGCTCTAGGTTTCAACTTTGATGCAGAATTCCTAGTAGGGAAAATGTTCTACATCACTCCAGGTCTTAACTACTCAAGCGAAGACGTAGCTGGTACTGAAACTAACCAACTAGACCTATCTGCTGACTTTGGTTACAGAGCTAACAAAATCGATGCTACTTTTGGTATTGACTATGCTGTTATGGCTGAGTCAAACAACGTTGATTTCGATTCAATGGCTTGGAAAGTTAACGTAGCTTACAACTTCTAATTTTAATTTTAAAATTTAGAATATACGTGAAGGGAGACTTAGGTCTCCCTTTTTGTTTGCGGCCATCCGCAGGAGCGGATGACGCAATTCAACCCAGAGGCGACCACGAAGGGAGCCTTCGGGTACGGTCTTTGCAAAATTAAGTAGCTCATTATTGAATGAAGCTCTTAGTTGTAAATATAAAAACTGCACCCCTCTAAGTTTCTTTTTTTTAAATTAAATTAAGTTTTTATTTTTTTCATCTTAGTTGAAAATTTGCATATACAACTTTTATGGAGGAATAAATGAAGAATATCTTTATGGCCGCAACTCTAGTTGGGCTTACAACGACAGCGTTTGCGAATACGATAGTTCCCGAAACGTCACGTGACGGTAAAACAAAAAATAATTCAACAATTGCAGTAACACAAGAGATGAGAACCTTTGTTGCAGCCGAGTATAATTCATCAAACTTAGAACCAGATGGTGTCGCTGATATTGAAACTACAAATTTTGACCTCTACGGAGCTTGGTCAAATAAGATGATGTCAATCGAGGCAGATCTAAATTTTGGAAATGTTGATACTGGTGCTACTGATACTGATAGTAATACATATGATATCAAAGCAGGCTTCAGGTTATCAGATCAATTTGCTCTCGGTATCGGCTATCAAATGGTTGATACAGATCCTGATAGTGAAGATACAGTTATTGAGATAGCAGCTTCATTTAATATGAATGATCTAATTATTGGTGGGTCTTTTAGTCTTGTGGATGAAGATAATGGAACTATAGATGGTTCTCATAATCGTATCATCTTAGGTGTTGGTTCAAATAAAGATAATATGTCATGGGAAGCGGGACTTCAGTTTGATCTTGAAGAGAAAGATGATGCTATTAAGTCTCCTAGTCGTACAAAAATCTTTGCGGGAATGACTACTGTATTAGATAGCACAGAGCTTGATGGTGATATTGATTACACAACTGGAGATTTCACAACAGCTGGTGGTGACTACTCTATGTTTCATTTAAATTTTGATGCTGAATTTATGCTACATAAGATGTTCTTCATTGCTCCAGGTATTGAATATACACTTATTGATAATGATGGAACAGACACAAAGCAACTCGATCTTTCTGCAGACTTTAGATATCGTATGAACGGAATTGATGCGACATTCGGTATTGACTATGCAATTATTGGAGAAGTAGGGACTGTTGACTTTGATGACTTAGGTTGGAAAGTTAATGTAGCTTACTTATTTTAAAATACTGACTTTAAGCAAATATTTGTCATAAAAAGGGAGATTTTCATCTCCCTTTTCTCTTTGTATAATCTAATAAAATATTCATACGCCCTAGGAGTTCGAGTTGAAGTCGAAAAATATCTTATGTCTAAGTGTACTTTCACTTATTAGTACTAATGTAACTGCAAATTTTATTCTTCCTGAAATTTCACGTGATGGTAAAACTTTAAACACGTCTGTTATTGCATCATCGCAAGAAAAGAGAAATTTTGCGGCGGCTAAGTATGAATACTTAAGCGTAGAGAGTGATACGACTCCAGTAGTTGAAATTAAACAAACTGTTCCAGGTGTTTTTGGTGGATTTTCTTCAAATGGATTCAATGGACAGTTAACTGTTGATATACCTACTTTCGATATTGAAGGTTCTAAAAATCATGCAACCAACTTCTCATTTCTCGGCGGATACCAAGTAAATAAGAAGCTAACTTTAGGGCTTGGTTACACAAAGTCTGAATTAGATATTTCAACAGATGAAAGTATTATTTCTGCCGGTGGAAGTCTTAAAGTTAATGACAAGGTTTTAGGAGGTTCTGTTGAATTCGTCGAAAACAAAACTTCTTCAACGAAAGGTGGATTCTTCGTTCTAAGTGCAGGCTTTGGTCAACAAGATTCTAAAAATAGTGTCGAAGCAGGTGTGCAACTAAAGACTGAAGGCACTGATGATTTAACAACTGGTAAGAGATTCACTCTTTTTAGTGGCATGACTAAAGTTGTTAACGGTATTGAAATTGATGGTAGCTTTACATATGAATTTGGAAACTACTTAAAAGATGAAGATAATACGACAGATGGAAATAACTTTAATGCTCTATACTTCGAATTTGATGCTGAATTCCTATTAGGATCAAACTTCTATATTACTCCGGGAATAAATTATTCTGCCGAAAATGCGCCAGGTGTCTCAAGTGATACTTCTGACGTAAGACTTAAAACAGATTTCGGCTATCGCACAAAAAGACTAGATGCAACAATCGGTGCAAGCTATATCTTTGTCGGTGAAGAAAACGATATCGACTATGATGGCCTTGGTTGGTCACTAAATGTAGGATATTTGTTTTAATTAATTTAATTTAAAGTATAATATTTCTTAATATTTATTTTATTGCTTCAAGGAGGAAGATTTGAAGAAGTTTATTAGTGCAGTTGCTCTAGCAGCACTTTCGACATCAGCATACGCAAATGTATTAATGCCAGAAATTTCACGTGATGGTAAAACAAAAAACACATCAGTACTTGCTGTTTCTCAAGACAAAAGAAGCTACATTGCTGGTCAATATACTTCTCAGGCCCTTGAAACTGATACGACACCTTCTATTGATCTTGATATTACAGTAACAAATTTATTTGGTGCAGTTTCAACTGATACATTTTCATTTGAAGGTTCTTATGCAAAAAATAAAATGGAAGCTATGGGATCAGAGCAAGATCTAGCAGAACTTAATTTACTAATGGGATTTAGAACTGGTGGAAACCTAACTCTTGGTCTAGGACTATCTGTAGATGAATTATCAGATACTATTGACGACACTATTATTGAAGCTGGTGGAACAATTGTTGTTAATGGAACAACTCTAGGTGCTTCACTTGCTCATCATATGGTAGATGCTGTTTTAACAGAAGGTGACTACACTGTTCTTACTCTTGCTTTTGGTAAGCAAGATAAATCTGTTTCTTGGGAGACAGGAATTCAATATACAACTAAAGGGAACGACGCTGTTCTAACAGATACTCGTTTAGGTGTATTTGCCAATGGGACTATGATTGTAAATAATGTTGAATTAGATGGATCACTTACTTATGAGTACGGTGATTACTTACAAAACCGTGCAACAGACAACGACTATTCTCAACTTGAAATTTCTCTTGATGCAGAATTCTTAGTAGGTCCAACTTTCTATATCACTCCAGGTATTTATCACTTAAGTACTACATTACCAAAAGCCGCTGACTCAGATACATCAATTCTAGGTGTAAAATCAGATTTCGGTTATAGAGCAAATGGTCTAGATACTACTTTTGGACTAAGCTACTCAACAGGTGAGTTAGAAGGTATCGACGCTGATGGTTTAGGATTTAATCTTAACGTTGGTTATAAATTCTAAGATTTATTTATAAATTTTATATGTAGATGGGGAGGCTTTGGCCTCCCTTTTTTTATTTTAATTTTCTCCTATAATTCTTTTTCAAGTTATTAAAATTAAAGGAGTAATTTTGAAAAAAACACTAAGTACTATTTTATTATCAACACTAACTTTATCAGCAGCTGCTAATACAATAGTTCCTGAAACTTCACGTGATGGAAAAACTCTTAATAATTCTGCAATTGCAGTTTCGACTCAGCAGAGAAAATTTGCAGGTGCAATGATCGAAGATACTGAAGAAACTTCAGGACTTGCAGCTTTTGGTGCATATTCATATAAGAACTACTCAGCAGAAGGTGTTCTTGATTTTGGTGATGGCTATAATTCAATTAATGCAAAAGGTGGGATGAAGTTATCAAATGACTTGGCCATTGGTCTTGGAATTGACTTCAATAGCTTTGATTCAGATGCAAAAGATATGGCCGTTGAACTTGCTGCTTCAACAAAATGGAATGACTTTATTGTGGGTGGTTCTGTAACTTATAACTCTCAAGATTTAGTAATTGTTGATGGAAGCTTTCTTTCTCTAACTGCAGGTCTTGGTCAAGTGAATAAGAAGATGACTTGGGAAGCGGGAATGACTTATTCATTATCATCAGATGATCTAGGGCGTGATGATACGTTAAATCTTTTTGGTGGTTTAACAATGATCGTTGATAAAGTTGAATACGATGCAGATATTTCTGTTTCATCGACTGATGGCTTAAATATTTTCTCTGATAATATTATCTCTCTAACTGGTGATGCTGAAATTTTAGTGAAAGATCGATACTACGTAACTCCAGGTGTTATGTGGGATATCGTGGATTACGATTTTGAATTCGATAACTTAGCTGTTTCAGGTGATTTTGGTTATCGTAAGGATAAAATTGACGCGACTGTAGGTGTTGATTTCTTTCTAGGTGGAGATCTGAACTTAAAAGTAAACGCAGTTTATTTCTTCTAAATATCAGGGAGGTTTTGACCTCCCTTTTTATATCCTCTAGAATAAAATCAAATTATTTAAGAGGGATTATGAAAAGACAAATTTTTGGACTATCACTACTATTAACATCAACTGCATTTGCAAATCGAGTTATGCCTGAGATCTCTAAAGATGGTAAAACGAGACATAGCTCTTCAATGGCCGTAGCAAATGATCGTAGACAATTCTTTAACACACAATTCGAAGGCGGAAGTGCAGAGATTCAGGATATTGACACTCTTGATAGTTCAGACTTTGACATTAATGGTGCTTTTGGGAACCGTGTATTTTCAGCAGAGTTTTCATATAATGACAATGTTGGATTTGCACAGACTCAGCCAATTATCACAGAGGTTGGCCACAATAGAGAAGCTGTTCTTCTTATGGGATTTAGACCTGTTGATTTAGTTTCTTTTGGTTTTGGATATAGAAATATTGAAAGAGACCTTCAAAATAAAAATATCAATACATTCGAAGTTGAAGCTTCAACTATGTTTAATATTAATCGTGTAAGCTTTGGTGGAGCCTATAAATACGTAAAGCCAAATTCAAAAAAGCATGGTTACTACACTGATCTAACACTTGCTGGTGGCTATCTTGATGAAGTTCTATCTGCTGAAGCTGGTCTTAGTATTAAAACAAAAAGCCAAGAGCTTAATCGTGGAACAAGAAAAGAATTTTTTATTGGTGGAACAAGAAAACATAGTAACTTAGAGTTTGATACTGATTTTGAATATGAGTCAGGAGATAATGGATACGCTTCAGGTGATTATAAGAGAATGAAGTTTAACTTCGATCTTGAAGTTCTTTATACAAAATATCTCTATGTTACTCCAGGTATTGAATATCGAAAACTTGATATTAATAACTCATCATCTGAACAAATCTATACTTCTATGGATTTTGGATATCGTGAAGCGGGGATGGATATAACTCTAGCTTTTGACTATCTTGCTGATGGTAGTCTTGAGATTGCTAATCAAGATATCAAGCTAGATCAATATCGAATTACACTTGGTATGGGTTATCAATTTTAATATTGAATAACTCTTAATGCTTCGTAGGCCACAGTCGTGGCCACGTTTGAGAGATTTAACGATCTCACATGCTCTGAAAACATTGGAAGACAAAATAAACGATTAGGGTAGCTATCAAAGATATGCTTTGGTAGCCCTTTTGTCTCTGAACCAAAGACAAGATAGCAGCCTTTAGTGTAGTTTCGTCCATAGAAATGATTTTCTATGGCCGTCTTTGTATAGAAGAAAAGATTTTCTTCATCTGGCTTTTCATTTTCTATGAATTCTTCCCAGTTTTCGTATTCTGCAACTTCAACATATTTCCAATAATCAAGTCCCGCGCGTCTGACGGCCTTCTCTGAAAGATCAAATCCGTAAGGCTTAATAAGGACAAGTCTTGCACCAAGAGCGATACAAGTACGCCCTATACTCCCGGTATTTCCGGGAATATCTGGCGCATATAGAACAATGTTAAAAATTGCGTTACTACTCACTGGGATGACTTCTTAGTTTTGCTTTAAGAACTCTACAAGAGATCTAATCACAGTTCCTGAAGCACCTTTTGGTGGACAGTATGGTAGGTGAGATTGAGAGTCACCAACACCTGCGATATCAAGGTGTGCCCAAGCAATATCATTTTTGATGAATTCTTGTAGGAAAGCAGCAGCTTTAGCTGTACCACCAAAAGAAGAACCACCGATATTTTTAAGGTCAGAGATTGTACCTTTCATGTCTTTTGTCCACTCAGGGATAATTGGAAGTTCCCACATATACTCATCCGCTGATTCAGCAGCTTTAAGAAGGTTTGCAGAAAGCTTTTTGTCATTTGACATAAGACCACAAACTTCAGTTCCAAGAGCAACTAGACAAGCACCAGTAAGAGTTGCAGCGTCGATGATTGCATCTGGTTTTAGATCACAAGCATAGTCTAGACAGTCAGCAAGAACTAAACGTCCTTCAGCATCAGTGTTTAGGATTTCAACTGTTTTACCATTTCTAGCTTTTACAATTGAGTCTGGCATCGTTGCATCAGCGTTTACTGCGTTATCAGTCATACCTAGGATACAAGTGATTTTTACTGGAAGTTTCATTTTAGCAGCAGCTCTAAATGCAGCATAAACAGTTGCAGAACCTGCCATATCAAACTTCATATTCATCATTGATCCACCTGGCTTAAGAGAATATCCACCAGTATCAAAAACTAAACCCTTTCCTACGAAAGCGATGTGCTTCATGTTCTTAGTAGCTTTTGTTGGAGTATAAGTAAGGTGAACAAGTTGAGCATCGTATGCAGAACCGTTGTTAACAGATAGGAAAAGATCCATTTTTTCTTTCTTAAGCTCTTTCTTTCCAAGGATCTTACACTTTACACCTGCGATACCTTCAACATCTTTTTTAACACGCTTTGCGTATTCAGTTGAACGTAGAACGTTTGGTGGCTCGTTAACAAAGTCACGTGCAACATTGATCGACTCAGTAACAAATTGTGAATCTTTGATAACTTTATCAAAGTCTTTCTTCTTTGCAGCTTTTTCAGCAGTATCAATGATTACTTCTTTAAGAGCAGCTGGCTTTGATTCTGAAAGATACTTATCAAATTTATAAGCAGACATTTCAAAAGCTTCAACTAGAACTGCTAGAGACTCTTCTTTTTTTGTTTTAAAAGTAAACGTATCAAAAGCTACAGCAACTTTCTTATACTTAGAAACAAGTTTATAAGTTTTCGCTAACTCTTTTCTAATGTCTTCAGTTGTAACTTTAGTTTTGTCACCAAGTCCAACAACTAATACGTCGCTACCATAGTGGTTGAAAGCATAAGTAGTACCTTTTGTACCATTGTAATCAACTGAGCTATTCATTGATTCAAAAGTAGCTTTAAGCTCTTTTGGCCAACCTGTAAGAGCTACAGTTTCTACTTCTTTTTTACCTTTTTTTGTTTTTGTTGAATAAGCACCAATTACATAACAATCAGCACTTGAATTTTCTTTAGAATTTAAATTCAAAGTGAATTTCATATTTGCTCCTTAAAAGGGGGTTTCAAAGTGATTTAAGAGGGTATAAACTAGCAGTAACTATACAAAAAGACAAAGTATGACAACAGTCGCTAAGGGTTTTCATGGACGCAGTCAAAAAGATCAAAGATTTAATCCCAACTAAGATATTTCAAAGATACCTTGCGTCAAACTTTATTGTCCCTTTTGCGATGAGTCTTACTTTCTTTGTTGCCTTCCTCTTAACGACACAACTGTTCAAATTCATGAGGCTTGTGACAAAAAAAGGTGTAGGAATTTTTCAATTTTTAGAAATTCTTGGCCATATCTCTATTAGTTTCATCCCAATGGCGACTCCGTTATCGATTCTTTTTGCAATGATCTATACACTAAATAAATTAAGTGAAGACTCAGAAATTGTTGCATTGAGGGCCATGGGAATTAATAAGCACAGAATTTTTTCTCCTTATTTTATTATCTCAATTCTTATTGCTGTCTCTGTCGTTTCTTTAAATACGAATATGATTCCTACTTCAAAGAAAATATTCAGGAATACTTTTAAGCAACTTGGATCAAAGGGAATTCTGACAGATATTAAAAAAGAACAATTTTTTACAGAGATTCCTGGGGTAATTCTTTTTGCTGAAGATGTGAAGGATGATGGAAAGATATTAGAAAATGTTTTTTTGAGAATCTCTTCTAAAGATGGTGTTGATAAAGTAATTATGGCCAAACAAGGAGTCTTGAATAAGCCAAAGTCTGATGGAGACTCAAGTGGTTTAAATATTAGATTTGATTTTTTCAATGGAAGTATTATTTCTATTGATAAAGAAGGCCATGAAGTAGAAAAAATTCTATTTGAAACGTATGAATATCCAATAGTAACAGGTCAGAGTTTTTCGAGTGTTAACAAGGCAAGTATGATGTCATCTAACGAGCTGAGAAGACATATTAGAAAGCTAAAGGGCCAATTAAAAAATACTAAGACGAAGAAGATAAAGGATAAGCTAGAAGATGATATAAGAAAGGGAAATATTGAGTATTGGGAACGTTTTACGATACCTATTCAATGTATTGTTTTTGCTCTTTTAGGCTTTGTCTTTGGTGTAAAAAAGGGGAGAGGTGCAACTCGTAATACTAGTGCATTAGCTCTTTTGGTAACGATTGTTTATTACACCCTTTATTTCTCTGGTGTGTCTGTTGCTAAGAAAAGTAATTTACCAATCCCATTAGTCCTGTTCTTACCAGCGGTAGTCACAGGAGCTATTGGAATTAGTTATTATAAAAAATTAGATTGGAATTCTTAGTTTTGAGAATTTTCTTTTTGTTCTAAATATTCTTTAGATGTTTGAACACCACCGTTTTTATCAAAAATAAACAGTGGTAACTTGTAATCTTTTGCAATTTCAACAGGGAAAACTAAGCTTTTGACCCCTGAGCGAGAATTCATACCTAGTAGTTCACCATTATAAAATACGTTTAGAGCATCAATATTTCCTAGGCGAAGTAGAATCTTATCACCCTTAATTAGAAGATACCTTCCTTCTTTAAGCGTGAACTTTTTGATTGGATCTTCATCACTTTGATAAACAATCCAAGAATCACCAGTCATAGCTTTTAGAAAAATATTTTGTTTTCCATCTTCAAATGCAGCTCTGATATTTGCTGGAATAATCTCATTCTTCTCATCTTCTGAGATATCCTTGAATGCAAAGAGTGGAGAAGGAAGATTGTAGAAATTAAGCTCTTTTTCTTCTTTTTCTTCTACCTTTTTTTCTTCTGGCTTTTCTTCTTTTTTAGTTTCAACGATAACTTCAGGTTTTGTCTCTTCTTCTACTTGCTCAGTAGCATCTTCACTTGTTGCTTTTTGTGAAGTTGTTTCTGTCTCTTCAACGCTTTCTTCTTGTAGCGGAGTGTTCTCATCTAACACTTGTGCTTCGACAACGACTTCTTTAGTTTCTTCACCAGTATCTACTTCTCTGGATTTATCAAGATTAATAAAAATAAAAATACCAATAGAGAAGGCCGCAACAACACCTAGTAATTTATATTTTAGAGAGTCCGAAATCTGTACTTCTTTTTTAACAAGATCCTGCTTCTTCTCTACGTTTGCTTGAGGGAAGTCTGTTGCTTCAAGCGGTTGTATCTGTTCACTTGCAGTTTCGCCATAAAGCTCTTCAAGCTTTCTTGTTGCTTCTTCGACATCAATGTCATAAGTTTTTGCCAGTGTCTTAACGAAACCTCTTACGTAAGCGATATTAGGTAATCGCTCGACGTCGTCCGCTTCAAGTGCCGAAAGGTTTGTTAGGTTGATTCTAGTATGTCTGCTTACTGCTTCGATACTTAGATCTTTCTTATCTCTGGCCTTTTGGAGATATTTTCCTAGAGATAGGTTTTGGGCTTCTTTTGCAACTTCCTGTTCCATTATTACGCCTTTTTAATTATAAATTATCAGTTTCAAATTTGTTTGAGTAATAAACATTCTTCATTAGATTATTCTTGATTACTAAGCTTCTTTTCGCATAATCAGTTCTTGGGAACTGCTCAATAATTTCGTTGTAAAGAGGTAGTGCCTTCTTAGCTTCACCAAGAGAACGATAAATTTCTGCAAGTTCAAACTTTGGTGCAATCTCTTTCTTACATTCACCTGTTGTTGCAATATTTAAGTTCTTGATGGCCTCTTTGATATTTCCATCTTTCTTATAGATTAGGGCCAATTGATAAGGAGCAGGACAATAGTCTAGTGTGTAGCCAGTAACTTCTTGAAGGTACTTAACTGCTGCATCTTTGTTTCCTCTCTTAAGTTCTATAAGAGATAGGTTGTACTTAACTCGATAGTTGTAGCGATAAATAAGGTCTTTTAAAACAATTTTGTAGTGCTCTTCTGCTTTATTGTAATCACCTTCTTTGAAATAAATTGAAGCAAGGTTATTTCTAGCGTCTGAGTTTTTATTATCTATTTTAATCGACTGATTAAAGTAGAACTTTGCTTTTTCTGGTCTATTTTTAAAGTAGTATGCAAGACCAAGATTGTTTAAAGTTTTTGTATCATTAGGATTTAATTGATTCGCATTCTCTAAAGCTTCAAGTGCTTGAGAGTAATCCTTATCGATCATTTTTTGAGTACCATATGTATAGAAGAGCTCTGCCTTCTTTAACTGTTCTGCTTTCTGATTCGAAGAACATGAAGTCGTCATGATTCCAATTAATGTTGCAAATAGAAAAGTAACTGTAGTTCGTTTCATCATTTCACCAAAAACGTTAGATTAAAAAGAGAATATACTCTTTAATTGTAATGGCTTTCAGTGCCCATTACAATGTTAATCTAAGAACTTACAATCGTTACCTATGCGCAAAGAAGATAACTGATTCAAAGTGTCGGGTACCAGGAAAAAAGTCGAACATGTGCGACTCTTCAATACGATATTCTGATTGAATTTTATGGGTATCTCTGGCCAGAGTTTGGTTATTACAACTGACATATACGATATGTTTTGGCTTTAGGATTTTAGTGAATTCATCAATATTTTTAAGTCCACTTCGAGGAGGATCAATTACAAGAAGATCAATTTCTGTAATTGCCATTTCCTCTAGCTTCTTTATGGCCGTGTGGTGGTAGATATCTAATTCAATATATTCCTGATGCTCTTTATTTTGTAACTTGATAAATTTAGTCGGAGTTGCATCCATGACAACAGTACGATGTGAAAGTGCTTTTGTAATATTTCCGCTTCCTCCAAATAAATCAACAGTGATAGAGGAGTTACTTGTGACTTTACTCATATATTCATTAACTAGTGTTAATAGGCGTTCATTCATCGGTGGATTTACTTGTAAGAACCCTTCCGCTGAGTAGTAGGAATCAAATGTTTTTAAAATTTTTCCATCTCGTTGAAATAATTCAACATGGCCTTTGCTTTTTTTTGCATCACTTTGCCAGTCTTCATGAAGCACTGCTAATTCACTATTAATGTCATCATTTGCCATTAAACAATTTTTAATTGTAATGATTTTAGAATTTGAATCGTTAAAAAAGCCAAGAGAGTTGTCCTTCTTATTATAATGAAGTTGAATACGATTTCGATATTTATAGCGTTCGTCTGCTTTATGAATAATCAGAGATTCACTTAAGTCGATTTTAAATTGGCGACTAAAGTTGTCGAGATAAGCTTTCTTTTTAAACTCAATCTCATTTTCATAACTAGTATGTAGGAAGTGACAACCTCCACACTCGCTATAGTAAGGACATTCAGAATCAGTACGTAATTGAGACTTCTTAGTTAATTCAGTTAAGCTTGCAAATTGAATACTTTTCTTAGACTTGTATACAAGGGCCTTTCCTTCTTCTCCGGGAAGTGTTTTTTGAATAAAAGCAATTCCATTTGATTTTGAAACTCCTTGACCAAGAGAGTCGAGGTGTTCGACTTTGAAATCGATTGGGAAAGTTTTTGGAAACTTGATCTCTTTGTTTGGTTTCTTCTTTTTAGTCATAGGAAAATATGTCTCAATCTGCTATAAGTATCAACTTAGCTAAATTAGTAATATTATTAAAGAATATGGCATCATTATTACAAAAATTGTCATTCCTGTTTGAACTTTTTTTCAACGGTAGTTTTATCCTCTTATTCACTCTCTACGATAATAAGAAGATCCCGGCCAGTTGGAATCAAAAGTTTATCGTGAATACCCTAGACTTAATGGTTTGGGTAGTCCCAATTGCCATTGCTTTAACGGTTATTAAGAACATGATTGAAGCAAAAAATGGTGAAGACTTTTTTCGTCGATATTCATTTTCTTTACTCGTATTTATACCGACACTCATTACTTGGGGTGATTTAAAGTTTACCTATTTGCTCGCCAGCGCGCACTTACTCTCGACTATTTTATCTTTATATGATGATGGGGGAGAGCCAACAAATCGAGAGTATAAGAATCGTTTTGATACGCTCTTTAGTAAAATCAAATTAACGTCTGCTCAGCTTGTTCTCTTCACCTTTGGTGGGGTTATCATGGCAGGGACTTTATTACTCATGCTTCCTCTCTCTGCTGCAGATGGAGTAAGTATCAGTTTTGTGGATGCCCTCTTTACTGCAACCTCGGCAACTTGTGTTACAGGACTTTCAACCCTTGGAACGAATACGAGTTTTAGTGTGGTCGGACAATTGGTCATCTTAGGACTAATTCAAATTGGTGGTCTTTCCATTATGACCCTTTACTCTTCTATGGCCATTGTTCTAGGTCGATCGATGAAGATGAAAGATCGTATCATCATGCAGGACCTTCTCGATGTTTCTTCTCTGGAAGAGCTCTTTGCTATGATTATCAATATTGTTAAATATACTTTTATTATTGAGCTTTGGGGGGCCATTATCTTAACGATTGGTTTCACTTTCGAAGGCTTTGAATTTGGCCAGGCAATGTACTACGGATTCTTCCATAGTGTTTCTGCATTTTGTAATGCTGGTTTTGCTCTATTTGATAACTCTCTTGAAAATTATGCTACTAATCCATTAATTCACGGAACTATTGCAATTCTTATTTCTCTTGGAGGAATTGGTTTCATTGCTCTAAAGGAATTAAAGGAAGTTGTCACTAGAGAGAAGACGATTGTTCGTTTAGGGATGCACACTAAAGTTGTTCTTATAACTTCATTAGCTCTTACTGTTGGTGGTGCAATTTTTATTTTCTTTGGAGAGTTTCTTGGTGCTCTCGATAGCTATAATCTTTGGGAGAAAATTCAGATTTCTGTCTTCCAATCAATTACCCTTAGAACTGCGGGATTCAACACGATTCCTCTGACGAATCTTCATTCGTATACGATTTATATGATGGCCATGTTTATGTTCATCGGTGGTTCACCAGGTTCGACGGCCGGTGGGGTTAAGACGACGACTCTTGCTATTCTTGTTCAGTCTATTATATCAACACTAAAAGGTGATAAAAACGTTATGATGTTTGATCGCAAAATTGCTGGACCTGTTGTTGTTAAGGCAACAGCACTTATGTTCATCTCTATTGTCGTTTCAACATCATTTATTTTTATCATGATGAAAATAGAGCCAAATCAAAACTTCTTACCACTTTTCTTTGAAGTTCTAAGTGCAGGGGGAACAGTTGGGCTCACTCTTGGAGTTACTCCATTTTTAACAGTCGCAGGGAAAGTCGCAATTTCTATTCTGATGCTTATTGGACGTATTGGTCCTTTAACTCTAATCTTAGCAATTGGTGAGAGACAGAAATACTCAGGTAAATTAGACTACCCTGACGGACGAATAATGATTGGTTAAAATTAGATAAAGGATTTTATATGCTAGTTGCTGTTATCGGGCTAGGGACATTTGGAGCAAAAACTGCGGTTGGACTTTTTGAAAAGGGAGCCGAGGTAATTGCTATTGATAAGAATGATGAGCTCGTTGATAAAATTAAAGACCGTACAACACACGCTGTTGCACTAGATGTTACTGATGAAAGATCTCTACGATCTGTAAATATTTCTGACGTTGATACTGCGGTTGTTGCCATTGGTGACAATATTCAGATGTCGATTATGGCCGTAACAATGCTTCGAAAGCTTGGTGTAGGTCGTGTAATTGCCCGTGCTACTTCAAAACTTCACGAGCACGTTCTTCATGAAATTGGTGCTTCTGAAATTATTAAAGTTGAAGAGGAGATGGGGGAAATCGTCGCTTCTAAGATTATTGCTCCTCACGTTCTTCAGCGTTATAACTTTGCGGCCGGATATTCTATTGTCGAGCTTAAGCTTGGAAAGAAATTTGAAGGAAAAACCCTGGTAGAGAGTAAGATTCGTCAAAACTATTCACTTAATATTGTTGCCCTTCAAAAGAAGGTTCCATATATCACTGAAGACGGTAAGTCTGCTTATCGTATGGAAATTAACGATTGTCCAATGCCGATGGATATTATCGAATCAGATGACATCGTTGTTCTAGTTGGAAGTGAAAAGAATTTTAATAAACTTTTTGCTGATCTTGAGGATGCATAAGTCTTTGACGTCGCATAAAGGGGAATAATTTTGAATTTATCACTAAGAAATCGAGTCGCCTGGAGTTTTTCATTTGCAGCAGCAGTTGTAATTCTTCTAGCGTTCATCGTTTTTTATCATTTAAATAACCTCAATAAAGAAATTGAGTCGATTACTGATCGTTCAAATAAAGTAACTCTTATTACTGACGAGGTTAGGATTTCAGCGGTTGCGATTTTAAAGAATCAAAGAAGGATTCTCACAAAAAAACCAACTCCAGAGATGGTGGAAAGAATTCTAAACCTTTGTGAGTCTTTTACATCACAACTTCAAAGACTTGATACTCACTACGATGAACCAGAGGTTAAAAAGATTATTGGACAAATGCTCTCTTATACCGATTCATTGAAGGTTATTCTAAGTAAAGCTTCTCTATTCCATCGAAATAATATCGGAATGACTTCCATAGGTGAGCTGGCCGATAAAATTCTTGATGCATTCTCTGAGTTTCAAGACATTCAGTATTATCAGAATGTGGAAAGAGAAGAGAAAATTAAAGGAATCATCAACGAAACTAAACGCAAGATGATGATTACTCTAATTATTGCATTTCTTTGGACGATTATTTTAGGTCTAGTTATCCCTGGTAAAATTGCTTTACCATTTAAGAAGATTAAAGATGCTATTCGAGAGCTACAAGATTGTAACTTCGACGTTTCGATCTACTATTCGCAAGATGACGAGATTGGAGAGATTGCTCAAGAGATGAATAAGATGATTCACTCTTTCAAAAAGTTTGAAGAGTTACGTGCAGATAAGATTATTGTAGAGAATAGAAAGTTTGATGTACTTGCCAATATGGTTAAGAGACCTGTTCTTTTAACAAATGCCAAGGGTGAGCTCATGTATATGAATAATCAGATTTACCAACTTCTTCAGGTTCAATCAGAAGATACAATTGGTAAAGTGATGACAGATTCAATTATTCCTCAGTGCATCATTGAAACATATGAACTTGCCATTAAGCGTCGTTCTAAGATTGAAAACCAGGAAATCAAAATCGCTAAGCGCGATGACTCAGCTAAATCAGATAAAGAGATTGGAGATAAGATTTCTGTAAAGGTTGATATCGAAGGGGATGAAGCAGGTGAGTCTCATGAAGATATCGAGGAAGTAGTTGAATATATTTACGAAGGCTATGCGTCAGTAATTCCAATTCGTGGACGCGACTCGTCACTAGATTATTACTTAATGGTAATGTCAAAAGAAGTTCAGGCATCTTAAGTATTTAGGTGCCTCAAAACTCTCGAAAATATAGTTATCCCTAGAAATATGTGCTATGATTCGTGGAATTTAGCGGAGTTATAGATACAATGATTGATAGGAAACTAATTCGAAATTTTTCCATTATTGCACATATTGACCACGGGAAATCGACTCTTGCGGATCGTTTAATTGAAAAAACAGGTTCAATTACTGATCGCGAGAAATCTGATCGTATTCTCGATAATATGGAGCTTGAAAAAGAGCGTGGGATTACCATTAAGGCACAAACTGTTCGATTGAACTACAAGGCCCGCGATGGACAGACTTACTACCTAAATATCATCGATACTCCGGGTCACGTTGACTTCTCATATGAAGTTTCAAGATCACTTGCTTCTTGTGATGGTGCTCTTCTTGTTGTTGATGCCTCTCAAGGTGTTGAAGCGCAAACTCTTGCTAACGTTTATATGGCCATGGAAAATGATCTTGAAATCATGCCTGTCCTTAATAAAATTGATCTTCCTCACGCAGATGCAGAACGTGTAAAGCAAGAGATTGAAGATGTTGTTGGTATTGAAGCATTAGATGCTGATGAAGTTTCAGCTAAGTCAGGACTTGGTGTAGAAGACCTACTTGAATCGATTATTGAAAAAATCCCTTGTCCTAAAGGGGACCCAAATAAAGATCTTCAGGGTCTAATTTTTGACTCATGGTTTGACCCGTATCAGGGTGTAATCTTCTTACTCAGAGTGGTTGAAGGTACGATTAATAAGAAAGATATTATCTATCTTAAGAATTCAGATCAAGAATATGAAGTTCTTAAGCTTGCTGTGAACACTCCGTTCTTTACTGAGGTAAAAGAACTCGGTGCCGGTGAAGTTGGGATGGTTATCTGCGGTATTAAAAATATTCGTGACGTAAAGGTTGGGGATACAGTTGTTAATGCTAAGAAGAAAGATACGCCAAGTTTAGGTGGATACGAAGAAGTAAAGCCAATGGTTTTCTGTGGTATCTTCCCTGTTGAATCTCATGATTATGAAGTATTAAAAGATGCTCTAGAAAAACTAGCGCTAAATGATTCTTCATTTACATACGAGCCTGAAACATCTCAGGCACTAGGCTTTGGTTTCCGTTGTGGATTCCTTGGTCTACTTCACATGAATATTATTCAAGAACGTCTTGAGCGTGAATTTAGTTTAAATTTAATTTCAACTGCACCTTCTGTGTCTTATAAAGTTAAGATGAATGACGGTGAGATTGTTGATGTTGAAAACCCTTCAACAATGCCTGAGCCTGGAAAATTTGAAGAAATTACTGAGCCGGTTGTTTCAATCTCAATTCACGTACCAAACGAGTTTGTTGGTAAGATTATTCGTCTATGTGAGGAAAAGCGCGGTATTCAGACAGATATGAAATATATTACTGAAGAGCGTGTGCAGGTTACTTATGATCTTCCACTAAGTGAGATGGTTTTTGACTTCTATGATAAGTTAAAAAGTTACACTAAGGGATATGCATCGATGGATTACGAGTTCAAAGGTTATCAAGCCTCAAAACTTGTTAAGGTTGATGTCCTTTTAAATAGTGAGAAAGTTGATGCTCTATCAATTATTTGTCACGTTGATAATGCATACTATAAGGGTCGTGATCTTGTAGGGCGATTAAGAAAGATTATTGATCGTCAGCAATTTGATATTGCCATTCAGGCTGCAATTGGTGCTAAAATTGTTGCTCGTGAAACTGTAAAGGCACTTCGTAAGAACGTACTTGCTAAGTGTTACGGTGGTGACGTTTCAAGGAAGAGAAAACTACTTGAAAAGCAGAAAGAAGGTAAGAAGAGAATGAAGATGGTTGGATCCGTAGAAGTTCCACAAGAAGCATTCTTGGCCGTTCTTGCTGTTGATGAAGAAAGTAGTGGTGGGAAAAAATAAACATGGAAGAATTGAGAAGTATTTTAGACGATGCTGTAACTAAGTTTTCGTCGAATGAATACTATGACAAATTAAGATCAGCAAAAGAAGAGTATTTTAAGCTTGCTGGGAAATTATCGGAAGAGGATGAGGATTACGAATCTCGTATGAATGGATTCGTTTACTGGTATATCACTCAACGTGACTTCGATGATAATGGGCCACTTATTAAGAAATTTGTTAATGAAATCTCAATTGAAGAAAATCAAAAAGATTCAATGTTAAGTATTAATCATTCTCTTTTTGAATACCGTGGACAAAATCTTTTTAAAAAGCATGTCTTTAAAGACATTCTACATAATACTAAATTCTATATTCCTAAGAATGAGTTTACGTTACAACTAGTAAAAGATGACTTATTCATTGCTCGAACAATTTCTCACGAAGGAAAGACGATGTTATTAGATGATATCTCTGTTCTTCCTTATGATGCGAGAGGGCCGCTTGTTAAGGAATCTAAGAAAGTCAGAAAGCTAAATGATCGTAAAAGAGATATGCAATTTCTTTTAAGGATTGAAGCTTTAAAGACTAAGTGGCGTCAGTACGGCCATATCGATCCTAAAAAGATTTTTGTTTTTAACTAATTTACTTAATTTTCTTCAAGTGCTTCAGCTTCTTTGAAGGTGTGCTTCTTTTTCCAAAGAACGTATGGAATGACACCTAGAAGATTCACTGAAATTGCTACTAAGAAGTAGAGATTGAAAAATGAAGCACCTTTATCTTGTCCCAGTGCCTTAAAGAGCTCTTCAAAAACAAGGTGGCCAACACCTGCTCCTGCAGGAGATATTGGAATAGCTATTGAAATCAGCCCAATAGGGATAATACTAAAAAGTTGTTTAATTCCAATATTTGTATCTAGGAAAGAATGAACTAAACTCCAGAAAGCGCTAATTGCAAAGATGTGGACTATCACTGAGAGGCCAATTGATTTTAATATCACGCTTCGACTTTCACCAATTTTCCAAAACGTTTCAGTAATATTTGCAATCTTATCTCCAACAATTGGTAGAATTTTTATTAATTCAATGACATGTCTTTTAATTCTTACCGGCATAAAGAGTACTAAGACAAAACCAAGTGCACCAAGTAGAAGCATAATATTGAATGAAATGAGAGGTTTTACCTTTGGTGATAAAACGATCAGTTCCGAATAAAAATAAATCGAAGAGGAGCCACCGACAATTAAAAGGCCAATAAGGCCAATGATTCGATCAATAAGTGCAGTACTTAAAAGAAATGATCTTTTTAAATTTCGATCACAATCTCTAACATAGAGAAGTTTTAAGAAGTCACCAGTTACAACACCAGGGAGAAAAGTGGAAAAGAATTGTCCAATCAAATTAATTGGATAAATTTTCTTTATATGAATCTTTTCACTTTTTGTTTTAAGGAGAAGTGACCAGCGAAAAGCTGCAATAAATGAACCACACACTAACAGAGTAAATGAGATCAGGGCCCATGGACCATTTTCAAGTACTTTGTTTATTAGCCCAAGGTCAAGCTTGTCTGACTTTGCAAGCCATGTCAGGATAGCAATTGCGAAAACTACTTTGAGAATTGTCTGGAATGACGCCTTGAGCATACTGTTGAAGTCCTTATTTAGACTTAAAACTTAGCATAAAAGGTGCTAATCTAGTACCAATTTTTAAAAAGGATAAAAGCTTGAAAATTACAGTTATTGGAACAGGATATGTAGGTTTAGTAAGTGGAACTTGTTTTGCGGAAATCGGTCACAAGGTTACTTGTGTTGATATCGATGAAAATAAAGTTGCAATGATGAGACGTGGTGAATCACCAATTTTTGAACCAGGACTTAACGATCTACTAGAAAGAAATATTAAAGCAGAGAGACTAACTTTCTCAACAGGTCTTGAATCAGTAAAAGATTCTAAGTCAATCTTTCTTGCGGTTGGAACTCCTTCTGGAGATGATGGAAGTGCAAATCTTTCATATTTATTTCAAGCTGCCGAAGATGTAGCAAAGAATATTAGTGATGATGCAATCATTGTTATTAAATCAACAGTTCCAATTGGAACTTGTGAAAAAGTAAAAGAGATTGTTGCAAAAAATACTGACAAGAAATTTCATATCGTAAATAACCCAGAGTTCTTAAAAGAAGGATCAGCAATTGAAGACTTCATGAGACCTGATCGTGTAGTTATCGGTCACAACGACCCGTACGCAGCGCAAGCTATGGAAGAGCTTTACGAGCCATTAGTAAAACAAGGTAACCCAATTTATATGATGTCTAATCTTTCAGCAGAGATGACAAAGTATGCGGCAAACTGTTTTCTAGCGACTAAGATTTCTTTCATTAATGACATTGCAAGACTTTGTGACACTCTTGGTGCAGACATCAATGAGGTTCGCCAAGGAATCTCAAGTGATCGAAGAATTGGACCACACTTCTTATATCCGGGCCCTGGTTATGGTGGATCATGTTTTCCAAAAGACGTGAAGGCCTTAATTTATACAGCTAAAGAACATGGGCATACTCTAAGAGTCATTGAATCAACTGAAGATGTAAATGATGAGCAAAAACTTTACATGGCAACAAAAATCAAAAAGCATTTTGGTGAAGACTTAAGTGGAAAAACTTTTGCATTTTGGGGTGTAGCATTTAAAGCAAATACTGATGATGTTCGTGAGTCTCCTGCAATTTATATGGCAAAGGACCTAATCGATGCTGGTGCAAAGATTCGTTTCTTCGATCCTGAAGGTGGACCAAACTTCATGAAAGCTGTGGATGAAAAGTATCACTCATCTATTGAGCAAGTAGCTAATAAGTATGACTGTTTAAGTGGATGTGACGCTATGGTTACTGTAACTGAATGGAGAGAATTCTCTACTCCTGACTTTACTGAAATCTCTTCGCGCTTAAATGGTAAAATCATCTTTGATGCAAGAAACTTATTTAAAACAGAAAAAGTTTTAGCGGAAGGATTCACTTACTACGCGATCGGAAAGAAAATTTAATGAATGAATTGGTTATCGCCAATATTCAAATTTCTTCATCTCTCGATTATCAATCGAATCTAAAAAAAATTAAAAAATACTTATCTCAGGCAAAAGAAGCGGGGGCCCAAGTGGCCTTCCTGCCTGAGTGTTTTTATTCAATCTCAAATGGCCGCATGCCAAGTCCATACCTTGTGGAGTGGGACAATGAACACTTTGATAACATCAGGCAATTGGCCATTGATTCTGGGCTCTTCCTTGCTGGGGGCTCTGTTGCTTTTAAAAGTAATACAGCTATTTATAATAAGGCCATTAACTTGGATCCTAAAGGTTGTGTTATTGGTAGCTACGACAAGTGCCATTTATTTTCTTGTGACATCACAACTGTAGATGAACAGGGAAATGAGATTCATAAGAAAGTTAATGAAGCTGATATTTATACAGCAGGAAATGATCCTTTAATTATTGATATTCTTGGCTGGAAAATTGGTATCGCAATTTGTTTTGATCTTCGATATCCAAATTTCCTTCAGTATTACTACGATAATAAGGTCGATCTGATTACTTTTGCTTCAGCGTTCACTGTTCCTACTGGAAAGGCACATTGGCATACTCTATTACGAGCTCGTTCAATTGAAGGACAGTGTTATGTCGTGGCCAGTGCACAGAGTGGTGAAAATAATCCTGGCATTCACACTTACGGACACTCCCTTGTTATTAACCCTTGGGGCGAGATTCTTTCTGATCAAAAAAATGAAGAAGGTGTGTCTATTGTAAGACTCAAAAAAGAGCAAATTCTTGAGGCCCGTTCAAGGGTCATTCTCTAATCTAAGTATTTAAATTTATTGAAAATTGAGTAGAATTTGGAGGTATTCCACATTTATCTGCCGATAAGTCTATATGATTAGATTAAGGAGGCAAATATGGAATTACTAGAGATTATACTCGTGACTACAGTCATGGCATTTGCCACCAGCGGAAGTATTATCCTTTCAGGATTAAGTTACTGGGAGACTGAGGATAGGGTGAGAAGATCAATTTCTCATGCAAATGAAGACTATGGAATGCGCGAGTCCGAATTAGAAGAACATACTAAAGTCGCTTAAACTTTAATAAGCTGATAGCTCCCGACTGGGAGCTATTTTTTTACATAAACGGATTATCACCCTTTGAGTGATCTGTAACATCCACAACTTCTACTATGTCTGGAAAGTTTTGCTTAACAAGTCTTGCAACACCATCTGTAAGCGTTGCCTGTGAAGCAGAACAACCCTGACAACCACCAGTCATCTTTACATAAAGTTTATCATTATCGTAATCGATTAATTCGATATTACCACCGTGAGCAGCAAGAGCTGGTCTTACTTGTTCATCAAAAAGTTTTTCAATTTTTCTAAGCATATTATTTCCTATCCATTAATTGGTTTAAGTGGCCAAGGATTGCGATTGAGGCATTTTCAACTCTCATAATTGAAGGACCTATGCTGATTTCTTCAAAACCAAGATTTTTAAATTCAGTTATTTCTTGGTTGGTCCATCCACGCTCTGGGCCTATGGCCAATTGTAATGGTCTTTCAATATCTATTTTAACATCTTTTAACTTTGTTGTGGCATAAGGTGAGAGAATAAATCGTTGAACACCTTTCGCTTCTATATCCTCATATTGATAAGTCTTCTTAAGAGTTGGAGCTTTATAGAAAACAGCAGACTGACTAACGCCAAGTTCTGATAGTTCTTGAAAGCGCTCATAAACTTTAGAAGTGAGATAGCTCTTATCACTTAAAATGGCCTTAAAAATATGAAAGTGACTTGCACCCATAGCACTACAGTGCTCAAACACTTTTTTCATTGTAGGAGGTCTTGAAGCTGCAATAATCAACTCAATTGGAAAGTGAAGCCCTTTTCTGACTTGCCCAATTTCTACTTCAACAATTCCATCGCTAATATTACTTACAGTAATAGTCGTTAGACCTTCTTCAAGAATTGTCCCTTTGAGTTCGTCGCCAACTTTTACTTTTACAATTTCAAGTAAATGCTTCGACTGTTCTTGTGTGAGAACAGCTTTTGAATCGTGAATTTGCTCTTTTCTAATTATGACAGAATTCATGTTCTTTAATTTTAATGAGTTATAGCTTTAACTCTTTTACCACTTCTTGCACCTCTTGGGTATGGATTTTAAAGCAACTTTGTCACAGATCGTCAATAGAGAGCATTCATTCACTTTATTTATGGCCCCTATGGGCTGGGGGAAAACAAGACTTATTTGGCAATTATTAGAGGACTTTGAAAGGATTATTATTGTCTCTCCGCTGCGTTCAATACTGGAAGATTTGAAGGAGAGGGACTGTGTTGTGAATAATATTTCTGACAAAGGAATCTTTTTAACGACAGTGGAGTCGCTTTCTCGGGATGATTTAGAGTTTGCTTTAAAATCCAACTCCTTGTTTGTGCTTGATGAATTTCATCTCTTCTACGAATGGGGAGAGTCTTTTCGTCCACGCTTGCTTGATTTTCTCTATCAAATCTCTTCCTCTGGAAATACAAAGGTGATTGGTTTAAGTGCGACAATCACTGACGAACTTTATCGAGTGATTGAAAGAGATGTTGAAAATAATTTTAGGCATTTTTGTTTTCTAAATATCGGAAATTTTCAAAAGAAAAATATGTATAAAAAGAAGAGGATGTTAATTAGGCCACTTCTTTTATTGAAGCTTATCTTTGAGCAGTTGTTCTTTGAGAGGGGACGAACAATTCTGTTTTGCTCGTCACGAAAAGAAGTCTTTTTTTGGAATAAGTTCTTTCAAAGATTAGGTGTTTCTTGTGATTATTGCGTGGGGGGAGAGGTTAAGGATTTTGTTGTCAGAGAGAATCAGGCACCCTCTGATTTAATTATTGCAACTAGCGCCTTAAGTCACGGGGTTAATTTACATGGAATAGAGAATATTTATATTAGTTATAAACCAAATGAATCGACAAATTTTCAAATGATAGGTCGCGGAGGACGATTTGGAGAGGAATTTCAATACATTGGAGCTCTTGAAAAGGGGAAGAAGTGGTGGGAAAGAATTCACTACAAGATATGTGATTATCTCTTTATAATGAGTCAGGATTTATTATTATGGTTGAATTAGAAGGCATTCTTATTAACAAAATTCCATATCAAGACAAACACTTGATTGGAAATTTACTCCTCAGAAACGGAAATAAAATTTCTGTGATGTTCTATGGTGGACAGGGAGGAGGAAAGAGGAAAGTATCTTCTATCTTGCAAGTTGGTTATCTTTTTAAAGTTGGCTTTGGCCGAGTTAAAAATAGTTTCGAAATACTGACTAGTAAGGATCATGTTGAAAAATGGTGTCATAAAAATATCTCACATAATCCAATGGCATTCTACCTTCTTTGTTTTTTCTGCGAACTTTGTCAGTCTTTTGCTCCACAGATTACGCACAAAGATGATCTTGATTTAAGTGAAAAAAGTCATGAAGGTATTTTTCGACTTCTTTCAAATGCAATCTTTCGCTTGGAAAGTCGAGTTACTGCTAGCGATTTTAATCCTAATCATGAACTATTTATTTTTCTAGTAAAGGCGATGGTCGAATTGGGGATTTTTCCTCGAACTGAAACATGCGCCGTCTCTGGTGTTGAAATTGGTGATAATGACTTTGTGTCACTCTCAATTGAACAAGGTGGCTTTATTCACTTCTCACATTTAAGTCTCGAAGAGCAACGATTGGTAAATGGGCAAGAGGGAAAGAGCCTTCGAAACGAAATGCTTAACGTAGCTGCAAGTAAGTATTCGGATTATAAAGTTAGTACACATATTCAAAAGTCGGATCTTAATCAATTAGTGAATTATATTTGCTACCATCAACACGTGCAGCGTGAACATTATAAGTCACTAAGCTTATTATTATAGATCTTCAAAAACTTTATATGTAAGTGAAAAGGCCTTAGCTAAATTTGTATTCTTTGCAATATTTAAAATTGTTTCATCTGAGTAATTTAAGACAATAGAGCTTCTCGTAAACATATATGAGTAATTGAAACTCGTTGAAAGGTAGTATTTGTTTTCACCTTCGATGCCATCTATCTTAACGGCACTGTCTTGCCAATAAGTTAAAGAAGTTCCAAAGCGCATAGTTGCATTTGGATTATAACCAAATCCTAAGGAAGAAGAGTACCCAAAACCTGGCTCTACTTCTTTATTGTCTATCGTTCTTTTAAAACCGTAGTGACCTTCTAGTGTTAATGAATAATCGTATTCGTATACTACCTTAAAAAATGCAAAACCTAGAGTTGATTCAAAAACACCACGGCTTAGGGAGTCTGACAATAGAGGATCGTTATAGCTGTATATTGAATTACCATTTGGAATTAACTGTTTAAAGAATATAAAACCACGAGGCTTAATGAGATTATAAGTTAACTCCGGTAAGAACTCCCAAGTAAATTGAAAGCTTGGATCGACTATCTCTGTGGTACTCGTCCTTTGGGTTGGAGACTCAACTGTTCTTTTTTTGATTGGTATATCAAAGGCAAATTGAAAGTAGCTATCAATTAGATAACTGCCTTTTAAGGCGATTGTTTCTGTTACTTCATTTTTAGAATTAATATTATGAATCTTACCATCTACTCCGGCTTCACTTGTTACTGCTGAGTTGGCATAATTAATTTTTGCCTCCCATTGGTGATCGCCAAGAATAATATTAGGTATATTTGCTCCGCCGCCACAGCATGAAGACGCATAAGTGCTAATAGTATAGAAAATTGTAAATAGAATTAAAGTGTAAGAGGCCATGATATAGAGTCGTATAAATTTCCGTTATCTTTTAATTGTAAGTGAAAATCCCAGAGGCCACCCATTGTGAAATAGATATCAGTAAGTTGATAAACTCCAGTAGCTATTCTCGTTACAGTAATTGGGTATGAGCCATGTCCCATATCTGGCATCCAGATGTAGGCAGAGAATTCACCTGCAGGATCTTTCAAGTTATTTGCTGAGTCTTTAAATGTAATTGTAAGTGTTGAACTATCGTAAACTATTGGGCCTTTATCCCACTGTCTCAAAATAGTTAAGGCCTCCGTATCAAAACGTATTTCGTTAGAAATATTATCAACTCCACTAACTAACTCTTTAAGACCACCGGAAAAGGGAGAATCTCCACAGCTTGTAAATAGTAAGAATAGAAGTGTAAGTGACAATAGTTTCATTACTTCTTAAGCTCCACATCAATAGCTGTAATGTCGCCGTCTAATTCAAAGCGAACTTGCCAGTAACCTTTCATATGTCCCATGAAGAACTTAGCATTTCCATTGATTATTGACTCTTCATTAAATGACCAAGTGATTGCAGGCCCACCATGTTGATGCCCATTGGCCATCATCATCCATACATATACTTTTAAATCTTTCGGTGTCACTCTCTCTAGTGAATCTTTATCAAAGACAACGGCTTCAAATGTAGATGGTTTTCCATCAAAAGGCCCATTAGTCCATTCAAGATCAACACATAAGTTTTGAGATTCTATTTGGTAAGGACATGCAACAATTGAAGCTGTCATAAGTAGTGTAATTAGTGTCTTAATCATATTTACCTCGCGATATAGCAACCAAGTGCTTTTGATTCTTTATATGGTAGCTCTTTATTATTTTTGAGTGCAGTTAGCACATCATTTAAATAAAATTTCGTCGATAATTCAGGGCTTCTCTTATTTGTCACAGCTCCTTGATAGATAACTTCTTCTTTCTCATTTAATAAGAAAATATGTGGGGTCTTTAATGCATTCATCTTATTTGCAAACTTAAGATCCTGATCGATAAAGATTGGAAAGTTAATTTTGAATTGATCAAAGTATTCAAGGGCCTTCTTTTTGCTTATATGCTTGTTAGAACTAAAACCAATAAATTCAATGTTATTGAACTTTTTTGCAAGAGAGTTTATGTAATCAAATTGTTTTTGGGAGCAAGGACAGCTTGGTGAAAGAAAAATAAGAACTTTCTTATTTTTAGTTTGAGAAATTTGTTTCTCTTTATGTGTTGATAAATCGTAGCGAACTTCTGTGAAGGCCCCAAAAGTTATACTTGAGAAGATAAATGCAATTAGTAATTTCATATGTGATATTTATAAAATCTCTAATTGAAGTACAAGAATTCAATACCCTAGTAGGTATTAATATTTACGATTTCTTGATTAATGTCAGTTTTTGGGGACGTGTTAATTTTTTAATTTGGGCTTCTCGTTTACTCGCACTTGAGCGGTCAGGGTGCTCTTCTGTAAAACGAATTTTTTTAGGAGGGTTTGCTTTAGTGAATTTTGCTCCTTTCGGATCATTTTTGTGTTCTTCAAATCGGCGCTCTACATCAGTTGTAATACCTGTGTAGAGCTTTCCATTTTGAGTTTCTATAATATAGACAAACCACTTGTTGGCTTTTGCCATTAATTCTTTCTCGCTTGATAAGTATCTTCTTTCATTAGCATCCCTGTACCAATTCCGTACTTTTCCTGAGTGCCTAACATTGATTTTAACTCATTCGTTGAAATCTTTCCATTGAAGAAGTTTAGATAACCTTCAAGTTTACTCTTAAGTTTGTCATCGTGCTCATTTAAAAGTTCAATTCTAAACTGTGAGACACCTTTTGCAATTAACTCATCAATTAAGTCAGTTGAGCTTTGTGCAATAGCATTGAACATTGTATTTCGACACTCTTGATCGGCTTTAATAAAGTGCATATTTCCAAATTGATCTTTAAGTTCTACATGATGTTTTTCACAAGGCTTCCCACAGTCCTTAAACGATGAACCTTCTGATAAGAATGCTGCATACACACAGTGTTCCATGTGAAAGCTTGGCATATACTGATGAATATTAACTTCAATCTTTCCAGCATCAGTATTGGCAAGAAGATTTTCTAGTTGTTTTGCATTTAAGTCATATGATGAAGTTAATGTTTCAAAACCTTTATCAAGTAAATAATTTGCTGTTTGAGAGTTTGCAACGTTAAGAGAGAAATCTCCTTTCAATTGAACATCTGTCTTTGATCTTAAATATTGATACGACCCTAGATTTCGACAAAGGATAAAATCCGGATCCAATCGAGTCAGAACATTTAAATGATGGTATTCTTTAGGTTTTAAAATTCTATTTGTAGCAACACCAACTTGGCAGTTTGGTAGTTGTTTAAGAAGCTCTAATGAGGGCTTATAGTCTTTTCCAAATTCAAAATCTAAAGTAATTAGAAGTCTTTCAAAATCACAGTTTTTCAATACTTCGTATGCTTGCTTAACCTGATCAAAATCTCTAAGAAGAAAGTTTAGTGTGATCTCGTTTTCTGAAACTTCTTTTTTAGATAGTTTAAATGATTGCGATTTTGGTGCTTTGACACTAACTCTTTGACTATTCAATTCTTCAATAGCTTCTTGTCTTAATTTCTTAAGTGCCTTTGAGTGAATGAAAGGAGACTTACCATTTGTTTTTAAATCGAATTTTGAAACAGAATAAATAGTACGCGAAAGTGCACAAGCATCTTTTTCAACTTTCTCAAGATCAGCTGGTTTTCTCGCTTCTTCTACTAAGTCATCACTTTGTCTAATAACTTTGTATTGGCCATCTGTAATAATATAAGTAAGCTTTTCTCCTGCATTTGCTAACAGTGTTACTTCAACAGGTATACGCTTTTGCTTATTAATATCGCTAATTAGAGACTCGCTCTCTTTTGCAACCTTTGGGTCAGAGTTTAGGTAGATATCCATACCTGGGCGAACTTGCTTCCATTTAAAATCATGAGCAAGAGAAAGGCTAACTCGTTTTCCTTTTCTTTTTACACTAAAAATAGATGAGCCAATTTCAATACCTTTATTGTCATCACAAATTGCAACGCCCATTCCATTTTCTAATTCGCGATCAGTGTCGATTTCTAAATATGGAGGATCCACTCTCTTGATCTTACCAAGTTCAATTCCTCGGTGAGCTCCGTAGTTACCTTTTACTAGTTGTTGATGGTCAACACCATGAAGCCAACCAGAAAACAGGCCACGTGAATAAGTAAGTGCCATATTATCTATTTCTTTTTGACTTACTTCTTTCCCTTCAAGTTTTGCTTTAAAAGCACCTGCTGCTGTCGACACATATGCAGGACCTTTAAGACGGCCTTCAATTTTAAAAGAGTCAATGCCCATGTCTTGAAGTTCGTTAACTTCTTCAATTCCACAAAGATCTTGAGGAGACACAAGATAGCTCATTTTACGGCCATGTTTCGTGAGGTCTTCTTTTTTACCATCCACAAACATTTCATAAGAGAAGCGACAGCTCTGTGCACATTGACCACGGTTGGCCGAACGTCCGCCGATACTTTCTGAAGTAAAGCACTGGCCAGAGTAGGCAACACACAACGCCCCGTGAGTGAAGACTTCAAGTTCGCGCTGCGTGTTTGCTCTAATCTCTTTTATTTCTGGGATTGAGTTTTCACGACCAAGTACGAAGCGTTTGATATCAAGATCTTCTAAGAACGCGATGTGATCGTGGTTTGTCACAGTCATTTGTGTTGAACCGTGAATAACTTGATTTGGATAAATTTGACGAACTAAATTTGCAAGTCCGATATCTTGAATGATTAAAGCGTCAGGGCCTAGCGCCACGACTTCATTTAATCTTTCAATAGCATCAGCTATTTCTTCTTCAAAAATTAAAATATTAAATGCGACGTGAACCTTTACTCCGTAGAGGTGACACATATCAATCATTTCTTTCAGCTCATTTACTGAGTGGTCGTGAGTTCTTCCACGAGCGTTGAATCCAGGCATACCAACATAGATGGCATCCGCACCGCCGTGAATTGCCGCTAGGCACATTTGCATATTGCCCACTGGGGCGAGAATTTCAGATTTTTTCATGACCTGTTTTTAGCACGAGCGTAAAAGGTACGCGACACCAAATCGTGATTTCAGTAATTTATATAGAGAGTTTGTGCTGATTTTAATGAGTTTTCCGCTAATTTGTTCATATTATAAAAGCTACTAATTCTGCTTGAGTTTCGTTATTAGGCACCACTTATAAACTGGTCAGAATCATCGTAATTTTAAGAAAAAATGACGCATAAGTTAGTAATATTACGAAAAGGTGGCGTGTACCTTAATGGGAAAATAATTAGCCGTTCGGCATTTCAAAAGGTATACTTTGTGCAATTATTTACCATAGTAGGGGGCATTGTGTCAGAAAGTAATATTAAGGACATGCAGCAAATTGTTAGTCTAGCTAAACGCCGTGGATTTATTTTCCAAAGTTCGGAAATTTATGGCGGTCTATCTTCTTGTTGGGATTACGGCCCATACGGAATTGAGTTAAAAAGAAACTTAAAGAATAAGTGGTGGAAGGCCATGACTTTACGTTCAGATATCGTTGGTGTTGATGCTTCAATTTTCATGCACCCAATGGTTTGGAAAGCTTCTGGTCACGTTGATGGTTTCAACGATCCAATGGTTGACTGTAAAGCATGTAAGTCTCGTTTCCGCGAAGATAAAATTGATACATCAGCTCCTTGTCAAAACTGTGGTGCTGTTGGTGAGTTCACTGAGCCACGTGATTTTAACCTAATGTTTAATACACAAATGGGGCCAGTTGAAGATTCATCTTCAAAAGTATACCTAAGACCTGAAACGGCTCAGGGGATTTTCGTAAACTTTCTAAATGTTCAATCAACAATGAGAAAGAAGCTTCCATTTGGTATTGCTCAAATTGGTAAAGCTTTCAGAAACGAAATTACTCCAGGTAACTTCATTTTTAGAACTCGTGAGTTTGAACAAATGGAGATGCAATATTTCATTAAGCCAGGAACTCAAGCTGAGGCAATGGAGCAGTGGAAAGAAATTCGTTGGAATTGGCACTTATCAAATGGTCTGCGTCCAGAAAACTTAAGATGGCATCCACACTTAGGTGATGAGCTTGCTCACTACGCGGATGCTGCAGAAGATATTGAATATAAATTCCCACATGGTTGGGATGAGATGGAAGGTATCCACTCAAGAACAGACTTTGACCTTCGCCAACACGAAGAGTTTTCAGGAAAGAACTTAAAGTACACAGATCTACTTGATGGAAATAAGAAATTCCTTCCTTACGTTCTTGAAACATCTGTTGGTTGTGATCGTTCACTACTAGCGATTCTATGTGATGCTTTCAGAATTGAAAATGAAGGTGATAAAGAGAATGAAAGAGTTGTAATGAAATTCCACCCTTCTCTTGCTCCTGTTAAAGTTGCTGTTCTTCCACTAACGAAGAAATTAGATGAGCCAGCAACAAAATTATTTAATGAACTCCAACAAGAGTTTGCAGCTGAATATGATGTGGCAGGTTCAATTGGAAAGCGCTACCGTCGTCAAGATGAAATTGGTACTCCATTCTGTATCACTTTTGACTTTGACTCTTTAGATGATAACGCTGTTACGATTCGTGATCGCGATTCAATGAATCAAGAGCGAATTGCACTAGATCAAGTTAAGAATTATTTAAGAGATAGAATCTACATTTAAAATAAATTTTTTGAAGGGCCACAAGTTCGTGGCCTTTTTTCTATACTAAGCAAGGAGCGCAGTTATGAGTAAATGGGTTTACTCGTTTTCAAAGGAAAAAACTGAAGGTAATAGAAGCATGAAAAATCTTCTAGGTGGTAAAGGTGCCAACCTGGCTGAAATGTCTGCTCTTGGATTACCAGTCCCTCCAGGTTTTACAGTTACAACTGAAGCCTGTATCGATTATCAAAAAGCTAATAAAATAAATGAAGAAATTAAGGCCCAAGTTATTGAGTCTTTAAAGCTTGTTGAGCTTTCAACAGAGAAAACTTTCGGTGGTGGAGACAATCCTTTACTATTTTCTGTTCGCTCTGGAGCAAGAGTTTCGATGCCAGGAATGATGGATACGGTTCTAAACTTAGGACTTAATGACGAAACTGTTGAGGCCCTTGCCAAGAAGTCTGGTAACGAGAGATTTGCTTGGGACTCATATAGAAGATTCATTCAAATGTATGCAAACGTTGTTATGGGAATGAGCCATTCACTCTTAGAATCTACTCTTGAAGATTTAAAAGAAGCAAAGGGCGTTGATTCTGATACAAAGTTAGATGCAAAAGATTTTAAAAATTTAGTAAAAGTCTATAAGCAAATTATTGCACAAGAAACAGGAAAGGCTTTTCCTACTGATCCAATGGAACAACTATGGCTAGCAATTGAAGCAGTATTTGGTTCATGGAATAACCCAAGAGCTATCAAGTACCGTCAGCTTAATAATATTCCAGGAGACTGGGGAACTGCTGTAAACGTACAGGCCATGGTTTTTGGAAATATGGGTGATGATTGTGCAACAGGTGTTTGCTTCACTCGTGATCCTTCTACTGGGGATAAGAAGTTCTTTGGTGAATACCTTGTAAATGCTCAAGGGGAAGATGTTGTTGCGGGAATTAGAACTCCTGCTCCAATTAACGAGTGTTCAAAGAATGATTCAAATAGAAATGAAAAAACACTTGAAGAATATATGCCTAAGGCTTTTGCTGAATTAACGGAACTTTATCAGCAACTAGAAAAGCATTACAAAGATATGCAGGATATCGAGTTTACGATTGAAGCAGATAAACTATATCTTCTTCAAACTCGTAATGGAAAAAGAACTGCAGCAGCTGCATTAAAGATTGCTGTTGATCTTGAGAAAGAAGGAATTGTGACGAAGGAAGAAGCGATTATGCAAATCGATCCTGAAGCACTTAACCAACTTCTTCACCCGAGACTTGATCCAGATGCAACAAAGAATATTATTGCAAAAGGTCTTCCTGCTTCTCCAGGAGCTGGTGCAGGTAAGATTGTATTTCACTCAGACGATGCCACTAGTATGCATGAAAATGGAGTAAAGGTAATTCTTGTTCGCCAAGAAACTTCTCCTGAAGATATTGCTGGAATGGCAGCCGCTCAGGCGATCTTAACTGCTCGTGGTGGGATGACTTCACATGCGGCCGTAGTTGCTCGTGGTATGGGGAAGCCTTGTGTTGCAGGATGTTCTGACATTCTCGTTGATAGTAAGAATCGCACGATGATGATTGGCGATAAGAAATATGTTGAAGGTGACTTCATCACACTTGATGGTGGAACAGGTGAAGTTATAGAGGGTGAGGTTCCAACACTTGATGCTGAAATCAATGCAGATTTCGCTGAGTTTATGACTTGGGCAGATGAGATTAGAACACTTAGAGTTCGTACTAATGCTGATAACCCAGAAGACAGTGAAACGGCCGTTAAATTTGGTGCAGAAGGGATTGGACTTTGTCGTACGGAACATATGTTCTTTGAGCCAGAGAGAATCCTTGCCGTTCGTGAGATGATTTTCGCTGATTCAACAATTCAAAGAGAAAGAGCACTTGCAAAACTTCTTCCTTATCAGAAAGAAGACTTCAAAGGAATATTCAAGGCCCTTGATGGTATGCCTGTTAATATCAGACTTCTTGATCCGCCTCTACACGAGTTCTTACCTCACTCAGATGAAGAGAAAAAAGAACTTGCTGAGTATATTGATGTTGAAGTTAAAACAATTGAAGATGGCTGTGAAAGACTTCACGAGTTTAACCCAATGCTTGGACACCGTGGTTGTCGTTTAGGAATTACATATCCAGAAATCTATACAATGCAGGTAACTGCTATCACTCAAGCAGCTCTTGAGTCTATTGCTGAAGGTGTTGATGTTAGACCTGAGATTATGATTCCTCTTGTTGCAACAGCAAAAGAACTATCAATCTTAAGAGAAATTCTTGTTGAAACAATTAATAAGACAAAAGGTGATAAAGAGTTCAAATACAAACTTGGAACAATGATTGAGCTTCCTCGTGCTGCTATTACTGCTGCTGAGATTGCAAATCATGCAGACTTCTTTTCGTTTGGTACAAATGACTTAACACAAACAACTTTTGGACTTTCTCGTGATGATGCTGGACGTTTCTTAACTGAATATATTTCAAAATCAGTTCTTCCAAATGATCCATTTGTTTCTCTTGATCAAGAAGGTGTTGGTTATCTTGTTAAGTTTGCAACAGAGCAAGGTAGAAGTGCCAATAAAGATATTCACGTTGGAATCTGCGGAGAGCATGGTGGTGAGCCACAATCAATCGACTTCTGTCATAGAATTGGATTAGACTATGTTTCTTGTTCTCCTTACCGAGTTCCTATCGCTCGTCTTGCAGCGGCACAGGCCGTGATTCGCAACAAGTAATGTCGATTACAGAATTAACAAACAAAATAAAAGCAGAGTTTGGCAGTTATAATTTTAACTGCCTTGCTTTTGCTTATATTGACTTCAAAAAAAGTACGTATGAAACATTTTCTTTTTTTGAAAATCCTTTTTTAAAAGGTCAAAAGGTTTATTTTGATTTGGCCTCTCTGACAAAGCCTCTGACACTTGGTTTTGCTTATTTAAATAAACCAGAGCTATTCTCTGAAGATATGAAGCTTCTTTTAAATCATCGTGGTGGTTTGAATTCTTGGGGGAGACTCTCGGTCGATACTTGGAGAGAACAAATTCTTTCATATGAGATTAAAGAGAGCGAAACTCTTTATTCTGATTTTGGCGCTCTAAGGCTTCAACTTGAAATCGAAAAGGAGCAAGGGCTTTACGAACTTGTTTCAACAATGTGGGATGAAGAAATAAAGCATTGGCTTGATATCGAAGATGAGATCTGTGTACCAACGGGACGTCGAAACCGAGATATCATTGATGGGGAAGTTCACGATGATAATGCTTTCGTTATTGCGCAGAAAGTTTCACATGCTGGGCTCTTTGGAACTATTGATGGCGTTTGCCGAACACTTCTAAGAGTAAATAATGATTATCAATTAATTAATAAAACAAATCGTGAAAGTGATCATCGATTTATTAATGGTTGGGATAGCGTGACAAATCCTGAAACATCTCTTGCAGGTATTTATTCCAATAAAGATACTTTTGGTCATCTTGGTTTTACAGGTACTTCAATTTGGATTGAGCCACACTCGCAAAAAGGAGTGGTGATCTTATCGAATGAAGTCATTAAGTTTTGGTATGACCGCCAGAAATTAAGTGAAATCAGGAAGGAAATCGCAAATAATTTCTTTTCTAAGTAGTTGAATTTACAGTTCCTCTTATAGCTTCAATTAAGAAATTCTTAATAATTGCCGATAAATATCAAGTATTTTATCGGAGATGAATAATGGGACTCGTCCTTAAGCGCATTCAATTATTATTTTTAGTATTTTCATTCTTACTAATGTCTTGTCAGCAAAAAGATCGATCGATCTCAAGTGTCGATGGTGAGATTAGTAATCAACCTGCTCTTTACTTAAATTCTGTTACAGAGGTGTCTGACCTATTTGACCGTAACTTAGAAGAGCTAGTTGCACATTACAATGTAAACTTACAAAAGAGAGTTTATGATTCGAGTGAAACAAGGGCCGTCTTAATTTCACTAGACTCTATGGATTTACCTGAAGGTCAAGCATTTGCAATTGATACATCCATTGAAGAAAATGGTGTTCATGTTTTAAAAGTTATTCGTTCAACAAATAATGAAGCAATCACTAAATCTTCAAAGAGTCTTTTATTCAATTTTCTATCTGAAATTAATGAGAAAAAGAATATCGTAAATATCTATTCATTCTTTGAAATTGCACATAATGCTAAAAATGGAGACCTTCGTGCAAAGATCGCTTTAGAAGAATTAAAAATTAAGGCATTAGGTGATTCAGCGCTTTACGATGAAGATCGTAAAACGATCGAAGAAGGAATCTCTCAACTTGAAAGTGATTTTAAAGTTGTGAAAAAAGAAATGAAGGCGAAAGAGACAGCGCGAAAAAATGCAATGGCCGCGCTGGATAAAGCTGCTGAAAATCATCAGCTTAAAGCACTTATTCAAAGTAATGACCGAAAAGGTGTTGCAGATCTTCTTGAAAAATATCTTCCTTGGGAGCAAATGACTCCTATTGAAGATTCGTATTGGAATCATATTCTTAAGCGCATGCGAAACCCTATTGAAGCCAAAGATAAGGTTCTAGTATATCGTGGAACTTATGGAGATCGACTTTTTCCACAAATCGTAAATGGTCAAGAGCTAGAATATGAGGATGCTGTTAAGCAAGCAAACCTTGGCTCAATGTCGACAATTCTTACAAGAAATCAAGGGACTTATAACCGTAGGCTTCGTTCTTTACAGACGATGTATGGTAAGAAGATTGCTTCAAACCCAAGTAATGCAGACTCTAAATTTGTCGAAACTGCTCGTTTAACGACAATGCTTAAACAACACTCAATTGAAGCGCAAGGAAGTCCATTCCTTTCTTTCACTTCAAACTTTGATACTGGATATACATTTGGTTTTTCTATTGCAGATGATAAGACTGTGGCCGATGCAAAAGGTGCTATGGGGGCTTTCCTAATCGATCCAGAGCTTCTGATTTTTAATCAAATGTCTGGTTTTAAGTCTGAAATGGAATACCTTGCTCCACTAATTACTTTCCCAGATGAAATGGTTGGATTCTTTGATGAAGATTATATGGAGAAGACAAATCGCGAGGCGATTAAAGACTCACTTCATGACGGTCTTAGAAAAGAGATGATTAGGATTTATGGAGATGCTCAAGGGCCTAGTATTGCTGACGAGATTCTGTCTCGCTCTAGTGAGTTCAATGAATATGATAAGGCATACCTAGTTCCAAAGTTGAAATCAAACCTAACAGGATCGACAGAAGGTAATGTTGGAGTTGCCAAGAAGATTAGTAATTTCTTTAGTAACTTAAAAAATAAATTTTCTTCTTCAAGTAAGGGGAAAGTAAAAGTGATTGATGAAATGCCTAAGATTAATAATTGTTTATACGCTATTAAGAGCTTCTTACAATAATAAAAGAGGAATACATGCATAAGAAAGCATTTGGTTTACTTTCCGTCTTACTACTCACTCTCACTGTTCTAACACAGTATACTCAGGTCGATCGCTCTGAATATTCGTATTTTAGTACGAGAGCTCCTGCATCTGTTGCAGATATGGAGAGGCTAGAGACTTTATTAGCAGTTGATAAACTTGATTACTATATCGGCGAGTACGTTAATAATTTTGGAAAGAAGATTGATGAGGAATCATTAGATGTTCTTAAAAAAGTTGAGCTTGATTATATCGTCGATAAATATTCAAGCGATTCAAGAATATTTGATGCAAAAAATTATGATGCAATCATTTATGATATTCTAAAAGATCGATTAGGTAAGAAGCCATCTGGGACAAAAACAAGCTATGAATGGGGTTATAACTTCTTTAAGAATAAGCTTAATGAAGGTTTCACTCTTCTAGATTCTAAGATTAAACCAAAAGATGATTCAGCTGTTACTAAAGTAGAGCCGCGATCAGAATTCACTCTTCCTGATCAAGGAATTAAAAATGGTGAATTAACCCTAGATGCGGATCACTATATTTCTAATCGAACAACACGTGCTGTATTTTGGGAAGCTGTTGAAAGTAATCGCGATGTAGAATTTCACCTTGAGAACTCAAGAGAATTCTTAAAGAATCTTCAGGCAAATGGTGGTCAGATATTAAAGGAAATCCGTCCTTTTGCTAATAATTATAATAAAATTTATGCTGTTCAATATCCTGGAGAATCAACTTATCGCTACGCTATCACGGCCATTGGTGGGAAAGATCGCCTTAATCACTTAATGTTGCAATTTGGACTTTCTAAAAGAGGTCACACAGTAACTAATAAGGTGAGAATCTTTGGTGATCTGGATGAGACTCACAAAATGATGGAGGATGAGTTATCAGGTATTTTTAGACATTTACCAAAATCTGAAAGAGTCATCATTGGTCAAAAGGGTGCTATTGAGAGGACGTTTGAAACGTTATGGAAAGTACGTGCACTTAAAAATCTTTACGAAGACGAGCCTGATTTGGTGCTTTCACATATTTCGGATAAATTGAAAGACTCCTTTAAAGCGTTAATGGCTGATGGTGATATTAAGAAATACGATATTTTTAAAAATAAAAAAGATGTCGAAACAGCTTATACGAAATTAGAAAAGACAATTAAGGCCAAGGGGATAGAACCTTTTGAGTTTAAGAAATATGACTATGATAACTATGTTATCTCAATGTCTGATCTTGTCTTTAAAAATTCTGAAGGTGAAGACGTTGTTTGGCGTGTTGTTGCTAATAGTTGGGGGGATGAGATCTCTCCACTTGCTAAGGCCTTAAAGAATACTGGACATAAGAATATAACATATATCGGTACTGCGGGAGCGTTTCCTGATAAAGGCTATAGTGTTGGTGATCTTGTGATTCCTTCACATACTCGTTTAGACGGAGAAAGCAAAAAACTTCGTGGAACGATTATGGATATTGATGGTGCTAAAGTCGGTGGTACTGTTGATCATGTTTATTCTCCTTTTATTGAAACAAATGAGTGGTTAACAGAGAGTTCTAGTCATTCAGATTTTGTCGAAGTTGAAGTAAGTCACTTAAGAAAAATTCTTAATGGTCAAGATGATGATCTCCAAGCTTATCTACTAATTTCAGATGTTTTAAATTCTGAAGGTGAAACACTCGCATCTGCCACTGGTGCAAAAAGAAGAAATTCATTGAATAAACTTCTCTATGCAATGCTTGATAGAGACAGAGTAGGTATTCCTCAAGGAGTAAATACTGCTGATAACCACATTGGAATATTGAGAAGTACAATTGATAAAGTACTAGGGAATAAGGCAAATACATTAAAGTATTATGTCTTTTCAATGCTAAAGGATAATAAGAATGTTTCTGAAGCAGAGATTCAGGCCGTAGTCGATTCAGTTGATAACTTTAGTGATAATTACTTTACAAAGAGAATTACTGAATCATCTGAAGTTTCAAGCTATGTTTTAAGAAAACTTGAAGAGTTTGGGCATATGCCAAAGATTTCTATCGATAAGAAATTTGTTGATGGTAAGTGGCATCCTAAAACAGATAAGATTATTATCAACGTTCATGCTGATACAGATGCTATTGTTGAGCAATATAAAGAAGTTGTTGCTGACTTAGAAAAAGAAATTAGTAAGGTTTCTAAGTTTTGTGAAATCAATTTTATAAGAGGACCTCCATCTGAGGAATTTGTTACAATTCCAAAATACGTAGGTCTTGACAGTGACTTCCTTGTTAATCTTTATTCTCAGTCCGCATTTAAGCAAGCCGGTCTTGATGCACAAGTTACTTATAATGGTAATTTAAAATTTAATTTCCTACCTACTGTTAATAACTCAGATGTTTGTGTTGATGATAAATTCTGTCACTTATCATTTTTTAAACCAGACCAATCAACAAAAGATCTTTTAGTCGATTTTGATACACATGCAAAATTTAAAGCACAATTTGATAAAGATCCTGTTTATATTTTTAATGAATATATTAAGTCAGCTAACTTACAAGGAAATGCTAAAAACTACAGATATGAAGTTGTAGTTGAAAAGAATGCTACACTTGAAGATGGAAAGCTTGCTGAAATTGTTCCAGATGTTGATCCTGAAAAAGGGCTTCTAATAAAGGTACGTTTTACAGAGGAAGGATATAAGAATCCTCTGGTTCTTTTAGAAGAGGCCATGCATGTGGAGCAAATTACACGCAATGGCGACTTCTTGAAACATCCGGTATTTTGGGCCGAAGCAGCTTTAAATGCAAAGCATGGATCAATGCGTTCTCGTGAGTTTTTAGCACGTGCAGAAGTAGATGCTATGGATAAGCTTACTAATATGATGAGAGGCTACTTCCAAGGAAATGCTGATGAAGCACTTTCTAAAATTGAGCAATATGCAAATACGAGAAAAGAACACGCATCAAAAATTGTAAATAACCTTAAGAAGAAAGTGCGTTCTGAAAAGACTGTTCGAAATGGTTTGGCCAAACAATGGAAAGAACTTCATAAAGCACTTGAGGCGCAAGATCTCAAGTTAGATGATTATATTTCTTCAGGTAATCGTAAGAAAGTGGCAGAACTTATTGAAGCTTATATGCCATGGGAACAAATGGAGCCAACTGAGATTGCAGCTTGGCAAAGATGGTTAAAAGAAATTGAAAATCCAAGTGATGACTTCTTTGTGAGCTTTAGAGGCCTAGGAGATGATCTTGTTCGTGAATCAGATGATGGTGGACACTTCCTTATGGCCAAAATGCTAACTAAGAATCAGGGAAGTTATACGAGAAGGCTTCGTTCTTTAAAAACTTTCTTTGATAAAAAAATTAGTAAAAAGTCAGGTCAATATATGCCAGTTGAATTTCAATCGTTGGCGGCAGTATTTAAAGGGCATAGTGTTGAGCCTTTAGGTTCTCCATTTTTATCAGGCTCAGTCCTATCTGTAGCAGATAGTTTTGCTAGTGAATTTAAAGGGCAAAATATAGCCGCACTAAAGATGTCTAATAATAGGAGCTTATTAAATCTTGTTTCAAATTATAATGAGCTAGAAGAGATGATTCCACTGATTGTCTTTCCTGATGAGATTATTTCAATTGAACCTGCTGGAGATCTTGAAGCAATTCAGGATGCTGTTGAGGAAAAGATTGGACGCCAACTCAAACCAACTGAATTAGAAAGAATTGCGGTACAGTCCGATGATAATGAAGATTTCAAAGTTAAAGCGGTGCTTGAGTGGTGGAATCAAATTAACCCGGATGGTATTACATCTGCAAACTCAACTAAGACATGTAAGGATGTAATTAAAATGTTCCTATCTCAACAGTAATTGATTAATTACAAATATTTACCCTTACCCTTTGTCCGAAAAACGGTTAAAATTGACGGATAAAGGGTAAGTTATGAATTTAGAAAATTATAAAGATATAAATGCACTTTCTGCATTAACAGAATCAAATAAATTTAAAAAAGTATTCTTTTACCGCATTTGTGGGACGGGAATGGGAGCAGCTGCTTGTTTACTAAAAGAAGCAGGCTTTGAAGTAGCTGGTGCGGATCGTATGTTTTACCCACCAATGAGTACCTATCTAGATAACTCGGGTATTGATGTCTATAAATTTGAAGAACATAATATTGAAGAAGTAATTAAAGATTTTGATCTAATTGTTGTAGGTAATGTCGTTGCAAGAAACTCTGATGATGCAAAATTTATTGAAGAATCAGGAATTCCTTTTTGTTCATTTCCGGCCGCTATTGGAGCACTCGTTTTAAAAGATAAAACTGTTGTTGGTATTTCGGGGACGCACGGTAAGACGACAACTACATACTTCGGTGTTCAACTTTTTGAAAAGTTGGGGATGGAGCCGGGCTACCTTATCGGTGGTGTTATGGACGAGCGCCCACCTGCAAGAGTTGGAAGAGGGGATTACTTCTTTATTGAATCGGATGAGTACGATTCGGCATACTTTGAAAAATTCTCAAAATTTCGCTCTTACTATATTAATAAATTAATTATTACATCTCTTGAGTTCGACCATGCGGATATTTTTGAATCAATTGAAGATATAAAAAATGAGTTTAAAGCAATTCTTCCTAGTGTGGACGAAGTAATTGCATGCTCTGAATGGAAAAGTATTAACGATCTTAAAGTTACGGATAAGTCTTGGTCAGAATATGATCGTGATAATGTGAAAATAATCAATGTCGATAATGGTTTAACGACATTTACTATGAAATGTTCATTGGGTGATCACGAATTCAAAACAAATCTAATGGGACATCATAATATTTTAAATTTAGCTTCTGTTATTATCGTTGCCTTAAAAGCTGGGAAAAAGCCTGAAGAGATTCAAGCAGGAATACTAGATCTAAGAATGGTTCAAAGAAGGCAAGAAGTTAAGGGGATATATAACGAGTCTCCGATAATCGATGATTTTGCACACCATCCAACAGCTGTTTTGGAAACACTACATGCTATTTCATTAAAATATCCAGGTAAGAAGATACATGCTTATTTAGAGCCAGGCTCAGCAACAGCTCGAAGTGACCTATTTCAAGAGCGCTTTGCTGATTCTTTAAAACTGGCTGTCAGTGCAACGATTATCAAACCATCTCGTCCGACGACGGCCAAAGGGCAGGGGGATTTAGATGTTGATAAGTTACAATCAGACTTAGAGAAAAGCGGAATTAGAACAAATATTGTCACTGAGCTAGAGCCTTTAATTTCTTTAATTAAAGAAAATAGTAATGGGCAAAGTGTTCAATTAGTTATGAGCAATAGTTCTTGTCTCGGCTTATGGAGTAGTGAGTTTGTTAAAGCACTTTAAAACAACTCTTCCATTTTTAATCGCTTTTACAAGTTTTTCAAATCAGTTTGTTCAAGCAAAAGAAATTAGTGATGCTCAAGTTATTAATGAGTATATGAAACTTCATCGCGCCCAGTATAAAGCGACATGCTCAATGAAGATATATAATGAGTCACAAAAGCTTTATAAAAACTTTTTAGGTAATGGTATTTTTATTCCGTTCAAACTAAATGGTGAACTTGATGAAGCTACGATTAAAGAATATCTCCCATTAATGCAAAAGAAACGTGAGTGGATTAAGGGTGTTAATAAACGTCTTTCAAAAATGCGTTCGTTTAGAAATGTTCTTTCGCGAAATCGTGAAATTCAAAATCAGTTTGAAAAGGCCATGCGCCACAATTATAAATATCGCTATATAAAAGACTTAAAAACTAAATCATTAGTCGCTTTAGAATCAAAGAACGAGATAAAAAAATTTCTAACAGATCTTGAAGCATATTTAAATAGTCTTTTCTTTCTACAGTCATTCAGCTTTCCCGTTGATCATCTTCACCTAAGAAGTGAATACGATAAAGTGAAAGATATAGAGACAGCAGAAGGTAAGCAGAAGTCAAACTCTGCTTATTTGTTAAGGAAGATCGTTGAAGATGGGAGTGTTGACCCTAAAAAAGGTCGATCTGATCTAAGCTTACGGTCACTAATTGATTCTGTTTATTTACGTATTGTTGGTTTTGATAAGCCATTTTTAACGGAAGACCTCCGTTATGATATTTCGGATTTAATTTCTCGTCTTGATGGTGTTTTAAGACAAGGTTATAAGAAAACTTTTGCTAGAACAAATTATTGGCAAAAGAAAATCATTGAACGAGAGGATTACTACGTTGATCTTTTAAATAAGAGTAAAACGAAAGATGATATCTTAAAGAAAATTTTCGAAGATAAGAATCAAGCACGTTATGCTTTAAGTAAGTATATCTATGATAAAGAAGCATTAGTTTATAAGTTTTGGAAAAGACAAAAAGAAATTTATCGCAAGCTATATGCACTTGAGACGATTCTCATTCATGAAGTTGGTCGCCTTGACGATAGTTACGGAAGTGAAAGAAGAGATGTTGCTAAGGTTGTAATCAATCGTGTTGATAATCCTGGCTACAATACTATTGAAAGTGACGAGCCTTTCTATCAGTCACTATTAGATGCTGGAGTTAAGGACACACAAAAGTATCCTTGGTTAAATGTACTTTTTAAAAGGGGACAATTCTCTTTTACTTACTTTTTTATTCCTGCATCTAAAGGAATCTTTTGTCCTGATCAATCAAAGTCTGCTCGCAAACTAATGCGTAAGAACTTGAAAATGATTTTAGATGAGTTACATAACCCTGATAAAGATTTCAAAGCTACTCGCTATTTTTCGAGAGCATCAATGCTGGGAAGAATGGATATGTCATCACTATGGGATGAATATTCAAGCATGGAAGAAAGGCCTGGGCCTTTAATTCATAATACGACAAGATTAAATACTCTACTGAATCGTAAGAACTTGAACTTCTTGTATTCATTTAAAGATAGTGGCGAGCAAACATATGATGTTTATCGCTATAAAAATAATGTTTATGTACATTCTGCGAGGACTGGTAAATTCTACCAATATCGTAATCCTCATTATTTCAAATACTTCGTAAAGAACGATGATTACTAATTTTTATTGAGTATAAACTATTGAAAATAGTGCCTTAAACTAGTTGTTAAAACGTGCTAATAGAAGTATATTCATTCAATTATTAGTGTATTAATTATTTATAGCTAGGAGATGAGGCAGTGCTAAAAGATTTTACATTCACTTCTGAATCAGTAACAGAAGGGCACCCTGATAAAATTGCGGATCAAATCAGTGATGCGGTACTTGATGCGATGTTAGAACAAGATCCAAAATCTCGTGTTGCTTGTGAGACTATGATTACAACTGGTTTAGTTGTTCTTGCAGGTGAGATTACTTCGAAAGCTAATATCGATTTTCAAGAAACAGTAAGAAATAAAATTAGAGAGATTGGATACGATCACTCTGACAAAGGTTTTGATGCTAACACTTGTGGAGTTATGGTTGCTCTTGATAAGCAATCACCAGATATCGCTCAAGGTGTAAACGTTGGTGAAGGTACTTATACAGAATTAGGTGCTGGTGACCAAGGTCTAATGTTTGGTTACGCTTGTAATGAAACAGATAGTTTTATGCCAATGACAATTGATCTTTCTCACAGACTTGCTGAAAGACTTTCAGAAGTTAGAAAGAATGGAACTCTAGGTGAGCTTAGAGCTGATGGTAAGACACAAGTATCTGCTCAGTACGTAGATGGTAAACTTTCACGTATTGATGCAATCGTTGTTTCTACTCAACACTCAGACAACATGACTCTTGCTCAAGTTCAAGAAGCAGTAAGAGAAGAAGTTGTTAATAAAGTTGTTCCAGCTTCACTTGTTGATAACAACACAAAATACTTCATTAACCCAACTGGTAAATTTGTTATCGGTGGCCCAATGGGTGACTGTGGTCTTACTGGTAGAAAGATTATCGTTGATACTTACGGTGGTCACGGTGCTCACGGTGGTGGTGCATTCTCTGGTAAAGATCCAACTAAAGTTGACCGTTCAGCTGCTTATGCTACAAGACAAATTGCTAAGCACATCGTTGCTGCAGGTCTAGCTGAAAAAGCTCTAGTACAAGTTGCATACGCAATTGGTGTTGCTGAGCCAATGTCACTACTTGTTGATACTTTTGGTACAGAGAAAGTTGATGTTGCAAAGATTAACAATGCTGTTAACCAAATCTTTGATATGAAGCCAGCTTCAATCATTGAAAGACTAGATCTTCTAAGACCAATCTATTCTCCAACTGCTGCTTATGGGCACTTTGGTAGAACTAAAGATGGATTCTTTCCTTGGGAAGAGCTGTCTTACGTAGAGAAGTTAAAAGCTTTATGCCTTTAATATAAAAAAGAGCTCCCAATAGGGAGCTTTTTTTTTGTTTTCAGTTTAAAATACCTTTATGAATGAAGCATCCGCGAAATTGGCCGCCCCAAGGCGGGCTATTGTTTGCGGTGCTAGCCCACTATTCTTTAGCTATTGAATTAATCGAGAGGAGTGCATTTATGCACGACGGTTCGACTCAAGGGCCGACTAATGGGAATGACTTTCTTTTTTTGCAAATGCGATTATACTTATCCTATGAATGAATTCCTCATGTTCACATTGCGCTACACGCCATTTTGGTCAATTCCAATTATTATTATCGGTGGCCGTTTCGCGTATTACTACTGGCTAAGAGGCTATACTCTGCCGCCATTATTTTTTGCACTTTGCTCTTGTATCTCAAGTTTCTTTCTCTTTATTTGGATAATGGCCGGTGGCCCAGACAAAGTTGTTCATTATTTCTTAGATATTGTAAGAAACTTTTAGAGACTAAACTTTTTGTTTAATACTGTAATATTAGCTATTTATGCTAGTTTCGGAAGTTTTATCTTGGTGTTAAAAAATTGACACGTCCACGAATTATTCGATACCATTTTAGTGGGACAATTTTAACCTCACACGATGAGAGGCAATGACACATGAAGAATGATTTTAGTTTTCTAACTGATACATTTTCTAATGATGAATCAGATAATGAAGTAAAAATCGATCAAGGAAGAAAACCAGTCATTATTGTCGTGGAAGATGATCAAACTCTTTCCGCAATGATAACGAAGTATCTAAGTAAGAAGATTAACCTAGAAGTTATTAGTTTCTCTTCTCCTGCACCTGCAATCGAGCATATTACAAAGAATCAAGTTGATCGCTTTTGTTTAATTACTGACATTAGTTTTGAAGATAATTCTTCAGATGGGCTTTACTTAATCGACCTCTTAAAAGAGCGTGGGCTAACTTTTAGCTCGATAGCGATGACTGGGTTTGCATCAATTGAAACTGCCATTGCGGCAACGAAGAAAGGTGTTTTTCACTATCTAACAAAACCGTTTGAGTTAGAAGCGCTTAAGGATCTAGTTGTTAGAGCTCTTGTTCACAAGCTAGAGTATCGCGAAAGTCTTGAGATTAATGCTAATTCAGCAGTATCAAGCGATAAACGCTCATTTAGTAGTAGATACAAGCTAGAGATGCCTACAGAAGATGATATGTTTTGTGGGATGATTGGACGCTCAAAACCAATGAGAAAGATTTTTGAAAGAATTAAGAAGGTTGCTGCTTCTAATTCGACAATCTTAATTGGTGGACCTTCTGGTACAGGGAAGGAGTTGGTAGCGAAGGCCATTCACTTATCTTCAAATCGTAATCACAATAAAATTGTAAATGTAAACTGTGGTGCCATTCCTGGAGAACTCTTAGAGAGTGAGCTATTCGGTCATGAGAAAGGAGCCTTTACTGGAGCAGTATCAAGTCGCATGGGACGCTTTGAAGCTGCTAATGGTGGGTCAATTTTCTTAGATGAAATTGGTGATATGCCACTACTACTTCAAGTAAAACTTCTTAGAGTTCTACAGCAAAGAGAAATCGAGCGAGTTGGTTCTTCAACGACTACTCCTGTTGATGTTCGTATCATTACGGCAACACACAGAAACCTTGAAGATTCAGTACAGCAAGGCAATTTTAGAGAAGATCTCTATTATCGTTTAAACGTAATTCCTATAAAAATCCCTGCTCTTAAAGATCGCAGGGAAGATATTCCACTTTTAATATCATATTTCTTATCTCGTTTTGTAAGTGCAGACGGAAGAAACGATATTGAATTAGATGACGAGACTTTTGAAATTCTTATGTCATATGAATGGCCTGGTAACGTTCGTGAACTTGAGAATTTAATTGAAAGACTTGTTATCTTAAGAGGTGGGAATAAGATTAGACCGCAAGATTTACCGCCTAAAATCTTAGCTCTTACAAATCGTTCGATGATTGATACAGATGACCTTGTTAGTCTTCCAGAAAACGGTATCAATTTAAAAGATTTTATGAATGAAGTAGAGGAGTCGCTAATCAAGCAAGCTCTTATTAAAACAAATGGTAATAAGAACCAAGCTTCAAAGCTGCTCCAGATGAATCGTACGACACTTATCGAAAAAATGAAGAAGAGAAATTTAGACGTTAATATGCAACAATAAATTTCTACTTAACAAAGCCATTATGACACCAATACTTAAGCCGACTTTCACAGTCGGCTTTTTAAATGCCTAATATTCTGTAATGTAAAATCTTTGACATGGAAAAATCGTCCTATGAGAAAAATTTTCCTTTGAAATATTTCAAAATATTGTAAAATGAATTCACGGCATGCTTTAGGACGAAGAAATTGCCAAATAATTGACGTTATTAAATTTGAAACAGGAAGTTTCTACCAAATGAAGATAGATTTTAATTCAAAAAATTTATTATCTTTTATCGTACTTGTATTTTGTACGGCCTTCCTAAATATCGCATCAGCAACAATTGTTACTCCAGAAGCTCATAATGACTTTCTACGCGTTAAGTTTTTTATTGATAAGAAACTAGTTAATGTAACGAAATCAAGCACAGAGGTATCATTTTCGACTTTAGATGGTGATGTTTACTCTAAGGTAAAAGATGGGCTGAAGAACTTCTCTTCTTCTAAGTATATCAAGACAATCTCATACACTGAGCCAACGTCTGGAAATAATGTTTTCACGATTACATTAATGTTAAAGAAGGATGTAGAGGTTTTCTCATTCTATAAAAATCGTGATCGTGCTTACTTTGTCGACTTCTGGAAAGACGGTGCCGTAAGCAATAAGCAAGCCGCAATTAAAGATGTTTCAACACTTGTGAAAAAGAATGAAGCTTCGGCCCAAGAATCAACTCCAAAATTTGTAAAAAAAGCTTCCGCTGCAAAGCCAGCTCCGAAGAAAGTTAGAAAAAATGTTGTTAAAAAGGCTCCTTCTAAAAAAACGAATCCATATCGTGACTTTAGATATGGAGCCTCTTTTATCTGGGATTATCAAGCACTTGCACCAGAGCTAAAGACACAAATTTTAACGAATAGAAAAACTGCAGAATACTTCTTTCCAATTAAGAACTTTGATTACAATAAGAACGAACAAGAAGCTCATATGCAACTGACACTTAATCTTTATAGAAAAGGTAAGTGGGGACTTATGTATAAGTCGATTAAGCTTTATGAGAAGAAATTTCCAAAGTCATATAATCCATACAATGACTACATGAAAGCAAATGCTCTTTTAAGAGAAACACTAGAAAAAGGTGATATTAAGCCAGTTGATACTGCTGTTTCAATGTACACAAATATTCTTGAAAGAACTGATGTTTATGACTTAAGAAAAGGTATTTATAAATACTTAGTACAGTTTTACCGTGAAAAGAAAGACTTCGTTAAGGCCCTTAAGTATGCAAAGAGATTCTTTAGTGATGCAAAAGAAAATTTTGATTATGAAGAATTAGAGTATATGGGAGAGTATATTCTTTCTTCTCTTGCAAACCTTAATCAAGTTGAGAAAGTAGAAAATTTAATTCAAGATAAGACATTAGTTAAGATCATTTCTAAGCAAAAGCTTAAAGCGTACGAGATGTACACTTATCTGAGACAAAATGATGAAGAAAAAGTGATTGATGCTTACGAGAACTTTGCAAAAACTACTAAGGGTGAATACCTACCATCAATCTACTATAACGCAGCTGAAGCTTACTTTAGAACTTCTCAATATGAAAAAGCATTTAGAATTTACGATACTTTCATCGCTAAATATTCATATGTGAGTGAAGCGGCTCAAGCAAGACTTCGTATGGCCCTTATTGCTGATCTACAGGATCGTCCAAAGAATGAAGTACTAGAGCTTTATAAGAATGCAATTAATAGAGCTCAAAACCAAGAAGTGAGCCTTGAGGCCCGTATTCGTTATGTAGGTCTTCGTACAATTAGAAAGTTTAAGCCTGATTCAAAAGATATTGAAACAAGAGTTTTCCTTGATAAGGGTACTGATAAGAAACTTAATAAAGAACTCGAAATGCTACTTTGGCAAACTCGTTTAAGAACGTTCATTGTTGATGGACAGTATGAAGAGGCCCTGACTTTCTTAACAGCTCTACCTATTGCAGGAATGAAAATTAGTGAAAAGAAGGTTTTTGAAGCTGATGGTGCAGAAATTGTGTACGGGATCATTAAGTCTAACTTTGATGAAGGAAAATTTGCTCGTGCTATCCGCGCTTGGGAAATCTACAAAGATACTTATTTTGCTAAGATCGGTGCAGACCCTGAAATACAATTTATTATCGCGAAATCGTATATAAATCTTACACTGTGGGACGGATTTCAAAAAATGTATGAGAAAATGATAGCGAGCAAAAAGGAAACTGCTCATACTTTCCCTCTATGGGTTTCTCGCAAGGAAGTTAAGAAATTGGACTTGTATAAAAACGAGCTACAAATTCTAAGAAATCTAAAGCTAAAAAATTACTCTTCAGTAGATCGTATTATCGCGAGTACAGAAAAAGACTACCCAGGATTCGAAAAGATCACATTCTATAAAGCTCTAGCTCACTATAAGAGAGGAGAGTTTTCAAAAGCTGAAAAAGAGTATGAGAAATTCTACGCAAGTGGAACAAATGCAAATTCAATTGATGCTAAAGACCTTGTTGACTCAATCCAGTTTTACCTTGAATCAATCTATGAGAGTAAGAAGTTCGATAAATACCTGAAGGTATCAACTGCACTTCTAAAAGATGCTAGCTCATTCCAGATCGCTGATACAGTTGTTGAGGGATTAAGAGAAAGAGTAAATTACCAAAGAATTGAAATCCTATTTAAGAATACAGATAAGATTGCTGCAGATGAGGCAAGAACATTCTTAAATGAGTATAAAACTTCTCTTTATAAAAACCGTGTGAAGTTCTTATTAGGAAAGGAAAGCCTAAGAATGAATGATTTCACAACTGGGGAAAAGTTATTAAATGAAATACTTTCAGATAGTGAAGCTAAAGATTATCTGAAAGAGTTGGCCAGGACAGAGCTGACATTAATTAACTTGAAAAAACGTACACTATAAAATTTTAGCCCACGGATCGGGCAATGACAGACAGGAGGTCAGATGAATACGTTTACAGCAGAAATTTTCGGACAAGATCCTAAAATTGTTAAAGCACTCAAAGTTGCAAACAATGTTGCTGTTACAAAAGCACCAGTACTTATCGTTGGTGAAGCAGGTGTTGGTAAGAAGACACTAGCTGGTTTTATCCATGAAAATTCAACAAGACAGGGAAAGCCATTTGTAACTGTAGACTGCGCAGCAGAAGCAAACCAAGTTGAGAATGAGATCTTAGGTTATAGAGACCCAGAAACAGGACGTTTCATTAAAGGTGCATTCGAAAACGCTAACGGTGGAACTGTTGTTCTAGTTAATGTTGATGGTCTAGAAGATACTTTTCAAAAGAAGCTTCACAAGATTCTTGGTGAATTAACTGATTATGAAATTGATGTAAGAATGGTTGCTACAACAACTAAGAACTTATCTAAGCTTGTTGGTGCAGGTCGTTTTTACCGTGGACTATATACTTTCATTTCATCTAACTCAATCACTCTAACTCCACTTAGAGAGAGAGTAGGTGACCTAGAGTACATCGCAAAAAATATTATCAAAACTACTCTTGGTGGTGCAGAAGTTAGCGTTCAAGACGATGCTATGAATAAGATTCTTTCTCACTACTGGACTCACAATGTAAAAGAACTTAAGGCAGTAATTGAAAATGCTCTTGCAAACTTTGAAGGAGATGAAGTTTCAGCTGAACACCTTGAGATCGGTGAGAAGAAAGCAGTAAATGTTATCTCTGAAGATGATTCAGAAGGAATCAGACTAATGTCTCTTAAAGAAGCTGAAAAGCTACTTATCAAGAAGGCACTTATCCATACTTCTGAAAACAGAACTCAAGCTGCAAAGATTCTTGGTGTTTCAATTAGAACACTAAGAAACAAAATCAATGAGTACCGTGGAGACGGAAACTCATACTTTGTTAACTTAAGATAAGGTTTCATCATGAGGGTTGAGGATAAGACATTAAAAGCACTAGCTGCATCTTTGAATTTAAGGCAGATCCGACATGAGGTCTTAACTTCGAATATCGCTAATGCAGATACACCTGGCTATAAAGCAAAGCGAGTTGACTTTGAAGAAGCACTTGCAAGAGCTTTAGACGTTGATGGGAATCTTGAAATGTTGACCTCTGAAGAGAAACACTTTGACGTTGGCAATGGTGGTTTTGAAAATCTTCAACCTGAAATTTATGATGATCCAAATGGAATCGTCTCTGAAGACGGGAATACTGTCGACAGAGACGCTGAAATGGCCAAAATGGCAGAAAATAAAATTTTGTATGATGCATCGGTAAAGTTACTGAATAAGAAACTTGGGATGCTGAAATATACAATTAACTCTGAAAAATAGAGTAGGGGGAGATAATGGATTTACTAACGAGTTTAAAAATTAGTTCATCAGGTGTTGCTGCAAATAAGAAGCGCATGGCCGCGATTTCTTCAAATATTGCAAATGCCCAGACGACAAGAACGGCCGAAGGTGGTCCATATCGTAAGAAAGAAGTTGCTTTTGGAAGCGAGCCAGCTCGTGAAAGCTTTTCTGATATTTTAGAAGGTGAGATGGGCGAAGTAGCACAATCTGTTCATGCAACAGAAGTTGTTTCGAGCGATAAACCACCAATCTTAAAATATGAACCAAATCACCCTGATGCAAATGAGCAAGGGTATGTTGCCTATCCAAATATTAATGTAATGGAAGAGATGGCAGACATGATTTCAGCTTCAAGAAGTTATGAAGCGAATATTAACGTAATGAATACGACTAAGAGTATGGCGATGAAAGCGCTTGAAATTGGAAGTGGAAACTAAGAAGTATAAAGGAAAGGGGTTAAACCATGGCGATCAATAATATTACTACAATGAATGACGTCTTTAACTCACATAAAATGCGCGAGTGGACTAGTCCAACTGGTGGCGCGGAAGAATTTAAATTAGAGGGCTTCGATGAGCTATCTAAGGTTACTCCATCTGAGAAGAGTCAGTCTTTTTCTGAACTTTTAGCAAATCAGATCATGGATGTTAACAATTTACAAAAAGAAGCTAACACAGCTATTGAAAAATTAGTAAGTGGTGAAAGTAAGAATATCCACGAAACAATGCTAGCTGTTGAAAGAGCTGAAATTGCTTTTAAGACAATGAACCAAGTTCGTAACAAAGTAATTGATGCTTATAAAGAAGTAATGAGAATGCAAGTCTAGTTAATAACTAGTTGTTAATGATCTCTTAGTTTAGGATGAATTAAGAGTTTCAGGTGTCAGGAGGATACGTGAAAGATTTTTTCGATAAAATGCTTAGAAACTTCAAAGAGTTCTACGGAGAACTTGATGCAGGAAAGAAGATTTCTCTCTTTGCTGTTACTGGGGTTATTCTAGTCTTCCTACTAGGTGTTGTCCTTTGGGCCACTCATACTAACTATAAAGTTCTTTACTCTGATCTTAATAAAGAAGATATGACTAAAGTTGAAGTCTTCTTAAGTCAGAACAATGTTGAGAAGAAGACATCTGCAGATGGTAAAACAATTAGTATCCCTGAAGATATGATTGAAACTGTCCGTCTTAAAATGATGACTTCTGGTTTTTCATTTTCTGGAACAGTAGGATATGAAGTATTTGATAATCAATCTTTTGGTACAACTTCATTTGTTCAAAAAGTAAATAAGCAAAGAGCACTTGAAGGTGAGCTAATTAAGACAATTAAGCACCTAAGAGGTGTTAAAAGAGCACGTGTTCACTTAAATATTCCTGAATCTTCTCCGTTTGTATCTGAGAAGAAACCACCAACGGCTTCAGTTGTTCTTGAGCTAAACCGTGGAGTTACTCTAACAGAACAAGAGATTAAAGGTATCTCTTCACTTGTTGCTTCATCTGTAGAAGGAATGAGAGGAGAAGGTGTTGTCATCTTAGATCACAGAGGAAAGAAGCTTTCTGAAAATATCGGTGATGCTATGACTGCTAATACAGCAAATCGTCTTGCTCTTGAGTCTAAATTAAATAGAAAGTATGAAAAACAAATTGAAGATATTTTAACGAGAGTCGTAGGTGCAGGAAAGGTAATTGCTAAAGTTTCTGTTGATATGGACTTTACTGAAAGTGTATCGACTCAAACAACTTACGATTCTGAAAATAAGGCAGTTCTCTCTGAAGTAACAAATACTCAAAACCTTCAAGGCTCACGTCCTTCTCCACAAGGTATTCCTGGAGCACGTTCAAATCTACCTGGAGAGCAGCCTCAACCAGGTGTTCCTGAGACAAGAAATGACGTTAAAAAAGAACTAGCAACTCGTAACTATAATGTTCCAAAGAAAGTTACTCGTTCAAAATCACCAACTGCATCTGTTAGAAAAATCTCTGCTGCAGTAATGGTTGACGGTAAACGTGTAACACAATCGTTAGATGGTAAGACGGTAACTAAGTATGAGCCATGGTCGGAAGCAGATATTGCAAATTTTCAAGCGATCGTTGCTTCAACTCTAGGTATTGATAACCGTCGTGGTGATGTAATCACAATTAAGAATATGGAGTTTCAACAAGAAGATCTTGAGGCCATTGATGCTCTTATGCGTGAGCGTGAAAATAGAGAGTTAATCAAGAATATCTTCAAGTATCTTGCAATTGGTTTAACGATCTCACTATTCTTCTTCGTAGTTGTTCGTCCATTTATCCAGTGGGTAACAGACAACGCAGTAGAAACTGTTGAAGATTTCTTACCAAGAACTCTAGAAGAACTAGAAAAGGTTCAAGCAAATCAAAAACTACCTGGACTTGAGGATGCTCTTCCACAGATTGAAGAAAAGCTTAATCCAGAGAAAATTGAAGGGAATATGCTACGTGAGAAGATTATTTCACTGGTTGAAGGAAACCCTGCAAAAGCGGCACAGATTGTGCATGATATGATTCATAGTACGGAATCTGATAAGCAGATTGCGTAATGAGAATAGTAAATAATAGAGCCCTTTAAGGAAGAGGAGAGAAAAGTGGCCGATCAATCATTAGACCCAGATGTAGAATACTCGCTACTATCAGGACAGGACAAAGCAGCACTTCTGCTTAGTTCTCTTGGTGTGAGTACGACGCAACTTATATTCGCACATATGCGCGATAACGACGTAAAACGTCTTATTAATGCGATGTCTAATGTTAAGAAGGCGCCAATTTGGATGATCAAGCGTGTTTTAGAGGAGTTCTACTCTGAACTAAACGAAGAAAATGATCTACTTTTCTCTGATAATTCATCTCGTGACTTTATTGTTAATGCTCTTGGTGAAGATCGTGCTAAGCAACTTCTTGGTCAAATCATTGATGTTGGTGCCAATCAGACACTAGAATCACTGGAGCTAGTTGATACTAGAACACTTGCTAACTTCCTAATTAATGAGCACCCACAAACAATTGCGCTTATTATTGCTCACTTATCAGCAGAGCGTAAGGTTGATGTCCTAAGACGTCTTCCTGAGGGACTTCAGGCCGAAGTTGTATTAAGGGTAGCAAACCTTGACTTCGTTTCTCCTGAACTTATTGCACAACTTGATGATGTTCTTAAGACTGAACTTTCTACACTTGGAACAATTGATACAAATCAACTTGGTGGTGTTGAACCTATCGCAGATATGCTTAACCTTATGGATAAGAATTCTGAGAAGAATATTATGGGACGAGTTGAGGAAAAAGACCCAGAACTTGCAGAAGAAATTCGTAAGCTCATGTTTGTTTTCGAAGACCTTGTCTATGTTGATGATCGTGGTATTCAAGCACTTCTTAAAGAAGTTGATCAGCAAAAACTTGTTATTGCTCTTAAAACGGCACCTGAAGAAATTAAAGCGAAGCTGTTTAGAAATATGTCTAACCGTGCAGCAACTCTTCTACAGGAAGATTTGGATGCTCTTGGGCCGACAAAACTTTCTGATGTTGAAAAAGCTCAAGCAGAGATCGTTCACAAATGTAAAGAACTTGAACAACAAGGTAAGGCGTTTATCTCACGTGGTGGAGATGGCGATGCCCTTGTATAAGATAAGGTTAGTAGCTTAGTATGACTCGTGAAGTAAAAGAATATGAATTTCACTCTTTCTCTCAAAAACCTCTGAACTCTAGTGTTGAGGATTTTGAGTTTCAAGATTTCGAAGGAATGTCGATTCGTGAAATCGAAGAGAAGCAAAAGATTATTCGCGTTGAAAGACAAATGGCCAAAGATACTGGTTTTGACTTAAATCCAATTGTTCACGAGCATAGAGGTGTGCGAGCACAGGAAGAAGATGATTTTGCTAGGGCCGTACAAGAAGAAGTGGCCCGTCAAGTTGAAGCTGTTAAAGAGGACGCTTATCGTGAAGGGTTAGAGCTTGGACGAGAGCAAGGACGTGAAGAAGTTAAGGTTGAACTTGCTGGAGCAGCGGAAGAGAAGATTCTTCTTTTAAACGATATGGTTTCAGAAGTTCTTAGTACTCAAGTAGGACTTCTTTCTGCACAGAAAATGCAAACATATACACTACTTAGAACAATCGCAAAGTGGATTGTTTTAAAAGAGCTTAAAGATGATGGGGAATATATTATTCGTCTTCTCGAAAAGCTTATTGTCGAAGCACAAACAAAAGAAAATCTTCTTATTAGAGTCAATGAAAAGCATTTCGAACAAATGCCAGAGGTTTTAGAAGTTGTTCAAGCAAAACTTGGAGAGCTTACTAACACTCGTGTCGAAATTGACTTTGATATCGAGGCACCTGGTATTGTCGTTGAATCTCAAAACGGTATTGTCAATGGTAGCTTAAAGACTCAACTTGATAGTCTAGATAAGTTATTTGAAGCAGTAGGCTTAGCAAGTTCAGAGGACGACTCGGATGAATCACAATAATTTTTCAACATTAGACCTTGAAGCAATTCATAAGGCATATGAATACGCAACTCCTTACCAGAAAGTAGGGAAGGTTTGTGCATCAAAGGGTATGCTTTATGAAGTAAACCTATCACGTGCCGTTATTGGTTCAAACGTCGAGTTTGTTACTGAATTTGGTGATCGTTGTCTTGGAGAGGTCGTTTCAATCGATGGCCCAAAATGTTTAACAATGCCTTATTCTGAAATCGCAGGGATTAACTCAGAAACAAAAGTATACTTAAAAGAGCTTGTTACAAAGGTTAACGTTGGAGAGCAATATCTAGGTCGTGTTATCGACTTCCAAGGAAACCCAATCGATGGAAAGGGCCCGATTAAAAGATCTAATGAAGTGAGATCTATTTTTGGTGAGTCTATTAATCCATTAGAGCGTCCACCAATTTGTGAAATGCTAGATACTGGTGTTAATGCAATTAATGCTTTTATGACAGCTGGAAAAGGACAACGTTTAGCTATTATGGCCGGTTCTGGTGTTGGTAAGTCAGTAACACTTGGTATGGTTGCGCAAAAGTCATCAGCTGATGTTAATATTATCGCTCTAATTGGAGAGCGTGGCCGTGAGGTTCGTGAATTTATCGAACATGACTTAGGTGAAGAAGGTTTAAAGAAATCAATCGTTGTAGTTGCAACTTCTGATACTTCTGCACTTATTCGTATGAAGGCCGCTTATGTTGCTACAACATTTGCAGAATATTTTAGAGATCAAAATCAAGATGTTCTCTTAATGATGGATTCGATTACACGTTTTGCTATGGCCTCTCGTGAAATTTCTTTAAGTGCTGGAGATCCTCCAGGTCAAAAGGGATACACTCCAACTGTATTTGCACAGCTTCCAAAATTAATGGAGCGCGCGGGAACAAAAGCTGACGCTGGTACCATTACTGGGATCTATACTGTTCTTGTTGAAGGGGGAGATATGGATGAGCCGATTGCTGATGCCGTAAGGGGGATCAGTGATGGACACATTATTTTATCTCGTGCTCTTGCATCAAAAAACCAATTCCCTGCAATTGATGTTTTACAGTCATTATCAAGGGTAATGAATAAAGTTGTTTCTAGCGAACATAGAGTAGTCGCAGGACATATGCGAGATCTTATGTCAGCTTATCGAGATAACGAAGATCTAATTAACGTTGGAGCTTATTCAAAAGGTTCAAACCCTAAGGTTGATAAGGCGATGATTATCATTGATCAACTAAATGATCTACTAAAACAAATGCAAGGTGAGGACCATTATCAATCAATTGATGAACTATATGATTCGATGGTTGGACTCGCAAAGTATGCAGAAGAGGCTTATAACTCATATGAGGAGTAATATAATTGCGTAGAGAAAAGTTTAAACTACAAGGCTTATTAAAACTAAGAGAATTCAAGGAACAAAAAATTAAACTTGAATTAGGGCAGATTAATATCGAAAAAGGCCGTTTAAACGAAGCTATTGCAAAATGTAACCTCGATATTGAAGAAACTTATAAAGCCCAAGAGGCTTTCTTTGATACATATACATCGGGAAGGAATGCTCAATTTTTTCCAATGTTTATTCAATCAAAAAGAGACGAAATAAAAGTCTTAGAAAATCAATTACATGCAGTTCAAAGACAGTATCAAGAGAAAGTAAAAGAGCTTTCTGTTGCAAAAGGTGAAGTTAAAGTAATTGATAATTTAAAAAATGAATTTGAAACAGAACAAAATAGGGTCATTGAGAAGAAGCGCCAAGAAGCGATTGATGAATTAATGATGGCAAAAAGGCATGCTCAAAAATTGGCCGGGGAAGCTTAAATGAAAAGGTTATTACTTTTAGTTTTGATTATTTCATCTTCACTTTCAGCTATTGCAGAAGAGAAGAAAATATATTCACAAGAAGAGTTTGATAAGGCACTTGAAGTTGCCTTAGAGAAGAAAATGAAAAAAATAGGGCGTTCAAAGTTGATTGAATTCTCAAAAGAGCTTCTTAAAAAGGAAGAAGAGTTGGCAATTCGTGAAAAGGCCTTAAAGAATCAACAAGAACAAGTTGTTGTTAATCAAAAAGAACTTGAAGGTCGAATTAAGGAATTTAAAACTTACCAAACAAATTTCCTATCATGTCTTGATAAGAAAGATTCTGATGAACAAAAGCGTGTTATTCACATGGTTGATGTTGTTTCTAATATGAGGCCTCAGACAGCGGCAAATCTACTTTCTCAGCAAGATCCTTCTATCTCAATCAAGATTCTCGGAGAGCTCGATCCTGTTAAGGTTTCGAAGATCTTTAACATGATGGATAAAGAAGTTTCAGCGCGTTTACAAAAGCAATACATGACGATGAAGAAGTAGGGGTAAACTTTTCCATGGTTAATTTTTTTGTGAATTTATGTAAAGATATTGCAAGGCGTTAAAAAAGGGACAAAGAATAATGCTTAAAAACTTACTTGGACATAACTTAAAAGCAAAGGGGATGAAGGAGCAGTCGCAGACTAGTGCGAAAACTGTTTCTCTCGATAACCTGCTTTCTAGTCATGCCAATAAGAAGCTTTCTAAAGGACAAAAAGAAGAGTTTAGTAAACTTCTTCATGGTGGGGAGTCCAAAGGACAAGAATCACTTCTGACTACGAATGTGGCCAAGGGATTAGTGTCAAAATCGCAAAAGCATAATCTTAAAAATCCAGTTAACGAAAAAATCACTCATCAAGAAGTAAGAGAGCTTCTTAAAGAGGGAAAAGCAAATACTAGCTCGCTAATTAAAGATTCAAATAGTCCAAAGATTGCAAAGGCCATGGCCAAACACTCAACACCGACATCTTTAATTTCAACTTTAAGCTCAGCAGGTACAGCAGAGAATAGACCAGTTGGTAAGCACAGTGATATTGATAATATTCTTGGAACAAAGAATATTGTTGAATTACAAAAAGCAAAAACAACACTTGTTAACTCAAAATTAGAAAATTCAACTGAAAACAAGCAAGCACCAAAACTAGCTTCAAATGGTGTTAAGACTAATGCTCTACTAGGTAAGCACACACAAGCAATTATTGAAACAGCGCAAGTTTCACCAGATAGAGAAGTTGAAGCTCCTCGTGAAAACACGAATCTTTTAAGAATGGCACCAACAAACCTACTTAAAGGTAAGAAAGCACCTAGTTTACAAAGTAATCAGTTGACGAGTAGTGCAGATTTTATTGCTAATCGCCAAGTATTAAATAATCAACCTGCAAATGAAATGAAAGCTTCAAATAGCTTACATATGAATAAGTTTACAAAAGAAGCATCACAGAAGAATAACTCAATTATTCGTATGAAAAATGAAGTTAAGGTTGAAGACTTTTCATCAGATATTACAGCAAAAGGTGATAGAAGAGCACCACAACAGGTTCAAAATAATTTAATTGGTGCACTTGGAAATTCGAATACAGCAAATGATTTTAAAGCTGAAATCAATCTTGCGAAAGCACCAGAAGTTCTTGATCTTTCAAACGTAACGAATGCTGATCAAATGATTAAAGAAGTGACTAACTATATCGAAATGAATCGAATTGAAAATAGTAAGTCTCTACAAGTTCTTGTAAAGCATAATGAACTTGGACATTTTAATGTAACGGCCAATAAAGACGCTAATGGTATGATTGCATTAAATATTGAAGCTTCAACAATTGAAGCGAAAGAATTCTTTAAGGAAAACGAAGTTAAGCTACTTAAAAATCTTGATATGAAAGGAATCAGAGTAGCTGACTTTAAGATCCATACGGCCACGTCTGGTCAAATGAGCGATACTGCTTCACAATCTGAAAGCTTTAAGAATGAAAAGCGTAATAGTGAAAGGCAAGCGGACAAAATCTCCTCTTCAAAAATGAGTGGAAATGAGTCTGAATATGCGAGACAATTAGATAGTGAAGATTCTTTTGCATTTGATAGTTTTCAAGATGCAAGAGAAGGCCGTCAAAGAAGATGGCAAGAGTATAGCGAACGCATAGGTGCATAATGCCAGAAATTGGAAAACCACAACAGAGAAATTCATTTTCACAAATCGGTATGGGCCCACGTCAAACGAAGGGCAATAGTCGAGGTGAATCGGTTGGTGAGCAACTAAACCGTATTGCTGGTAATGATATTGTTGATCAAAAGTTTGTTGATGAAAAAGAGCACAATAAAATGGGCCAAGATGGTTTCTTAAAGCTTCTTTCTCACCAGCTTACAAATCAAGATCCAATGAAGCCGATGGATCAAAAACAGCTATCTGCTGACCTTGCACAATTCTCTCAATTAGAGCAGATGACAAATATGAATGCTAAGCTCGATAAAATGGGTAAGAATGACCCTCAAGAGCTCAAGTTTTTCGGTGCTAGTTTCTTAGGAAAAGAAATTTTAACGAAAGGTGCCTCAGTTAGTTATGATGGCCAATCGTATAAAAAAGATGTTCCATTTTTCTTAGATAAAGAAGCTAAGAATGTTATGGTTAATATCTATGATAAAAATCGCCAGTTAATTGGAAAGGTTGAAGCAGAAAATCTTGGAAGAGGACAACACACTCTTGCTTGGAATGGCCGTCAACTTGATAATACAAGAGCTGCAAAAGGTGATTACACACTTGAAGTTTGGGCCTTTGATAAGGACATGAATAAATTTAAGGGTGAAACAAAATCGACTGGTGTTGTTAATGGTGTTGATTTTGAAAATGGAGAGACAATTTTCACATTAGAAAATGGAAAAAAAGTTTTCTTACGTGATGTTGATAGCTTCAAACTAGCTTCTAATACAGGTTCAGAAGTGAACGATAAAAATATTGCCGCGTTGCAAAAGAAGGCGGCACAAAACTATAATAATATTAACAATTCCGCTAACCAATAATTGGAAATAAATGGGAACTAAAGATATTTCAAATTTTCATATTCCAAATGTAAGCCAGATTCCTGGTTCGAAGAAAGTTGATCTTCGTAACCGTCTTGGTAATGTTGGTGGAAACGAAGCTGCTCAATCAGAATTTAAAAATCTTTTAAATGAGCAGATCTCAAATGAGAAGATCAATAAAGCGCATCAGTTAGATCAGTTAGCGCAAACTCAAAGAGAACACGGAATTCAACTTTCGACTCATGCAGCGAAGAGATTGCAAGAGCGAAATATTGATATTGATAGTAACGAGTTTTTTAAACTTAAGGATGCTTTTCAAAAACTTCAAAGTAAGGGTGGAAAGGATTCTTTAGTAATTACAGATAAAGCAGCCTATATCGTGGATGTACCGGCCAAGAAGGTGGTAACGGCCATTGATAAGGGAAGTATAGAGAGTAACGTATTTACAAAAATTGATTCGACTGTATTGGTTTAAGATTTAATTAGCTGGTCCTAACGGAAGCTTCGTGTTTGCCTGTCGTTGTAAACACATCTTTTAAAATCTTTATTCCATTTAGTCGTTTTTAGATCTGGATCTAACAGAGCAGTTTAGATTTAGTTTTAGTCTAGGAGGGACGAATGAGTATTTTAAGGTCATTTAACATTGGTGTATCTGGTTTAAGCGCTTCTGGAGCGGGAATGAACGTTGTTTCAGACAACATCTCAAACGCTGGGACACATGGTTTTAAAGCTTCTAGAGCTGAATTTCAAGATGTACTTGCAGTCTCTCTAAAAGGGATCGAAGGTGGAGATCAGTTCGGTGCTGGTACAAAGCTAGCTCACATTAAGCCAATCATGACTCAAGGTGATGTTGCAAGAACTGAGTCGATCACTGACCTTGCTATTCAAGGTGATGGATTCTTCAAGGTAAAAGCTCCATTCGGAAATGGATACTCTAGAGATGGTTCAATGCACTTTAACAAAGACGGTGAGCTTGTTAACGGTGATGGATATAAAGTAATTGGTTTCAAATCAAATGAAGATGGAACACTTACAAATAAAGAAGGTGAGATTAAGTTAGGAAACACAACGATTCCAGCTCAAGCAACTGAAAAAGTTAAGCTTTCTATGAACTTAGACTCAAGAGCTTCTGTTAAGCAATTTGATCCAAATAATCCAGAAGAAACTTCAAACTTTTCTTCTTCAATGACTGTATACGATAACGTAGGTACAGCTAGATTAATTACTGTTTATTATAATAAGACTGCTGATAATAACTGGACTTACCGTGCAATGGTTGACGGTGCTGATGCTCAAGGTGGTGAAGCAGGAACTATGGTTGAAATGGCACAAGGTCAACTTATCTTCAACGACAAAGGTCAGCTTCAAGAAGAAGTAGAGTCTTCAAATGCTTTCAACTTCAATAAAGGTGCACAACAAGGTCAAAAAATTGAATTCTCATGGGGTGAATCAATCTCTGAAGGTGGAGATGGTACTGATGCTTCAACTCAGTATGGTTCAGGGTCTGCAGTTGCTAGACACACTCAAGATGGTGCATCAGCTGCTACTCTTGGATCTCTATCGTTCAACGATGATGGTATCCTTACTGCAGTTTATGACAATGGTGAAACAAGAGATATCGCTCAAATCGCTATTGCAAAATTTGATAATAACGAAGGTCTTTTCAAAATGGGGAAAAACCTTTTTAAAGAATCTAAAAACTCTGGTCAACCAGCAATGGGGAAACCAGGTGAAGCAGGACGTGGACAAGTTCTTTCAAAGTCGATCGAACTTTCAAACGTTGATATTGCAAATGAGTTCGTTAACCTAATGACGTCTCAAAGAAACTTCCAAGCTAATGCTAAGACGATCTCTACAGCAGATAAAATGATGCAAGAGGTCTTCAGAATCAAGGGTTAATAAATAACTCATACTCCTATGCTTTTAAGGCCCTCTTTTGAGGGCCTTTTTTATGTTCTTGTGCTTAAATACTTCTATTATTGGAGAATTTTATGAAGACAAGAATTGAAGAAGATTTACTCGGACAATTAGAAATAGATAATGAAATGCTTTATGGAATCCATACGCAAAGGGCCCTAAATAATTTTCAAATATCAAATGCAAAAATTGGAGACTACCCTAATTTTGTTAAGGGGATGGTTCTTACTAAAAAGGCAGCAGCAGCTGCTAATAAAGAAATTGGTACAATGGAAGATGATAAGTGCGATATGATTATTAGCGCTTGTGATGAAATCCTAGCAAACCTTGATGATTACTTAAAATACTTTCCATCAGATGTCTTTCAAGGCGGAGCTGGTACTTCGGTAAATATGAATACTAACGAGGTTATTGCTAACGTTGCTCTTGAAATGAATGGACATAAACGTGGCGATTATAGTGTCTTAAATCCAAACGATCACGTAAATAAATCTCAATCAACAAACGATGCTTATCCAACTGGTTTTCGTGTCGCAGTTTTCTTTTATATGACTAAAGTAATTGAGCGAATTCAAGAGCTATCAGATAGTTTTGAAAAGAAGGGAGTTGAGTTTGAAAAAGTTTTAAAAATGGGGAGAACACAATTACAGGATGCTGTTCCTATGTCATTAGGAGATGAGTTTCACTCATGGGCAGTTAATCTTCGTGAAGAAGTGCGCTCTCTTTCTCGTTGTCGTGACCTTGTTTTAGAAGTTAACTTAGGTGCGACAGCAATTGGAACAGGACTAAATGCTCACGATCGTTATTCTGATCTTGCCATCGGTTTTCTTTCAAAATTTACAGAAGAAAGTTTTGTAAAATCGGAAAACTTAATTGAGGCAACATCAGATTGTGGTGCTTATGTCATGATCTCTGGGTCTTTAAAAAGAACAGCGGTTAAACTTTCAAAGATTTGTAATGATCTAAGACTTCTTTCTTCAGGTCCACGTTGTGGGTTTAATGAAATCAATCTTCCTGAGCTCCAGGCCGGATCATCTATTATGCCAGCAAAGGTAAACCCAGTTATTCCAGAAGTTGTAAATCAGGTTTGTTTCAAAGTTATTGGAAATGATATGACTATTACAATGGCCGCTGAAGCAGGACAACTGCAACTTAATGTAATGGAGCCAGTTATTGCTCAATCTCTATTTGAATCAGTTGATCTTCTTAGTCATGCTGCTACGACATTAAAAGAGAAGTGCGTTGAAGGGATTACAGCTAATGAAGAGCATACAACAAATATGGTTTTAAACTCAGTTGGAATCATTACATATTTAAATCCATTTATTGGCCACCACATGGGTGACGTTATTGGAAAAGAGGCCGTAAAGACGGGGAAATCAATTCGAGAATTAGTTCTTGAGAAGAAGTTACTTTCAGAAGAAGAATTAGATGAGATTCTTTCAGTTGAAAATTTAATTAAGCCTAAGTACAGAGCAAAATTATTCAAATAAAAAAAGCCTCCATTTCGGAGGCTTTCTTTTTCGCTATATTAATTACGACGATTTCTTCTTTCTTTAAATACATGAGCTCGGCAAGTTGCGGCCATGATATTTGGATGATTTGTTGGCCCTGAGAACCTTGTGAAATCAAAGCTTCTAACGTTGCAACCATGTTGGCAACGGTAGTTAAAAGTTCTTTGAAATCCATTCGTGTATGTAATCGTGTATTGATAATCAAGAACAGTCATAAACCTATGTGAATTATTATAAATTTCACAATTAACAAAAGGTCCCCAATTAATTTGGCCTTCCACTGTGCGGTGTCTTTCTTCTTGTGCCCAAATCTTTTGAGTTAAAAAAAGTAGCAGCGCTAAACATAATAGCTTTTTCATAAAAATCCCTCTCTAATGAATATTTATATAAAAATGCTATTAGAGATTAGAGGCTCTGGCAAGTTAACGAGGGTAAAGCTATAGGTGCGACGTGTTACTGGTTTAGTAGTCTATCGGCCTGGATTGTTAGGCCAACATTCTCTCTTGTCACTTTGCAGTATAGTTGTGTACCTTTGAAAGTTTCTTCTTTCCACATATCCTGGTAATCATCCCAGTTTTCGTCTGCAAAGAATTGATCAAAGAAGGCACCGATTGAATCCACTAATCCTTCTAGAAGCTTAGTGTGGTCACCGTTTTCTTCTAGATCCATTGAGGCAAAGTATGTTGTAGCAGCAGCTGCTTGGTTTGATGTGTCCACAAGAGAAGCAATTACTAGAACTTCACCTTTGTGCAATCTTCCATAGACTTCAAAAACTTTATTAGCATCAAATAACTCGTTGCGATACGTATCTTGAAGAAGTTCAAGTACAGAATCTGCCCACTCATTTGGAAGATCAATTAAAAATGGCCCGTTTGTTCTTGAAAGCATTCGCAATATCCTTTTTTAACGCTACGAAAATCTATATAGAAGTAGAAGATAATTAACAAGCCACTGTTTGTGTGTCAATATATCTGGACTTTAAATAAGACTAAATAAAAAGGAGTAAATAATGAGTGTTTATATTCTTTCTGGTGCTAGAACACCAAGTGGAAGTTTCTTAAGCTCACTTGCAGAAGTTGGAGCAACTCGCTTAGGTGCAACGGCAATTGAAGCTGCAGTTGAAAAAGCGGGAATCGCAAAAGATAAGGTTGATGAAGTATTTATGGGGAACGTTGTTCAGGCAGGTGTTGGACAAGCTCCAGCTCGTCAGGCCGCAATCTTTGCAGGTCTAAGCGAAGCAACTCCATGTACAACAATTAACAAAGTTTGTGGATCGGGGATGAAGACAATTATCTCTGGTGCTCAGTCAATTATGACAGGTGACAATCAAGTTGTTGTTGCTGGTGGTATGGAAAATATGTCACAAGCTCCTCACTTGCTTATGAACTCTAGAACTGGTGTTGCAAAATTTGGTGCAGCAGAAGTTAAAGATGCTATGCAATGGGATGGACTTTGGGATGTTTATTCTGACCAAGCAATGGGAAATTGTGCAGAAGAGTGTACTGAAAAATATAACCTAACAAGAGAAGCACAAGATGCTTATTCAATTGAGTCTTTTAAAAGAGCTCAAGCTGCAATCGAAGCTGGGATTTTTAAAGATGAAATCGCTCCAGTAACAATCAAAGGTCGTAAAGGTGACGTAGTTGTTTCTGAAGACGAAGGACCATTCAAGGCTAAGTTTGATAAGATTCCTGGTCTAAGACCAGCTTTCAAAAAAGATGGAACAATTACTGCTGCTAACGCATCAACTATTAATGATGGTGCTGCTGCTGTTGTTCTTGCAGGTGAAGAATATAAAGACCAAGCAGAATTTAAAATCGTTGGTTGGGCATCTCACGCTCAAGCGCCAACTTGGTTTACAACTGCTCCAATTGAAGCAATGAAGAAGAACCTTGAGAAAACTGGACTAAAACTTTCAGATATTGATGTTTTTGAAATCAATGAAGCTTTCGCAGCTGTTCCAATGGCAGCGATGGCAGAAATGGGAATTGATCACGCAAAACTTAATATCTATGGTTCTGGTGTATCACTTGGTCACCCAATTGGAACTTCTGGTACTCGTATTGTGGTAACACTTATGACTGCTATGAAAAACCAAAATGCAAAGTACGGTTTGGCCTCTATTTGCATCGGTGGCGGTGAGGCGTTATCATTGATATTAGAAAAAATTAAATAAATTTGCAGGACTTTCGTAGTCCTGCTTTTTAGTAGGACTATGGATGGCCCAAGCTCAAACACAAAAACAACACAAATCTGGTATCGTTCGATTCAAAGCAGGTGAAGTTCTTTTCAACCAAAACGATCCAGCGGATTCTCTTTATATTATTCAAAAAGGACAGATAAGACTCTATATTCCAAAAGGACAGGGCTTTGTTGAAATTGCAATCCTTCGTGCTGGTGAAGTTATTGGTGAGATGGCCTATTTTGATGATAAGGGATCAAGAAGAAGTTGTTCTGCTGCTGCCATTGTTCCTACAGATGTTGTTCGCGTTACATTTTCTGCATTCGATAAAACAATGCAGGGTCTTAATCCGTGGTTTAAAACAATCGTTAATACTCTTGCTGAACGTTTGAGAAAGACGAATGATCGTGTAAAGGCACTTGAGACCAACTCTGTTGGTTTTGGTAAAGATGGTAAAGTTGGCGAGTATGTATTCTTTCACACAACAGATGTACTAAGAATTCTTGCAGGGATTTATCTATCATCAAAAGTACACGCACAAAAAGGTGAGGATGGTGCTCATCGAATTCATATAAGTTCAATTCGTTATTACCTATTCGATATCTTTGGTGTTTCTGAAATTAAGTTTGAAGAGATGATAGAACTTTTAAAAAGAGAAGGTTTAATTGTTATGGAAGATGACAAGGATGGGCAACCAAAGCTTGTCAAAATACCTAATCTTGAAAATCTTCGAAGTATTGTAGCTTTTATTAATGCTGAAAAAATAAAAACAGATGATAAGAAAATAAAAACAACGAAGAAGTGCAATCTAATTCTTTCTCGTATGAAGAATCAACTTCTTGCAAAAGGTATTACTAAAGGAAAGTCTTCTGCCGATTTATCTGCAGTTATTGCTGAGCTTAGAGAAGGTGAAGCGATTGTTAACGCTGAAGATATTCGTCCTGCAATATTAGCGGGAATTGTGGAAGATATTTTCGTGGATGACAAAGGTAATATGACTAATGTTGTTGATATGGATAAATTGATTAAAATTTTACCGGGCCTAATCTTTCAAGTTGCTTGGCAACGTTTAAATGAAGAAAAGGCCGGTAATAGTTATTAGTTTCCAGTTGGATAGAAGTTTACTTCAACATTGGCACCATCACTATAAACAGCATTTCCATAAAGTTTTAAGAAGTAACCAGTTTCGTTCATAACAGGTGTCGCTGGAGTGTCATCTGTTGGACTTGTCACCTTAATATTGAAGTTTGAATAATAAGCAGGATTAGATCCTGATTTCATTAATTGCCATCCATTTGTCGAACTCTTATTAATAGTCTGCCCATTAATCTTAAGAGTAATCGAACTTTCAACAGGCTTACTATTAAGTTTTACGTAACCATAAAAGTTTTGTGGTGTTTGATAGCTTACAACTAAACATTCTGGATATTCCACAATTGCATTTCCATTTAAGCGAATAATGTGGCCAGAGTGTTCTTCTCCAACTGAAGGAGAGTATCTAGTTGCAAAGTTTCCTCTCTCACCAATATAAGTATAGCCGTTGCTCATTCCTTCAAGAATTGGTGTTCCAGCTTGAGAGCTTCCTCTTACATACTTTGTGATAATTAGAGAACTAGTATCGATAAGAGCACCTGGCTCTGCTACTTTCCAGTAGTTGTATTTGTGTTTAAGAATTGCATCAACAATTGAATTGTTTACGTGGTCAAAAATATTATTGAAGTTACTCTGAGTACATACGTTAATATTATCGTTTTGACCGAATCCATTGTACGAATATGATGAGTATGGAAATGGGTATGGATTACTTCCGCTTAAGTTATCATATGGTTGATTGTAAATAAGATCACTGGCTCCGTGATAATTATAGTTTCTTTTCCCTTTTGATACTTGTGGGCAATTGTAAGAGCTAGGGTCAATTGATGGAGCTAAAGAAATCAGTCTCATCATCGATGAATTAAGTTCGTAGCTACCAACATTACTACAAGTTGAGTTAAACGTTGCAGCTGTACTACGAGTTGTTCCAAGCATTTGTTTATCATCACTTGTATATAGTGATTGAGAGTAAAGTGCTCCATTATAATTACCACGCATACATAGAAGGTCATGGGCCATGGCCTTACGATACTTTACAGATAGTGAGTGGTTATTTGGTAAGTTTACACCCGTTGTATTCCATGAGTTATCATCCTCGTTAGACATGATAACAATGATTGTATAGGCGTCTTTTCTAAGGGCACCATTTAATTGATTTAATTTTACAAGTTCGTTAATACGAGAAAGACCGCCTTCTTTTGTTCCTGATTGGGGACTAAAGTTTGAAATAACATTTGAAGCGGCATAGCGAGATATTGTTGTAACTCCTGAAGGATTAATTCCTGAGCGAGAAAAAAAGTATGTGCCATTATTACCTGAACCAATAAGAGGCGCCATAAGAACCTGGTAATCAAATCGATCCGCAATATTGTTTACAACATTATTTAGTGCTGTTTTAGTCTGGCTACTAATAAAGCTGGTACTTGTTGAGTTATCCCAAACAAAGAGTAGGTCAACAGGTGGCCTAATATAAGTAAACTTAGAACACATTTCACTGTTTACTGTCTGAGTAGGGTCTGTCCCAAATGAGTTAGAATTCTTGCGTGTTGCAAATTCTTCTTTCGCACAAGAGGCCATGAATAATAATGTCAAAACAAGTAAGATCTTTTTCATCAATTAACTCTTCGGTTAAGAAAAACTAAAACTTAAATATAATTCAGCCTTTTTTACTAAAGTATTATTCCCATTTGATGCTTCTTAGGGGCAATATTTTTCATTAATTTTGTTAATGATATCAACAGGTTAAAATAGGAAGTGCAAATCAAATGGAGAAGAAAATGGCACAATGGTATTACGTTGAAAAAGGTGAAAGAGTAGGACCTGTTGAATTGGAAGAGGTTGAAGTCCTATTTGGAAAAGGAAAGCTGACACCTGATAGCTATGTTTGGACTAAAGGATTTGATAATTGGAAACTTATTTCAGAAGCAACTGAGCTAGGACACTTATTAAATAAGCGTGTAATGGATGAACTTCCTCCAGAGCTCGATATGCCTCCTGTCATTGATGATCAGCACGTCGTTCTTTATTCATGGGATGATATCAAAGATGATGAAAAAATAATTACGATTAAAATTGGTCTTGATCGAGGAATGGAAGAAGTTGAGTATGGGCCGTTTAGTGTAATTGATTTACAAAAGGCTTATCAGCAAAATCGTATTAATGAAAAAACTCTTGCTTATATACCTGGTGAAAACGAATGGGTTTTCTTAGCAGAAACACCAATTGCTAAGAAGGTAATGGGGACTGTTCCTCCATTAATTACAGATGATGAAAGAAGATTAAATCAAAGAAAACCATTTGTTGCTCGTATGTTCTTTCATGATTCTCAACAAGTATTTGAAGGAGTTTGCCGCGACATCTCAATCGGTGGTATGCAAGTTCTTGTTTCGAATTTTCCATTTAATGTAGGTGATGAGGTCACATTAAATGTTCACCCTGAAAATACTGATTACCACTTTATTGCCTCGGGCCTAGTAGTAAGACATCTTAATGAGAACCAAGGTTTTGCTCTCCGATTTGTTAATCTCTCAGACGAAGCTGAAAGCTCGATTAAAAGCTATATCGGTTAATTGAAGATGGATACTTCGATTTATATTCGTGAGTATCATTCAGGTAATGAGGAAGCAAAAACCCTCATTCTTTTTCATGATATTGGCGGAGGCCACTATACTTACGATAGTTTAATTCCCTTGCTTGTGGAAGAAGGGGTGAATGTTGTTTGTTTTGATTATATTGGCCATGGCCTAAGTTCTGGCACACGTGGACACTTTGAAAGTATTAATCACGTTAAGAATTTTTTAAATGAACTATATCAACATAGTAAACTTGCGCAAGGTGAGGAGATTTATACTCTGGCCGTTAATCAAGGTGCATTAATCTCTCTTTTTTATTCCACGCTATTTGATAATGTAAAAGGTAATATATTCTTAAATCCTAAAATTAGAACTGAATATAATAAGAACTTAAAAAATGAATTAATATCTAAAATACCATGGCAACCAAATTTCTTGTCACGCTCTCATATTAAGCTATCAAAGCAAAGCAATGACTTAACGGCCAATAACTTTGTAACAAAGAAGACTCTAGTTGTTCTTAACCAAATCTTGAAAAAAGTTCAATTGAACGTCTATTTCATGCAATGTCGAAACTTAATCTTTAGTAGTAATAAAGACAGTATTATCTTTGAGACAATCATGAGTGAATTTAGAGAAGAGGTTGAAATCCCTGAGTTTAATTCTGTAAAGACCATAAAAAAACAAGACATTATTTTCAAAGAAACTTATAATTGGATACATGAAAACTAAAATTTTAGCTCTTTTTGCCCTGGTTTTATTAACTTCTTGCGGAAATATGACAAAGAACTTTGTCAAAGGCGGAGAATCTATTATCAAGGGTGGTACTGCTGGTGGTAAGCCTTGGAATGATCCTTTGAAGTTTCAACGCCTCTCTTGGTATTCAGAGCTTAATTTAATGTATGATGTTTTCTTAACTAAAATCGAGCCAAGCTCTCCGTTTTGGCAATGGTTTTCTGAAGGTGAGTCAAGACGCCTTAAAGAGTGTAAGGATGTCTATGTTGCTATCACATTTAGTTTAGACTCTGACCGAATTTCTCATGCAATGTTTTATAATCAAGTTTTATCGAAAGAGCTTCAGCCTGTCGTAACTAATGACTTTGATCTTGCCATTGCAAACCATCCAGACTTCAATAAATTCTTTTTGTCGTTATACAAGAGTAAAACACTTTGTGCTACATCTGATATCGGTGACTTAAAGATTCATTTTCCAAATTATAGAGTGAAAACTCTGCATTTTTAGTCAAAAACTTATCTAAAGTTTGCACTCTGAAGTTCCGATAAAAATTCGAGGAGCTTTAGTAATGAGTGAAGAAAAGAAATTTGATAGATTTGGTCGATACCTTATTCTAGATCACCTAGTTGATGGTGGTATGGCCAAAATTTGTCGAGCTCGCTTTCTGGGGGAGCAAGCCGATAAAATTGTAGCAATCAAAATGGTTCAGCCACAATTTTCATCTGACGAAGCATTTCAAACTATGTTCATGGATGAAATTAAGACGACATTTGGATTATTACATCCAAATATCGTTCAGACCTATGACTATGGTTTTCATAATGGTCAGCTTTTTGTTGCGATGGAATATTGTGATGGTAGAAACTTAAAGCAATATATCGATAAACTTAAAGAACATAACTATGTCTTTCCTGTAGAAATCTCAGCTTTTATTACGATTCAAGCAGCCCAAGGCCTTCACTACGCTCACACATTCACTGATAAACTAACAGGGAAACCTGCAAATATTATTCACCGTGATATTTCACCTCATAATATCATGTTAACTTTTGATGGCTCAGTAAAGGTAATCGACTTTGGTATTGCAAAGTCTGAAACTAACTCTGAAGCGACTCAGGCGGGAACTATTAAAGGTAAGTTATCATACCTTGCTCCTGAATACTTAGATGGTTTAGATCTTGATCCACGTTACGATCTATTTGCTACAGCAATTACATTATGGGAAATGCTATGTTCTAGAAAGCTTTTCAAAGCTTCAAATGATCTAGCGGTATTAAAGAAGATTCAAGAATGTAAAATTCCTGTACCTTCATCAATTAACCCAATGGTTCCAAAAGAACTTGATAAGATTATTTTAAAGGCCCTTCATAAAGATCGTAACAAGCGTTACCAATCTCTTGAAGAGTTTGCTCGAGCTTTAAATAAGTTCTTATACTCAACTTATCCAGACTTCAACTCTTCAGATCTTTCATACTTTGCTAAAGAGTTATTCAAAGATGAGATTAAAGTTGACCGTGAAAGAATGTATGAATTTGGTCAGATTGAGCTTGGCCCATATATTAAAGATTATAAAAATGAAACAGAAGGTAAGCCTTACAGTAGTGATGATAGTGTTGATGCAACTCAACCATCTGTAGCTAAGAAGAGAAAAGAAAAAGAGGCACTTTTTGAACTTGATATTGATGAACAAACAGATATTCAAGTAGAAGGTTCATTACCTAAACTTGATATGGCCTCAAAGTCATCAAAAACAAAAATTAATAAGATTGATATTCGCTCTAATAAGACTAGTGCTAGTACTAAGATCAAGAGAATTAAGAAAAAGAAGAAAGTTGAAGCAAAGAAAAAGAACTACTTCATTCATGTTGCCTCTGTGGCAGCAATTGCTGCTGGAGTTTACTTTGCTAAGGATCATATTCCTTTCTTGAAAAATTCATCAACAACTCCAACTGAGGTTGCAACGACAGTAGAGCCAAAGGCTAAAACAAAGCGTGAGCCTACAAGTAACCAGCGTGGAACGATAACGCTTAAGAACTTCAGTCGAAATAAAGATAAACTTTATATCAATGGATCTGAACAAAGTGTTGATGTTTTAAATCGTATAAAAGTAAATGCAAATGAACTATTAACTGTTCGTGTAGAGAAGACAGGGCGTGAGCACTTCATTGTCCAAGATATTTCAATTCAGGATGGAGAGTCTCGTAATATTCAAGTTGAATCGATGCCAAAAGCATACTTTGGATATCTACAAACAAGTTCTGCTTGTTTAAAGGGAACGATCAGTTTTGAACTTTTTGGAGAGCAAAGAGAAGAGAGATTACCTATCCGCTTTGTTCCAGGGATTCCATTTGCAACTGGAATAAGTCCACAAGGTGATAGTGTTCCAAAGGAATATGAAGTCATTATTAAGGATGCAAAGAGCTCTGTACCACATAAGGTAAGTTTCGAAATTCAAAATTCCAAGGTCGTCGATCTTTGTAAATTATTATAAAAAAAAAGCCCGCTTAGCGGGCCTTTTTTATCTTGATAATGCTTTAATTAGTGTTGCAAGAACTGACTCTTGAAGCTTTGTTATTTGACCAATATTGGCCATAATAATAAATGGACTCTTTAGAATATTTCCACAAATAGTTAATTCACCCTTTTCTTCACTGTATTCTACAATTTGAAAAGCATTTACGAATTCTTCTTCAAAGTGTTTCATTAACTTTGCTTCAAACTCTTTTCCCTTAACTGGGTTTGGTTTTTTGTCCCCATCAATCGTTATGTGAACGAGTGCCTTTTTATCGCTATTTTTTGAAACGTCTTCGATATCATTATAGATAAGCTTTAGATTATTAGCACCTAGGTTGATTTTGAAAATATGCCACAGTTCTTCGAAAAAGGCAGTTCTATCATTTGGCCATAGAGCTTTTAGGTGATCCACTACTTCGAATAGCTCTTCTAGTAGAACAATATTATTTTGCAAAATCCAGTTACTTGAAATCTTATCAAATACTTGTTTTAGTTTATCGTTTGATTCTGCTTCAAATTGTTCAGAGCTTTCAAAAAAATTATTTCCTTCATGTAGTGGAGTGTACTTTGATTCTTTCTTTAGAAAGTTATGGACAACCTCTTCTTCTAATAATTCAGGAGAATAAAAGATGCAGTCAAATTTCTCTTCAGATACTTCTGACACGTCAGCAATCTTGCTTTTTGTGTTGCTATTTAAATCTCTGATAATAATTTGATTCTGATTTTTAATAAAACCAATCTGGCGTTGCATTATGTCCCCTCTGTGTGTCCTATTGCAAAATATTATCGAATTAGTCGAGCATACGTCAATCTTCTAGGCCCTCGAGGATATTGTTTGTCGCTGTTTTTGACGAAATAGGGGAATAAAAGAGCATGGGGATGTTGGAATTTGAACTCGATGATATAATTAACATATGTTGTCATTAAAATTGATGATTGGCCTATGTCCGATCTTATTATTTTCAACAAATAGTATTGCTCAGGATGCCTGGCTTCTCGATGATTTTTATACACAAGGTAGCAAAAAGGAAGAGAAGAAGAGAGCTAAAACTCATTACAAGAAAGATTCCGCACTTTACCAAATTGATATAAATGGCGACATTGTAAGAGAGTATATTGGAACCTCAATTGTTGATGGTATCCCGACTTTACAGATTTATGATGTTCAAAAAAGATTAATTTTTAGTTATCGATTTCCAATTTCAGGATTTAATTCTCACATCTATCGAATTAAAAGAAGAAAGATTTCAGAAAATAAAACAGCAACACTCTTCTACCAATTTAATGGTAATACTAACTATATCAATACATATGGTTCTTCCAATTTATGGGGTATCGTAGTTGAGAATGGAAAATTAGATAATATTAAAATTCATAACTTCGGACAAATTTGGCAAGAGAACAAAGATAATTATGGCCTTTATAAGAGGGCGCATTTAGTTAACTTTATGGATGTTAATAATGATGGACAACTAGATGTCGTTATCTCTAGTGGTTCAGTCTATAAGGCTTACTCCCATGTTAATGGGAGTAAGTGGTCTCAAACATATAAAAAATAAATTGGTTCTTTTTTAGGATTTTTACGAAGCTTTCTTAACTTTGTCTTTCTCTTTTGTACTTCTCTTATCTGAGAGGTGAGTTACATTTGAATGATCAGTAGTCTCTTCACGCTTTAGGTTATTAGCGTAAGAATCTTTGTTCGCTCTGAAGAATGTATAAGCACTAACTGCAATTGGAAGTAGAATAAAGAAAAGGTAAAGTAAGCTTTCTGAGGCATTACTTTCTGTATAACTTTCTACTTTTAAAAGTTCTGGGCTATGTACTCTTTCTGTTTTTGCTGTAGAGGGTTTTCTCGTTGGAGAGAAGTCATATCCTTTTGCTTTTGAAGGTTCAACTTCTTTATATTCTTCGATTGAAGAAGTATATGTATCTTCTACCGCTGGTTTTCTTGCAAAAGAAAATTGTGACGATAAATACATTAATGAAATTGCGATAATTAACTTACTCATTATTTTCTCCATCCTAGAAGTGACCAGGGCCACCTTAGTATTTTACCACCATTTTAAAAGCAGTTTGAGATGGTAATCTTTGACCATCAGCTAATCATACTTATCGGCTAACTTTTGTAGGTACTTAAAATTGCGGAAAAAAAAAGAATGAACAAACTAAAATTCAGGGATTTATAACCGATGAATATATATAGGAATCGATGAAAAGAAGAGAAAGGGAGTCAGGTATTCGTACCTGAATAGCAAATGAAAAAATATATGAACGCCGTTAGGCTCGATCCTGACAAAATTGAAAAAGACTTTCTTGAATTTTGTAAGACATTCGTACTTCGCTTAATTGCCTCAATTTTTTTATTTAAAAAGAGAAAAGGAGAAGTACTGGCCGGTGCAACAACTTTCTTTACGATCTTAAGTTTTGGCCCGGCGATCATGATTCTTATCTCAATTATTGGTGCTTATCTAGGTGATAGTGATACGGCAAAAGAACATATCATTTCAATGATCTTTTCAAATTTTCCACAAATTGATACTTCTGTCTTAAATGCTATTAAGCATCTAGTAGAAGAGCAGGTAAAGGGCTCATTTGTGGACTGGCATCAGCTTGGTCTTTGGTTCTTTGCTTGTTTAGGTATTAGTACTTCATTTATTTTTGGAATTAATACTCTTTCAAAAGTGGATATTGACGGGGGAATGATTCAAGATGATCTAAGATCTGCTATTTTTGGTGTTGTCTTAGCTCTCTTTTTTCTAATCGTTTCATTTTTGATGGAAAAGAATGTGATTGTTGGTTTGTTATCAAATGTAACAAAACACTCAAATGAACTTTATTATCTTATTGAATTACTCTTGTTACCATTTACAATTACAACCTTTGCTCTTGTATATAAGGTCTCAGCACAAATCAAGGTTAGCTATAAAGATGCGCTCTGTGGTGCATGCGTATTTGTTATGTGCTTCTTCATCGGCAAATCGACTTATTGGGTTTATCTTAAGTATTTTAAAGATGATTTAGTTAGTGACTACGGAAGTTTTTATAACCTACTCGTAGCAATGATTTGGGTTTATTATATTATATGTTCCTTCTATTTAGGGGCCTGTTATACTTATGTGCCTAAGATTAAGATTTTCGATGGCAAGAAAAGAGGTAAGCGTTGATTAAAGAAGATGTCATTCTATTGATGTGCCATGAAATATGTGAGGATTTACATATTGATAAGGTACTTCGAAAGAATTTCTTTGCTTATTTCTATTCATGGTCTTTTAGCTCCTATAATCAAGTTGAAAAAATTATTAATGAAATTGATGAAGATCAATCCTTTTACAATCGATGGAAAAGCTCATTCAAATATATCAATGCTAAGTTTACTTATGAGGAAAAGAAGCAGATTTTCTTTCGCCTTTTTGACGTATTTAGTACGAAGATTAGAAATAAGAAAGCGCCAAATGTATTACGTGAAGCTTATGAACATCTAGAGATTAAAGAAGAAGATCTTGAATATATCAGAGATGGATTTTATCGTACCCATTACTTTAATAGAGCAGGACTTAGAGATTACTCAAATGCCTTATTGTTCTCATTAATGATCTCATATTCTAATGATGGTGTTTTGGATCAAGCTGAATTTGAAAGCCTTCGAAATATTTTACGTCATATTAGTGGACACATGCCAAAGGTTCCAATCCATTCATTTGATATTAAGAATGTTTTGGCAGTAAATGCATATTCTAAAGATGAAATTCTAAAGATGCGTAATGAAGTCATTGCCGCTGTAAAGTCTGATGGCGAAGTAAATAAAAGGGAAATTGCAGCTGTTAAATCAGTTATTAAGAAGATGCATCTTGGTGAGTTTCACGACGATAGCTGGAAAGTTGTCTCTCCATTTATTTCTTTGATTGTCCTTCTCGCAGATCACGAATTAACTGAAAAAGAAGAAGAGTGGTTTTTTGATAACTACGATGCGAACTTCGTCGTTAATAATATAGAACAGGTATTTTGGCTCTTTAGTGTCCTTATTCAAGTACCAACTGTCTTTAAGAAAAATCGTAAATTTATACGTAAAATATGGCACGAAGAGAAACCGCTTTACGATATGGCCAATATGCTATTTCTAACTTTTGCGAAACACTTCTTAAGATTAGATGAGAATAGACTGACAACTTTTTCTGATTTTATTAAATCTGGAAGAAAAAAAGGGATTGTTGAGGGTATCGATGAAATCTTATCAGGTAAGGTCGTAGAAGAAGAGATTCTTCTGATAATTAATCTTGTTTTAAATGATCGTTATGACCTTGAAAAAATCAATGGCTTTTTAAATAAGAAGTACATTGAAAGGGTTTTCAAAGGTATTAAGAAAGAAGATTCAAAGCTTAAGTATCTCGCAATTTGTCATATCTTATTTGCTGATGAAGCTATTGATGGGAATGAGTACAAGGCCCTTTGGGAAGCATTTGCTACATCGCGATTAAACCCTCAGATGCTCCAATCTGTTATTTATGATTACTCGATCAGTAGAATGAAGGTATATAAAATGGATGATTACCATGAGTACTTAAACTCGGGGAAATTCTATCGAGCTATCTAAGGCTTTTGTTAAATAATCTCATTTTAAAATCTACACCCATAATTTCCATAGGCTTAAGATCAATCCAAATATTGTCACCAGATAGTGGCTCACTTGAAAAGATTAGATGGTTTACAAAACCTGTCTTAGTTGGTGCCTCACATTCTGGGGAAAAACTACTACAGGTATCTCGATCGAGACATTTATTCTTATATGTAGAATAGTAAAGCTTTTTACCACCATTAAAGGCAAGCATAAGGTTTCCATTTGTTAAGATAAATGAAATGAAGTTATCTGTTGGTGGAGCTTTTGGATCAAAGTTCAATTCGCCAATAATTTCAATAAGCTCATCAATTGCACTGTTGATAATATTTGTGACAAATTCGATATCAATTTCTTCTTCACTTAAGTTGATCTCTTTTGAGATCTTTGAAAGGAGAAAGTAGAAGAGAACCTCACTGTCAGTTGTCCCTAAAATAAATTTTTGAAAATACTCTGGGATATGTGAAAGAATCTTGTCACGACACTCATCAAAATTTTTAATATTTCCATTGTGTGCGAAGGTCCAATGCCCATATTGAAATGGGTGAGTGTTAAGAATATTAGTCTCTCCAATGGTGGCCTTTCGAATATGTCCAAGTACGGTTTGTGATGAAACTACACCAGAAACCTTTTTGAAGATCTTATCTTCGAGTGCAGCACAAGTAGATTTGATAATATGTGGTGAGTTTCTTACATAGTAGGCAACGCCCCAACCATGTGGGTGTTCTCGACTTTGTACCTCAAGGGCATTGTCAGCCTGAACAAGGCTTTGGTGAACTTGACTTAATATAACTGATCTAAATCCAAATAATCGACACATAGAAAAAATTCCTTCTATGTGTCTGATCGGATTTATCTAATAAAATTTAAAGTTGAACGAACATTTCTTTTAATAGACTCAATTTTTTCCTCTTCAGAGAAATTGCAGACCTTTTCTTTCATGAGTTTGATAAAAGAAGACTGGGCAACAAGAGAGATAATGATGATATTATGCATGATATTTCTAGCGGCCCAGATGAGCTTTTCTTCATCACCAGAATAATTAATTTCTTTCTGAATCAGTTCCATTAAAACATGTGTCCCAGGAGGCCCCATTGGTTCCTCTAGGCATGTTGGAGGCATAATTGCTTCATCCAGTGGAAGTGTATTCATAAGAAAGAGTTTCATGGAATTAAAGAAAGTATTACTTTCATCCATGAAGTATTTGTAGATTTCAATGGCCAGGTCTTCAGTTGAAGAAATCTGTCCTTTGATCTCGTCTAGCTTATCACGCATACGTAAAACGTTTTCATTTAATACTTCTGCATAAAGTCCAGCTTTTGATTTAAAGTGGTAATTTATTGCAGAAACATTCGCATCTGCTTCCTTTGCAATGTCACGAATTGAAGTATTATCATAACCGCGGTCGGCAAAAAGCCGACTCGCAGTTGCTAAAATTAAATCTCTAGTTGTCTTGCTCATTATACTTCTACCTCTTTCGTCTCTACGATCTCAGTAGGAGCTTCTTCATTATTTGATTGAGCTGTGTTTCCTTTCTTGAAAATCTTATTCGAAATTCTATCCGTAAACTCAACAAAGTCTTCAATAATTGCGTAAGCACATGGAATGAAGATAAGAGTCATAATTGTTCCCGAAGTTAGCCCCCATGCCATCGACATCGTCATTGGAACAAGCATGGCATCTGAACCACCAATTCCGTAAGCTGTCGGTAATAGTCCCGATACAGTCGTAAGAGAAGTAACAAGTACAGCTCTCAAACGTAAGCCAGAAGCTTTAACAAGAATTTCATTTAAACTAAGTTTTCCTTCTGCTCTTAACTCATCAATGAAGCTGATTAGAACAATACCTGAGTTTACGATAATCCCAGCTAGACCAATAATACCAATTAAGGCAAGGAAGCTGATTGGACGTGAACGATCAGGGTAACCACTAAGGATTGGCGTCGCAAAGGCAATTGAGAAACCAATAAATCCAAGAGGGATTGTCATCATAATGATCATTGGACGAAGAAAACTCTTAAACAGGAATACAAGAATTGCAAAAATAGCAATAATTGCAAGGACACCTGCTTGAGCGAGTGACTCCAGTGATTCTTTCGTACTTTCTGCGGCACCACCAAAGCGTAGTGAAACACCTGGATATTTAGCTGAAACCTTATCAAAGATCTGCTTTAGCTTGATATTTGCCATTGCAGATGTCGCATTAATATTATCAACAGAGCCAATTAGTGTTTTAGACCTTTTGAAGTCATAACGCTTAACATTTGGAGTACCATTCTCTTTACGAATTTTGGCAAATGACTTTAGTGGAATAAGGTTTCCACGATTATCCATAACTTGAATGTTAAGAATATCATTTGGTTTACCTCTAAGTGCTTTCTTAAAGCGTACTTCAAGGTCTACATCCTTATTATCTAATGTTACAGTACTTGCAATACTTCCTGCGATAGCTGCTCTAATGGCCGTACCAATTTGAGAAGCTGATACACCTAGCTGATCTGCACGAACATAGTCGATATCTACGTAAACTTCTTCATCACCGTATACATCATCAGTTTTTAGATCAAGAATTCCATCGATCTTTCCTAGCTCTCCTGAAATCTCACCAATGATTGCATCAAGTTGATCAAAACTATTTGCTCTGAATGTACCTTGAATATCTTCACCAACAGGTGGACCGTTAACTTGAGATTCAAATGTTAATGACTTAAGTCCTTCAACTTTAATTTCACGAAGTTTCTTAAGCATCTGCGTTTCAGCAATATTAAATTTTGCATAATCATTTACGTAAATGAATAGTAGACCTACGTTATTACCTTCTTTATCTTTTGGATCAGAGAAACCAATAGCAGCTTTCCCCGAGAAACCAACGATATGCTTAGCTTGGTCACCGATCTTTTCTTTGATCTTACGACTTACTTCAAGCATATATTCTTCTGTCTTCTCAACAGGAGTTCCTCTTTTAGCTTCAAAGCGAGAAAGGTAAATTTCTGTTTGATCTGCTGGGAAGAGAATAAATTTATTACCAACGGCCATGAAAACAAGTGAGCCGATAATAATAGTTGTAAAGAAAAATGCTGAAATATAGCGGTGTCTAATCGCGATAGTCATTAACGATTCAAACTTTGCTTGAAACTTAGTAAACCAGTCTGCTTTCTTTTCTGTACCAGTCTTCTTTGCTGAACCTGAGTACTTTGCAAGTCTCATTGGAAGTAAGAAGAATGATTCAACTAATGAAAGAATCAGAGAAACAGTTACGATGATTGGAATCGCCATAATAAATTGTCCCATGATCCCTTTCGTTACTAGCATTGGGATGAAGGCCGCAATCGTTGTCATCGCTGTTCCCGTAATTGGAAGCCAAAGAGACTTAACACTTGAAAGGGCTGCTTCTTTAGCACTATATCCTTCTTCATTCATTAGACGAGTGAAGTTTTCACTGATAACAACACTGTTATCAACAAGCATACCTAGAGCAATAACTAGCGCTAGAACTGTCATCGCATTTAGTGTCAGTCCATAATCTGGCATAAACCCAAGAGTACCGAATACAGCAAGTGGTAGAGACATACTTGCTAGAAGTCCAATACGTCCAGGAAGGAAAATAAATAAGAAGAAGATTACAAGCAGTAGACCTGAAACTGCGTTGGAAGCTAGTACTTCAAGTTTGTTAACAACTTTTAATTCTTCGTTGTTGTATACATAGAACTTGTACTCAGGATAGCGTTTTTCAAACTTCTCCATATGAGCTTTAATCTCTTCAACCATCGCGATTGTGTCTTCACCTGATTTTTTAGAGATTGTGATAAGAGTCGCTTCTTCACCATTGTATGAAGTGATTACTTTCTTTTCTTCTTTTCCATCGATTACTTGAGCAACATCTTCTAAAAAGATATTTGCCCCAGAAAAGTTCGAACGAATAAGAATATTTTTAAGCTCTTCAACATTTCTAACTTTTGCTTCAATACGAACAAGTTTTTGGTCATTGTCAGTTTTAAGTGTACCACCTGGAACGTTCACATTTCTAAGACGTAGTTTATTTAAAACCTCGTCGATACCAATGTGTTGTCTTTCAAGTTTTTGAAGATCAAGAATGATTTCAAATTTTCTCTTTGCAAAGCCATCAAGTGTTACGCCTTTTACGGCCTTGATATCTTCAATATCTTCTTTAAGAATATCTGCTACTTCATCTCTTTCTCTGACGTTGTTTGGTCCAACAAGAGCAATTTGATAAACTGGAATTTCATCCGAAGCAATTTCTTGGAAGAGCGGTGCATCTTGTAGATCTTGTGGAAGATCAGATACACGATCGACTGCCTTTTGTAGATCACTCATTACATCATCAACACTGTCAACATTATCCATATCAACGCGGATGATAATTTTAGATAAACCTGCTTGAGAAGTTGACTTAACGTCTTTTACTCCAGAAACAGTTCTAATTTCATCTTCAATCGGTTTTGTAATTTTAATTTCAATATCATTTGCTGAAGCACCATCATAAATTGTCGTTACGACTGCTGTAGCAAAGGAAACTGTTGGGTATGATTCTGATGTCATTTTGTTTAATCCCATTAATCCATAGATTAAAAGGAAAAACGTAACAACGATCGTAAACTTATGATTCTCTATAAAGAATTTTGATAATTGATTCATAGCTTAACTCTTCTATTTAACTTACACGGTGTTTGGTTGAAAACTGTGAAGTAATTGATAATAGTTTCTATTACTTGATACTTTGTACTAACTTCATCAAGATTTGAGTTTAAAAGTTGGTTCTCATCGATCAAGAGGTCTTGTGATGTAACACGGGCCTGTTTAAACTTTCTCTTAGAGTCTTTTAATGTTTCTCTTAGGTGAACTTCATTTCTTTTTTGAGCTCTAATAACATTTTGTAGTGTTAGTACTGATCGAAGTGTTTGTGCATGGAACGCATCGAGCTTTCCTTTCACTTCTTGTGCTTGAGCAAGGTTTTGACGTTTGATAATTTTGTCTTGAATCTCTCTTGTCTTATCCTTTTCTCCACCAATCGGCATAGTCCATTGAATACCAACTGAAAAACGATTATCTCCATTGTCAGTCATTTCTTGAAAACTATTTGAGTAACTATACTCTTTTCCAACAACTTCAAATTGAGTCGTTAGTTTTAGATCCGATTTGTCGTAGTTATTATTAACTTTTTGAGAAAGTTCTAAATCTTTTTGAAGTAGTCCAAGAACTTCATCATATTCAGTATACTCAAGTGGTAGGGAAGACGAGTGTTGAGCAATAGTTTGAGTACAACCCATAACTTCTTCAACCGTACTATCAAGATCATAAGATTCTAATTGTACTGTCTTACCACCTAGCTTTTCAGGAAAGAGAGACTTAAGTGTTTTAAGTAATTCATTTCTTTCAAACTCAAGTAGATATAGCTGGCCATTACGAGCTTCAACCTGAGAGCTAATACGTGAAAGATCACCTTTGTCAGCGATATTACTGCGGTATCTCTTCTTTGTGTCTTTTTCTAGCTCTTTTGTTGTTTTTAGAAGTGCCTTAGCAATCTTAGTTGATTCGTTATTTGCTACAATTTTCCAATATAGCTTTCTTACTTCCTGAATAAATGCATGTGAAGAAATTGTTCTTTGTCTCTTTGCAATCTCTTCTTGAACCATAAGGCTTGCGTCCTGTGCTCTTGAAGTTGAACCTAGGAAATCCTTGTAGATATCTAAAGCTAAGAATGCACCTGCAGAAGAAGTCGTTCCATCTTTTACGAAATTATTTGAGTATTGATTTGCATTAACCAAGACTCCGTAAGAAAGACCGTATTTAGAATTCTTACTTAATTTCATTTGAAAATCTGCTAGTGGAGAGGTTACCGGAATAAACTGTGCAAAAGATTTCTCTTTCGTTTCTTGATAATTAGCTTGAGCATCTAATTTGAAACCAAAGTTTTCATCATACTTTGCTCTTTCTTGTTTCTTGGCAAGTTCCTCTAATGAGATCCTTAATTGATTAAAGTTTTCTTCCTCGGCCCAGGCAATGAGCTTATCCTCACTGAGCAGGACAGGAAGGGAATTGGCCCAACTAAATGAAGTGCCAGTAATCAGTACCATGAGGACTGAGAAGTTGAGTCCGTGGCGTAAGTACTCTTTCATAATAAAATTACTCCCTTATATATTCAAACAATTGTTTGATTCAAACGCTTGTTTGAAATTTACTATAAATTGGTTTAACTGCCAAACACTTTTATGGCCGAACATTTTCACTTTATAAATGAACATTGTTGCCTAGCGATAAGCTTAAGTTGAGCTTTAGAATATAATAGTGATAGAGAGTTAGCCGTGACCAGGAGGTCGAGCTGAATTATCCGCAAAGAGCACTTGAAACTTTTAAGAAATACTCACAATTAAATGAGTTTAGAGAGTTTTATATTTCTGTCTATAAGCGCCTACAAAAGAGGGCTGGCCCTATTGAGAGGGTTCAGCTTTCTCATGAAATCATTGATCATTATACGAATGAAGCTAAGTCAGATCCTGTTGCCGCAGCAATGATTTCTTGTCGGAAGGGTTGCTCTGCCTGTTGCCATACTCAAGTATCCGTAAATAAAGATGAGGCGGAGCTGTTGGCCACGCGAATTTTGGAAGATGGAATAAGGGTTGATGTTGAATTACTGGCGATCCAATATGCTGCTGGAAATGATTCTGCTGCTTGGTTTTCAATTCCTTATAAGCAAAGGGGCTGTGTATTCTTAGATGATAAGGGTACTTGCCGTGTTTACTCAGATCGACCTAGTGTGTGTCGCACGAATTATGTCATAAGTGATGCAAAACATTGTGATACATCAAATGGTGAGTTTGCTACGATTAGAATCCTCAAGACTAGTAAGGCCGATTTTGTAACGATGGCGGCTTTTAATCTCAGTTCGCAAGGTGGCGCATTACCTCAAATGCTTGTTGAGTCTCTAAATAAATTAGGGGAACAAAAATTATCTAAATCAATGAAGAAGAACTTCAAGAAGAATAGCTTTAAAAGGCTAAAAGAGCTTTTCATTAGTGGTGCGATGTAATAAAAATATTTCATGCACTGTCCATTATGTCATAGTAACTCAATTCATTTATACGCGAATACTTTAGGTAGTGATTATTTTGAATGTAAGAATTGTTCTTACGTTTTTAAAGATCGTTCTAAATTGCTTAATAGTGAAATTGAAAAATCTCGCTACGATACTCATGAAAATAATTGTGAAGATCAAGGATATATTGATTTCTTGAATCGATTAATCCTGCCTTTAAGTGAAAGATTATCTGAAAATAGTCGTGGATTAGACTTTGGCTGTGGACCAGGGCCTACGATTTCTAAAGAAATGAAAAAGCGTGGGCATCATGTTGAAGACTACGACATTTACTATGCAAATAGACCTGAGCTTTTGGAAAAACAGTACGACTTTGTTACTTCTACAGAAGTGTGGGAGCATTTCTATGAGCCAGCAAAAGATATTAAGAAGTGCTGGGATCTTGTAAAACCAGGTGGCCACTTAGGAGTGATGACTTACTTTATCCCTGAAGAAAAAGAGAAGTTCTCTAACTGGTGGTATCTACGTGACGAGACTCATGTTGGTTTTTACAACGAAGAAGTCTTTCGATATATTGCTAAGGAACTTGGGGCGAGCTTAGAGATTTTAAGTCGCCAGGTTGTTATTCTAAAAAAGGATTTATGATGAAAGTTTACGGAATAAAAAATTGCGATACTGTAAAAAAAGCTCTTAAGTACCTTGATGCAAAGGGTGTATCGTACGAGTTTATTGATTATAAAAAAACACCACCAACAAAAGATGATTTAAAGAGATGGGATGAAGCTTTTGGAGAGCTTCCTGCTAATAAGCGTGGACCAACTTTTAGAAAAATTAAAGAAGAATTTGAAGGAGCAACAAAGGCAAAGCAAATTTCTCTTCTTGTTGAAAATTCATCTGCAATAAAAAGACCTATTCTAGAAAAAGGTAAGAAAACTCTAAGAGGATTCTCACAGGAAGAGTGGGATCAGTTATTCTAATATATGCTTAAAGATTTAAAAGACACAAATTCATATCGCATAAAGTGTATGGGCTGTTCAAGGCCCAAAACACTTTGTGTATGTAGCCTTATCAAAACATCTCAAATTCGCTCTAAGATTGTCATTCTTATTCATCCAATGGAAGCAAAGAAAGAGAAGCTGGGTACAGGTCGTATAACTCATACTGGATTAGCTAATAGTGAACTAATCATGGGGATTGATTTTACTAATGATAAGAAGGTGAATGATCTTTTAAGTGATGAAAGATATTATCCAATGGTTCTCTATCCAGGTGAAGATGCTCTTAATATTTCTGCACCTTCAAACAAAGACATTGAATTACTAAAGAATAAAATTCCTTTGATCTTTGTGATCGATGGGACTTGGCCATGTGCTAAGAAAATGATGAAGCTTTCAACAAATATCAATGAGCTTCCTCGAATTTCTTTTTCTTCTGATAAGGAATCAGCATTCCTCATTAAGCACCAGCCTCATAAGCAAGCACTTTCAACTGTTGAGTCTGTACACGTCCTAGTGAAAGAATTAGGTAAGTATGGAGTCGAGGAGCTTGATGGTAATGAGGATACGATGATTGATGCCTTTAAGGTTATGGTTCAAAAACAAATCGATATTGCCTCAGATCCTAATGTTCCCACTTATCGTGGACGTAAGATGGACAAGCAGAGGGTCGCTCTTGTGAGAGAGAAGAAAAACCGTTCATTTATTCTCAAATAACTCAATTTTTTGGCATTCCTAATCTTAGCTAAGTGGCTAATATTAAAGAGAATGCACTTAAGTTCCCGCTTTTTTAGGAACTCTTAAGGCCCTATAATAAAATATAAATTATTAAAGAGGGATTCTTATGAGAAGCTTAAACGTACTCAATAAATTATTAACGGCGACCATCATCTTCACGATGATTAATCTCAATATTGCAATTGATATCGAGCAAGCGCGCTTTAATATCACGGGCCAACAGGCGATGGCACAAAGTACACTTCCGAAAGAAGATCGTTCGATGTCAGGTGATGGGTCATTCAAATTAAAGAATGCACAAGAATCAGATAACGATAGTATGGCCCGCAAGCGTCAGCAAAATAGTGGGACCTATACGAAAGAAGAAGCAAGCGGTGGACTTGGAATTTTCAACAATCAACTTTTTGCTCCTCTTATTATGCTTACGATTGCATTCTTAGTTTCAAAAATCTGGTTATTCTTTAAACCAAGTAAGCCTTATGATGTTTATGCTGCTGCTTTAGGTGCAGGTATTTTATTAGTGAATGAACTAATGAGTGCCTTCAAACAAAATACTTCTCTTAAAGACCGAAAAGATCGAATTGAATATGAAGGACTTGATGAAGATGGACAAGTTGATGTTTCACAAAAACAAATGCTTGAAGAAGAGAAAGCGGCCCTAGAGGAAATCAAGGGGACAGCAGAAGATAAGTCAAAATATCAAAAAGCAGCTGCTGCGGCATTTGCTGTAGCATCTGGTATTGCATTTGTTCAAGGGAATGGAGAATTAGTTCAAGCACAGGCATGTGCTGCTGCTGTCAATGCGAGAGCTAAAACAATTATGGCCCTAGAAGGTGGTGCAGCTGCGTGTTTTAACACAACAGCGGCAGGTGCTAAAGCTCCGATGACTGCATGTGAAGCGACGGCCGTAACAACAGAGAATATTGAAGCCTTAAAATTACAACCAGGTGAATCAGCTACTCAGTACACTCTTTTAACTGAGCTAATTACGGTTAAAGAATCAAGTAAGCAGACATGTACATTGGGTGGAGACACATACGCAGCAACTCAAATAAAAGAATGTGAGGCCAAGATTAAGGCAACGACAAAAGCTGCCGCAGCGACTGGTCCTGGTGCAGCAGCGGCTGCAGCTCTTCTTGTTAAGTTAAATGCTGCTTATGCTACGATTCAAACAGCAAATGGAGCACTTGTAGGAACAAAAGCAACTCTTGAGTCAGCTTGTTTAATGCATACAAAAGAGACGGTAAAGAACTCAGGTCAATCGAAAGGGATTGATAAGGTATCAGAAGCTAAACCAAGCGCAAAAGCAGGTTTCTACGCATCTCTTCTTTCCCTATTAATTAGTAAAGCTCAAGCCGGTAACTATGGAAGTCTAATTGGTGCCCTTGGTGGATTAATTGCTGCTTATAAATTACCTGTAGGTACTGCAATGGATACGTTTATGCTTTCAAGTATAAAAAGAGGGACTCTTTGGATTGCAATGAGTGGTACTTCTCTAGCTTCAGCAAAAGCAATGGAGAGTGAAGCGGATGCGATACAAAAGAATATTGATAAGATCGATGCTATCTTAGCAAAGTTTAGATCTGCTGATTCTGTGACTAGTGCTCAAGCAAAGACTCTACAAAAGAAAACGACAATGCTAAGTGCTTATACTCCTCAGCAAATTGGTGAACAAGTTGAATGTATTGGTGGTCTTCCAAAAATCGCGACTAATAACGGTTCAAAGGCGTGTCCAAACGCTAAAAAGTATATTGTAAGTGGAACAGATAAGTTAAATGCTGCTGGATTTAGTATGCCTGATAGCTTAGTGGGATCACTTGTAAATGCTGCAAACGGTATTCAAGATACTTCATCTGTTTCTCCAACTACGCAAGAGGCTTTTGATGCTCTTGGTTCATCTGCAAACGCTCTAAATAAGAAAGCAAATGCAGTTATGAAGAAAACACTAGAGCGTGCACAGAAGGCGAATAAGAAGAAGCCTGTTGCTAAGAACTTATTAGCTTCTTTTGGAAGAAAGTTTGGAGGCTTAAATAAGAGAGCAGGTGGAACAGGTGGCCTGATGTCTGCACTTCCATATCTTTCTCAACCAAACCAAGGTTCTAACTTTGGTAATGATGATGAAGAGGAAGAGCTACAAGATGGGCTAGCAGTTGATGCAAAAGGTGGGAAAGGTCTTGATGCAGCTGGCGCGGCCAATAATGGTGGTTTTAAATTTGACTTTGGAGAGGGAGCTGCAGATCAATATGCGCTTCAGAAGAATTCTGAATTTGCTGCCAATGCTGATGCCGTTGCTGCAATGGAAGAAGATGGTGAAGGTGAAATTATTGAAGATTCAAATGTCGATATTTGGCAGGCAATCTCTGTTCGTTATAAGAAAACAGCTTACGATAGATTATTAAAGCGAATTGAATAAGGCTAGAGGTCAATTTTTTTGATTCGCTTATCAATACCTAGATTTTTCTTACGATATTCTTCACCGAATTTCTTTGGACAATCGACTTCCTGATAAGAAAACAATTTCGTATCTTGGAAAAAGTAATGTGGTTTCTTTCCTTCATAAAACCATTGGGAATGAGACCACGAACTTACTTTGATTTCTGCTTCTTTACTCTTTTGATTAATAACGACATCATCCACTCTATAGATTGAGCTTGGAGAACGATTTGTTCCTGTGTAGCGATTATCTAATACCTCTACACACGTATCAACATCATATGCCACATGATAGCTAGGTGAGCACGAAATAAAGAAAGAAATTGAAAGTAATGCTAGAGTGATTCGTTTCATGCACTACTTATCGTCAGCTCATGAAAATTCCTTTAACTGTCAAAGTTTCAATTAAGTAAATTTAATGGTTTAGACGATTAAATTAATTTAAATATCTTAAAAAGACACCCAGACCTAAATAAAAAGTGAAGTGAAACCCTAGCGATAGCAGATAGCCGCGATAGAAATATGAAATAAGATAGGCAAAGAGCACTCCTCCTGCAATTGACGGCAAGATAAAGTACAAGGCCTTAAGTCCAAATACATAGAATAGAGGCAGGTGGATTACTGCAAAGAATATCCCAAAATATTTTACACTATCTCTTCGATTATAGAATTTTAGATAATGTTCAATGAGAATATTGATTAGTAATTGCTGAAAAATAATATCTGCTGATTTTGAAACAAAAACATTCCAACTAAAAAGTGGAAAGATTATTTTCGAATTAATGATTTCAAATTTCTTAATAATTGAAATTGGAAAGATGTAATTAATTGAAAGCGCCATGGCCAAGAAGACTATGATTACTAGCAAGTAAGACTTTACGTGATCTTTCGAGATTTGAATTGAATTCGTTAAGTAATTGAAGATCAGGGCACTTGCAATGAAGAATGCCGAAGTGGCGGCCCAACCTGAATCATAGTCAATTCCATATGGTTTAAAGACTAGATTAATAATACCCATGATTAGGATCCAAAAGCATCCCACGATAATAGTAAATTTAAGAGATTGTTGTTTCATAGAAAGTCGTCGAAATAAATGGCGCACTCGTCAGGATTCGAACCTGAGACCGTTCGCTTAGAAGGCGAATGCTCTATCCAGCTGAGCTACGAGTGCGTACAGTGACTTTGTGTTCAGTTAAAATAATGGCACTCGCCACATTTGTCAATATAAGATGTAAAAATGTTGAAGAGATGGTAAAGTTTATAGAAAGTTTACACAGTGGAATTCTATGTCAGATAACGTATTAAAAGCTAAAATCATTCGCTCTCACCAGCGCGACTTCGATTGTCTCATCGATGAAACAAAGGAAGTAGTGAAGGCGACGGCACTTGGTAATCTCCTAAAAAAAGGAGAAACTCTAGTTGTTGGCGATAATGTTTGTTTAGATACGATAGCTGAAACTGGTGAATATATCATCAAGGAGGCCATGCCTCGTAAAAATGAGATCTTTAGAATTCTAGTCAGAACGTCAAAAAGAAAAGTTACTGCGGCCAATTGTGACTACTTGGTTATTGTTTCATCCGCTGCTAAGCCAAGATTTAAACGAGGAATTATCGATCGCTTTCTTGTGCGTGCTTTTCAGTGGGGTGTTGAGCCGATTATTGTTTTCAATAAGATGGATGGCTATGACCCAGAAGAATTTGATATTCAATATGAAATCCTGCGTTTGAAAGAGCTTGGTGTGAAGTATTTCGAGATTTGCGCCCTTGATAAGGACTATGAGACTCAATATCTTAAAGGTGGGATGAGTGAGTTTAAAGAGGCCCTAAAGGGGAAGACGGCCCTTTTTGTTGGCCAGTCAGGTGTTGGGAAATCACAAACGATTTCTTGTTTATCAGATGGCGAAGTTGAGCTAAAGACTAAGCAGGTTGGAAAAGTTGGAAAGGGTTCACATACGACTACTTGGTCTGAGATTGTGGATCTTGGGGACTTCTACCTTATTGATTCTCCAGGAATTCGATCATTTTCACTAGATGATATTGACCCAGATGATCTAATGGAGCTATTCCCTGATTTGGAAGAGATTGCTCGTCACTGCCAATATTCAAATTGTAATCATGAGCCAGAGAACCGAGGTTGTGCATTTTTTAGCGAAGAGTACGATCCTGAAACTGAAGAGGGTTTGATGGTTCACTCTAGGCTTGAAACTTATCAACTGATTCACTCAGAGATTTCTTCGACACCATTTTGGCAGAAAAAGAAAAAATATCGATAAGTATCTAAATTTATTTAGTTTTTAACATTTGGACCTTCTTGCCTAGCGCAAGTTTTATCTCTTATTTACCTCATGATTTATGCCTTTTTGACGATAAGTCAGACAGCAAAAATATCTGTAATAAGGGGTAATAATGTCTGATAACAAAGTAATCAACTTCCAAGCAAAGAGAGAAGAGAATATCGAGAAGAAGCGTAGAAGCTTTGAGCGTATTTGCTTTAATAACTTTATGGGAGCTTACTCGGTAATTGAGTCAGATGGTTATTCTTATGCAATCAATATGGTTGATATCTCTCATGATGGACTTTCTTTCAATGTTCCGTGGACAGATAAAACAGATGCAAAGCTAAAAGAAGGGGATGAGCTAAAGCTTAAATTCTATTTTACAAAAGGATCATATATCCCTGTTATCGTTAAAATTCGTCACAGCGCACTAACTCAAGGTGCTGACGGTGTCACTTATATGCAATATGGTTGTGAGTTCGATAAATCGATGCACTCGTTCAAGGCCATGGAGCAATTCATCAACTTTATTTATGCATTTTCTGAGTATTCAGTAGTGGATAATGGAGAGATGAAATCTCTTTTTATTTAATGGTATCTAATTGTCATTAAGCCTTTAAGCTTATAAGATCGGGCCATGAAAATCGCGATTTTAGGTAGTGATAAGAAGGCCCTTGCCGCTTATCGTTTTTTTGAAGACTTAGGTGTCCACGTTAAAATTATTGGTCAAATTCCAACAGACTCGCAAGCAGAGTTTAGGGAAATCGCCCACCGTAATGTGGAAGTGATTCGCGTTCATAAGCGCTTTTTATCGCCGAACTCTGTCTTGGAGAGTCGCTCTCGTATGGCCGATACTTTTCGCGTCGTTTTTAAGGTAAATGCTACAACTGAAATTGAACGCCAAAAATTAGAAAACCCTGAAGTTTTTGAAAAGCTTGGTAAAGATGTTCTTGAATCATTAAAAAATTCGATTGAATCTTTTGAAGACTTTGATTTTATCTGTTACTCAAATGAGTTAACAATAGCAAATCCTATGGGTGCAGCTCAAGTTCATGCTCTTAATGAGCTTGCCCTTGCCGATGATGAAAGAATCACTTATCACAATGAACACCATGCTAGTCTTGAAGATATTAAAGCGACAAGAAATCTATGCTTAGTTGGAACTGGTATTGAGAATCTAAGGCTTCTAAGTCTAATAAAAGAAGATTATCTAAATGATCTAACAAAAACACTCCAGCTAATCACTGCTGAAGAAGTTCCTTTCGGGAATCTAACTTCAGCTCAGGTTAAAGAATATAAAGATGAAATTTCTCAATTTAGTGACCTTTTAGCAAAGGATCGCCAGCAATTTGACGAAGAGAAGAGAGAGTTTGAAGAAAAGATTATGCAGTGGAGATCTCTTGAGCCTCATATTAAGGCCAAAACTCCTACACCGGCTGAACCAAAGCCTAGGCTAATGATTTATAATAGTGCAGTCGTTTCTTCTGTTGATAAGCTTTTAGATCGTAAGGGTCTATTTGTTACGATTGAAGGCAGTGACCTACTTGGTGGAGCTGAACAGCTTAAGACTCTTGCTTGTGATCGAATTTGTGTTGATCAGGGTGTAAGTGTTGAGTCTAGTAAAGTTAGGGGCCTAGCAATGGATGAAGAAGGCTTCTATCCTCTTCATGCAATGACGTTAGATGAAATTAAAGAAAATATGTTAAGATATTTCTCTAAGCAATAATTAAAAGATAGGTTTTATATTGAGATTACTTTATATCGTATTCATATTAACACTTCTTTCTTGTACCACGACTGTTGATCGTGAGTATAAAAGAGTGCAAACAGATGAATACTATCGTGACTCGGGTGCTGCCGTTTATATGCTTCCAATTCTTCCTGAATGGAGAAACTTTTCAGGAGAAGGACAATGTAAACGCACAAGAGATATGAGATACTTAAATATTTTGAATCTAATGGATAGTTTCTCAATAGATCATCAAAGCGCTTCGCAAATACAATTTGCCTTTAATCGTATGTACTCTGAACGTGCGCATAATATGGAGAGAAGCCCAACTCTTAAAGAAGTTGAGCAAATCTTTTTTAGCGCTAATGATTTTGTAACGGCCACTGGTGGCTATATCAAGCTTCCAAAATTTAATCGAGTTAATATCATTTGGTTTGATAGCTATCGTGAGAATTTAGATCAGTTAAAAAAATTAATGTCCTCAAAATCAATGCTAGAAGGAAGACCTGTATTTGTCTCCCTGTGCCTGAATGATATTGAAGTGAAGGCTTCTTTAAAAGAAGCTAATGTAAATTTTGAAGGTGCCTACTTTGTCGATTATCGCTATCTAACTTACTATACGCCTAAGGGAGAGTTATCTTCAGAGGAAAGTTTTTATTTAGATCAATACTTAAGCGCAAGTGTAAAAGTACGCCGTGTTTATTCTCATAAGAAACGCCCGAATTTTATTAAGGGACGCTTTAAATATATAAATTATTAAGGAGTAATTATGTTCGGTTTTGGAACTAAGAAAGATGCCCACAAAGAGGATCTTGATCGTCTATACGCAAACTTTGAAACTAATATGGGAAATTTCAAAGTAGAGCTTTACGCAAAAGAATGTCCAGAAACAGTATGGAACTTTGCTAACCTTATTGAAGGGAGACAAAAGACTCCTGCAAAAGAAGGTCCTTACTATGATGGTCTAATTTTCCACAGAGTTATTTCTGGTTTCGTTATTCAAGGTGGATGTCCAGATGGGACAGGAATGGGTGGTCCAGGTTATAAATTCGAAGACGAATGTCGCTCAGACCTTCGCCACGATAGTGCAGGGATTCTTTCTATGGCAAATGCTGGCCCTGGAACAAATGGTTCTCAATTCTTCATCACTCTTGGTGCAACTCCACACTTAGATGGACGCCATACAGTGTTTGGTAAAGTTATCGAAGGTATGGATGTTGTTGAGAAGATCGGTGAGGTTCGCACTGGTATGCATGACCGTCCAATGCAAGATGTAGTTATGGAAAAAGTGACTATTGAAAGATAATTAGATACGGACCTTAACTCTAGTTAAGGTCCACTCTTTCAACCATTAGCTGAATATACTTATTTCCATTGAAGTAGTTTAGAGCAAGTGTGAAGTAGACATCAATTTCAACACTTGGATCATTTTGGCGCTCATAAATTTCGTTCGGTGTAAGAGCTCCCCACTTAGACATATAATTAAAACTAATCCCTTTAAGATTAATTTTCTGATTTGTTATTGATGTAAAATTCCATCTAACGTGTACATCTTTTAGAAGATCAAAACTTTTAAGCTTTGCACCTTTTAATTTAAAGATTGGTTTTGCATTTCCCATTCCAAAAGGCTCAAGCGCATCTAGCCCTCTAAGAAGATTTGGATCAATTTCATCTGGAGTTATCTCAAGATCATAAAAATCTTGTACCGTTCTTTGGATCAAGGGAATTTCTTTTAACATTGCATTCATCGAAGTTTTAAATTTTTCCAGATTTTCAACTGGCATTGAAAGCCCTGCGGCCGCCTTGTGGCCTCCAAATTTTAAGAACAGATCGCGATGCTCATTAAGTAGGTGATAAATATCGAGATCACCTGCAGACCTTGCTGATGCTTTAATCACACCTTCATCTTCGGCATCACTGAAAACAATGGCCGGAACTTTAAATGTTTCAACAAGCTTTGAAGCAACAATTCCGATAACACCTTCATGAAAGTGAGGAGCATAGACAATTGCAATGTCTAGTTCGCCATCTCTTTTAAGTTCGTCTATGACTTGTTCTTTTGCCTCTTCAAAGACTTCTTTTTGAATGGCCTTACGTTCTGTATTACAGTTAACAAGCTGGTGATAGTACTCACGTGCTTCGTTATAGTCTTTTGAGATTAAAAGTTTTAATGCTACTTCTGGGTGGTCTAATCGCCCTTTAGAGTTGATTAACGGGCCAACATTGAAAGATAGTTTTTCGCTTGGAATAATATCTTTTCCACGATCTGTTGGATCAAAGAAAGCCTTAATTCCTTCATATTGAGTGTTCTTAATAAGTCTCATTCCATGACGAACAAGTTTTAAGTTCATTGGACTTAGTGGTGCAAGGTCACAAATTGTACCAATCGCTACGTATTGAAGTAGATCATATACTGAAGGGATATCTTGTCCACGGGCCAAGAGCTTCTTTCTAATTTCAACACAAATCGCAAATGCTACACCAACACCAGCAAGTGGTTTCATGTCTGAATCTGCTGGCTCGTCTCGGCGCGAAGGATTTACAACAGCGATCGCTTCTGGCATTGTTTCGCGTCCATCTTTGTGGTGGTCGGTGATAATTAATTTTAGACCTTTCTCTTTTGCATAAGCGGCTTGCTCAACGTTTGAGATTCCACAGTCGACTGTGATCATTAAATCGATACCTTCTTCTATTGCACGATCAATTGAACAATTATGAAGTCCATAACCTTCAACAAAACGGGAAGGTTGAATGAGGTCTACTTCGAGATTTAGCTTTTGAAAAAATTGATAGAAGAGAGCACAAGAAGTCGTCCCATCAACATCATAATCACCATAAATGGCAATTTTCTCATTATTATCAATAGCTTTAATTATTTCATCTGCGGCAACATCAATATCAATGAGTGCTCCAAAGTTTGGTAGGGAATTCAGATCCCAAGATAGGAATTCTTGAATCTCTTGAGGTCCCATCTCTCTTTTAGCAAAGAGCCTTTGAACGACTGGATGTAAATTAAAATTCTGAGTAGCGTGTGTAGTGTTCTCCATAAGAGAACGATATCACGTTGGAACTTGATCGAGAATTAATAAAGTCTTACCAAAGTACAGTAATGCCTTTGATAATATCTTCTTCGTGCAGCTCGTTAACATCTGAAAACAATAGCTTAAAGTCTGAAGAGTTCTTTGCATGGACTTTATCAAAGTATTTTGTTGGTAAGAATGACTTTTTACAACTCTGACATTTTTGAACTTCAGTTGCGGTATCGTGCACATGGCCACAAACATGACATTTCTTGATAATTCTTTTCTTCGCAACTTCCATATTTATTTCTTTCATCATTCTAACCTTAATTCCTTTAGATTTAGTACCTACCTCTTCGAAACATAGATGAATAAGTTTAGAAAAATCGGCAATAATTACCGAAAAAAACAAAAGGCCGAGTGTTAAACTCGGCCTTCAGTATCAAATTAAAGGGGGGAGGGTATTAAAAAAGCTTTATATTAGCGCTGTTAGTAGCGTCTAGAGCAGTCGTAAAATTATTTAAGATAGGAGAGCTGCTTGCAGTATTGATTCCCATATTAAAGTTTTGATTTGGAATACTGCTTCCCCAATTATATCCACTTTTAGAGTAGTCAAAGTTTTGTACTTGAATCGATTGTTCTGGAGTGTAGTAATTACCCCAAGGCATCGATTCACTTACTCTTAGCATTGGTGCATTTGCTCCATAGTAATCATTGTAACTATAGTTCCAGTTGTTTAGTCGATTAAGATCTTGCATCATAAAAGACTGTTCTCTAAAGTCGCGTACCATACTTGAGAAACTATCTTGTCTCTGGTTAAGCGCATCGTATGTTCCAAAGTAAGAGTTAACTTGTGGCTGCGTAAATTGAGATGTAAGCATGCTTACAAATTGTTGCATGGCCATGGCCTCTTGTTGTTGCTGGCGCTGGTACTCTGCTTGCTCTTTCATTTCTCTGATATATTCGATAAGAGCTAGCTCTGCTTCTGAAAACTTATCGTCTTTATCTTCTTTATCTTCTTTTTTATCCTTCTTCTTTGCTTTAATTTTATCTTTATCAATCTCTTTGCTACCTGCTTCTGCGATAACTTCTTTCTGTTCTGACTCGTTCTTATATTCCTCAAGTTCTGCCGTAATTTTTGCAAGTTCATCTTGAAGCTTTTTTATTTCGTCAGTATCTATTTTTGATTTAGCATTTTCTAGTTCACAGGCTAAAACAGCATTTTCTTTCTTGAGCTCTTCATTCTCTAGTTCTAGAGAAGATAACTTTTCACTAATTTCCTGAAGTTTCTCTCTTGTTTCATCAAATTTTGAAATTGCTTCTTTGGCCGTATCTAGCTCAGAAGTTCTTTGCTCGATTAGTTCTTCAAGTGCCTTAATTTTTTCTTGGCGAATATTATCATCAACAGGATCTGATGATTGTACATTAGCAAGTTGAGATTTTAGACTTGTGATTTCTTCACTACTTTTTGCAAGCTCTTCAGTTAGTGTATTAGACTTACCTTGAAGCTCTTCATATCTTTTTGAAAGATCTTTAAAATCTTTTACTAGCTTTTCATCAACATCTTTAATTTCAATTTTAACGATATTCTCTACTTTTCCAAATAGCTTTGCAGTATCGAACCAAAGGTCAAAGATACCTTTTTGGTGGACTTGATAAGATGTTACAGAAATTTGCTTCTCACCTGCGATCTCGCGGTAGTGGCCACTATGGTATGAGTTGTCTGAAACTAACATTTCATTTTGCACATAAGTGCTCGATAGAAATAATGCACTCATAATAAATAGCTTTTTGTAACAAGCTTTCATAAATTCCTCCCAAGAATTTGATTCAATTTATTAGATGCAACTGCTATGCCAAGAAAAAGGTCAAAAACCATGCAAAAATGCCATGGATACTGTTCATATTTTAGACACTGGCCAAAACCAATGCGCTTTTGCTTTAATAGCTCTATGAAAAATCCAATCTATCAAAAGACTTATCAGGTCAGTATCAATAATGTGAATATCAACAAGCGCCTTGGGCTCTTTGGAATGTTAGGCTATCTTCAAGATATTGCGACTGTTCACGGCGAAGAGGCAGGCTTTGGTATCGAAGATATGATTAAGGATCAATCCTTTTGGGTACTGGTTAGACAAAAGCTTCGCATGGAGAGATTTCCTCATTGGAATGAGGTTATTGAGATTAAAACGTGGTCTCGAGCACCAGAGGGAATGTATGCCTTTCGCGAATTTGAGATCTTCCTTAATGGTGAGAAGATTGGGGACTGTTCAACGGTATGGATGATTTTAGATGGTGTGACAAGAAAGGTTAAAAAGCCTGACTTTCCAATGGAGAGAATTAATCCTCGTACAGATTATCATCTTGATTATATTGCTCATAAAGTAGAAGTGAGGGATAACTTTGAAAAAGTTAATACCATTACAGTACGAAATAGTGATCTTGATTTAAATATGCACGTTAATAATACAAAGTATTCACAGTGGATTCTTGATTCGATTCCGATTGAACTTCATAAAACGGCAAAGCTTAATGAATTTGAAATTAACTTCATGGCCGAAACACACCTTGGTGATAAAATTGATATCTTACGAGCACGTAATGAGGAAGGTGAGGTTGCTCACGATATTGTCTATAAAGGTATTAGGGAATCAGATGGCAAGACCTGTTTCTTAGCAAAGCTTTTAGCAGACTAAATTAACGTAGGTAGAACTCAAAGCTACATGCACCTTTTCCTGAATAGCAGACTTCTGTTCCATAAGCTGGCACGACACCTTCATTTCCTGAATTGATTGCGATATTAAAGGCATCTGCACTATTGTAATTATCATTGGCATTTTGTCCTGAACATCCTGCTGTACGACTTGTATGGCGTAGATTTCCCACGCAATCAGTATAGTCATAATCCCAAGTTCCATTGCCATTTTCAATTATTGGAGCACCAGCATTGTATGAAGGAGAGATAAACATCGCATCAGTTGTTCCATTGGCACGAGAGAAGTATTCTGGATTAATTGAAGCTCTAGTTGCAGGAAGTGTTCTTTCAGTTATAAGGTTATCAGCAATAGAGCTTACCATGATTGAATTATCAAGATCTGTAACTCCACTTGAGCGTGCTACTAATGTCCAGCCACCACCATCTGTTGTCATATCACAATAGACGCTTCGTAGAGCATTTTGACCAGGATAGAAGTTAATAGTGTAATTACCTGATGGAGCATTTGGATTTTCTTCCAAAATCTGCTTGCATGAAGACTTATAATCTCCGTATGAGTTTGACTCTCGAATCATAAACCAACCGTTCCCCGCACCAATTGCAGTTGCTGGGTCAGTAGCAAATTCCATAGCAGTTCCATTCCAATAGGCACCATTGAAATAACCACCTTCTGAAGTTTCTCCTCCTCCATTGATCTTACCGTTCCAACAGTTTGCATACCAAAATGGAGTGTCAGAATAGAATGACGGACAATTTCCAGTATGATTATCGTTATCTTGATCAAGTGTTGACCACATCATTCCATTATGACTTGTGGCAATTGCCGCTTTTACTGTACCTATTAATTGAGTATAGGATTCAATATTTAAACGGTACTTATCCGCAGGATTAAAATTTTTCACCGTCATCATCGCCTGTTGTGAAAATGACTGATCGTAATCGTAAGACCAAGAATAGAGTAGTTGAAAATCTCCATTACCAGCAATATTATCCCAATGAGAGAGACCGACGAAGTAGTTTAAGTAGTCTAGGTAGTCGTTAGTGTTATTTGATGCAATACTTGTAGTCGATAATAGACTACATTTTCCTGTTGTATCACTTACGCTTCCAGCGGCTGCAGAGCATTTTGGCAGAGTTGAAATTGAATCAGCATATGTAATAGCAGTTGTAGGCTTATTCGTTCCACCACGAGTATTTCCCCATACAAGCGTCCAGCCTCCACCATGAGTTGTCATATCACAAACTGTTGGGAAGGCCGGATTTGAACCTCGTGGTCCATCTGGATCAATTAAGTAAACCCCTGTGCCACTTGAATAGCCACGGTCAAGAAACTCTCGACATGACTTCATTGAAGGAAGAGAGCGTACCCAAACGCGTGTTTCTTGGTATTGTTTTAATGTTAGACCAAGGCCTGATTCTACCTCTGTACTATTGTAAGCATTTGTACAGTAACTATTACCGGTTGAAGTACAAGTTGTGATTTCAGCTCTGGCCATGGAGTCTCTTGGAGTACATCTTTTTCCATAGGCACCACCGATAAAAATTCGATCCGTAGTATTGGGGTCAACATTTACGCATGAATAAAAAACACGCCAATTATTTCCGTAGCCATGAAAGAAATAGTTTCCAACAAGTCCTACGTTTTCATTACCGTCCATATCTGCAAACTTTACTTGTGGTTTACTTGCATCTGTAAGAGCGGCCACTTGTTGAAAATAGTTAGGAATTGTTTTGTCTAAATAAGCCGTCTCCCAAGTATTGTCAGTGATACTGAAATCTGTATTCACACCTTCAACGCGCATTTGATTGAAGGCAATTGAATTTGATCTTGAGTAAACTTCCGCTGAAGTATCTCCACGAATAGCGTGAGTAGGGTAGCCGTGCCATACTTTTGTCCAGCCACCACCTTCTGTGGTCATATCACAATCAACTGTGACGGCCGTCCCTTCTGGATAAATTGTGTAGGAACCGTTTCCACGTGACTTACCACTTAAGAGAATATCCATACAGTTCTTTGGACGGTCGTATTTCTCTCTTAAAAAGTAGCGTGCCTTAACAGTTGCCTGTCCTGTGTTGAAACCACCAACGCCACGAACACGGTTAAGGTCATCACTACCATTTGTATGATAAATATAGTGTCGTGGATAATCGTGTACATCAGAATTTGGTGTTTGCGTATAAGTAGGGAAGCAGTCTCCCCATCCAAAACCAACTCCGGCCCAATTAGTTTGCCTATCTAAATAGTAGTTTGTTCCATTGCTATTTCTAAAGCGAAATTGTGAGCCACCTGTCATAATGTCACAATCTCCTGGTGTCGTCCTACTTGGTCCTGCTTTGATGTCGAGAACAAGATTTAAGTCATTAGGATTAAAAAATTCTACTGTCGAGAAATCTGTCGCTCCCCAGTTACCGATATCACGGGCCATCATTTGCGTTGCTGAAAAATCAAAGAAATTATGCATACCAACGGTATTAATTTCTGCGTAATTTGTGCTGGTGATATTAATGCCAGCAAATTCGCTTTTCATCGTATTATATGACTTCTTTATCGTCATTGTAGGATCTGCAGCGTTGGCATAGAAAAGAGTCCAGCCGCCATTATCAATATCCATTTCACAGTAAACTTGAGTCGCTGTTACTTGATCTGGATAGATCGTATAAACTCCTGAACCTTTGGATTCACCTAGTTCCACAAGATGCTGACATGACATTGGTCTCATCCCTTCATCATGAAGATAGAGCTCTGCTAATTGCGTCCCCACATCATTATTATGATCTGAAGGAATTCCCGTTTTATAAGCAGCATCTGATCCAATGGCGAAGTACCAATTTGAGTGGTTAACGGAGCCATCAATAAGAGATTGATCACCATTAGAGTAGCTGAAATTATTATTTCCAAGCTCAAGGCCTCCCCACCTTTGGCTATTCATTTCAATATCAATTCCTCGATAGCCACGTACAGGAGTGTCGTAAATTGGATTTGTAAATTGTGACCAAATATTTTTCTTACCTTCATTCGGATAATTAATCCAAAATGTAAAACGATTTAGACTTTCGAGCTCATCAATATATTGAACAATTGAGTAGAGGTTTCCTGTAGGTGCTGCTTGATTGTAGAGTAGGGCCGAATTCGTTGTTGGAAAGTATCCTCCAGCTACATCGTGTCTGTAAATTCTCGTCCAACCACCGCCATTATTATCCATATCACAATAAACACTTAGAGCAGCAAGTGGTCCTGCGCCGTCTATGTCGATTGTATAAAGTCCACTAGGATATGATCCTGTTTTATTTAAAGTCGAGCAAGAAACCTGACAGTCGCGAACGACAATATCAGATGGTGCATTAGCATAGAAATTCATCCACTCTGGATTAGTTTTCGTTGCAACAAAATGCTCATTTGTTGTTGATGTATTCCATACTTTCTTACAAGTATTATGGGCCACAATAGTTTTAAGTTCATTGCTTGCTAGTTTAAAACCAGTATCAACTGTATTGATCGCAAGAACAGATTGCGAGAAGAGTAGAGTAAATAGAAAACCTATTTGAATTTTCATTTCTTATTTGCTTTTTGTAACTCTTTAATTGCTTTGCGCATCTCTTGCATATCTGCTTTAAGTTGCTCGTTTTCTTCTTTAAGTGAAGCAATCTCTCTTTTCACTTCTTCATCATTATTAAAGAGCTTATCAATTTTATGCGAAATTGATTTTACTGCTTCTACTAAAAGGGCCGTAATATTACCGTACTGAACTGATTTATAACCATCTTGACCAGTCTTTACTAACTCTGGTTGAACTTTTTCAACTTCCTGAGCGATAAAACCTACAGTCTTCTCTTTTGGAAAATTTCTTTCTGGAAATTCATCTGTTTTCCAATCAAAAGTTACACCACGTAGAGCGTTTACCTTATGAAGTGGATCAATAATCGTTTCAACGTTTTCTTTGAATCTTTCATCTGAAGTATAAAGGTAAGCTGCTGCAAGAACGTTTCCTGCTACATGAAGCCTTTCAGATGGTGCATCTGTACCAAGACCTAGCTCACCTGTCCCCGTCAGCCTCATGTACTCAGTATAGCTACTCCCACTAGTGTATCTTGCAAAAACTAACGGGTCAGAAGGATTATCTCCCCACGTAACAGAAGGAATCTTGTCATCTCCTGTTGCTCCATCTCCATCAATATCGAAAACTTGCATACCGACTTGATCATTTCCAGATTGAACAACTAGACCGCCTAAACCTGTTGAACTAAGTTGACGAACTCCATGAACTATAAGTAGATCAGATGTTGGTACACTTGTTCCAATTCCCACCTTTCCAGTGTTATAATAAATATCACTACCTGTCGTTGTCCACTGAGATTGATTAACTCCACCAATTTGAGTCGTTACATAACTTTTCATCGCGCTAACTGATGGAGCTTGTACAGTTTCTGTTCCAGCTGTCGAATTTACAACTGCTGCTGTTTGGGCACGTCCATTTGTGAAGTATAAATTGGTCGCACCTTCCGCAAGATCATCAGTGTCTGCTAATCCTGTAATTGCAGTATAGTTTGCATTGATTTGTGCTTGTAATTTTCCATAAGCATCGAGAACCGTATCTGTTGCTACTAAAGCTGAGTTTGCACCTACAGAGTATCCTGTTAGAGGTGTACTAAGGACAGTAGATCCATCGATAACTGAAGAAGGAACACGTCCACTCGCATCGAGTCTTAGAAGCTCATTGGCACCATTTGAAGTATTAATAGCTAGATTCACATCATCAGTGTTTGCCGTTAGAGTTAGATCACTAGAAGCTGTTAAACCTTTGAATACTAAATCAGTTCCAGTCTTTGTTTTATAAAGAGAAGTTCCACCGGCACTTGAAGCTGTGTTTTGTTCTCCACTTGCTGCAACAACTGTTGATAAACAGCCTGCACCATCTATACAGATATCATTGCCTGTTGTGACATTCATGCCACCATCAACAGTTAGTTTTTGCGTAGGTGCAATATTTCCGATGGCTACATTTCCACCAGAAGACTGTAGATAAACATCGACATCACCAGCATTAGGACCTGATGCTAAAGTTCTAAGATAGGTATGTGTTGCACCACCTTCATAGATTAGGCGGAAATTCATATCTTGAAAGTCAGGTTCACCATTATCTTCAATCAAATCAAAGAAAGATGCTGTATCACCAACAGTTAGAGAAAAGGCTTCTACTGTAGCACCTGCTCTTGAAATATAGAATGGTTGTGTACCAGATGCTGTTGCAAAGTTTGCACCACCATTTACGGTAAGCTTGTGGCCTGGAGATGCAACACCAATCCCAACATTACCTGTACCATCAATTCGCATTCTTTCTTTATTAAGATCTGCAATTAGTGGCCCACTTGTTCTAAAAACAAGAGCCGCTTGTCCGTAATCTGCATTCGCACCATCAGTTTCTTGGATTGAAGCAATTGATGCGTTAGCAACTTTTGAAGATCCAGAGTAGTTAGATGTAAAAAGAATATTTGTTTCAGCGCCAATCGCTGGATCAGTTGAGTTTAAACGTAGCATCGCAGGGAAGTCTCTAGCTGCTGCAAGGCTAACCGTTTTATCCACACCGTTAATATCAAGAAGAGAATAAGGTGTTGTTACACCAATTCCAATATTTCCAGTCGGATAGTGAATATCACTTCCTGCTGTTGTCCATTGAGTTGCGCGATTATCTACATATGATTTAATCGCAGCTACTGAAGGTGCCTGGTCTGTCTCGCTACCTACTGTCGAGTTAACAATTGCTGCAGCCTTTGCTCTAGCATCAGTGTGATAGAGGTTTGTTGAACCTTCTCCAATATCATCTGTATCATATGCCGAAATAGCAGCAAGAGAAGAGGCGTGTGAATTAAGTTGACCTTGAACTTTTTGAAATGCTTGAATAACAGTATCTGTCGCTAATACACTTGAAGCTGCACCTGTTGTAAAACCTGTTAAAGCAACATCAATTGCAGGATTATAATTAATAATTGAATCTGCTAACTTATCACCGGCCCCAACTTGCGCAATTTTACCATTAGTTGTTCCAACATCTACTGCTAGAGTTCCTGATGACGTAATTGTTCCACCTGTAAGTCCTGTTCCCCCTGTCACGGCAGTAACAGTTCCTGCATTACCTGTCGGCCATGCCGCACGACAATCGGCCGCGATACAAAGCTCGGTTGCTTTGACTTTACCAGCAACATCAAGTTTTTCAGTAGGCTCATCCATACCAATACCAACATTTCCAGTGTCACCATCTAAGACTAGAGCTGTATTATTACTTCCATTAAAGAAGTTAAAGTGAAGTTCATTGCGACTTGTTGTTGCTGCTGAGTTTAAGCCGAATGCCATAATATCCCAGTAAGCACTTGCAGTGTTTCCTGTTTGCATTCTTATTGCACTCTTCTTATCTTCGTGTCCAAGAAGGTTCAGGCTTGCTCCTGCTGCTGAAGTTGTACCTTCTATTCCAATCTCGGCCCATGTGGCACTCTGAATGTGTAGTGGGTAAGTTGGTGTTGTTGTACCAATTCCGATATTACCTGTGTTGTAATAAAGGTCACTTCCTGTTGTCGTCCACTGAGATGACGTAATAGCACTAGTTTGGGCCGTTACATAATTTTTTACTGAATCAACAGAAGGGGCAGTATCCGTTTGTGTTCCTGCCATTGAGTTAATAACTTTTGCATCGGCCATGGATTGTGCCGTCGTATCGACGTAGCCTTTTACTGCAAGTTCACTTGGAACTTGTGTCGCTGAATCTAGAGTTCCTGAGTTATCAAGATCACTTGCCGGAATTTGTGCAACGTTGGCAACATTTGCAAGCCCGACATATGTTTTATCAATTGTTGGTGCATTAATTTTTGACCAAGCAATTGCTGCACTCGTGTTGATATCAGCATCAACGATTAAGTTGTCTTGAATATCATTTGCCGTTGTTGAAGGAGGTGTTGTGTTACCACTTTTTACACGTCCCTGCGCATCCACAACAACAGAATAGTAAGTAGTATTATCAGTCACAAGGTTTGGTAAACCTATAACCCCTGCATTGTTAACAAGCGTTGAATCAACAGTTACTGCAGCAGTTTGATTCACACATTCAAGTTCATTAGATGCGTTTACAGAAACCACTTGTCCTGGAGAGCAAGTTGCTGCGATAACTAAATTATCCGATAGAGCTGCGTGATTGGCGTAAACTGAAATTGGATTTGCCAAGATATTCTGATAATCATAGGCGATTGGATTTCCAACATCAGTCACATCTGTCACACGAATTACAAGAGTTTGTCCCGATGGTATTTTATCAATAACATCTGCAGTACTCGAATAGAGAGGGTCAAAGGATCCTAGGTTATCAAAGTCCAACTCAACAGTGTAGATTCCATTAGATAGAGGGACGCTATTGATTGTTTGAGTTGCAATTACTGTAGGAAGATCATTTGAATAGTACAGATCAAACTTTAAATTAGGGGTACCTGTAACAGGAGTACCGTTACTAAGTACAAGTCTGCCCGAGTAACCAAGCTTACTTGTCGAAGCATATAGATTTAAGGATAAGAAGCTTAAACTAAACGCTAAAATGAATGTAAAGATTCTACTAACGTGCAACAAAGTTCCCCTGTGTTTACAGTGGCATATCGACATAATATTACGAATCATTAAAGAAATGAAATTTAGGTAGTTAAGTGGACAATATTTCCAGTTTAGGGCAGAAATGTGCCAATTAAAGGTGGCTGACCCCTTAGATTAAGGGGTCGCATTACAAGGTGGATACATACGAGCAAGCTCGCCAATAGGTCCACCAGTTTGGCTATGATTCGGTCTTAGCTTTTCCCAATAAGAGTTAGTTGGAAAAACCTTACCATTTGCCTTATACATACCTTTTTTACCAAGAAGAATATTGTACATAATATCCATACTGCATCTAACTTGGTTTCTAGGTTCTATTGTCGTTTCATATCCAGATGCAAATTGGCAGTTCTTACCTCGCCAATAACGTGCATCTTTTTTTCGGTTTAGCTGAAAGAGTCCAGTAGGGCGATCTGTAGCATCTGGTACACGACCAGTGTTTACCTTTGTAGGATCGCATGATGACTCAACTTGTGCGATTGAAGCAAACATCCAAACCCAAAATCTCTTTCTTTGCTCATTATTTAGGTTGTACCAATTGGGACAAGTATATGGAGCCGCTGTCATCCCTTTGATTTCATCATAGAGAAACATCTCAGAAGCGCCCGATTCATTTTCAATATACTCTGTAATCATTTGTCCCCAAACGCCTTCTTTACCATCTTCAGTAATAAACATTTGGCAGTCTTTATTAAAATACTTTCCATCTCTTCTGTGTTCAGTTGGTAGGGGATCACCCTGAGAAATTGTATTGTCCTCTACCTGACAGTTATGACAACCACCATCCGGCGGATTTGTGACACTATTAATAACGCTGTTAAGCTCATTTAAGAAATCAGTTTTTCGAGAATTAAGATCAGAGCTATAAGAATTAAAATTAAGAATTAATGTAGATACAAGAATAAGTGACTTCATTTTTTAGCTTCCTTACTCTTTTGTACTTTTTGATAGACACACTTAATTCCACTCTCTTTCGACTCGTAGCTGATGGTATCATTTTTTAATTCGAGAATTTGAGTACTAATCGAATCCTTTTGATTCGCTGATGCCTTGCAATCTTTGACTTCACTTACTTGGGTAACTTTTGTCTTTGTATAAGTGAATACTGAACTATATGTACAATCCGACTTTTCAACTTGTTTCTTATCAGAAAATGGGCCTAGGAAAATACGATGTCCTACTCTTAGTCCTTTTTGTGGAGACTTTTCATCAATAAATTGTACTTCAGAAGCGTCACAAAAATCAGAGCTTCTCACTAGGGTTTTGTATTCACCCACATGCTTTTTCATCGCAGAGATGAAGTCATTCGCTGAAGCGGCCAACGACATTGTTGGTAGTGCTAAAATTACTACCAATTTACAGATACTTATAGTGGAATTCTTAATCATACCTATCCTCTTATTAACTCTCGAATTATACCATTTTATAAGGGTTTAGAGCTCTTGGGAGACAAGATTTCCCCATGGATAATTATTTGGCCTAAGTATTGTGTTCATTATTACACACTTTAAGACATATAGAGGCTTTCACTGGTAGTAATGCCTATTACAAAAATGGGAGAAACATATGAAGAAAATGGTCAATATTGCGACGTTAATGACATTAGCACTTCTTGTGTCATGTAATGCCGAAAAAATATCAAAGGTTAAGTTTGTACATGCTCTTGAGGGTGAATCTCTTTCAGGTGAAATGAAGATCAATGGCCAGGAATTAAATTTAACTGGTTCAAGTGAAGAGTCATTTGAAGTGAAGCCAATGTACCCAAGAAAATTAAATCTAAAGCTCGAATATAATCACGGGCCAGAGCTTAACAAGTTATCAGCTACTGAAATTAAGATGGAATTTGAAGTACGTAACTACGATTCTGAAGAGGGAAGTGTTGATCTAAGAAAAGCAGGTTCTGTAAAACTTCAAGGTGATAAGCTTAAGCTTACTAATTGTACAAACACAGTTGACTTCAAAGTAAATGGTAATGAGCTTGTTGTCGATATGTCTAAATTTAAAAGTCTTGCTTCTTGTAAGGCCGTAGGAAAGTACAAAAACTATAACCGTATTGGTGAAGAAGGCCGTCTACACAATGGTTTTGGACGTAACTTTTTTAAATTTGCGACTGATACTCAGTTTGGAAAAGAAGCTGCTTATGAAATCGTAAATAACTTCTCTCGCTACATTTATCAAGATGGAGAAATGGCCGAGTACTTAAAGACAATGATTACTAAGATTGCTAAAGCATCAGATATGCCAGATGTAGAACCTAAGGTTTTCTTTATTAATGCTCCAATTGAAAATGCTTTTGCTCTTCCAGGTGGATACGTATTTGTTTTTAGAGGTCTAGTTGATTCTCTTAAAACTGAAGCTGAGTTAGCTGGTGTATTAGGACACGAATGGGCACACGTTACTGAAAGACACGGTACAGAGTCTGTAACAAGAAGCTTAAAGTCTATTGCTACTAAGTTTGTTGGAGCTGGTTTTGTTTGGGCCAACTTTGGGATTCTAGGTGGTGCAGCTACTTATTATGTATACGATAAATTAGAAGATATTCCACTTATGGGATTTAGCCGTATTCAAGAGCTTGAAGCTGATAAGCTAGGTGTTCAGTATGCATATAAAGCAGGATATTCACCTTACGGACTTGGAAAGTACTTTTCATCGGTACCTGATTATGATGAAACTTTCTTTCAAGCAATTACTTCAAGTCACCCAAAGTCATCTACTCGCGTGGAAAAAATTGAAGAGTTAATCTTTAATTATATCCCATATGATACATCGCTTGTCGTAACAAGTGATGAGTATGAAGCAGCGAAGGAGTCAATTGATGATCTTCAGGCGATGCCTCCATATGTTGTAAGACAACTTATGGTTTCAATGGGTGCACTTGTTGAATCAAGTATCAAAAAGAGTGTTCGTAAAAAACTTAAGCTAGATCACAAATTAGAAGAAAGATAACAAAAAGAAGGCCCTCATATGAGGGCCTTTTTTTTTCTAGTATGTAATTCCAATACCTAAAAATACTTCACTTTCATTTTCTTCTGTTTCGTGTTTTCTAACAAAACGGTATCCAAAGTCCACAGGAATGGCCCTGAAGATCGATGTGTTAAAGACTAGTTCCGCTCCATAACTACTAATATGAAATCCATTGTCTGCTGATATAGCGTATACTTTAGTGTTATCGTAGAAGAGATTCATATAAATTCGCTTAAAGTAGATGAATGCTGAAATATTATAATCCGGATAGAAAAGTGGAAATAAATAATTAGAAGTGGTTTTTACATATCTCTTCGTTGCGAAATAATTATAACCACGAGAAAAAACGTATCCCATAATTTCTTGTGAAGTTGGCTGAAAGCGATAGCTTGTTCCATCTCCATACTTTTCACCAGTAACAGAAAATTTAAAGCCATTATTATTAAAAAAACCAGGTGTCGTAATTGTAAGATCTCCAAACCAGCGATAATCACCAACTAATCCAGTCGTGTCATCTGTACTTGCATCCTGATACATTCCTAAAAGAGAAAAGCTCCATGGCGAGATAATCGATCTTGCCGTATAGTCTTTATAAAGATCGACTAGTAGTGACGTACTTTGACGAATTAAATCCGATTCTCCTGTTGTGTCAACGTCATTTGAATTGTAATCCTTAGTTTGAACGAACTCAGCACTATAATCTAAAGTTATATTTAAGTTATAGAGATTTTTTCTGAAAACGAATGGTAGTTGTACTTTTGCTCCTACTGCATTTTCATCCCAGCCATAGTCATCATTATCTGTCCCTAGACGACTTACTTCTCGTTCTCTTAAGTCGGCGATTAGGCTGAAAATTGGCCAGTATCTTTTGAAATCAATCTGCAAAGAAGAGTATGGTGTGTTTTCAGCCGCTTCATATCCTAGGTTAACATTCCATCCAAAGTCTCTTAAGTAATTATCTGCCCACAATGACAGTCCATAACCTTGACCAACAAAGAAGCTCCAAGAGTGTGGAGTAAAAGCTCGCCAGTCAAAACCAGAGTAATCTTTTTCTTTGTATAGATTGAAGTTTTTATTTGCTACTTCATCACGGTCTTTAAATTCTATTTTTTCAAAGTTATTTAAGCGATCACTAGGGCTATCTTTGGAATAAAACTTATCAGGATTAATTAAATTATCGATTGGTAATTTCTGACAGTTTGACATCGAAGTATTGCTAATTCTCTTACCATTTATTGTTTGTTCAGAGAATAAAATCTCATCATTTGAAAATGTAGGTGAGTAGGCTGCAATTCTAGAAGTCGTACACTTTTGTAGCTCTTTTGCGTTTATGTTGAATTTGAAAACCTCAACTGAACCATTGTATTGAGCTTCAAATAAAATATTATCTTTGTAATCAGATTGTAGCCAATAGAGATTGTTAAAACTTACTGGAATTAGATTAGTTATATTATTATTTCTTAAATTTGCACGTACGAGACCTTTTCCACCACTGGCCTTTGTCACAAGTGCTATAACCTCATCTTCATTGATTGAAACAGCTTCTAAGAATTTGTATTCATTGCTTTTGATTGTTCTAAGGAGTTTGCCATTTAATTCAAGTTCTTGAACTATCCATTCATTTTTGTCATTAAAGTTAATAGCAATGATCCTTGTCCCATCTTCGTTGAAGTGTGGATTATAAAGCCTCATTCCCGAAGTAATATACTTCTTATGACCATTTTTTAAATCAATTAGGCTTAAATCAGAATAGCTTTTGAACCCATATCGCCAGTGCGGTAAAAAATGAGATTGTACGGCATGATTTTTACTATAGTCTAATCGAGTAATGTCTTCACTGTAGGCTAAATCTGTTAGAACTTCTTTTTTACCATTAGTTTCTTTAATTAAGCGATAGAAGTTATTAAGGTCATACTCTAGATAATATAGATCAGCGCCATTTTTGTATTGATTAGTCTTAATATTAAAATCTGTTATTTTTAATTCTGGAAAGCTGTCCTTTTTCCACTTTTTTCTTAAGTCTTCAAATGCTTCGTAGTAGAAGTCATAAAAGTCGATGCCTGATGCATTTTCAATTGCGCCAACAATTCCGTTTGGATAAGGCCTTGCTGTAACATTGTCCATGACATTATCCCAAAAGTTGTCACCATACTTTTTGTAACCATGAGATATTAGAACGTATCCATAAATATACCAACTCACTAATCTATCATTATATGTTCCATTAACAAATTGATCGTATGTTGGTGTTTCGCCTTTGAGTAAAATTGCTTTTAGTCTTGCCATAAAGCGAGAAGAGCGACCTCGTCCTGATTGAGTATATTTTGTTTCAGCATAAACAGCATCACCTTCCATATACCAAGGCTTTCTAGCTAAATAACTTAGAAGTGCTTGCCCAGTATCACCCATAAGTACATCAAACGCCTTTACAGTTTTCTTATTAAAGATATCTTGCTGGATAACGTGGCGATACTCATGAATCGATAAATTTTCATGCCACTCAAGTGTACTTACATGGGCAAAGAAATTTGTTGAATCAAACCACTCTGTACGTCTTGGAGCAAGTGTTACAAATCCATTAGGATCACCCATTTCCGGACGATAGATCAAGCTAACTTGCTCCGGCTTTTTTAGCCCATAAGAAAGTCCTACATATTTTGAGTAGTGCTCCATTAGATTGGCCATATAAATTGCATTCTTCTTAAAACCTTTAGGGTAGATAACTTGCACAAAATCATTCTCTAAAGTTGACCAATCTTGTGGTGGGCTTTGAGTATTTACCCAATTATGTTGGGCCAATGTGTGAAAAGAAGTTGATAATATAAAGGCAATATATAGAACAAACTTTGTCATTAATTGTCTCACTGTGGTTAAAGCTAATTTTGTTTATTAAAATTAAACTTTATTGTAGTGAATATGTAAATGAATTGGTTAGGGAGTATTGAATGAGATTACTAATACTAGGAGCAACAGGCCTTGTGGGCAGTCATGTGTTAAAGCTGGCCATCGAAAGAGATGAAATCGAATATATTGTTGCACCTGTACGTCGAGAAATTAATTCACACACTAAACTATATTCACCCATCATTAATTTTGATCAGGTAACTTCAGCAATGCTTAAAGAGTGGAATGTTGATGTCGTCATATGTGCTCTTGGTACAACAATTAAAGTGGCCGGTAGTAAAGAAGCATTTAAAAAAGTAGATCTTGAGTATCCTCTTACTTTTGCAAGATGTGCAAAGGAAGTTGGAGTTGAAACTTTTGTCTTAAATTCGGCAATGGGAGCGAATGAGAATTCTATTTTCTTTTATAATCAAGTCAAAGGGAATTTGGAAAATGCATTGATGGACTTAAAGTTTAAGTCTCTTTGTCTAGTGAGGCCTGGACTCATTGGTGGAGAGAGGAATGAGTTTCGATTAGGGGAGGTTATTGGAAAATGTTTATTGAAAATTTTCCACTATATCCTACCAAAAAGCTTACGTATTAACCCTGCTTCATCAATTGCAAAAGTGATGCTAGAGGCGGCAATAGAGCAAAGAGCGGGGATAAAAATCATGACCTCTGACAGGTTAACGTAAATTGAAAACGACTTTTCAGTACCTTACTAAGCAATCTATATAAATTTTGTTCCGATTACTTTTTATCATTTAACTATCTGAAATTATTGTTAAGAAATTATAACAGTTGACGATAAGTCGAGATATAGATTTTTCATCTATTGGGATTTTTTATATTTCGGAGAACTATGTGAACCAAGCTTTTAAGAAAGGTATTGAGTGGGATATTATCAGTCTTGCTAATTATGTGTCAGAAATTGTTTCAAAAGAAAGTGGCAATATTCTAGGACCGGCACAACAGTCGATGGTAACAAGTCGTCTTAAAAAGAGAATGATGACCTTAGGTTGCTCGACTCCGGAAGATTATTATAGTTATTTAACAAAAAATTATGCAAAAGAATCATCGCATTTAATTTCAATGTTAACGACTCACCATACTTACTTCTTTAGAGAGTTTTCTCACTTTGAATATTTATTAAAGAATCTTGATAGTATTGTTGCGAATGCAAAGAAGCGTGGCGATTCTACGATAAGAATTCTTTCGGCAGCTTGTAGTCGTGGGCAAGAAGTTTACTCACTTGGAATGTTTTTTCATCATCATTTAAAAAACTATCCTGGGATGCGTTTCGAAATAGTTGGAACTGATATTGATCCTGAAAGTGTTAAGATTGCAAAGAATGGTGTTTACCGTTATCGTGAAATAAAATCAATCCCAACTGTATACTTAACTGGTAACTGGATGCGTGGCTCTGGTGAAATTTCAAAATTTGCTAAAGTTAACGCAAATATTAAAGATAACTGTCAGTTTGGTGTTATGAATTTACTTGCACCAGAAAAGTTTCTAGGTAGCAAAAAATTTGATATTATTTTTTGTCGTAACGTTTTCATCTACTTTGATCAAAAATCAATTGAAAATATCGTAATGAACTTCAAAAAGTATCTTCATAAAGATGCTCTATTTGTTACTGGAATAAGTGAGTCACTGAAGGGGACGAGTTTAAAGGTTCAGACACTTGCTCCAAGTGTATATTGCCTAGACCCTGAAGCACCTAAGGCAGAAAGAAATCTTAGTCTTGTTAAAGATGGTGTTGCACCACTTTCGAGACCTGCTATTAGACCAATTTCAAGTCTACCTTCGATTCCTAAACCTATTCGTATGCTAATAGTTGATGATAGTTCTTCTGTTGTAAAACTACTAACTAAGATATTTGAAAAAGATGAGGACTTCGAAGTTGTTGGAAGTGCGGCCAATGGTGTTGAGGCCCAGGAGTTCCTAAAAACTAATAGAGTCGATGCGATGACTCTTGATATTCATATGCCAGAAATGGATGGAGTTGAGTATCTGAAAAAGAATTATCGTATGGGACATCCAAATGTAATTGTCGTATCAAGTGCTAGCCGTGAGGATACACGTTATGCTCAAGAAACTCTTAATAATGGAGCATGTGACTTTGTTGAAAAACCAGCTCTAAATAACTTAACTGAAAGAGCAGAAGAGATTAAGAATAAGGTGAAAATGTCTTTCTTAAATGCAGGACCTGCTGTTACAAAAATTGATCGCTCATTCCAGAAAAGTTTTGATATCAAGAATCCAGATACAAAGGCACGTTTCTTTGTTGGAAGCTTTAGTGATAAAAAGAAAATCGTTGCAACACTTGATGAGTTAAGAGGTAATCAACCTCCAACATTCTTATTCTTTGAAGGGAACGGAAACTTCCTTGAGATGATTAGTGAGGAATTTAAGTCTGTTCCAAATATCGAAGTTTTCTCTCAAATGACGACAGTTGTGAACAATGCTGTCTATATTTGTGATTTCAAGTCACACTTTGCTTCTGTAAACGCGAAAACTTCTTCACGAAAGAAGAGCTTATCAGTTTTTGGAATTGTATCAAAACAAGTTGAAAACTCATTTTTTGATTTAAAGAATACTCAAATCCTGATCGAAGATACTGAAAGTATCAATGCTAGTGTTAAGGAAGTAGCTTCAGATATCTTTCCATGGACAAGTTTTGCTCACCTTGGAACAGAGTACCTTGCGGATGATGAATAGTTAATAATGTTTACTATTCTATTGTAATATTGTTTAATCTCTTCTGAATAAGATTCGGGAGAGATTATGCAAAGTCATACAAAATTATTTTGGAAAATTCGTCTACAAACTATTCTTTGGCTTGTACTAATCCTCGGCTTTATTTCAAGTCTTCCAGTTATTCTTAATTGGCCTACAATGTATATTTATATATTAATTGCTAGTGTGTTAACTGCAATTCCTCTTGGTTGGCTTCTTACTAAAATTTGTCATTCTCATTCAGTGAAAACAAACTGGATACGTTGTAGTGTTGGCCTGTTTTTCTTTGCTACAGGAGTAGCGTCGTTACCTATTTATTATTCGATTGTTATAACAGAAACAAATCCAGCTCTTCAGCCTCAAGCTGTTTTAGTCAATGGTGATAAAACTGTTACATTTCAAGGAATGCAACATATTGGATCTGAAAACTTCTATAAATCTGTAATTTATGATGTTGAAGAAGCACTTTCAAATGGATTTGTAATTTACTACGAAGGTGTTCAAACAAACTCACCAGAGTCGAAAGATTTTTTTGAAAAATTAACTGCTGGTATTACTGGCGGTCAAAAACATTTAGATGAGACTTATTCTGCAATTGGAAAGGCATGTGGTCTTAAGTTTCAACTTGATTATTTTGGTTTACTTGAAGCTGATAAAAAAGAACATCCAGAAAGGCATGTCATTGCAGATGTGGATGCTCTTGAATTGAAGGGTGAATTTGAGCGTCTAATGAAGACTGATGTAAAATTTGCTAAGGCCAATAAAAACTTTTTCGATGTAGCTGAACAGGATAGTAGTGCAGATCCAAGTGCTGCACTTGTATCGTTTTTAAAATCAGGTAGTGAAGGTCAAAAAAAGTTAGCGGGGATTGTTTGTCGAGGCTTTATGTCTAAGAAGATTGGTCAGTCAGATGGTGGAAAAGTCGCTAATATTGAGCCAGTTATTTTAGATTATAGAAATCGTGAACTTGCTAAAAGAATCACGAATGATACAAATAAGAAGATTTTCATTACTTATGGAGCGAAGCATTTTTCAGGAGTTTTTGAACTTTTAAAAGAAAACGATCCAAAATGGGAAGTACGTTCAGTAAAATGGATGAGAGCTATAGAATCACCTAAAAAGGAATATGAGGCAAAACTATAAGCTATTGACGCAAATTCTTTATCGAATGTAGTATGTCTACATGGAGAATTCTTTTAGTGCTTTCTTATTTTTGTGTTTTATCTTAACCATTACTCCTGGTTCAGATACAGCGTTAGTTTTGAAAAGTTCAATAAGTGGTAATCGTAAGAATATAATGGCCACTATTTTAGGGATCTGTTCAGGTCTTTTTATTCACGCAGTGATGTCTTCACTGGGACTCTCTGCAATCTTGCAACAATCTGCTGAGCTATTTCACTTTGTGAAAATGATTGGAGCTGCTTATCTCATATACTTAGGTGTGCGTGCACTATATGAAGCATGGTTTAGTGGTAGTAAAACGAACCTCTTTCTCGTTTCGAAAAATGAAAGAAAACAGGTATCTGTCTCTAGTGAGTTTCGTAGAGGTCTTTTAACGAATATCTTAAATCCAAAAGTTGCAATTTTTTACTTAACTTTCTTACCTCAATTTATTGATATTAATTCTAATCCACTAGTTCAATCAATTGGCTTGTCGTTAGTTCATATTGCCTTAAATCTAATCTGGCTCTTTCTATTTGGATACTTTGTTACTTTCTTTAAGGCACAGTTTGAAAAGGGAAGAACTAAGTGTGTTGTTGAAACACTTAGTGGTTCAGCATTCTTATTCTTTGGTCTCGCTCTAGCAAAAAGTAAAGATTAGCCCTTGGATTTTCTGAACATTCTATCTTGTTCTTGTGCTAGTATTTTTCCTTGATATGTTTCATAGGCTTCTTTTAATAGTTCTCCTGCTCTTGTATTAGAAACTGGTAGAAACTCTAGATAGCACTCGCCAACGGAGAGAAAGTTGTGGGGAGTTTCAAGTACAAGAATATCATCTACCAGATTTATAATCTCACTCCAAGATTCTCTAGAACATACAGGTGTTACAACTTCAATTTTATTTGGTGTTTGCTGTTTGATTAATTTAATTGCGGCCTTCACAGTTGCACCAGTTGCGATTCCGTCGTCAACAATTAGAATATCTCGTCCTGCTATATTAATAGGCTCTCGTTTTCTTCTTAAAATTTTTGCCTGCTCTATGGCCTCGCGCCTCTTTTCATTTGTTAATCGACGTAATTGAAGTTCATTAACTCCGAAGTGACTTATTAAATCTCTATTATAGTATGTGTCTCCAGTTTCGGTGACAGCGCCAATAGCTAATTCACTGTTTCTAGGTGCACCAATCTTTTTTACACAAAATACATCAAGAGGAAGACGGTGCCTCATTGCTATTTCGTACGCTACAGGAACACCTCCTCTAGGAAGAGCAATAACTACAGCGTTATTTTTTTCGCGTATCTTATCCTTGAATTCCTCGGCCAATAATGCACCGGCTTCCTTTCGGTTTTTAAACATCTTCGCTTCCTATTACGCAATTTTAACTTGTCGTGTTTCGTCAATTGGACATTGAATAGCGGATTCTTTTTCTATCTCTAATTTAACAATTTGTGAAAGGTCATGGATTTCATTACCAAGTCTTTGAATAATATCGTCCGAAGAAATGATTCCTACTATTTGATCTCTACTGTTTACAACTGGTATGCGTTTAATACCATTGGCCTGCATCTTTTTTATTGTATCGACAATACTATCCTTCGGTGTGCACAGAACTACATTCTGAGTCATGATCTCACTTACTTTAGAATAAGGTTCAATCTTTCCTTCTTTTCCAAAAGATATGGCAATGTCTCTATCTGTTAAAATTCCAACGGGAGTATTTTTCTTTCCTGTTATATTATCCACAACGATGATGGCCCCAACGTGCTTTTCATACATCTGTTTGGCCGCATCTTTTAAAGTTGCATTTGAATTTATGATAACAACATCTTTTTGAATGATATCTTTTATCGCCATTGTTTATCTCCTGATAAGCTTTTCTTTCAAGTTGATTATAAGAGGAGTTATCAGCAGATAAGATTTAATTATTTTTAAAGAAAGGTTTTGATTAATTTTCGCTTATTGTTCACGAAGAAAGCGTTAGCGCTGCGTATCGTTTAAAAATGAAAATATCTTATTTATTAAAAGAATGGAGCGCGTGATACTGAATGCGCAAGCATTCAGCAAGAATAACAAGCGTTAGCGCTGTGTATCGTTTAAATGTAAATAGTATCTTAATTTGAATTAAAGAATGGAGCGCGTGACAAGATTCGAACTTGCGACATCCACCATGGCAAGGTGACACTCTACCAACTGAGTTACACGCGCTTATTTGAGTGAGATGAAATATATTGCTGAGAGAAAAAGTTGTCAATAGGTACAGAATAATTTTTTTCAATAAAGTATTAACTACTTAATTTTACAAATATATTCTGCACCTTGTATTAAATTAAAGGTAAATAAATATCTGTTATTAGTTCATTTTCAGGAACCTCTGGGAAGAAGTTAAGATAATGAAAGAAAAGTGGAAAATCTCGAAGCTCCTCGCCACTTGTCGGAAGCCATTTTCCATATAATTCGTAGATCTTACCCTCAATATTATCAGGTGAACCAAAGTGGCGTGCAACAGCACATCGCCCAGCTGGAATCGTTTTTTCGATAACTCCATCTTTATTTTGTTTTAAGTCTTCAAATAGTTCACCACAAATATCAAAGGCAAAATCCTCTGGTTTTGTATTATTTGGATCGTTGTAGACGATACCAAATGTGCGTGCTTTGTTTATTGGTGATTGCTTACTTTGAATTCGCCAATTTTTAAACTTTTCAACTGAGTTGTTAAGAGTTGTGGGGGAAGCTCTATGTTCAAGAACGGCCACCTTCATTTCTTCTAATTTTATTATTTTTATTTCCATGTGATTATCTCCTGTAGGAATTATGAATTGATATTTCTCATGCCACTTTTCCCAGTTAGGTGCACTTCTAAATTGAGAAGGAGTAACATTAAAAACTTTTTTAAAAGAACGAGAAAATGCCTCAGGACTATCGAAATTAGCATCAAATGCAATATCGATAATCTTCATTTCTTTGTTGAAGACAAGTTGATACGAGGCCTTCTTTAATCGTGTTAATTGAATAAAGCTGTATAGACTAATATTAAGTTTTGCCGTGAAGACACGGTGAAAGTGATACTTAGATAAACCTGATACTTCTGATAGTTTTTCAAGGTTAAGATCTTCATTAATATTATCAGCTATATATTTACAGATAAGAGCTATTCTATCGTTATATTCATTACTCATAAAACTATGATAGCGTACTTTAATTTTGGAAACTTGATTAATCTTGCTCTTTAAGAATTTCTTTATAGGTTTCTTTTTCCCGAGCCATCAGGGGAATCGAGAATATATTGAGGTAGAAGCCACCCAGGGACTTGGCGGCGAAGCTTACGATAGATTTCTCGCCCTTCATCTTGTGTGAGGTAGAAGTGCATGGCACCTTTTGCTTGGTCAGGATGGTGGAGGTAGTAGGGCCTAACTCCTAAATCATGAAGTTTATAAATAAGCTTTTCTAAGTCTTCGACTTTATCATTCACGTCTTTTAGAAGCACAGATTGCGAGAGTAGTGGAAAGTATTTTCCAAGTTTTGCAATACAATCACGCACATCGCTTGTGATCTCATCGGCGTGATTTATGTGAATAACAATATTGATATCGTTGAATACTTGCTTGAACTTGTTAAGAACTTCGATCACTTCATTACCAATATAATTTGGAAGGGAAGCGGGAGTTCTGGTATGAAAACGAATGAATTTAATATGTTCTAATTTGCTAAATTCATTTAGGTAGAAATCGATTTTTGCAGCTGAAAGCATAAAAGGATCGCCACCTGAAAAGATAATTTCATTAATCTCAGTATGGGCCTTGAGGTAAGTTATAACTTTTTCAAAATCGGCCTTAAAAATTTCATGCTTTCCACTTAATTCATTCTTTCTGAAACAATAGCGACAAATTACCGGACAAATAGTTGTCGGAGTAAAAAGGGCGCGATTATCGTAGCGATGGATTAGTTGTGGAGCGACGTATTTTTGTTGATCACCGATTGGGTCATCAAATCCATCCTGATGAAGTTCTTGATTAGAAGGAAGAAATTGTTTGGCATGAATGCCATCAAATCCTTCTTTTTCAATTAGCTCATTTATATGATTGGGGATAAAAACTTCGTAGCGAGATGGTTCTAAATTAAGACCAAAGCGAGCATTGACTTCATCTGTGCTTCGCAGTCCTTTTCTCATTCTTCGCTATTATCTTTTTTGTTTTGTTCTTCGTATTTTTTAATGTCATTTAGGTGATGCCACTTGGCCCAATAGGCACATCCACGAATAAGAAGGGCCCCGTAAAGAGCAATTCCTGTAAAGTGAAGCATTACACTTACTGTAGAGAGCACACCTGTGTTTTGAAGTAACCAGTAGATCCAATAGAGTAGAGCGATGTGAATGATGAAGATCACGACAAATTGGATTTTATATGAGATTGATTTTCCTGCTAGCATGGCGTCTTTATATAACTACTTTGAGTCATTTTCAACATGCTCACGGATTTCTTGGATCTTTTTAATGGCAAAAGATTTGTAGATATCTGTAAGTAGGCAGTGAGCGTAGAGAACATCGCCGGCAGGCATTGGTAAAAGAGCAACAGGTTTTATTGGTCTAAATTTACCTTTGTATGTTCCACCCTTGTATTTGATATCAATGACTTCTTGTTTAGCGATATGTGCTTGAAGTTTTTGAATCGTTTCAGGGGCTTCTGCGATATTGGCCTTTCTAAAGTCTTGGATATTTAGAATTTCACCTTCTTTAAGTTGGCGATTAGACTTCACTTCATCCAGGGTTTTAGCAAAAACACGAAGACAGGCAATTGTATCATCAAGTGCACGGTGATGATTTTCAAGAGGAATATCAAAGTGTTTACACAATGAACTTAGTTTATGGTTCTCACTTCCTTTCACATATTTTCGAGAAAGTTTGCATGAGCAATAAACCTTAGCTTTATGTAATTCCATCTTAAGTTGGTGCATCGCAAAGACGATAAAGCCTATATCAAATTTTGCATTATGGGCCACAAGAGTGTGAGTTCCACTGAACTCAAGAAATTTTGGTAAGACCTCTTCAATTGAAGGAGAATCTTTGACCATCTCATCTGTGATACCATGGATTTTTGTTGTGAATTCAGGGATTGGATTTTTAGGTTTTACTAGGGACTCAAAAGTTTCTATTTTGTTCCCGATGACTTTAATAGCCGCAATTTCAATGATTTCGTCAACTAAAGGAGAAAGTCCTGAGGTCTCTAGATCGAGTGCTATAAGGCCTTCTGGGAAATACTTATTGATATTTTTAATTTCGCTCTGTGTAAAATTAATGATAATCCCTTTAAGTTGGCTTATAGAGGGCAATTACAACGATTTGTAAATATTAACGAATCGTAGCAATGTGTCATGCCAATTTTAAATAATTTTAGTACGTTGAAGAACCTTAAATCTTAACTTTTATTACTGATTATGGGCCTTATGGTCAATAGTTTGAGGAAATATTTTTATGAAGAAATTTGATGTTATTGTTATTGGTTCTGGGCCAGGTGGATATGTCGCCGCTATTCGTGCTGCCCAACTTGGAAAAAAGACTGCGATCGTTGAAAGTAAAGAACTAGGCGGTGTTTGTCTTAACCGTGGATGTATTCCAACAAAAGCGGTTCTTAAAGCAGCTCACAGTGTACACGAGCTTGCTGATATGAAAGATCTTGGTATTGATGTTGAACTTAAAGGTTTAAACGGTGGCCAAGCTGTTAAGCGTGCAAAGGGAATCTCTGCAAAGATTTCTGGTGGTGTTGCTTACCTAATGAAGAAAAATAAGATTGAAGTTTTTGAAGGTTATGGAAAGCTTCGTACAAATACTCAAGTTGAAATTACTTCATCTCGTGGTCACACTGAAACAATTGAAGGAACAAATATCATCCTTGCAACTGGTGCTCACTACCGCTCATTTCCTGGACTTGAGCACGATGGAAAAAGACTGATTGGTGCTTGGGAAGCAATTAAAATGGAAGAGCTTCCAAAGTCAATTGGGATCATCGGAGCTGGTGCTATCGGTGTTGAGTTTGCTTACTTCTGGAATGCATTTGGTGTTGATGTTCATATCTTTGAACTTCAAAAGAATCTTCTGCCAATCGAAGATGAAGAATCTTCAAAAGTAGTTGAGAAAGCATATAAGAAATACGGAATTAAAATGTCTCTTGGTGTTGAAAAAGTTTCAGCTAAGAACAATGGTAATGACGTAACAATCACTGAAGTAAAAGGTGGTAAGACTGTTGAGCATAAATTTGACATGGGTCTAATCGCTGTTGGTATGACAGGAAATATCGATGGTATCGGACTTGAGACTGTTGGTGTTCAAACTGATCGTGGGTTTGTTGTAGTTAATAATACTTACCAAACAAACGTACCAAATATTTACGCAATCGGTGACCTTGCTGGTCCACCTCTTTTAGCACACGCAGCTTCTCACGAAGGTATTATTGCTGCTGAAGCGATTGCTGGTCTTCACCCACATCCACTAGATAAGATGAATGTTGCTGGTTGTACTTACTGTCAGCCACAAGTTGCATCTGTTGGTTACACAGAAAGAGCTCTTAAAGAACAAGGTATTAAATACTCAGTAGGTAAGGTTCCATTTACTGCAAATGGTAAGGCCATGGCATCTAACGAAACAGAAGGGTTTGTTAAAACTCTTATGGGTGAAGATGGAGAAATGCTTGGTGCACACATTGTTGGTACTCATGCAACTGAACTAATTCACGAGTATGTACTGTTCAGACAAATGGAAGGTGTTGATGAAGAAATGTTCGCAACGATTCACCCACACCCAACTTTAGGAGAATTCCTGGCTGAATCTGTGTTAAACGCTAAAGGTAGATCAATCAATTTTTAATTATATATAAGGACTGAATATGAAAAATGATATCGTAATGCCACAAATGGGTGAGTCTATTACAAACGGAACGATTACAAAGTGGCACAAGCAAGTTGGTGACACAATTGAAATCGATGAAATCCTATTAGAGATCTCGACTGATAAAGTTGAATCGGAAATTCCATCTCCATTCTCTGGAAAGATCGTTGAGATTCTTTTTGAAGAAGGTGAGACAATTGATGTTGGTGTAAAAATCGCAGCAATTGATGATGATGCAAATGCAGCTGTTTCAGCAGCACCTGCTGCGGCGGCTCCGGCTCCTGCAGCTCCAGCAGCAACTCCTGCTCCTGCGGCAGCGGCTTCTTCTTCAGATACTCTTGAAGACGTTGTTATGCCACAAATGGGAGAGTCAATTACTAACGGTACAATCACAAAGTGGCACAAGCAGCCAGGTGATATGATTGAAATCGATGAAATCCTTCTTGAGATTTCAACTGATAAAGTTGAATCAGAAATTCCATCACCATATGCAGGTCGTGTTGAACAAATTCTTTTTGAAGAAGGTGAGACAATTGATGTTGGTATTAAAATCGCAGCAATTGAAACTGATACTTCAAAAGCATTTGGTGCAGCGGCAGCTCCGGCTGCGGCAGTGGCAAGTACTCCAGCAGCAGCACCAGCGGCAGTTGCAGCAGCTCCAGTAGTGGCAGCTTCTGTTCCAGCAGGACGTCGTTTCTACACTCCTCTTGTAAGAACTCTAGCAGCTAAGCATGGTGTTGATGTTAATGAGTTAGCACACCTTAAAGGAAGTGGAGCAGGCGGACGTGTAAACAAAGCTGACTTCATGAATTTCCTAAATAATAGAGGAGCAGCTCCTGCAGCAACAACTTCAGCTCCTGCGGCGGCTCCTGCTCCAGTAGCAGCGGCACCTGCACCTAAGGCAACAGCACCAGCTTCTGTTCCAACTGCAACAAGCGGACGTGTTGAAGTTATTCCAATGGATAATATGAGAAAAGCAATCGCTAAGAATATGGTTGCTTCTAAAATGACTTCACCACACGTTAACTCGATTGATGAAGTTGATATGACAAACCTATTTAAATTTAGAGAATCGTTCAAGAAACAATTCCAAAAAGAAGAAGGTTTCTCTCTAACTTATACTCACTTTATTCTTTATGCTCTAGTGCAAGCGCTTAAAGAGTTCCCAACGGTTAATGCTTCAATTGATGGTGACAATATCATCATGAAAAAAGACATCAACCTTGGTTGTGCTGTAGCTGTTCCTGGTAACGGACTTGTTGTTCCTGTAATCAAAGGTGCAGATAACCTAAATATTAGAGGTATCGCTAGAAAGCTAGACGAGCTTGTTCAAAAGGCAAGAGCGAAGAAGCTTACTATGGATGATATGTCAGGTGGAACTTATACTTTCACAAATAATGGATCTTTCGGAATCCTTATTGCAACACCTGTTATCCTTCAACCACAACTTGGTATCTTCTGTGTTGGTACAATGAAGAAGCGTCCAATTGTTACTGAAGATGACTCAATTGCAATTCGTCAGATGATGTATGCAACTCATACATACGATCACAGACTGATTGATGGTGAAGTAGGATCGAAATTCCTAAGACACGTAATCAACACTCTTCAGACAACTGATTGGGCGGGATTATTTTAGTAAATTTAAAAAATCAAAATAGAAAAGGCTACCGATGGTAGCCTTTTTTTATATTCTTGGTGCTGATTTTTGGTAACGTTCTCTATCTTTAAGACTTTCATAGAAGTTTTCTAAGGCGAGATGACCTTTCTTCCAGTTAAAAACATCTCGAAATGTCAGCCAATCAAGAACGCAAAGTAGCCAGTCTTTTTCCAGCTGATGAAGTCCACCTTTATCAACTTTCTTTTCAAGTGAGTCTAGAATACTCTGCACTCTTTCGTACTGAACTTTAGAGAATTTAGACTCCCATTTTGTATCACATTCCCAGAGTTTTTGTTGAAACAGAATGATACATGAATCACAAAGCTCATCGATTAAACGAAGCGCTAATTTTGTATGTACATCTAATTGCTTTCCTTGTTTTTCGAGTAAGTATTCACAAATGATAGTTGAATCAAAGATTGATCCATCTTCTGTTTCTAGAATTGGGATTCTTCTTGCAGCATTATATTCACCAATTTTCTTTGCACCATCTGGAGTAAGTGATCTCACTTGTTCAAGTTCATAAGGAATTCCAAGTTCTTCGAGTACGAGAATGACTTTTCTAACAAATGGTGATGTCGTTGATCCAATTAGTTTCATACAGGCCCCTAGTTCAAATCATTATTGATTTTAATTTCTGGTTTATCTGTCTTGATTGTAACGTTAAATTGGCATTGATAGATATCTTTTTTCTTATTCTTTTCTAAGTAGCAATTTAAGTGTTTACCTTTCCTCACTTCGTAATTCTTGGCCCCTATTGTGTGATAGTCATCAGCAATTAAGTCGAGTTTTTGCCAAAATCTTTGGGCCAGGTTTCCATCAAACTTTATCTTTAATGTATTATTTTCAAAGCGAATCTTTGCCTTCCCATTTGTCCTCGATGTTTCTAAAAATTCACTGATAGCTCCTTTTCCAAAATCGGTATCACTATTATATGAAGATAATTCTCCTTCTCCTTTTCCATTTAGATAGAGATGACAGTGAAATTTATGACTTGGTTCGCGCACGCAAAAAAAGTATTTGTGGTAGCGAAAGACGAGGCCATGGACGAGGTCAGCGTAGGTATTTTTAACAGGAAGACCTAAAAAAATTTCTCTTGCATACTTTGAGTCAACGACAGAGAACTCATTTACGTGGCTTGAGATTGCGATACCTGAGATTTCGGTAGCGAATGTTTTAAAGGTTAGAATAAGGGCAAACGATATCAGTAGGAGCTTCTTCATAACTATGAACTATAGAATTCATCGAGATTGAAGTAAAACAAGTTCACAAAAGATTAACAAAGAAAACAATAGGCCAACAAACTAAATCACTAACTACTTAGAAATAGTAATAAGGCTTCGATACATCTTATTGGCCTTGTGGGACTCTACATTCTTGCTAATCTCATTATACTTAGTACGATATAAATTTGAATTTCCTTCAGCAGTAAAATCTGATTCAAGTTTCTCAAGAAGTTCCTTGGCCTTATTATTAAAAATAAGGTCATCTTGAGTGAAGTCTTGAATTTCAAATTTATCTTTATACTTATTTGTAATGGCCTTACCAAGTCGTGTTTTGTGAAATGGTCGCTCTGATGTATAGGTGAGGACAAACTTTCCTTTTGGTTTTAAGCTATCCATAATCTTGTTTAAAGTACGGTAGAGGTCATTGAGCATATAGAAACCATCTAGCGAGATAACAAGATCAAATTCATTCTCTCCGAGCCATGTTGTTTCATAATTTGCTTCTTTATAATCATGATCACTTACGACGAGATCAAATCCTTTTGCCTTAAGTTTGTATTTCTTTGCAAAGTAAGCCGTTAATTGTCCTGTTCCACAACCGATATCAAGAACTTTTTGATGGGGTTTAAAGTGAGAAGTTAGAGCAGAGAATTGCTTCTTTGATAGGTTATTTTGCATGAAGCATTCAATTCCATGCATCTCTTTACAATAAGTTAGATATGATTGTGATTCTTTTGCAAAACGGTAGTAATTCGTGAAGGCACGTTTAGCTTTGGCGTTGAATCCCTTTTGTGTAAGTAATTTTCTAATAAATTGAAACATAGTTTTTTATACTCCTATTTTCTTTAAAATTCTATCTTCATGAAATCTTAATCAATTAGAATTTGTGAGAACTTTAAATCAGTGTTTAAAATAGACTAAGAAGCCAAATAGGAGGTTCCTATGATTAAGTTTTTAGTATTTTTAGGACTACTTGTGACTTTAGCGAATGCTGCGGTAACGACGGTCTTTATTGACGGCCTCAATATTAAAGGCCGCCAAAAAGTTAAAAATATATTAGAAGTCTTTGATATCTGAAACTAGCTCTGGGAAGTCGATATAAGGATTTCTATTTCCTTGAATCTCTTCAATCTTGTTATTTCTTTCGATTTCATCGCTGTCCACTGGATCTTCTGCGTGCCATCTTCTTAGGTATTTTTCCATTCTACTATTAATCTTCGCTCCATAGCGAGTTGCAAAGTAGAACATTGCTCGAGCAACATTGCCCTTGTGCTCTGTTGGTGGTTCAAAATAATGTCCATCAGAATGAGAAGCAAAACAATCTCTCGTTGCAGCTTTTCCACCTTTTAGGTCAGCAAAGTCATTTGAGCTACGTACGCTATTGGCCTTAGAGTCAGTTGGGAATAAATGGTGAAGGTCACCTTTTTGAAGTTGTGAACTAAATCCGCCTGTGAATTTTGACTGAGGCCATGTGTGCTCACAGTTAACAATTTGATGATTAGGGATTTTCCCATCTCCAATTGGTCCGATATTAGGAGTACTTCCATTGAAAACTTTATTGCAGTAAACACCTTTTACATAAGGTTGGTTACTTTCATCATATTTTAAATGTAATTCGTTAAAAAGGTAGCGCTTAGCTTGAGAGTAGGAATTTTTTTTGTGATTTTGGCTGATAATTCTTTGTAATTCTGTTCTTAGGTTTTCATCTTGTAAAAGGTCATTTGCGACTTCTGCTTTAAATGATTCCGGATAATAGCCGGCAGTGGTCGTTAGTGCCAATAAGGCTGCTACTAAGAGTTTTAATTTCAAAATCTAATCCTTGATATTGTTGCTGTATATAAAAGCATCTCAAAGATGAAAGGTTTTGCAAAATAAAAAATGAAATAGAAAGGCCTTCTTAACAGAAGGCCAATATTAGTACTGAAATGGATTAGTCAAATATTTAGAAATTATCGATTTTATCAGCTAGGTTAGCGATGTCGATAAATGGATTTCTATTGTTTTGTACAGAATAGATAATTTCGTTTCTTTCTCTTTCTTCAGCGTCAACTGGATCAAGCTTATCCCACTCTCTAAGAACTTGCTCTTGGTGGTTTGAGATTGAAATATCATATCTTACTGAGAAGTAGAAAAGTGCTCTTGCAACATTTCCTTTGTGCTCAGCTGGTGGTTCGAAAGCACCGTTACCTTGAGTTTGTGAAGCTGTACAATCTTCATAATCAACTGGGAAACCATCTACATTATCAAATTCATAGTTACCTCTTACAGAGTTAGCTTTTGAATCAGTTGGGTATAGGTGGTGTAGATCTGATTTTTGAAGACCTTTGTCAAAACGACCAGTAAATTTTGATTGTGGCCAAGTGTGCTCGCAGTTAAGAACGTTTGGGCTAGGGATTTGTCCTGGACCCATAGAACGAGTTTGAACTCTTCTTAGTGTCTTTTGGCAATATACATCTTTAATGTAGTAACCTTTATCATCTTCTTTTAAGTGGATTTTTCCGAAAAGTACTTTTCTAGCGCCTTTGTAACCTAGGCTTCTTTGGCTGTAACAACGACCTTTGTTCTTTGAATCACATCCAAGAACATCTTGAGAATTTGTTTCTTGGTGAGTTGTATTTAGAACTTCGAATAGGTAGCTCTTTAACTCTGCTCCACCTCTTGAAAGAACATCATTAGTTTCTTTCGGGTAGTAGTTATTTAATTCTGCTGCATTACTCGTAAGAGTGAAAAGTAGTGTTGATAGAACGATTGCGATTTTCATCTAATCCCCTTTAGTGGTTTGTGTGTGTGAAGCTTTTATAGGACATAATTATTAAAATGGCTAATAGGAATCTTAAGTTTTTCTAATAATTTCTGTCAGGTAATCTAATTTCAATGTTTAGACGCGCTGCCCTTAATGAAAGTTTAATAATACTATCGAAAAATCTGGATTTATTTAGTCGGGTTTTGTATAAGTCACCAAAGAAAATAACAACATTATTAGGGTAACTTAATATGAAATACATCTTAATTGCATCATTGCTTATATCTTCAAGTGTCTTTGCTTACACTAAGACAACTCTTAATTGTATTAAGAAGCTAACGTATGATCTTAATGTCGATAGTCGTGCGTTTAAAATTAATACTGATGAAGTAGATGCTGATATTGATTTCGAGGGGAGACCTCTTGATGAAGCGATTGCTATCATTAGGACAACTCTTGAATTAAATGGATGTAATAGTAATAACGCAATTAACTTTTCTAAAACACCATCTGGACGTGCAAAAAGCCGTTGTGTCGAACTTGTTCCAGGACAAGACTATTCAATGAGCTGTTATGTTGAATCAAATATGGGATTCTTCTTTGTAACAAAAGACCTTCAAACGGATGCGTTTGTTGTTTATTCTCGTTGGGACTAGACTACTTTCCCCATAGTTCTTCTAAACGTTTCTTTATATTATTTTCTACGCCAATCGCTTTTGGTTGGTAGAACTTTGGCGTTCCTTGAGGTGCGTATTGTTGCTTAACAAAAGCTCCCTCGAAGCTATGTGGATACTGGTAAACAACTTTATGATCTTTATCTGGAAAGTTCTTTAAATGCTCTGGAACTTGGATTGTTTGCGAATTCTCTACATATGCTAAGGCTTCGTTTATTGCATTGTAAGCAGCATTACTCTTAACGGTACTAGCTAGGTAAGTCGTGGCCTGTGCTAGTGTAATTCGTGCTTCAGGCATACCAATATTTTGAACAACATGAAGTGCATTTGTGGCAACAGTCAGTGCATTTAAGTCTGCATTACCCACATCTTCACTCGCAAAGATAACTAAGCGTCTGGCGATAAAGACTGGGTCCTCTCCACCATCAAGCATAACTGCTAGCCATAGAATGGCCGCATTGGGATCACTTCCACGCATACTTTTAATGAAGGCAGAGATTACATCATAGTGGCGATCACCACCAGCATCAAAGTTTCGTGAATTTTCTTTGATAATATTTTTAACTGTTTCAAAGTCAATATCTTCGTCTTGTTCAAGAAGAGAGAAAATAACTTCTAAACTTCCAAGAGCAATGCGAGCATCACCGTTTGCGTATTCACAAATTAGATCGAGATATTCTTGCGATAATTCTTTTTCTAATTTTGTGATCGTTCTCTTTATAAGAGAGCGAATTTTGTCGGTTGTGAATGATTTAAGCTCAATAATCTTCATACGAGAAAGAAGAGCGCGATTAACTGAACGACGAGGATTCTCAGTCGTTGCTCCAATAAGAATAAAGCTTCCTTGTTCCACATGTGGAAGAAGAGCATCTTGTTGGGCCTTATTAAAGCGGTGAATCTCGTCAATAAATATAATGGATTTTCTTTGGAAGTCTCGGGCCTCGTCTTGTGCCTTTTGGATAAGCTTCTTAAGTTCTGCTACGCCAGATAAAACTGCGCTAAATTCGTAGAAATTTGCGTGAATTTCACTACCTAGCACCTTGGCCAGCGTGGTTTTTCCACTCCCTGGAGGACCCCAGACAATAAGTGAAGGTATATTTTCACCCTTAAGAAAAGGGAAGCGTCTAGCTAGGGCATCAAAGCCCTCATAATCCTGCTTGCTACTTGGTCTTACTTGATGAGCAAGTGGTGTGACGGATGAATCTTTTGCGCTGAATAAACCTTGTTGCATATATTACCTAAAGTAAGTTGGCCATTGACACATTGTGGGGCCGTCGTGTAATTTAACATACCAATTAAAGCTAGACAAAATTTAGAGCGTTAAAGCTCTGAATAAATCTCATAAAGCTGTCGTTAAAGGTAGTGAGAAAAAAAAATAGAAGGAGGTGAATGTTATGTCTAAAGATTACTCAATCAAAATCGAGATCGATGAAAGATTAAGTGCGGAAAGAGCTCTTAAGAAATTCAAGAGATACTGCGAAGCTTTCGGTGTTATTAGAGAATACAGAAAGAGACAAGAGTATAAGAAGCCTTCTATTAGAAATAAAGAAAAGCTACAAGCGGCTGAGAAGAGAAGAAAGAAAACTCAGACGAAGTACAGTAGAGGTTCTAAAATCTAATTTGATTTAAATTTCTTATATACTTTAAGGGCTCCCGACGGGAGCCCTTTTTGTTTTTGTGGCACATGACCGAAAGCCGCGCCATCGCTTCGCTTGGCTAGCTTTCTTGAGTCACATTCATCTCTGCTTCAAAACTACCCTTGTGGGTACTTTTGCCGCAGGATGTATATACTTTAAGGGCTCCCGACGGGAGCCCTTTTTGTTTTTGTGGCACATGACCGAAAGCGGACGCATGTCTTAAATGGCACGATGTTAGTAGAACATTAATTTTAAAATACTATTCCAACGAGCGTGCATAACTTTAACGTTACGAACATATTCTCTTGGAAATCCTGTCTGACCTTTTTCTAGGTCCATGTGAAATACATTCCATTGCATATTGAGATCACCCAAACGATCGATAAACCAGCGCTTATCTAATTCTGCCATCATTCTTAATTCAAGTGGCGAAAGGAAGTTATCAAGGAATTGTTCAAAGGATGGCTTTAGTTCATTAGGTATAATGTAGATAAAGGCATCATTTGAGTAGTTATACATTTTTCCAACGTAATTCTTATAACTTTCAATATGAGGAACATAGGTTGAAAAATTTGTTCCTTCTGTTAGATGTAGAAGCTGTATATAGGATTGAACACGAAGATTCAGGTTATCAATATTATCAAGTAGAGAGATAAGATTAATATAGTCGTCAACATTTCCATATTGTTGAGTTGGAAGAGAGATGAAGTCTTCGCGAAGCTTTTTAATGTTTCGCTCAGTTGCCTGAATAAGTGGAACGACTTTTTTTATTTCTTGATAACAAGTCTTTTGATTTTTTTTACACTCGTCATAAGCTCCATCAAATTGCAGTACTAATTTAAGAGTATTTTCTCTTAAGTTGATAAAGTCCTGTGATGTGTAAGTAATTCTCTTAACGATATAATAGAAGTCATTCTTAAGTGAGCGCAGTTGCGGACGAACATAGCGACGATAGCTATAGTCATTTAATTTTAGTTTTGAAGAATCAAAATTAAAGTACGGGTATTCCGCAAAACTAGAAAGGGTAAGAAGAATGGCAAAGATTATTTTTTTCACTTCTTAAATGATTGAAGAGGTGGTGCAAAATGTCAATTAGCTTAATAAAAAGTCAAATTAGCCAACGAGATCAAGATCTTCTTGAGGGGCAATGTGACTTAGTTCAATATATTTTGGCTTCTTTTGAAGTGAACGAAACTCCTGAACCCAGCTGTCTGTGTTACATAGAGATATAGAAATATTGTGTTTAGGAATTTTGTGTTTCGCTAAGTTTCTTGGAAAAAGTCTTAGTGGTGAGCCATGTAGCTTGAAGTGCACATCAAGGTGAGATGGAATCTTTCCTGAATAGATGAGTGCTAAGCAAATAAAAGTTCCCGCATTACAAGTTTCAATTTGAATTCTGTCGCTTTTTACTTTTTTAATAAGTGAGAGTAGGTCGCCAGCATATCTTTCAAGTTCTTTTGTATTCAAGTTTTCAAACTTGAAGATGTCTTTTCTGTTTTTTGCCGTTAGAAGTCTCTTCTCATTTTCGGAGAAATTTAGATGAGTAAAATTCGTCATCATTACTTCATCAAAAGTGGGCTCTTGAGTATCGAATTTGTATACAACGTCGGCCCCAGCACCTTTAACTTTGATTTTTCCAGAAAATAAGACCTTAGACACAACGAACCTCGTAGTTACTAAATTGATAATGTTATTTAGTTAATCGGAACGATTGCCTGTTAAGTTAAGTAAAATTACTAGTTTAAGTTTGTTTGTTACTTGTTTAAGTGATTACCAATGAAAAATTAGCTAGTTAGGAGGGGGACAAAAACATATTTTACAAATGTTATTTAAAGCTTTAGATATAGTTAAAACTTAAATATGAGGGCTTATGCACGTAATAGTATCATGGGATATTACAGGATCTTCTGAAGATTGGACTAGAGTAAATAGTTCTTTACTTGATATTATGGCACCTTACCCGTGGGTAAGGCCACTAAGCACTTTTTATATTTTACAGTTATCGAATGATTCAATTAGACAGAGTATTATATCTCAAATGCAGGGTGTTGCTTCTAGGGAAGTTAATATTAAAGTATCTTTTATAGTTAGCCCAATAATTACTTACAGTAATTATGATGGTTGGCTCTCTAAAGAGCTATGGGATTTAATTGGACAAAGAGTGTAGGAGATAGGTCTATGAGTAATTTTGAACAAGATCCTTCACCTGTAGCTTCAGGGACAGCTAACATAGAGTTAAGTGGTGATGCTTCAGGGAGTCCATTAAATAAGTCTCTAAATGTTGTTGTATCAATGCCAAAAGCAATTGAGATAAAGATGGTTGATGCAAGTGAACTACATAATGTAGAATATTATACCTTGATTTCAAGTATTGTTTCTAATTTTGCAGTAGGTTTTATCGTTGCTTACTTTCAAGATATTTCTAAATTTCACTTGTTGTTTACTTCAATACTATTTTTCTTAATATTTTTTGCTTCTGTTTACATGGCATGGAGTAAAAGAAAAAATATGCATAAAGAATCAACAGCTGTGGCACTAAAGGCAAGAGATTAGGGTTTAGTCGTCAGACTCACTCATTAACTGCTTGAAAATATTATTTTTTCTCATTTGAAGCAATTTCATGATATCTGTGGCCGTCTCTTCTAGGGCGCGGTCAGTAACGTCAAACACAGGCCATCTCTTATTCTTGCTAAAGATTTCATTGGCCCATTCTAACTCTTCGATAACCTTATTCGTATCCGCATAATCTCCTGTGTGCTCAGTAGCACCAAGTTTGTTAAGGCGATTCTTGCGAATTGAATAAAGAGCCTCTGGATCAATTGTTAGAGCAAAGATTTTTCTTTGGTCAATTTCAAAAAGTTCCTTAGGAAGATCTTGTCCATTGATAATAGGGATATTTACAACCTTGATTCCGTGTTGAGATAGGTACACTGAAAGAGGTGTTTTTGATGTACGAGAAATCCCCACAAGAATAACATCTGCTAGGTGGAGAGTTTCTACGTTTCTTCCATCATCATGGTTAAGAGTGAACTCCATGGCAGCAACACGGTCAAAGTATTCTGAGTTCACAGCGTGTAGAAGGCCAGGCTCACTCTTAGGTTCTTGATGAAAGTAATTAGAGAAAGTCGTTAAAACTGGCCCCATTAGATCAAGGGAGCGCACATGCTTTTGCATTGAGATTTCTTTTGTATATTCTCTAAGTTCTGCTGAAACGATTGTATAAATTACGAGGTCGTGATGAATAGCTGCTTCGTCAAAAATTGATTTAATTTGTTCCTTTGTGCGAACATTCTTAAAACCTGTATAGAAGACTTCGCTTTCTGGGAATTGTGTCATGGCCGCGCGACTGATTGCCTTTGCAGTAGAACCTGTTCCGTCAGAAATAATAATTATTTTCATCTTTTTCAAAATTAACCTCTAATAAAATCGTTATAACTACTTTATTCAAGAATGAAGTCTTCGACAAGGTTATAGATGTCATTTCGCTGACTTAATGGGTGAAAGCGAGATAAAGGAGTCACTTTCTTTAGGAAAGTTTTTTGAGACTTCGCAAGCCTGCGAGTTGCAAAATAAATCTTTTCGATAAGTTCTTCTTCAGATGTAATCTCACCATTTAGATATTGAATCGTTTCTTTATAGCCAATGGTTTTTAGGGCCTTAAGCTCTGGCGAGTGATCATCATTGGCCATAATATCTTCAACCTCTTTAAGCAGTCCCTGTTCTAGCATCTGTTTTGTACGCTTCAGTATAATTTCCCAATGCTCTTCTTTTGGAAGCTCAAGGCAAATATTAAGTGTGTCCCAGCCATGAAGATTTGTTGAGAAATCATACGCCCCATGATCATCGGCTTGCTTTTTTTGATCAGAAATCTTCTTCCCCGTCATGCGATGGTACTCATAAGCACGAGTACGACGATAGTGATCGTTCTCATGAAGATTCTCAAGTGACTCAGGATCATGAACCTTAAGATAAGCCACAATTGGGGCCATACCTTCTTTTTCATAAAGATCACGGGCCTCTTGCTGAATGGCCTCATCGGTTGATTCTGATTCATACATGCCGCGAATAAGGCTTCGAAGATAGAAGGCGCTACCTCCAACTAGAATTGGAACAATTCCTTTTGAATGAAGCTCGTTGATTTTAATTATAGCTAATTCGACAAAGTCAGATGCATTTAATTCTTTCGTAATAGGGGAGATGCTAACGAGATGATGAGTGACACCGTCCATTTCAACTTCGTCTGGCTTAGCACTTCCAATATTTAATTCATTGTAAAAGAGAACGCTATCGAAGTTGATAACATGGCATTTCTCAATACCAATACGTTTGGCAAGATCAATGCTAATACCTGTTTTGCCCGATGCAGTTGGCCCTAATAGAAGAATTAATTTCTTTGTCATTTTAGTAATTTTTTTAATTTCTTAGGCGAGATTCTTTTTGCAATTTTCTTTTCTACTAAATCGTAGAAAGAAATAAATGAAAGAAGTCTTCTTACTTCACTTACTTGAAGCTCTAAATCTTCAAGCAGATCATTACCGTTAATAATATTTGCAGATATTTTTGCGTATGGAAGATCTTCGAATACGTGAGACACTGACCTTAGAACACAAGTGTGTGCATCAAGACGTTCAATCTCAATTCCCATTGCCATGTATTGCGATAGGTTTTCCATATCCGTCATATCTTTTGAAATTGGCTCTGAAATTAGTAGAGGAGTCATATTGTCGATATCAATTTGCCCACAAGCCTCATCTAAATATACTTGAGCATCAACAAAGTATGGACCTCTCTCGATGTGATTAAAGAGAAAAATATTTTCACCAAGTGCCGATATCGTTAACTCACTTTGCTGGCCACTTGTATTTTCTCCAAAAAGAGAGCTTTGGCCATGAAAGTCTGTACCTTGATTAAGTTCATTTTGAAATCTTTGTAGATTTAAACCACCGCCAAAGTTATTAGCAATAATATTATCTCCACCTTGGTTGAATAGGGCACTTGATAGAGAGTTGAAATTTGCTTCATCTTCATTCATTTCAAGAGAGTGGTTCTCATTGATATGATCTTGATTTTCTGAAATGAGCTTTTTCGCTGTAGCACTTGTTAGAGAGAATATCTCATTGCTCTTTAAAAATTTAATAATTGTTTTATTTGGATGAACGTTTACATCAATTTCATGCTCAGGCACTCTGAATTGCATGATGTAGTCGCCAGTTAAGCCTTGAGGCCAAAACTTTTCCATATTTCTAATGATGATCTGATGTATCTTTTTGTCAGTGAAGAGACGGTTGTTTACAAAGAGAAACTGTTGCTTTCCGCTGTATCCTTTTGAGGCATCTTTAGAGACGTAGAATTTACAACTTGAACCAAGGTATTCACCATAAGATTGCATTATCTCTGGAATATTTTTACGTGATTTCTTTTTGAAGATTTCCCCAACTCGATTCACTGTATGTTTTTGAGCACGATAAATTTCAGGGTCTTGGTCATCCCATGTGATTGAGAACTCAACTTGAGGGTAGTTAATTAAGAACGAGTTAATAACACGCTTTAGGGCATTCTTCTCACTCTGTCCTGACTTCACAAATTTCAATCGAACTGGAGTATTAAAGAAAAGGTCTTTGACATAAGTAGAAGTTCCACACTTATGTGTCGAATACTTTGAATGCTCAACCGTTCTAGCTCCGTGAATAACATACTTTGCACCTTCTTCAGGATTTGAACGAGGAGCTGAGTGACATGATATTCGTGCCACTGATGAGATTGAGGCAAGTGCCTCTCCACGAAAGCCAAAAGTATTTAGGCGGTAGATATCTTCGAAGTTATTGATCTTTGAAGTTGCGTGACGGCAAAAGGCGTAGGGAAGTTCATCAAAGAACATTCCATCACCATTATCTTCAATTGCGATAAGATCTAAACCTGCATTAATAATCGTGACTCGAATTTTAGTCGAGTTTGCATCAATTGAATTTTCAAGTAATTCTTTAAGAACATTGGCCGGGCGTTCAACAACCTCACCGGCCTTGATTTGATCAATTAAGTGTTCGGGAAGAAGGTTAATTCTATTTTGTGTATTCTCTGATATTTCCATTATACGAACTAGTCGCGATAGAAATTAACCTGGTTTCTTCCACCTTCCTTGGATTTGTATACTGCAGAGTCGGCCCTTTTAAATAGGTCTGTTCCACTACTAACTCCCTGTCTGTAGTCAGAAACGCCAATCGATGCAGTTACCGGTAACTTATTATCGTCGTAAATGAAATCGTGAGTTTCTACCGCCTTTCTTAGGCGCTCAGCGATTTCGTATGATTGTTTAATATTTGTTTTAGGAAGTAGAACAACAAACTCTTCTCCACCATAACGTGCGAAAATATCAGTTTCTCTAATTCCGTTTGAACGGATAACTTCAGCTAGCTCTTTTAGTACGTAGTCACCAGCATCGTGTCCGTAGTTATCATTAAGTTTCTTAAAGTGATCTAGATCGAAAACAATAAGAGAGAGTGGAGTACCTGTCACTTTTGACTTCTTCACTTCAAGATCAAGTTTCTTGTTGAAGAAAGACTTATTGTAACAACCAGTTAGTCCATCTGTATTTGCTTCTAGTTGAAGCTTATCATAAGTAAGTCTCTCTGGATCACCTTTTGGAAGGTATTTAAGTGCCATTGCACCCATCTTAATGATGTCACCTTTTTGAAGATCAGTAGGAGCTTCAACTTTACTATTATTTAAAAAAGTTCCATTTCTAGAACCAAGATCAACTACCTGATATCCATCCGCAGATGAAACTAACTTGAAGTGCTCTCTTGAGATACCATTAAACTCTAATGGAATATCACATTTTGCACTTCGGCCAACAGTAATCTCTTCTGCTTTTAAATCAAAAAGAGTGCCGTTTAAATCACCACCAACAACAAGAAGGGCCGCAGGCTTATCTTCGGCTTCTTTATTCGCTGATGCTAGGGCAGCTTTAATGTCAGTCAATACTAGAGTAGCGTCATCACTCATATTCGTCCTTTCAGTACTTTATAATAGATTGTTTTCCCTGTTGATTTTAACTAGCGCCCCGATTTTAATCAAGATTGGAAAACATTTCTATCTGTCTAAATCGTGTATTTCTCATAGGTTATCAAGCCATTCAAAGCTATATATTTTTCCGGCCTCAACTCCTGGTTGGTTAAACGGATCAATATTTAGGCAATAACCTGTGATAGCTGTCAGGTACTCGAAGAATACAATCAACTTGGCCAAATTTACTTCATTTAGTTTTTCTATTTCAAAAGTAATATGTGGAACTCTTTGTTCTGATAAAGCTTTTTGAGTTCCGTAGAATTCTGAATCGATTAAATTCTTCAGTGTGTACTTTCCGAGTTTTTGTAATTTCGGATGATTGAATGAATTTCTTAATTCAAAATTGTTTGCGAACTCTTTTACATGGACGAGGATCATTACTTTATTTAACGGGCCTTCCATGAATAATTGCATTTGTGAATGTTGATCAGTAGCACCATAAGAAGGAATTGGAGTTATACCAATTCTTGTTCCATCTTCTTTTTTCTTCCCAAGACTCTCTGCCCATAGTTGTACAAACCAAAATGCAAAGTCTCTCATTTTACTCGAATAAGGCATAATAACAGTTTGGTCATAGCCTTGTTCAAGATGATTTAGAAATGTTGAAGTTACTTCTTTTAGTTCTGATGATTCTTTTAGTGACTGTCCATATTCGAAACCGCTTTTGCAAAGAGCTTGAATATCAATTCCAGCAAAGAGAGCAGGTAATAAGCCTACAGGAGTTAAAACACTAAAACGCCCACCAATATTTGATGGGATTGCCAAAGTTGTAATACCTAGCTCATCTCCAAGATCTCTTAGTTGTGAGTTATCTGGGTCACTTGCAAATACAAAATAATTTTTTAAATCTTCTTCGGCGACTCCTGACTGTACTAATTCATTTGCAAGAATTGCAAAAGAAGCAAGTGTTTCAGCAGTACCACCAGACTTTGATACAACATAGATTAGAGAGTTCTTTAAATCGATACTATCTAGTAGTTCCTTTGTATCGTCTGGATCAATATTATTAAAGAAATGAAAACGACGTTTCATATCTTTTCTTAGTGCGCTTACTAGCATCTCAGGCCCAAGTGCACTTCCACCAATTCCTACTTGGACAAAGTCACGTCGAGAATTAAATTTAGAAAAGATATCAACACACTGTTGTTGATAATATTCTTCATTTAATTTTGAAACAAATTCAAAACGAGGGTTTGATTGAAAGTTTTCAATTTCCTCTAGAATTTGCTCTGACTTGTCTTTATGTTGAATAAAGGAATTAATTGAAACTTTCATTAGGCTCCGTATTCCTTCTTTAGAAGACGAGAGATAACCACTTTTTGAATTTGGTTTGTTCCTTCAACAATTTGAAGAACTTTTGCATCTCTCATAAATCTCTCGACTGGATACTCTTTTGTATAACCAACTCCACCAAGAATTTGAACAGCATCAGTCGTAACTTTCATTGCTGTATCACTTGCACGCATCTTTGCCATTGAAGCAAGCTTTTGATTTGAAGCTCCGTCATCAATTGATTTTGCAGCAGCTTGAACAAGTAGTCTTGCAGCTTCGACATCACAGGCCATATCGGCCATCATGAACTGTAGTCCTTGGAAGTCAAAGATTGCTTGTTTAAATTGTTGTCTTTCTAGTGAGTATTTAATTGCTTCATCTAGTGCACGTTGAGCACAACCAACAGAGATTGATCCAATTGCGATTCGACCTTTATCAAGCCCACTCATTGCAACTTTGAAACCTTCACCTTCTTTTTGAAGAAGGTTAGCGTCAGGAACAAAACAGTTTTCAAATAGAAGTTCACGAGTAGGTGAGATATTCCATCCCATTTTTCTTTCTTTTTTACCGTATGAGAATCCTTCCATTCCGTCTTCTACGATAAATGCAGAAACACCTTTTGCTCCTTCTCCACCTGTTCTTGCCATTACAATATATGTTTTCGCAATTCCACCTGAAGTGATCCAAAGTTTAGAACCATTTAAAATATAGCCACCTTCAACTTTCTTTGCTGTCGTCTTAAGACCTGCAGCATCTGAACCTGCACCAGACTCTGAAAGAGCAAAAGCTCCAATGGCCTGACCACTAGTTAGTTCTGGAAGGTATTTTTGTTTTTGTTCTTCATTTCCAAAAGTATTTAGAATTGATTGAACCATTGATGAAACAGAAATTGTCACAGCATAGGCCACTGATGACTTTGCAATTTCTTCAAGTGCATAACTATAGTCTTGAACTGGAAGATCAAGTCCACCGTATTCTTCAGAAACAGTCATTCCTGTAAAACCTAGCTCTCCAAGTTCATTGAAGATTTCCATGCGAAACTTTCCTTCGAAATCATCGTGCTCCATATGTGGCTCGATTTTCTCTAGGCGAAAGCGCTTAAGTCCCTCTACAATCTCTTTTTGCATTTCATTCATATCTAAACCCTTAGAATTGTTCAATTAATTATAAAATCTACCTACAGTACCAAATAAATCATAAATGGTTAAATTTTATGAAATTTAATGCCGCTTTCTTGAATTCTTAAACGTAATTACAGTATCTTAGATGATGCAGTGATTAACTAGGTTTTATTTAATGGATTTGTGCGATACAATAGAACAAAGGGTGAAAGCCCCTTCCTAAGCGCATGCAAGGAGAATACAATGAGAAACGACTTCAACCTAGTTCATTCTGAGAATGCAAACGGGAATGCGGAAGAGATTGAGTTAACTAATTCGTTTCCTTATATGCTTCTTATTGCTTCAATGGCCGTAATTACAATCATGCATTTAATTTTATATCCTCTGGCCAAGCAGTTTGCAGCGAGATTCATCGGCTATTAGGTATAACTGCCACAGAATTTAGCCGCCTTAAAACTAGTGTTTTCTACACTAAGTATCTGATTTGATTGATGTCCCAATGAAGTTCTTCGTTAAGTCTCATATCACTTTTATAATTTGATTATGAAAACACTACAAGAATTTAGACCAACTCACAAAAATGTAATTAACAACGGTAAGGCCAAGAAAGCCGGCACGTCTCGTAAGTCAAAGAAGGCTAAAAAGGGGAGCTCTTCTTTTAATCTGACGAACGTGGCCCTCGCTGTTTGTGCAGTTCTTATGGGTGTTGGACAATATAAAAAGTCTTCAGAAGTAGCAAAGTTAAAAGAAGCGAATGCTTCATTAACTCAAAAGGTTGCTAATCTGCAAATGGACTCGATGAAATATATGGCAGACAAGAAGATTCAAGAGATTTCAAAAGAAACTCTTAAGAGTAAAGTCGCTCATGTGGATTCCTTGAATGCCATTATTGCAAAAAGTAAAACAGATCTAGCAAAAGCTAATTTAGAAATTGAAAGTCTTAAAAATTTAAAAATGTCTGCACTAGAATATAAAACGAAGCTGGCCCAAATTGAAAATGAATACCAGAAGCGTTTAGATGAGCACAATAGAGCAAGTACTGAAACGATTACACGAATGGGTCGTAAGATGATGGCAGAAGTTGATAATGCTAAGACGCGAGCACCAGCAAGTGCTACACGTCATGTTGTTCAATTTAAAGGAAATCAGCCAGTGAATGCAAAAGTACTTAGTAATCAGAAAAGAGCTGTTGAGTCTGATGAATGGAGCTCAAATAATATGGAGTTCTAATTACTTTCAAACTTAGCTAATAGCTTCAGGGCCATATCCTTACGGTAAGCAATATCAACAGGAAGGGCCCTAAAATCCAGATTATCAATCGTACTCATAAACTTCTTATATCGCTTAGATAGGTCTTCTCTTGCTTTACCAATAAAAAACACGTCAAGGAACGTGATATTATTACGTGCAATTTCAATCTCTCTCATACTATTGAAGTAAATCGCCATATTTTCTAAATAGAGTAGAGCAGCAATACTTTGATCTTCATTTGTTGAACTATTTTTTAAGTCACGATCATAGAGAGAGTGAATGAAACTTTCAATCGAATTAATATCTATTGGCCTAGCAACAGAAATAATTTGTGTAAGATCACGTCGAAGACATGATTGATACTTTGTTATTTTATCTTGTTGAATGCATTTGTCGTAATCCATTTTATCTATTCTCTCTTGTGCCACCGAAGGGTTAAGGAATAGGTAAGTTGGAATTGTCACTCCTAAGAATACGACAAATACAACGATAAATTTTATAAAGTCTCTAAGTTTATTTTTTGTCATTAAAATATATTCCGAATCCAAATTTGATTTTCGATTTTGGATCTTTAGGTTCTACAACTTTAATAATAACTCTTCTGTTTGGGTTAAAGAAAATTTTATTCTTATTTTTTTCTTTTAGTTTCTCTAACTCTTCTGGAGTTATAAGTGGCTCAGAGTCACCCTTTGTCGTTGCTGCTAGCGTGCTAGGAGGGAAACCAAAGTACTCAAAACGAGAAAGAACTTTAGCTGCTCTTACTGCTCCTAATTGCCAAGGACCTTCGATGCCCGGAGCAATACTTCTCTCATCAGAGTCAGTGTGCCCCTCAATCATAATTCGATAATTAGGATTCTTAGTTCTGATAATATCAATCATTGTATCAAGTGATTGCATACTACTCTTATTAAGCTCTGTACTTCCTTCAGGGAAAAGAATACTACTTGAAAATGATATGATGAGTTCATTATCTACAATGGAAATCTTACTATTCTTCTCTAATTCAGGGTGCTTTGAAATTTCTTCTGTAAGCTCATTAAGCTTAACTTCCGAGCTTTTAAATTTTCCCTTTTGAAAAGAAGTCGAAAGATCCTTGGCCTTTTTGTTGAAACCGACAGGATCATAATTTGCAAATGCCATCATCAGGATGAAGAAACAAGCAATTAGAGTCATCATATCTGCATACGATACTAGCCAACCACTCTCGTCATCTCCGCCGCCCTGATTTTGAACTTTCTTTTTAATTGCCATTATTAACTCGCAGATTTCCAGTCTAATCTTTCATTAGGTGCAAGGAAAGAGTTAAGCTCTTCTGCAACTAGTACTGGATTAGACTTTTCTAGAATATGTTTAATACCTTCAAGAACGATATTGTCTTTAGCTTCCATTTGTCTTTGAATCTCTTCAAGGTTTTCACTAATTGGGATAAATCCAAGGTTTGCAATGATAACTCCATAAAGAGTTGTAATAAGACAAACACCCATGGCCGGTCCAATCATCTTCATAGCATCTGCTCCACCAAGGTTTGCAAGAAGTACGATCATCCCAATTGTTGTCCCCATCATCCCAAAAGCCGGTGGAAATTTTCCAAGAGTTTTAATCTTTCTAGTATCTTCACTTCTAAGCTGATTCATATTGACAGCTCTTTGCTCAAGGATCTCAATAATTTTTTCCTTTTGAAGAAATCCATCTGCAATTAACTCAAGTCCTTCTTTTAGAAATTCATCGGATGCTTTACCAGGAAGGTTTTCAGCAGCTTCGCCTGAACGATAAGCTTCACAAATTTGCATGATCTCTTTAATAACACCTGGAGAGTCCACCATTTTCCCTCCAAGGAATTGTTTGATGAAAATCTTAAGGAGAGCTCCAATTTTATTAAGTTGAAATGCTACTGAAGTCGCAGCAAAAGTTCCTCCAAGTACAATGAAGAGGGAAGGGCCATCGAAGAAAAGTTTTAAGTCACTTGATGACATCCTTAAACCTGCAAAGAGAATTACCGCAGAGAGGACCAAACCAATTAAAGAAAAAATGTTCATTTATTCACCTTTGTAAATATTGATTACCAAAATTTTACTATTTTTAACTACTTAGGTTAATTTCTTCTCAGGTCGACACTTTTTTCCGCCTGAAATTATGCGGCCTCAGATTTCTTAACTTTAAGTTTGTCATGGCATCGGTTGGGGAGCGGTAAGGTTGAACAAATACTAAACTAAATATGCGTTCGGTAATATTTTCCTTTAATTTTAGGCACTTAAAATAATTCTCTTTTTAAACTACAATTTTGAGTGAGAAGCGTAGCGTTATTTTTAATTAATGTAAATAAAATGGGTTATCGAATGAATAGAATTTACTTTCTGTTAGGATGTTTTTTACTTTTTGGTTGTGTTGGAAAGGTTGAGGATGCAAATTCTGAATTAACAAAGGGGATTAATGACGGAGAAACAGTCATTAATTACACTGGTATTCAGGATGCAATGGCCGTTGCACATGATAAAGTTGAAATATATTTTCCACCTTCAAATCTTGATCCTTTAAAAGTTACTTATATCATTAACTACGATGGTGCGATTGCTCCAATTACAGTACCTGGGCGTACTCTTGTTCCTGATTATCGTGGTTTTCTTCGTTACACAGTTACTGGTTTAAATATTAATGAACAATATGTTTTTAACGTTCAGGCTAAAGACGATAAAGGGCAGCAGTCAGTTAATGACGCTTTTAAGTCTGTAGCAACTTATTCAAATCAAACAGCTAACTTTACTGGTATTGGTAGCATTAAAAATCTGTCAGGTGGAGCTTCGAAAAACTCTCTATTAATTGAATGGCCAGCGGCAGAGAGAACTGGTGGATACATTCCTGAAGATTCGGATGTTTCAAAGTATGAAGTTGTTTTAATTAATTCTGATACAGCAACACCAGTTGCGTTCGACGACACTTCATTTACAGCACCAACTCGTATTGTAAACTATGTTGATGGAAAAAAGATTTCTCAACAGGTAAATGGTCTTCTTCCAGGTACAACTTATTATGTGAGAGTTAGAGGTATTCACCACGGATTTAGTAAATTTAGTTCTGATCCAAGTTATTATTATGAAAAGAATAATAACTACCTATCAGCTACTACACTAAGTGATAGCGTGGGGGACATACAAGTTGATCTAGATTCTTTTGAAGTAACAACTCCTAGTAATAGTACTGGAAAAACCTCTCTTGATTTAAGTTGGGCAACAGGGATCGGAGCAATCGATCATTACCGAATCTACTATAAAGAAAATGGAACAGGTGAGGCGTGGTCGACATATAAGAATAGTCGCGATGATATTTGTAATGGTCAGGAAACGACAGATCCGGCTTACTTTTGTAAGCAAGTTACATACGAGGATAGTAAGTCAAAGCTTGTTGAGCTAGAGCCTTATACTTCTTATGAAGTATATCTTATTATGTGTTTAGATTCTTTATGTTCTCCGGGGAAGTCAATTATATATAATTCTCCGAACGTTTATCGTACAAGCCCTCCGCTTGTAAGCTTCTCAGGAATTACTGAAATTAATAATCCACGATACCATTGGGCCCTTAACGAAATCTACTTAAGCTTTGAACCTGTAGATCTAGCTAGTGGTGTAATTGATGGGATGTTAATTGAAGTAAAAGGGAGAAGTACTGGTGAGCCATTTATTGATACATTCATTAACTTTCCAGATGGTAATAACCCTACATCGCTAAATCCATCAACTCTCGATTTTACTAATGGAACAGAAGTTTCAATTAGAGGGATCGACATTAACTCGACTGAAGAGTACTGCTTTGCTTTATTACCATTCGTTTACGTTGGTGACGTTGTTACACCTAACCGTGACTCAGAAGTAGTTAGCTGTATTGTTCCGCAGGTAATGACTCCTACTTATGAAGACTTTACTGGAATCAGTTCTTTATATTTTGATAGTTCAAATAATTCCGCAGCTATTTCATGGACTCCTCCTGAAGAGGGTGTCTACGACCGATATGTTGTCTTTATGAAGACAACCACTGGAACTTTTAGTTTTAGTGATGCTGTAAATGGGAATAATGATTACTTAAGATTTGAGGCCGAAGAGAATGCTGTTGGTATAACAATTCCTTTTATTCCGCCTGGGACATATTACTTTGGTGCACTAACTTATCTGTACCAAGAAGACAAATACTCTGAATATAACAATAGTATTCAAACACTGGTGGTTGAGTAATTTATGAAATTTCTATCTATTGTACTAAGTTTATTATTACTTGCTGGTTGTGTTGGAAAAGTAGAAGACGCTAATCTTGAAAAAGCAAGAAACGCTGAAAGTGGTAGGCAGACATTTCAATTTGCCGGTATTTCAAAAGTCATACCAATTTCAAATGATAAGATTGAAGTTTATTTCTTTCCTGCGACTGGACCTGCTTCTGAGTTAACTTATCTTATTAAAGTTAACGATGCGACGATTCCTATTGAAGTTAAAGCCGACTCTTTATCAGTTAATGATGAAGGGATGTATCGTTTCACTGTAAGAAACTTAAATGTAAACACTGAATATACATTTTCTGTTGGTGTAAGAGACGGAAGTACTGGAAGTCAGAGTGAGAACGATGCAACATTAAGTGCTAAAACATTTTCAAATTTTACTGCGGACTTCGCTGGTATTTCGAGTGTTGAGCCATTGGTAGGTGCTGCTGGCCAAAATACTGTTCTTGTAAAATGGGTACCAGCTGTGACTCTAGGATCAACTTATAATCCTATGCCTAACGATCCAATCGCTTATGAGGTTTCATACATCGCTGCTGATGATGGAACAATTTCGGACTTATTTAATAATACACATCCTGCGATTCAAAGAGATCTAAAGCCTGGCGAAGTAACGGCTTCAACAGGTGGAACAACTGAAAGAGAAAGACAAGTTACTGGGTTAATGCCTGGCAAGCAGTATTATTTCAGAGTTAGATCTATTCATAAGAGTTACGGTATTTATCAAGATACACAAGGTTATCGTTTTGAAGAAAATAATAAAATTATTTCTGTTACTACTTTAGGTTCAGGAGGGCTTTTTGACTGGGATACCCTATCTCTAAGAGCAACAACACCAGACAAGAATCTAGGTCTAACTTCAATTGATTTAACTTGGGCCCCTGCAGTAGGGCCATTTGAAAATTATAGAATTTATAATTATAAACTTGGTGAAGCCGAGGAAGACGTAGATCTTGTAAGAGCAAGAATTCCTGAAGAAATTGATGCTTCAATTATTGATCCTCTTAACTTGGCCGGTGATTATAGAACAGCTAATGCAGAAGAATTTTCAAAAAGGATAGGGAGTTTAGAAGAGTATGATTACTACCTAACTTTTGCGATTGCTTGTCGAACTCTAACATGTGGTGATGGTGAAAGAATAATTGGAAAACCTGTTTTCTACCGTGCAATTCCAAAGCTTGCTTCTTTTTCTGGAATTTTAGGGATTCAGAGTCCACAAGATATTAACAACCTTAATCAAATTACAATTAATTTTGATCCACCTGTTATTGAAACAGGGTTTCTTAATGGATTTGATATTTACTGTTATGAGGGTGAAGGTGATGCTAGTCCAACGCTTTTGAATTTTAATGTTGCAAATGCAAGTGGTAAGGCATCGTGTGATGGACTTATCAGATTAGATGATAACCCAGGAGACTATGCAGGATTTGGTGCATATACAAGTGTACGTATTCAAGGAAACTTTTTTGGGGCCGGGGATACTGTTGCTGATAAAGAATATTGTTTTGCGGCCGTTCCTAGTGTTACAGGAAATAACTTTTCACTTAATGATGTTGATAACGCGATCGTAAAGTGTATTACTCCAATTGTTAAGGTTCCTACTGTGGAACAATTTCCTGGTGTAATTAATGCATGTAACACTGGTGCCGATTACATTACAGTAAGCTGGGATGCTCCTACTGGTGGTATCTATGACAAGTATGCTGTTTTCTATAAAGAAAAAGATGGGAAAGTATTTAAGTATACAGATGCTCTAGCAAATGACCCTGCCTATACTAGAGTTGATAACATTGTTGCGACAACTTATACATATACAATTCCATCTCTTGTTCCAGGTAAGATTTATCAATTTGGTGTTCTTCCTTATATTGACGGAGCATCTCCGATTTATGCAGATATCAATACTGGATTAGGTGAGTGTAAGATTGAAGTACCTAAGCCAAGATTTGAAGAGTGGGTTGATATTTTTGCCATTGGTCCAAAAGCAAATGGAATGGTTACTCCAACGGGACCTGATCGTAAAAAAGACTATATTTTAGAAACATTAAATGATAGTGGCCAACCAATTGAAGTAGAAGTAGATCCTGCTACACTAGCTCCTACAAGTGGTTTTGAAGATCAATTTGGTATTGCAAATGGTAGTACTCAATTTAGTGGTGCTTATGGATCTAAAGATGGAGTGACAACCAACTCACTACATCAATACTCGAACTCTGGTATCATTCGTATCGCTTGGAAGGATGTAACATTTACTAGTGGAACACTTTCGATGCAAACTTTCATTGATGCCTATGAAACTGGTTTACAAAAGAAAGATCATAAAATTGGATATCGTGTTTATCGCTCTGATGATAATAAAATCACTTGGAAAGATATCACAAGTGGTGACTTTGATTACCAAACTCTGACGAATAAAGGTTTACTTCACCCAGTTGATTACACGGAAAGAAGTCGTACTAATGAGGTACTTGAAACATATCGTGCCGTGATGTTTACAGACTATTCTGTAAAGCATATTCAAGCGGGTGATGACTTTAATCACGCTCGTGTTTACTACTATAAAGTCGTTCCAGTTTTTAGAGGAGTTGAGCTCGAGTATGAAAGAGAGACAACTAACCCTCAGCATATTATTAAGGTTGTCCTTCCTCCTGAGAATATGGCACTTGTTCACCGTTTTATGGCAAACCGTCAGCAATGTCGTGAACTTGGAAAGGTTCATTCAAGAGATATTAGCCAGAAATATACTTGTTCTTGGAATGGGGTTGGGGCCAGAGGTCTAACATCTCCATGGATTAAAGGTTCAACAGTTTATGATTTTGGTCCAAGTATGCTAATTGACCGTTTTGAGCTAGGTTGTAATTTTACGAGAGGGGATTACGCATATGAAAGAAGTAATTTTTCTGGAACAATTCCTAATTTTACAGGTTCTAATGATCTAGGTTCTGGTTTTGTGGGTTGCTTTAACGGAAATTCTCCGGGGTACACTTCTGGTGTTAATCACCCAAATACTGGCGAGTCTTATACAGATCGTAGTCAACTTCGTGTAGGTGATTGCTTTGGTGAAGATACAGCTTCAATTGCAATTACAAGTACTACATGTAGCGATCCGGATACTGCTGATCGTAGAGATTTTGTTGCACCAGGAGTTAGTGGTGATTTTACTGATTGTACTGATCCGGCCAATATTGCGACAAACTTCTTTAATCCTTATGGAGGAAATGGAAGTTATGCTTCTTATAATGTGCAAAGTGAGTTTGCGGCAGTTTACTACTCTCGTAATGCTTTAAAGACTTATGAAGATCGTATTAGTCATGGTTACTACAGAGGAGCTGGTGGTGCCGCCCTTGCTGATGGTAATAACCTGAGAAATAAAAACACACTTGGACCATCTCGTTGTATGATTAATATTCCTGTTTCGGATTCAACTGACGGTGATAAGCTTAAGCCGAGATGGCTTGCTGTTAATAATCTTTCAACACTTGCTCATGGGGTAGATGATGTCGACATTCTTGATATGTCGATGAATGATATTCTTACTAATAATAAGTTATTTGATTCAGGAATTAATGCAACTCCTAGTCCTGCTTATACAAATGTTGATACATCACCACGCTATCGTGGAGATACAAAACTATCTCGTGTTTTCTCTTCTAATGATTCAAAGCTTCCTCCATTAACGGGGCTTAGTCAGACGCAGGCCAATCGTGTTTGTAATTCATATGAAGTAAAGATTGGAACATATGATGATGACGCAGAAGAATTTAAGCAAATTGGCCCGGTAAGAGAAAAGAGGCTTATGCGTCGTGGAGAAGGGATTACGGCAAGTCGTTATCCTAAAGACTTTGATGAAGCAGCTGTAGCTGAAGTTGAGACAGGAACAAGAAATGATGCTCCTGTAACAAGTGGTGTGAATTTTCAAAATTCATGTAACGTCTACGATAGAGATGTTATCAGTGGAGCAGCGACAAATCAGCAAAGGTCAGGTGATCGCCTAATGATCAATATGCCAAGTAGTTATCAGGGAACAGTGACGACTCCGCGTCGTGTACCATTTATTACTGGCTCAAGTTTCTATGATAATGGTGGGGCACAATTTACGACTCAAGCTTGTACATCTCGCTTTGGTGTCCAAGATATTATTGGAAATAAGGCGGAAATTTCATCAGAACAAATCTTTTGTGGTTTTGATAGTGAAAAGCTAATGCTTGGAGCAGGACTTGCTTCAAACTCTGTTGAGGTGCCAAATGGTGCTAACTATCTTAATACTTTAATTTCTTGGGTTATGTCTGATACTGATACTGGGCGTTGTTCATTTGTTGAACCAGGTGGTGCAAGAGGTGGTAACTATCTTGTAAACGGTGCCTTTACACCTATCTTTGACCTATTTGGAAACGTGAATACGGGAGTTGCAGAATCTGTAAACTCATTGGACCCAGGAAGTGTTAGTTATTATAGAAATGGTGACGGGTTCTTCTTAGACTTTGGGCAAGATAATTTTGCGCCTAAGCTTTCAATTAATGACACTCTGGCCATTAAGTGGGATCAGGATGTTATTAATCGTGCACAAGATATCTCAACAGACCCTCGTCGTGGCCGCTACTTTAACCCAATTCTAGGTTTACCGCTGGAATGTCAGGGAAGTTTATGTTCTGAGAGTTTGGATAATATGTCGATTTCTCTTGAAACTTTTGTAACGGACTTTAGTCTTGATCCATCATCAATGGATATTCCAAATTTCCCTGTTGGTGATAGTCAGATTTTTTCGGATGGGATGTCTGAAATTTCAATTGCTCGTAACCGTTATATTTCTCCTGCAAGTAGAGAGTATTTCTACGACTTTGTTGAATCTGTTGACCCAGCAACGGATACATATGCCACATATTCAAGCACACACGCTGGAGCGCTAAAGTCATCTCTTGATAATGATGGAACTGCGGTTGACTACGTAAGATGGAGCCTTTCTCGAGAAACTCCTATCTATATGCTGAATTTTGGAGAATCGAACACTAAGAGTAGTGGTCGTTATTCAGCAAGATTTAATGCTAGAAACGAATATGATCAGATGAGAAATGAGTATGCAGCAGTAAGGTGTGTTGTGCGCATCGAAGATGAGTCTTATCAATAAGGTAGAATAAATGAAGAAGTACGTTTGGTTGATCTTATTCTTTATAACAATTATCTCGTGTACTCCGGTGGAGAAGGCAGATGAGACAGCTGAAATTTTAAATGATGGTGTTGACGGTACGGTTGAATTTTCAGTCGTTGGAGATCTTGATAGAGGGGAGTTCCTACTTGGCGGACTCGGTGACGAAATTCTTATAAGAGTTAAGAATAATACTGGTTATAATTTAAGTGATGCTCAATTACTTATAGATCAAACCTCATCTGCTGGAGTTAAATTCTTTCCTGACGAAGCAGGGGAATCAGAAAGTCCAGGCTTTGGTGGAGATTGTGGTCTCGTTATTGCTTCTAAAGCAACTTGTTATTATAAGTTAAGATATGAAGCTCGTACTTCAGGTATTCACACGCAAGATCTTCAATTTAACTACAAAACTCTAATCGATAATTTTTCGAAGTCAACTCAGTTAAAGTTCTTAACAGGAACTCCAGCATCATTAGTATTTGAAGAGGAGACGATTAATTATTCATTCGGTGTTGTTGAAAGAACAGAGCCAAAAGTATTCTCCCAAAGACTTGTTGTCGTAAACACGGGAGAATTAAGGGCCCGTAATATCACAATGACAAAGCTTGATAACACGACTTCAAATGCTATCAGTATTGTTTCAAATACATGTGGAACTGTACTCTTACAAAATGAAACTTGTGAACTTCTTGTTGAATTTGAGGCAAAGAATTATGGTGTTGGTGCACCTGATGGCAATGTTGATGTTGATTACAATTCAAATATTAGATTTGACTATGGCCGTGACCCTGAGGGTGGTGTTAATGCCCTTAACGTTTACTTTGATGCTAAGTCAATTCGAATTGAAGGTGATATTCAAATCGGTGGTCTTCCTAACTTAAGTTTTGATGATCTTGTTGTAGGGAATATCGATACTCAAACATTAAAAGTATCAAATAAGGGATACAAAGAGGCGATTGTTCTAAGTATTGACGTAAGAAATGCTGCAAATACGCTCGTTGCACGTTGTTTAAGAGACGAAAGTACTGGTGGCGATAATCTCGTATGTCGCGATCCTTCAGGAGATTTAACGAGTAGTGCAAGTGATCTTCCACTGACAACAATTCCTTTTAAATTCTTCGATTCAAGTAAGTGTTTTATTGATGTAAATGATTTTAACTATATTCGTGGTGAAGATGGTCGAATTACAAATACAGCATTAAAGCAAGTTGCTGGTAGAACGATTGCTGATCCAGGTGGATCTTGTTTCTTTAATGTTACTTTTCATCCTAGTGTGCAGTTTGAAGCTGATGGTAATTTTAATAACTACCGCTTTAATGTTCGCTATGATTCAACATGGAAAGATAATGTCGTTATTAAAAATGACTTAGATGCTGACGAAAATAATTATATTGTTGAGGATGCTAACTACTTAGCTGCGGCTAAATTAAGCTTTAATGTAATTGAGTATAAGAATACAACATATACTAATACAGATACCGTTGATAACGATCTATTTGATTATGACTTAGGTCGAATCTCTCTAATTGCAAATTCAAATTATAAAGAAAGACTTAGAATCAGAGTGAATAATAGTGGATCAACTTCTGGTGAGGTCGTAAGTATTACAGACGGAGCTCAACCTACTGCTAATGTTATTACAGAAACAAGTTATAATATTAATAACTATTACCAAAACGTGAAAAACTCTGGGTGTGACTACCTAAATCCATATAATGGGCAATGTGATATCTTATTTGATCTAAATCCAATTGTATCAACAAACCCAGATAGTACAGCGGCTGAGAATGAAGAAAACTCAGCAATGTACGATGTACTAGAAGCTTATCCAAATCGTTACAAAATTTTCAGAATCAAATACAAAGATGGGACAACTTATAATGATGATATGTCTCCCCGCACTGATCGTGAAATTGAAATGAAGATGCGTGGCCTTCTCGTTAGAAAAGGATTCCTCTCTTATTCTGATTTTACAATGACAGAAGGGATTACAACTCCTCCTGTTACAGCTAATGAAACACGTTACTTCCATTTAAAATTAGAAAATGTTGGTACAGGTGGTATTACATACATTAATTTGAACACTCCTCTAGTTTTTCCAGGGACTTTCTTTTGGGCCCCTGATGCAAGTACACCTTTATTTGGAGGTGAAATTGTTAATAACCCAAGCTCTGCACTTGTGGCAGGTGTTGATAAGGATTGCTATGACGTTATGGACTTTGGTGGCGCGATGGGGCCAGTATCAACTTCACCAGGGACAAATGCACCTTCACTTCTTGCTCCTGGAGAGGTTTGTAGTTTAACAATTGAATTGGAAAAGCTCTCAAATGATAAAAGAGAAGATAGTTATTACACTACGAACGACCGCAGGTGGCAACGTCACTTTTCTGCGCCTTTAAATGGATCACATGCGCTAAGAGAATATAGTAGTGGAATGATGGTTCAAGATTTCTTCAATTTTGGGTATTTCGATGGAGATGGGATTGCGGATGCCGGTACTGGATACACTCCAGAATTAGATGGGCACGGTGGATACTATATGACTCAAGATTATCCTGTTGCTATAAACTCAAGAAGATCAGCAGCACTTGTACCAGAAGGGGCGCAACCGATGATTAGTGCGGTTTTATGGCGTCAACAAGTAAATATCCCTTCTCATTCTCCTTTGGCCGGAGAATGGGGACAAAGTTTTGGAAGTTACACAATTCCAGCTATGTATCGAGATCTTGCAAAAGGTACTGCTGTAGAGCCTATTACTTATGCACCTACAAAGTCTGTTAATAGAATTGCTCCGTATCGTGATACAACTTATGACTATGTTTATTATGCAGGAACTTTTTATGCTGGAGATACAGTAACATTACCATTTCAACTTTATAATGCTGGAGAAAAACAAGCTTCTTCATTATCTCAAATGTTAAATGGTGACAGTGAATTCTCTGTTACGTCAATGCCTGGGAATGTTGGACAAGCATCTTTGGCAAATATTGAACTAGGATTTGCTCCTACTGTACAAGGAACATTTCAGACTGAATTAGAAATTCAATATAGAGATGGATCTCAAACTCTTACTAATCGTGATACTTATGCTTACACAAATAATATTAAGTCTCTACGTATTCTAGTTGTTGCAGAAGCAGTAGCTGCAAATACAGGAAGACTTTCTATGAAGTCTCAAAAGTATACTGTTGAATATGATGAGCTGACTAATTCACATACTGAAACCCTAGATGTCACTGAAACAACTCATAACCTTGAAATGAATGGCTATGATGTTGCAACAACCGTAGGGGTGGAAGCCGTTAGAGGTTCAAATGTTTATGCAAAAACTCGTCTCGTTTTCACAAACGAAGGAACTACAACAGTTAATAATGTGAAATTTAACTTAAAGACATCTCTTCTTGGGGCCATCCATGATAATAATGGTGCAGGTGTGGGATATTCTCTTGAGTCAGTAAATTGTGGAGCAACCTTAGCTCCTGGAGCATCTTGTTTTGCAGATGTTAAGCATAAGGCCAGTATTGCTGAGTTACCTTTGACTACTCGCTACGGTATTCTCTCTTATGATATTGGTACAGATCAGTACTATGCAGAATCGTTTAGAATTCAATTTACTGCAGTTGATCCGGCCAAAGTTGCGGCAGGGAATTTAATTACAAATAATATTAGTGACGGATCAGGTGGAACAATTCCTAATGCTTACTTTATTGATATTGGAACTTATGCGAATCCTGCGCACCCGATTCTTTCTTCTTATCCAAGTGGATCACTGATTAAGAATATTAATCTTAATAATCCAAGTGATGAGAAAGCAAGTTTCTTGAAAGAGTATAGAGAGTATGTTGGTAATCAAAGTGCGACAATTCCTGCAGGTGACTTTCATACAGTCTATAACCAAGGCTTCATTCAGGTTGAGTTAAATCGACCTTGTTTCTTTGGTGATGATGAAGGGGGAGGTCTTCCAGAGGAAGAGTGGGGTTTCAATGTCAATACGACTAGTACTTGTACGATGAGAGTAACATTCACGTTCGATGAAACATACCTTGGTGAATACGTCGATGAAAGTCAAAACTATGCTATTTTAAAATACTACGATAGTAAGAGGGCATCAGTTTCGACACTGCCGATTTATGTAAAAGGTTTTATTGAACCAAACCGTTCAAATGCAATGACAAATGAAATCTTTAATGTTGAAACAGATGATACAGGAAGAGTTTATTTAGAATGGGTTGATTTTTCACCAATCAATAATGACTGGGGACCAATTATCTCTTATCGCGTTTACTATAGTGAGTTTGAAAGTAGTTTAAATGATTTATATAACTCAACTGGTTTAACTTTTGTTGAAACTGCAGGTGTTACACCGAATGTTGAAATCACAGGACTGCTACAAAATAGATTTTATTATTTAAGAGTTGTTGCTGTTAGAGAAACTTCATCAGGTAAACAATATCTTTCTATGCCTAATGGATTTACGACGAAAGAAGTAGTCATACCTAACGAGACTGCAATTTATGATTACTCGAGAAGATTAATTATAGATAAATTTGCTCTTCCTGAAGGATCTGGTTCTCCTACTTTTATTACAAAATCAGAGGCCATTGAAAATTGTGAGGGATCAACTCGCACAATTAGAAAAGAGGGTGGTAACAGAACTAGAGCAAAAGAGCTTATTGACTTAAATGACTATTACTTAATTAATGCTGACGATACTAATAGTGATTATCCTTTCTTTGCATTCCCACACTGGTTGGCCGACGCACCAGAGGATATTGCACCATTATTTCCTGGCTTTAGTTGTGATTTAACAAATATGCACAATGAAGCTGATAGCATTATGTTTATTAAGAGCTGTGATAATTGTACTTGTAATAGTTTGTCTAAGATTGTTGGTGGGGAAGACTTTCCACTAGATACAATTATTTATGCTTATGATGACTTTAGTGGTGCAGCTAGATGTCGTGTTTCTCAAGATGATTATTAAGAAAAGAGGGAAGTATTATCCACAATGAATTAGTTGGGTAATACAAACCCTCTTTTTAGTTTAATTCTTAACAAAATCTTCATAAAAAACTCAATAAAATCAGATGGTTTAAGAGATTTTTGCCCTGTATTAATTGATATTTTATTAATTTAGAATATATAGGTGATGAACTCGTTTTACATTTATATTCTAACATTTCTCTTATCATCTCTTTCATTCGCAAAGGATGGAAACGCTGTAACAGCCGATGTTAAGGCAGCTTCAGTGACGACTGTTCAAGATGAAGAGATTACTCCTTACATGATGATTCGAGTTGTTCAGGCAAAGGGAATAGAAAGGCAAGACCTTTCACTTATTCGTAAGTCAGCAATGGAAATCATTCTAGGAACATCTTCATTTGAAATTTTAATGGGGGATAGTGCTGAGGCCATCTATCAAAATACATTCTCTCTAGATATTTCAACGAAAAGAGAACGTGAAAACTCTTATGTTTTAAATTTTAAAATTCAAGATATCCAAAATGGAAAGATTGTTACAGAAGTTTCAAAGAATAACGTTCCAAGAAAGAGATTTCACTTAGAAGTAAGAAAACTATTGTATGAACTATTCTACGGAGATGGGTCTTCAAGCTTACGTCCTTCAAAAGAAACTCCAGAGAAAAAGAAAATAAAGAAGAAATTAAATTCTGATATAGTTTCTGCAATTAACTCACAAAGAAATTCACAAGTTGTAAATGCTAATGCCGTTAGTATTTTTTCAGTTGAAGAGTCTGCAGCTGTTGAAGAAATTATTGTTGGTGCCGATGTAAAGAAGCTAAAAAACAAAAAATTAGAGAAAAAGAAAAAGAAAAAAGAAGATAAGGTTAAAATTAGTGAGTTTAAATCACCAGATCTAGACTTAAGAATGAATGTAAAACCAGAAAAAGTAGAACCTTCTACTCTTACTCTTATACCAGATAGCTTTTATGCGATTGGATATCTTAAAGAGACAACTTTAGCATCTAACACTCTAAGTACAAATGAAACAGTAGATACAAGAACAAATCTTACGAGTATTAATTTAACATATCTAAGTAATTACAAAGTAGAAGAGTGGCAAGAATACTTTTCTATTGGTGGTGCTTTTTCAAATATTCTTAGTGAAAATCCTTATGGGATATCTCCTCGTATGTCTGTTTTTGGAGCATATAACAAACTTCTTATAGGAGATTCTTTCTTTGCTTCAGTTGATGCTGAATATGAGCGTATTAGTTTTGCCAATATTAAAGATAGAGGGGCCGGGGTTTCTGGTTTTGCCAATAATGTCTTTTGGTTTGGATTTGGATTTAAGTACATTAGCGAGCATTTCGCCAAAAAAACTGTTATCGAAGGTTTTTATAAAAAGGCATTAATTGGATCTTCTGATTTAAGTACAAATGGAGACTCTGCACCACTTGATGGTGATAAATATGTTCTCGATTTTTCAGTTAATTTATATAAGAAATTTGGTCTTGGTGGGTATGTTGAAATTGTAAATCTTGCATCTGCAGCATCATCGGCATTCGATACATCTCATCAAATATTTGGCGTAAGGCTAGTTTATAATTAGGAATAATGATTATGGATTTTAAGGAAAAAATTGAAAGCCTATTTTCTAATGCATCTCCAGAAGTGAGACCAACGCATGAGGAAACACTAATTTATTTTGGTGATAACCAAAGGCAACAAGTTAAAGATTTTTCAATTTTTAGTAAGTCGTTTAGAGATCAATGTGTAAAGGCTCTTAAGATTAAAAATGTGGAAGTTAAAATTCTACAAAATAGTTTAGAGAAAGAACTGATTAATGCTTATCTCGTTCAAAAGCTACTAATCGAAGAAATGAAGCTACTAAAGAGAGTTGTTGGTGATATTGGAACCGTAAAGCTTTACGTAACGCCAAGTTTTATGACTATACAACTTTGTAATATTGGTAATGTTCGTACTACTGTGGCGAATATGCAAAGGGATATCTTTGGCCGTCGTGGATTCTCTAATCTAGTTGCAATTAGACTTACACGAAGTGGGAAGAAAACTAATCTAGTTTTAAAAGTAAAATATAAGAATATTGATGAAAAAGATTTTCTACAGTTTAGAAATCGCGAGGTAATGAATGAAGTTCTTTGATGTGGCAGACAATACAAATCATAAGGTTGATTTAGAAAAAACAGCTAAGAAGACTAAGGTTTTTAAAAATCTTCCAGGTATTGCTTTAGTAGTTATTGATGAAAATGACCAAGTTATCAAAGTGAATTCTGAATTTAGAAAGATGTTTAATAACGTTAATCTAAAAGGTGGAAATTGGGACGCTTTCTTCAAAAAAACTTTTCGCAAAGAGAAGGGATTAGCAGATACAAGTAACCTTTTTAAGAACTGTAATGATATTTTAAATGACTATATCATCCATACATCAATGGATCAGTCGACTGGTTATCGTTATGGTTGGATCTATAAGATTCCTGTTGATGTAATGAATAAGATCTCACTTAAAAGAACAGCTCTAATGGAGTCAAAGAAGCTTGATGCTTATAATTTTATTGAAGATGAAGTGTTTGGAAAAAGATTAAACTGGATTAACAATAATCTAACACTTAATGATTTTCAATATGCGGATGATTGTCTTCTGTATGCAAATACAAATGAAGCAAAAATGCTTTTAAAAGATTTTGTTGAGCTACTTTATGGGGTGCTTAATCTAAAAACTGAAGATACAAAATGTTCGGTTGAGTTTAGTCGTGGGAAGAATGGACTTCAGTTAACTGGTGTTTTTACAAATTTCAATTTCTCAGACGGTGACTTTCAAGCAAATGTAAGTTGGCATGGTCGAAAGATGAGATTAAACGATATTTGCAAGGTGATGGAATCTCGTCTTCCTGATCTTTATACATCAATTTATGTGAAAAACTTTAGAGCTGATCATCAATCAAAACTCAAAATCACATTAAATGTAAACGATATCGATGGTGTTCGATGGCATGTTTCAAAAGGAACAGTGAGTGACATTTAAGAAACTATTGATACTTACTCTCTTGAGTACAAGTATCTTTGCAAATGAAAAGTTCTTTAATTCTGCAAGTATATCACTGGGAATGATGAACTATTCGGTAACACCAAATGAGAGTACTTTACAGAATACTGACGGTAGTTCAACTGGTGGGGAAAGTGCAGATGCTGCTGCAGCTGCTGTTTCTGCAATTTCTATTCAAGTGAATTGGGAATTTAAGTCAGAATTAAAAAAGAGTTACTACATTAGTGGAGTTCTTCCAATGATGTCGGCGGAAGGAACAGGTGTTTACTCAACGACGATTGGAATGAACTGGTACTTTGGTGATATTGGAACTAAGTACACTTATACAAGTAATGGACAGAATCTAACGATTACACCGACTAGTAAGTACTATTGGGGTGCTTTTGTTGGTCCTGGTTATGTTATTTACAATACCGAATCTGCTAAATACTCAGATATTTTCTTTGATTTGGGAGTTAACCTTGGTGGCGGATGGCGCTGGGGGAAGAATAGAACAATTAAAGCTGAAGCGGCAGTTAGTCGTGCAACTGGAATTAAAACAACTGGAATTAAAATGGGGGTATTTGTAGGTATTAGCCAATATCTATAAATAATTTTTTAATGAAGTACTTATTATTACTACTACTATCTACATCTGTATTTGCTGCTAAGTTTAATGTTAAGTCTGATCCTAGTGATTGTGATGTCTATGTTATTGATAAAAATGGAAAAAGAGTTTCTCTTGGGAAAACTCCTTATGAAACTGATGTCGAAACAATGCAAACCAATTATGGAGCAAATGGTCCAGTACAAATTGAAGTATTCAAGCCAGGCTTCGAGCCTTACAGTTTGTCAGTTCCAATGCTTGCGAAATCAGATATTGATATTAGTGCTAATTTAAAAGTTGAAAAAGATATCGAACTAGCACAAGACTTCGATTTCCTAGTAGGTGATTTATTTGACGTACTAAGACTTATGAGAGGTAAGAACTTCGACCTAGCTTTTGCAAAATTAGAAAAGCTAGAAGCAAAATTTCCTCATTTTTCAATTATTCACGAAATGAAGGGCTCTATTTCTTATATGAAGAAAGACTTTAAAAACTCTCTTGCTTTTTATCGTAAAGCATTTGGGATTAATCCAAAGAATAGAGAAGCCTATAAAATGAAGATTTACTTAGAAAAGAAATTTAATGTTTCTAAGAATGAAGGAGGTAAATAATGAAGAAGTTAGCTTTTATCTCATTACTATTACTTTCTTCTGCAGCAATTTCAAATCCGAAGATGAATGTTTTACCAAGTCTTGAGTGGCAAAAGAATGAACTAGAAATGAAGGTTCACGATAAGTTACAAAGAGGTACCGGAGTTATTCTGGGCCATGAACATTTTTTCGTTGATGTAGAAATTGTAACGAATACACCTGAAACTCCAAATTTTAGTATTCCACTCAATCCCGCTCCTCAAGGAAGCAATGGTGGAGTAAACGGGAAAGATGGAAATACTCTTGATATGTCTGATGATGCTGAAATGGCAAAGTCTGATGAAGAGAAGAAAACAAAATCTGATGCTGAAATCAAGTTTACAAATGATGTTCCTGAAACAGACTACGGAGAGAGTATTGTATTTTCTCGCCTTGGTATGGAGGCACCTCTTATTGATGATTTCAATGATTTCTCTCCTTCAGGAAAAATCCTTCTAACGATGGGGGATAGCTCTAAAGATAAAATGAATCAAATGAAAGAAGATTTCTCTAAAGAGAAAGAGAAACTTGTTGAGCAAATTAAAAAGCTAAAAGACGCTACTAAGGCAAAGCCTAGTATGATCGAACAGATGTGGAAGTATAATACTTCAATAGATATTTTTAAAAATATCTCTGAAATTAATATTTCAGTACGTCTTCCAAATGATATTGCTAAGGACGAAAGAGTTAGAATTGAAGGTCTTATCAAGTCTATTAAACTTGGTGTGAATGATATTACTCCTAACTTTAAATTTTCTTACACTATTAATGTTCCTCAAAAAGAAGATGTCATTTCTAAAGGTGACTTCTTAAAAGCATTAAGTAGTGTTTCAAATATCATTGCAATCGTCCTTGGTGTGTTACTTATTGGATTTGTTGGTAACCGTCTAATTTCAAGATTCTTTGAATTAAATAGTGCTTCACAAGCTGGTGGTAATTTTACTATGCAAAGTGACAAGTCTGAATCTGATGATGAGTCAGGTGCGGGCGAGATGATCTCTGCCGGTGGTGGTAGTGGAGATGGCCTTGCAGGTGTTCACTCTCTTAATGGTATCGAGAGATTTAAAGTTTTTGCTAATAATACACCACAAGAAGCTATCCTTCTTGTGAAAAAATGGATTGCTCAAGATTCTAAAAGTGGACATGCTGCTCTTAGAGCACTTGTACAACAAATTGATAATAGTGCACTAGCAGATGTTTTCAAGATGTTAAGTGAGCCAGAAAAAGCAACGTGGAGAGACTTACTAAATAAGCCTCTTACTGCAAATGAGCTTTCTATTGCAAATGACTTTATTAGTAACCAAATCGTACAAAGTGTAATCCTACCTTCAGTTATTGAAGATCCTAACACTTACGATTTATTACTAAAGCTTAATGCTGATATGATCAATCAGATCTATGAAAAAGATCCATATATTGTTTCACTTGTACTTAATGCTTTAAGTGAGAGTTTTATCGCTGAAGTTCTTTCTAGTTGTGAACCAGAAACTGTTGATCAGATTTTAATGTCTTCAGTAATTATTCAAGAGAGTGAGGTTAGGGATAACCAGGCTCGTATTAAAGAAGTTCTTTCACAATATGTTGAATCGAAGTCAAAGCTACCATTTGTTGAGAAGCTTTATGATATTCTTCCAAATGTTTCTTCTGCTGTTGAAAGAAGTATTTTCAATACACTTAAGCAGAATATTAATGTTGAAGAGTTCACTCAACTTAGCCAGAAGAACTTTCCTTCCGAGCTAGTACGAGAGTTACCGACAAAGTTCTTAAAAGAGTCTCTAGCTACTTATGATCTAGGGAAGAAGGTTTCACTTCTTTTTGCAATGGATGAGAATGAGAGAATGTATTATCTTGATCTTTTTGCTCCTGATGGAACGAAGGCCCGTGATCTAATGCAGATTGAATTTGAATCTGTTGAACGTGATGAGATGAGAAAGAGTAAAATCCTTGCTGGTAGAGATGATAGCTGGCGTGATTTTGTTAAGTTTGTTCGTACACGTATTACTAAAGAGAAAGATGAAAAGACAGAGATTGAAAATCTCGTCCATACTTGGGCCCTTGATTTATATGGTTCAGGTGAAACACAAACTGAATTAAAAGTAGCATAAAAAAAGCAGCTCTTAGAGCTGCTTTTTTATTATTTACATTCTTGCTTGTGCTAGAAGATTTTTGGCAATAATCATAATCATTACCTCATTTGTTCCCGCTCCGATTTCGTTAAGCTTATTATCTCTCATCATACGCTCTACCGGGAACTCTCTTGAATAACCATATCCACCGTGAAGTTGGATCGCATCAAGTGCAATTTTAGTTGCCATCTTTGGAATAGCTAATTTTACTTGTGCAGCAACTACTGGACCTTTTTCTCCTTGATCGTAACGGTAAGCTACGTTGTATAGGAAGTTTCTCATCATCTCAGTTTCAGTTGCCATTTCCGCAATCATTTTTTGGATCATTTGGTACTCACCAATAGTTTTTCCAAATTGTGATCTTTCGTTTGCATATTTAATACACTGATCAACACAAGCTTGTGCGATACCAAGTGAGATACCTGCAATAGTGATTCTTTCAATCTCAAGGTTTTTCATCATGTGGTAAATTGAATCACCTTCGTTGCCAACAAGTTGCTCTAGACCAACTTTAGCGTTGTCAAAGATTAGCTCACCTGTAGGCGATGCACGCATACCCATCTTGTGAATTGGGCTTCCAAAGTCAAAGTGACCTTTGTCTTTTTCAAGAATGAATGTTGAAAGATTTTTTCTCTCTTTACCTGTTCTTGTGTATACGTAAGCAATATCTGCATATTGTGCATTTGTGATCCACATCTTCGTTCCATTTAGAAGGTAGTGGTCATCTTTTTTCTCAGCTTTTGTTTGAATACCAACAGCATCTGATCCATATTCTGGTTCAGACATACCCATACAACCGATGTGCTCACCAGTGATTAGTTTTGGAAGGTATTTTTCTTTTTGTTCTTTAGACGCGTTATTTTCAATATTATTAACACAAAGGATAGAGTGGGCAAGGTAAGAAAGAGTTGAAGAAGCACATGCTTTTCCAAATTCTTCCATAACGATAGTTGCGGCAAGTGCACCCATTCCAGCACCACCATATTCAGGATCAGCAGTTATTCCAAGAACTCCGATTTCACCCATTTTTTTGAAAGCATCCATATTGAAACTTTCTTCAGTATCATGCTTTTCTGCAACAGGAGCTAGTTCTTGTCTTGCAAAGTCACGACACATTTTTTGGATTTGTTTTTCTTCCTCTGTGAAATACCACATATATATGATCCCCTCTGTCTATTTTAATCAAAATAACTTACCGTGTCTTACATCCTATGGCAATAATCCCAAAGATGTTTTTAGACAATATCCAATATTTAGGCTTAAGATAAAAATTGTAAGTCCTTGAAATTGTCAAAGTGTTTTACATGACCTACAATTTTTTTTAAGGAGTCGATTGATGCTTACAACACCTGTAGTCAAGGATGAGGACACGGTATTTCCAGGAGAGAATTGGTTTTTCTACTGGAAAACTTCAGCTTCTCTTTGGAAATCTAAAATTGAACAAACGTCTTTAACGGACAAGATTATCGTACCGATTAATTGGAGCTTCCATACTGATACGGGGGATAAGATTGATTTTGCAAAGCAAAAGCCCGAGACGGACTTCAAGCGCCTTTATGATATTTGCAAAGAGCTAGATAAGGAAATTATCTTTCTTTTACCTGTTTCACCAGTACCTTATTTACCAAATGGTGGAATTCCATATCTTTTAGCAAGAACAGCTAGCTGTGATCAATATGGCCTTAATCGCGCAAGTGCTGATAGTGACGGAACAATTCATAACTTTTATAGCTTCTATGATCCACGTGTTTATAAGGGATTTACTCGCTTTTGTTCTGAGCTAAACTCATATTTTCAAGAAAGTGGAATTAATGCTCCTTTATGGGGTGCTAATTGTGGTCATTATTCTCATGGACACTTTCATTCTTATATTTTTGATCGCTCAATCGCATTCCAAAGTGGATTTAGTCGTTTTGTGGAAATGAAGAAGGCGGAACTTAAGCTTGAGAAAATAACTGCTGAACAAGAGCATGAGTTTATTATTGAATATAATGAAACAATCTCTCATATCTATATTGATATCGTTAAGCATTCTTTAGACAAGAACTGGCAAGGTGTTAAGAACTTTTCCTTCTTAGAAGGATCGATGAATTCAATTGAAAACCGAATGCTTGATCAAGTAAGTGATACGAAGATTATTGATGATGCCCTTAAGAGTTTGGATAATGGAATTCTTCCTTCATCAATTCTTCTTCCAAATCGAAATAAGAATGGGATCTATTCTGATTTAAAGAAACAAGTCATTAATTCTTCTCGTTTGGACGAATTCTATAACGATAAGACGATACTTTCAGATAATGAATTTATTTTTAAAACTTCAAATGCGGTTAATATCTTTCATAATGTGAAAGACTTTAAGAGCAAAGAGATCATTGCATTTTCTGGCTTTATTGATTTTTGTAAAAGTCAATTTAGTTGGAATTATAGCTATAGCGATATAAATGAGTTCCACTGGGAAGATTTTGTTGAAAGCCCATTTCAATTTTTTTACTTCAATGGAAAAGAAATCAACGCTGAACTTTTAGGTAAAGTGTTGAAACTCTTCATGAGCGGTGGAAAAGTACTTATTGATATCGCATACCTTGAAAAGAATTTAAGAAGAAGACTGGAGTCATTCTACTTAGAAAATGAATTAAGTGTTGAAAAGATTCGCTTTCTAACTGAGATCAATACTGTCACAATGGGTGAGGGAAGACTTCTTATTTTTAATTCAAATGACTTTCAAGAATGTAGTGATGATGAGTTAAATACATTTTGGTCAAAAGTTACAAAGAGCATAGGTTATGTTGGATGTGATATTTCTCAAAGTGGTGAAGTTAGATACAAGTGGCAGGAGAGGGCGGTTGCGTCTTCAGACCTTAAGTATGATAAGGTAAAGCGCATCAGCTTTTTTAATCCTTCAAGTTATAAACAGAAACTTAATATTAAATATCCATCGGAATACGTTTTCCAAAAAATGATCGATCAAAATCATGTTGAGATTAATAATACTCCACATGAGATCGAGCTAAGCTTTATGCCTAAGGGAAGTATTTCATTAGATTTTGGGATAATTTCGGAGTAGAGATGGGTGGAAGTGATAAAGTTTTATATGTAAGTTATGTCTATAGTGAAGAGCACAGTCTTTTCTTTATCCGATCAATATTTACTGCAAAGTCATCAATTGATTTTAATGAAGTTGAGCTTGGTCCCCGTATGGAAATTACTTCTGATGGCTACTTAAGTGGTTTCTTCGATGAAGAGGAGCTTACGAAATTTGCTTATGATTTAAGTGATCGACTAAAGCAAGACAAGGTTTGTCTTATTTCCCCAGAGTGTTTCAACAAAGTATTAGAAGTTACTAAGAAAATTGGTGGGCTATTAGAAGCATTCATTGAACATGGCAATGTCTTAGAAAATCCAGAAAGAACAAAGAAAGGATTCCTATCGAGTTTTATTCGATAGGAATTCTGAAACTTGCTTGTAAAGGCTTATGATCTGAGCCTTCTACATCTCCGCGAACCTTAGCGCTAATTAGCTCAAGGTCGCGATACCATATATAATCAAGTTTATTACCAAGCCATTTCATACGATCATCTTCACCAGTATATTTAACTTCCTGAAAGCCTTCACTGCTTAGAATATTTCTCATCATTTTTATTTTAGATTTAGAGTTGGTATTGAAGTCACCGGCAAAGACGACTGGACCGTTTGTTGTTCTAATGTAATTAACGACTTGATTGATTTGTTTTTTTAAAGACTTCTTTTTTACAAAATTAATAGCGTGAATATTGATAAAAGTAATACTCCTACCGTCTTCAAGTTTATACTGACTTGCAAGAGATAGTTTTGGTGTGCGAATAAATGGTTCTCTCACTTTACTTCGTAGAGGAGTTATCTGAATCGTTGGATATTTAGAAATATTAGTTACACCTGTATTGTGCTTACCCCAACTAATAAATGAAGTTGCAAGAATAATCTCTTCATCTTCCGGATTAAAGAGACGCGCTTTCATTTTTCCTTTAAAGCTAAATTCTTGTCCTAGAAAAATATCACTTTCATTCATTAATTCTTCAAAGTCTATTTGCCAACTATCTTTCTTGCCTTTATACATATTCCAAACCGTCAGTTTGAATTCATTAGGAAATGGGCAATCATGACAAGAAAGTCCTTGTTTAACTTGAATGATTTTATCTTCGCTTGGTATTTTGTGTACGAGCTTTTCTTGGGCAAATGATGGAGTTGCAAATAAAGCAACGGCTAAGCTTATCATAAGCTTTTTCATAACAAATCCTTTTGTTTGAATATACTTAATCTTAATTATCTATAAGTGAGCACAAATGTGCAAAGAAATGCAGCTGAATTTTTCTTTTTATCAGCTAAACTGTCAAAGCTAATACTTAATCAATTAGCTCGAACTCTGCCTGCATAGGTTTGTGATCGGAGCCTTCGATTTCACCAAGAACTCTTGCTTCAATAAGATTTAGCCCTCGATACCAAATATGATCAAGAGGTTGTCCCAGAAAAGTCATGCGATCATCTCTGCCAGTATATCGGGCCTGTTTGAAGCCTTCTTTCTTAAATAACATATTCATTATGAGAGTTTTTGTCGGAGCATTTGTGTTGAAGTCTCCTGCAAATATAACTGGTCCTGCATTATCTTTAATTGCACTAAGAAGTGTTGCAATTTGAATTGTGAAAGGTTGGATTCCCACAAAGTTTAGAGCATGGATATTTATAAATGTAATGATTTGTCCATTATCAGCAGGGTATTTTGAGATTAGCGCTAGTTTTGGTGTATTAACTATAGGCTCACGGTCGCTACTTTGAAAGGCTTGTTTACTTACGGCCTTTACTGTTGAGCTTGTAAAAACTCCAGTTGCTTGTCCATTCGTATCATAAAATGAAGTTGCCAAAATATTTTCGCGATTAGCATTAGATAAGACGTCCTTCATTTCACCTTGAAGTAAGAACTCCTGCCCAAGGATGATTTCACTCTCACTAGCTAATTTTAAATAATCTGCTGACCAAGAATCTTCTTTACCTTTATACATATTCCAAATCGTGACTGTAAATTTAGAGGGCATTTTACAATCGAAACAGTTAAGAGAGCCTTTTGTTGAAAGTATTTTATTTTTTGCCGGAACTTTATAAACCAGGTTGGCCATATTATTTCCGGCCAGAGCATGGCCTTGAAGTAAAAGTAGGGAAGTTATTAATAGGCTAATTTTTTTCATCTCAGTTCCTATCTGTCCTGATGTCATCAGATTTTGTTGTATTTCAACCTTAATAGACCAAAGAATAGGCTAAATAGCAAAAATTCTACAGAGGAGCTTGTAATATTTAGTCCCTGACCATATAAATGTCACCTAATATTGGAGAATCATATGCAAAAGCAGCTTTTTTACTCGCTTTCACCTAAGTCTTTGAAATCATTCCTCGTTGAGAATGGTCAGAAGGCTTTTGTAGCAAATCAAATTCTTCAATGGGTCTATGAAAAACACGAATATAATCCTGAGGGATGGTCAAATATTTCTAAGAATCTTAAAGAGCTCTTAGAGGAGAACTTTGATTTCACACTTCCTAAAATTGTTTGGAATGGACTATCTAAAGATGGAACGAGAAAGTTTCTTGTGGCCATGAGAGATGGGAAAACTGTTGAAACAGTTATGATCCCAGCTCGCTCAAATCGCAAGACACTTTGTGTATCATCACAAGTTGGTTGTGCTATTGGTTGTACATTTTGTCATACTGGTACAATGGGACTTATGCGCCACCTTGAAGCAGGGGAGATCATTGGACAATTCCTTGCCGTAACTAAGTTCCTAAGAGAAAACGTTGGACCTGAAGAAAGACTTTCAAATGTTGTATTCATGGGTCAAGGAGAGCCTCTTCATAACTTTGAACAAGTAAAGGCCGCTACAGAGCTTATGGTTGATGAAAAGGCATTAGGTCTTTCTCAAAGACGAGTGACGATCTCAACATCTGGACTAGTACCGGCTATCAAGAAATTAGAAGAGTTTCCACCTGTTAATATCGCAATCTCACTTCATGCAGCTCACAATGAAATTCGTACAGAACTTATGCCAATCAATAAGGCGTATGATCTCGATAGACTTCTAACGGCCATTAAAGAGATTCCTCTTAAGGCCCATCGTTATATTACATATGAGTATCTTTTAATCGATCAATATAATGATCGTGCCGAAGATGTCGATGCACTTTTAAAGCTACTCCCTAAGAAAGTATCAAAAGTGAATTTGATTCCTTTTAATGAGTATCCCGAGTCTAACTTTAAGCGCCCGAGTGTAAGTCGTATCAATTGGTTTAAAAATCAACTCGATAATGGTGGAATCACGACGACAATTCGTACGACAAAGGGGAGTGATATCTTAGCTGCCTGCGGCCAGCTTAAGAGTGAGCTTGAAAAAGATCTAAATCTTTGGAAGTAAGATTACTTCTTATTCTCGTAATCCCAATACTTAACTTTTGTATTCTTTGAAGATGGAAGACGCTTTGACTTCTCTGATTTAGAGTCATCTTCCACTTGATAAGAGTCTTCCCAAGATTCTTGACTCTTATGGTGAACTACTTTCTTTTTGAATGAAATTGGCTTTTGCGCTTCTTGATAAAATGCGGGTGTTTCATACTTCTCAGCAAAAACAATGCTAGACTGAATTACTAGAGTAATTATGGCAATTGTCTTAATGCTGAAACCTTTCATATATCCCTCACTTCGCATTTGCGGTTTGATTCCTATACCTTTTCGGATAGGGACAAATTTACTTTAATCGGCAAGTTTGTAACTTGTTAAAAAGTTTACGAAATCCAATATTTTTGGGAAGATAGAGGGGTAGGATTTATAAGCTCAGGGAGGATGCTTTGTCGAAATCAAAATCAAAAGATCGTGCGGTCATAGGCCTTATGGCAATGGTTGCAGTTTTCTTTGTCGTATTAATTTTATTTTCCGCTTATACGGTAACAATTTTCAAAGGAAATAATGATCTTGCTTCGTCGAGTAAGAAGTCTAAGGATAAGATTGCTCTGATTGAGGTAGAAGGTGTCATCATGGACGCGAAGAAGACTATTCAACTTCTTCATCGTGCAGAAGCTGATGAATCGGTAAAGGGAATTATCCTAAGAGTTAACTCACCAGGTGGAGCTGTTGCACCTACTCAAGAAATCTATCAAGAAATTTTAAGAATTAGAGGAGCGGGAAGTTACGCTGAAGTAACAAAGAATCCAAAGCCAATCTATGCTTCTTTCTCTTCGATTGCTGCAAGTGGTGGTTACTATATTGGTGCGGCAACAGAGAAGATTTGTTCATCACCAGGAACTCTTACTGGTTCAATTGGTGTGATCATGCAATTTGTTGACCTTTCTGAATTATATAAATTCGCCATGGTTAACCCACAAACAATTAAGGCCGGACGCTACAAAGATATTGGTCAACCAAATCGCTCAATGACAAAGGAAGAAAGAGCTCTTATGACTGAGATGACTCTTGATGTTCATAAGCAATTTAAAGACGATGTAGCAGCACAGCGTAGTGAAAGAATCACAGTAGAAATAGATGAGGTTGCTCAAGGTCAAGTTTTCTCAGGTGCACAAGCTAAGAAGCTTGGACTTGTTGATGATCTTGTTGGACTTTGGCCATGTGCTCGCCAACTTCATGCAAAACTTGAACTAGAAGGGGACTTAAACCTTTCAGAAATGAAGATTAAAAAGAAAGCTAATTTCTTTTCAATTATAGAAGATTTAGAAGATGTTAAAGGGGCCGTTAAAAACTTTGTTAAGGCTAACAGCTCGACAACATTAATGTACAAATAATAGAGGCATAATGCATATATACTTAAATTGGCTACAAGATCATATCCTAGCAGTTGTAGCATTCGTATTTACACTTATTCTGATCTATCACTATTTTAGTGAGAAGGACACAGGTGTAAAACTATCGAAAAGATATCGTAACTCGATTTTTGAAGCCCAATCAAAAGTATTCCTAAATGCAACTCAGTACTTAATTTCTGGAAATCGCGACCTTGCGATTAAAGAGTTTCTAAGTGCAGTCGATATTAATAGAGAAACAATAGATACTTATTTTGCACTTGGTGGTCTATTTAGAAGTAATGGTGAAATTGAAAAAGCAATCAGTATTCACCGCTCCCTTATTGCCAGAGATAATATTTCCGAATCTCATCGTATTCGTGCCCTAAAGGAATTAGCAATTGACTTTGATAAGGGTGGATTTGTTGATAAGGCCATCGAAACTTATAAAGATGTCTTAAAAATTAACCGCGATGAATATGATGTAATCCAATCTCTTTGCCGTATCTATGAAGATATTGGGGACTGGGACCAAGCTTATAATTACCGCATAATGCTTTCAAAAGTAGGGCATGAGAATCAATCAGAAACGATTTCACATATTCTAGTTCAAAAGGCCAAGAAGTTCTTTGAAAATGGGCAACTATCAAAAGCTATTGAGGATTTAGAAGATGGTTTTCGTTTTGCTCCTTCTGTTTCAGCAAAAATTCTAAAACTTAGAATTCTTCTTCATGAAGGAAATATAGATGAGGCGAAGTTTTATCTTGTTGAGCTATTAAAAGAGCAACCAATGTATGCTTCATTTGCATTTGAATCACTTGAAGAAGGTTTTAAGGGAAGTGAAGAGGAAAAAGAGAAATACTTTAAAAGATTGAATTTACTGATTGAATACTTTTTAGAAATGAATGATGAAGAATTACTTTCTAATGAATCTATCATTCTTACTAAAATCAGACTTTATAAACAACAAAGTAAACTACATAAAGCATACGAGTTGCTAAGTGAGTGGGATAAGAAATCAAATGCAACTTCACAAGCTTTAAAATCAGAATATATTAAAATTTTAATTGAGCTTGGAAAGAAGGAAGAGGCTGTAACTCAGACAAAGGATCTTCTGGAAAATATGCACCAAACTCTTACGAAGCACTACTGTCGTGAATGTGGATACAACTCAGATGAAATTTTCTGGCGTTGTCCTCAATGTCACGAATGGGAAACAATTCAATTTAGATGGAAAGTTTAATGAGAATATTTGTAGTATTTTTTCTTCTTCTACCGGCCTTTGCTCAAACTAAGGCTCAGTCTACTAGTGAGCAGAAGAAGACGATTTACTACGTGCAGTCAGTTTATTCTCAACTGCATCAAAACCCATCAAAGTTCTCACGAGTACTTTCTACATTTGAGTGTGGACAACCTTTTTATGTATTAAGTTCACCAATCTCAGAGTTCTATCAAGTAGAGTATTCGAATTATAAAGGCTTTATGAGTACTAATGTTTTGGCGCAGACAAAACCAAGTAGCTGCTGGCAAGATATGTATCGACGATTTTTTGATCAAATTGATATCGGTGTTACTGAAATACATTACTGGGGAAGGCTTCAAGACCTTCTTATTAAAGGGGAGAGTAAGTAATGAAATACTTCTTATCATTTCTCCTTTTATTTAACATAAATGCACAAGATAACCTTCCTGTTGAAAATGAATTTGTGAATTTTAATAAAATTCAAAAAGTTCTAAAAAAAGACGGGCTTGAAAAAGCTGCAAAAGAGAAGGCCAAGCAAGCAAAGAAAAAACAAGTTGATGTCGATGCTCAAAAGAAGGCCTTTTATAATACACCTGCTGGAAAAGATTTTTGGCATATCATGACACAATATTGGTTAGTAAAAAATGTTGGTGTTCTTAAATGGGATTTCCATAAGCCGGATTTTGGTGTTCGTGAATATTATGCAAAGTTTCTCAAGGAAGTAGGCTATTTTGGTATTAAGTTTGATATTTTATATTTAAACTCACCTAATGTGACACACTTTGGTTTTCCTCTATCAACTAATCACTATTTATTTGTTATTAGTGTCCCATTTATTAGGGCAATGGATTTATCGAAACTACAAATATCTCTATTACTATTTGAGGATTTACTTAGATTAGAGGATCAACAATTTATTAAAAAATTTGATGATGAAACACTATTGAAATTAATGAATAATAATTTTTATAAGAAGCAATTTCCAAAAGAAGAATTTCATAAGGTATTGGCTCGATTCAGTGATATTGTTTTTAACACTGGTTTTACTTTCAAAGATCAGTTCAAGACAACTAAGAAAATGGATATTATTTTAAAAAATAATCCAAAGTATTGGAAAAACTATTATCACTTATTAGAGAAAATCGATTCTTTAACAAAAGGGAATTTACTTTATAAGAATTATTCAAAGATTTATCCAGCGCCTGAGCTGCAATTGAATTGGATAAACCCAACGACGAATTAGTATGAAGTTATTCGCCAAAGAAAAATCTATTTATCTGGCAAAGTACGCCACATCGACAATAATATACTGGATTATTTACTTTATTCTTGTCTCAATTATTACGTTCTTCCACTTTAGGCTTGGGCATAAGCTTATAATTGTAGAGAATTGGCTTTATGATTTTTCATGGCAAGTTTTAGTAACGGCCAGAGTTCTGGGATATCTCGTTTCAATCTATTTTTTCTCAGATATGAAATTTAAAGATATCAAGAGTCAGCTATCTTTCGATTGGTACAATAGTGTAAATGTTCCAACTTATTTAATTTCGATCGCAACTTTGATTGTCTTTGTATTTTTTAGTCGACCTTCGCATATGGAGAATGTTCAATTTAGTTTTTGGCAATTAGTTGTTCATAATATCTTAATCTTCGTATTTTTCTTCTTTGAGTTCTTAAATTCAAAAATCTTTTTAAAGTCTAGAAGAGTAGGTAAGGGATTTCATATTCTAACTGAGGGATCTTTCTTATATCTATCTCTTTTTGTTTTATTCCCAAGAAATACAAGTCTCGAAATTGGGCATATGTTCTTATTTTTCTTAGCTTATGCTCATCTTTATTTATTTAATTATTCAGTTCTTAAGGGAATGATATTTATATCAATTGTCTTTGTACCTCTTTTTGCCTTCTTGGGTCATGACCCATTATGGGGTACATATTATTCGATATTCTTTTCAAAACTAAGCAACCTAATAGTACCAGCTATTAGTTTATTAATTGTTACATCCGCATATTCATATATTTTAAAAAAGCAAGGAGAAGTATAGTGGAAGGTCATAATTTAGATATTTTCCAAATCCTTTTAGATTCAAGCATTGTTGTTAAGTTAGACTTACTTCTTTTAATCGCGGCATCTGTGCTTTCTTGGACTATTATTTTTCAAAAGAGATCACTCTTTAATAAAACAGAAAAGGCCAATCGTGAGTTCAAAACATTCTTTAGTGGTGTTAACTCGTTAGAGGAGGCTTATCATGATGCTCAAACAATTGAAGATAGTCCTTTAAGGAGACTATTTCTTTCAGGTTATAGAGAACTTAAAAAAACAGAAATTGCTTTAGGTGAAAACTATGGACTTATTAAAGAACATTATTCGTCTATTGCGAACCAATCAATGGAGCGTGCTCTATCAAACGAGGCAGTTGAAGTTGATCAGCAAATGAGCAATGGGCTAACAACTCTTGCTTCAATTGGCTCGATTACACCATTTGTTGGGTTATTTGGAACAGTTTGGGGGATCATTGATTCATTCTCTGGACTTGCAAGCGGTGGTGCAACTCTTGAAACAGTTGCTCCAGGTATTGCAGAAGCACTTGTTGCAACTGCAGTAGGTCTCGTTGCTGCAATTCCTGCAACTTGGTATTTTAATAAATTTGGACAAAGAAGAAATAAGTTAAAAGAACAACTTCATATTTTTGGTAATCAATTTATCAACGAAGTTGAAAGATATATTTCTTCAAAATCATAATTTAGGGGTAAGCAATGGGTATGAATTCTGGTGGTAATGGAGATGGACCGGTATCAGAGATCAACGTAACACCACTTGTTGATGTTATGTTAGTTCTACTTGTTATCTTCATGATTACAGCGCCCTTGATGTTAAATGGGATTGAACTTACTTTACCAAAAACGAAAGAAGTAAATGTCATGAGCTTAAACTCTTCTCAGGTTGTTTTAAGTTTTACAAATTCAGAAGAGTATTATGTTGGAAAGGATAAAATCCTATTAAGTGAGCTAATTGCAGTACTTTCAAATAAGTTAAAGGAGACTAAATCACAGACTCTTTTCCTTAGAGCTGACTATCAGCTTGAATACGGTAAGGTAGCAAAGCTTATGTCTTATTTAAAATCAAATAATATAAATGATATTGCTCTGGTAACAGAGTTAGAGGATAAGTAGTATCGAAAAGAGTTTTAATAAATACATTTCTATCTCATTAGGGGCCCATGCAATCCTAATACTAGGACTGTATCTTCTATCGATCTTCAAACTAGGAACACCTTTTGATCCAAAGAGGGCCAACCTAGATAAGGTGCGTGTAATTGGAAAAGCCATTAAGGTTGATGTTGTGGCCATGCCAAAAATGACTTATCAAGAGCTAAAAAAAATGGTTCCTCCGCCTCAAGAAAAAGTTGAAGTGATTAAGGAAAAGGCAAAGGAGACAGGCGGAAGCGATAAGGCCGTTCTTGAAAAAGCGGCAAAGCAAAAGTCTTTAAAAGATATGCTGTCAAAATTTGCGAACCGTAACGTAAAAACAGATACGAAAGCGAAATCAAAAGTAAAGCCTAAGCAAAAGGTCGTTGAAGATACAACTGACTATAGCAACATTATTGCAGCTGGAAATAAGTTAAGTGAGGGGTCCTCTTATACAGGAACTGGTAGCGCCCAGGCACAAGGTGACTTTGACAATTATGTTATCTCTGTAATGGAAGCCGTTAGAAAGCACTGGAGACTTCCAGCGTATCTAGCGAATCTTGAATTATCTTGTCACGTTCAGGTTTTCATCAATTCACAGGGTAAATTATTAGAATATAAAATTATAAAATCGAGTGGGAATGCGGAATATGATAGCAAGGCCGTGGGATCAATACGCGCGGTAGGCTCATTTCCTCGTCCGAAGAAAGAAATTACTAATAGGCTAGTGGCAGGTGAACTCGTTCTTGCCTTTCCTATATAGGAGTTTTTATGAAGTATTTAGTTTTTTTACTTATATGTTTTAACGTTATTGCTGATGGTGGACTGACTGTCGTCTCTGTAGGAGATGCTGAAGTTGTTAAAGAAAGCTTATTAGTTGAAAAAATATTCTCTGAAGGAGTTTTTACACCTAATGAAGTCGAGCAGTCAGAGAACTACATCAATATTGTAAGAAATGACTTTAAGTTTTATCAGAATTATTTCAACGTTCTGCCACGTCGTATCTCTCAGACATCTTTTGATAATGTACGATTTACAAATTATAAAACGAAAGAAACGAACTTCTTAGTTCGATTTAAGATTATTAGAAGTGCAACGCAAACGACATTATCGTATAAGCTTTGGAATATCGCTGCGGAACAAGAGCTTATATCAAAGTCGATTCCTTATGATGCCAATGATCGAGCTGCCATTCACGCTGTTTCCGATGAGATTTATCGTGCAATAGTAGGCAAGCCTTCTATCTTCAAAGATAAGATTGTTTTCGTTTCTGATTATAAAATGCCAGATGGTAAGAAAGAACTATTCATGATGGATTTTGATGGTGCCAATCCAAAGAGATTAACATGGCACAATGGTGTTGTACTTTCTCCTGCGGTTTCACATGATGGCTCTAAAATTGTTTACAGCTTAATTGACGAGTCTGTGAAAGGAGCAAAGAAGAACGTCAACCTAATGCTCTATGATGTAGCAACTAAGAAAACTAGTATTCTATCAAAGAGGCAAGGGATTAACTCTGGTGCAATCTTTACGAATAATGGTGATGAAATTATTCTTACGCTATCACATCAAGGTAATGCTGAGCTTTACCGTATGAACTTAAACACTCGTGCGATCACACGCCTAACGAAAAGCTATGCTCCTGACGTTGATCCATCACTTAGTGCGGATGGTTCAATCCTAACGTTCTTATCGGGAAGACCTGGGAAGCCAATGATCTACACAATGGATCCAGGTGGACTAGAGAAGAATGTGAAGCGTATTAGTTATGTCGGTAAATACAATGCAACTCCACGTTTTCACCCAAGTGCTTCAGAAATTGTTTTCTCAAGCTGGTTAGATAATCGTTTTGACCTCTTTAAGGTTGGTTCTGATGGCCAAAATCTCGTTAGATTAACAAAGGATTTCGGTTCAAATGAGGATCCAGAGTATTCAAAAGATGGACAGTTCATTATTTTTACAAGTTTGAGGGTTCTTTCACAGTCTAAGGCCACTCAAAGTGTCTATATTATGGACACTTGGGGTAAAATCCTAGGGCCACTGACCTCAAATTTCGGAAAGTGTACAAGTGGTAGATGGCTTAAGTCATTATAATCACAGTATATCTATATTTTTTTTGAACAACCGAGTATTTTAGTCTTGTAAAAAATTCAGACGCGCTGTATCATGAATTTAGATTAACGCTTCGCAAAACACACACTAAAAATTACACGGGAGTTTATACATGACAATCGAAATGAAAAAAGAATCAACAAAAATTGAAAATCTACTGTCTACACTTCTTACAACTTTAGATGAGCAGGTTTTCTTTTCTGAACTATCAAAATTCTTTAAATCAGAAATCGTTTGTGATGAAATCATCGTAAACCTTGCACACGAAGACGGAAGCTGTCGCATGGTTGCTAAAGATGCTCGCGCTGTAAAGAACGCACAAAGAATTTCAAAAGGTCTTGGTGCAGTAGGACACGTAATCAAAACTAAGCGTGCTTACTTCTCAAACAACGTACAAAGAGATCCTCTATTTGCTTCGACAAAAACAGAAGTATCTCACTCTGAACTGTGTGTTCCAATGATCATCGATGGTGTAATCATCGGTACTATTTCTTTCAAAGGAAATAGCGAAGAAGTTAACTTTAAGAAAGAAGACATTAACATGGTTATCGATAGCCTAAACTCTATCCAAAAGCCACTTAAGAATATGAAAATGTATCTATCTGCTAAGTTCCTTAACGAATCACTAAAGCAGAAGATCGAAGAAAAAGAAATTGAACTAAAGAACTCTGTACCAGGTGTAACTCTATCTCGCTCAACAACTCAAGAGAAAGAGATCATCGGTAAGTCTGAAATCATGCAAGAGCTTCTAGTTGCAGTTGATCGTGTAGCTGCATCAGATGTTAACTCTTACATGGCAGGTGAGACTGGTGTTGGTAAAGAGATGATCGCTAGAAGAATTCACTGTCGTTCAGAGAGAAAGAATCACGCTTTCATCGTAGTTGACTGTTCAATGGGTAATGATGAGTACCTAGAATCAGAAATCTTCGGAAAAGAAGAAGTTGATGCTGTAAGAGGTTTCAGAATTAAAAAAGGTGCTCTAGAAGCAGCGAATGGTGGAACAATCTTCATTAACAATATTGATAAAATGCCAGTTAAAGTACAGGCAAGACTAATGAGCTTTATCAACGACCTTGCTTACTCAAGAGTTGGAACTCATGAAAAACTAAGATCAAACGTAAGAATTATTGCAGCTTCTTCTCTAAACATGAAAGAAAGTGTTGCACTAGGAACTTTTAGAGAAGACCTATTCTACAACCTATCAACAATTGGTTTAAGAATTCCTTCACTAAGAGAGAGAAAGTCAGATATTGAAATTCTAGCTAACCACTTCCTAAACCTAGGAAAGTTACCAGAAGCTCAAAAGTCTATGTCTCCAGGTGTTGTTAAGCTTCTTGAAGACTACAACTGGCCAGGAAACGTAAGAGAACTTCACTCAATCATGGAAAGAGCATATGTTCTATCTCCGGGAATGATTGTTGAAAGAGATCACCTTGCAGATAGCATTAAAGTTGAGCAAGCTGAAATTAATGAAGAAAAAGAAGAAATTAGAATTTTTAGAGAAATGACGCTAGGAGAAATTGAGAGAGAACATATCTGTCAAACTCTAGATCACCTAGGTGGTAACAAGACTAAAACAGCTAAGGTTCTTGGAATTACAGTTAAGACTCTTTATAACAAGCTGCACAGCTACGGTATGATTGAAGCAAAAGAAGCTTAATCAACCTTTAAAGAAGCTTAAAGAGAATTGATAAAGCGTACTTTTGAAGTTAATATGTCAGTCTAATAAGGAGAGCCCATGTCAACAGAAGACAATAGACTACCAAAGAACTTCAGAAATTCACCAGATTTAGAGAATTTCTACCGCTTTATCTATGAAAATAACTTAAGAAGTGAAGCGAAGAAAATTTTTGAAGCGTTAAAAGTCGCTACAACTCCTGTAAAGAAAAGAGGAAGAAAGAAAAAGTCTTAATCCTTGTATCTATCAACAAATTCATTATAAAATATAAGATGCCCGTTAATTAACGGGCTTTTTATGTACAGGATGTACGGTATGTCCACGGAGGCAGGAGCCGAGAGTGAACCAAGTACATTTATATTAAAGGATCAACATGGAAGTTGTCTCAAACGCTAAATTAGGTCTAAAAGTTTATGATCCATTATATGGATTCATCGACTTAACTCCACTTGAGATGGAGATTATCCACAGCCCATTTTTTCAAAGGCTGCGTTGGATTAAACAATTAGGATTTTCATTCTACGTTTTTCACGGTGCCGAGCATTCTCGCTATGGACATTGTATTGGCGTACTTAATAATGCTCATCTTATTCTAAGGTCAGTTGGCCGTGGTGTTGAAGATAATGAACTCTTTGTAAAAGAGCAGAAATCAAAAGAGGCCAAGTATCATCAGGCCATTCGAGTCTCAGCTCTTCTTCATGATATTGGAACATTTTGTTTTTCTCATACAACTGAGATGGCCTATATCAAGATAGGGGAGACAACAAATAAGAAAGGTGGAAAGGGATTACAAGACGATCACGAAAACCTAGGCTCATTCATTATCAAGAATACTGACTATGAAGGTGGCCTAACACGAATTCTAAAAGATCATGGAATTGATCCACAAGAAGTTTCAGATCTTGTTAAAGGAACACACTCGTCAATCCTTGCTAATCAAATTCTTCACTCTGAAATTGATTGTGACCGCATGGATTATCTTTTAAGAGATGCTCACTACACAGGTCTTAAGTATGGTACTTATGATAGGGAATATCTACTTCATCACTTCACAACAGAGAAGGTAGCAGGTCACGACATTCTTGCAATTAAAGAAAATGCTCTTCACTGTGTGGAAGACTTTTTAAGTGCACGCTTTGCTTGGTACTCGCAAGTTATTCGCTCTCCACGTGGATCAAAGTATGATGCAATTGCAGATGCCCTTTGCTATCACATGCTAGAAAAAGGTCATATTTATCGCTATAGTGATCTTCTCGATATTATCAGTAACGATCCTATGCGTTTTTACGGATTCAATGATTCATACTTTATGAATACAATTCATAAGCTTCTTGTAGATGGACAATTTGATAAGTATGCAGATATTAAAGATATGGCACGTATCCTTCTTCTAAGACATGGCGCTAAGAATATCGATACAAGTGACTTTTCACAAAGCTTGCTTGAACAAGATAATATTGGATTCAATGATAAACTCTTTAAGAAGACTGGTAATAAGGCCACTGATATCGTTAACTTCGTAAAAGAAAATGGAAGTGATGCTGATTGGGTTATTCCAGATATTCCTAAAAAGAAGATTATCTTTGTTAAGAGTCCAAGAGAGCTCGCAAAGAAGACAACATTAACAAACTTATTACTAGAGCGTGATCCAGTTAAAATAAGATTGGATGATGGCCAGGTTAAGCTACTTGCTGATGTTGAAAACTCAATAATCTCAAAGCTTTCAAATACTATGAGCTATACACCGAATTGCTTCTGCTCAGACGGTGCGTATAAATTACTTAAAGAACAAGGTGTGATTTAAGTTTTTTTGCCCTTTCGATTAGGGGTAAGTAGATACCTTCAAGACTTGCCCCATCGTATTCAATTTTTGATAGCTTCCCAGTTAGTAGCTCAAGATTCGAGTTCACAAAAAGTACTTCAGTATAGCCTTCAAAAGTTGGGTAATCCCTTACAAAGGCTTTTTCTTCAATAGAATTCTCTAAATTTAAAAGTAAGCAAATGATATTAGCACTTCCTTTTCTTTGTGGAATACGAGGAATGATAAAACTTAAATTCTCAATGAGATTATTTAGATATTCTTCTCTCTGTTCTTGCCCAAAAGTGACCATCGTCTTATTTGTGATTGAAAAGAAAGTTGCCTCAACACCCATAAAGCGATGAGATTCATTATCAATTGATAACAGAGAAATTGTTTCATCACGAGGCGAGAGAATGTATTGGCAAGTTAGCTTGTCGTAAGGTGGAACAAAGATAAACTCTTCGAATCGGCCAGATAAATTTGGGTTAAGAGCGATGACCTCAATAAAATTAGATTCAACTTCTGCACATAACATTCCAACAGTGATTGCACGTATTCGACTGTTTTGATCAAGATATTCATTGCAAAGTGTTTTATCTGTAAAGGCCAGGGTCACATTAATCCCGACCTCATCAATTCGCTTCGTTCTAAATCGCGGGCCAATATCAACAGCTGTGTCGATGACATAGATGATGTCATAAAATGAAAGATTTCGAATTTCATAATCTCCATCAACACTACTGTCTTGTAAGAGGGAAGACAGTAGATGGGCATCGACTTGCTTTCCATTAATTTTTTCAAGCACTTTGACCTCGCTTTAACTGATTTGCACCTGATTCTACGTATAAAATTTGTTTCCTTCAACAGGTGAAAGATAAAGATTTACTTATTTGACGCGCATAGTCGGTCTTTTTATCTACCTTTGCTTAAAATTTGATTTTGTTATAAAATTATAGAGTGGCAAAGAGGATTTTTGCCCAATTCAAGTTAGGAAGATTTGAATATTTAAATGAAGGACTCATATCAATGATCTCAAGCAGTTACGCGAATCAAGCAAGTAATTTATTTGGAAACCAGAATTTAAATACGAATATGTATTTTACGCTGGAGAATGTCACTGTTGATTTCGACGGAATCAAGGCCATTTCCAATATCAATTTGCAAATTAGAAAAGGTGAAATTGTCTTTGTTACCGGGGCTTCTGGAGCAGGGAAAACAACACTTCTAAATGTTCTTGCAGGAAACGTTTCACCGACGAGCGGAACGATTAAAATTGATGATCGAGTTTTTACAACACAAGTTTTTCAAGATTTAAGACTGATTGAAAATATGAGTCTAATCGATAATTTACAATTTGCATTTGATCCAAGTGTGTATCGTTCTCGCAAAGAATTTGAGAGCGACTTAAACGAGCTAATTAAAATTCTAGGAATTAAAAATCGCGTAAAACTTAAGGCCAAGGATGCTAATGGGGGACTAAGACAAAAAGTTGCCATCATTCGCGCGCTACTTGCAAAGCCTGACGTATTTATTGCGGATGAGCCATCAAGTTCACTAGACTTTGATAATACAAAAAGACTTTTTGATTTATTAAATATCTATAATGCGAAAAGAGGGACAACAATTATTTGGGCTTCTCATAATCGCGAATTAGTACAACGTTTCACGGGACGAATTATCCACCTAGATAACTCTCGTCTAATCCACTCGGGGCATGCATGTTTTATTTAAAAGAATTAGCTCGTTTCACAAAAAATAATCTTTTTGGGCAAGCGCTTTTTTCTCTTTTAACAATCTCTCTTGTTATTTCTGTTTCTAACTATGACAGTTTTAAAAAGAAGATTTCAAATGCGCTTCCTGCAATTCAAAATGAGTATTACTTTAATGCTCTCGTTGATGGGGATTTAAACACATCAAGTATTTCTAGAAAGATTAAGGGACTACCTGGAGTAAAGGGTGTTGAAGCGATCAGTGCAACAAAGAGCATGGCCGTAACAAACCAACTTAAAGATGTTCTAGAACTTGGAAAAGATGAAATTACTTCAATTATCTCAATGAAGGGTTTAAAAATTATTTTAGATGAGAAAGTTTCGGAGAGTTCGACTAACCTTATTAGAGAATACTTAGTTCGTTTAACAGGTAAGGACAATGTTGTTCTAGGAAGTGTGAGAAAGAAAATTTCAAATTCACAATCTTGGAAAAATGTAATGAATGAACTAAAGAGAAGACCGCTTCAAGTTTTAATCACTGTTCTAGCTCTTTTTTGGGTTGTTGCTTTTATGACTATTAAGCGCAACTTAAAGCAGGTTTCTTACCTTATTGAAAAGTTTCAAAGAAAGAAGAATGTAGCTTTCAAAATGTACACAGTTAATATTATCGCATCAACTCTTATTGGTTGCGCTCTATCATTTGCCTTCTTCTCTCCGGATGAAGTTTTTACATTAATAGTAAGTGCAGCATTATTAACAACTTCTGCGTGGTACACGATCGGGAAACTTGAATGGCAAAAAGCTTAGTTCTTTTCACAGTTCTATTAATTACTTCAGCTTCAATGAGGGCCGAGGCGGCACCAAACTTGAATGCGATTAAAGGGCAGGTAACTGATTCTCGCAGCAAGATCGACAATTACAAAAAGTCGATTCAATCAATCGAAACTCAATTACAGACAAAGAATGAAGACTATCTTCAGGCCATGAAATCAAGACAAGATCTTGATTATCAAATTTTTGAATTAGAAAAAAATCTTAATCAATCTTTATTTGACCTGGAATCAGATAAAGTTCGTGTAAAAAAGACGATTCGTCATGTTGCCTTAAGTTACATGGAAAACTCGACGCACGAAGACCTTGTGAAAAGTCAGCTTCTTTTAAAGTCTCTAAAGAATGAAAAGAAAGAGATTCAATCAAAAATTGATTATTGTACAGACCTAAAAAAGAAGACATTTGAACTTAGAACTCGTTTGAGTGAAACAGTAAAAATAGAAAGAGAGCTTTATACTCTTTTACAAGAGCTTGAAACTCGTAAAAGCTCAACCGTTCAAGAATTCTTAACTGAAAAAGAAAATCACGAAAAGTTAAAATCAGAATATAGTAAGTTAAGAAAATCACAACAACTTGCTAAAAAGAAAGCTCAAGCAAAACTAAAAGTAAGTAAAAACAAAGCAAGTAGCTCTTCGACTAAGTTAGTTGCTAATTTTGCTGTTCCTGTTAAAAAATTTATTTCGACAGAAAATGGCAAGAAAGGAATTACTTATACTGTTAAGAGTGGACAAGAAATTTTTGCGACCAAAGCTGGAAAAGTTGAATATGTAGGTTCACTTGCCAACGTAGGTAATGTGATTATGGTGGATCATGGAAATGATATTCGTAGTATCTATCTTGGTGACTTCGCAGCAAGCGTAAAAAAGGGACAAGCTGTTGATCTTGGCTCATCTGTTGCAAAAACAAGATTCTCAATTAAGAAGGGGAATCTAAGTAAAGTTTATTTTGAAATTAGAAAGAAAAATACAGCACAAAATACAGCACAACTAATTAATAATAAAATTAATATTTAAAATTAGGAATAATAATGAAAAAGCTATTTGTTGCTCTTATGCTTACGGCATTTGTGGCACCTGCTCAGGCAAAGCAAACTGAGAGGTCGCGTTTTGAAAAGCTCGAACTCTTCAATAAAGTTATTCATATCATCGAAACAAATTATTACCGAAAGGTAGATATTGATAAGCTCATTGATGGAGCACTAAAGGGAATGTTTCAAACATTAGACCCTCACTCTGCATTTTTAGATGAAGAAGTATTCAAGAAGATGCAAGAAGACACAAGTGGCGAGTATGGTGGACTTGGAATAGAAGTTACGCAAAAAGATGGTGTTCTTGTCATTACAACTCCAATCGAGGATTCTCCTGCTGAAAAAGCGGGCCTTCTGCCAGGAGATAAAATTGTTGAAATTAATAATGAGTCAACAATTGGTATCACTCTTGATGAAGCCGTTGATCGTATGAAAGGTGAGCTTGGAACTGTTATTAACCTAGGAATCCTAAGAGCTGGTGAAAAAGATATTCGTAACTTCAAGGTAAAGCGCCAAAAGATCAAGACTAAGCCAGTTAAGTCATTTGCAGTAAATAACTATGCTGTTATTCGTTTAAGCCAATTTCAAAAAGATGCAGCTGAATATGTAGTAAAGGCGCTTAAAAAAGAAAAAAAGAAACTTGGAAAGAATTTTAGAGGAGTTGTTCTAGATCTTCGCTCGAACCCAGGTGGACTTTTAAATGAAGCAGTAAATCTTGCTTCAATCTTTTTAAATGATGGAGTAGTTGTTTCGACTGAAGGTCGTGATCCAAAGAATAAAGAAATTCGTTATGTTAAAAAGAGTGGCCATAAAGAACTAGAGATACCTGTTGCTGTATTAATTAACGGCTCAAGTGCTTCTGCTTCTGAAATTGTGGCAGGTGCTCTCCAAGATCACAAGCGTGCTCTAATTGTTGGGACAAATTCTTTTGGAAAAGGAAGTGTACAAACCGTTTCTCAAGTTTCAGAAGAGCAGGGGATTAAACTTACAATTGCCCAGTATATGACACCAAAAGGAAGAAAAATTCAGGCCCTTGGTATTAGGCCTGATGTTCAAGTTTCACAAGTCGAAGGTGAATTTGTTGAAGAGCATATGTATGATGATGGTGGAGTAAGAGAAGTCGATCTTAGAAATCACTTAACGGCCACTGTTGAAACTGAAGAAGAAAAGGAAGCTCGTCTTAAGCGTGAAAAAGCAGCACGTCTAAAAAGAATTGAAAGAGCAAAAGAAATCAATCAAAAGAAAGATGAATCATCGGTAGCTAGAAAGTATTCGGCCGACAAAGACTACCAAGTTCTTCAGGCAATTAAATTTTTAAACGCAGTCAATAAATTTCAAAATATCTAGTTGAAATCACAGTGGGATGACGCTCTTTGTCTTCCCACTTTGTGCCTTTTTTAACATCATTAAGGGATGAATAATAAAGTCCCATCAGTCTCACAACTCGTAAATCACATTAAGAAAAATCTCGAGTCTAATTATCAAAATATTAGTGTAACAGGAGAGGTTTCAAACCTTAGCTCCTCTGGTGCAGGACATTGGTATTTCTCACTTGGTGATGGCAGTGCCCTCATGCAAATGGCCCTTTTTAAAATGGATGCCATGAGAAATCCAGTCATTAAAAATATTCGTGCAGGAGATAAGGTTATAGTCTCTGGTTCTGTTTCCGTTTATCCGAGTCGTGGAACTTTTCAGTTAATTGTTAAGCGTATTGTGCCGGCAGGTAAGGGTGATCTTCAGGAACAATTTGAATTATTAAAAAAGAAACTTCAAGCAGAAGGTCTTTTTGATATGAGTTCAAAGCAGCCGATACCGACGATGCCAAAACGAATTGGTGTTATTACGGCAAAAGGAGCCGCGGCCCTGCAAGACTTTTTAAATGTATCTCAAAGAAGATCTGAGTATCATCAGGTTCTTCTTTCACCGGCCCTCGTTCAAGGAGTAAATGCTCCTGCCTCAATTCGTAAGGCCCTTGAAAAACTCATTGCTTATCACCTAAAGGCCAAGGAAGAAGGCCGCTCGAAAGATATGTTAGATGTCATCGTTCTCACTCGTGGTGGTGGGTCGATGGAAGACCTCTGGGCGTTTAATGACGAAGCACTTGCTTGGGATATTTATAATTGCCCAATCCCAACGATTAGTGCCGTTGGTCACCAAGTGGACTTTACTATCTCTGATTATGTGGCCGATCTTAGGATGGAGACACCTTCAGCTGCTGCAGAAGTTTTAACTCAAAAATTTATGGCCTTAGACTCTGATATGAATCGCATTCGTAAGGATTTAAAAGGTGCCATGAATATGGAACTTCGTCGTCGCTATGATGTTCTTTCTGAAACGTCACCGAAGAGTTTCCTCATTGCTCTTAAGTCGAAAATTTCAGATTATAAGCATGAGCTTGAGAAGCTGAATCTTATTAAGAGAAAAGAACAGATCCTATCTCTTTATGAATATACTTTTGAGCTTGATCGCCTTAGTCGTCAGCTCGTAAAAGCAATCCAAAATAAAATTGTGAATTATAAAAATAAGAATATGGAATTTGAAAAAATTCTCGGTGCCTTAAATCCTAAAAATGTTCTAACTCGTGGATATGCCTATACTCAAATTGGTGACAAGGTCATTAGCTCTGCCAAGGACATGGCAAAGCTTGAAAATGTCGATGTGGATATTCACTATGCTGACGGTAAGGTGACTCTTCATAAAGGAGTTAACTAGTGAGTGCATCTCTTGGCTTTCAAGATAGTGAAGTTAATTCGCCTAAACAGAATTTTTACTACCACTCAAATATAGAGATTGATGAAGAGCTGGAGCGCAATCTAAACTATTCTGGATTTAGCTCTAGTGATTATGAATTTGATTTTTCAATTGAATCTAGTATCCCTCTAATTGTTAAGTTAGAAGACCACATTATTGAGATTGAAACAATAGAGAATCTTAAAGAGCTTCTTCATTTCAAAAGAGAGCTTGCAAGAGTCTTTAAATTAAACTCTAGTATGGCCAGTGCCAATCTAGATGAAATGGAAATCGCAGGTCTTTATCTTGAAAAGGTATATCAAGATAATGATGAGAATTTTATAGCTGAACTTTTTAAGATCTCTGAAGTCAAAAATGAATTTAATATTAAGGTAATCGATAAAGCCGATTCACATCTTTACCCTGTTAAAGAAGACTATTGTTTTGAAGATAGTACTTCTTATTATCTACTTACTGTAAAAGGGGATAGGGAAGAAGCTTTTTTGGCCGCACAAGCGATCGCCAATGTTATTCAATTAATTAATGTTAACCAAGAAGAGCTTTCAAGTGAGCAGTTAGGTGTTACAGACCTAATTAACAAATTGTCATATCCTGTTGTTATTTTGAGTGATGATGGTATCGTTCACTATCATAATGATCATTTTCTAAAGCTTGGTATCACACCAAATAATCTTATTAAGAATATTGATTCAGGATGGTTAGATATTGGAGATCAAAAGTATAAAATTCTTTCAAGTACAACTTCTAATTTAAAAACAATTTGTCTTGTTAAACAGGAATTCAATTATACAAAGTCTCACTCTGAACTTGGTATTATTACAAGCTCCATTGCCCACGAACTCAATAATCCTCTTGCTGGAATTCTTGCGGCCATTAATATGTTAGAACTTGAAGAGTGGGAAGAAGACGATTTAACAATCCTAAATGAAATGAAGGCGTCAGCAAATCGTTGTAAGAGCCTAATCAATACTTTCCTTGGTTTTGCCAAAGTTAATGATCAACTAAGTCGTCAAAGTACGTTTGAGAGTATTCTCCAACAGGCAATCTCGCTACTAAGCAATCGAAAAATCGAATCGGGAATATCGATTCATACAAATATTTCAAATGATCTCAAAGAATATGCCATCAGTGGTGCAAGTCTTCCAATCATTCTCTACTTAATCCTAAGTGAGATGATGACGCTTAAAAATCACGAACTCTTAATTGATGCTAGCTCTAACTCAATCGATTGTAACTTCTATCGTAGTGAACACGATATCATTCTTACGGTTAAGAATCTCAATATCGAAGGACAAAAGAGTAAGATCTTAAACCGCTTAATCATCCACTTACTTGCACTTGAAAATTCACGCGTTGAAATTCATGGGCAGGATATTGTGATTTATAATTTGGTCTGATTAAATAAACGCTTCCGGATAATTATACTTATTCGGATTCACTTCAATGAACTTATCAAGTTGAGTAAAGAAGAAGTCCTTATTCTTAAGGGCAAATGAATCCTTAAAGATCATAAGCTCGCGTTCTTGGCGCAGGTTCTTTGCCATATAAAGATTAACAAGTTCCTGCAGCATTTCAGGGAAGTGAATTTCTTTAAGCTTCTGCGCTTTCTTGCGATTAGACTTTGAATTGATATATTGAATCAGCTTCTTGTCGTGACCAGGGTAGCGAAAGATTAATCCTTGTCTAATTCCTAGAGCGCCAAGAGGGTAGATTGTAAACTGTTCTGGCACAAGGTGATTCATAAGAACGAAGTCAGCTTGCTTGATTTTTTGAAGCTCTTCTTTGTACTCGGCGTTTAGTTCTTCTTTCGTACCATCGCCAATCAGGTTTTGACGAAGCATTGTGATGGCCTCTTCTTGATCGGCTTCATCCATTTTATTAAATGAATGATTAAAGCGAATAAGGGCCTCTAGAATTGGTCCACTAAGTTTAATGGAAATAGTTTGCCATTCGAGATCTTTAATACGCTCACTAATGAATTGAATTTCATTATCTTTGTTCGTACATGGGAAAGAGAAGAGGATCACTCCGTTTTGTCCTTTTACTGTAATAACAAAAGGAGCAAAAATCTTTTTCATCTTTGCTACGATTTCTTCGTGCTCACTTGTATCTTTTTTAAAGTTACAAAGATCAAGCTCGTAGCGATTTTTTGGGTAGTAAAGATGATTGATCTTCTTAATATCTTTTTCAATAAAGATATTGAGATAGTTTAAGAAGAGTTGGGCCGTCGCGATAGCATCATCAAGGGCACGGTGTGCCTTTTGGTGAGAAATATTAAAAATACGCGACATATAGTTTAGATTCGAGTTCATGAGAGTTGGAATAAGATACTTCGTCATAAGGTTTGTACACAAACCCTTATTCTCAAGTTGCTTTCTTCCAAGCCTTTCTAAAACTGAATTTAAAAATGGAATATCAAATGAAGAGTTGTGAGCGATAAGAACTCGGTCACCAATAAACTCTAGAACTTCATCAATAACGGCATCAATTATTGGTGCGCCCTCAACTTCATCTTGTGTGATGGAAGTTAGCTTTTGAATGAAGTCTGGGATTTTTCTTTCTGGATTGATAAGAAAGCTTTTTTGAGCTCCTACTTCCAGGTTATCGATTTGGACAAGTCCAATTTCAATGATTTTATCTTTTTTCTGGTTTCCACCAGTCGTTTCTAAATCGAAGACGCAGAAGCTCATGTCTGCTAGCATTTTCTTTGAAGAATGTGTTTCCATCAATAATCCATGAAAGCCGAGTATTCACTCGTGGTTAGGTATTGAATAGATTATAGCAAAGTTCTCCCCACCGAGGTAGGGAGAAATTATGATTTTTTTATTTGATATTTGAGATAACTTCTTCAAGAAGCTCTAGAAATTTCTTCATTACACGAGCGGCCTCGTGCTTAATATCATCGTGATTTAGTTTAGTATTCTCAATCCCTGCGGCCATATTTGTCACACAAGAGATACCAAGAACATCAAGTCCCATGTGGTTAGCAGCAATACACTCTTGTACTGTCGACATTCCAACAAGGTCTCCACCAAAATTACGATACATACGAATTTCCGCAGGAGTTTCATAAGTTGGTCCCATTACACCAACATAAACACCCTCTTTAAGATCATATGAAATATTCTTTGCCGAAGCATGTGCAATTTCTTTAAGAGCAGGTGACCATGCATAAGTCATATCTGGAAAACGAGTTCCTAGCTCTTCAATATTTTCTCCCACAAGACAGTTTTCACCAGTTAAGTTTAGGTGATCTGTAATTAGAACAAGTGAACCAGAGCTGTAATCTAAATTAATTCCACCAGCAGCATTTGTGATGATTAGATTCTTAATACCAAGTGTTTTTAAAACGCGGACAGGAAAAACAACTTCATCAAGAGAGTGGCCTTCATAGCGGTGAATACGTCCTTGCATAACAGCTACAACTTTTCCACCTAGCTCACCCATAACAAGTTGACCTTTGTGGCCCTTAACTTTTGTCTTTTTAAAACCTGGGATTTCTTCGTAGCTGATTTCAACTTTGTTTTCTAAAAGGTTAGCAAATTCACCAAGTCCTGAACCTAGGATAACTCCAATATCAGGTGCCTTGTCATATTTGCTTTGGATATAACTTTTTGTCTCTTCTAGTCTTTTAAAAATTGCGTGCATACGTACCTCTAGATTTCCTTCACTTCAAAGATTAACTTACTTGCTTTAGGCTTAGCAGTTGTAACTTTAATATCTTTCTTTAAGTCTGCAAGGATAGTTTCAACTTGTTTCTTCTGATCTTTGTTATGGTAGATCTCAACAAGTGCTTCACCTTTAGAAACCTTGTCACCAACTTTCTTATTAAGAATAAAACCAACTCCAAAGTCGATCTTATCAGTTGCTTTTGCACGTCCACCACCAAGGCTTACACAGTGTAGGCCCATGTTCTTGCAAGCAATCGCAGAAACGTAACCATTCTTAGTTGCGCTAAATACAGTCTTCTCTTTTGCTATCGGTAGGCGAGAGTAGTCGTCACAAACTTTCTCATCTCCGCCTTGAACCTTAATAAGGTTTTTGAAAACTTTAAGTGCTTTTCCATTATCAATTACTGCTTGCGCTTTCTTTTCACCTTCTTTTAGTGAATCAGCTTTTCCTGCAATATAGATCATTGCACCTGCAAGCTTAACACTGATATCAGTTAAGTCTTTTGGACCGTTACCTTTTAGTGTCTCAATTGATTCGATGATCTCTAGAGAGTTACCAATATACTGACCTAGTGGTTGATTCATATCTGTAATCATTGTGATCATACGCTTATCAAAGCGCTTTGCTGTATCACGAAGACTTTTTGCAAGTGCTTTTGCATCCTTGATATTATCCATGAATGCACCGTCACCAACTTTAATATCCATTACGATACCATTAGCACCTTCTGCTAATTTCTTACTCATGATTGATGCTGTAATTAATGGGATTGATTCAACTGTTCCCGTTACATCTCTTAGACCGTAGATGATTTTGTCAGCAGGAGCGATATCCTTTGTTTGACCAATAAGAACGATCTTCTCTTTATTAAGTTGCTTTTTGAATTGTTCAAGAGTTAGTTCAGTTTTGAATCCTTTAATCGATTCAACTTTATCAACTGTTCCACCTGTATGGCCTAAACCACGTCCGGCCATCATTGGAACCTTAACTCCGCATGCCGTAGCGATTGGGCCAAGAATGAACGATGCCTTGTCTCCAACACCACCAGTTGAATGTTTGTCGATCACGTTCACTCCTGAGAACTTTAGCGTCTTTCCAGAGTAAAGCATGGCATCTGTAAGAGCGGCAGTTTCTTTTACGCTCATACCATTTAAGTAAATGGCCATTAGTAGTGCAGACATTTGATAGTCAGCAACGTCACCATTTGTAATCCCATTTATGAACCACTTAATTTCTTCATCTGTTAATTTTTTACCATCTCTTTTTTTTGAGATGATCTGATATGCGCTAAAATTTTCCGACATAGTATTCCTTTTAAAAATTTAATTCCCTAATAATTCCTGTGCATTTATTGCATCAAATTACTTATGCGTATAGAATAGTAAAAGGGTCATTATAGACACGGCCATTAGAGGTGGCAATGATGAAACTTAATGCGTAGCGCAGGGATTTTAAGGTTATAGAAATGTTCAAAAAAATTATCATTATATGTTTAGCTCTTACATTTTCATTCTCTTCATTTGCACAAACAAATTTTAAGGAAGAAGGATTACGTGACTTAACAACTGTTGCTGGTCTTGGCCTTGGTGGTGCTATTCTTGGTCTGTCGACATTATCTTTTGTTGAGGAGCCTAAGGATCACCTTAAAAATATTCTCGTTGGTGCTGCTGTAGGGATTGTTGTTGGTGTTGGTGTTGTGGCCTACAATCAAGCTGCAAAGTCTCAAGCAACAATTCGTCAAACGGGTTACCGTGACTTTGATACGACTAGTCGTCTTAATTGGCATGCGTCAAATACGGCACAAGATATCAAAGAGTTTAATGCTGTAAATCCAAAAGTTGGTTGGTCGTTTAACTTCTAATTATTCTTTTTTATTGTCCATTTATGCTCAAACCTATACTCTAAGGCTAATTTTAGAATTAATTTAATTTAGTAATAGGGTATTCCATGGAAAGAGTTATTTCGGCATTTGGTTTGATCGTTATGGTTGGTGTTGCTTTTGCATTATCAAATAACCGTAAGAAAATTAATTGGCGTCTCGTTCTTTCTGGGCTAGCTCTTCAGATCTTCTTTGGTCTCATCATTCTAAAAACTGATGTAGGGCAAAACTTCTTTGAAGGTGCACGTGGTTTTTTCACTGCAATTCTAAATTATACTAACGAAGGTTCAGGCTTTATCTTTGGTCCACTTTCAAATGTTCCAAAATTCGGCTTTATTTTCTTTGTCATGGTTCTTCCGACAATTATTTTTATGTCTTCATTAATGAGTGTATTTTATCACTTAGGTATCATGCAGGTTGTTATTAAGGCTTTTGCTAAAGTCATGTCAGTTGTGATGGGGACATCGGGAGCTGAGTCTCTAGCGGCCGCTGCCAATATCTTTGCTGGGCAAACTGAGGCACCACTTGTGGTAAAGCCACTGGTTTCAAAAATGACACAATCGGAACTTATGGCGCTAATGACTGGTGGAATGGCCACTGTTGCAGGTGGGGTTCTTGCTTCATATGTTGGTTTCGGAATTGATGCTGCACACTTACTTTCGGCATCAGTTATGTCGGCTCCAGCGGCACTTGTTTGTGCCAAGCTTATGGTGCCAGAGACACAAGAGTCTCTAACTCAAGGTGACTTAAAATTAGATTTAAAAGATAACAGTGTAAATTTAATCGATGCTGCGGCCAATGGTGCAAGTGAAGGTGTAAAGCTTGCCATTAATGTTGGTGCAATGTTGATTGCAATCATTGCTCTTGTAGCAATGTTCAACGGTGCTCTTGGCCTAATCACAGGTTGGTTTGGTTTTGAAGGAATTACTCTTGAGCTAATCATGGGTAAATTATTTGCTCCATTTGCTTGGTTATTAGGTGTTGAGTGGAAGGATGCGGAAATCGTGGGAATGCTTCTTGGTAAGAAGTTAGTACTAAATGAGTTCGTGGCCTACTTAGACCTTAAGGCGAATATGGGTAACCTATCGGAGCGCTCAATTACTATTGCAACGTATGCCCTTTGTGGTTTTGCCAATTTCTCATCAATTGGGATTCAAATTGGTGGAATCGGTGGGATCGCTGAAAACCGTAAGCAAGACCTTGCAAAGCTAGGTGTGAAGTCTCTAATTGCAGGGACACTTGCATGTTTCATGACGGCCTGTATCGCTGGTATCTTCATTTAATTCTAATTTATTTTAATGATTGATTAGTTGAGTAGGGTAACGCGGAATATTATATCTTCTAGCGCAAAACCTTGCCCAGACGTACAATTATTAGTAGGTTAAAGTCTTTGGCTTGAGCTATGCTCGCCGACTTGCCTCGTGTTTTTATTGCATATTTCGATTTGAGTTTAAAAGGAATATATATGTCTAAAGATTTAATTATTAACAAAACAGTTAACGAGTGGCGTGCTGTTTTGATGGAGAATGGTGAAATTCTCGACTTCCTAATGGAGAGAACTAAGCCAACGACAACGCCGCATCCACGCCTTGGGAATATCTACCGAGGAAAAGTATTAAGAGTTTTACCAGGAATGCAGTCTGCATTCGTTGACATCGGCTATTCAAAAGCAGCTTTCCTCTACGTTGATGATGCTTATCTTCCGACTCTTGATGAGCAAAGAGAGATGGCAAAGAAGGCCGAGGAAATTAAGAAAGAGAAGAAAGAAAATGGTCTTGTGATTCCTGATGAGTTAGCAACTCTTTCAGAATCGATGGATATGAAAATGCGTCCAGAGTCTGCAACGATTGAATCATTCTTAAAAGAAGGGGATGAGATCATTGTTCAAGTTGCAAAAGAGCCTATTTCAACTAAAGGTCCACGTGTTACTCGTCATGTAACAATCCCTGGGCGCTATGTTGTTTATATGCCTTTTATTGAGCACACTGGTGTTTCTCGCCGTATTGAAAATGAGGAAGAGCGTGATCGTCTAAAAGAGATGCTTGAGACAATTCGTCCAGAAGGTAAGGGTGTTATTGCTCGTACTGTTGCAGAGGGAAGCTCATACAAAACTCTTAAGTCAGACTACGATATGCTGACAAAGATTTGGAAAGAAGTTCAAAAGAAGTCTGAGAAAGAAAAAGCACCTGCGCTTTGTTATGAAGACTTAACTTTTATTCAACGAGTTTTAAGAGATATTACAGATGAAGATGTTGATAATATTATTATCGACGATAAAGACGGTGTGAAAGAAGTTGAAAAATTTGCAACAAAGTATCTTCCACAAATTAAGGGGAAGGCAAAATTCTTTGATGAAACAAATCCGATCTTTGAAAAATTTGGTGTTGATATTGAAATTGAAAGGGGACTAAGCAATAAGGTTTACCTTCGTTCAGGTGGTTCACTAAATATCGACCAAACAGAGGCCCTTGTTTCAATCGATGTTAACACGGGTAAATTTGTCGGACGAAAAACATTAGAAGAAACAATTCTTCGCACTAATCTTGAAGCAGTTAAAGAGATCGCTTATCAGCTAAGACTTAGAAACTGTGGTGGGATTATTATTATCGACTTTATCGATATGGAAAAAGTTGAAAACCGCGAAGCTGTTTATAACTCACTAGTAGACGCTCTTAAGAAAGATCGTTCAAAAACAAAAGTCCTTCCTATTTCCGAACTAGGGCTTGTTGAGATGACTCGAAAGAGAACTCGTGACACTCTTACACGTATCATGTGTGAGCCTTGTCCATACTGTGAAGGAAATGGAATTGTAAAAACAGTAAATACGATTTGCTATGAGATTGTTCGTGAACTTGGAAAGAAAATTCGCAACAATCCAGAGTCAAAGAAGATATCAATTTATGCTCACCCAGAAGTGACGGCATCTCTTTGTGGTGAAGAGCTTGATATTATCGAAACGATGGAAGAGGTATTCAGCGTTAATCTTCAGATTCGCTCGGAGAACTCTTATCACGTTGAACAATACGAAATATTCTAGCTGCATGGGTGCCTAAGGCACCCTTACTTGCTTTTAAGGTTTTACTGATATGAGAGCACTTCTATTCCCATTACATAAAGTTTCATATCAGGCGATCTTAAAAAAGCCCCTCAATATTTTTGAACCACGCTACATACATATGATTCATGAAGCAGAGAAAACTAATACACCTGTCGCTTTGGCCTATGCGACTTTGCAAGATGCTGATGAAGAAGCTGATACCATTGGAATTGACCATGAAAAGTATCATGCGGTAAAGAGAGTTGTGGGGCTTGGCCGCGTACAAATTCTTCAAAAATCAAAAGATGGAACAATGCTTGTTGTTCTTGAGCCTCTTTTTAAAGGTCTCATCATGGACGTCTATAATGAAGAGCTTCCATTTAATACAATTGAAGTCGACCCGATTACAGAGTTTTTAACAGTGATGCCTGAGCACATGATTTCACTGCAAAGGCTTGGTCTCGTTTTTCGTCATTGGGCAAAATCATTTTTTAAAAATCAAGTTGAGTACGATGCCCTCATGGAAGCAACAAAAGATCCTGTTGTTTTAATCGGGGCCATTACTGAATTTGTGGTTACTTCGCCAGATCTAAAGCAGGGAATTCTTGAAATCGATGATATCAACGCTAAGATCGACGTCCTTCTTGAATGGCTCGACTAAAGTAGTACGCGCCACCTTATCGAGAATTCAGTAGTTTAGGTTGTTCTCTTTTGAATAAATTGAAAAAAATTCGCATATTTAGGCTATTTTACGCTCATTCGAGGGATATTATTACCGTCGCTATCATCTAAGTGTCTGAAACTACATACCTCTGCCCCTCCTTGTATTGTCCAACGTATTGTAATCACGTAAAGGTGGCGCGTACCCGAAGTCGCTTTACACAAAGCGCTGTTGCTGATAGATTAGCACCACATTTGACCGTTAATTTACTCGCTTCCCTGTGGTAGGGAGGCCAATAATAACTATTGTCCAGGAGATAAAGTATGATTTATGAGTTAGCATTAGTAGCTCACGCGGGCGCAACTGAAGAGCAACAAACTAGCCTTAAAAACCTAGTATCAGAAGTTGTAAAAAATTACGAAGGTGAAGTCCTTTTAACTGATGATTGGGGAATGAGAACATTTGCTCAAACTGCCAAGAACGGTGCTAAAACAGGTAACTACATCTATTTCATCGTTTCAGGTAACAAAGACCTAAACACAGAACTTCAAAGACGTTTCAAAATCAACGAAGACGTTCACAAGTATCTAATCATTAAACTAGCAGACAACAACGCAGACGCAGAAGCTGTTGTTAAAGCTTACAAAACTCCATTCTCAAAAGCTCACCCAGGTTCACAAACTGATGAACTAGAAAAAGGTGCAGAAAAAGATAAGAGAAGATTTGCTAAGAGAAAGAACTGTTGGTTCAAAGCAAACAGCATCACTGCAGACTGGAAAGATCCAAAAACTTACAACTGGCTTATCAACGAGTTTGGTAAAATTCAACCAGCAAGAGTTACAGGTGTTTCTACTAAGCACCACAGATGGGCACAATCTGCAATTAAGAGAGCAAGAAATATTGGTCTAGTATCTCACGTTAGAGGTGACTTCGCTCACTAAGAGCGTTGAGAACTTAGTCTTAAGGGAATTAGAAAAAGATAATGAACGATAAGAAACCAAACACATTTACACTTATCTCAAAAGATAACTTCACAATTGGGAAGTTACTTTTCTTATGTGTAGTGAGTTTGATCTTAAGTGTTGCTTATCCACTAGGTGTATTTTCACCACTTCCAGTGGCATTCGCTTTCTTAATCTATGGAAACTTAAAGACGCTTGTGACTTTCGGTGTAATGATCGTTCTTTGCTTTATTGCTGCACAAACGAACGACTCTTTTTTAATCCTTGCTAACTCGGCGTACGTTTTATTCTACGCTGTTATCATTGGTTACTTGAGTGCCGCTACGATTTTACGCAATGAAGATCCTGTAAAAGGATTATTAAAGAGAGGATTTATACTTCTACTTGTGATCTTCGGACTTTTGGGAACAATTGAAGTGATTTTTCCTTCAACAATCTCGACGACGATTACAACTTCAGTAAATGAAGGTTTGTCACAATTAAAGAATTCACCAGATTATAAAGAATTAATTGCTCGCGGTGGTGAAGTCGCAGCAACTTACCAAAGTGTTTTTGAAAACCCAGAAGATATCATTAAGAGAATCTATCAATGGGGCTTCTCTGTTATTTTTGTAAGTACGTTCTTTATTTTATGGTTAACAGTTTTCATGCTTTTAAGAAATGCAAAGTTATGGAAAATGCTTCATGGCTACAAATTTGGTCTAAAGCACTTTGTGCGCTTTCAAGTGCCAGAGTACTTTGCCCTTATCGTAGTTATTGGGCTAGCTCTCTTCTTAGGTGGAGAGTATATTGGTGGTGAGATTGTTGAGGTTATTGGCCTTAATATCTTACTTTGCTTAGGAATATTCTATTTCTTTCAAGGAATGGGTGTTTACTTAGACTTCTTAAAATATATTAAGGTGACTGGGTTTGTTCGCTCAATTCTTGCGATTATGACTATTTTCTTTGCTCATCGTTTTATTGCGATTGTTGGCCTATTAGACTATTGGGTCAACTTTAGAAGATTTTTTAAAAATAATAAGGAGATATAAAATGAAAGTTATTCTTAAAGAAACTGTAAAGTCTCTTGGTAACGTTGGTGAGATCGTTAACGTTTCAGCTGGTTATGCAAGAAACTTCCTAATTCCAAATGGTGCTGCAGTTCTAGCTGATGAATCAAACACAGCTCAGGTTAAGCACTTTGAGAAACTACTTGCTAAGCAAGTTGAAGCTGATAAAGCATCTGCAACAAAAGTTGCTGGTGCAATCAATGGACTAAACATTGAACTTATCAAAAGAGTAGGTACTAACGGTAAACTATTTGGTTCTGTTACTACTCACGAACTTTCTCTTGAACTAGGTAAACTAGGTCACGATGTAGAAAGAAGACACCTTCTTCTAGAAAACCCAATCCGTGCGATTGGTAGCTACGAAGTTAAAGCTAAAGTTTTCGCAGGTGTAGATGCTACTTTTACAGTAACTGTAAAAATGGATCCAGCTCAAGAAGAAGAAAACAAGAAAAAAGCTGAAGAACTTGCTGCAATGAAAGCTGCTCAAGAACTTCTTGCTAAAGAAGCTGCTGAAGCTGCTGCTTCTGGTGACAACTCAGGTGAGATGTCTGAAGAAGAAAAGCTTAAGATGGAAGCTAATAGAATCCTAAGAAGCTAATTTTTTTCTTATATTAAAGAGGGGGGCTTTAAGCCTCCCTTCTTTTTTCTAATCATATTATGGGGCAGAATATGGTTGAGCAAAACAACTCGAACAACGCAAGAACACTTCCAAACGATACTCTTTCTGAGAAATCTCTACTTTCATGCTTAATTTTAGATAGTATGTCATTTGATGAAATCTCTGATTTAAAATTAGAGGGAAAGGATTTTTATAATCCGAAATATGGAATTGTATTCGATGCCATTAAAGATATGGTTCACTCGAATAACCCTGTTGATTACGTAACAATTTGTTCATATCTTTCAGACCACAATCGCCTTGATGAAATTGGTGGTCAGAACTTCATTCTTGATATTACAGAAGATCAGGTATCAAGTGCAAACCTTCGTCACTATGCAAAGACTGTAAAAGACAAGGCGTCTCTTAGAGACCTCGTTCGCCAAGCTAGAAAGGTAGCGGACAAAGGTGCAACTTTCTCTGGAAATGCACAAGACTTCATTCAGGAAGTAGAATCAATCTTCTTTGGTCTTACAAACGAGGCCAAACAAGGAAGTATGATTAAGCTTAATGAGTGTCTAAAAGAAAACATTAAAGAAATTGAAGATACATCGCGCGTTGCCGGTGAGATTCATGGTGTACCGACTGGTTATGGTGCCCTTGATAAGTTATTACTTGGTATGCAACCTGGTCAGTTAATTATTCTAGCTGCCCGTCCTGCCATGGGGAAGACTGCTCTTGCTCTAAACGTTGCACAGAATGCTTGTGAGTTCTCAAAACTTCCAGTTGCTCTTTTCTCTCTGGAGATGATGGCCAAGGAACTTTCAATGAGACTTCTAACTCAACGTGCGAAGATCGATTCAAAAAGAATTCGTACAAAAGAGTTCCTTGAAACAGATTTAAGAAAAATTGGGCAGGGGATTCAGCAACTTGCTGATATGCCAATTTATATTAATGATAATGCTGGGACAAACCTTCTCGATATTCAGTCTGCTTGTCGTAAGATCAAAGCATCTGAAGGTCTGGGACTTGTGGTTATCGACTACCTTCAGCTAATGAGTTCACACAATAAGATGCTTCCTCGTGAACAGCAGATTGCGGAAATTTCAAGGGGCCTAAAGAATATGGCCAAAGAACTTGAGTGTCCGGTAATCGCACTTTCACAGCTTAACCGTGGGGTTGAATCTCGTCCTAACAAACGTCCAATGACTTCGGATCTTCGTGAATCTGGATCAATTGAGCAGGATGCGGATATTATTATGTTCGTATATCGTGATGAATATTATAACCCTGATACAAAAGATCAGGGGATTGCAGAAGTTATCGTTGGTAAAAACCGTGGTGGTGAAGTTGGAACTGCAAAGCTAACATTCGTTGGTGCGCATACAAGTTTCGAAAATATCGCCTATGCGCAAGACGATGGCAGAAACTAGTCAATCGACTTACGCTCTCTTTAAACATGAAGAAGGCTTCTTAAAACTTGAGAGGCCTTCAAAATACCTTCATATAACAAATAAGAAAATTTACGATCGACTCCGTCAAACTGAACAGGACTTCTCTGTTGCTGCTTTAAAAGACTTATTAGGACACTGCTGGCATGTGCAATCTCTGCATTATGAATTAGGCCATTACTTTTTGTCTGATGCCCCTTACTTTGAAGAAGAGCTAAGCCTTGCAACACTTATAAACTTTGAAGAGAAAAGCATTATAAGGCCTACAGAAGCCCATAAGAAAACGACAGCTACAGTAGAAAAAATTATTACTAAAGATGAGTATGAAAATCTATTTCATAAGACATATGAAAATTTATTGGCCGGAAATTGTTACCAGCTAAATCTAACTTCTCTTATCGAGTTAAAAATTTCAAATACAGATGATCTGATTAATACATTTTTAAGTATAGAGCTTTATCCCAAGCTCGGTGAATTTGCACATATCCTAAGTCTTCCATTTGAAGAGCGTCTCGTTATTAGTAATTCTCCAGAATGCTTATACGAGTATGACCAGGAAAGAAAAAAACTCACAACAAGACCAATCAAGGGAACTGTGGCCGATCATCTTGGCAAAGACTTCTTAATTAACGACGTCAAAAATACAAGTGAACTCAATATAATTACAGACCTCTTAAGACATGATCTGTCTGCCATTGGAAAAAACTTTTCAAAAGTTGAATCAATGCGCGAATTTTTTTATGTGCCAGGACTTATTCATCAGTACTCTAAAATAAGTGTAGAGCTAGAAGAGTGCAACAACCTCTCTTTAGTTACCTCCCTGTTTCCAGGAGGAAGTATCACTGGTGCACCGAAAAAAAGAGTCGTGGAATTGATAAAAAATATCGAAAATAAAGACCGAGGAATTTACACAGGTTCTACCATTTTAAATTTTGACAATATTTATAAATCATCTATAAATATCCGTTCTTTAGATATTGCATCATCTTCTAACCTCGCTCTATACGGGGCAGGAGGAGGAATCACTCTACTAAGTGACGCTGAGAGCGAATTCTTCGAACTAAAAGCCAAAGCTAATAGCTTTCTTAAGGTTTTCTTTAAGGATGTAAAAATCTAATAAATTCTTACATCTGTTTTGTTAGTTTTGACATTCAAATATCACGCTAGATATGATTTTTTTGTGACAAAGTGAAGCAAAGGATTGCTCCAACATGGATCGTTGAAAATTTGTCGCAGGAGAGGGAAGTCAATGGATATGACAAACAACACAACACAGACAACACAGAACAAAGATACTCACAACAAGGACGTTATGGTGCAATTAAATGATTTAGTTGAAATCTCAGGTGTACCAACTGATTTCATTAAGAAAGAGTTAATGCTTGATGATACTGTTTCAATGGATGAATTGAGATCAAAAATGCTTAAGTTTCTCGACACAACATTTCAAGAGAATGGTGTCGATACTTCTAAAGTAAAATAGTCAGTTAATCTTTTGGAAACATAGGACTTGTTTCTCAATAATCTCCTTAATGCCCTTCTTATTAAGCTTAGGTTTAGTGAGAGGGGCATTTTTTTATTCTCCTTACTGAACATCTTCAATCGGTAGAAATTTCCACAACTATGCAATTTAAAGTGCTTACTAAAATTTTATTAAGGTAAGACTTCTCATTTCCGATACTTAGAATGAAATAGGAAAATTTTCATAGGAATGTTGTATGGATATAGCATCAGTCATTGGATTAGTATTAGCAGTAGGTGGAATCATGGGTTCCATTATGTCAGGTGGGGCGATCTCAATTTTCATTGATGTCCCTTCAGTACTTGTTGTTGGTCTAGGTCTAATCGGAGTAACTCTTTATCGTTGGCCAATGGAGGTTGTAAAAGGTCTTGTTGCAATTGCAATGAAATCGATCTTCTTCACGCCAGTTGATCCTAAAGACAAAATTAACAAAATTAAAGAACTAGCAGAGCTTGCCAGACGTGAGTCAGTTTTTGCTTTAGAGAAAGCTGAAATTGATGATCCGTTTATGAAGAAGGCGATGACTCTTGCAGCGGATAACAGACCTCCTGAAGTTATTGCTTCGATTCTCCAAATGGATATTGATTCAATGGAGTCTCGTCACAAGACTGGGGCAGATGTTTTTGATGGTGTTGCGGCAGATGGCCCTGCTATGGGAATGATCGGGACCCTAATCGGTCTGGTACAGATGCTTCAGAACCTTTCAGATCCGTCGGCGATTGGTCCGGCCATGGCCGTTGCCCTTCTGACAACGTTCTATGGTGCGATTATTGCCAACGTTTTTGCAGGACCTGTTAAAAATAAAATTTCATACCGATCACAAATGGAACTTATGTCCATGAGTATTGTAGTAGCGGGAACACTTGGAATTGTTGCAGGTGAAAACCCTCGTATGATTATTGAAAAACTTAATTCATTCCTTCCGCCAAGTGAAAGATCTGCTTCGGATGAAGGTGAAGAATAGGCTTAAAACCAATAAAAAAACCAGTATTTGAGGAATAAATACTAAAGGTAATCAAGGAGTAAGAAATGGCAGATGATAGTGCTGCAGTAGTAGATGATGGTGGTAAAGCAAAGTGTCCTGAGTGTGTTCCTGGCCTTCCGGGGTGGATGGCTACATTCTCTGACCTTGTAACACTTCTACTAACATTCTTCGTACTACTTCTTTCTTTTGCAAAGACTGAGACTGCTAAGTATGAAGCGGCCCTTGGTTCAATTCGCAATGCCTTTGGTGGTAACGTTCTTCAGCAGGGTGAAGTTATTCAAAAGGGGAAGTCTCCTGATAACTTTCCAACAATGATGGAATCACAAACTCCAATCAAACCATTTCCAATTGAATTTCTTACAATGGAAGGGTTACTTGATAAACACGAAATTAATCGTGGCTCTGAAGAAGTTTTAAAAAATATGCGCCACGACCTTAAGGAATTTAACTTAAGCGAAAATGTGACAGTATATGAACAATCTGAAGGGATCGTTGTTCGTATAAAAGATAAAATCTATTTTAAACGCGGCTCTGTTGAAATTGAATCAACAAAGATTGCGGTATCTTCTTATCAGCGAATGATTGATCTTCTTAAAAAGCGAAATTGGAAAGTCTTTGTTATGGGTTATGCTGCTCGCGGTGAAGTTTCTAATGATGGTAAGAGTGATGCTCTTGAGTTATCATCGGCCCGTGCCACTGCGGCCACAAAATCTCTCATTAGAAGAGGGATCAATCCAGAAAGAATTTCAACGGTATTTTATGGTGATACTCGTTTAACTGATCTTCCTGGTCGATCTCAAATGGAGATTGATAATGAAAATCGTAAAGTTGAATTTATGATAAGAAAACGTGATCTAGAAGATAATGGCCACAAAGTTGAAGCACAATAATAATTTCTGTAATCTCACTGAAAAAGATACATTAAAGGAGTTCCTTAAAGGGGAGCTCCATTTTTCCAATAAAGCAATCAAGACCTCTTATATATCAAAGGTTGCGCTACAGTCGCATCTTGCTCCTAAGAGTGAGCTATATCTGCCAAGAGACCTTTTAAATCGCTATCACGTCAATCCTATCTACACAGGAGTTGCTATTGAAGTGATTTATGAGGATGATATTTTTATCGTTTTAAATAAGCCACAGGGGATCCACGGACACCCTATGGAGTATAGTGAAACAAATACTGTTCTTAATTTCATGCGTGATCACTTTAATCTTCCAAGCCTTGGAAACCCTCGCTCGGATTATGAGAAGGGCCTTTTATATCGCCTTGATAAGTTAACGAGTGGTGTGCTTATCTATATTAAAGATGAGCTCATCCATGAGAATCTTCGTAATTCTTTTTCTCAAATTGCAAAAGAGAAGATTTACTTGGCCGTCGTAAGTGGCAAGCTTGAAGAGAGTTTACATCTAACAGATCGTCTCGTTTCAAGTGGAATTAAAGGTGAGAAGATGATTGTGAATGATGTTGGAGTGGAAGCGACTTTAAAGGTAGATTCTCTCTACTATCACGAAAGAAAGAATCTTACGTTAGTTAGGGTTACACTCAACGAAGGACATCGCCATCAGATACGTGTTCAACTTTCTAATGCTGGCCTTCCAATTATCGGGGATCCGCTTTATAACGAAGAATATAATAAAGAACAAGATAAGCGTCTTTATTTACACGCATTTCAGTATTGCTTAGACGTTAATGGACACACGACTTGTTTTAAAGCAGAGAAGGCAGACTTATTCTGCGACCTCTTGGACTTGGATAGTCTGATGGATGTGGCGAGCTAGGTTATTCTTATTCTTAAGAGTCTTTAACTTCACGACATATTTCCCTTCTGAAAGAGAAGAGAGAATCATTTTTGGGTGAACAAGTTTCACAACGACCATCATCGTACGCTCAAGACTTTCATCCATAGCATAGCGTGAAATTGAAATATAAGAATTGGCCAACGCCTTATACATTTCTTGGCGAAGGATTTCTTTGTCAGTGCCTTCTGGTACGATCTTTTCATCAACAGGAATTGTCACTTCGAGATTATTTTTATTACATTCAATCTTCCAAGAAGGGTGCATATACTTATCAAGACGCACTTTTACTGAACGACATGAAGTTGCAAGCATACTATCCGCTCTTTTTTGAAAGGCACCGTTTTCTCTTAACTGAAAGATAAAGATAATAAATATTAATATTCCGAATCCTAGTACTGGATTTCTAAGTAGTGATTTCAATACCATAGCAATATTATCGCACTAAATTTTATAAAAATCACTAAAGGAAATGATGGCCATATCCGATAAATATAGTAGGTTATTTAAGGAGCTGTAATGACGTCATTTTCGTCTATGGAAGATCAAAATTTTTGGAATATTTTGTTTAATTTAGAAGAAATTAGAAAGCCAATCAGTTTGGTTACTTTCCTAAGAAAAAATCACATTAATCGAGATGAATTCTATATGTTCTATGAGAAGTCTCACTTTTATGGGTTGTCGATTGATCTGCGCCCTAAGGATGATGAATTCTTATTAATGCCACTTTCTTGGCGTAGAGATTATGGAGATGTATTACTGGAGAATACTTCACATCGTGAATTGATCAAAGATATCCAGGCCGCTTGTAAAGAAGGAAGAGTGTGTGAGTTTACTTTCTTAGATCAATCAAAAAAGAAAGTTAGACCTTGGCGAGTCGTTCTTTCTCAAAATCTATATAAAGTCATTAGTGAAGATGTTGTGACTAAGAAATTAATCACTATTGATATGAACGAAGTCGATGATATTGAATTTCAAGAATTCGACTACTCTTCCATGTATTCACGATTTGAAATTGAAGAATATATCAATGCCTTAAGACATATTGATGGAAGTGACCAGCGCTTAGTCCTAAAGTTAAATTATGGCTTTGAGTTACCTCCAATTAGTAATTTAATCTTTCTTGGTCATCCATACTCAACAACAAATCAGTATGGAGAAATCATTTGGGCGGCCTCAGTTGAAAAGTCGCTATACTTATTTGACTGGCTATATTCAATGCGTGATCAAATTGAAATTCTTGAACCAAGTTGTATTAAAGAAGAATTTGAGGAGTTTTGCCAGAAAAGAAGAAATGCTGCATAATCCGATATGAGATGAAAAAGAATAACTTATTTCTAATATCGTTTCTCCCAGCGCTTCTTTATTGGTATCTGGAAGAAACACAGACAGTGGAGATTGCCATTATTGGTGGTCTTTCACTGGCGATTATAGAAATCATATTTGAAAAGATCTTCTTTAAACATATTCACTCTATTTCTAAATTAAATTTCATTATCATTCTAGTTCTTGGACCAATCTCTTTAATTGGACACGATGGTGTGTGGTTTAAGCTTCAGCCATTTTTTACAGGCCTCTTTCTAAGTGGCTTTCTGATCTTTAATCTTAGGCAAGGAAAAAGCTTAATGCTTACCATGATGGAAGATATGGAAAAGAAAGCAAATATTCCCGAAGAGATCATGACAAAGATCGAGTACCACTTGGCTTACTTCTTACTCTTTAATGGAATCTTTATGGGCTACCTTGCTATTTATGAATCAACTTCACGTTGGGCCTTCTTTAAATCCATCGGTTTCTATATCGTTTTTGCCGTCTTTCTTGTTTTAGAAATTATTATAATAAGACGTGAGGTTAAGAAGATTATGCTTGAGCAAATGCACTCTCAAGCCGATATGCTACATACACACCGTGGAGGACCATTTGACTAAAACAGGCGATATAGTTGAGATTGAAGAGTTTGATATTGCTCCTGGGCGCACCCTTGCCGGGCGTTATGTTGTCATTGAGAAACTTGGTTCTGGTTACGAAGGTGAAGTTTACCGCGTAAGAGAAAAACACACCAATATTGAAAGGGCCGTAAAAATTTACTTCCCGCAAAGAAATAAGAAATTCAAGGTAAGCACTAGATATTCATTGAAGCTTGAAAAGCTTAAACATAGTCCAATTGTTATGGACTGCCTATCGCATGAATTAATTACTCTTAAAGGTCAAAAAGTTGCCTGCCTAACATCTGAGTTTATTGAAGGGGAGATGCTTGGAGAGTTTATTCAAAAACAAAAGAATAAGCGTCTGGAAATCTTTTCTGCCATCCACTTACTTTATTCGATTGTTGTCGGTGTTGAATCAATCCACTTAGAAGGTGAGTATCATGGTGACCTTCATACTGAAAATATTATTATTCGTCGCTTTGGATTAGAGTTTGATTTAAAGATTATCGATCTTCACCACTGGGGCGATTCGAAAAAAGATAATCGCGATGAAGATATTATCAAAATCATCAGAATTTTCTATGATATCCTAGGAGGACAGAAGCATTATAAAAAGCTATCACCATCGATTAAGTACATTATTTGTGGACTTAAACGTGGGATGATCTTAAATCGTTTTAAGAATATTAGTATGCTTCGCTATCACCTAGAAACCATGGATTGGTCAGATGCCGTTTAAGAAAATTGTTTCCGATATACAAGAATTTGAACATGAAATTTTCGATTTTGGTGATTATCGAATTGGTTACTTCATAGCTAAACACAAACTAAAAGAAACTAATGACAATAACGAAGATGCACTCTTTATTAGTGGTGAAGAGAAATCTTTTGTTGTTGGAGTTTCTGACGGTGCTGGAGGACATCCACGTGGCCGAGATGCGGCCGTTGCTATCGTTGAAGCTGTGGCCCAGTATAAAGATGGAAGTAATTGTATTGAACTTATTGAAACGGCCAATCAACACGTCTCTGACCTTAAGGCCGGAGCAAGATCAACTCTTGCCTTTGCCCAGATAAAAGATGATATGGTTCGCTTCTACCACGTTGGGGATTCGGAAATTCTTTATTGGAATGCCCACGGCAATGAAATCTATACTTCTACTCCGCACTCTGGAGTTGGCCATATGGTTAAGGCCGGCGTTCTAGGTCAGGAAGAATCCCTTGCTCACCCTGAAAGAAATTACGTTAATAACCTCATGGGTGATGACGTTATTAAGATTGAATCAACTTCTGGGGCCAATATCAAAAAAGGTCACACCATTCTCATTGGAAGTGATGGTTTATTCGACAATATCCCTCATGACTCCCTTACTGAACTTATTGGACAGGGGATTTTTGATAAGTCATTTGAAAACCTCGCTGAGTTTTGTAAAATTCAAAACGAAGATGCTTGGCTTAAGTACGATGACATCTCTTTTATCGCGATTCGAAAGGTTAAGGCTTAGAATTGTCCAGCAGGATAACTTCCAAGAATCTTAATGTCATTAGCGTCGCGCTTTAACTCTTTAAGGCATTCTTGAACCTTGTCATTGTGAAGGGCACCCATGAAGTCCACGTAGAAGATATATTTAAACGGCTCGTGTGGAATAGGGCGGGATTCTAGTTTTGTTAAGTTGATGCTGTAGTCAGCGAAAACTTGTAGGCAACCAAGAAGTGCTCCTGGGTGGTGCTTTGTTGTGAAAGCGATACTTGTTTTTTCTTTCCCAATTCCTGTTGGAATATTCTTTTCTTTGACGAAAATTAGAAAGCGCGTGTAGTTTGCCGCTTCATCTTGAATCTTTTCTTGAATGATATTAAGGCCGTAGTAGTCAGCGCATAGACGAGATCCAACACAGGCTTCATTCAAAGACTTCGACTCTGAGATAATTTTGGCAGAACCTGCAGTGTCGAATTCAGCAACAGGTTTTAGGCCTTGATCTTTAAAAAAGCCATGGCATTGGGCCAAGGCAATCGGGTGAGAGTAGACGGCCTTAATGTCCGCTACATCAACACCCTGATTGGCCATAAGGCAATGGTTAATTTCTAGGTAGAGTTCGCCAATGGCAAAGAAGTCATGTTTAAAAATTAAATCCATATTGATATCGACGTTTCCGACGATGCTATTTTCGATAGGTAAGATGGCACAAGCGACTTCCTCATTTTCAAGGGCGCTACATACGTCTTCACTTAGGGCAATGCCCACGGCCTTAACGTCTTTACCAAAATATTTATAGAGTGCTTCTTCTGAGTAAGAACCTTTGGTGCCTTGAAATGCTACCTTCATGCCTTTATTCAATTCTCAAGCCTTTTAACTACTTTATTAAATGATTCAATAAAGTCCTCACGGGTTTGTTTGGCATATTGATTATGCTCATTCATATCCGCGAATAATTCCCATGAATCATTTTCGACAGTCTTGAGAATTTTTAAAAGTCTTCGGTAACCTTTAGTGTCGATAGGAAGTTTTTTCGCATCCATATCCATTAGCGTTCTCCCAATCATGTGAGTGAGTAGAAGAGAGTGTGAAATTTGTTTATCGTGTTCTGCGGCAGTTGTTTCAATAACTTTAATTCCATGAAAACGCATAAAGGCACAGATCTTTTGATAATACTTATCTTCAATGCGAACAGGGCAAACCGCTATCTTTGTTCCAAATAATGTTTCACCCGCTGAGTCCGGTCCAAACATTGGGTGAGTTGCAAGGATACTTACTGATTCAGGTAAGTATTTCTTCATCACTTCAACAGGCATTTCTTTGACAGAACAAACATCAGCAATGAGAGCATCCTTTGATAACATTGGTGCTATTTCTTTAATGACTGCTTCAAATTTATTCATTGGAACAAAAGGGATGACGATTGGATTACTTGCAACTTCTTTAAGAGACTTGAAGTGACAACCCATGGCCTCAACTTCCGTTTTTACACTTTCGTTGATGTCATAAACCTCAACTGTAAAATCTTCTTCTAGGTATTTTGAAATTAACTTTCCAAGTCGTCCGAAACCAATTATTCCAACTTTCATTAACAAAGAACCTTTTTTATATTTTCATAAGCTTGTTCAATACGTTCAACAGAATCTGTAAAAGCTAGGCGAATATAATCATCTTGACCAAAAAACTTTCCTGGAACAAGAGCGACACCAGCTTCTTCAATTAGCTTTTGAACCATCTCAATAGAATCCTTTACGATACCTTTTTCAATAAATGGTTTTATATCTAAGAATAGATAAAATGCTCCTTGAGGCTTAGAGACTTTAAAGAGTTGAGAAAATAATTCATAGGCACGAGTTTTGCGCTCATGCATGGTCTTAAGCATATCGCCAATAATTTCATCACTATGCTCAATGGCATTGATTGCACCATATTGAGTAAAAGGTGGAATATTTCCACAAAGATGACCTTGAAAACTATCAACTTTCTTAATGAATTCTTCCTTGGCAATCATGTAACCGACACGAAAGCCTGTCATACAAAATGATTTTGAAAAGCTTTGAATTGAAATTGAACGATCTGCGATTTCTTTACCAAGCATAAGAGGTGAGACGAATTCACAGTCATAAGTCAGAGACTCGTAGGCTTCATCACTTACGATAATTAAATCATGAGCAATAGCAAGCTCTCCAAGTTCTGTTAATTCTTTTCTTGTATACACAGCACCTGATGGATTATTTGGTGTATTGATATAGATTGCTTTTGTCTTAGGTGTAATAGCGTTCTTAATTGCATCAAGATCAAGGTGAAAATCTTCTTGTGAATTAACAAAAACAGACTTTCCTCCAGCTAGCTTGATACTTTCAGGAATAGTTACCCAATATGGGATAGGGACGATAACTTCATCACCTTCATCTAGAATTGATTGAAAAGAGTTGAAAATAATTTGCTTTGAGCCATTACCTACGAGAATATTTTGAGGGCCAATCTGAGTATTGCAACGTTTGTTAAAGTAACTTGCAATAGCTTGCCTTAACTCTGGCTCACCACTTACTGAAGAATACTTAGTTTTCCCTTTCTTGAGGGCCTCATAGATTGCTTCAAGAATACTTTCTTTTGGTAGAAAATCAGGCTCACCGATATTTAAACCGATGATATCCTTTCCTTGATTTCTAAGGTTTGTAATTTGTGCCGATATCTGGATACTTCCAGACGGAGCAATTCCTTCCACTCTTTCAGATACTTTCATAATTTAATTATATCACTTTTTAAGATTCTTTCTTAAAATCATTCATCATTCGAGTTTGCTCTCTAACTGATTCAGTGTGAATTGCGTGGTATAGCTCTTCAACAAATCTGCGATCAAGAGATAGCTTTTCACCCTTAGCAATACGATCATTCATTAGCGTATCCATTCTTCCTACTTGAAGTGGAGTTACGTTATTTGCACTCTTAAGTGCACCAATCTGCTTAACGATATTCATACGCATATGCATAAACTCTAGGATATCATTATCAATTTGATCGATTTTATTTCTAAGTTTATTAAGTTCGTCTTCAAAGCCATCATTGTGTCCAATAGCATCTCTTACTTGTAGGTGAGTGATGATATCGTGAAGCATTTTTGGAGTTACCTGTTGAGCGGCATCACTTAATGCTTTTTCTGGAGTGATATGAGTTTCAACCATCACACCATCCATATTCATATCCATGGCCTTCTGACATACTTCTCCAATTAGGTTGCGATTCCCTGCAATGTGTGAAGGGTCACAGATAATTGGAAGCTCAGGCATAAGTCTTTTTAATTCAATTGGAATTGCCCAGTAAGGCTTATTTCTATATTTCGTTTTTTCTGCACTTGAAAAACCTCTGTGAATCGCAGCAAGTTTATCAAGACCTACATTTGAGAACCTTTCGATAGCACCCATCCAAAGAGCAAGGTCTAAATTGATTGGGTTCTTCACCATAACAGGAATATCGACACCTTTAAGAGCTTCTGCAATTTCTTGAACAGCAAAAGGTGAAACAGTTGTACGTGCCCCAATCCAAAGAATATCAACGTTATGTTTTAGTGCTAATTCAACGTGAGAGGCATTGGCAACTTCAGTTGTAATTGGAATATTAAAATCTTTTCTAACTTGTTCCATCCAAGGAAGACCAACAAGACCTACACCTTCAAATGTATTAGGGCGAGTTCTTGGCTTCCAAATTCCTGCACGAAAGGCGTCCACTTTGCCATTCTCCACGAGCTCTTTTGCAATTTGATATACTTGCTCTTCACTTTCCGCAGAACACGGGCCTGCGATAACAAGTGGTTTTTCATCAATTTTTATCCAAGAGTTTAGTGGCGCTATTTTCATGTGACATCCTTTAGGCTTTCTTTTTGGTCAAGTATTAAGATAAATTTATATTACTCAATACAATACTATTCAAGTCTTTAACTCATCGAAATTGACTTAAATTTTCTTAATTTATTCAGTGTTTATTTGTTCTAAATGGAATTATTTGCTTAGGGATAGTTATGGGCCCAATATACTCGAAATATAATGAACCCACGACAAGAATTATGGAATATAAATAGCTGAGTTTTTCTCGTTTTCTTTCACTTCTAGACGTGAAATCCAAACGCGACCGTCTGTCTTCTTTTTAATTAGTTCAGACATTTTCTCATAAACAAATTCGGCCGTTCCTTCCATTCCTGCATTTGGAAGGACTCGAAGTTGAACAACACCAGCTTCATCAAGTTTTTTAAATTCTTCCATAAATGGATCGTCTTGTGATGCAAGAAAAGTGTGATCAAACATATCATCAAGCCAAGCTTTAACGTCTTTAAGATCACCAAAGTCCATTACCCACATTTCCTTAGTCAGCTGTGAACATTCAAATTCAAAGTGGAATGAGCGTGAGTATCCGTGAACGAATCGACAATGTGAATCTGCTTTCCATTGACGGTGTGTACATGGGAAGCCATAGAAGTGTTTTGTTGATTTAAAAGTGGCCATAATTATCTCCGTTTAAGTATCTACACACTAGCATAGATCGGGTAATCATGGCCACATGATCTAGCCCCAGATGGGACTATAACTTGATAGTTTTGATATCTTCATTAAGTTCTTTCGTAGCTTTTTTGGTAAAGATGAGGGTAGGGGAATACTTGAAAGCTACGCCCAGAACAAGAAGAGTTTGGATAATGAAGATATTGCGATTAATATCTTGTCCTCCTTCTGCTGCCACGAGATTTCCTTGTGAAGGGAACCATCTTAGGGCAATAAAGTAAATCGCAACTGGTAAGAGCATATTCACTAGGCCATTGTAGACCCTCTCTTTCGAATTCTTAGGGGGATTTAAGAATTCATTTAAAAGAGCGAATCCTAGGGATAGAAGTGATAGTGCTGTAAATACCACGCTCATTACAGGGTTTTGGAAAACTTGAATGGATAAGAGTGCCAAGACACCAAAGAACATATAGCTTAGTAAGCGATACTTCTTGCCCTTGTCATCTTTCTCCGAAAAGAAATCCACTAAAAAAACTAAATTGAATACTGTGAATACGATTGTTATTGTCATGCCCTGCATATCGGGGCTTTTACCAATGTCTAAACTTAAGAAAATGCTAAAAAAGGCTAAATCCTCTTTAACAAATTGCTTTAAATAAGCTACGCTCTGTCTATGACGAATATCACGAGTACACAAGGTTTTATCATTCACGATCAGGTCGTTGATCAGGCAAATCATATGGATTTAATCTTCTGGATTAAGACATCAGAGGATGTGATCAAAGTAATTATTTCAAATGAAAGACCTCTCTTTTTTATTGAAAGTGATGCTAATTTAAATCTTAGCTTTCAAGGAGAAAGAAAGAAGTTAAACCTTAAGGCCTTTAATGGCAGAACTTTAGATGGTATCTATTTTAATCGTCATAAAGATCTTATGGATACGAGAGAGCACTTTCATAAAAATGGGATTCGTACCTATGAAAGTGACGTTAGGCCAAATGAGCGCTTCCTTATGGAGAGATTCATAAATGGAGAAGTACTTATTCAAGGTCAAGTTCAAATGATTGGCAATATGCGTGTCTTCCACAATCCTCAAATGAAGGCTTTGGGAATTCATGAGTCCGCCCAAAAACCAACGCCTAATTTTAATATCATGTCCTTAGATATTGAAACGAGTATGGGCAATGATCTGTATTCGATTGCGATACATCAAATAGGTGATCGCGATATTAAGAAAGTTTATATGGTTGATGAAAGCGGCCAATATACTAATGATGAGTTAACAACTTTTTATCGAAGTGAAAAAGAGTTAATGATTGCATTCATTAATGATTTTCCTGATTATGATCCTGACTTCATTGTTGGGTGGCACGTTATTGGTTTTGACTTAAAATTTTTAGAGCGCAAGTGCCAACAATTTGGCATTAAATTTAATCTTGGCCGTGATGGCTCGCAAGTACGTCTTAGAGAAAGAAAGGGAGCCGGTTGGTTTTCAACAATAGCTGGTCGTCAGGTTATTGATGGCCCGCCAACTTTAAGAGCAGCATTCTATCAATTTGAAAATTTTAAACTTGATACTGTTGCTACTGAAGTTCTTGGTGCAAATAAAGATATCACTGAAACAGGAATGGATAAGGTTGAAGAAATTACAAGACGTTTCTTAGAAGAAAAGCATGCTCTTGCAAAGTATAATATTCTCGACTGTACTCTTGTTTTAGATATTTATAAAAAGTTAGAAATTATTGAACATCTCTATCGTCGCGTACAATTAAGTGGAATGTTAATTGATCGTTTATCAAGTTCAACACGTGCTTTTGATCATATTTATTTACCACGCCTACACCGTAAAGGTTTTATTGCGGGAAATACCTTAGATATTGATAAGGAAAGTGCATCTCTGGGTGGACTTGTTATTGAAGGAACGAAAGGCCTTCATGAAAATGTTGTGGTCTTAGATTTTAAATCTCTCTACCCAACAATTATTAAAACTTTTAAGATTGATCCACTTTCGCGCTTAAAAGGGGATGTGAATTCAACAATACTTAAAAATGGAGTTGCTTTCTCTAAGACAGAGCATATTCTTCCAGAACAAATTGACTTTCTTTTAAAACAGCGTGAAATAGCAAAAACAAGGCAGGATAAGAACTTATCTCAAGCCGTTAAAATTCTCATGAATTCTTTCTATGGTGTAATGGGCTCTGGTGGTTGCCGCTTTTATCACGCGGATCTAGCGACATCGATAACATCAACAGGTCAGTGGCTTCTTAATGAATCCATGAATTATGCACGCTCTCTTGGCTACGAAGTTGTCTATGGTGATACTGATTCTGTTTTCATAAAATTAAAGTTCTTAGAATCATCTCAAAAGGATAAGGCCGGTACAGATCTAGCTCGTAAAATAACAACTCACTTAACGGAGTTAATCGAAAGAGATTACGACCTCGAGTCTCATCTTGAAATGGAATATGAGAAATGCTTTAAGAAGTTGTTTATCCCTGAATCTCGAAGTTCTGAAATGGGTGCAAAGAAGCGCTATGCCGGAATTTTTGAAAATGGTGAATTATATTTTTCTGGAATGGAGTTTGTTCGTTCTGATTGGACGAAGGCCGCTAAAAGCTTTCAGTATGAAATCTATAAGAGGTTTTTTAATTCAGAGTCTTTAAATGAATATATTAAGAATTACGTTAATGATTTAAAGAATGGTTTTTTTGATAGGCAATTGGTTTATTCAAAACGATTATCAAAAGATATCAGCGAATACACAAAAACAAATCCTCCTCATGTAAAGGCCGCTAGGTTATTACAGGAGAGAGAACCTGATAAGAACATCAGAAAAATCGATTACTTAATGACGCTTCATGGCCCTGTTCCTCTTGTTTTTGCGCCTAAGGACATCGATTATCAGCATTATATTGATAAACAGTTATCACCAGTTGCAACTGATGTGCTAAAATTTATGGGTATCTCCTTTGACGATATTGTCATGGGTTCACAAATGAGTTTATTTGAATGAGCGATCAAGAATATACAGCACCAAAAAGAAGCTATAAGAAGAACTGGGCCTTCATGGGTTCTGTTTTTTTTATCATGGCAATCTTTTACATTTTTTTCAAACGCGATTTCTACTTATATGTTTGTGAACAAGAAAATAATGCTCCGGCCTGTTTCTTATTATCTGATATTTATCAGGAAGATGGGGAGTATGCTAAGGCACAAAAGTATCTTGAGCTATCTTGTCAGAATAAATATGAAATCGCCTGCAACAAGCTTGGAAGGGGCATTCCGGCCAGTATCGTGAAATAGGTAAGCTTTTATTTGCTAACCATCCCTTGAACTTTTTAGGCTTCTTATATATCCTATTTAGCAGTTCAAAGGGGTTGTATTTTGATTCGAACACTAATTGATATTTATATTTTTATTCTCATTATTGATGTGATTATTTCTTATATCCCTCAATATAAATCACATCCAATTTGTGTAAGAATAAAGCAGCTCTCTGATTACACATGTGGCCCTGTTCGTCGTATGTTGCCAGAAATGGATATTCCATTTGATATCTCTCCGATGATTGTGATTTTATTTTTAAAGATTTTCGTCGCAGTTTTTTAGTTTCTTTGTAATTTCAAATTCTTGCCAATACGTATCAAAAGTTATTAAATTATAATTATATGTATTGCCTATGGAGGGGTTAGTGCACAACGAGTTTGATTTTCTTACACAAGAGACTTTTAATCTTAATACACAAGAACAATTTTTAGCTGATGAAGATTTTCGCAATGAATTTCTTTTTGGCTCACAAAGTTTAGAGTCTGAATCAGAATCATGTGTTGAATATCCTCAAACCTCTGGTTTCGTATACAATATCGTTAAAAGTAGCTCGACTTTTAGTATTCGTGGTGTAATTACAGATAATATTAGTGAAACATTCGAATTAGCTAGCTCTGGCGATGTATCGACACTTAAGTCACTACGAATTGAAAAGAGTGAAGTGGCCGAATCTCTTTACTACGAAATTCCTAACTTAGATCTTGCTCAAGTTATTTACGATCAAATTTTTAATAAGCGCTTCCCTTTAGAGGAAGATTTAATTTGCAATATCTCTGACCCGGGCTTTAGCTGGTGGTATCAAAGAAGTGACGATGCCATTCGCATTAATTTTAAAAGCCATAAGCTTGAGGGGAGCGGACAAAGACTGAAACTAGGTCCAATTGGCGATGTGTGTATCGCAAGTATTCTTTTCACACGTCTGGAAAAGGCCCTGGAAGAGAAAATGAATCTTTTAGAGTTTAGTATTTCAGAAAAGCATTTCATTCTAAAGCCGAAAGATCGCTTTCACCGAATATTTGAAGAATTATCTTTAGTTTTTGAAGAAGGAGAGCTTGATAGTGATGCTCAGATTCTAAGAGGACTTGATGAGACTTTGAAATTATATCTAATTGAGTTGGCAACTATCAGAAAGTTTTGGCTTCAAATCGAGTCTTTAAACACAAATTTTGATTATTCGACTTCTCAAAATCTTCTTTCGTAAACGAATAAAAAAACTTCGAATCGCCTTTGTGCACTTTGTCACGATAAGTTTTCCGTGAGAAAACTACTTGTGTGAAATTTTGAAACGCATTAAAATATTGATATTGGGAAAAAAAGTATTCATGAGGAATACTTCGCAAAAAACAGGATGTAAGTTTGCAGTTTTCACTAGGAAGAAATCGTGGACCTTCTGCGTCAGGGTCTGCATCGACGACTAATAGTAGTTCAGAGCAAAATTCAAGAAGTGCAGCAATGCAAAAAGCGATTGAAAGAAATCGTGCAAAGATGGCCTCGAGACAAGATCAAAGAGGGACTCCTGCAGGTGCACCGAGTCGTGCTTCTGCCCCAATGGGAACGCCGCCTCCAATGCCTAGGGCATCTGCAACAAGTGCTCGTCCAAGACCAATGTCTGCTCCATCTCGTGATGAAGGAGCATCAAGTGAATCCGGATCGTCTGTATTGGCGAAACTTAGAGCACAACGAGCTCAACGTGAAGCAAGTGCAGCACCAAAACCATCAGTTTCAGCTTCACCAAGTGCAGCTCCAACAAGAAAACCAATTACTCAAGCAGATAATATTGAAATGTCTTCACCTCTTAGAAAGAAGACAACAGCTCCTGCAGCTGTTAATTATGCTGACCAAACACCAGTAAAGGCAATTGCTAAGGCCAAGACTGCGGTAAGCGCTAAGAGAAAAGTAAAATCTAAATCTAAAAAGAAAGGTGAGCTTACGCACTGGGGTGTGAAGTTATGTTGGGGATTTTGCTTATTCCTTCTAGGCCGCTTAGTTTTTTCTCAGGGTGGGGTAATTGAATACTTTGATAAGAAATCGACGCTTGATCAGGCTTACCATGAAGTGACTCTATTAAAAGCAGAGAATGATGGCCTAATGAAAGAGCTTGATTTAATCAGAAATAATCACCGCTATAAAAAGAAACTTGTCCGTGATCACTTAGGTTATATCGCTCGTGATGAGTATCTTATTTTATTCCCAGAGACTTCTGAAACTTCTGATCGAGGGCTTTCTTCCATTTAAGTTGGGAGCCCTTAGTAATTCCGTACTTCTTTGCCATACCGGCATGCAATTCTAAAACAAATTGACCTTGATAAACCTTAGTTGTTGGAATCTTTTGCGGTTCATTGCGACTTGGATAATGAGGTAGTGTTTCAATAGCAATAACTTTAAAGTTCTTATCTAAAAAAATAATATCGAGATCAAAGTAAGTATCAGGCATCCAAAACTTTAGTGGCATCTCTTGCTGATAGACAAAAACGAGGCCTTCACTTTTCTTCATCTTGTTGGCCTTTAGTCCACTTAGGCCTTGTTGCTTTTCCTCTTCTGATACTGCCCAAGAGACTTTAATCTCATTCTTCTTTGGCGTAATCATGATCTTCTCGGCCCACTTCGGATTAATAAATTGGGCATGTGAATGTGTGCCTAGCGTTAATAGTAGAAATACAAAAAATGTACTGAGAATATGTGAAGAATTTGTTATAAATTTCATACCAAAAAACTATATATCAAGAGGATTAGCATGTCACAGATTAAGGGTTTGATGAGAACTCACAATTTAGGAGAATTAAGGGCCGAGCACATCGGTAATGTAGTAACACTATGCGGTTGGGTAAATAAGAACCGCGACCTAGGTGGTCTAACTTTTATCGATTTACGAGATAAATTTGGTGTAACTCAACTTAACTTCACAAACTTCAAGGGCGACGCTGATCTTCTTAAAAAATGTCATCTTGAATCAGTTATCAAGGTTATTGGGACTGTTGCAGGACGTCCTGAAGAAGCGCTAAATAAGAATATGGCCACAGGAGAAGTTGAAGTTCACGTAACTGAACTAGAAGTTCTATCAGAGTGTGATATTAATAATATTCCATTTCTTCCATATGGTGCAACTGAAGCGACAGAAGATAACAAGCTTAAGTACCGCTACCTAGATTTAAGAACAAAGAAGCTTCAAGATATTCTAAAGCTTCGTTCTAAAATTACTCTAGACGTAAGAAATACAATGAGTGCAAACGACTTCATCGAAGTTGAAACACCAATTCTTTATAAGTCGACACCAGAAGGTGCTCGTGACTACGTTGTTCCATCTCGTGTTCACCCTGGTCACGTTTACGCTCTTCCGCAGTCGCCACAGACACTTAAACAACTTCTTATGATTGGTGGAACTGATAAGTACTTCCAAATCTGTAAGTGCTTCCGTGACGAGGACTTAAGAGCTGACCGTCAGCCAGAGTTTACTCAAATCGATATTGAGGTTTCATTTGCTACTGAAGAGTATATGAAAAATATCGCAACTGATCTTATGAGAAATATCTTTGAATTAGGCGCTGATTTTGAAATTCCAGTTATGCATTACAACGATGCAATGAGAGACTACGGCTCAGATAAGCCAGACGTACGTTTTGGATTAAAGCAACATATTGTTTCAGACATTTTTAAAGATACTGAATTTGGTGTTTTCAAATCAGCAATTGAAAGTGGTGGAATGGTTAAGACGATGTTCGTACCAGCTTCAATGGGAACATTTTCTCGTAAGATTCTTGATGGATTCGTTGATGTTGTAAAACCTCACGGTGGAAAAGGTGTTGCATTCTTTAAAGTTGAAGATGGTGCCGTTTCTGGTGGTATCTCTAAATTCATTACTGAAGAGGTTCTTGCAAGTTTATCAAGTCTTTCTGATTTAGATGGAGATGCAAAAAATGGAACATGGCTATTCTTTGCAGATCAAGAGGGAATTGTACACGATAGTGCAGATGCTCTTCGTCGCCACCTAGGGCGCGAGCTTGGTCTAATCAAAGACGGTTACGCATTCCTATGGGTAAATGACTTCCCATGTTTTGAAACTGATGAATCAAGATTCTATGCAAAACACCACCCATTCACTTCTCCTAAGATTAGTGAAATGGATAAATTTATGAACGAAGAGATCAATGTTAGCAATAAAACTCTTCGCGACCTTCCTGCTCAAGCATACGACCTCGTTTGTAACGGGTACGAGCTTGGTGGTGGATCAATTAGAATTCACAACGGTGCAGTTCAGGAAAGAATGTTTGAAGTTCTTGGTATGAGTGAAGAAGAAGTTGCTAATCAATTTGGGTTCTTTGTAAATGCGCTTAAGTACGGAACACCTCCACATGGTGGTATTGCTCTAGGTCTAGACCGTATCACAATGGTTAAGGCCGGAACTGATAATATTCGTGATGTAATCGCGTTCCCTAAGACAACGACAGCAAGTGATATGATGTCGAATGCACCATCTGTTCCTTCAAAAGAGCAGACTGATGAACTACACTTTGGTTTCTTAAAATAATTGTAGAAGGCCCTCTTATTAGGAGGGCCTCTTTTTTGGAATATTGATCTATGTTTAAAAGCTTGTACCGTGAATTCTTACATGAGTGGAAACATAGCTCGACAATGTCGGTGGTTTTTCAATTTCTTGGAATCGTCGCTTTCTTCTTAGTCTATACTTCAGATTTACAGCTCGAAACTAATGCAAAAACATTCTTAGCAATATTTTCTTATGTTGTTATTCAATGGCTTCTTTCAAGTACTCCTTTATTTATTTCAGGAATGATGGGAGTTGCTCTGACTGTTCTATTTGGTGTGGTTTCTTTTGAAGAAGCCTTCAGTAGTTTTAGCTCTCAGATTATCTTTCTGTTTATGGGAGGATTTCTTTTAGCGCGTGCGATGGAGAAGCTTGGCCTTGATCGAAAATTATCGGTGACGATTCTAAATACTCGCTTCATTGATGGCGACTTCAATCGTACTCTGGCCGTCGTTATTGGTGTCACTTGTCTATTTTCGATGTGGGTTTCAAATTCCGCTACAACTGCAATGATGCTGCCAATCGGTTTTGGCTTACTTAAGTCTTTTAAAGTGAAAGAAGAAAAGACAAAGCAGTATTTTTTGTTAATTGTTGCCTATGCAGCATCCGTTGGTGGAATGGCCACTCCAATTGGTTCTCCTCCAAACCTTATTACAATGGGACTACTTGAGCAGCATACAAATCAAGTTTTAACTTTTTGGGATTGGTGCAAGTTTGGCTTTCCCCTGACAATCTTCTTTTCAATAATTTTATTCTTCTATGCAAAGAGAAAAATTACTGAAGATATTAAGAAAGTTGATAAGAATGATCTCATGATGAGCTTAGGTAAGAATAATAAAATTACAAATAACGAAATACGCTTAATGCTCATTTTTACGATTACAATTTTCTTATGGTTTGCTCCAAGTTTATGCTCTCTCATATTAGGTAAGGGGCATATCGTTTCAATATATGTACAAAAATATTTAACAGCGGGGATGGTTGCTATCATTGCTGCTTGTACTCTCTTTATGACACCAATTTATAGTCGTACAAAATTATTAGATCAAGATGATATTAAGACGATTGATTGGGGAACACTGTTACTCTTTGGCTCTGGTCTTTCTCTAGGATCGACACTTTTTAAAACAGGAATTGCCGATTTTGTGGCAAATAACTTGATTAGTATTTTTAGTAACTGGAGCTTTGCTGCTCTTCTTGTTCTTGTTGTTGGAATTTCAATATTACTCACTGAGCTTGTAAGCAATACTGCTGCGGCCAATGTTTTAGTTCCAATTCTGATTGCAGCAGCAACTCAAGCAAATTATTCAAGTATTACTGCGGCTTTTGTCGTGGCCTTTAGTTGTAATATGGCCTTTATGTTACCAGTTGCCACACCACCAAATGCAATTGTCTATGGAACAGGTCTCGTCCCTATGAATCGTATGATTAGCTTTGGCGTTATTCTCAATATTGTGGCATTTATTAGTTTGTCCCTAATTGTGATAATGTCTTAGCTTGGATGATTTTTCCTAATTTTATTTAGTTCATTAATTATTTAAGCGTACAAATTACTCACTCCGAATAGTCGAGTATGAAAGCACTTAAAATCGCCACGATATCAATTTGTTCTCTTTTAACCTTTGCCTTTGATGATAAGTTCGAAGACTTTGCCGAGATGGATGCATGTGTTGAATGTGTCATGGTTCAAGAACAGAATCAAAATATGAACTCTTCTGGGGGTGGCTATCCTGGTATGGGAATGGGCATGGGGGGCAGCTTTACGAATTACGGTGTTAATCTGAAAATGCCAGATAAAAAAGCGATTGCATCTGCATTTGCAAAAAATCAATTACAGTATCATATATCCCATTCAGCTAATGATACAGTGGACTTAGAAAGTTATTTCGCAAGTGTTGATCCAAAGAATGAGTTAAGTCGTAGTGAGCGTGAAAAATTGGTAACTGAGATTATAAGTAATTCCACAGCTCCATACTATGAATATAATGTAGAAACAAATACTGGTTTCTATAAAGTAAATCCCGCTATCGAACGTCTTATTCGTTCGGCCCAAGCTTCTGGCTATATTGTCGATAATGAGTCGTATAAAGATCTTGAGTTAGCAAAGGCCTATATTACTTTCGAAGGTGATGTGGATGGACTAATTAGTTATCTTAAAGAAAATTACAAAGGGGCCAAACTTGCAAAGGCTGCAAATCAATATCCTCGTTATATAGGTATGGATGCCAATGGAAACCTTTCAGACGACTATTATAAATTATTAAAGCTTTCTCTCGAATCTGGGGGACTTGATGATACAAAGGTTATGGAGTTAATTAGACAAGAGATTCTTTCAAGATCACTTGGAGGGAAACCATCTCCGATTTCTGATTTAATATCAAAGCATATTGATGTGGCAGAGTCTTATCGAAATGGGTTAGGAGATAATCTGGCATGTGAATTTGCTAAAGGGATTTATCTCAATACTAATCATATGAAAGAAACGATAAGTTCTACATATCCAGCAATGGCCACTTCTAGTAATTTATTTGGCTCTTATGAGCAGCAGGCCATCATGGAAGATCTCAAAAGCTCTGCCATTTTTAATAATATGAATAATCTTCTTCATTACCAGGCCCTAGGTGGAAGTATTGATACGGTTTGTGCTGATGGTATGTACCCAAGGGATTACCTCGAAGTTGCTCATAGAGAAGGGCTTCTTGATAATTTTGCGAAAGAAGAGCTCATCATCCTTGGACTTGTTCAGGATGATTGCTACAAAGATGTTTCTCGTCTTGAGTTAGCGAAGTTATGTGATGCTGCTTCAATTGCATATATTCTTGAAAGACAGACCAGGCGAAATCTTCAAATGTCTGAGCGTACAGAAAACTCAAATGTAAAACACAATTATATTGAGGGGAGAAATGGTTGTAGCATTTCTGTTCTAGATAATATTGTGAGAAAAGGTGGAAAGACAGTTGATCGAGAAGTTGAAGTTCTCTTAAATAGTGATGAAGTAATTTTAAGAACCAAGAGCATGGAGAAGCTAAAGGCCAGTATTAATAGCCTTTACGGAGACCAGTAAGTTCTTTGTTGCACGAAATCATAGGGGCAGATAAAATAGAATATTATGGCCCTTAGTTTAGAAAAAACTTTTGTTAAAACGACAAAGAATAAGATTAAAAATCGTATTGAAAATTCTGATGAATCTTTACTTGAGATTATACTCGATCATAAAGAGGAGCGTTCTCGTCGTACGCAAAAAGGTGAGCATAAGGCCTGTGTGAAAAGACCGTGGGATTCAAGTGATAGTTCTCAGCGTGATCTCTTTAATGGAAGTAGTGAAGGCTATAACAAGTCTAAGGTTGCTAATAAGACAGTTATGAAGCCATATCAAAAAGAGTGTGAGGGGAGTCGTCCGAGTAAGTCAGTGAGCTGTGACGAAAAACTAAAGTCACGTGTCGTGGGCCGTGCCAGCGAGATCTTCGCCAATCTCGAACTTTAGGGGCGCGGGTACCAATCGAGAATTCAATTATATAGAAGAGAGAATCATATCTAATTCTCACTTTTCCATGAAATTTTTAATGAATTAGCCTCGAAGCATCGCTTTATGGAGTGTTCGTTATTGTATTTTTGTGAATTTAAGAAGTAATTCTTAGTTAAGTATCCGAATTCTCGATTGGTACCCGCGCCCCTAACCGAATAGGCTGATTTGTTCAACTTCTTCAACTGGCTCGGTATCTGCTTGGATCTCTGCTAGTGCATAAGCGAATTCTTCTGTACTGATCACATGAGTTTGAGAGATGAAGTCCTGCACACCTTTTTGATCATGCCTTAAGAAGTTGATCACAAGTGGTAAAAAGAAAAGTAGGTTAGCGAAAACATAGCCGATTGAGCGTCCAAAGCAATCAAGGGCACTTAATGGCTCAGTTATATCGTGTGACTTCACAACCTTTAACTTGAAAAATGCTTTCCCTAAAGTCTGTCCATTTCCTAAGTAGTAAGAAAAGAAGAAGTAGCTAAAGAACATAATAGCTAATGACAATTGTGTTGTCTGACTCTGAAATGCCATTGATGAAACCTTTGGCGAAGTCGAAATATTTGAAATGAAATTATTTACAAATGAAAGCCAAATAAAAGTTAGTGCCTTATTGGCAAAAACCACAAGATAAATATCTAGGATAAAAGCGTAGAATCTCTTTCTAAGACGATCTTGTCTTATCTTCTTAGCGGCTTTGCTTTTTTTGTAGTAATCGTAAATTTCAGATAGCTTATTATTCGTGCTCATACAGTGTTTATCGGTATGAACGCAGGAGAGTAAAAAAAAGGACGCTTAAGAAAGCGCCCTTGGCAAATATTTCTAGTTTAAAGTAATTTGATCAACTAATTCATTAAGCTTATTAAGGGCCTGAATAGGAGTTAAGTTGTTGATATCGACTTTTGATAAGTGATCCTCAACTTGTTTCAAGTACTCAGGTATTTCTGCTGGTGTTTGTACACTGAAGAAATCTAATTGTTCGCTATGATCACTATCAAGTAAGGCTTGAGATACGCTTGATTCCTTTTCCATGCTCTTAAGAATTGATTGTGAACGCTTAAGTACAGTTGGAGGAAGGCCTGCAAGTTTGGCAACGTAGATACCAAATGATTGTGAAGCGGCTTGTTCAACGAGACGGTATAGAAATTTAACATTTCCTCTATGGTTTTGCGTTTCTACTGTAAGGTTTTTTGCCTCTGGGTAGCGATCCGCAAGATCAATTAGCTCATGGTAGTGAGTTGCAAATAGACAAAGTGCTTTTGTGTTCTCAATGAAGTGTTCAACTAGGGCCCAAGCGATTGAAAGGCCATCATAAGTTGAAGTACCACGTCCCACTTCATCAAGAATGATAAGTGACTTATCTGTTGCGTGTCTTAGGATCTCAGCTGTTTCGGCCATTTCCACCATAAAAGTCGATTGTCCTTTTAGGATGTCATCACTTGCACCAAGACGACTGAATAGGAAGTCGCAAATACTAACTTTGGCATTGTCTGCAGGAACGAATGATCCAATTTGTGTTAGAAGTTGGATAATAGCAATCTCACGCATAACTGTTGTTTTACCGGCCATGTTGGGACCAGTAATAAGACCGAAGTATGTTTCATCATTAAGTTTAAGGTCGTGCGGAATGAATTGATCTTTGATGGCAGCTTTAATTAGTGGGTGCCATGCTCCGCGAATATCCATGTCACGAGACTTTTCAGAAATAGTTGGTCTTGAGAATTCTTCGTTTCGTGCAATCCAAGAAAGTGATTGAAGAGTATCTGTTGCAGATAGGATATTTGCTAGCATTTGAATTGCATGGCTTAAATCCGTGATCTGCTTAATTAGTCCTTTAAAGATTTCTCTTTCAAGTTTCTCTAGCTTTTCGCGTGCAACAACAACTTCTTTTTCAAATTGAGTTAGCTCTTCAGTTGCGTACCTCTCAGAGTTAACAAGAGTTTGTCTGCGAATAAAATTTGCAGGAACTTTATCTGAATGAGTTTTAGAAACTTCAATGAAGTAGCCAGCAACATTATTTGATTTAATACGTAGCTTTTGAATTCCTGTTTCTTCGCGGTAGCGATTTTCTAGTTCGACTAGAGCTTGGGCCGTATTTTGAGAAATCTTTGCAAGGTGGTCACGTGTCTCATTTGCGCCTTCTCTGATTAAGTTACCCTTATCGAGATTTGCACCTATTTCATCGTTAATTGTCTTTTTAATATCATCACGAAGCTTGAATAAATTCGTTTTATCTTCCGTCTTCATTTCTTTAAAGACATTAGTTGGAAGCTCACTTAGCGAATTTGTTAATTCTTCGTACACATCCACTGCACTTGAAATATTTAAAAGGTCCCCAGCATTTGCACGGTTTGTCGCAGCCTTCGCTAGGATTCTTTCAAGATCGCGAACGTTATTTAAAGCCTCGCGAGTATCTTGTAAAAGATCATCATGTTTTAAAAAGAACTCAATTGTATCAAGACGATTTGTGATTTCTTTTCGATCTGTTAGTGGGTTTGTGAAAACAGTTTTTAGTTTTCTTGAACCCATTGATGTTTTTGTCTTATCCATAAAGCCAAGAAGTGAGTCTTTATAAGTTTCACGTGACTTTGGAAGTATCTCTAATCCTGTAAGAGTAGGAATTGTAACCTTCATGCTACCCGTGCGATCAGATAGACTGAAAGCGTGGAGGTGAGTGAACTCTTCATGATTTTGAGTCGAACAAATATAATATGAAAGCGCTCCAATTGGGCCGAGAACACTTTGGTTTTCATTTAAAAGTTGATCACGTTTATAAGTTGGAATTAACTTTTCAAGATAAACACTTGAGTACTTTTCATTAAAATATTCTTTTGAAAGGTGAGTGACAAGAGTTCCATTGTGCTCATTAAGAGTAGCGACACTCTCATACTTATCCCACTGTCCTAAGTATGTAATGAACTCTTTAGGATGAAGGACGCGAATTTTTTCAATAAAGTCTTCAAAGCTATCAAGAATAAAACCTTTGAAGAATCCAGTTGTAAAATCAATGGCAACAATTTCAAAGCGGCCATTTACTTCATTACAGGCAAGAATGAATTGGTCTTCTTTTGAATCTGTTTTATCGAGATCGTAAGGCATCCCTGGAGAGACAACTTGAGTAACAGCTCTTTTAACAATCCCTTTTGCTTCTTTTGGGTTTTCGACTTGTTCACAAATTGCGACTTTAAGACCCTCGCTTGAGAAGCGATCGATATAAGTTGCAGCTGCATGGTGTGGAATTCCTGCCATAGGAATTTTGTGTTCACCAAGTTTTCCTCTGTGAGTGAGTGCAATATTTAGAATTTTAGATGCATTGATTGCATCTTCAAAGAAGACTTCGTAAAAGTCACCCATGCGAAACATTAGCATATGGTCACGATAGTTCACTTTGATTTCGTGATATTGGGCCATCATTGGTGTAAGCTTTACGCCTTCGGCAACGATTTTTTCAATCTCTAAAGTCATGTTATTGATTCCCTTAAGTGTTGTGTATTCTTGAGCGATTAAGTCTACCAAATACACCACCAATGGAAAAGACTTCAATACTTACAATTGGCATGACGCACTTATTTGTCGTAAAATAGAAGGACGTAAATAGCTGATTATTTACATAAACTGAAGGAAGTTGTTTTTGCTAAGCGTTGGACAACGTTTGTCAATCTGGTTATTTCTTATTGGCATCATGACATCAACATTATTTGGACTCTTTAGCCGTTACGAAGACGAGGACTTAGAACAGTCGATGACGGATCTTTTGAACCAAGATATTTATTCGTATTTTAAAAATGTTAAGTACTTTAAAAAGACAGATAAAGATGCTCGCTATCACCTTGAAGCGGCAGAGGTTTCTCAAAATTTAACAACAGATGTTCTTATTCTAACAGAGCCTAATGGGGTTCTTATTAACGATCATCAAGCAGAGCCAATGTATTACGATGCTTACACTGGTGTCTTGAACGCAAAGGAAAAATATCTTTCTCTTAGAGGAAAGGTCGTTCTTAGAAATCGCAATATGAGTATTAAGTCAGAGAGTATGAATTATTCAGATAATTCTCAGGTTGTGAATTTCCGTGGCAAGACAGAATCGATTTCAAAAGATTTTGATTCGGCTTATGAAGTCGCGGTAAATGCAGATGAGCTAAGTTATAATCTTGTGACAGAAGTTGGAACTTATGACGGAAATGTTGAGGGAAGGGTGCAAAGAGTGAGGGCCTATGAGGACTCGGTTAAGTTTTTTGCAGACTCAATTATTGTTGATAAAAGCAATCGCAATGCCAACATGAGTGGAAATGTAAAATTTCAGAAATCTCAACTACTTGCAAGTGCCCGAAATGGCGAAATCTATCTAGATAACTACAATAAAAAACTCAAGTATTATGCACTATATGACGATGTGGTCATTGAGGAAACTGTTTCTCCTAAGGGACAAGTTCCTTTTAAAAGAAAGGCTTTTAGTGAGCGACTTGAGGGATATATGGCAGAGGATAAAATTGTTCTGCTTGGTCTCCCACGGGTTTATCAAAAGAAAGACGTTTTAAAAGGAAATACAATTGTTCTTAGGCGTGACATCGAGACCATAGAAGTTGATGATGCTAATACGAACTTTAAAATAAGGTAATAGCAGCATGGTTGAAGAAATCGCACAATTATCAGCTCATGGTTTAAAGAAAGTCTACGGCGGCAGAGAAGTCGTAAAAGGCGTTTCAATCGATGTTAAGCAAGGAGAAGTCGTAGGACTACTCGGCCCAAACGGTGCTGGTAAGACAACATCGTTTTATATGATGGTAGGGCTAGTTAAGGCAGATGAAGGAACAATAGATTTATCTGGCGAAGACTTAACAGAGCAACCAATTCATATTAGGGCATTAAAGGGAGTTGGTTATCTTCCACAAGAAGCCAGCATCTTTAGAGATTTAACAGTTGAGGCCAATATCTTCTCGGTACTAGAAAATCGAGAACTACCAAGGGCCAAGAAGAAGACACTTCTTGATAACTTGATAGCAGACTTTGGACTTGGACATATTAGAAAATCTCTTGGTTCAGCTCTTTCCGGTGGTGAAAGAAGAAGAGTTGAGATTGCACGAACTCTGGCACTTGAGCCTAAGTTTGTTCTTCTCGACGAGCCTTTTGCTGGAGTTGACCCGTTAGCAGTTAATGACATTCAAAGTGTTATTAACAGTCTAAAGAGAAGGAATATCGGTGTACTAATCACCGACCACAACGTGAGAGAAACATTAGGAGTAGTTGATCGCGCGTTTATTATGAGTAGTGGAGAATTACTTGTAAGTGGGACACCGGATGAAATTGTAAACAATGAAAGAGCAAGGAAGTTCTATCTTGGTGAAGAATTTAGAATGTAGCTAGACCAAGCAAATAAGCTGGTCTGGTTACTAAGAATAAGGAACCAATATGGCCACAAAACTTTCGCAGAATCTCAGTCAAACTCAGCAGCTCGTGATGACGCCGCAGCTTCAGCAGGCGATTAAATTACTGACATTAAGCCATTTAGAAATGACAGATGTCATCGCTAAGGAGATGGTAGAAAATCCAATGCTGGAAGAGTTTTCACCTGGTGAAAGTGATTACAAACTTGATAAATTAGAGAGTCAAACTAAAGAAGCTAAGGCCGACGATTTTAAAGAAGAGGCCATGATGAGTAGTGGCGATGATATGGATTGGCAAAAGTATGTCGATAGTTATAACTCGACGACATACGAGCCAAATATGGCCGCACCTTCTCTTAGTCCAGACGATATGCCCAATTATGAAAATATGGTTTCAAAGGGAGAGTCCCTTGCTGAACACCTTGAATGGCAGCTTCGTATGGAAGCTTTAAACGATGTCGAAATTGATTTTGCCATTGAGGTTATTGGAAATATCAATGATGATGGCTATCTGTCATGTCCATTTGATGAGCTTATTGAAAAAACAAAATTAGAGCGTGAGCACTGTCTAGATATTTTAGAAATTGTTCAGCGTCTTGATCCAGTTGGCTGTGGTGCTCAAGACCTTGTTGACTGTCTGCTAGCTCAAGCAAGAATTGCAGAAGAGCGTTCACCGCTTTTAGAGAAGCTAATTCGTTTTCATTTAACAAATCTAAAAAATAGAGATTATAAGAAAATCACTGCAGACACTGGAGTATCAGAAGAACAGATTATTGAAACAGCAAAACTGCTTCATAATTTTCACCCTAAACCAGGACGTCTTGTAGGTGGTGGAGATACTCATTACGTAACACCAGATGTATTTGTTGTTGAAGTAGGGGGAGAGTTCGTTGTTCAGGTTAATGACGATGGTGTACCAAGATTAAGAATTTCTAAAATGTATCAGGATATGCTTAATCAAGCAGAATCCCTGAAAAATAAAGAAGCTAAAGAATTCGTAGAAGAAAAACTTAAGTCGGCTTTATGGCTAATAAAGTCTATAAATAAGAGACAGCGTACAATTGATCAAGTGGCAAAATCAATTGTGAAAAAGCAGCAGCAATTTTTTAAGAAGGGGCCAAAACATTTAAAGCCTATGGTTCTAAAAGATGTTGCTAATGAGCTGGGAGTTCACGAGTCAACAGTGTCTCGTGCTACTTCAAATAAGTATATGCATACACCAATTGGCCTATTTGAATTGAAGTATTTTTTCAATGCGGGAATCGGTGGAGACAAAGGTGGAATCGACGTTGCAGGTGAAGTTCTAAAATTAAAAATTAAGGAACTTATCGACAATGAAAATGAGAAGAAACCTTTATCGGATCAAAAGATTGCCGACCTTTTGAGCCAAGAAGATGTGAAGGTTGCGAGACGTACAGTCGCTAAGTATAGAGAAATGCTTGGGATTTTGTCGTCGTCAAAAAGAAAAGTAAAATAGCTCGATATTTTGGAGAAACTGCCGATAGGTTTAGCCAAGATACTATACACATAGAGGAGAACGTATTTTATGAAAGTAACAGTAAGTTTTAGACACCTAGATCATACGCCAGCACTTGATGAGAGAATCCAAGAAAAGTCAGAAAAAATCGCAAAGTACCTTGATGGAAATCTACATCTAAAATGGAGTTGTGAGGTTAGGGATGGTCGCGAACACTATGCCGAAGTCGAAGTAATTGGACCGAAGTTCGATTACCATGCGAAAGCTCACTCTGATAGCCTATATAAGACCATTGATCTTGTTGTTGCTAAGATTGAAAAACAGGTACAAAGAAAGAAAGAAAAAATGCTTAATAAGAAAAAGATGGCTCACAAAGACATGGAAATCCTCGAACCAAACGATGCGTGGATGGACTATGATGATATGGCGTCTTAATCAGTCAATATAAACATACTTTCTGTATATTTTGCATATAAAGCCTTCCGTTATGGAAGGCTTTTATTTTGCCTCCTTTACTGGTATGCTTGCTGGTCAAGAAAAGGAGACATGATGAAATATATAATTTCTATTTTAATCGCTTTTAGCGCCCTATCTTATCAGGAGATAGCTTCTCACTCTGACTTTTATAAGAAGATTGTTGAGTATACTAAGAAGAATAAATTAAAAACAAGTGATGTTCTTGTTGTCTATGATATCGATAACACTCTTTTAAGATTCAAAACAAGCTTCGGTAGTGATCAGTGGTATAACTGGCAGAAGGAACAAATTAACAATGGTTGTCCGGTTCATTGTATTGCCAAGTCAGTTAATGAAATGCTTGAGTACTCTTATAAAGCAACATTTATTTCTGATATGATTCTAGTTGAAAAAGAAATTCCAAGACTGATCGAAAAACTACAAGAGACAGGTTACGGAGTAACTTCTATCACTTCTAGAGGTCCTGTTAATTATCCTGCAACAGTTCGAGAAATGAATAAGAATGGAATTAATCTTAATAAAGTAAATGCCCCAAGACTTCCATTTATGACAAAGTTACAAGGAAGAGAAGTACGTTATGCTGATGGTATCTTTATGACTTCAGGACTTAATAAGGGCCAAATGCTTACTCACTTAATTAATCGTCCAGGGATTAACAAGAAGTATAAAGCAGTCTTCTTCTTAGATGATCGTCTAAAGCATATGAAGAGTATGGATAAAGAGTATAAGAATAATAAAGCGAATAAGCTTACTGTCTTTGCCTATCGTCTAACGACAACTGATGCTATCGTAAAAGAGTTTAACGAATCAGATAAGAAGCTTGAAATACGAATTGGTGAAGAATTTAAAAAATTAAATAAAGATTTAAATTAAAAAATAAAAAAGCCTTCGTAAGAAGGCTTTTTTTTAATATGAAGTTGTTGTGCAAACTGTATTCATTCCATGAGTTGTACATGTTGTTCTACCTGTACGATTCGTTCTAAAGCTACCATCCCAGCTATCTTGCTCATGTTGTCTAACCCTTAAGTAAGCCGATAGTGAATCTCTTTCTTGCTTAGAAAGATAGATGCTATCTCCATTTTCAATGGCATTAGATAGTTCTTTAAAATCAACTCCAGCATCTTCTCTAATTGTTAGCATACGTTGACTAAGTTTTACTGGATAGCGCTTAGCTTCCCAATTTTCTTTGATATGAGTTTTTGATGCTTTCCTATATCTTTTACCATCGGATGCTTTAATCGAGAAAAGTCTGAATTTGAAAATAACACCATTCTCATTCTTCATTGTATTGTTAGATTGGTGCCAGTATCTAAGTCCATCACTTCCGATGATAAGCCCTTGGTCTTCATCAAAATATGAACCAGCTTGATCAAATGGGGCAAGCTCTGTAGGAGCTCCATTGGCCTGAATACACGTAATTGAGATTAGTGTGAATAAGAATATTCTTAAGATATTTTTCATAATTTCTCCCTACTGAAATTGTAGGGGTTAAATATCTTATATTGAAAGTCGCTGTCTAGAGACAGTTTGGCACCAGTCTCTTACTTATAAAACTCTCGCAAGAAATCTTTAAGAATCTTCTGTTCTACAGAGCCTTTCGTTCTTGCTGGGGCCGTTATTCTAACATTGAGTTCGATCTCATCTTTACTAGTAAAATTGATTTGAACACGTGGTTTTAGAATAGGTGTTTCTAAGTGAGATTTTGTGAATAGTTTGTTTAAAACAACTTGGGCCTGCTCAAAATATTCAGAACAATAGAATTCTGATTTCTCAAGAAGAATTCTCTCCGCTTTTTCCCAATCACAATCTGGAGAGAGAACAACTTTAAAAGTATGAAGAACAAAACTCTTTAAAAATGATTCATTCGTTACTCGATTTGTTAAGAATATTGAGTTTGGAATAATAACAGAGCGTCCTGTATAGTTGTGAGATGTTTTATTTGGTCCAACTTCTAATAGAGTTGTCGTGAATAGATCTCGGTCGATAACACTTCCGCGCTTGCCATCAATCTCAATAGTATCCCCAATAATAAATCCACCAGAAAACGTCTTATAGATACCACCCATAATATTAAGAGAGAGTTCTTTTGTGATGAGGACTATGGCAACCATTAGGGCGGCAAGTGAGAAGGCCAGGTTTTTCAACTCAGTTGAATAAATATAAAGAGTAATAAAGACGAAGATAATCGTTAACGAAATATTTGTGTTAACAACATAGCGTCTTTTCGTTTCAATATTTATGCTACTAGTCTTTTTCAAAATGAAAGAAAAGATATGGTTAGTTAAATAGAAAAGAATCAGTACTAATGTGACATAAACTGATTTTTTAATTTCACCTTGTGTATCAACGAATATATTTTCTAAAGTCATAGGCAAATTATAAGGCTAAATAGCTGATTTCCAAACGATTAAATGCGTTAAAAGTGTCGAATCTTAAAGACATATTTAGAAGTGCCATGCTAGACTGAACTTATTCGTATATTCAGATTAAATAGCAGCTAAATAAATATTAAAAGTTGAGTGGGATTTACAGCATATGTTAAATGTTTCCAATATTTCAAAAATCCAAAGTAGTGAAACCTTATATAGCGGTGGAAGCTTTCAAATAAATCCAGGCGAAAAGGTTGGGCTAGTTGGTCCAAACGGAGCTGGGAAAACAACTTTATTTCGTATGATTATTGGTGAGGAGAAACCTGATGAAGGTCAAATCTCTTTTCCTGATAAATTGCGTTGGGCCTATTTCTCTCAAAAAGTAGGGGAGATGGCAGGACAGACGGCAAAAGAAGTCGTTATGTCTGGAGACGTAAAAGTTGTTGAGCTAGCACAACAGCTTAAAGAATTTGAAGACAAGTTAGCTGATTGTGCCAATATGAGTGACGATGAGATGAATGATGTCCTGATGAAAATGGGAGACGTTCAGTCAGAGTTTGAAAAGCGTGGTGGCTATGATCTTGAAACACGTGCTGAGGAAGTTCTAACAGGACTAGGGATTATGCCTGTTGATCATAATAAGATGATTGAAGACTTCTCTGGTGGATGGAAGATGCGTATTGCTCTTGCTCGTGTTCTTGTAATTAATCCTGAACTTATCCTAATGGATGAGCCTACCAACTACCTCGATATGGAATCGATTCTTTGGCTTGAAGACTGGCTAAAGAATTTTAAGGGCGGAATCTTTATGACGACCCACGATCGTGATTTCATGAATAATGTTTGTAATAAGATTGTGGAAATTGCTCATAAGAGAATTACGACTTATACAGGTAATTACGACTTCTACGAGAAAGAAAGAGACCTTCGTCGTGAACAATTAATTGCTCAAGCTTCTCGTCAAGCTGATATGCTAGCAAAAGAAGAAGAGTTCATTGCAAAATTTAAGGCACGTGCTTCACATGCTGCTCAAGTTCAATCTCGAGTGAAGAAGCTTGAAAAAATTGATCGTATTGAAGTTCCTGCTGAGGAAGAAACAATTAACTTTCAATTCCCAACGCCTCCAAGAGGTGGGGATGATGTTGTTATCATTAAAGATCTTTCAAAATCATGGCCACTGTCTGACGGAAGTGCGCATGAAGTCTTTCATGGACTATCAACAACAGTTAAAAGAACAAATAAAATCGCCGTAGTTGGTGTAAATGGTGCGGGTAAGTCAACGCTTTTAAAGTGTATTACTGCTCATACTGAACCAACTGCTGGAACAGTAGCGATTGGCCCTAGTATCAAGATCGGATACTTCTCTCAATACTCACTGGAAGTTCTAAATCCAGAATCAAGTGTTTTTGATGAAGTTAGAAAAGATCTACCAATGGCAAGTGATGGGTATGTTAGAAACCTACTTGCGGCCTTCTTATTTAGAGGCCAAGACGTTGATAAGAAAGTTAAGTACCTTTCAGGGGGAGAGAAGTCTCGTCTTGTTATGGCCGTACTACTTTCGCAAAATAATAATTTCTTAGTTCTAGATGAGCCGACAAACCACCTTGATATTAAATCAAGAGAGGTTCTACTGGATGCACTTAAACGTTATGAGGGAACAGTAATGTTTGTATCCCACGATAGACACTTTCTTAGTGAATTAGCTGAAAATGTTTACGAAGTGGATAAGGGGGAAGTTCGCATCTTCCCGGGATCATACGTTGAATACATGGAGAGACAATAATGGTTAACTTGCAGAATACGGAAGTACAGTACTTATTACTGTTTACAATTCTTCTCATTCTTCCAAAACTTTTACTTCGATTCCAAATCCCAATTGGTATCTCATCAATCTTCTTAGGGATTGCTGCTGGTCTTGGGCTTGGATGGTTTCAAAATGATGATCTACTACTAATGCTTTCTCGCTTGGGGATCACATCTTTATTCTTATTCGCTGGTTTTGAAGTTGAATTTGAAGAACTGAAGCAGAATTGGAAAGAGCTCCTATCCGGGGTTACCCAGACTATCTCCATCACACTTATAGTTGCTTTTGGGATTCACTTCTTCTTTTCAATTAGTTTCCGTGCAGCTACTTTAATTGCACTTGGTATCATGACTCCTTCAACAGGCTTCATCTTAAACTCACTAAAGAATTATGGATTTAGTGAAGGGCAGGAGTACTGGATTAGATCAAAAGCAATTTCTAAGGAGATCTCTGCCATCTTACTGCTATTTATTACTCTTCAGTCGGAGAGCTTAGTTAACCTTGGTAGTTCTACCTTTATTTTAGTTGCCCTTAGTGTCTTTTTACCCCTTTCTTACAAATTATTTTTCAAATATATCGCTCCATATGCAAAGGATTCAGAAGTTGGTTTCTTAATTCTTACTGCACTTATTTGTGGTGTTATCACAAAGAAAATCGGAACTTACTATCTAGTAGGGGCATTCCTTGTTGGATTTATTGCTTCAGAATTTAAGCACTTTGGAAAATCTGAGAAGTCAGAAGAAATTTTAAAGAACCTACAGATGTTCTTTTCTTTCTTCATTCCATTCTACTTCTTTAAGGCCGGTGTAGGCTTTACTGAAGATCTATTTACAATGGATGGACTATATATTGGATTAGCATTCTTAGGAATTTTCATTCCTCTTAGAATCTTCAATACATACTCAAATATGAAATTCTTTATGCAGGATTTCTGGCCAGACCGTAAAGAGATTACTGTTTCATTACTACCGACACTTATCTTTGGTTTAGTAATGGCCCAGATTGCTAAGGAGCGCTTTGAAGTTCCTTTAGAGATTATTTCAGGTCTTGTTATCTACACTCTTGTTTCAAGTGTAATACCGGCCTTTATGTTTAAAAAAGTTCCACCTGAAAATTATTAGAAATACATGGTTGCGCCTAAAATGAGCTGATTGTTCTTTGGGCGCATTCCACTGACATCGACACTATCATCAAATACATACTCAATACCTAATTCATACTGATCATTTGTATACATATATGATCCAAGAATTTTAGACATTTCATAATCATCCAGTCCATCGTCATCAGAAGTTTGCCAATTGTATCCAATCATTATCTGGTGAAATGGGTTGAAGCGCCAACCCATAATTGCCTCGACATTATCAGTTCTTACGAATCTGCCATCAATTAATTCGAGGTCTTTTGTGTCACCGTAGACTGCGGCGATAAAAAGGTTTTTAAAATAATAATTTGCTCCAACGGTAACTGAAAGTTTCGCAATTTCAACTCCATTATTATTTGAATTTAAATTAATCGCTGCAATTCCAACTTTGTAATTTTTTTTAACAATTCTTAGAGAGGCGGCAATTGAATGCTCAAGAGTGAGGACTGCATCGTCAATTCCATCGCCATCAGAATCGTATTCGGCCGTTTCATCTCCTGTAAACTTTGTTTGGGCCCCAAAATGTAGGTCACCAATTTTGTAGCGAAATTCCAAAAGATCTACACCACGAGAAGTTCCAATGACTTCACTATTAGCAGTAAAAGTAGAGGAGGCAAAGGCACCAGTGACCATAAAGATATCAGTCATTTCTGTTACGTCATACCAGACAGACCAGTTCTTTCCTATTGTGGCATTGAAATCTCCGTTTTCAATCCAAAGATAAGCTAGCCTAGTAGAAAAGGGCCGGTCGCTAGTATTGTCAACTTGAAAGCGTCCCGTGGTGTTGGGGATGCTTTGTATGCTCTGGCTCGTATTGCTGGTATTGATTCCAAACTCAGCACGAAGACCAGTGGTGAATTTCTCGATTAGGCCATCTCTCTTATATTTAAAACCAAATCGAGAAGAGTTATTATTTAATGATTGAGCTCCATCTTGACCAATGGCCGCCATGGATATTTTACCGTAGAGACTGAAGTCATCGCCGAGGTTCTTAGCTGTGATTGTACTTGAATAAAGAAATGAACTCGCGCATATAGAAAATGCGAGAGACCTTCTTAAATTATTAACCCACATAGAATCCTCACTCAAATCAATAATCGATAAATTAATTTTAGTAAGGTTCTATGCGATATTCTAACTTAAAAAAGGTAAAGATTGATTAGTGGCCACATCCACCTTGTCCATGAGCATGTCCATGAGCAAGTTCTGTTTCTGTTGCTTCTCTTACTTCAGTGATTTCAATATCAAAGTTTAGGTCTTCACCTGCAAGTGGGTGGTTACCATCTAAAGTAATTTCATCGCCTTCAATTGCAATAACTGCAAATGGAGGAAGTCCTTGGTCTTGGTTAACTTGGAATACGTCACCAATATTAAGTTGTGCATCCTCTGGGAATTGTGAGCGTTGCACAGTAATAACTAGTTCATCATTTATATTACCGTATGCGTCAGCAGCAGGTACATTGATAACTTTCTTATCACCAACATTCATTGCTACGATTTCTTTTTCAAGACCTGGGATGATCTGACCAACACCTTCTAAGAAAACTAGTGGACCATGTTCAGCAGAATTGTCTAAAACTTCGTTCTTTGAGTTCGTTAATGTGTAGTGAAATCCGATAACTTTTGGCATAATAGGGCCCTCTAATTGTTGATTATTAATATAAAAAATTAAAGGTCAACACTAACAAGCTAGATGATTAAAGGCAAATAAAGAATGAGTGAATTAGTAAATCAAGAATATATCCAAAAGATCAATGATTTCCTTGCGCAAACTGTTGATTTAATTAATAGAGTTCCAGATTTAAATGCTGCAGCATTAGCCGATATTGCAGCGAATATTAAGGCCCTTAGAGATGAATCTCTTAATTGTAAGGAAGATGACCTTCCTGGAATTATCCAGCAAATGAACCTTCTTAATCAACTAGCAGATCGTTATGAGCAACACCAGAGTTTACCTAATGCAGAGTCGCCGTTCTTTGGTCATTTTAAGATTGAACAAAATGGAAAGTTAAAAGACTTTCTTATTGGGCATACGCCTTTTTCACATAAAGAGTTAAAGTTTAAAATTATTGACTGGAAAAAGTCACCGATGGCGAGAATCTTCTATCAATTTGGTGAGGGGGATGATTTTGATTTCGACTTAGATGATCGAATTATCGAAGGGCATATATTAGAAAAATCAATCCTAACTGTTAGAGACAAGCAACTTGTGCGAATTGATCGAGAAGGAAACACAAATGTTCTAAGAGATAGAGAATGGATTTCTTTAAGTGAATCAACACAAAAACTTGCTGGTGGAGAAGGGAGTGCTAACCAGAGTCTTGGTAGTGGACGCACTGGATTTGATGGGCCAGAAGTTATTTCTCTACTTGATAAGACTCAGTACGATCTCGTTAATCAAAGTGCTAAAAAACCTCTTCTTATTACAGGTGGTGCTGGTAGTGGTAAGACGACAGTTGCTTTATATCGAATTGCAAAGCTTTGTCGTGAAGATGGAATTCGCCAAGAAGAAGTTATGGTAATCGTTCCAAATAACGGACTTGTGAAATTATCAAAGAAACTCTTAATTGAATCACAACTTGAAAAAGTACGTGTATCGACTCTTGATGATCTAATTAAAAAGATTGTCTTCCAAAATATGCGCTCGGTTCCTAAGAAGATCGAAGATAATCCTCTTGATTCAATCGTTACAATAAAAAGAAATCCAAAGCTACTAAAGCTTATTGATGAGTACTTAGCAGAAAAAGAATTAAATATTGAAAAGAAGCTTAAAGGGACAGACCTTGAGTTTTTTACTAAAGATCGCACTCGTCCACTTTATGTTCGTGTTAAGAACCTTTATGAAAATACACGTGACTCTGTTTTAAAAGTTGAAGTGAAAAAGATTTTAAATGGCTTTAAAAATGTAAGAGAAGAATTACTTAATATCTTTTCTGATTCAAAGCGTATGGAGAGGCTACCTGAGATGACAAATCGTATGGTAACGACTCACATGTTAAATGATTTAAAATTTTATACGGCCAAACAAATTCAAGGACTAGATAAAGATTCGGATTATGCAAATCATGGACAAGATGTTTCAGGATTTGTTGATAAGTATGATCTTCCGCTATTTAATTACTTAATTGTTAAGCAATTTGGTCACCTTCGCTACTTTGGACGTGAGTTTAAATCGTATCGCCATATCTTCTTAGACGAGGCACAAGAGCTTTCAAAATCAGAACTAATTATGCTTGGGCAAATTAAACATCAAGAAGGAAACTTCACGATTGCAGGAGATAGTGTTCAACAAATTGATAGCACTTTTGAATTCACTTCATGGCACGATGTTTGTCATACACTTGAGCTTGATGTGGATGATATGCAAGTTGAAGAACTTAATGTTTCATATCGTTCTCCAAAAGAAATTGTTTCTTTTGCACATAATGTTCTTGGGCCATTGGCTCCAAAAGAGCTTCCTGAATCGAAAAGAGATGGAGGACCGATCATTGAAACGTCTGTGCAGCACCTTGAGCATGCTTCAATGCTCATCAGTAGTGCACTTGTAGAACTAATGAACCGTGAACCGAAAGCTTCAATTGCTATTATTTGTTCGAAAGAAAGTATTGCAAGAGAGCTATACTCAGAGATTGAAGAAGTTGGAAGTATTAGACTTGTACTTGATGAGAACTTTTCGTTGAGACCAGGTGTAGATGTGACAACAGTTGAGCAAATTAGAGGTCTTGAGTTTGATTACGTTATTATTCCTGACTGTGATAAGGATGTTTATCCAGTTAATAATACTGCAAGAAAAAGACTGCACCTTGCTGCAACTAGAGCAATTCATCAGCTTTGGATTCTATTCAAAGATAAGTCACTAATTGCTTAATTGATTTAGAAGGAAGTTGATTTGAAAAATTTTGGTTATGTTTCTTTAGGATACTTATCACTTGTGGCCTTAAGCCTTATTGATAATGGACGCGGTAGTGTTTATCCTGAGCTTTTACAATATTTTCAAATTAGACCTGATAAAGGTTCATTGATATTCTCTTTGATGTCCATAACTTCTTTCATTGCATACCTTACTACTTCATTTTGGCTTCCGAGTTTTGGCCCTGTGAGAGCAACTCGAATGGCCATGGTTATGATGGGGATAGGGACGTTTGGAATTGGACTAGGTGGAGACTTTTTAAATTTTGACTTGAGTCTCTTCTTTGGTGCGTGGGCCGGATTCGGTTTCGGTATTACTGGTATCACCATGAATTTCATGGTTGATAATGGTGCACCTTCAGAACATAAAAGGCGCTACTTATCAGGACTTCACGGTGTCTACGGTGTAGCCTCTTTATTGGCCCCACAAATTCTTTCCCTATTTTATTTCTTAAATTCTGATTGGATTCACTTCTTTAAATTCTTATTAATACCATGTGCATTAGTATTTATTTATTCTTTCTTTATTGAAGACACTCATCATGACGAAATAAAAGAGAACGATGGTTCAATGCCAAATGCTTTTTTAATGAATTTGATGATTGGTTTATTTGCTGGTTTCTATGTTGCATCTGAAATCATGCTCTCTTCTCGATTGAAATTCTATCTTGTTGAAGCTCATAATTATTCAGATATTAACGCTAATAATTATCTGTCTTACTTCTTTTTATTTCTTATGTTAGGAAGGCTAGGCTTTGCCTTCTTAAATATTAAATTATCATCGAATAAGTTAATCTACATTTCATTATTAACAAGCTTGATATGTTTTAGTTTAGGACAATTTCACCATATCTTTTATCCAATGACGGCCTTGTTCATGTCTTTTTGTTTTCCTGTTATCGTTGATTGGGTTTCAAATAACTTTCCAAAAAAGAATCACGTGGTATTGGCCCAGACGATGAGTTATATCGGAGTAAGTATTGCTATTATGCACTTTGTTTTTGGTGTTATTGCTGACAATTTTGGCGCAAAGGATGCGATTAATTTCTTCTACTTTTTAAATATTGGATCAATAATATTCTTTACCATCGCTATTGCGATGGTAAAGAAATATCATCAGAAGTCGAGCTTGTAGCCTAGGAAATAACTACGTGCCATCGTTCCGTAGTAACGAATATTTTCATAATCCTTGTCGAGGATATTAATGATTTTGAAATTAAAGTTCTGATATTCATAGTTAAGATTTCCGATTACATAAGAAGGCATACTTCCAAAGTCTTCTCGTTTTCCTACATATTGCCACCAGTTTGTAATTCTTTGAGAATCGTTTATTCTGTATCCTAACTCTACACTTGCAAGTGCCTTTGGTGTTCTAGCAAGATCCAAATTAGTAACCTTATTTGTCGCTTTCTGAATTGTTAAAGAAGTTGCGAGTGTAAATGAGTTTTGAAACTCTTGATTAAAGTTAAATTCAATACCCTGAATCTCAGATTTTGCAATATTTAGATAACCCATATTGATTGCATCGTAGTCAATTTGGTTCTTTAAATCATAGTTGAATAGTGTAAGTTCAACTTGATATGTGATTTTCTTATAAGAGAGCGTTAGTTCGCTATTAATACTGTCTGTTGGATCTAAATTTTCTAGTTGATTTGCTATCTGATAAAGAGTTGGAAGTTTATATCCACCAGAGAAATGACCCTTTAGAGAAAGTTCTCTTGTGAAGTTATAACCAAGGCCAATACTAGCGATAGTATTTAAATCAAAAGTTGAGAATTTATCAAAGCGTACACCTAGATCTGAAAACCAGTTCTTGTAAGCGTAATTGAAAGTTGTATAAACAGAGAAGAGCTCACTATAGTTTCCAAGTGTTAAGTCATCTTGTTTGAGATATTGGATACCGTAGAATGAATTTAAGCTCTTAGAGAATTCATAAGTGGCATCTAGCTTTACATCAGTTTCTTCACCGCGAAATAGTGGAGTGAAGCCTTGAGGATCCTCTCTTCTAATTGTCGAATACCTAATGCTTGGAGTAAGGCTGAATCTCTCATCTGAGCTATTATAGCGAAGCCCCAGATAGTTATTGTACTGCTTGTACTTATTTAGATCATTGTCTGCCACATCAATAGGGTTAAATGGTGGAACAAAATTGAAGCCATCAATTTCGATTTCTGAATCAATGAACTGACCTTGGTAGTTTAGTTCCATTTGATTACTTATTAGATAGCTCGTGTTTAATGAGAAGCTTAGGTTCTTATAAGAGTCATCTTCAGCATTTGTTAATCGATCTTCATTTACTGAAGAATATCCATCTGATTGAAGATATGAAAAATTAACACCGTAACTAAGCCTTTCCATGTGACCACTCGATTGGGCCGCAAGCTTTGCCGTATTATAACTTCCATACTCAGCTCTAACACTAGAGCTCTTTATACCTTTCTTTGTATTGATCTTTAAAACACCACCAATGGCATTTGATCCGTATAAAATTGACTGACTACCTTTTAGAATTTCAATACTCTCAATATTATCCAGATTAAGATGATTAATCTGATATGAATTATTGATATCAGTAGGATCAGTTAGTTCAATATTGTCGATGAGAACTTTTGAGAAACCGCTAGGCAACCCACGTAGTCGAAGACTAGAAGCAGATCCAATTTGACCTGTCTGGCCAATAAAGATAGCTGCTTTACTTTGTAAGAGCTGTTGAAGTGTTGTGGCATCAGTGTTTTCAATTTCTTCACGAGTGATTACAGTAACAGCACTCGTTATTCTTTCTGAACTTGTGTCGAGCTTTGTGGCCTTAATTGTAATCTGTGCAATTGATGTTAATGGTAAGAATGCAGTGGCGTAATAAAGTAGTGTTTTTATGATCTTCCTCCGAGACATAATAAAATTGAAGGGCTCGGACTCTAACCGTTGCGGGACAGTCTCTGAATTTCACAGAGTTCACCTTTATCTTTATAAATTATTTAGGAAGATAGTTACAAGAAGCCCATTATCTGTCAATTAAACAGATAACGGGCCAACTCAATATTTGTTTTAAATATTATGATAATACTGAGAATCAACAACGTTCTGGTACATCTTTGGATCTTTCTCTTTTAAATCAGATAGAATTATCATATCTGGTGCATCGAGATCATTCGTGTGTGTATGAATCTGGTATTTAAATAGCCAATTAAATAATTTTCGATGTTCGCGGTAAACAATAAGTTCGCAAGCGATGAGAATAATCGGTGCAATTAAATATGAATTACAAAGAAAAAGCTCAAAGAATAAAATGTTAATTACTAATGGTGCAGCGATAACAGCGGTTAGTGGAACAAATAAGTTTAACAAGAACATTGTACCTAAGACAATCTCAAGTGTTTTAATCATGTAGTATAAATATCCGGTGTCTTGAAGCGAATTAATGAAAGCTAACGCTTCAGGTGTGTATTGAGATTCTGTAAGTAAGCCAAGTCCTGGAGTAACTCCTCCCAAAAGTAGGGTGGCTCCCATAAGTATTCGCGCACCTACAAATAAGAATTTTCTTTTATTCTTCATAAGACCTCCAAATATGATCACTAACGATTATATGACTGAAGGGGCAAGCAAGTATGATAGTAATGTTAAAGAAATTTCAAAGTCTCTGATGATACTTTGGCATTAGACATTTCTTATTTTACAAATAAAGTGGTTATCTTTTTCGATAATGATATTTTTAGAAAAAGGAATACGAATTCTCATGAGTGGGTCAAAAACAACAAAAGTATCAATATCCATCTCATCAAAATTTATCTCAATATCTTTAAGTTCTTTTCCTAGAAAACGTTGATGATCTTCTCTATCCACACTTGTTAAAATTGCTCGATTAATTTGATCTTCAAGAAGCTTTATATAAGATAAACCGAGAAATGGTGTATTTATTTTTAGATTTGCAATAATAGGATTTTTTGAAAATTTATCATTTCTTTGGCCACTATAAAAATTGTAACCCTGTTCACTCAATTTATTTAAGACCTTAGAACTTATTTCATCATTGTAGAGCCTGACAAGCTTGATGCCCATATACCTGGCCTGAAGAGAGATGATTTCCTCTGGTATACCAGTATGGCCAACTTCATTACCTTCTTTTGAAAGTAGAGTAATGAGAACAATATCACTTTTGCTTGTGCCTTCTTTTATTAAAAGTTTTAAGCAACTTAGTGAGCTAAGCCCACCACTCCAAAAAAGTGCCTTCTTGTTTTCCATCAAACTCTCTTATCTTTTGATTAATAATATTTAATATAAATTAATAACTGAATATTCTTTATGTGTCTTTTTTTACCTCAAAAACATGGACTTGTTCAATGGAATAAAATTCTCTCAACTACAGTTTTAGAGGAGAATGAATATGCACGCTTATGACAATGACAAGGCCACGGGTGAAAAGCAACTTAGTTTTCGAAATTTAACTCTCGATCCACAAAATCGTTTTGCTCTAGTGGATGATCGCAAAATCGAATTAACAAAGACGGAATATAAAATACTATATTTCTTATTAAGTGGCGGAAAAAGAATCTATCCGCGTGAGCAACTAGTTGAATATATTTGGGGTGATGTGGAAGTGGCAAATAAAACTGTCAATACTCACTTAACTCATCTTCGTCATAAAACAAAAGGCGTTGACTTTAGAATAAGAATTAATCGAAATAATCAAATCTGTTTGCACGATCTCTAAAGAATAAAGCGTCAAATGGCTAAAATTGTTAGCCTAAACAAACTTATTTTAATTAGTAGCGATAAGATTCGTAACTTGTTGATTTTACAGCTTGTGTAATATCTCACTTGCCCTTAAGGTAAATAAATGAGGGGGGAGGAGAAAAGAAATATGTCATTTGTTTTTCAAAATGAGTGGATCGGATTTCGTAATTTACGAATCAACACCAACACAAAGACAGTCTTTGTTGATGATGGAGAGGTTTCATTAACTAAGACAGAATTCAAAGTTTTAAATTTCTTAATTTCAAGTCAAAAGCGAATCTATACATTAGAAGAGCTAGTTCTTGGTACATGGGGCCCTGTTGTTGTTACAAACAAGACAATTAACACGCATTTATCCCATATTCGTGCAAAGATTAAAGGCGTTGATTTTAAAATAAAAATCAATCGCAACGGCCAAGTTTGTATTAACGACTTATGAACTGATAAATAATTCATAGGTCGCTAAAATCTCTTTAATTTCTTCTGGTTAGGGCTATAATCGCCACTACTTTGAAGAGATTAATATGATTAAATTGAATTTGGACCTCGCTTGTCGTGAAGACATTCTCAACGCTCAGTTGTGGGAGCTTGATATTTGCTTTGAAAAAAGTAAATTTGCTCCTTGTTTAGATCAACTTACTGGCGAGCTCTCGGCAAAGAAATTACTCGTAAAGCCAAAAGTTTGGCTAAGTGACGAGTGGTTTTGTCCAGATTCAATCTCTGGCATTGCCGTTCCTTTCACCCTCATGCATCCAAAACTAATTGAATTAGAAAAAGAATTTACAGGTGCTTGTGAGGGGGAGACTCATGACTGGTTCATGAAGCTTTTGAGACATGAATGTGGTCATGTCATGGATAATGCATATTTTCTAAAAGACGACAAACAGAGAAAATCAATCTTTGGCGATCATGAAATCACATATCCTACTTTTTATGAACCCAAGAAGTTCTCAAAGAAGTTTGTGTACCATCTCGAAGACAACTATGCACAAGCTCATCCAGAAGAAGATTTTGCTGAAACATTTTCAGTATGGCTAACTCCACGTTCTAATTGGAAACGAGTCTATGAAAATTGGCCTGCTCTTAAAAAATTAAAGTATGTTGATAATATGATGAAGGCCTTAAGTAATAAAAAGCCAAACGTCATTTGTTATAAAGAGATTGATAGTATTGAAGAAAGTGAATTAACAGTAAGAGAGTATCTTAAGCTTAAAAGAAAGAAATTACGTAAAAGCTCTCAAGCACGTCGTAGTATACATCATATTCAAAAGTACCTTATCCATAATGAAACGACAGGAATAGAGCTAGATAAAGTAATCGGTGGTTTAAGGAGAGAGCTCGTTAGGGATATATCCTTGCTGACAAAAGAATATCAATATAAAATAGAATCTGTTGTAAATGATTTGGAAAGTATCTCAAGTTCTAAAAAGCTTATGATTCCAAATAAGTATGGCCCTCAAATCATACAAAATATTGTGTTATCGCATGCTGATAAATACTTTAGAGAGGGGCGCGACAGGATAGTCATGTGAGCCAGAAAGAAAAAAGTCATAAAAGAAAGAAAAGAGTGTTAGTTCTTGTTCATTCTGATCTCATTCCTCCAGCTGATATATCTAAAGAAGATAAGAAAAAAGACGACTTTGAATTTAAACCGTGGATTACGGAATATAATGTTATTTCAACACTAAAAGAAATAGGTCATGAAGTTAATATCGTTGGTGTCTACTCTGATCTTATGCCATTAAGAGAGGCCATTGAAGAGTTTAGGCCACACGTTGTGTTTAATCTCTTAGAGGAATTTGATGGAAAAGTACTCTTTGATCAAAACGTTGTTTCTTACCTTGAATTACTGAAAGTTAAATATACAGGGGCCAATCCACGCGGGCTCATGATAGCAAGAGATAAGGCGTTGGCCAAAAAACTTCTTTCGTACCACAGGATTAAGACACCTGGGTTTCAGGTTTTCACAAGCCGCTCAAAAGCCAAAGTTACGAAAATATCTAAGAAATTAAAGTATCCATTAATTGTAAAATGCCTCTATCAAGATGCATCTCTTGGAATTAGTTCGGCATCTATAGTTAAATCTCCTGAAAAGGCAATTGAGCGCATTATTTATCTTATGGATAAATATGAGGAAGATGTAATTATTGAAGAATTTATCGAAGGTCGTGAGTTCTTCGTTGGAGTAATGGGAGCAAAAAGACTGAAGGTTCTTCCCATCTTAGAGCTTGCTTTTAATAATATCGATAATCCACTTGCTAAGCTTTACTCTGAAAAAGCTAAATGGAGTCTTAAATATAGACAGGATAAAGGTATTGAGACTGGAAAAGCTAAGATAACAAAAGAGCTGGAAGATAAGATTATAAAAATTTGTAAAAGAACTTATAAAGTATTAGAGCTAACAGGTTATGCACGAATTGATTTGCGAGTATGTCCAGAAGGTATTCCTTATATAATTGAGGCCAACCCCAATCCAAATGTCGCAACAAAAGATGAATTTGCCATGGCCGCAAAATTAGCAGGAATGGATTATAAAAAATTAATTAATGAATTAATAAAGTAGGTATCGAATGTCTTTGAAATTAGATGACTTAAGAAATTTTCTTATTGTTTCCAAGCTTAAGAATGTCACTAGAGCTTCAGAACAACTTGGGTTAACACAACCGGCATTAAGTTATTCAATTAAAAGATTAGAAGAGGAGCTTGGTGCTCCTGTTTTTATTCGACTTAAAAGCGGAATTGAACTTACTAAATTTGGTGAAGAATTTCATCATCGTGCAAATAAGCTTTTACAAGACTGGCAAGATGCTAAGAATATCTTTAATCAAGAAGGTGGAGAAATTATTGGAGAGTTCAAGGTTGGTATTCATCCTTCAGTTGCAATATATTCTCTCCCACATATTCTACCTTCGATATACGAGAAGTATCCTCGTTTAAATTTCAATTTAATTCACGATTCTTCACGCATCATTACTGGAAAAGTTATTGATTTTGAAGTTGATTTTGGAATTGTCGTTAATCCTATAAAACATCCAGACCTTATTATTAATGAGATGGGTCTCGATGAGGTTAAGCTTTTTGAGTCGAGCCGACCAAAAAGAAAAAATAATAAATTAATTTTTAATCCTCAATTAGCACAAAGTCAGGACTTACTAAGAAAGCTTAAAAATGACTCGATTGAAATCGATGGTCATGTTGAAAGCGATAACTTAGAAGTGATTGCCAAGCTCACAAATGAAGGGTTTGGTATTGGTCTTCTTCCAAGTCGTGTGGCCTCTAATTATAAGAACCTCGTTCCTGTAAATAACTCACCGATAGTTAAGGACCAAATTGCGTTAGTTTATCGAGTAGAGAAGAAGAACTCTTTGCTTGTAAAGGATATTCTTGCACTTGTAAAAGACTCGCTAATCTAATTACGATGGAAGATTAAGTTTTTCGTATTGTGTTTTCAGTTGGCCACAAGCCGCTAGAATATCATCACCCTTAGTTTCTCTAACTGTACAAGTAAGACCTGCAGCTTGAAGTGATCTTTGAAACCATTCAATATGTTCATCACTTGGGCGTTTAAACTTACTTTCAGGATATTCATTAAATGGGATGATATTAATCTTTGATTCCTTCTTCGGAAGGTTTTCTATCAACCCATCAATATCTTCTTGCGTATCATTAAGATCTTTAATTAAGAGGTACTCATACATTATACGACGAGAGTTCTTAACTGGAATTGATCTAAGAGCCTCAAGAAGATCATCAACTTGGTAGCGTTTATTAATTGGCATCAGCTCACTACGTAGATTATTTCTAATTGCATGCAAAGAGATGGCAACATTCACATCTGGTAGTTCTTCCCATTGTTTGATCTTTGGTACTAAACCTGATGTTGAAATTGTAACCTTATGCTTACTAAGAGCTATTCCAAGAGGATCAGTCAAAAGATAGCAAGCCTTCTTCACATTCTCGAAGTTATGAAGTGGTTCACCTTGACCCATAAAAACAATATTTGAAATCTGATATTTCGGATCGACATTCTCTTGCATCCACTTAGAGACAGTTAGGTATTGTCCTACGATTTCTGAAGTTTGCAGGTGTCTTGTGAGCCCTTGAGTTGCTGTGTGACAAAAAGTACAACCAATAGCACATCCGACTTGTGACGAAATACACAGAGTCGATCTTAGACGCTTATCATTTTCACTTTCAATAAGAACCGCTTCAATTGAGTTCTTATCACCTAAACCAAGAAGAAACTTACGTGTTCCGTCCTTCGAAAGTCCCTGCCAAAGAATTTTTAGCAGTGATAGGTCATATTCTTTTGCCTTTTCTCTAAGTACACGTGGAGCATTCTCCCAGGTGTCAGGATTAAAATTTAACTTTTTATAGACCCACTTTCCCATGATTTTTGCTTCATCATATGGGAAACTTTCTAAAGTTAAATTATATAGGCTTGTTTTTGTCATAATGCATAATTATCTGATTGCGTTGTGGCAGTCAATATTTTAGGAGGAAAAATGAGAATTTTACTGCCAATTTTTATGATGATGGGCTTTGTAAGCTGTTCATCTGTTACAACGGAGAATGTTGATTACACAGTAGGGGATAAGACTTTTAAGGGCTATATGGCCCTGACTGGAAATGAGAATGATAAGAGACCTGGAATAGTCGTTGTTCATGAATGGTGGGGACATAATGAATATGCTCGTAAGCGAGCAGATCAACTTGCTGAGCTTGGCTACAATGCTATTGCACTGGATATGTATGGAGATGGAAAACAGGCAAATCATCCTAAGGATGCAATGAAATTTGCTACTGAAGCTTTTAAGGATCCAACTCTTCTAAAGGCCAAATTTAATAAGGCCATGGAGCTTTTAAAAGAGCAGCCAAGTGTCGATGCTGAACGAATTGGAGCGATCGGTTACTGCTTTGGTGGTGCTGTGGTTCTTTTCAATGCTACCCAAGGAGCAGACTTGAAGGGAGTTGTCTCTTTTCACGGCTCGTTAGGTGGGATTAAAAAAGTCACAAAGAACTCAAAGGCAAAGCTACTTGTAATAAATGGTGCAGATGATCCGTTAGTGTCAAAAGACGATATCGCTAATTTTAAGAAGGTTATAAGAAGATCGCAGCTTCCTATGAGATTTGTGAACCTACCAGGTGCAACTCATGCCTTCACGAATCCTAAGGCGACTGAGAATGGGAAGAAATTTAATCTTCCATTGGCCTATAATGAAAAAGCAGATAAAGAGTCTTGGGAATTAATGAGAGAGTTTCTACAAAATACACTTTAAATAAAAAAGGCCGCTGATTGAGCGGCCTTTATATTTTTTTCTTTTTACTACTTATTCACAAGCTGGAATTTCTATCCAAAATCTATCAGCGTGGTATCCATCTAAAGTATAGTCTTCAAAGCTAAATTGTCTTGTTAGCTTCTCATCAATTTTGATTGTTTTCCAATTTGTTGTCACGGCGTTGTCACAATCAAGAGCGACATTTGCAAGATCAAGAGTTGAAAGGAATTTGTTCTTAAGTGGTAAGTTTACCTTACAAGCTTGGAAGCTTCCTTTTTCACCTTCTGTTGCACAAGTCGTTGCTTTTTCAGTTGCTAGAACCATTAGATTTGAATCTTTTCTAAAGATTGTAATATCTTGAGTATTTGCATCAAAAGCTGTCCCATTATTAACAAGGGCATTTTTTAGAGTCTTTTTTAGGCTGTTAATTTTATCTCCAAGCTTATGAAGATCACAAGCAGCTGGAGTATTAGCGTTAAACTTAGTTTGACATGCAAAGTTTTCAGCAACTGCAACACCATCTCTATCACTCACTTTTGTTCCAAAATCTGCATCACCTTCGATTTTACCATGAAGCATACCAGCAACTTTTCCATCAACTAGAACTGGAGAACCAGTTGAGTTCCAATCAATTGCACAATTTGAAAGGACAAAGTTCTTAGAATCTTTTGATCCGTTAATTGTTGTCAGAAGTGAATCTGTAAGTCCATTACACTCTTTCTTTGCTCTCGTGTATTTACCTTCTGATAAAGCATAGTTAATTTCAAAACCTTTTTTAAAGCTTGTAAGTTCAAAGATTTGGTTCTTTCCACCAAAGTTAATACCTTCATTAGTTGTTTCAAGAAATCCAACTTTTGACTTTTGCTTTGTTGAGATTAGAGCAATTTCAGAATATTTTTGATTTTCAATTGATGAGCAAGTATATGTGAAACCTTTAAGGTCTTTGAAAGCAACTGCCGAACAAGCTGAGTCAAGCCAGTCAGAGTACGACTGATCTTTTTGCTTGCTTGGAAGACATTTCTTTGCTGTCGCAATTAAATTTTCACCAACAAAGAAAGCTGCACATGTTTGAAGTTTTCCACGATTTAATTTACCCATAAGTAGGACTTGATCAATACATCCATTTTTTGAAAATCTGTCACAAACAAAGTTTGCATTTGAAACTTCTGAAGCAACAGCATCACCTTTTAGGCCTTGACTGTTAATAGTTGGTCCCTTGTCGTCATAAATACTTGAACGATTCCCACATGACGTAAGATTTAAAAGGGTTATGGCACTAACACCAAGAAGTAGAATTTTCTTCATAGATTGCTCTCTCGATAATAGGGTAAAAGTTGGCAAAATCTAACATACTTAATATGAACAATGTAGTTCTAACTCAGCAAATATAATTTTTACAATTTGGCAGATGGTGTAGAATGGATAGTATGAATATCATCTTCATCGACGGTAAGTGCTTAATATGTAATAGGCTCGTCAAGTTTATTTATCGAATTGACCACAAGAAAAAGGTAAAATTCTGTAATTTACAGGACCCAAAGGCCTTGAATTATCTTCAACAAGATTTTGTTAAGAATCTGTCGACAGTAGTTTTTTATCAAAATGGTAAGCTTTCTACTAAGTCGGATGCGGTCATTGCTGTGATGGATGTGCTTGGCCATGGGTATTTCAATATATTTAAGATCGTTCCCAAGGTGATAAGAAATTGGCTATATGAACTAGTTGCTAATAATCGATATCGAATTGGTGAGGAAATGGATACTTGTCCAATTCCTGATAGTGAATTAGCTAAGCGTTTCTTGTGATGTTAATTGGCCACAAGCTGCTAGAATATCATCGCCCTTAGTTGTGCGAATCATTGCATGAAACCCCAACTCCATAAGCCCAGCTTTAAACTCTTCGACTGCTGCCATCTCTGGCCTCTTATAGGGTGCACCTGGAAATTCATTAAAAGGAATTAGATTGAAAATTACAGGCATATCTTTTAATAGCCTTCCAATTTCTTCAACGTGTTTTCTCGTATGATTTAAGTCGCGAATAATTAAATATTCAAAAGTTAGAAATTGTCGCTTCATGAGCTTTATAGACTTAAGCTCTTCGATGAGGTCCGCAATAGGGTAGGCTTTATTTAATGGAATAAGCTCATTTCTTTCTTCATTAAATGGAGAGTGAAAGCTTAGGGCAAAGTTAACGCTTCCTAATTCACTAAATCTTTTAATTCCCGGAAGATAGCCGGCCGTTGAAAGAGTAATTTGCCTTGGACCTAGTCCCATGCCCTCTGTGGTTTTTAGAATCTCAATGGCATCTGCAACATTATCAATATTATGAAGAGGCTCTCCTTGACCCATAAAAACAATATTAGGAGCTGCTTGGTGGCCCTCAAATTTCTCTTTGATATAGGCATATGCTTGTATGTATTGCAGAATAATTTCTTTCTTTTCTAAAGAGCGTGTTAGTCCTTGAGTTCCAGTAAAGCAAAATGAACACTTCATTGCACAACCAACTTGTGAAGAGAGGCAAAGAGTATACTTCTTTTGAAAAGGGACACAGACTGTTTCAACAGTGCGCCCATCGCTTAACTTGAATAAGAGCTTAACTGTTTTATCATCAACTGATTCTTGAATTTTGGCGATCTCAAGAAAATCAAAGCAGTACTTTTTTTCTAATAACGAATAAAGCTTTTGTGGTAATCCAGAAATTTCTTCAAAGGATTTTGCACCGTGCTTATAGATCTGAGTATAGATCGTTTGAGCATGAACTTTTGTGAATCCATGCTCTGTGATGAAGTCTTCTAGACTTGAAAGTGGAGTAGAAAAAAATGATTCTATTAGATCATCCCCATTTTCTTTGCTTGTTCCATCATTTGTTCACGCTGCTCTGGAGACATGTTTTGAATCATATCTTGCATTTTTTGTAGCTCTTCTGGTGACATTTGAGACATCATCTCTTGTGCCTTAGCGTACATATCTTGTTGATTTTCAAATTTTTGCATTGAAAAGACGATCTTTTCTGGACCGATTTCACTGTCGATCATTTTCTTTTCTCTTAATTCTTCGAGAACTTTATTAAGGCTTAAACCTTTATTATCTGCAACTTCATACATTTTTTCAGTTGGAAGTGAGACTTTCTTTTCAGGGAAGCCATTGGCACTTAAATTTTTGATAATTTGATCAATAAATTTTTCCATTTCACGATCCTTTACTTTGCTGTTTAGGCCTTATTTAGTAACATGATGCGCATGAAAAACCAAGCTGCACCAACGAAAGGCCCAGAGGGCTTTGAATATTTTTACTCACAAATGTGGGGCCAGAGATGGCCTTCATTAAAGGACTCTTTCACAAAGAAAGAGGAAAAGGCCTATCGTCGTAATATTTGGTTTGAAGGTGATTTTATTGATTCCGATGAAATCATTGCAGGTGTTTATGCTAATGGCGAAGTGAGTGAAAATCAGCAAATTAAATCCCACTATATCATGGATGCTGCTAGCGTTATCGTTGCTCGTAATCTAAATCCAACTCCGGGATCCAAAGTTCTTGATATGTGTGCGGCCCCTGGAGGTAAGAGTTTAGTTCTTTTTGAAGAAATGCAAGGAAAGGGACACCTTGTTTTAAATGAGCTTTCTCGAAATCGAAAAGAGCGCCTACGCCGTGTTATTTCAGAGTATGTGCCAGAAGAGATGAGGGATGTCATTGATATTCGCGGCTTTGATGGCAATAAGTATGGCCTAAACCTAAAAGATGAATTCGATTTTGTTCTTCTCGATGCACCATGCTCCGGAGAGCGTCATACTTTAAATGATCAAAAATATCTCAATATGTGGTCTAAGAAGAGAACTAAGAATCTTGCGGCCACTCAATACTCGCTTCTGTGTTCGGCCCTTTTGACCCTTAAAAGTGGTGGAGAAGTTCTGTATTCAACATGTTCTATATCTAGTCTTGAAAATGATGAAGTTATAGCTAAGGTTCTTAAAAAAAGAGCTGACCAAGTTGAGCTTGTTCAAGAACTAAATACTTTCGGTTTTGGAGAAAAAACTGAATATGGTACAATATTTCTACCGGATGCGAAGGGAGAAATAGGTCCTTTGTACATGTGTAAACTTCGAAAAAAGTAGGTAGATATGAAATTCTTTTTAGCGATTGTTCTAACAATTAATAGTTACGCATTTAAGTGTACAAAAGAATTTAGTCCTGTTTGTGGGAATGGGAAGACTTACTCAAATCGTTGTATGGCACAAGCATCAGGGGCCACTGAAATCTCTGACGGTGCATGTGATAATAAAGAAAATAAGACTACAAATAAAAAACAACTAAGGCCCGACGCTACTTCTCCGATGAAGCCTCATCATCCACAGGGGAAAGCACCATGTATCTGTCCGATGATTTGGATGCCAGTGTGTGGAGTTGATGGAAAGACTTACGGTAGTGCTTGCAACGCAAATTGCCAAAAAGTGCAAATAAAACATCAAGGCGCGTGCGAAAAAATTGAGTCCCACTAATTTTACTTTTGATTTTTTTTGATTTTTTTTTATTGCTTAAATTGTTAGAATTCAACATATCCAATTCTATTTATTTTTATTCTGTATAGGTTTAGTTTAAATACTAAACTTTAATTAAACTTGCCTCTGTACGATACTTCAAGTGGTTATGGAGGATAAATGAAGAATAAGAATTTTAAAGTTAAGTTAATTCTACTATGTTTCTTTTTATCAGTTGTCAGTATTGTTATAAGTACTGTTTCTTACTTCGGTGTAAGTGAATTGAGTGAGCAATCAAGCTTCTTTAACGAGAATATTATTCCTCGAAATTCATTACTAAGTGAAATGGATGTTAGTTATCAGAAAACGCGAATTCAAGTTAGAACTCTTGGGCTTGAGGACTTGGATCGAAGAAATAGAGAAAGCGCTATTTCTAACACTCTAAAGATGATTGATAATTATGAATTAGCTGCTAATAAACTAAGTCGTCTTATTTCTAATGCAGAAGAACAAAAAATATTTAATGAACTTCAAGTGCAGTGGAATGACTTCAAGAAAGTTGGTGGTAGAGCAGTTGAACTTGCAAAGATTAATAACGAGAAGGCGAGATCTGAACTTCAAGAAATTTTCTTAATTCACTGTCCAGAAGCTGCTGAAAATTACCAAAGAGTTTTAGATAAATACAATGAACGACTGTCTAAAGAAGTTCTCACTTCCGCATCAGTGGTTAGTTCAACAGCTCGTAGCTTACAAATTACATTAGTCGTCGTTTCTTTTATTGGAATTATCCTTGGCTTCTCTATCGGTGTTGCTTATGCATCTAATATATCGCAAAAAATAAAGGCAACGATCACTGCTCTAACTAATACATCTCGATCACTGACAAAGAGTGCAAAGAGTATTGCATCGACATCTAATGAACTATCGCTATCTAGTGAAAGACAAGATTCATCATTACAAGAATCTTCAAGCTCTCTAGAAGAGATTAGTTCTATGGTCAGGATGACTGCTGATAATGCTAAGGTTTCAAATAATTTAGCACAGGAGAGTTTAGGTAAGGCCGCAGTTGGTAAGAAAATTGTTAAGAAAATGATTCATTCTATGAATGGTATTGATAGTGATATTGATGTGATGGTTGGTGAATTTACGGATAACAATAAGAAGATGCTTCATATCGTTGAGTTAATTAATCGCATTGAGGAAAGAACTCAAATTATTAATGATATCGTTTTTCAAACAAAGCTTTTATCTTTTAATGCTTCAGTTGAAGCTGCAAGGGCAGGAGAAGCTGGAAAAGGGTTTGCCGTAGTTGCTGAAGAAGTCGGTAAATTGGCCCAAATGAGTGGAAATGCTTCAATTGAAATCTCAGATATGGTTAGCACAAGTGTTAATGAAGTAAACTCAATTGTTGAAGAGTCTAATATGAGGCTTACTGATCTTGTTCAAAAAGTTAGAAATAGTGTGACTTCTGGCTCTGAAGTAGCAAATCAGTGTGGGCAAATTCTTGAAGAAATTGTCGATAGTGTTGAGAATGTTACTAACTCAATTACAGAAATTACTACTGCAACGTATGAGCAATCAAAGGGGATTTCTGAGTTACAAAATTCAATTTCAAATATCGATGTCTCTTCTAAGTCAAATACTGGAATTGCTAAAGGAGCATCAAATATCGCAGATCAGCTTTTAAATGAAGTTAGCTTTGTGAATCGTTCAATTGGAGAGATCGAGCTTGTCTTCTTGGGTGAAGAAAGTGAAAGAAGACAAGCTGCTTGAATATGGCCTATGAAGAAGCCGAGTCGTAGACTTGAAGTCCACGTTCCCAAAGCTTTAACAAGATAAACCAAAATACACCAGTGGCAACTACCATTAAAAGTAGGTAGTGCCACTTACTCATATCTAGTAAGAAATGAATAGGGGCCGAGCCTACAAGTAAAATTGGAACAAGAGTTGAAAAGACTCTCTTCGTTGCGGCACCATATATCAGATCTGGCCAACGCGAAAGTTGCTGCATCTGCATTCTAAAGAAGTTAATACCTACACCCTCTACCAACCAAAACATTGCACAGCTTATGACAAACTCGACAACTGCCAGTAGGGCCAAAGATAGGATTAACAGCAGAGGAACTAATAACCACTGAAAAAGAGAGAAATTGTTTATATTTGCATAATAACTAAATACTACAATTGCAGGAATTAAAGTCGGAATTGAGGAAGGCCTTACATTCCTAAAGAAGACACTAAAGATAGAACTTAGTGGCCTTAAGATTGTGTAGTCTAGCTGACCTGATTTTAAATCATCGCTAAAGCGCCAAAAATTCTGACTCAAAATAATCATGTGGAAGCCATCAACTAATAAGACATATGAGAGAAAGAGCATGAATTGGTTTCGATTCCAACCCATGACCATATCCACGTGATCAAAAATAAAATCAACAGTGAAGTAAGCCGAACCAAAGAACATAAGATCCATCATAACCATAAGAACAAAGCTCGTACGAAAGCTCATGGCCACGGCAGTACTTGTAGAGATAAATTTCTTATATACTGAAAGATAGTGTTTAATTTCCGAACTAAAACTCATTACATCCCCGCCGCTGTGTAAAGTTTAATCCCACGACGCCACGTTAATGCACTGATAACACTAACAAGGATTAGCCATGGAGATAGGACACTAAAAAAAGTTGCATAGCTTACGGCCTCTCCCATGAAAACCTTAATTGGATAGTAAGTTAGATAGGGAAATGGTGTATACATAAGGATTTCTCTAAAGAAGTCCGGATATAGTTCTAGCGGAATAATTGCACCTGATAAGAAAACTGTGATCATCTGAAGCATAACTCTCAATATCCATGTTTCTTCTAACCAAAATGCCATAACACCCGTTAAGTATTGTAGCGAGAACCAAAAGAGGCTTACAAAAAGACAAACCCCAACACCATTTAGTAGTGTCGGTAAGTCGACACTTGGTAAAATACCAATTATCGAAAACAAGAATATTGCAAAACCTGTTACAAATAATTGAATAATTTGAAAGCCAATAAATGAAGCGGTATGAAACTCCCAAAAATTAAAAGGGTAGATTAGATATGTTGAAATCCTTCCCATTCGAATATCAAGGGCCAAGTTAAGAGCAGTATGACCTTGGGCAAGTTGTGAAACCACAAAGGCCCAGACGTGGTACGTAAGCATCGCCTTAAGCGTATAGCCCTTAATTGTATCACTTCCTGTACTTTCAAAAATTGCCGTCCACAAGTTGTATTTGATAAAGAGAAACACCAGTGCCGGTCCAATTATTTGGAGGAAGAAATTTAGGCGGTATGCCGTGTACTTTACAATGGAGATCTTAATGGTTTGCCACCATTTTATAAGATTAGACATTACTTAGAATCTCCGGATTCTCCATGATCTTCTTCATTACTTTCTCAATTGGAAGTTTTTCCGTATGAAAATCAACAACTGGATATTTTGAAAGAATTGCCGCAGAAATCTCTGAAAGCTCTTCCTTATCAACTCTTAACTCTACACTTGAAGCATTATCTAAGAAGTCGCAATCAAGCTTTGACCAGAACTCTTCTTTTGTATCAATGGCCCTATCAAAGCTGAAGTATACTGATTTCTTATCTCCAAGGATCTTTTCAAGATTCTGAAGTGGGCCATCATATGCTTTTTGACCTTTTGAGATTAGAACGAGGTCTTTGCAAAGCGCCTGAACATCGGCCATGTAGTGTGATGTTAGAATAATCGATAGCTCATTTTTTGCGTGATATTCTTTTAAGAAATTTCTCATATTCTCTTGTGCTACTAAATCTAGTCCAATCGTTGGCTCATCTAAGAATAATACTTCTGGTTCATGGAGTAGAGATGCCATTAACTCAAGCTTCATTCTTTCCCCAAGAGAAAGCTTTCTTACGTGAATATGAAATAATTCTGTTACATCTAAAAGTTCACCCATGTAACCAAGCTTCTTTTTGAATTGGTCGTCTGGGATTTCATAATACTTTTGAAGTAATTGAAAAGAGTCCATGGCCGGAATGTCCCACCAAAGTTGAGATTTTTGCCCCATAACTAGAGCTATCTTCTTTCTGAACTCTTTGTCACGTTGCCAAGGTTTGTAGCCTGCAATTGTAACTTCTCCGCTTGAGGGAACAATAATTCCCGTAAGCATTTTCATAAGTGTTGTTTTTCCTGCTCCGTTAGGACCAAGTAAGCCTTTTATTTCACCTTTTTCAACTTTGAAGCTAAAGTCATTAACGGCATATTTTGTTATAGGGTTACGATTAAAGAACGATTTAATACTTCCTTTAAATCCTTCTTCTTTTTTATAACTAGTAAATTTCTTTGTGAGGTTATTTGTTTCAATCATTTTTACTTTACTCGCTAGCGTGTTGGTTAGTGTATTCGTACATGACAATACTTGCAGCAATAGAGACGTTTAAAGATTCTGTCATTCCATATTGCTTGATCTTTAGTCTTTCAATTCCAGGCATTTCTTTTAGTGGACCAAATTCTTCATGGCCAAAGATAAAGGCAGACTTCTTAGGAAGTTCACTTTCATTTAAAAATGTCTGTGCATTTGAATCGAGAGTAAGAGGAGTGTAGCCAAGTTCATTAATTCGCTCAATCGAATCTTCAATATTATCATAGAAGAATGTCTTTACTCTTTTGAGTGCACCTTTGGCAATGGTTACATCGAAGAACTTTGTTCCAACAATGTGAACTTCGTGAACACTATAGATCTCACATGACCTGAGTATCTTTCCAATATTAAAGCCACCCTTTAGATGATCTAAAATAATGATGATCTCATGTTGTCCGTGAACGGCCTTTTCTTTTGCTATTTCTAGTTCTTTTTCAAATTTCTTTTCTAAGAATTTTCTTGTTTTCTTGCTCATATGTCGGTTAAATTACGAAATAAATCGGAGGTTTGCAATGAACAATATCGAAGTCGCAGTTTTTGGAGCAGGGTGTTTTTGGGGTGTCGAAGAAACCTTTAGAAAGCTTGCGGGAGTCATTGAAACTGAAGTTGGCTACGCAGGTGGAAAAAGCGACCAAACGACTTATGAAGAAGTCTGTACTGATACAACTGGTCACGCTGAAGTAGTTAAAATTACTTATGATCCATCAATAATAAAGTTTGAAAACCTATTAGATATCTTCTTTAATAACCATAATCCAACTACTTTAAATCGCCAAGGCGTTGATGTTGGATCTCAATACCGTAGTGTGATTTTTTATAGTAACGAAGCACAAAAAGAAGCTGGAGCAAAGGCCATTAAAGAGCTTGAAGAAAGTGGTTGCTTTAAAAATCCAATTGTTACTAAACTTGAATTGTTGAATAATTATGTCGTTGCCGAAGAGTACCACCAAAAGTACTTGAAAAAGAAAGGACTTACGAGTTGTTCGCTATAAATTTACGTGAATTTATAAGTCTATGTTTTTATTGAAGCTGGCATATTACTATGGCACTTTTAAATTACCTAATTCAATAAAATCACTACGATTGACCCCTTTGTTCATATTTTAACTATCTGAAATTAGATCAAATTATTTTTCTCGTTAGAGTTTAGCGAAACCTTTGCATAATAGCTAAATAGCCAAAAGGGTTCCAGAGAGGGTTGCCCCTTGGTTAAATGACGAGGAGAACACAAATGAATATTGAAAACTTTAGAGAGACGTTTATTGCCCATGCAAGAGATGAGATTAAATCAATCGTTTCTCAATCGAAAATTAAAGGCGAGTTTAATTGTAATGTCTTTAATGAAAAATTAGAAATCATTTGGTCAGAGGCACAAATCAATGGCCTCACAGAGGACGAGTTCGCAACTATCGTTGAAGAAGTAATCCCAACTCAAATAGATAACGTTATTTTTCCATTTTCAAACGATATACCATTAGCGGCTTAAGGTCGTTATTACTTATGCTCGGGTATCGTTGACAACAGACGATGCCCCGGTATTTTCTAATAATTCTTCAGATTCACTTTCATCTTTTCTAATATTAGTAAATTTTGGCACAAGTGCGACAGATATAACAATAACCACTGATCCAGCAATCGCTGTAGGATCTAGCGTTTCCCCAAATAAAATATAACCAAATAAAGCTGCAAAGATTGATTCACTTAAGAAGACTAACCCTACAATGTGAGCAGGGATACTTCTTTGGGCCGTTATTTGCAGCGAGAATGCAATCAAAGAAGAAAAGATCGAAAGTATTAAGAATCCCCATAGTGGTGATGGGAAGTTAAATGGTGAGTTTGTATAAAGAACAGATAAGCTAGTCGGCCCTTCATAGATCAGAGCAAATACTAGGCCCATAAGTCCCATAAAAATACACTGCAGAAAATTGAAGCGAACAGCTTCAACATCATTAGCGTAGCGATCTGTAGCAATAATATGAAGAGAGAAGAAGACTGCCGAAGCAATAACAAAAATATCTCCCATATTAAAATTACTAAAGTCCATTCCGTTCATCATCATAATTCCAAGCATAGAAGTTGATAGTAGAAGCCAGAATGTTTTACGAACTCTTTGACCAAGAAAGAGAACGGAGATAATCGGCGTAATAATAGCGTAGAAAACAGTAAAGAAGCCGGCCTTTGCCATTGTTGTCATGGCAATACCAACAGTTTGGAGCTGAAGGGCCATCATAAGAAGTGCAGAGCAAATTAGACCACCCATAACTTCTTTTTTATTACCCGCTAGTTTTTTGAAATCATTTCTAAAAAATAAAATCACAAAGGCAAATGAACCAGCAAAGATATAGCGTAGTGAATTTGACCAAACAGGAGAATAGTCAGTTAGTGTAAATCGAGTTCCAGCAAAGCCAAGACCCCAGATTGCACAAGCAATACTTAATAAAATGATACCTTTCATGGCCTCAATATAGTTCGCTTTTAAAAAGAACACAATGAAGAGTTTCGACAGATGGACGAGTTCATTAGTTTTTATTTATTGCCAAGGAAAGCTGACAATAATTCACGATAATATCATGTATTTTTATTCATCTGAGTTAATTTAAGTCATTGAATTTATTGAATTGCATGAATTAATTCTTAGAAATTCAAAATTGCTGCAAAATGGATGAGTAGTAATAAAGTACACGTTACTTTTCTTTGTTACTTACCTTTACGGGGGACGTTCGAATGCAAAAAGACAATTTTAAACAAACTTTTTTAAATGAAACAAGAAATGAGGTGCAAGGGATTTATTTAGAAACAACATCAGACGGAGATTTCAATGCAGACCTTTTTTCTGAAAAATTATCGCCAATTTGGACAGCGGCTTCATTAAATGGCCTAGACGAATTTGAATTTATATCCTTGGTCGAGGATATTATTAATAAAGATGCCCAGGAAATTTACTACCCCTTTAGTTTAAACTACAAAACTGCGGCATAAGAGTAAGCTCCCATAGTGGGAGCTTTTCTTTTTCTTATAATAAAGAATCATCAACTAAATTTGGAAGTGTAACTTTTAAAAGAGGCTCTTTTTCCATAGCTCTCTTAATTGCAAAAGTCGCTCCTTCATTACGGGCCCAACTTCTACGATTAATCCCATTGTTTACATCCCAAAAAAGCATCGACTTGATTCGACGATCGCAATCTTCACTACCATCTAGAACCATTCCAAAACCACCATTGATTACTTCTCCCCATCCAACGCCGCCGCCGTTGTGAAGTGAAATCCAAGTTGCGCCTCTAAATGAGTCACCAACAAAGTTTTGAACGGCCATATCTGCTGTAAAACGTGAGCCGTCGTAGATATTAGAAGTTTCTCTAAAAGGAGAGTCTGTTCCTGAAACATCGTGGTGGTCACGACCTAGAACAACAGGTGCTTTTAGTTTTCCTTCGCGAAGTGCTTTGTTGAAAGCAAGAGCGATTTCAATTCTTCCATCACTATCAGCATAAAGAATACGTGCTTTTGAGCCAACAACTAGGTCGTTCTCTTTTGCACCTTTAATCCACGTGATATTGTCTTGCATCTGTTGCGTGATTTCACTTGGAGACTCTTGCATTAGTTTTTCTAGAACTTGTGTTGCCAGTTCATCTGTTAGATCAAGATCTTCTTGTGTGCTTGATGTACAAACCCATCTAAATGGTCCAAAGCCGTAATCAAAGCACATTGGCCCCATAATATCTTGAACATATGAAGGATACTTGAAGTCTTCAGTGCTTCCTTCTTTCATAATATCAGCACCTGCGCGAGATGCTTCTAGTAAGAATGCATTTCCATAATCGAAGAAGTACATTCCTTTATCCGCAAGTTTGTTAACAGCGTTTACGTGTCTCACTAAACTTTTTTGAACTTCTTTCTTAAATTGTTCAGGGTTACTTGCCATCATCTCATTTGATTCTTCAAATGAAAGATCCGCTGGGTAGTAACCACCGGCCCATGGATTGTGAAGAGAAGTTTGGTCAGAACCAATGTCAATTTGCAGATCACTTTCTGCAATCTTCTCCCATAGGTTAATAATATTACCTTGGTAAGCAAGAGAGACAGCTTCTTTATTTTCTTGAGCTTTCTTAATGCGAGCAATGATTTCGTCTAGGTCAGTGAAAACTTCATCAACCCATCCTTGCTCATGTCTTGTTTTAACCGCTTTTGGATTTACTTCAGCAACGACACCAATACAACCTGCAATAACCGCAGCTTTTGGTTGTGCTCCCGACATTCCACCAAGTCCTGCTGTAACAAAAACTTTTCCGGCCGTTTCTGTAATAGCTTCTTTAGAAATTTTTCTTAGAGCATTGAGTACAGTAATTGTTGTTCCGTGAACAATTCCTTGTGGCCCAATATACATGAATGACCCAGCAGTCATTTGTCCGTATTGAGTTACTCCTAATGCATTAAACTTTTCCCAGTCATCTGGCTTAGAGTAATTAGGAATCATCATCCCGTTTGTGACAACAACTCTTGGTGCATCTTTGTGCGATGGAAATAATCCTGCTGGATGACCAGAGTAGAGAACAAGCGTTTGTTCATCAGTCATTGTTGCAAGGTATTGCATCGTTAATAGATATTGCGCCCAGTTTGAAAAAACGCCGCCGTTTCCACCATAAGTAATTAACTCGTGCGGGTGTTGAGCAACAGCGTAATCAAGGTTATTTGAAAGCATCAACATAATGGCCGCTGCTTGTTTTGACTTATGTGGATATTCTTCAATTGAGCGTGCGTGAATTTTATAATCAGGGCGGTATCGATACATATAGATACGGCCGTATTTTTCTAATTCTTCTTTAAATTCTGGAAGTAGTTCAGCATGAAGCTCACTTGGAAAATAGCGAAGTGCATTTCTTAACGCTAGCTTTTCTTCTTCTTGAGATAGAATTTGTTTACGTTTTGGAGCGTGGTTAATATCCTCTTCATATTTCTTATATTTTGGTAAAGTCTTAGGAATACCCTCTAATATAGCTTCTTTAAAACTACTAGTACTCATTCTTAAATCCCCTTAAAATAAAGTATTTTAGAAGGTTTATACCACCAATGTAATGAAGTAAAAAGGATTGAGCGTCAATTGACGCTGCTTATTAACGAATAGATTGCCTTCAAGAAATTCTAACTTACTTGTGCTATAATACATATCTAACGAAAGGGGATTTATGCCAAAATTAGAAATAGGACAAGAGGTAGTATCGATTAACTTTGGAGTTGGCGTAATTACTGAAATCAAGGATATGAGCGGTTCAGAATTTTATATTATTGAATCATCTCAAGGTCGTTCAACAACAATGATTCCAACTGTTAAGAAGGATGCGTTTAGACCATTGAGTAGTCCAACAGAATTAGAAGAAACTCTCGATAAGCTTTCGCAAGACAGAGAGATTAGGCAGTTTGATTCTAAAAAGGATCGAATTAATTTCTTTAAATCAAATATTCAAAAGCAAGATATTGAAACGTTCATTGATAATATCCAACAATTACTTCAGATAACGGACAAAGGCTCGGCCGAATCAAAGTATTTAGAAATGCTTTTAGAGAATTTAACTGTGGAAGTTGGGGCAGTCTTTAACGAAGATATCAACCAAGCAAAAGAACGAGTGAACTCTTGCTTGGATGGTAAATTTAGTTTTTAAAATTAGTCTTGAACTGGATCTCTTAAGAATAGAATTCTTGTGATTCTGAAAACGTCTTCTCCACCGCAACCGTTCATGTGACAGTTGTTTGCTTCGTAGCACTGTTTTCTTGGATTATAGTTATAATCTTGATCACCACGAACAAGGATTCCTTCAACAAGACCTGTCTTTTCATTGAATACTGCTGAACCAGAGTTTCCAGAAAAAGTATCTAGGTTAGTTGAAAAGCTAAACCATTCATTTGCCTTGCGAACAAATGCACCATCAGCAACTTTTGATGGTAGACCAGAAGGGTGACCGATAACATATACTTGTTCACCTTTTTGGATTTCATCTCTTTTACGATAATCAAGAGGCTTGCGATCAGTTACTTCACGATTAAGTTCGATAACAGCAAAGTCTTCACCACTTGTGCGTCCAAGTCTTTGAGCAACAATTCTCTTACAGCTATAAACATTTTTTTCTAGAATTGTTCTAGCATCATCTTTTGGAGATTTTTTTGAATAATCAAATACCCAAAAGTTATCGTAACAGTCTGATTTTGAAGTCATACAGTGACCAGCAGTTACAACATATTGCTTATTATCTTTTTCTACTAGAAAGCCTGAACAGTCAGCAACATCAACTTGCTTATTAAATCTCTCACCATCACATAATTCAATTTTTGAATCATCAGCAAGGTAAGTGTTTTCAGTCTTTTTTGTTAATTTAGACTTAGGGATCATCGCTAAAGTAGACATTTGAGCATCTAATTTGTTTTGATCCGTTACTTCGAATTGATCAAGGCGATTATCTTCACCGTAAACAACTTTATCAATGGCCATCGTTGAAAAGTTAACAGTAAAAACAGCAGCTAGCAGGGCAAGTGAAAAGTTCATTTATTTATCCTTATTATGTGAGTGGCGCATTAAATCAATGACACATTAAAAAGTACAGAAAAGGGCCCTCAATAAAAAATTACAAATCCTTACATTATATGTAAATTATTTATGCTTGCTTATAACTATCTAAAATTACGTCTAAAGTTCAATGGACGAGAAGCCGATAAGTCCTTGAGATGAGAGACTTATGAAGAAAAATACAATTTTAATTTTTATATTTTTAGCTACCTTAAATACATCATGTCAGTTAACTAGTGGTGATTTTTTAAGTGGAAAGGCACAGGGAATGGCAAAGAGAGTCTCACGTGAAAGTGATATCCTTGATGTTGTAGACGATGTCGTGCGTGAAGAAGAAGGCCAGGGTGTTAATGAAGACCTACGTGGCCTCACTGATAATTATACAAACTTTCCAACTTCTTACGATATTACAGATTACATCAATGGCAATGTCAGTGCACTAGGAACACAGTGTGCAATGACTGATCATGAGCGAGAGTGGTCATTTGTTAGAAGTGTTGGAACAGGATCTATTGGAGCACGTAAAGTCTTGGCAACGATTTATCAGTCATGTGAGCCAATTGATACAGTTATTGATTCGCGCACTCCTAGCTTAAGTGGTGTTTCAACTCAAGAAGCGACTTTCAGCGATGGAACAGATTTTAAGCAAAGAGTTGTTCATGATGTAGGAGCAATGGTTCGTTCTCATGAGGTTTTAAGAAAACTTGATGAAGACTCAGGCTATCCTGGTGAGGGTTGTATTGATGCAACTAAGGTTCCACCTGTTTACGGTTATGGCTCACGTAAAGGACTGCGCAGTAATGAGATTAACCTGTTCACTCGAGGCCAAGGGGTATCAAGAGAAGGTGCTAGGGCATCAGGAATTGATTGTTCAGAATTCATCTCAGCAGCATATGCAGCAGAGGGGCTTAAGTTTACTAGTAACGATAGAGACTATCGTTCACTAACGACAACTTCTTTGCATGATACTGTTAGAAGTAAGAACTCATGTATTAAGCCGGTTAAGTTTAAATTACCATATTCAATTCGATCAGGTGATATCATTAATGTGAAGGGGAGCCACGTAATTATGGTTGATACGATTGGGGAAGACCCTCTGGCCATTAGAAAGTTTTCTGAACTCGGTCGATGTGATGATATTACAATCAGTGACTTTAATTTCACTTATATTCATAGTGGGGCCTTAAAGAATTATGGCCCGGCAAGAGTTGATGCAAGAACTCATGCAACTCATCGTTCGACTATGTTTGCTAATTTAAGAGCACAAGCAGTTGCCTCATGTAAGGCGATTTTATCTGAACAAGAATATTCAAATGAGATGATGTCTGGACGTTTTAGTATTTTAAGACATAATTCTGAAGACGCTGCATGCTACTATGATGAACCGGCAAAACTTAAAGGTGAGAGCTGTATTAATCAGTGTCTTCAAGACAAATTAAAAGAGGCAAAAAATGTTTAGGTTATTATTTGCTACATTTATATTAGCTCAATTTGCTTTTGCTAACGATATTTGTCCATCTAATAAGGATGTTAAAAAGGTCGCAGCGCAATTAGTAGAGATTGAGATGAGCGGTATCAGGTTAATAGATGGTGCTAAAGATGATTGTCTGAAATCAAAGTATCAAAAATATTATCGTTTCAATAAGGACCCTGATTACGATGCGCCAAAATCATTACAATATTTGGCCACGTCAGAAAAAGCAATAAAGATTTCAGATGTGAAGCTTATTGATAAAGATGTTCATGCATATGAAGCAAATTACTCTGTTAATGTAGAAGATTTAAAAGGGAAGAAGAGTGTCGTGAAAGATAGCATTCGTTTCTACATTAATGTCTCAAAAAGAGCACAGCAAGGTGATGGTTGTGCGTCAGTCATAGAGCCTGCAAAGAAATTAATTTTATTAAAATCATGTAAGAAATAAAAAAGCTCCTTTCGGAGCTTTTTGTTTATCAGAAATTTAAGCAAGCTTTACTAGGCTAGCTAGTGCATCTCTTGCACCATCTTCATTTAATTGTTTACTGTAGTTTGTTAGAAGTTTACGTCCAACAATATGTAGACCAATAAATGACAGTTGATTTTGCATTGCCTGAATAACGTATTGACCACCGCCACCAGAGTGAGTTCCTAATACTGCTGGCTTATCAACAAATGCCTCACGCCAAGATTCACCACCTGAGCGAGATATCCATGCAATTGCATTAATAAATGAAGGAGTAACTGATCCATTATACTCCGGAGTTAAGAAAACAAATCCTTTTGCAGCGATAAATTTATCAGTAAGTTTTACACCGTCGGCCGGGATTCCATTCTTTTCTTCTTCAGCTGTATATAGAGGTAACTTATAGTCACTTAGTTTTACGATTTCAAATGACTTCCCCGTTTCTTGTGCTAGCTCAAGAATCTTATCTGCCATCTTAAGGTTCATTCCGTCACTTGAAGTGACGATTAAAAAATCACTCATTTTCTCTCCTGATTCGTTATTCTAATTCTTTTATAAGTAATAATGCTCTTTGCCCTAAGATAACCTTAGAGTTTGGAAAAATCATTCGTAAATTGTCTTCCGGAGCTTTGTACTCTTCGTTATTTTGCGTAAAAATATGATGTCCTTTTTTAAAAGGCGTAAAATTTGCGCTCTCTTCTTCATCAAATGTGAAACTAAAGTCATCATATTCTTTATTGATTGATTCATAGATTGAAAAAGCTTTAGGAAAAGGTTTCTGCACGAGTTCTTTTGAACTTAAGAGCTTTTCAATAGTTTCTTGTGCTGCTTTAAATTTACCTTCTGGATTTTTGCCAAAAGGATACACTTTTCCAAGTTCAACTGTTGCACTAAAAGCATTGAATTTTTCGAAAGTAAACGAACTAAAGACCGTCGACTCTTTATGTGAAAATAGAGATGCTTCAACTTCCATATTGGCCAGGGCCAGATTAAACTCTTCATCTCGTTTACGATCTTTAGACTTTGGCACTAATGCAAAGCGCTCCATTTCACTCTTCTTTAAGGCGCAATGTAAGTCAAAGTGAAAGAGCTGTTTTTGTTTATACTTGGCTACAAATTGATAACAACGTTGCTCAATCACATTGGCTCTTCTTGCTTCATAATTATCAGATAACTTCTTATAGGCTCCGTTAAAGCAGCGATTTAGATTATATTCACTAAAACGCTCACCAATATTCATTGCTCTCGGATTACCAAAGATAATAAGAGTAGGGGAAGTAAGTACGATCTCGTCATTGTATATTTTCTCTAATATCTCATTCGTAAATTCGATAGGGGCCGTTTCATTTCCGTGAATTCCACATGAAATAATATAAGTATCATCTGTCTCAATAGACTTTGGCGTAACTTCAATAATACCCGTATCATGAATTTCAAATTCACTAAAATTAGAATTAAATGATTTTGGCGCAAGTCCGTTTTCATTTTTTCGAGTAAGCTTTAAGAAATTTAATTCATTCATTAGAATTCCTAGACTCTCTTTGCACTAAAGCCCATTGAGGTTAGTTCATCAACGATTTCTTTTATATGAAGATGTCCTCTGGTTTCAAGTGAAAATTCAACTTCTGTTTCTCCAAGTACACTAGTCGTAAATGCTCTATTGTGGTGAATTTCAAGAATATTAGCTTGTTTAGAACCAATAATATTAGAAATTTTAGCAATTGTTCCTGGCGTATCTGGAACATTGACAATAATCGAACATGAGCGACCAGAAGTTATAAGACCTCTTTCGATAATTCGATCTAAGATATTTAAATCAATATTTCCACCGCTTACGACGAGGACAACTGTTTTACCTTTAATATCCTTGAATTGATCATATAAAAGGGCCGCTACTGAAGTTGCACCTGCACCTTCGCAAAGAACCTTCTCATACTCAAGAAGTGTAACAATAGCATGTGAAATTTCGGTTTCTTTAACCGTTACAATTTCATCTACATATTTTTTTACAGTATTAAATGTATTATCAAGAACTGTCGTTACAGCAATTCCATCAGCAATTGTTTTTCTCTTATCAATTGTAACAATTTTATCTTGTTCAATTGATGTTTTCATTGCTGGCATTTCAACTGCTTCAACGCCCACAATTTTTGCTCGGCTACCACTTTCTTTTAGGGCGGTTGAGATTCCCGAGATAAGGCCACCTCCACCAATTGGAATGGCTACAAGATCAACATCTGGTAGTTCATCAAAAATCTCTAAACCGATAGTTCCTTGACCTGCGATAATATCTTTATCATTGAAAGGATGGATGAAGACCTGGCCGGATTCTCTTTGAATCTCCAAGGCTTTTTGATAAGCATCATCATAGAAATTTCCGTGTAAGATAACCTCAGCACCAAATTTCTTTGTTCCTTGAATTTTTGCAAGAGGAGTGGACTCTGGCATAACAATTGTTGCTTGAATCCCAAGCTGCTTTGCCGCAAGAGCAACACCTTGAGCATGATTTCCTGCTGAAGATGCGATGACTCCCTTATCTTTTTCCTCTTTTGTAAGCTTAGAAAGACGATTAAGGGCCCCTCTGATTTTATAGGCTCCAGTTAACTGTAGATTTTCTAGCTTTAAATAAACCTGGCAATCAAACTTCTCACTTAAAGTTGTTGAGTAGGTTAGTGGTGTTTTTATAATACGATTTTCAATTGCAAGTCTTGCATCTTGAATATCACTTAGCGTTACATTGGTTGTTGTCATAAGGAGATCTTACTTCTTTTCGTAATCAACTTCAAATGTGTTCTCATCAATTTGAATAGGGCCATTTTTAGTCCCCTCATGACGGGCCTGAGCATTATAGGCGTTGCCAGAATATGACGAGAAACCACCACCATTTTTAAATGAATAGAATTGAACATTGCCACTTTCGATTGAACTCATAAAGAACTTCTTTAGGTAGATCAGCCAAAGATGGCGAGTTAACGGAAGTACCATTGAAAGACCTAGAACATCTGTTAAAAAACCCGGAGTTAAGAGCAGTAGTCCACCTCCAAAAACAAGTAGTCCATGGATAAAACTATTTGCTGGAACTCGCCCCTGAGAAAGTTCTCCTTGAATTTTTGCGAGAAGGGCCGCTCCTTGTGACTTCGCTAGTGCTGCTCCAATTACACCTGTAATCAGAACTAGTAGAAAAGTATTTCCTCCACCAATTTGACCACCTATCGAAAAGAGTAGGTAAATCTCAATTGCTGGAATAACTGTGAATAACATTACTAATATTGGAAACATGGTACCTCATTTATTTTTGTGTACCTATAAGATGGGATGAAAGAAATTATTGTCAAGGTTGGGAATTTCGAAAGCTCGAAATTCCCTTGATATCTTATTGAAATTAAATAGATTTTAAGTTCTTTGAATCGTAAACCCAACCTTTATGAGTTGAGCCTTTAAGATAGTTTTTGAATTCAATTTGAACCCAATCACCATCAGTTTTTATGATTTCTACGCGTGTATTTGGTGCGACAACCTCTAGTTTTTCACCTTTTGTGCTTGGGATTGCTCTAAGGTTAAGATACTTAACTGGCGTATGATATTTTTTTTCAACAGCTGCTACTACTGGCTTAACTATCTCTTTGGTAATAACTTGTGTCTTTGGTTCAGACTTAAAGATCATTGCACTAACCAATAGCGAAGTCGCAATGATTGAAGCCGCTATATAAAGGGGCTTTTGATCTTTTTGGCGATTTGAAGAATCAGCTTCTTGAGCTGGCTTCATCTCAATTTGCTCACGAACATTCTTTTGATTAATGATAATAGATTGAAGAAGCGACTCAAGTCTTTCAAATTTTTCATTTACTTCTTTTGTTTCGAATCTTCTTTCTAGGTCTTCGATCTTTTTATAGAGATTATCTTTCTTATCTTCTCTATTTATATTAGCTACATGAGTTTCAACATCTGAGGCGATTACCGTTTGTGTTGTGGATTGTAATAGATTAGAAATAGGGCCACTTGATGCTTTCTTCTCATTCTTTTCAAGCAGGCTTGAAAAGTTGAAATTCCCTTGAAAATCATCATTCATAAATTGTGCGGCTTTTTTTAACGAGTTTTCTAGATTTCTCTTAGAATCAACACTCTCTTTCATTAAACTTCCTTGTCATAAATTTTAATTACTTAAAGAGTGTAGAGAATAGTTTTAAACTTGAAAAGTTTTTAAATACTCTTTCACATCCGCTTGCGCGCTTAAGAAATATTTCTTTTCTAGAACGAGTGCATTGGCAATATAGCTAATCTCATTTGATTCAACATTATCAACTTCACCGTCAGCTGCAGCAATTGCAAAGAGGGCCTTTAGGACTTGGTAGCGCTCTTGTTGAGACATGATATCCACAAGAGGCTTACAGTAACTTCTCGTATCAAGGCCCGAGAGCTCTTTCATTTTTTCAATTGAGTATTCAGTTATTAACTCAGCTTCTTGCGAGTTTAATTGAGTCATTCCTGTAATGATCTTTTGCATTTTCGTTATCTCACTCTGACTAACGTGAAAATCAGAGTAGGCAATACGAGCAAGTAATCCACAAATACAAGATATAATAACTTTCCTTTCATCGTTCATTGTAGGAAATTTCTTATTTAAATAGGAATGTATCTGATTAATCGAATTTGATTCGTGATCGGCCTTCAGAGATTTGAAAAATTCGAAGAAGTTCATTATGGACCTTTTTTAGAGATTTTCAGTCGTATATACCTTGTAAAGAGTAACACAGATAGGCGATAATGGAAAAAAAGAAAATAAATTTAGCAAAGTCGAGGAAGTAATTTGAATAAGTTTGAAGTTGGCGATATTGACATTAGAAAAATGAATACCATCTTTAGTACACAAGAGGATGGTGATGTAGCACTAGAAGATAAAGTAAAGGTAAAGAAGCCTTCAAAATATCATGTCATCCTACATAATGATGACTATACGACAATGGAGTTTGTCATTTGGGTATTGATGCATGTCTTTAACAGGAGTCAAGAAGAGGCCATGAAGATAATGTTAGATGTCCACAATAATGGTCGAGGAGTATGTGGAACCTACTCATACGAGGTTGCTGAGACAAAGATGAATAAGGTTATGTCAGAAGCAAAGAAAGAGGGTCACCCACTGCTTTGTACTGTTGAGCCTGAATAGGCACAGGAGAAATATAAATGATGTCAAAAAAGCTAGAAACCATCATTAATGAGTCAATTCAAAGAGCAAATTCTTTGAAGCATGAATATTTGACTCTAGAGAATGTTCTTTTATCTCTTCTTGCAGATGAAAATGTAAGAGAAGTAATTGAATATTGTGGTGGCGATCTTGAAGAAATTGAAAGTGAGCTAAATGAATTTATCCACGATGATTCAAATTTTAGTATTCTATCAGATGATCAAATTGAAACACTTTCTAAACAACAATTCGTTAACGATGAGTTAAGAGAGTTGGCACGAGAAAATGGTATTGTCTATCAACCAGAAATATCAATGTCACTTCAAAGAGTGATTCAAAGGGCCGCGATTCATGTGCAATCAAGCGGAAAAAGTCAGATATTAGGAATTAATTTATTAGTTTCTCTGTTCCAAGAGAAAGAAAGTTTCGCACTTTACTCTCTTCAAAAGCAGGGTATTGAAAGATTTGATATTGTTAAGGCCATCTCACACGGTCTTGGCCCTGAGGATGAAGAAGAAGTTCCTCGCATTGAATATGTTGAAGGCGAGGAGCCTCAATCACGAAATAAGAAAGGCGACTCTTTCTTAGCTAAGTTCACTGTGAATTTGAATGAACTTGCCAGAGAAAATCGAATAGATCCTCTTGTTGGTAGAGAAGAAGAAGCTTTAAGAATTGTTCAAATTCTTTGTCGTCGTCGTAAGAATAATCCTCTTTTAGTTGGTGAAGCTGGTGTTGGGAAAACAGCAATTGTTGAAGGACTGGCCCAGAGGATTGTAGAAGAAAAAGTTCCAGATATTTTAAAGGGAACAACTATCTTTAATCTTGATATGGCCGCCTTGGTTGCAGGTGCAAAATTTAGAGGTGATTTTGAGCAAAGAGTAAAAGGTGTCATCAAAGATCTAGAGAATTTAGATAAAGATGGTAAGAAGGCCATACTTTTTATCGATGAAATGCATACCGTGATGGGTGCAGGTGCTACCTCTGGTGGTAGTATGGATGCATCTAACTTGTTAAAGCCGGCCTTAAGTCGTGGAGTTGTTAGAATTATTGGTTCCACTACTTACGCAGAACATAGAAAGTTTATTGAAAAAGATCCTGCTTTTAATCGTCGTTTTCAAAAAATTGATGTGGATGAGCCTTCAAATGAAGACACAATTGCTATCTTAAAAGGATTGCGTCCAAAGTTCGAGTCTTATCACGGAGTTAAAATCTCAGACAGTGTCATTAAAGAAGCCGTTGCTTTAACATCGCGCTATCTTATGGATCGTAAAAATCCTGATAAATCGATTGATGCCATTGATGAAGCAGGTGCTTTAAACCAAATTAGACCTGAAAATAAAAAGAAGTCTTCAATTACAAAGAAGGATATTGAGGATGTTGTCGCTAAAATGGCCAATATTCCAAAAATAACAGTTGAAACTACTGAAAAAGATAAGCTAAAGGATCTAAATAAAAATCTTAAGATGCTTATCTTCGGACAAGATCATGCAGTTGATGAAGTATCACAGGCCATCTATATGTCTAAGTCAGGTCTTGGTGATGAAGGCAAACCTATTGCGAGTTTCCTATTTGCAGGGCCGACTGGAGTGGGTAAGACAGAACTAGCGAAGCAGCTCTCAATTCAGCTTGGTTGTCACCTTGAACGCTTTGATATGTCAGAATATATGGAAAAACATTCTGTCAGTAAGTTAATTGGTTCTCCTCCGGGCTATGTTGGTCATGATCAAGGTGGATTATTAACAGATGCTGTTAAGAAAAACCCACATTCTGTCCTTTTACTTGATGAAATTGAGAAGGCCCATGTCGATATTTATAATATTCTTTTACAAGTTATGGACCATGGATCACTAACAGATTCACAAGGTAGAACAACAGACTTTACTAATACAGTCATTATTATGACTACAAATGCTGGTGCAAAAGAGATGGATAGTGGCTCTATTGGCCTTGCCAAGACATCTTCAAAGAATATTGGAAAGAGAGATCAGACCATTAAGAACTTTTTTAGCCCAGAATTTCGTAACCGTTTGGATGGAATTGTCCATTTTGAGAAACTTTCTACAGAATACATTGTTAAAATTGTTGAAAAATTCGTTTCACAACTAGAAATTAAGTTAGCGGCCAAGAATATTGAGATCGTTTTAAGTGAAGATGCAAAAATTTGGCTAGCAGAAAATGGTTTTGATGAGAAAATGGGTGCTAGACCAATCGCTCGAATCATAGATCAGAAGCTTAAGAAGCCAATTTCTACTGAGGTTTTATTCGGAAGTCTAACTCAAGGTGGAAAAATAGAAGTCGTCGTTGAAAATGATGACTTAAAATTGAAATTCTAATCTTTTTAACATTCTAAAAACAATCAAACTTACATTTTTTAAATGATGAAACTGCCCTGAAAGGGCAGTTTTTGCTTATTCTTTGAAAAAAAAATGAAAAAAAATTTCGCTTAATTTTTTTATAAGAGTAAGCTCGAAACTAACGTCTATCAGGAAGATTTGAATGTTTTATCTTTTTATGAAAAGCCGTGCTGTCGGCTCGTTTCGACGTTTTCTTTAAAAATAATGTAAAGTAATTTCAAATTTAATCCGAAGTTAAAAAAGAACATAGGGAAATAAAAAAGATGCTTATGCTTATCAAAAAGTAATTTTTTATTTGCACACAAATAAAATTATGTTTACCATAAACATAAGTATTGAAAAAACCAGGAGGATGTCAATGGCAGTTAAGAAAACTACTAAAAAGACAACTAAGAAAAAAGTAGCTAAAAAAGCTACAAAAAAAGTAGCTAAGAAAGCAGCAAAGAAAACTGCAAAGAAAGCTACAAAAAAAGTAGCTAAAAAAGCTACTAAGAAAAAAGTTGCTAAGAAAGCTACAAAGAAAGTAGCAAAGAAAGCAACTAAGAAAGTTGCAAAGAAAGCTACTAAAAAAGTAGCAAAGAAAGCAACTAAGAAAGTAGCAAAGAAAGCAGCAAAGAAAACTGCTAAGAAAGCTACAAAAAAAGTAGCTAAAAAAGCTACGAAAAAAGTAGCTAAGAAAGCAACTGCTAAGAAAGCTACAAAAAAAGTTGCAAAGAAAGCTACAAAAAAAGTAGCTAAGAAAGCAACTGCAAAAAAAGCGACTAAAAAAGTAGCTGCTAAGAAAGCTACAAAAAAAGTTGCTAAAAAGAAGTAAGAAGCACTTTTCTTAATTCAATAATGAGTGGGCCCGCTTATAGCGGGCCTTCTTATTTTCAAATCTATTTACATTCCACCTAAAAACATCTAAAAAAAGACCATATTATCGCCAGATTTTACAGCTGTTACGATAAAAAGAACTCAATGATTTCAACATGTTACAACTTTTAACGTTGTAGTATTTTCCTTGGTTTTGTCGTTATTTCAGCTACTTATATATATTTCATCTCCTCATTTTGCCCGTAGGTAGGGCAGGGAAAATGAAAAGAAAGGCGATAGAAGGAAAATTCATGACAACAGATATTTCTCCAACTGGTTTAGGCGTAAGTAAGCAAAATCACGTAGCTTCATCATTTATAGATGAAAAGTCAGGTGATCGCATTGTTCAACTAGGGGATGTATCGTTTCCTCCACGTAAGGTTTGGATGAAAACTTACGGTTGTCAGATGAATTATCATGATACTGAACGTATTCTTTCTCACTTAAAAAACTTAAATTTCTCTCATACTGAAGAATTAGAAGAGGCCAGTCTGGTTCTTTTCAATACTTGTGCAGTTAGAGAACTAGCAAATAATAAATTTTATTCACAATTAGGTGAACTTAAACATCTAAAGCAGCAAAAAGGTGATGACCTGGTTATTGGAGTTGGTGGATGTGTTGCCCAAACAGAGGGAAAAGATCTTGTAAAAAAATTCAAGCATCTAAACTTCGCCTTTGGTCCAGATACAATTGATACAATTAACGATATGGTTTATCGCACTTATGCAGGTGATGATAAATTTTCAGTAAATACTTGGGATCGTTCTAGTAACTTTTCCATTGAAACAAAAATTAATCATGGAACTCCACAAGCATTCGTTAATATCATCAAGGGTTGTGATAAATATTGTACTTACTGTATTGTTCCTTATACTCGTGGACGCGAACGCTCAAGAAAGCAGGCCGAGATTGTTGAGGATGTAAGAAGACTTGTTGAATATCAAGGTGTTCAAGAGGTGATGCTTCTTGGCCAAAACGTAAACTCGTTTGGAAAGGAAAATGGGGAGCGTCTGTCTGATTTAATTATGGATCTAGATCAAATCAATGGCCTAGAGATTTTAAGATATACAACATCACATCCTTACGATGTATCTGATGATCTAATCGCAGCTCATGGGGCGGCAAAGAAATTATCAAAACATTTACACCTTCCAGTTCAATCTGGTTCAAATACAGTTCTTCAAAGAATGAATCGTGAGTACACAAAAGAGCATTACCTAGGTCTTTTAGAAAAACTACGTACCGCTCAACCAGATATCGTTCTTTCGACAGATATTATCTGTGGTTTCGTAAATGAAACTGATGAAGAACACAAAGAGACTTTAGATCTTTTAGAAAGAGCACAATTTGATTTCATTTACTCATATGTTTACTCTCAAAGAAGTAAAACTCGTGCAGCTAAGATGGAAGATTTTCTAACTCAAGAGATTCGTAAGTCACGTCTTCACGAAGTACAAGCTTTTCAACTTGCTATTCAAGAAAAGATTCGCGCTAAGATGGTTGGTAATGAGTACCGCGTATTAGTCGAAGGCTCAAATACAATGAAAGGTGAGACTAAATGGAAGGGAAGAACGAATTGTAATCGTCTGATTCACTTTAAAGGTCCTAAGGAAAATGAAGAGTTAAACCTTAAGTGGCACTGGGTTGATGTTAAGTGTACGTCGACTACTGCACTTTCTTGTCAGGGTGAACTACTTCAAGATCATGGCCGTCGCTTAAGTAAGTAGTTGTAATTACGAAGTGAAATGGAGTTCTTTGCCTAAATAAGCATTAGTAACTTCCTAAGTTGTAAAATATCCTTGAGTATTTTTTGGGGATATTATGAAATTACGCTTACTTTTACTTTGCAAAATGACGTTCTTAGCTTTGTTAACGATTAATTCACAGGCCTTAACAGAACTTGATCTCGACTTTAATTACAAGAAGAATATTTTTGGTCTCGATCGTGAGTCTTACGAAACGACTCGTATGTATGCAGGCTCTGTTACTTTCTACTTTCTTTCAAAGACAGGTATCGAACTTAATATTTCTCAGTCAGAAAATGAAATTATCGGAAAATATGATAACTCAGGTCTTTCAACAGGACTTGTAATTGAAAATGAATACACCAATATTAAAACTCAAAGCTTTGGTATCGGGATAAGACAAGCTCTTTCAAGTCGTAAATCATTTCTTCAACCGCTAATCTCTCTTGGTTGGAGTCGCCAGCAGTATACTCTTTATTCAACAACTTTAGTTAAGGACTTAGATACTTCGACCGAATATCTCATCAAGTCCGGAAAAGAGAAGTCTAGTTACGATGCAATGTTTGGGGCATTTGCTTTAAAGGTCATGCTAACAAGAACTTTCTCAATAAAGGGCTCAGTAAGAACGGTCTTTCGTGCTTTTGAATTTGAACAAGCGAGAGATCAGTTAAGTTACAATGCTGGGATCTCATGGTTGTTCTAAACAGACTTTTTCTTCTCTCAATTTTATTCACGAGTTTATCTTGTGCCAAAATAAGTTATCTAACTGAGCAGGGCATAGGACAAGTTGATATTCTTTGGAGTGCTCGAGCTAATCAGGATGTCTTAAAAGACCCGAAGGTTAGTGAAGAATATAAGAATAAAATTAAACAAATCGAAACCTATAAAAAGTATTTCTATGAATACTGGAAAAGGCCTACTACAGATATTTATTCTAAGACGACACTTTTAAAATCTCGTGCAGTTACTTATCTCGTTATAGCTTCTAGACCTAATGAGATAAAGGCCCGCAAAGAGTGCTTCACTTTCTATGGATGCTTTCCTTATCTTGGATTTTTCAAAGAGGAATCTGCAATGGAGTTTGCAAAGGAGCTTGAAAGAGACGGATATGAAACTTATACAAGAGATGTACTGGCCTATTCGACACTTGGAAACTTCAATGACCCAATTCTTTCTTCTTTTTTTGAATATGGAAAGTACAGCTTAACTGAAACAGTCTTTCATGAACTATTTCATACAATCTTCTTTGCTAAGAATGAAGTCGACCTAAATGAAAACCTTGCCAACTACTTTGGTGAGCAAATGCTTATTGAGTATTACAAGAATGATAAAGAACTGGTCAAATATTTCAAGAATCTCGAGTTAAATGCAAAGCTCAAGAAGGCCGTTACGATTCACGCTAAAAACCTCAAGGAAATTCTTAAACAAGATGCCTGGGAGAGTAAGAAGAAAGATTATCTTACGATAACAATGCCCAAAGAACTAAGTATGCTTTGTTCTAGTCTTGAGGTCACAAATTGTTGGCCTGCAAAAATGGAGTGGAACACAGCATCTTTGGCAGCTTTTATGACTTATGAGAAAAGTCAGTCTCAAATTGGCGAATATGCTAAGAGATTTAATGGTGATCTAAAAGCACTCTTTGCAAATATTGAACAACGCTATCAAAAGTACCTTGAAGATGACGTGGAAGGTAGCTTTGAGGACTATCTTTTTAATTTCAAATCGCTGAATTAATGTTATCTTTCTTGATATGAAAAACAAGAAACACTTATTCTTTATTGATCCAATTGAAAAACTTGTCACAAAGAAAGATTCGACAATCTTAATTGCTCTAACGATGCAAGAAAGAGGCGAGGATGTTTATGTTCTTTTTGAAAAAGACTTCTTTGTCCAAAATGCTAATGGCATTCAGTTTGACTGTTACCGCATTAGTGGAAAGATCAATGAAAGTTTCTATGTTGAAGATTTCAAAGTAGAAGATGATTCACAAGTTGTTTCAATTGATTCAAATACAGCAATTCATATGAGAATTGATCCACCATATGATTCGCGCTATCAGCGCTACCTTTGGATGCTTAATTTCTTAACTGAGATGTATGGTGTTCAGGTTTTAAATAATCCATTAGGAATTATGAAACATAATGAAAAGCTTTCGGCCTATACAAGAGAGCTTAGCCTTGATAGCTATGTAGGAACTTCTCTTGCTGGTGCTAAAAAGTTTGTTGCAACTCTTGCTTCTCGTGGGGTCCAAGAATTGATTTTAAAGCCTCTTGATCTTTATCAGGGTATTGGTGTGCAAAAAGTAGGCTTGGACGGATTTGAAGGGCATTTTAAGGCCAAATGCGATGAGTTTAAAGGGCCAGTTGTTGTACAAGAGTTTGATGCTTCTGTTATTGAAGGTGAAATTCGCACAATTTTCTATCGTGCTAACGAACTGGGAACAATCCTAAAGGTCCCAAAAGAAGGCGAGTTCCTTGCCAATATTGCTCAAGGAGCAAAGTATTCTGCCGTCGAATTAGATCCTGAAGTAAAAGCAGAATGTCAGCATATTTGCGAAAAGCTTATGGCCGACGGAGTTGATTTAATTGCTTTTGATATTCTTGGTGGAAAGATTTCGGAAGTAAACGTAACGTGTCCGGGATTAATGGTGGAGGTTTCTTCTGCTATGAAAAGAAACCTCGCACTTGAATTATTTAGATAATTACATTCTTGGAGCTGAAGCCGGAAAGTCTTTTGTATAGTCAGTTGAAAATTGAAGATCGAAGCCTACACAGTCATTATCCCATACTCGGGCCATTGGGCAGTAACCATTCACTTCAGCGCTACTTTGACTATAACCTTGATTTAAATAGAACTGACAAGACCAGTCCCATTGAACATCAAGAACATCCACAATGATTGGGCCTGTTGTTGTTGGAAGTGAGTAGCTAGAAAACTCTTTAACTTTCGAAACTTCTTCGTTTGCGATATCACCAAAAGTTACACTTCTAATCATATTTGATTCACAGCTTTCACCTTGAGCGCGAATACATAACTTAATTCTTAATTTCTTATATTGTTGTGGATTATAGTGACATTTTTCTCCATAGGCATCTGTCGTTCCCTGTGTAGGAGCTGTTCTTGGACGTACACGAATATTAAATCGAGAGTCTGTATAGAGCATGGCCTGACCATTTCCAAGAGAAGTCGAAGACCACATCACATTTGATCCAGAAGATACACGTGAGCTACCACGAAGAACAATAGTTCCTACAGTGTAGAAGTTTGTCGTCTGGCCATCGCCATCAGCTGTTCCTTCTTCGTTACCGTCTCCATAACCATCACCACTATCGGTTTGTTCATTATTGCCACTATCATCGCTGTCACTTCCACCGTTACCCCAGTCCCAGCCGCCATTTCCGCCGCTTCCTGAGTTACCGTTATCCCAACTATTTCCGTTAGAGTTATTATAATTAGCTCTAGAATTAGTCGGTTGAGTACAACTCGTTAATGTCATGAGTACTAAAGTTCCCAATAATATAAATTTTCTCATGTAATCCTCGTTCTTACATTTCCTCACTATTTTATCGGTAATCTATTGAATATACTTTAATCTTCACTTAAGTGTTTAAAATCGCAGTAGCATTTTTTCTAAAGCTTGCTAAAATTATTATGTGTTAGTTAAAAAAGAACTTATTCGAAAATTAGTGGATGAATTTTATCAAGTGGCAAATTACTTGATTCAAGATCAATTGCAGGCAATGCAACTTATTATTGATGTGGCCACTGGCCATGTTCAACAAGGTAATCAAGTTCTATACAAGATAGATAACGAATATTTTGAACATCAATTTCTAATAAAATTAATTGGTCTAGCTAAACAACGAAGTGAGCAAATCTTAAATAAAAAGAATAGCGAAATCGATAGTGTTGAGAAAAGGGCCTGTGTTTATCTTTTTGAGTTCAAAGGGGAGAGTGTTGAGAGTATTGCACAAACTCTTAAGATATCTCAACAAGAGGTTCTATCTTATATTGATCAATTATCCCATAATAGAATACATTTAAATGAGAGCTTTGATGGAAGAACAATTAATTAATAATAATTTTAAAAAGTGCTTCTTCTCAAAGCAAATGACTTATTTAGAAAGTCGTGACTTTGTGAAAAATGAACAACATCTTTCTCAATGTCTAGACTGTCGCCAAAAACTTCTTGAGTACGATTTAAAAAAACAAGATTTGATCAATGATTTTAATTCTTATAAAGCTAACTCTGAGGTTGAGGAGCTGCTTTTTAGAGAGTTAGATGAATTGATACCTGATTTAGAAGAAGAACAAATAAAGGGGAGTCCTGTCTTAAAAAAGCGTCAGTACAAACTCTCAGTAAAAGACTTCTTTATCTTTCTTACTTTTGGTATTCCAAGAAAATTACAATTGATTATCGTGGCAACGATAATCTTAGCGGCGTGTATTTACTGATAGAGTGAAGATAGCATAGTACTTTCCATCTTCGTCTTTTAGATCTTTTACAATATTAGGAATCTTATTCATTTTCCCTAAAGCTGTTTCAAAGATTTTATGGATATCATCATCTTCTGATGACTTAAGAATTTTTACAATTTCAGCATTTCCTTCTTCATCGTAACGTACAACGGCCCTTAATTCTTGCGCTGAAGCTGAGCGTAGACTCTCTTGAACATAAGGCCTTTCTGTTACTCGATTTCTCACCGAAATTTGAACAGAGTTGATATACTGAACAGCAACACGCTTATAGAAAGCATAGAAAACCTTCTCGAACTCATTCAGTTTGTCGGGGCTAATACCTTTAGGCGGTAGAAAACTTACAGTTGCTTCTTGAACGTGTGATAGTTCATTAGTCCAATTAGCTTCTTTGAAGCTTTCTTTTGAAATCCTTCTTTGGGTAATCTGATTCTTTTGAACGGATTCCTTTTTAACTGTTTCAACAATTCTTTTTTCTTCTTTCTTTGATAGGGCAGAAGATCGACTTTTTACTTCCTGATCAACGCGTTTGATTTCTTTTTCAGTATAAGAAGGTTTTCCATAGGCAAGTTGACCAAAAAGGTTTTGGTTATCCTGGGCCTTATCGAGTCCAATCTTTCTAACTTCAATTTGTTTGAACTTGAGCTTAATTGGTTCTTCCTGGGCCAGTTTCTTCGAATTGTCAGCATCGAGTACTAAACTTAGTACCAATGCATGTAAAACGAGGGAAAATAGGATTGTAATATAGTTGATCATTTTTCTCCGGCCGGATTTATCTATAAAAATTGTACCATTTTACTTGGTTTGGGACAAAGGAATCTCCTTTAAACTGGTAAAATTTGTCTACTCTTTCTTCTAGTTGAATCAATAGGTAGAATTAAAGTGTGCTAATTGGCGCAAAAGTAAATGAATTACGCAATTTTAAGGACTTATGGATGAGTAAACCAGTTCAATACAAATTTTCAAAGGTGAGATTAGGAATATTAGGTCTATCTTCTGTCTCAATTTTAGTCATTGCTTATATGCTAAGTGGTGTATCGAATAGTTATAAACTGGTCTCAACAATTCAAAACGGAATTCAAATTTGTAGTACAAGAGTTCAGCAAACCTACACTGCTGCAGTTGCAGGGGATATGAATTCAACATATTTAGATAGTAATTTTACGGCGCAAACAGGAGAATGCTTTGCTCAAGTCTCTGACCTAATGACTGAGTATGGAAAATTCTCTTCAGCAATTGTTAAAAAATTTAATACAGTGAGTTCAAATGTTCATTGGTTTCATGAGAGTCTTAGAAGTACAGGGAAGGGATTTTCTGTAACTGACAAGAATTTCTCTAGCAATATCGACGAAAAGTTCTCTCAGTTTGAAGATGCTGCAGATGCTGGCTCAATTCTTATTGAAAATCACTTCGAAACGATTTCAAGTTCACTTTCAAATATTAAAATCTCTCTTGCTCTTGTTGCAGGAGTGTTCTTATTTACTTTTGCATGGGAATTAATTTTCAAGAAGATTGTTATGCAAAGAAGAAAAGAACTTGAAGATGAGGCGTTAAGTCTTCTTATGCTTAATCAAGAAGATAACTTCGATGAGATTGAAAGCGTTATCATTAATGCTCTTGAGCTTAATGAGATGAAGCATTGCTCAAAGCTTTACTCTGCACAAAAGCAAAACTTCAGAAAAGAGAAGAGAAAAGCGACGATCTCTTCTAATGAAAATAAAACTTTCGGAATGGTTCTTTCTAATGATGATCAAGATGCAAAACAAGTTGCGGATCAAATTTGGTCTATGAGTGAATCAAATGAAAGTAGTGAAAATGAAACTAATGTACCAATGGTACAAAGTTGTGAGATTTCTTCGGTAAACCGCTTTATTGCTTGTAAAGTACAAGATCAGTACAAAGAGCAGGGGATCGAATTTAAAATTGATACTAATGAAAAAGAAATCATCGGTGAGAGAGAAACGATTGAGCAAATTCAATATAATATTCTCTTAGATGCAGCTAAGAACTCAATTAATGCTGATGAAGATAAGAGAACGATTGAAGTTCAAGGTAAGACACTTGGAGCAATCTACTATCTAAGTATTTCTTCGTACGGTGAGAGTAAGAATTCAACTGAACTTGAAACTTCAGTTCAAATCGTAAGAGAGCTTTTAAAAGACATTTCGGGACGTCTAGAGCTTGCAAACCTTTACAATGACGATCTACAACCAGTTGGACGTAAGTACAAGATAATCTTTAAAACAAAAGATGTTGTTACTGCTGCTCCAGTAGCTGAAGTAGAAAGTGCTGATAAAGTGACTGAAGAGGTGAAGGAAGATACTTCTAAGAAAGTTACTCGTATTGAAAAAGGTACTAAGCGCGAGATTATGCAAAGACTAATGTAATTAGAATTCGCGTTTTTTTAGCTTTTTAATATCTACTAAATTTCCAATTTCATTCAACAGGCTTTGATAGTTTTCATTTGAGTAATCATCTGATGCTACAAGCCTGTATACATCTTTATACTCAACTCGATTAGCAGCGAAGAAGTAGTCAAAAATAATATCTGCAAGCATGTGTGATACTTTACGTGAAGCTTTATGAAGCTGGTAGAGATTTAGTCCTTTTAGTTCTTCATTAACATTGGCTCGTTTATTACAAAGCTTTAAACATGCTTTAAAGACCATCTTATCAGTCTTCTTAAGTTGTTTATTATTACGTGCCATGTATTGAAAGTCTTTATACATATTACACTTTCGATAGGGGTTAAAAAGCTTCGAACAGAAGTAAGCACTAATATAATTATGAATAAGATAAACAAATAAATTCGTACGATCTCTCTTATTAAAGAAGTCAACAATCTCTTTTTCCGGAATCTTTAACTTTGATTGATGAATATGAATCCCTGCTAGGTACGAGATGCGATTAATTGAATAACTTGAACAGTAATAAGCTTTCTTACATGGAAGTTTAAACGTCTTACCATGTTCGATGAGCTTATTGTAAAAACTAATGGCCTTCTTTGACTTTAGTTTATTGATTGTTGTTTTTACTTTTTTTAGGTTTTGCTGATCAAAGATTCTAAAATCTTCAATCTCACCAATTGGTATATCAAGATTAAGGGTATTATTAATTTCATGACAAAAGTAAGCAAAGTTATCCAAGATATTGTCTGAAAACTTAAGTGCACCTGTCTCTATAATATACTCGTGAATGTCAAAGTCAGGATCATCAGCTAAGTGCTCATACCAGTAAATTTGAGATTCATACTTTAACCAAGGAGGAGAGTTTACCAGAACAAATTCTCTCATATTGTACTTAACAATTTGATCAGATCTTAGCTTGTTGGTTTTAACTAAATTCCAGTAAACTTCATCAGTATTTTGATGAATGATTGTTTGAACAATATCCTTATTGGCCAGATCAAAAACTTTTTGTGGCAGTTTATTTGGAACAATGTGAAGTTCTCCAAATAAAATAAGTAACTTTTGTTCTGGGTTTTCTTTATGATAAGTCGCAATTTTCTTTGCGGCCTTCTTGTCTCTTTGCTCCAGATTTCCCTTAGTATTAAGCGCAATTATTGAAATATTGTGATCCTTAGCAAGATCAAAGAAGATCTTATAAAAGGTCCAAGGGAAGCGCCATGAATTCTTATAGTTGATTGATTCTAGAAATTCGAGCTCAGTAATGGCCCCTTTAAGATATGAATCAATGTAGAATTGATGATTGATATGAATGAATTCGACACCAATTGAAAATTGATAATCACTCTTTGCTAGGATGCGAATGATACGTTCGAGGTTTCTCGTACTCTGGTCAAAAGTATGGAAGTCTCCAAGGTAGATGATATCAGAGGTATCAATTGAATCATAAAGTTGACTGACGCTTGAAGTTTGAAAGTCTCGGCGAGCGTAGCGCTGTTGATCTTGACGATATTTTTTTAGTAAAGCTGATGGCTCTCCTTCAAGAGAGTTGGCCTTATTTTTAAAATAGCGGTAGATACTCCAGTGAGTCTCATCGACTTTCAATTGCATAAGTCTATGATATCACTAATTATTTATTTGACCAATAATGATATTGTTTAGAGTGTTATTAATTAGTGCAAACGTTTCATTCACGTTATGTGCTACCTGATCTTGCTCAGCAAGTAGAGAGTTAAGCTCTTTAGCAGCAGGTACTTCAAGAGATTGAACAATAGTTGAAATAGGAGTTCCAACTGCACTTGTCAGAATGAACTGGATGAATTGAAGTAATTGTAATTCACCATGTAGGTTAAGAACTTCTCTATCATTTGAAATAAGTCTAAGCTTTGTTGTGTGTTCAGACTTTTCAAAGATTGCACTTGTTAGTGGAAGGTGAATATCATTTCTCTCAGTGATAAGTGTTTCAAGATAAATATCTTGGTTGTTTGGATAGATAGGTGTCTTTGGCAGACCAACAATCTTTCCAATGAGTGCACTTGAAGAGTAATCATACTTCATTTGAACCTTTCCACTATTTACCTGATCACGGTAATTACCAATGATAATTTTTAGGTGAGAAAGGATACAACTTGTATGCCATGGCCAGCGCTTAGCAAGTAAGTTGATAGTATCGATCTTAGAAGCAAGTTTTTGCGTGTACATGCAAAAATCTGTTGTCTGGACATCTTCTTTCGAAAGAGTGATATCTTGTAGAGACTCAATATGGTGTGAAGGTAAGAATTCCGTCTTCTCAAGGAATTTTGGAATTAACATGGCATTTAGTTTTGCCTTCGTTTTCTTCAGTCCACCATTAAAAGTAAGCTGAGTAATCTGCTTACCAATTGTCGTTTTAAAGAACTCTCTAAATAGATTGATATTTAGATTTGAGATCTTTGGTAGTAATCCAAAGTATTGGAAGTAAGCGTTACCATACTCCTCAATCTTCGCCTTAAGTGAATCAATTGTCGTCAGCTCAAGCTTAATATCGTTCTCATTAGTGAAGTCCACAATCAGAAGATATGGATATCTCTCTTGAGGGTTAAGGTTGAAGCCTAGTAGGTCGTAGTTGTCATCTTCACGGTAATTTGAAAGAGACTCAACACTAAAGAATTGATCAAATGGGATACAACTCTTTGTTAGGTTTCTAAAATATTGTGGGTGAGTGATCTTATCACTTTCACTGTTGTTACTTAGAAGCTTTCCGTTAAGGATAGCATCTTGGTGAAACTCAAATGATAATCCACACTTTGTTTCATTTGAAAAAAGTGGAGCATCAATGGCCTTCTTATTTGCAAATAGCTTATCAATTTCTTCAACGAAGAAATCAAATTTCGAAAAGTGAGTCAGATCACCATTCATATTTACAGAAAGACACGACTCCTTAAGAAGAGTTGAGTTAACATCTGGGTTACCAAAAATATCTAATTTATTCTCTACCACACGCTTCGAGAAGATATAGAAGTAGCGTGGGATTTCACCCTTACCTTTAAGGCCTTCAAGATTAAAGCGCATCAGTAGTTTGTACTGCTTAAATAGTGCTTCGTTCTTTGCTGCATGAGAAGGAACAAAGAGCTTCTGATTAGAGAAGACATACATATAACCACTATTAGATAGATGCTCCCCATTTTGCATTATATTTGTAATGAGGTAGTGGTGTGGGTTCTTCTTAGGAATATTTACTAAGTTAACCAGAATTCTATCGTAGATACTTTGCTGTACCTCTGTAGCATCAAGCAGGGCAAATTGACCGCTGGCCGTAATTCTCGATTTATTCGATTTCTGCTTAAAAAGAGAAACGATTAAAGAGATAGGGTCTTTATTCTGTCTTGGAGCTAGATATACTAAGAAAGTCATGAATTGAATTTCTTGGAATATCTTTAAGTATTGTCCGTTAACATAATTATCACCTCTAAACTCTGGGCAGATAATTTCTTGCCAAGCCTCTGTTGAATTATTCTCTTGAGCAATCCAGTGAGAGATCGTTAGTGAGTTTAGAAAGTTACCTGTAAATAGGGTACTTAAACATTGTGGTTGAGTATTAAAATTGAAATACCCACCATGATTTTCAATCCACTTTGGAAAGTTGATTAAAAGATTATTAGTCATTAGTCCAAAGTTACGATTACTGAAAGCATGAGAATACTTATCAGTTTCGTTGTGGAATAAAACTACTGATAACTCATTTGGAATTTCATGATTTAGAACTTTAAAGAACTCAATAGGGTTAAGGTCTTTAAGGATAGAGCTAAGTTCTAAAATGCTGTCACCAAAATTTTCATTTGGTCTAAACCAGCTGTATTCATTCGTTCCTAGTGCACGACTCGATAATTCACGTGAGCTTGATACTTTAAAGATCTTACTTAGCGTTGAGTTTGGATTTAAAATCTCATTCTTAGTAAGAGTCTTTGAATAGAAAGAGCTCAGTTGAGTTAGAAAGCGAACCTTTAAGATATAGACGCTAATAGAACGAAGGCAGTAAACTTTTAAAAAGTCTTGGATACATTCGTAACTTGGGCCGTTCTTGTCATCAAGTTGTGCCCAAAATTGGTTAAAGTCGCTAACTCCCTCAGGGTGAATACCGTTGTGAGTTGTATATTCAATAAATTCTTGAAATAAAGATTGCTTAAGACTGCGGTTGCGGTGCTTGAAAGACTTAACCTGAGTTTTTGCTTCATTGAAAAGTTCAAATACAATTTTTTTGAACTTCATGCTTCCTTTAGTTAGTAAGCTTTCACCACGCCACTTCGGAATAATGTGGTCACTAACAAGAAATTGTCCGCTTTGAATTGAAGGAACAGGAGTAGGTCCGCTTGCATTTACTGCATGCTTAGGCTCCTCAAGGCTATCTGCCTCGGTACTAGGACCAGGAATATTGTTAATCAGCCAATTCTTAGCTGAAAACGATGAATCTTTCACTTCGCCTGTTGTTCCGTATAATAATCGACAGTCCTCAAAACTTTAAGATGGTTAACATTCTAAACTATGTAAGGAAAGTCGTGTGTTGCGTCTTTTAAATTGGTAGTAAAATATAACGATGGCCACTCATATTGTCATGCTTAAAAATAGATATTCTCGACTTAAGCTTTGTAAGTCATTGATTTTATAACAATGTTTATTTCTTAAAGTTTCTGTCATCTGTGTCGAAAAGCACAAGTGATATTGGATCAATAGACGGAGTTTATATGGGTGGAAATAAACCTCAAGATGCAGCAGCAAAAAGTGTAGAAAGTGGATTTTCTGAGAATGAACTAGATGACATCATGGCAGAATTTGCAAGTCTGGATAAAGAACTGTCAGGACAACTTGATAGCGCGCCAGTAGCAGAGGTCGTCGAAGAAAGCGTTGCAGAATCTGCACCAGTAGAAGAGTTTGCTGTAGAAGTAAACCCGCTAGATGCCCTAGAGGCGCAAGCTAATCCTCTTGATGAGATGGTTGCTGAATCAAATCCTCTTGATGAAATGGTTGCGGAATCAAATCCTCTTGATGAGATGGTTGCGGAATCAAATCCTCTTGATGAAATGGTTGCTGAGTCAAACCCTCTTGATGAGGTTGTTGCAGAAGTGGAAGAAGTATTCGAAGAAGAGACAACACAAATCGTTGCTCAAGAAGATATTGAAGAAGCAGTTGCTGGGGATTCATCTCCATCACTCGAAGAAGCATTTACTGAAGGCTTTGATGAAGCTGAAATGGATGCCATAATGAAAGATCTTGAAGAAATTGACGCAGTATCACCTACGACAACTCTCGAAATGGAAGAAGAGCCGGCAGCGAATGCACAATCAACAGTGATAAAAGATGAAGACAATGAAAATATACTTGTGATAAATCAAGCGCCTAAAGAAACTCCTGCGCCTTCTTTCACGCATGTTGCGCCAACAACTAGCGAAAGTGGTGACGTTACTTTTAGTGCAGCAGGTAATATGAATTTTAATGTAAACTTGACGATCGCTGGGTCGCAAGCAACATTAAGTGTAGTTGATGGACGCTTTACTCTGACAATGAATGGTGTAGACGTTTCAATAACTGAAGAAGGCTTTAAGGCATGTATTGAAGGTGGAGCTAATTTTAATATTCCACTTCCTTCGGCCGAAGAAGCGAAGAAAGTCGCTTAACATTATTTGATGTTGTTTAAACTAAAAAGGTTATAAATGGCCATAAATATACTTGGTGGGCATGCTAAAGGGCATGCCCTTTTTGTTCCCCCTGAATCAATTACTCGTCCAACGAGTGTTATGCTTCGACGAAAATTCTTTGATGCTCATCAAGACTTAACGAATTGTCTGTTTGTGGATTTGTTCGCAGGTAGTGGTGCTATGGGGTTTGAAGCGCTTTCAAGAGGGGCGAAGAAAGTCGTACTTGTTGATGACCATCCAAAAGTTCTTAATGTCTTAAAAAAGAATAAGATAGAGATTTCTAAAAAAGTAGACACAGAAGATTTATCAATTATTAAGCAAAAAGCTCAAGCTTATCTAAAAACAAGTATAAGTTATTTGGAGTCAACATCAGATGAATACGATGAGAGTTTCATCTTCATCGACCCGCCATATGAATTAAAGGATGTCTACTTAGAATGTCTCAAATTACTTAAAGAATCTTCATTCTCTGGAGAGATTTGGATTGAATCCGATCGTCAAAAGGGAATCCTTGAAGCAGATTTAAAAAAACATTCTCTTACTTTCTCTAAAGTCTACAAGCAAGGCACAAGTTATATTGCAAAAATTGCATTGTAATCCGGTGTCGTATAAAATTGATTTAAATTTATAATAGGAATTAGGTACTCAATGAAAAGAGCAATTTACCCAGGAACGTTTGACCCATTCACAAATGGCCACAAGGATATTTTAATGAGGTCACTAACAGTCTTTGATGAGGTGATTATACTTGTTGCCCACAATCGCAATAAGAAACCTCTTTTCACAGCTGAAGAGCGAGTTGAGATGTTAAATGAAACATTTAAAGATGAGCCTCGTATTAAAGCAGATAAGTGGGAAGGACTAATTGTCGATTATGCAAAAGCAAACGACATTGGCTCAATTATTAGAGGACTTAGACCTACAGGGGATTTCGAAGCAGAGTTTCAGATGGCCTCAATGAATAAGAGACTATACCCAGAAATTGAAACAGTTTTCTTTATTACTGAAAGAGATAACTACTATGTTTCAAGCTCGCTTGTTAAAGAAATTCATAAGCATGGAAAAGTAATTAAGGAATTCGTTCCAGATACAATTTATAACTGGATTGCTAAAAAAGGGAAGATCTAATGAATGTTTCGAAGCGTTCACAAGAAATTAATGAGAGTATTACTTTAAAGCTTAATGCCAAAGCAGTAGCTATGGCACAAGAAGGTAAGAAAGTTTACAACCTTACAGCAGGACAACTACCTTATCGACCACCAAGAGAGTTAGTCGAATCGATAAGGGGAGAGTTAGACTTTCTAAAAAGTTTTCAATACAGCCCAGTTGCAGGCGATAGTGAGTTACTAGAAAAAATTATCGAATATGTTGAAACTTCTCGAGGCATTAGCTTTGATGAGTTTGACCATAATTTCAAGGCCGTTGTAGGTAATGGTGGAAAGCATGTTCTTGCAAATATTTTTGCAAGTATTGTTGATCCAGGTGATGAAGTAATAGTTTTTGCTCCATACTGGATTTCATATCCACAAATGATCTCTCTTAATGGTGGTGTCTTAAAAGAAGTTAAGGCTTCCGTTTTTAATGCGTTTGAACCAGACCTAGAGGAATTAAAAGAATTGATTAGTGATAAAACGAAAGCAATTGTTTTAAATAGCCCAAATAATCCATCGGGGATTTTCTATAATGAAAAGTGGATGAAGCAATTTGCTGAAATTGTGAAGCCATATGAAAATACTTTTATTATTTCTGATGAAATATATTACGAATTAAATTATTACGACCCAAAACCAACATATTATTATCAATATGATCGTGAGTTATTGTCACGTACAATCATTGTCGACGGTATTTCAAAAAGTCTTGCAGCAACTGGCCTAAGACTTGGCTACTGTATTGCACACGAAGATGTGATTGATGCTGTTAAAAAGATTCAAGGCCATACAGCTTCAGGTTCTTGTTCATTAATTCAGCGTGCGCTACTTCGCTATAATATGAATCATGTTGATGAGTATCTAACTCCAGTTAAAAAACACTTACGTGAGAATGCTCTTATATTAAGAGAAGTTCTAAGAGAGTATAAGTTAGAAAAGTGCTGGTATCAGGTAACGTCAGCTTTTTATTTTCTCTTTGATTTCTCAAGCGCTCCTGTCATTGGCCGATTTAAAAAATCGGATACTGATCAGTCGGATTACTCTGTTGAGATCTGCGAACAAGTTCTTGAGCAAAAAGGTGTGGCAATGGTCCCGAGTGGGGATTTTGGTCTTCCAAATTGTGCCAGAATTTCTCTTGTTCTACCAAAAGATGATTTTAAAGACGCAATTGTTAGTGTCGCCGAGTATTTAACTCAGGAATAAGCTATTTAAGATTGGTATCTCATTCCCACTATGAATTAAAGGTTAAGTTAAGAGATAATTAAGCTGTGAATAAACTAATTGTTTTCAGTATTTATCTCTTAACATCAATTCTTTTCACCTCTTGTGGTGTCGATGAAGATATCGAACTTGAAAGAAGTTATCTTTCTGTTGAAGATCATTTATCGACTGGGGATTGTGATAAGGCCCTCAGTAAAATGCTTGCGATGAAAGAGCAGAGTGGAGATGCAACTTATTATAAGTTACTTGCTTCTTCTTATGCATGTAAAGCAGGCTTTTCTGTAACAGAGTTCTTCTTAAATGAAATCACAAAAATTACAACAGGTGGAGATCTCCTAAGTTCAATGTCAACATTTACATTGGCCCAGGCCATGACTGACATTGATGATCTTTCTTACTACTATCTTGGCAAAGCAATCGATGTTTTAACTTATTCTGGAGGAGTTGGCCCAGCAACAAAAGATCCGTCTGCTACGCTTCGTAAAGCAACATTTGGAAGTTATGGAGCGGCCGATATAAATTCTTTTCTAATGTATATGCTCTTTGTTCGAAACGGTATGAGCATGGCCTTCTTTGGAAATTCTGATGCGCTTGGTTCGAAAGGGGCGGGGACAGTAGGAACTAATGAATGTCTCTTCGCATACTCTTACTTCGGAGATGGTGATCTTGATGCATATATTCAAGCAGGTGGCGTGACAGGTGCATGTGATGATGGTGCTGATACAGGTAGTATTGATTTAACTAATGGTGATTCAAGCCTACATCTAGAACGTGCTTGCGCATTGGTTACTGACTTTAATAACTTATTAGATGTTCTTGAAAATATCACTCTTGGTGATATTACTGATGTTGATTTAACAACATTTCTGGCCGACATTAGTACTGTTAGGCAAGACTTTGTCGACAATGTGATTACACCTAAAGGCTTTTCAAATAGTCTTGTGACAATAAAAAATCAAACTCAATGTGTAACAGATTTTACAGGTAGTGAACTTCAAATTGCTTACTATATGGCAGCACTTTTTGAAACACTTCATTCAAGGTAGGTAATGGGAAAGACGCTTAAGCTCCTATTCATTACTCTTTTGAGCATCAATGTTTTGGCCTTTGAGAAATTCTTTTTAGGTCAGAGTCCTCGTGCCATGTTAATGGGAAATGCATGGATGGGGCTTGCTAATCAGGATTCATTTACTGTTTTTTACAATCCTGCTAGCTTAGGTGCAAATTATGATGTTGATATATCTCCTGTTAATTTTATTCTAGCTGGGCCAAATGCGATCGATGATATGGATCGCTTTAATAATCTTCCAAGTGATGCTGCTGGCATTGCTGATCAGCTAATGGGTTACCCTCTTTATTTAGAAGCTTCTAACTTTTCAACGATTAAGGCCCATCATTTTTCATTTTCTTATTTTACTAAGAATCGTGCCAATATCGTTTTGAAGAACCGTGTAAATCCGGCCTTTAATGTTGATTACTCTTATGATCGTGGATTTATAGCTGGTTTTGCTTTCAATCTAATTGGTGGCAGTCGCAATAAGCAGAAAAAGAAAATTATGAAAGGTAAGCGTCTTTCGCTAGGATACTCTTTCAAATATTTAACAAGAGAAGGGACGCGAGATAAATTTGATATTTTCTCGACAAATATCATTACAAAAATTGAAAATGGCCTAGGCTCAATTGATGATATTAAAAATACATTTGGCTATTCCAAAGGTTCTGGTGCAGGTCACGATATTGGTATTGAATATGCCAATGGATGGGGAAATACAGAGTTTGTCGCATCAATGGCAGTTCTTGATATTGGTGATACATACTTTAAAAAGACTCAAGGGGATGGGGAAGTTCCTCGCATCAATATGGCCGTTAACACTGGAATTGCTGTAAAACAAGACTGGAAGGCATTTGATTATTCTCTTGCTCTTGATGTTAAGCCAATCAATCAAGGTTTGAGCTTTGGTCGAATGATTCACTTTGGGGCCCAGCTCAATATCCCTTTCTTTGGTTTCTTTGCAGGACTTGGCGAAGGCTATCTGAATTATGGAGCTGAGATTCGCCTATGGCCAGTTACGATTACTGCTGGATTTAATAATGTAGAAATAGGTTCTGAGTATCAAGAAACAAAAGGTGATCGCCTTTTTGTTTTTATCTCTTTATTTGATACATCCATGGATATTTTTTAGGCTTTTGTGTGAGTTTCATGACGCACAAAGGTGAACGGCCCTTTTTCTTTGACATCCCTTTTTACCATAACTTAAAATTTAATTAAGAGAGGCTTCCTCGCATCAATCTAAATGTCATGGAGGGCATTTTGACAAGAAAAACCTTTGTACTCGATACGAACGTATTATTATTTGATCCTAACGCTATTAACAAATTTGGTCCTAACGACGTCTTCATCCCACTAGTTGTAGTTGAAGAAGTAGATCGTTTTAAGAAAGATCAGAATGAGAATGGGCGTAACGCTCGTTATTTCTCAAGAATCATCGATGATCTTCGTAAGAAGGGATCACTTATGGATGGTGTTGAGTTAGACAATGGTGGAACCCTGATCATCTCTGTTGATAAGACAATTGAAAATCAACACGACACAATTGATCTTACTATTAATGATAACTTAATTCTTGCCTCAGCTATCTTCTTAAAGGAGCAGGGAGAAGATGTTGTTCTTATCACTAAGGACATCAACTTAAGAATTAAATCTGATATCTTAGGTATCAATGCTGAAGACTACGGAATGAAAGATATTAAGCTTGAGGAAATTTACTCAGGTTATCGCTTTCTACCACTTCCAAAAGATAAGCTTGAAGAATATGAAAAGAATCGCTTCTTACAGCTTGAAAACTGGGAAGAACTTGAAATTTTTCCAAATGAATACTTAGTTGTTCATGAAGAAGGAAATGATAGAAGAAGACTTCTGGGACGTTTCTCTAAAAGTAAACTTGGAGTTGTACCTTTAATTCCAATGAGAGAAGGTGTTTGGGGAATTTATCCAAAAAATATGGAACAGCAATTTGCTCTTGATGCTCTTTTAAATGACGATATCAAGTTAGTATCACTTGTTGGTAAGGCCGGTACAGGTAAGACTCTTCTTGCAATTGCAGCAGGACTTGAGATGACAATTAATCAAGAAAAATATTCAAGACTTCTTGTTTCTCGTCCAATTCAGCCAATGGGGAAAGACCTTGGTTATCTTCCAGGTGATGTAAACGATAAGTTAGGTCCTTGGATGCAACCAATCTTTGATAATATGGACTTCCTATTTGATCAAAGAAGAGCTGGAACAAGTTCTTCATATGTTGATCTAATGGATCATGGACTACTACATATCGAACCACTAACTTATATTCGTGGTCGTTCTATTCCTGGTCAGTACTTAATTGTTGATGAGGCCCAAAACCTTTCTCCACACGAAGTTAAAACAATTGTAACTCGTGCAGGTGAGGGAACTAAGATCATCTTAACAGGTGACCCTCAGCAGATTGATAGTCCATACCTTGATGAGATTAATAACGGTCTAAGCTATGTTGTAGAAAGACTGAAAACAGAAGAGATCATCTCTCATACGAAGTTAACTGTTGGTGAGCGTTCTGCGCTTTCTGAAACAGCTTCAAAATTACTTTAATAGAGGAATAGCGAGTGTCGAGAGCTAATCGTCAACATTTAAGAGCACCTGTAAATCAAGAGATGCTCTATCTTTGTGATGACTATGTTTTAAAGGGCCGCTGTTCTAATATTTCCGAAGGTGGAATGTTAATTACCGATATGGGGCGTGTACCTTCAAGTACACGCTTTCATACCATGGTATCTCTTATTCAATATCCAGAATTTTCAAAGTTAAGTTCTCAAAAACTTATTAGTATCGACCACAGCGCTTTTGATATTGAAGTTATTCGTTGTGAAGTTGATATTGTTCGTTCATTTGAAGGATTGTCGGAAGTAGAAAAAATCTTATTACCATCTATCGGTGCTAAGTTTTCACATGTAACTTCAGGGAATATGGCCCTGATACGCTCATACGTGACAACCTTTTCAAAGAATATGATTTACTTACTAACTCAATTTGAGAATTCTTCTAAGAAAAATGGGAATATCGTACATCTTAGAAAGACGGCATCATTGCTAGGATATGATTCTGAAATGAAGTTGCCACTTCTTAGGGCCAAAGTTCTACACGATTATCAATCGCTAGAATCCCTCTAAAGTCTGCTGGAAGCAAAAAAATAAGGCCCATCTTATGACGGGCCTTAAAACAAAAAAACAAAAAATAAAAAGAGAAGAATATAAAGAACAAAACTATAGTTTTGCTTTTATCGAATACTTAAGATCCTTGATTGTCGCTAAAAGATATTTGTCGATAGGCGATTCATTATCAAGGATGCGGCTTTTAAATTCAGCTGTTAGCTGATCTACTTTAATTAATAATTCGTTATTAATAACGTCGTCACTGTTGATTTCTGCAACAAGAGAGTTTGTCTCATTGATTAGGGCAGAGAAGTCTAGCTTAGAGAAATAATCTCTTTGAACAGTACTTTCACAACGGTTAGCTCTTTCGCTTTTAAATGCGTTGAAACTGATAACTTTATTTTGCGTGATTGAATTTAACATTTAGCGGTACTCCAATAATCAAATACTGTTCATTTTTTTTCACAACTTTTGTGAACAAGCGGGATTATGGAGGAAGAGGCCCGTGCTGTAAACTGTAATTGACGGGCCTTGTAATTTTTTCTGACTTTAATGATTTTAGGCGTTTACGTTCTTTTTCTTCCATTTTGAGACGATTACACCAAGAATTACAGCAAGTGCTACTGCACCGATAACGTAATTGCTCTTCTTGATATACTCAATAGCTGTCTCACCAAATTTATAATAAACAGTGAAGTAAACAACACATGATACTGTTGCTGCCAGCAGGTCTGACAGGGCAAATTTCCAAGCATTCATGCGTCCTAGACCCGCTGATAGGAAGAGTGCATTTCTAAATCCAAATGGAACAAAACGACCAAAAATTAATGTGAATACACCATACTTTTTAAAGAAGGCATTAACCATATCAAGGCGCTCTGGCGTAACCATTGAGGCAAAGAATTTAATTTTAAAAATTTTCGGGCCTAAGTAGCGTCCAATAAATCCGTAACAAATTAAATCTGAAAGATATGCTCCAAGAAATACCCCAAAGAAAAGTGGGTATAGGTAGTCTGGGTTCTTGGCCGCTAAAATGGCCGAAGTAAATAACATTACATCTTCAGAAATTGGAATGTTAAAGCCTGCTAAGAGGAGTAGTCCAAAAATTATAAATGGCGCCATGTGCACGTGAGTGTTGATATAGAGCATGATCTGATCAATGAATTCCATTTTATCTCCTAGCATAACTGTAAAAAAATTACGTTAAGAATATCCTAATTTGATTCAATATGCATTAGTTATCAGCGTATTTTTCCTCTCTCAAATTTAAGATGTTTCTCTGGTAATATTAGGGCCGTGAAAAAGAGAATTTTTAGATCACTCATTATTTTTTACATTGGTTTAAATACGAACCAAGTATATGGAAAGAGCTTGGATTTCTTCTTAAAGTCTAAAGGGGACAACCATAACTACTTTATTCAAACCTCTGCTTCTCTTGGAATGTTTAAAGAAAAAACATCTAATCGAGTTTTAAAAACACAAAAGAATTCACCAATGACATTAACAGCAGGGATTTCGTATTTTCCTGTATCAATTGAGAAGCTCTCTCTTGTCGCCCTTGGTAGTATTTCATATCTTGTTGCCTCAGAAATTGAGAGTGATAGTGGAAGTAGCTTTTCAAATAATTTAAAGCTTAAACCAGAGCTTGGAGCAAGTTTTTATGCTCATAAGTCTTATACACATCGCAATTCGACAGGTTTTTTTGGTGGTGTTGATTACGAAGTCTTCAATCTTTATAACTCAAGTAAATTCTTGGATGGTGAATCTCTAGATACTGAGGTTAAGCGCATCTATTATGGCACCTTAGGACTAACATTTGCTCAAAAGATAATTACACCTTTTGTACTTAATTTGAGCTTTTCTCAATCTGTGAATTCGCAAAGAGGCTTAAGCGGTCAACGTTATCAGATCAATTACAGTCAGAAGTATAGTGAGAATATGTGGTACAACATCTTTGCCAAACGTCATGAATTGAAAAATGATTATCGACAATTGAGTATCACTCGCTTGGGAATCGGAGTAGGATTTTATTATTAAAAAAGGCCCTCATTTGAGGGCCTTCATATTTCGAGCTAAAATTATAGCTTATTGAAATATTCTTGTGATCCTTTTGGATCTGGCTTCATTGTATCAGCACCTTTAGTCCAACCTGCCGGACAAACTTCTCCGTGCTTAGCTGTAAATTGGTAACCGTCTACAAGTCTTGCAACTTCTTCAACATTTCTACCAACTGATAGGTTGTTGATTGAAACGTGTTGAACGATGTTGTTGTCATCAATGATATAAGTTGCTCTAAACGCAACGTCACCAGATGGCATAAGTGCACCGTATGATCTAGCTACTTCTTTTGTAAGGTCTTCAAGGATTGGGAAGTTGATATCACCAAGTCCACCTTCATTTCTTGATTGCTTAGTCCACGCTAGGTGAGAGAAAGCTGAATCAACAGAACAAGCGATAACTTCAGTGTTAAGGTCTTTGAAAAGTTGAATCTTGTCAGAAAATGCTGTGATTTCTGTTGGACATACAAATGTGAAGTCTAGTGGGTAAAAGAAAAGAACTTTCCACTTTCCTTTGAAGTCTGAAAGTGAAATTTCTTTGATTTCACCATTTACTACTGCATTACCTTTGAATTCTGGTGCTGCTTTTGAAACTAATGATGTTGGGTAAACTGTTTCAGTCATAATATTCTCCTGTTTTCTGCGCGTATAACTATTGAATAGTTTATAAATTCTTGCGCTAAATTAAACCGCAGGGGTGGGGGAAATTCAAGACCTGCAATGTTAAAATCTGTTCATCTTTTTGTTAAATATAGAAAAAGTTGGGTAAATAATTTCAGTTGCTTAAGCTGGAATTTAATCAGAAAATCGCAAATATTTATCTAAAGAAATAGTCCCAACCCACCGAAATGCTGAATGCATTAGACAAATTAATTGGAAAAGAGTCCAAATATATATCTAGGGAGAAAAAATGATGGATCCAAAGGCACATATACCTAACCCAATTGTTATTGAGCAAACGGCAAGAGGTGAGAGACAATACGACATTTATTCAAGACTACTTCTTGATCGAATTGTTTTCTTAGGTACACAAGTTAATGATACAGTTGCCAACCTACTTATTGCTCAGATGATGTTTCTAGAGCAGAGTAACCCAGAAGATCCAATCCATTTCTATATCAATTCACCAGGTGGAAGCGTTTATGCTGGACTTGGTATTTACGATATTATGCAACACGTATCTTGCCCAGTTTATACTTACTGTGTAGGGCTTGCTGCTTCAATGGGATCACTTCTTCTTACTGCTGGAGAGAAGGGACACCGTTACTCACTTCCACACTCTCGTATTATGATTCACCAACCACTAGGTGGAGCTCAAGGGCAGTGTTCTGATATTCAGATTCAGGCAAATGAAATCCAAACACTAAAAGACCAACTAAATGGTATCTATATTAAGCACTCGTCAGTTGATATGACGATGGAAAAAATTGTTGCAGCAACTGACCGCGACAATTACCTATCTCCACAAGATGCAATTGAGCTAGGTATTATTGATGGTGTTATTGAATCAAATAAGAAGTAAGATATAATTCTATTTTAGAATTAAAACTAAAGGACAATGAATGACTAAAAAAGATGGATCATACAATAGTTCACTTTCTTGTAACTTCTGTGGGAAATCTCAAAAAGAAGTTAAAAAGCTAATTGCAGGACCTGGTGTTTATATCTGTGATGAGTGTATTGAATTGTGTAATGAAATCATTTACGAAGATACGGTTAAGTCTGTTTCTAAAGCCGCTCTTGATAATGTTCCAAAGCCACACGAGATTAAGCTACACCTTGACCAATATGTAATTGGACAAGATCGTGCAAAAAAGATTATCTCTGTAGCCGTTCATAATCACTATAAGAGAATTGCTCACGGTGATACGAAAAGAAAAGACGACTCAGTAGAACTTGCAAAGTCGAATATTCTACTTGCTGGTCCAACTGGTTCTGGTAAAACTCTTATCGCTCAATCACTAGCAAAGTTTCTAAACGTACCATTTGCTATTGCTGATGCAACTTCACTTACTGAAGCTGGTTACGTAGGGGAAGATGTTGAGAATATTATTCTTAACCTTCTTCAAGCATGTGACTACGATGTAGAAAGAGCAGAGCGTGGAATTGTTTATATTGACGAAATCGATAAAATTGCACGTAAGTCTGAAAACCCATCAATCACTAGAGACGTATCTGGTGAAGGTGTACAGCAAGCACTACTTAAGCTCGTTGAAGGGACTGTCGCATCTGTTCCACCTAAAGGTGGACGTAAGCACCCTCAACAAGAGTTCATCCAAGTTAATACGAAAAATATCCTTTTCGTTGTAGCTGGTGCATTCGTAGGTCTTGATAAGATTATTGAAAAACGTATGACGAAGAGACCAATGGGGCTTGTTGCAAAACAAACTGTTGAAGCCGAAGAATCAGTAATTCAAAAGCTTGGTGGTATTGAAGCAGAAGACTTAACAAAGTTTGGTCTTATTCCTGAATTTATCGGACGTCTTCCTGTAAACGCACTTCTTGAAGAGCTAGATGAAGAAGCACTTGTTTCAATTCTAACTGAACCAAAGAATGCGATTACTAAGCAATATCAAAAACTATTTGAATTTGATGGAATCGAACTAGAATTCGAAGAAGAAGCTCTGAAAGCAATTGCTCAAACAGCTCTTACGAGAAAAACTGGTGCGCGTGGACTTCGTGCCATCATCGAGCAAACAATGCTTGAAGTAATGTATGATGTTCCAGCAAATGATAAGGCCAATAAAGTTGTGATTACTGCTGCATCTATTGCAGGTAAGGAATCACCACGCGTTGAAGAGGGTCCAAGAAAAGACACGAAATCAACTGCTAGCTCAACTTTAGAAGCTAAGAAAGATATCGAATCAGCTTAATAGTTAATTATTTAAAAATTAATAAATAAGTAAAGAGGGCCAGGCATTTTGTCTGGCCCTTGTTCGTTTAAGCGGTGTAGAAATTACACTAGTTTTCAAATGTCAGAATATTTTAGCTAACCGGTCTTCTCTTGTCGGATAACTTAAGTGGTTGTAAATATAGGCCTATGCACTGTGAATTTATTGAGGGGCATAAGATTCCGACCAAAAAAAGTTTCAAAATATTTATAGGTTCTTGATACAATTTATAAAAGGGTTAGAGATTAGACATGAAGTCTTCCAATCTTTCCTTTTCCCAGAATTTTTTTGACAAGTATTAATAGTGCAGGAGGTGCTATGTCAGACAAGAAGTCAACTGAGTCGAAGAGCCTACCGTTACTTCCACTAAGAGACATGATTATTTTTCCACACATGGTTGTTCCACTATTTGTAGGAAGAGAGAAGTCAATCAACGCCCTTGAGGAAGCATCAAAAAATGGTAACGAGCTTTTTCTAGTTACGCAAAAGGATGCTAGTATCCTAAACCCAGATCGTGAAGATGTTTATAACGTAGGAACTGTTGTAAATATCATTCAAATGCTTAGACTCCCAGATAATACTGTAAAGGTACTTATTGAAGGGAAGTACAGAGCAACAATCGAGGAATTTGAAGCAAGAACTGAAGGTTACTGGGCAGATGTAACTAAGTGTGTTCCAGCTGTTCCTGAACAAGTAAAGATTGAAGCAACAGTAAGATCAATCAAAAATGTATTTGAACAGTACGTGAAACTTAATAAGAGAATTCCACCAGAATTACTTATGAGCATTTCATCGATCACTGATCCATCAAGATTAGCTGATATTATCGTTGCACACCTTTCAATGAAAATTCCTGAAAAACAGGAAATTCTTGAAGCTGTAGATATTGAAGCACGTCTTCAACTTCTTCTTGAAAAAATGCAAGGAGAGATCGAGATCATTAACGTTGAGAGAAGAATCAGAACTCGCGTTAAGTCTCAAATGGAAAAGTCTCAGAAAGAGTACTACCTAAACGAGCAAATGAACGCTATTCAAAAAGAGCTTGGACAAAAAGATGAGAAATCTGAAGTTCAAGAAATGGAAGAGCGCCTAGCTAAGAAAGTAATGCCTGAAGAAGCTGTTACTAAGGTACAAAAAGAGATTAAGAAACTTAAGTCAATGTCTCCAATGTCAGCAGAATCTGCGGTTGTGAGAAACTATATTGACTGGATGCTTTCTCTACCATGGGGAGAGTATACAGAAGATAACAATGATGTAACTCATGCAAGAACTGTTCTTGATGATCATCACTTTGGAATGAAAGATGTTAAAGAAAGAATTCTTGAATATCTTGCGGTAAGAAGTCTTGTTGGTGCAGAAGGAAAGGGAACGATCCTTTGTTTAGCAGGTCCTCCAGGTGTTGGTAAGACATCAATTTGTCAGTCACTTGCAGAATCACTAGGTAGAAAGTTTGAAAGAGTTTCACTTGGTGGTGTAAGAGATGAATCTGAAATTCGCGGACACCGTCGTACTTACGTAGGTGCAATGCCAGGTAAAATCATCTCTGCACTTAAGAAAGCAGGAACATCAAATCCAGTTATTCTTTTAGATGAAATTGATAAAATGACATCTGATATGAGAGGGGATCCAGCAGCAGCAATGCTAGAAGTTCTAGATCCAGCTCAAAATAAAAACTTTGGTGATCACTATATTGAAGTTGAATACGATCTATCAAAAGTAATGTTTGTTATGACTGCAAATGATCTAGGACAAATCCCTGGGCCGCTTAGAGATAGAATGGAGATCATTAACCTTGCAGGTTATACTCCAATTGAAAAAACTCAGATCGCTAAGAAGTACCTTGCACCACGTGCATGGAAAGATAACGGACTTAAAGATTACGAATACACAATTACTGATAACACAATCATGGAAGTTGTTCGTGGTTATACAAAAGAAGCTGGTGTACGTGGGCTTGAAAGACAGTTCAATACAATTGCTAGAAAGATTGCTACAGACGTTGTTACGAAAGATGTTGAGAAAGGTAAGAAGTTCTCAATCACTTCGAAACTAGTTCAAAAGTATCTAGGTCCAGTTAAATTTGATGATAATGTAATTGAAGAACAACCAGAAGTAGGTTTAGTAAATGGTCTAGCTTATACTTCAGTTGGTGGCTGTCTTCTACATATCGAAGTTATTGCAGTTCCTGGTAAAGGTGGTATCCAAATCACTGGTAAGCTAGGTGAGGTTATGACTGAATCAGCGAAGGCAGCAATGAGCTACGTTCGTTCAATTTCAGGTCGCTTAGGAATTGATTCTGAGTGGTTTGATAAGCATGATATCCATATTCATGCACCAGAAGGAGCAACACCTAAAGATGGTCCTTCTGCGGGGATTACAATGGTTACAGCGATTACTTCAGCAATCTCTGGAATTCCTGTAAGGCAAGATGTTGCAATGACAGGTGAGGTGACAATTAGAGGACGTGTTCTTCCAATTGGTGGCCTAAAAGAGAAGATGCTAGCTGCTAAGCAAGCAGGAGTAAAAACAGTTGTTATTCCTGAAAAGAATAAGAAAGACCTTCTTGAGATTCCACCGGAAATCAAGCAAGGACTATCAATTCACCCTGTTTCACATGTTGAGGATGTACTAAAGCTTGCTCTAAATCTATCTGAGCCAGAAAAGTTCATGCAGCATGTAGGGCTGAAGGTTATTGACTCTGGGAAAGGGATGGAAGTAGCTAACTAAGCTGCTTGCCTCCTATTAAAAAAATTAATACTTGTTAAATTTGGCCCTGCTTATGCGGGGCCTTTTTTATTTCAAGAAGTTATAGAAATAGCGAAATATCGCGTATAATAGGTGGAATAGGAGTTGATATGAATAAGAAGCTTTTAATTATTATTTCTCTAGTGACCACTAGTAATGCTTTTAGCTTACCTAAGAATTTCGGTTATCGTTCTAGGTTAAAAGCTTGCCTTGATAAGTCAGTGAACTCAGCCTGTACTTATCAAGTAAAAGAAAAATCTATAAGTGGAGAGTGCCAAGAGGCAAAAAAAGGCGATCGATTAATTTGTGTTAGCTTAGAAAAACTTAATAAATAAAAAACACCTCTTTTGAGGTGTTTTTTTATTCTCCAGATGCACCATAGTTAGGTAAAACTCGCGCTGATGGATCATCAACCTGGCAGTTCTCCCATTCCTTATTAGGCATCCAAAAGTCTGTAATAAGGCCGCAAAGCCCTGGAAAGTGCCCTTCAAAGAGGTCACGATACATAAGAGACTCTTTCGTAAATGGAGTTGCATATGGGTATTTTTCACTAGCTTTAGATAGCTCTTCTTCACTATATTTTTCTTCAGCAAGCGCCTTAAGCCAATCCACCATATCGTGCCCAACAGCGTCTGAGAAGGCCGCTTTTTCACGCCATAGGATTTCATCAGGAAGGTAGCCACTGTGGTCAAATGCTTTTCTTAGAAGGTATTTACCCTCTCCTGACCAGTTCATTTTAAGCTCAGGAGCGATTCCCATGACGTACTCGATAAAGGCCTTATCACTGAAGGGAACACGGGCCTCAAGTGAGTGAGAACTAATCGAGCGATCAGCTCTTAAAACATCGTAAATATATAATTCGTGAACTCGTTTTTGTGCTTCTTTTTGAAACTCTAATGGGCTTGGTGCAAAGTCAGTATACTTATAGCCAAAGAGCTCATCACTAACTTCTCCTGTTAGGACAACCTTAACATCAGTTTTTTCTTTGATGTATTTACAAACTAGAGACATTCCCATAGATGCTCTAATTGTCGTGATATCCCATGTTTCAAGCTTGTGAACAAGTTCTCCAAGATGCTCAAAGGCTTCTTCTTTTGTAAAGATGACTTCGTGGTGTTCACTGCCAAGGTAGTCTGCAACAATTCGTGCATACTTTAAATCAATTGGGTTTGTGTCAATTCCAACGGCAAATGTTTTAATAGGTCGATCACTAAGTTTGGCCGCAATGGCACATACTAGTGACGAATCAAGTCCGCCTGAAAGAAGGAAACCTACTGGTGCATCTGCATCAAGGCGTTTTTTTACTCCTTCAACTAAGTGATCATGAATACCTTGATACACAAGTTCTAAATCTTCTTTTGCACGAGACTTAATTTTTCGAACATCAAAGTATGGTGTAAATTCACCATCAGCATAGTAGTGTCCTGGAGGAAAAGGTTTAATGTCCTTACATAGACCTTGTAGTGCTTTTACTTCACTAGCAAATGCTATCTTTCCATCTTCAAGGCCATATCCATAGAAGAGGGGACGGATACCAATTGGATCACGGCCAGCATAGAATTTACCATCTTGTTCAATTGCAAATGCAAACTCCCCATCAAGTGATGTGAGAAGCTTTTCAATGCCATACTCCTCAAATATTGGAATTATAACTTCGCAGTCTGAATCAGACTTAAAGTCATAGCGGTCAATATAGTCAGTTCTTAAAGTGCGGTGATTGTAGATTTCTCCATTACAAACAAGGTGTGTTTTAGATTTTGAGATAAAAGGTTGTGAGCCGGCTTCACTTAAGTCCATAATTGCTAGACGATGAAAGCCCATTGTTCCTTCTGATAACTTGTGGATTGCTCTTTGATCTGGCCCTCGGTGAGAGATTAGATCAAATTTCTCTTCAAATTCTTTTTCTTCAACTTTTCCCGTAAATACACTAAATCCGCACATGAAAACCTCCATATTTTTAGTAATATTCGGCTTTTTTTAATAAATTCTCAATATTGAACATGTAAAACTATGAGTTATTTAATAAATACTATAAAATGGTGATAAATTGATAGTTTTAGAGGTGAGATATGGCCAATAATTATGAAATTGATAGTATTGATAAGAAGATAATCAAATTGATGGAAAAGGATGCCCGTATGCCATTTCTTGAAATGGCCAGGAAAATAGGGGTTTCCGGCGGTACAATTCATCAACGAGTTGAAAAACTGAGAGAGGCCGGTGTAATCGTCGGAAGTACAATTAAGGTCGATTATACAAAATTAGGACATAATGTAGTTGTTTTACTTGGCCTTCACCTAGTGAATGCACGTGATATTCACAAGGTTATTGAGAAGCTCGAGAAGATGGATGAAATCGTTGAAGCTTATTATACGACAGGGGATTATGCTCTAATTGTGAAGATCATCGTTAAGGATATAAATCATTTTCACGAGTTTCTTATCGGTAAGATTCAAATGATTAAAGAAATTCAATCAACAGAATCTTTCATTAGTTTAAAACAAGTGATTAACAAGAGCTTAAACGTTTAGTGACCTAAATAAGTCAATGTCTTCTTCAGGGCTATTCCGATTAAGAGAAGAGCAAAGAGCTTTTTTAGTATTGATTGGTTGGCAACACTTGATATTCTTGCTCCAAGCTTAGTAAAAAAGAAGCTTGCGATTGAGATCCCAAGGAAGGCGGGTAAGTAAACATAGCCAAGTGAGTATTGTGGAGTAGGTTTACTAAGACCGTTATAAATATAAAATGAAGTACTAAAAAGAGCGATCGGAACCCCAATTGAAGCCGAGATAGCAACTGCATTTTTCATTTGGTAGCCTCTCCAAGTTAGAAATGGAACACTTATCGTACCACCACCAATTCCAAGGATTGCTGATTTGAGACCAATAATAAAGCCAGTAAAGTTAAAAAGCATATTAGAAGTTTCTTTTGGCTCTTCCACTTTAGATTTATAAAAAATCATCTTTAATGAAACAAGATAAAGGTAGCAGATAAAGATGAGCTCAAGTGTTTGGGCCTCGACTATATTGACCAAATAAGCTCCAGTACTGATACCGACAACAATTGGTAAAATAAATCTCTTTGTTACATCAGTAAGTAGATTTCCCATATTATAGTGTCTAAGTGTTGAAGAGGCGGCAGTGATAACAATTGTCGCAAGCGATGTTCCTAGGGCCATATACATTCTAATATCTGGTGAGAAACCTTGTTTTTGAAATAAGAATAAGAGAGTAGGGACAATAACAACTCCTCCTCCGATACCAAAAAGGCCAGAAAGAGTTCCAACAAATGCACCAACAAGTAAGTATAGTAAGAAAATCATGCTATCAATATGCACTCATATATTGGGTAAGACAAGAAGTATACTTGTTCATTATTGTCAGAGATTGAGGGGAAATTATTGATTCTTCGAAACATATTTTTACTTAGGTCTGCGTCAACGCAAAAGTTGCCACATGCTTATTTTAAAGGCTTTTAATGAGAAAATAGAGGTTAGTGAGGACCTTATGAATCTATTTAAAAGTAAAACTAAAAATAACCAATCTCAAATAAACTCTATTGTTGATATTAAAACAACACAGGCCAATTTAGATATTCAAGTTAGTGAAGAGAAGAAGCTAATAGGAGAGTATGAAGAGATTAATAAATCTCTAAGAAAAGAAGTTGAATTACAAAAGATAAAGCTTCAAAAAACTGAAGTAGAGCTTAAGAGATTACAGAGTGCTTTAACTGATGAGCACGCTGATAAGGAAATCCTAGAAAAGAGAATTGTAAAAATTCAACAATTGAATGATAACCAGGAATCGAACTTAAAAGAACTAGTTGAAGAGAAACAACTCATTTTAAGTTCAATTGTTCAGTTGAAAAAGAAGATTACAGATCTTAATAAATCACATTCCTCAAACTTAGATGAACTTGGTCGCATTAGAGTAGAGTTAGGTAATTTAAGAGGTGAAGAGCTTGCACTGAAGAATAAGGCATCAGTTATTAACGGTGATAAAGCCTATCATCTAGATTCTCGTACTCACTTGAAGGTGGAGATTGAAGAAGCTAATAAGCGTATTTCAAAATTAAGACAGTCCATTGAAGAAGATAGTAACACAATTAAAAAATGTGATATGAATATTTCAGAATTAGAATCAGAAAGAATAAAACTAGATACTGAAATTAGTAAGCTTATTGAGAAAACTCAAGAGGTTGTCGAAAAGAAGCACAAGGAAACTCAAAGACTAGAAGAATTATCAGTTAAAGTTAAAGATGTTCGACAAGATAAGCAAAATTTAGAAAAGGATTTAGAATTACAGATTCTTGATCTTAAAATGATCTCTTCTAAGCAAGCAAAGATAAATCAAGATATCATTGCAGTTGAAACTAGTATTAAAAAGCTAGAAAGAGAATCAGAAACACTACGCACACAAGAGATGAGTGAGCTCGAGATAGTTGCTAGCCTCGAATCAGAAATAGTTTCTCGAGAAAAGAAGAAGCAAGAATTAATTCAGGATATTCAACTTCTTAAAATTGAATCACAAAACTTTAAAGATAAGATCGAAGAAAATACGACAAAGTCTGAGAAATTAGAAGCTCAGATAAATGAGCTTAGAGAAAAAGAAAGTATTTCATTAATTGAAATAGATCGTCTTGATAGAGAGTATAAAAAAACTAAGAAAGAACATGATGCTGTTCTTACTCAATCTCTTGCGCTTGAAAAAAGTGTTCAAAATTATCAGAGCGAAGTTGACCGCTTAGATGCGAGTGTTGAAGAACTTTTAACTAAAAAACAAAAAGCAATTCTTAATAATGAAAATCGTGAGATGAAAATTATCACGCTTCAAAAACAAATTGAAGAGGGGAGTTCTCAATTAAGTGAGATTCGTCTTGAGATTCAAGAATTAAATGGACGTGATGTTGAAGCAAGACAAACTTTAATCGATCTTGGTCTAGAGCAAAAAAATGTAGAGTACCAAAAGCAAGTACTTCAAGATCAGGCCGATAATTTAAGAAAAAGTATTGAACTTTTAAATGTGAAAATTGAAAAGTCTCAAGCAGCATATGAGTTATTAAACTCTGACTGTGAAGCCCAAAATAATCTTATTAAAGAACTTGCTGATGATGAGAACTCATTAAGTGATACTAATAATGAATTACTTTTAAAAATTGGAAGTCTTAAAGGGCGCATTCAAATTGGTGAGAATCGAATTGAAGCCAAAGGACTTGAAATTGAAGAGCTCGCTAAAGAAAACCAACGCCTGAATAATATTTCAGAGAGTCTATGTGATAAATTGAATAAAACTGTAAGAATGATTGAGTCATTGGATTCGAAAATATCAACATTTGAAAGTCAGATTAAAGCGTTAGACTTTCAGATAAAAACTAATCAAACATCATACGACGATGCTCTATTGAAAATAAAAGAGATGGATGCCATAACTTTAGACCTTAAGGACAGTGTTATTCGTAAAACGGATAGACTTAAGGCTATCTCATCTTCACGAAAGAAATATGAGCGATTGGCCAATAAGAAAGTATCATTAGTAGAGAATATGAAAATTGAGTTGAGTGAACTTAATTCAGGTATCGAAACTGAAACGAATCTTTACAATAATGCCCTATCAAGAAAGAGAGAGCTTGATGATGAGCTATCTTCATTAAATTTGGAAGTATCTCAGAGACAAGAAAAATCTACTAAACTTCAAGCTGAAATCTCTTCGATAGAAGCAATGATTGAAAGTGATGAAAAAACAATTAAGCAGTTAGAGAGTTCAATTGTTGACCAAGGCATAGTTTTAGATAGATTAGAAAAGTCTAGATTAAGTCTATTGGAACAACATAAAGACTTAAATAATCAGCAAATTGTAAGCAATGAGGAATTAACAAAAGTTGAAAATGATTGCTACTCTTTAAGAGTATCACTATCTGATTTAGAAAAAGAAATTAATACAATTGAAGAGAATTTAGAATCAAATATCTTACGCAAAGTCCAGCTAAGTGAGGAAGCAAAGAAGCTTGAAAATGATACTCGAATTGCTAAAGCAGATATTGTAAAGCTTAACTCAGAAATCGAGCAAAGTGTTAATGAACTTAAGCTTGTTGAAGAAGAACATAAAGTAAAACAAGACATATTACAGAAAGAATTAGCTGAAAAAGAGCTTGTCACTAAAGAACACTCAACTCGTCAAAATAAGCTAAATGTAGCTAAAACACTTTTAGGTGAAGTTGAGAGTAAACTTAGTAGTGCTATATCTGAAAAAGAGATGCTTGAAGAGGGAATTGAGAACTCAACTAAGTTTAAAGGTGAACTATTACTAAAGAAAGATCAATTGTCTGAGGAAATCTCTAAGATCCGAGATGCAAATAGAGAAAGTCGTAATACACTATCAGGTTTATCTCTAGAAATTTCAAGTCTTAAGAATGAGTGCAGCCAACTTGAGATCAGCTATAATGAAGAACTGGAGAAGTCTAAGTCGATTGTTAGTTCAATTGATATTCTTAGAAGTCAGGCGAGAGACTTAAAAACTAGACAATTAAATGAGCAACAACAGCTAGAGAATTTAAAAGAGAATATTAAGCCAGCTGTTGATGAATTGGCATATGTTGAAAGACAAGTTGAAGCAGGAAATCTTTTAAATAAATTAGAGATGGCCCTTACTCGTGTTGAATTTGATGCAAATCTATTTGCTGAAGATGATGCTTTGATTTTAATTCGTGATGAGAATATTCTTGTTAAAGTTGCTGCTTATATAGAATCACTACCATTTGTTTTCTCGAAAATTAATGAAGTTAAAATAAATGTAACTTCAGAAAATGCTATTGGAATTAGTACTCTTGGTGATCTTCGCTGTGATACGGAGCTAACAAAAGAATTGTTAAGAGATAATGTTAAAGGGAAGTTTAAGAAAGGACTTCGTTTTAAAATTTCTAATGGGCAAATAAAAGTAGAGATTCTTACTCAGGAAAAAAGCCTAGGCGCAAGGGCCTAGGCTTAACACACACTACTGACAATATGGGATGTCATATTTTTTTGTGAATATCTCTTTGTATTCTCTGTCACCGCGTCTTCCGTTGCGGCTAACTTCTTTTTTAAGAGCGATCTCTGGAGTAGGATTTTGCCTATGAACAGTCTTTACCATTCGACAGTTTCTATCCTTACGCCCGTAACAGATCTTCTCTTCTTTTTCGACTTCTAGAGGGTAAGTTAGAATTTCTTTTCCTACAACGATATCTTTGTAGCGATCAGACTCTTTACTTCCACCAAGCCAAACTCTTTTATAAACTGGATACTTTGAAATCGATTGAATTTGATCATTGTTAATACAAACATCGAATACAGAAATATTTCTTCCTACATAAGCAATATCTCCATATAACTCTAGATCGTAGTTTTTCTTAACGTACTTTCTAATCGTTTTCCAGTCGTATTGTTTTAACTCTTTTAAATCATCAACTCCGCCAACAATTCCACCTGTACCAGCATCAACGCCACCATTATTTCCAGTAAATGCGCTAATTCCGCCTGTTCCTGCGAATGCATTAATTGCAAGGGCCAGAAATAATATAGTCATTATTGATTTCATTATAAAACCTTATTCCTTTCTCATTGTGTCTGTGGCCATGAAAGTGAATGTTTTGATATCACCTAACATGCCTTCTTTTTTTGTTACTTCAATCTTCTTGTAAAAAGCTTCTTGATCGATTTTTAACCATGCACGATATCCTTCAGGACTTAGTCCTTCTGCATAGAATGCAATAAGGTTCTTTTCTGCAAGATCGACATCTTGAGTTTTTACATATTTTTCAACTAAATTAAGTCCAAGTCTTTTTACAAGTTTCGGAGAGAATTCAATTTGTTTGTCACCAGTAGTGAACATATTTGTCTTTGTAAGCTTGAGAACGCCAAGGTCTAACATACGATCTGCAGTTTCAGCTCCACTTAAGCCATAACGATATTGAATATATTCGCTAGTTATAGGAGACATCGAGGCCAGACAATAGATCTCAGCAAAAACTTTATCGTAAAGCATTTCCTTGTTAGCTTCTTCACTATATTCAAGTTTTCCTGCTGTTGAAGTAGGAGATTTCTTTTGAATTTCGTTAGCAACTTTTTCAGGAAGGTTCTTTAAGAGAAGGCCACCATTTGGACTATCAACTAAGCAAGAATAAAGTCTTACAAGAGTTTGATAACCAGGTCTATTTTCTTGGGCCAAAAGACGCTTAAGTGTTCTTTGGTGAATACCAGATTTTTCAGAAAGTTTACGAAGACCAATAGATTCACTTCTAAATTGCTTTAGATGCGATTCTAAATCTAGAGCTACTTGCTCTTTGAGACCAAGTGTAGGGGATGCCTTCTTTGGTAACTCGTTGATTATATTGGAGTTCTCTTCTCTCATTATGCCTCAGTATTTTTTGGCGAGTTTAGCACTATTCATAATTTTATGCAGTTAAGCAGTAAAAATTACAAAGGCCGAAGCAATGCCTCGGCCAATCGTTCTATAAAGTAAGCGTCCCTTAGGGAAAGACGCTTACCAAGTCCCTGGCTTATAATTAGTTACAAGCTGGGATTTCGAAAGTTTTTGAGAAAAGCTCAACTTTCTTGTCATCTCTATCACGTCCCGCAACACGAGTGATTTTTGAAACAGTGATATCTCTAACAACTTGTTGAGTTTCAGTTGAAGTAACTGTTTTACAGTTTCTGTCTTCTTTACCACGACATACTTTTCTTGTTACTTCTCTTGAGATTGGGAATGATAGGTACTCGTAACCAACTACGATATCTTCGTATCTGTCACTTTCTTTGCTTCCACCGATCCACTTTCTTTCGTAGATTGGGTACTGGCTTAGTGTATTGAAGTTATCACCGTCAACACATACATCAAATGCTGTAACGATACGACCAACAAATACTGAGTATCCTGAAGAGATTTCTAGGCTTGGATTAGCTTTTACTTCAGCTCTGATTGTATCCCATGAATCATTTGCAGATAGTGCAAAAGATGAAACGCTTAGTAGTGCAGCAGCAAGTGCGATAATTTTTTTCATAAATTCCTCCGTTTGTTTGTTATCAAAAAATTGATTTATCAATTTCAATACTTTTTTATGTTGTTTTGATGAAATGAAATTAATTTGATTGATATGAGGTGACAATTTTTTCTAATTCACATGAGAATTTTGTCCGACATTGTCCAAATTAGTGGCCTTAATTATGACAAATGGACAAATTTGTTGAGATTTAGCAATCTCTTATAAAACAAGAAAGGCCGCATTAGCGGCCCTCTTATTTATTTAATCTGAATTTTACTGGCAATATGGAATGATGTATTCCTTGCTAAAAGAGTCTTGCTCGACCTCTCTTGGTCGATCACTATTTGGTTTATAGACTACTACTTTCTTTACTTTAACGTTTTTGATTGTCTCAGTAGATACATCTTTCATTACTTCACGACAGCGCTTACCATGGTTATTACATACCTTTTCGCGTGTTTTGTAGTTAATTGGATATGTTAGGTACTTGCTTCCTACTAGTTCAGTTTTAAAGCCATCTTTATCGGCTCCCATCTGATTTTTTCCAACGTATTTAGTCTTATAGATAGGAAATTTTCTAGTTGTTTGAATTTCGTCTCCATTAATACATGTCTCAAAAGCGCTAACTGGTCTTGATACAAAAACAGTTGTCCCTTCAAGCTTAACGTCATCATTTCTCTTTGTGACATCGATAATTTTTTGCCACGAAGTTTGTGGTCCAAGCTTTGAGAAGTCGTCTTTAGTTGGTTTAGGGCCACCTGAAACACCTCCAACTCCTGCGTAAATCGAAAGAGTCGAAACTATTACTATAAATTTCTTCATATTGTTCTTCATATTATTTTTCATTTTTCATTCAAAGTGTCCGTTACCATAAAGGTAAAGGCCCTCTTTGTTCCTTTTGATTTGTCTTCATTTGCAATTGCAACTTTTTCTTCGAATGCCTTTGCATCTACTTGTAGCCATCGATCATAAGCTTCTTCACTTAAGCCTTCTGCAAAGAATGCGATGATATTTTCACCATATGATTCTGCATTCTGTACCTTACTATATTTTTCTACTAGTGATAGACCCATACGCTTTAGGGTCTTAGCACTAAAATTAGCTTGGTTTTCCCCTAGACTATAGTGACCACTCTTTGTGACTCTAAGGGCCTTCATTTCAAGCATCTTTTCCACTGTTAACATGCCACTCATTCCGTAACGATATTGAATTAATTCGTTTGTTATAGGTGCACATGCCGCCAGTATATAAATCTCTGCAAAAGTACGATCGTAACTCATTTGAGTTTCGATATCTTGGTGATACTGTATTTTTTCTGAGACTTTATTCGGATTACACTTTTCAATTTCCTTTCGAATAACATCTGGAACAAGATTTAAGAGGAGAGACTCGTTACTTGTGTTGTGAATGACTCGATAGATTTTATAAAGTGTTTGATATGTAGGCTTATTCTCTTTGGCCAGGATTCGATAGAGTGTTCTTTCACTAACTCCTGTTTTTTCAGATAAAAGACGAACTCCAATTTTTACGCTCTTATACTCATCTAGCTTTTTAGCTAGGTCTAAGCTTACTTGCTCAATAGGCCCAAGAGGCGCTTGAGATAGTTGTGGAGTGTTCATTTTATCCATAGATGGCTTGAATAGCATGAGTAGATGCCGTTATCTACTCATACTATAAAAAGTATAGCTTAAGTACCTTAGGGAAATACTTAAGCTATTGAATTTATTAGTTACAAGCTGGGATTACATATTCTTTAGAGAATAGTGTTTTCTCGATCGTACGATCGTTTTTACCAACGTTTCTTCTAACAACTTCTTTTACAGATACGTTCTTAACAAGATCTTGGTTTACAGTATAAGCAACTCTTTTACAGTTTTTGTCATCATTTCTACAAACTTCTTTGTATGAAGTGTAAGTAGTTGGGAAAGAAAGGATTTCGTAACCAACGATTACAGATGCATATCCATCTTCATCAGCTTCTGGGTGACCTTTACCAACTTTTACGATTTCGTAAATTGGGAATTCTCTAGTAGTAACAAATTGGTCACCATCTAGACATACGTCAAATGCGCTAACTGGACGTCCAACGAATACAGCTGTTCCAGTGAATGAAAGATCCCAATCAGCAGATACTTCAGCTTTGATTGTATCCCATGAATCGTTTGCAGATAGTGCAAAAGATGAAACGCTTAGTAGTGCAGCAGCAAGTGCGATAATTTTTTTCATAAATTCCTCCGGTTTATTAGACATTCAGTTTTAGTTTGAAGCCTTTAATTAATTAAGTTGTTTTGATGTAGAGGTTATATTTTTGATGAAATAAGATGTCTAAAAAACACAAAGGATATTTATTTTTTTTGTGACAACGGCAGTAGAAGTAGGGTTTTTAACTGTCATCCAAGAAGGATGTCAGTAGAAAATAAAAAAGGCCGAGCATAAACTCGGCCTCAAACTTTATATATACTTGAAATTATAGACAAGCTGGGATTTCGAAAGTTTTTGAGAAAAGCTCAACTTTCTTGTCATCTCTGTCACGTCCCGCAACACGAGTGATTTTTGAAACAGTGATATCTCTAACAACTTGTTGAGTTTCAGTTGAAGTAACTGTTTTACAGTTTCTATCTTCTTTACCACGACATACTTTTCTTGTTACTTCTCTTGAGATTGGGAAAGTTAGTGTTTCGTAACCAACTACGATGTCTTTATATCTGTCACCTTCTTTACTTCCACCGATCCACTTTCTTTCGTAAATTGGGTATTGGCTTAGTGTAACAAAGTTGTCACCGTCAACACATACATCAAACGCAGTTACGATACGACCAACAAATACTGAGTATCCTGAAGAGATTTCTAGGCTTGGGTTAGCTTTTACCTCAGCTCTGATTGTATCCCATGAATCGTTTGCAGATAGTGCAAAAGATGAAACGCTTAGTAGTGCAGCAGCAAGTGCGATAATTTTTTTCATAAATTCCTCCGTTAGTTTGTTATCAAAAATTGATTTATCAATTTCTATATTTTTTAGTTGTTTTGATGAGGAAAAATTAAAATAGTTATTATTGGCCGTAAATTTTTTCTCTGTTTGAATGTTATTTCGTTCGACAATGTCCAATTGTGACAAATTCTTTATGACAAATTGGCTCGAAAGAAGACAAATGGATTGTATTGAGTTTGTTTTTGTAAAAATACTAAGTCGATAGTAATGAGGTTATCTATTTTTCGGGGCTGAATATTTAAGGAAGAAAAAAGGCAAAAAAAAAGAACTCTGTAGAGTTCCGATTTTTTTCTTTTGAATGTACCACAAAAAAGTGGTGGGCGATGACAGGATCGAACTGCCGACATCTACCTTGTAAGGGTAGCGCTCTCCCAGCTGAGCTAATCGCCCTCCGATTTGAAGTGGAGTTAGAATAAGGATTTCACTCTCACTTGTCAATACTAAAATTTAAAAAGTTTTAAAAAAAATTAATTTTTTTTGAAATATAAAGGCCTCTTATTTAGAGGCCTTTGTTTTTATGATTAAATTTTTGGATTTTCTTTTCTGATATAACCAACAGCATTGTGGCTGTGAAGACTTTCTAAGTGCTCAACCTTTGCTTGCCAGTCTAGAATCTCTTCTGCTGAGTTTAGAACTTCTGAGATACGTCTTGTTGAGTGCTCAACAAACATTGGATTATCGCCATTAAGAATAGCAAATGCTTGCTCATCAAGTCTCTTAACAAGAGACTGAGTTTCAGTTGGAAGAGCAATTCTCATTAGATCTACTAAATCTTCTAAGTGAAACTTTGACTCTGCCTTATAAGTTACAGTAATCGTCGCTACAGATCTTTGTGAGTGAGCAGAAGCAATACCACTTCCTTCAGTTGTCTCTCCATTTCTATACTGTTCTTCGTACTGCTTCGACATTGAAAGAGAACATGGACAAGTTGATGAGTATTCGTATTCCATTGTTAGGTTGATTAGAGGAATACCATCACGTCCTTCAACACCTTCCATTGATACTTTATAGTATTGCCATCCCCAGTTTCCTGACTTTAGTGACTGTTGTTTAACAGGGTAGTTAAAGTCTAGAGTTAGGTGGGCCTGTGGAATTAGTGGTTCAGTATCGTAGTCGCGAAGATCTGTACGGTATCTTCTAAGTACTGTCGCAAAGAATTCATTGTTAACATTTTTCTCTAAGCCTTCCGCTTGAAGAATATTACAGAAGCGAGACATGTTTGCACCTGTCTTATGTGCTTCTAGAAATACGAACATCGACGCTTGTGCATCTGTTGATCTAACAGTTCCATCTCTGTGTTCAAAATTTAGAGGGATGCGAAATCTTTCAATACCAACTTTTGGAATGGCGATATGAACTTCATTAGCTGTCTTTTGAAAGTCATTTAAACCTGTTTCATCTTTGATTTGGCAATTAAGGATATCTTCGCGGCTATTTCTAAGTGCTTCAATATTTTTCATGTGAGTCCTTTTGTTCCTTATACAGAGGTAGGTGTGGTCCAACCCTTGGTTTCATTAATAATAGCACGTTTTAACGTGTTCAAGCACTTTTGGCAAACGAACTCCGTAGTAATTATAAGGCTATACACTACTTGTATAGGTTCTTTATGAACGTAAGTTACTGATTTCTGGGAAATAACCTCATTTAATAAGCTTATTTTTTTTAAATAAGGTAAAATGGAAAATGACGAGGAGCTTGATATGAAGGAAAGATCCCTAAGAGTCGAAAATTTCATCAGATACTTTGGTGAGATTGAGGACGTCAAAAAACAGATTGAGTGTTGCCCTAAATGTGGGGCCAAGTTCACTGTTACTCATTTGGCCGATCACGACAACCTCTATATCCATGAAGAGGTGACTTGTGAAAACTGCACTTATGGAACTGAGGAAACACTCCACATACTGAACTAATTTAATTAAGGAAGATTAAGTGAAGTACACATTAATTATTGCTGTCATCGCCAGCCTTACGGTTGGTTTTTTTGTTGGAAAATCCCAAAGACAAAATCCTGAAATTCAAATCAAAGAAGTCGAAGTCATCAAAGAAAAGAAAGTTGAAGTCATTAAGGAAGTTCCTGTCATTGATAAGGCCGGGGATGAAGCCTTGGCACAAGCCTTTACTTTATTCTTAGCGGCCCTTGGTCTTGAAAAAATTAAGGTAGATAAAGATGAAGTAAATGAGATCATGAAAGATCCAACGGGCTTTATTGCTCGAAATTCAATAAAAGAAAAATTAGCACCTAATAAAAATAAGCCTGTGTTTCAGAATGAATCACGTTGGAGAAGAGAAAAAGAAAAAGCTGAGGTAAAACCAAAAGTCGCTGATTCAATATATAAGAATGTAAAATTCTCTCCGATCCCGGCAATTAAAGAGCCCCTTGTCTATTTAGCGCGAACTAAAGTCATTGAAGATGAAAAAAGATTCAAACGTATGAATGGTTCATATGCAGGAAATATTAAAATTTTAGAAGGCAAGTACAAAGGTCAAACCCACCGTATTGTCATCAATATTGAATATTTCAAAGATAGTGAAGGAAAGGGAACAGATGGCCAGTCAGAGATTCTTTTGTATGATGAAGATGGAAAGAATTACTCTCACTCTCGCGGTACCGGTGGCAATCGCAATATATTAGAAGGTAGCGATGGTTCATTTGTTATTCGTATCGTCGATAATACATTCCTTCACTTCATTATTGATCGTGGAATGAAGATGGCAAATTACTACGATGATGGAAAGCTCGTAGGAGTTGCCAAGCTTGTTGAGAATTAAAATGAATAGTCCTCTTCTCATTATCGTATCTGGCTTACCTGCAACAGGAAAGACGACGATTTCAAAAGAACTCGCAAAAGAGTTCTCATTACCATTGATTGGAAAAGATATAATCAAAGAAAGCCTATTTAATAGCTTGGGAGTGAAGGATAGGGCCTGGTCAAAAGAACTTGGAAAAGCAAGTTACCCAATTTTATATTCTTTTATTAAAGCACAGCTTAATGCCAATAAAAGCTTGTTGGTAGAAAGTAATTTTTCGAATCAATTCGATACACCAATTTTAAAAGACTTTATCTCAAAGTATGATGCAAGGGTGCTTACGATATATTGTGAGTGTGATGGCTCCGTCTTATTTGAACGTTTTAAGACTAGGGCCTTGTCTGGGAAAAGACATCCAGGGCATCAAGATCACTTAAACTTCGATGAATTCAAAGACTCACTTTCAAAAGGTAAGATTGAAAAGTTAGAATTAGATTGTAAAAGCCTCACTGTTAATACGACTAATATTGATGATCTTGACTTAACTGAAGTGAAAGTAGAAATAAAATCTCTACTTTCTTAAATTAATAGCGCCATTTATTTGCAATCTTAACAAGACTAAGCATGACTGGAACTTCAATAAGAACTCCCACAACTGTTGTTAGGGCCGCTCCTGAGTTGAGACCAAAAAGGGCGATGGCAACGGCTACAGCAAGTTCAAAAAAGTTACTGGCACCAATCATTGAACCAGGTGATAAAATATTATGTGGTAAGCACATCTTGCGGCCAATTGCCCAACTGACAAAGAAGATGAAGTAAGTTTGTATTGTTAGAGGAATTGCTATTAGTAGGATATGTAGTGGATTAGCTAAAATCTTCTCCCCTTGGAAGGCAAAGAGAAGAACAAGAGTTGTAAGAAGGGCCACAATTGAAATTGGCTTAAGTCTGGCCATGAAAACTTCATTAAACCATTTCATACCAAATTTTTTGATCAAGACTTTATTTGCGATATAACCTGCAAGTAGAGGAATCACGACAAAGATCACGACTGAACTTATGAGTGTATCGTATGGAATTGAAATACTTGTGACACCTAGTAAGAATTGAACGATAGGGATGAATGCCACTAAAAGAATTAGGTCATTAATTGCAACTTGAACAAGTGTGTACTCCGGATCACCTTTTGTTAAGTAAGACCAAACAAAGACCATAGCGGTACATGGTGCAGCACCTAAGAGAATTGCTCCCGCAATATATTCTTGTGCGAGCTCTGGACTTAAGTAAGCAGCATAAATTTTTGAGAAGAATAACCATGCAAAGAAGGCCATAGTAAAAGGCTTAATAAGCCAATTGATGATAAGAGTTAGGCTTAGACCTTTTGGGTTCTTTCCAACATCTGCGATGGAATTAAAGTCGATTTGTACCATCATCGGAAAAATCATAAGCCACACAAGAATTGCAACAGGGATATTAACCGTTGCTATATTCATTTCACTTAAAATTGAAATTGATGGGCCAAGGACCTTTCCTAGAATAATACCTGCGACGATACAGATAGTTACCCAAATACTTAAATAGCGCTCAAAAAATCCCATCTTATATTCTCTCTTCTAAATTAATTACCATTGTCTTTATTTCATCTCTCACGCGGCGATAAACCTGAAGTATTTCTTCTTCATCGCTAAAGTCTTTAGTGAGACGAGGAGGATCATCGAAACCAATATGAATGATCTTACCTCCAGGAAAGTAGGGACAGTTCTCATTGGCGTCACTACAAACTGTGATGACAATATCCATCTTTGCTTCAATTTCGTCCGTTGTATTTGATTCGTGATTTGAGATATCGACACCAACTTCTTTCATAACGGCCACGGCATAAGGATTAAGCCCATGCTTCTTTGTGCCAGCAGAGTAGAAGTTATACTTGTCGCCTTTTAGGGCCTTACCCCAGCCTTCGGCCATTTGCGAGCGACACGAGTTTCCTGTACATAGAAAGAGGATATTCTTCTTCATTACATTCCTATATTTTAAATAATATCCTATTATGACAAACTTCGTAATGAATCGAGTAGTTCTTAATTATTAAGATTTGGTTATCGCTTACTTTGTCCTTACAATCGGCTGGGCCTGAACTTTAATGGCCTTTCCATGCTCCATAGCAACTTGTCCGCTAACGATTGTATAAGTAGGGCATCCTTTTACTTCCATTCCATCAAAAGGAGTCCAACCGACTTTAGATGCCTGGTCTTCGTTTCTGATAGTAAAGCGCTTGTTCATATCAAGGATTGTCAGATCACCATCCATTCCTTCTTGAATAAAGCCTTTGTTAAGCTTGAAAAGTTTGGCCGGATTCTCTGCTAAATACTTAACAATATCTTCTAGAGTTAGTCGTCCTGCTTCAACGTGAGTAAGCATTACTGGAAGCATTGTTTGCACACCAGGCATTCCCGAAGGAGAAGCTGGGTAGGGTTGAGCTTTTTCTTCTAGAGTGTGAGGAGCGTGATCACTTCCAAAAACATCAATCACACCACTTTTAAGTCCTTCCCAAAGTCCATCTGTGTGATCCTTTGTGCGAATTGGTGGATTCATCTGCGCAAGAGTTCCGATCTTGTCATAGATATCTGGAGCAAAGAGAGTTAAGTGTTGAGGAGTGACCTCAATTGTACAATGCTCTTTTTGATCCTTTAAAAATTCAATTTCATCTTTTGTTGTTAAGTGAAGGATGTGAACCTTACGTCCTGCTTTCTTTGCAACTTCGATAATCATCTTTGTCGATTCAAGGGCCGTCTGAGCATCACGCCACTTATAATGAGCGTGAACGTCTCCATTTGCATTATCACGGATGGCAACATTGGCATGAAGCCTTTCCTCACTCTCACTATGAACTGAAATATGGCAGTCTAAAGTCTTGAAGATTTCAACTAGTTTGTCAGTATCATAAAGGAGAAGGTCACCTGTTGAGCTACCTAGAAAGATTTTTACTCCCGAGCATCCAACCATATCCTGTGACTTTACAAGCTCGTCGAGATTCTTTCCACTTGCTCCAATGAAGAAGCCAAAATTTGCATATGAAGTTTCTTTTGCAATATCAACTTTAACTTGGGTTGCCTCAATAGTTGTTGTTGCAGGTTTTGTATTTGGCATTTCAAAGAAAGTACAAATTCCACCAAGAACGGCGGCCTTTGAGCCATGAGCGATATCTTCTTTATGTGTTAGACCTGGCTCGCGGAAGTGGACTTGTGAATCGATAAGTCCTGGAAGAATATCGAGTCCCTGTGCGTCAATAACTTCGGCAGCGCTTTTTAGATCAGAATCATTAAATTTAGCTAATTTTACTATCTTACCGTCCTTTATTCCGATATCTTCTTGCCAGCTTTTTTGTGAAGAGTGTAGAGTGCCGTTTTTGATGATTAGGTCGAATTCACGGATATTCATGACAGTTTTCCCTTTTTCGGTTATTCTATCTGCATAAAAAAATAGAGGAGTTGATAGTGTCACTAGTAGTTTACAATACTTTAACAAAGAAGAAAGAAACTTTTACGCCATTAGAAGAAGGCAAAGTTAAGCTTTATCTTTGTGGACCAACTGTTTATGGACCGCTTCATATTGGAAACTTTCGTGGGCCTATCTTTTTTAACTTCGCAAGAAATTGGATGGAGCATATCGGTTACGATGTGAACTTCGTTTATAATTACACTGACGTTGATGATAAGATTATTAATAAAGCAAATGAGGAAGGTGTTGATTCCCTTGAAATCTCAGAGCGCTATATTAAATACTTTCAAGAAGACTTTGGGCGCCTAGGACTTCGTCCTCATACGCATAATCCAAAAGTAACGGATTATATTCCTGAAATTATTGAATACGTTCAAGGTATCATCGATAATGGCATGGCCTATGTTGTGGACGGAGAAGTTTTCTACGAAACAACAAAGCTTGAATCATATGGTGAGCTTTCAGGTGTAAATCTAGAGGAACTCAATTCGGGAGAGCGAGTCGAAGTTGATGAGCGCAAAAAAGATCCTAAGGACTTTGTTCTTTGGAAGCCTGCTAAACCAGGTGAGCCGTCTTGGGATTCTCCATGGGGGAAGGGTCGTCCAGGTTGGCACATTGAATGTTCGGCGATGATCAAGTCGATTCTTGGAAAATCTATTGATATCCACGGCGGTGGAATTGATTTAATTTTCCCACATCATGAAAACGAAATAGCTCAAGGTGTAGGATGTAATTCTTGTAAATACGTAAACTACTGGATGCATAATAACTTCATCAATATGAGTGGAGAGAAGATGAGTAAGTCCCTTGGCAATATCATCACTGCTCGCGCTTTCATGGATGAGTATCATCCAGAAATTTTAAAATATATTATGCTTTCAACTCACTACCGTTCAATGCTTGATGTGACTGATGAAAAAATTGATCAGGCTTTTGGTGGTGCAATTCGTGTTTACCGCGCACTTCAAGTGGCCAAACATGCAGCTACTTTTGAAACTAATGAAAGTGCAAAAGTTAATAAGAAACTTGCAGAAGACCTAAAGCGTTTAGATGCAAAGATTGAGAAAGCATGTAATGACGATTTCAATACAAGTGAGATGATGTCTGCGGTTTATGAAGCAGTTAAAACTTTCAATACATTAAATCTTGAAAAGAAAGCAAAGGATGTAAACTCTGCACCTACTGCAATTGCATTTTCACAGTGGATTGCAAAGTATGGAAAAATGAGTGCTCTTTTTGCAATGGATCCTGAGATATTCTTAAATGAAATTAAGGAAGTTCAAATCAGAAGAAAGGGGATTGCCCTTGATAAAGTTAATGAGCTTCTGGCAAAGCGAGCGGATGCACGTGCTGCTAAGGATTGGGATGCAGCAGATGCGGCCCGTGACGAATTAAACGCTTTAGGAATTGATTTCCAAGAAAGTGGTGATGAAGTGACGTGGTCTGTTCGTGTCTAATGACCGAACACCTATTGTAATTGTTTCTTAAAAGACCTTTATATTCTCTCCTTGTGGTAATTTTATTTATATACGCAATTGACACGAGGAGAGATTTTCATGAAAAATCTAGTAATTTCAACAGCTTTAGTACTTATTTCATCAAGTTCAATGGCCCAAATTAACTCAAAACAATTTGTAGACTGCTTTGTTAAGGCCACAAATGAAGTGATTGCAGATCTTCATGTGAATGGGTCAAAGAGTAAGAAGAAGAGGCTTTGTAAAGAGCTCTCGCAAGAGATGGTCGATCGCCTAATTGAAAAGTTCACTGTAATTGAAGGTGGAGAACTTAAGTATTACTCAGCAGATAGTATGGGTAAAGAGCGTATGATCGATATCTACGACTATATTAAAGATGATATGAATTGCTATGGTAACGCAGTCGAAGGACAAGGCGGATCTCTATTTGGAGCTCTGGCAAATACATTTGCTTATAATAAAAACTTAAAATTAACAGATCTGGCGCTGGATAAAATGGCCGGCCAAGATCTTTGGGATAAAGCATTTAGTCCAAGTATTTACAAAAATTTGAATGACTTAGATCTATCATATTGCAAGTAAGCTTAAGCTTTACTTGGCACAAATAGAGGAAGCAAATACAATACTAGAATGAAACGTTTTATCCTACTATTGAGCTTCCTCTTTTGTTTTCAACCTTTCGCAAAACAAGTCAATACGGCCCTTGTTGTAAGTGGTGGTGTTTCACTAGGCTCTTATGAGGGCGGATTCTTAAGTTATCTAACTGAATTTGAAAAATTAAATTATCAAGTACAGCGTACGCCACAAATTTATGCTGGAGCATCTGCTGGTAGTATGAACGCTTTGATTACTTTTCTTGAAGCCGGAAGAGTTCACGGTGGAGAGTATATTGTAAAGGACTCACTCTTTTGGCGACTTTGGGTGCCTTTAGGAATTGATCGACTAGCGGATAATAAGCAAATGTCCATGACTAACTTTTTATCTAAAAAGCCGATTCAATCAATGTATAAAGATGCACGCCAAATCTGGAATGAAGGCTTACGAGCTGATATCGATATTGTTTTTGGAATCACTCTTACTCAAAAGAAGCCTGAGATTATTGAAGTATACAAAGGTGGAAGAAAATTTCCTCAAATGCTAAATGAGGCCATTTTTAGAATTCGTGGTCAAGGTGAGGGGAAGCCTCCTATCATCGAAAACTATCCAATTGCCACAAATTCGACGAGACAAATCTACTTACCATTCACTAAGAATCAAAATGATAACTTAACAAAACTCTTACAGGTAATCGAGGCTTCTGGAGCCTTTCCTTTGGCCTTTAAACCGGTTGATATTGAGTATTGTAAGTACGAGGACTTTAAATCGAAGAAAAAGTGTCCATTGAGTTCAATTACAAAAAGAACATTTATCGATGGTGGGATGTTTAATAATATTCCATTAACAATCGTTAATAAGGTATCTAGGCACAAAGTCGCTAAGGATAATTTGCTTTTAATTATTGATCCAAGCGATGAACACTTACTTTATGAAACTCGTGAGTTTCAAGAGAATGGAAAGGAAGTCGCAAAGTATGTTCTTGATATTTTTGATAGCTTTATAGGAACGGCCCGTTCTCGTGAAACAATTGCTTTTTATGAGTCTCCTAGTTTTTCTAATTCTATGAGCTCAACTGTATCACTGCCTCTGGCTTCTTCTCCGATGTATGCCTTTTTTGGTTTCTTTGAAGAAGATTTTAGACGTTTTGATTTCTTAGTTGGTTATGCGGATTCTAAAAAGTTTACTAGTGACTATATTGCAAAGAATCACTCGGGACGAAAATTTAAGATGCCTAAAAGAATCCAATTTGATCAAGATGAAGCTTGTATTGTTGAAGTTGTTGAAAGAAAGGACTTTAATCATATCTGTCTTGAAGGACTTAATAAGAATTTAAAGACAATTTTAAAAATCTCTGTAGCAAAGGTTATTGAAAACTGTGAGCAAGAGCTAGAGCTAAAATTGTGTCATCGAACGGAATCATTTAAAAAGAGTCGTTTATATGAAAATCGATATGGGGAATTTAGATTCAAAGAAAAAGAAAATATAACTCAATACACACTTAGAAAACTAAAGGATGAAGACTTTCTCTTTAATGAGCTTCATAAAACAGAGAAGAGAATAAATCGAAGTGATGCGCCATATTTGGTTATAAACAAACTACATACATCTATTGAGTCTTATACTGATAAACTCAACGCTACCGAAAAATTTGTCGCAAAATTAGGTTCAAAAGCCTATCTTGATTCTATTTACTACATTCCTTATGAGTCGTACTTCTCAATTGATTTAGGAACTCTTGCAGAAATTTCGTACACTCGTGCAATTGACGACTTTTCAAGATCGATAAAGAGTTGGCGCTGGGGTGTTGGATTGATGCTAAATTCTGTTATGGACTTTCAAGAATCTAAAGATGATGACAATGTTTTTATTCCTAATATTGGAATTGAAAAGACAATGCTTAGCTGGTCTGATGAGAGTTTACAAATAAGCCTAGGTGTACGAGGAGGCTATATGTTTTCTAGTACCGATAAGTATGGCTCTGTCGAATGTAGTAGCTTCCGTGCAAATTTTAAATCTTGTTCTGGAGTTTATGGCCAATTCTATCCACTTTTTACCTTATATGAAAAAGTACGTATTAAGCCATTTGTTCACTACATTCATGCAACAGAAAATAAAGAAATTGGTACTGGTTTAGAACTTGGGCTTAACCTTTAGTAACAGGTTTATAAAGAACTAAGATAATACCAACGATAATAAGTGGGATACTTAGAATTTGTCCCATATTTAGGGCCATACCTTGTTCAAATGCCACTTGGTTTTCTTTAAAGAATTCCACAAAGAATCGCCATGCAAAACCACCAATAAAGATAATTCCTAAAAAGCGTCCAGATTGCCACTTATTGTGAAATTTTGAATAGAGGTAGTAAACAAGTCCTGAAACTGCAAAGAAGCCAAGTGCTTCGTAGAGCTGAGTAGGGTGGCGAGCAATATTATCTGCACGAACAAATTTAAACGCCCATGGAAGATTTGTTGGATGACCAAAGATCTCAGAATTCATTAGGTTTCCAAGTCTAATAAATCCACCTGTCATAAGGGCCGGTGCTGCAACAAGATCAAGAAGCCACATCAGTGGGACATCTTTAACTCTTTTCTTAAAGGCGTAAATTGAAACGATAACACCAAGGAATCCACCGTGACTTGCAAGTCCACCTTTCCATACATAGAGAATCTCAAGGGGATTACTTAAGTAATAACCTGGCTCATAGAAGAGACAATGACCTAGACGTGCACCAACGACACAACCTACAATCATGTAGTTTAATAATGAGCTTACTTCGTCTTTAGTAAAGTTTTTTTCTTTGATTAGGTAGCGGCGACAATAGCGCTCACCAATAAAGAAACCAACGATAAACATTAGTGAGTAATAACGAACGGCAATAGGTCCGATTCTAAATATTTCTGGATCAACATTCCATGTAATCATATACTTATTGTATGATGATAGTGTAGGTTTTACACTTACTTTTTACTTTAAAATCTTATGCAAGACGTTAATACACTAAACGCTCAACATTATTGCCAAGTCGCGGTTGATTATCCAAAACTACCAAGTGTTCTTACTTATAAGACGTTAGGAGAGGAGATTCCTGTTGGTACCCTTGTGGAAGTCCCTCTTGGTAGAAGGAAGGCTAAAGGTGTTGTCGTACCATTTACAATTACGCAAAAAGAATTAGAAGAAACGATTACTAAGTATAAGCTTAGGCCAATCAACGAAGTTCTCGCGCCAGAGTTTTCATTATCACAAAGTGAGATGAAGCTCTACGATTGGATGTCTCGTTACTATCACTACAATCTTGGGCAACTTGCTTGGGACTGCTTGCCAAAAATTTTAAAACGTCCTCGCGAAGTTGAAACTCAATTTGGTGATAACCAAGATTTTGAACATGAACTATCTCCGCTACAAAAGCCCATATATGAAAGTATCAATGCTAAGCTTGATAATGGATTTGATCGCTTTCTCGTTCATGGTGTTACAGGATCAGGAAAAACATTAATTTATCTTCACTTGATAAAGAATGTATTAAAGAAGGGAAAGAGTGTACTTTTCTTGCTACCTGAAATTAACTTAACGCCTCAGTTTATGGAGACGTTTAAAAAATATTTGGATTGTCCAATTCTTCCGTATCACTCGGGTGTAACACCTTCTCACAAGAATGCTATTTGGAAGTTTTTAAAGAAATCTGATCGGCCAGTTCTTTTAATGGGAGTGCGCTCTAGTGTTTTCTTGCCTGTTGAAAACCTAGGCCTTGTGATCGTTGACGAAGAACATGATAGCTCATTTAAGCAAACAGATCGTTGTCCTTATAATGGGCGCGATGTTGCCATTAAGAAAGCACAGCTATTCAATGCACCTGTCGTTCTTGGTAGTGCGACGCCTTCATTAGAAAATTACTTCACTTTTTCAAAGCTTAAACCAGAGAATTACTTTTCATTGGAAAAGAGAGTTGCCGGCGGCTTTCCGGAGATTGAATTATTAGACTCTCGCTCTCATGGTGCTAAGAAAGATATGGATGCCTTATCGATTTGGCCATTTGAAAAGAAGTCTTTAGATATGATTAGTGAAGCTTTAGATAGAGACGAGCAAGTTCTCGTTTTTGTAAATCGCCTAGGTTTTTCAAATTATCTTCAGTGTCGAGGTTGTGGTTATAAATTCGAAGATCCTAATACTGGTGTACCACTAAGGTATTTTAAAAATAAAAATATTCTTTCAAGCTCTCATTCAGACTATCAAATTCCAAGACCAGAAATTTGTCCTGAATGTGGAAATATGAATCTGCTACAAAAGGGATTCGGTACAGAAAGACTGCAAGAAGTTTTACAAGAGTTTTATCCTACTAAGAAGATTGAGCGCTTTGATCGCGATGAGATCACAAATCTTGATAAGCTAGAAGATAAGCTTGAGCGTTTCCATAAAGGTGATATTGATATCTTTGTCGGAACACAAATGCTTTCTAAAGGTCACAACTTTAAAAAAGTTAATCTCGTTTTAATTTTAGGAACTGATTCAATGCTAAACTTCCCTGACTTTAGGGCCATGGAAAAAGCTTACCAAATGATTGTTCAAATTTTAGGACGAGCAGGGCGATATTCAAATCACGCTAAGGTTGCAATTCAAACGATGCTTCCAGATAATACAATGTTCGATTTTATCAAATCACATAGTTTTTCTGGTTTTTATGATTTCGAATTAACAACGCGTGAGTTTGGTCTATTTCCTCCTTATACAAAGATGGCAAATATTCACGTCTCTGGTAGAGATCGCGACAAAATAATTGCCAATCTCTCAAGTGAAATTCAAAAGCTTCGTGGGCTAATGGATCAGTTGGGAATCGATGGCCAAGTATGGGGCCCTACTCCTGCTATGATTGAAAGGCGTGCGAATATGTTCACATGGAGCATGTCTTTAATGTGTAAGAATGGGGGCGAGCTCAATCAAGTATTGCAGATTTTTCGCGCTCAAAATAAGATCGACTATTCTTTCTCTGTAAAAATCGATGTCGATCCAATGGATACTTAATTTATGCTTTCAAAAATAATTACTAGCTTCTTCTTTATCGTGGCCCCTCTTTGTTATTCACCTGGCCCTGCAAATATAACTTTGGCCGGCCTTGGGGGAACTTATAGTTTTAAGAAAACTCTACCTTTCATACTTGGGTTATGGCTTTCAACTATTTCAGGACTTCTACTTTGTCTATATGGTGCAACAGACTTCATCATGAAACATGAGAAGCTCATGAGATACCTTCCTGTTTTTGGAGCCTTTTATTTATTTTTTATGGCCTATAAAAGCCTTACTAATGTGAAGAAAGTAGAGGTGAAGAATGAGGAAGAAAATAATAAAGGTCCTTCATTTCTAGAAGGGGCTATTTTTCAGGCCCTAAATCCCAAATTCCTAGTTTTCACAATTAGTGTTTACTCACCATTTTTAAATGAGGGGAAACTCTTTCTAACACTTTTTAGTGCCGTGCTTTTTTTTGGTGGAGCTAGTGCTCATCTGCTCTGGTTTTTTATGGGTAATCGTCTGGCCCACGTTTTAGGCGGGAAGAAGGCCCAGTACTTTTTTAGTATCCTATTAATCGCAGTAGGGATTTGGATGATTTCAACTTCTATCTCTAAGTAGTTGATATTACTAGTTATATTAGTCTAACCTAATTGTCTTAAAACGATTTCTATTTACAAAGTACTTGCTAAATCTAAATAACGCATGTAGATATTGGACATGCACAAGTCACCTGTTCGCTTTTCATTTATTATTCCGATTGTTATGGGGGTAGTACTAACAATAAGCTTCTTTGTCATGGGCGCAGCTACTTACAGTATTCATAGTAATCAGGAAAGGGTTCGTTTTGAGAATGATAGAGAAATCATTTCAAGACAGATTGTAAATTCTCTAAAACTTCCTATCTGGAACTTAAATAAAGAATATATTCAGAAAATTTCTAATGTCTTTGTTAACTCAAGCGACCAGGCCGTTACTGCTATTACTGTTAGAGATGAGAATGAAAGTCTTTTGAGTCAGATTTCATTAGTTGAAGCAGCGGCCCCAAAATATGTAAGCCCTGAAATAGTCATTGAAAATTTTGAAGTTATATATGAGGGCAAGAAGATAGGAAGTGTTGAAATTAGATTTTCGAATCAATTAAATGCTATCTATGTTCACAATATCATGAAGATGATTGGGGTATGGTTTATATCGGGACTTGTTCTATCTTTGATTGTGACATCAATTGCTTACTATTATTTATTCTTTAATCCTCTAAAGCACTTTGTAAATAGAACAAGCCGTATTGCCAGTGGTGACTTCCGCCCAATACGTGAAAAATTTGTTCTTAATGAATTATCATTCTTTGCAAAAACACTTAATAAAACTCTAACCGAAATTATTTTAAGAGACGTAAAGCTAAAGAGATATAATGAAGAGCTTGAGGCGATAGTTACGACAAGAACTCAGGAATTATATGAGCAAAGAGAAAGAAGTCACGAATCAGAGAGACTCGCTGCCCTAGGGCAAATGGCCGCTGGGATCGCTCACGAGATTAATAACCCATTATTTGTCATTCTTGGAAATCTAAATCGATTAAAGAAATGTGTTAATGGCGAAAAGTGTGAATACATTCTTGAAAAGGTTGAGCTTGCTGCAGATCGAATTACTGATATTGTTAAGAGTATGTCGACAATGTCTCGTGATGGTCAAAAGGATTTAAAAACGATTATTAGGTGTGAAGAATTAGAATCAATTGTTTCATCTATTTGTCGAGGACGTTTGGCGGAAAAAGATATCCGTTTAGAATTCTCTTACGATAAATCTTCTATTGATAATTTAATTTATGCTAATAAAACTCAAATTAGCCAAGTTCTTGTTAATTTAATTAATAACTCGATTGATGCGATTGAGGAATTAGACGAACGATTAATTATCGTTTCTATAAAACAAGATTTCGAAAATCTTTATATCGAAGTCATTGATAGTGGAAAAGGGATTGATCCAAGAATCGAAAGCCGTATTATGGAGCCTTTTTACACGACTAAAGATGTAAATAAGGGAACAGGATTAGGACTTAGTTTATCTTATGAGATGATGTTAAATAATGATGGCTATCTTAGATATGATTCGAAGTCTGAAAATACGAAGTTTATCTTATCGTTACCTAGATATAGTGGAGAAGCTAGTGAATTACTTCACTAAGTACGCTTTAATATTTGCTTTTTCTACTTCTCTCTTTGCTGCCAAGGAAGTTCATGTTGGTGCTTATCAATTCCCACCATTTTATATTTCTAAAAATGGAAAGAAGTCTGGACTCGTTTATGAGGTTATAAAAGAGCTTAATAAGGTTCAGAGTGAATATCGATTTAAGATTGTGGAAACATCTGCAAGACGTCGCTATCGAGACTTTACAACGAAGCGCTTTGATTTGATTTTATTTGAAAGTCCTAAGTGGGGATGGGAAGAACGTGGCATAAAATATGATATGACTCCTTCTTTTTTAAAAGGTGGGGAAAAATTTATCGCTAAAAAAGATAAGAATAGAACTCATGCTTACTTAAGGGATTTAAAAAAGAAGAGCATTTTGCTTTATGATGGTTATCACTATGGTTTTCTAGATTTTGATATTGATCAGAAATACGATGCGAAATTAATCTATACCAACTCACATGAAGGAAATATTTTAAGTATCTTAAAGGGACGTGGAGATATTGCCGTCATAACAGAGTCTTATCTAACTCAATTTTTGGAAGATAATAAAAATTTAAAAGATAAACTCATTATCTCTACTCACTACGATCAAGAGTATTCTCACCGAGCATTAGTCACTCAAGATTCTATTATCACAAGCGAAAAATTTTATCATTTCTTAAAGCTAATTAAAGATCGCCCTTGTTGTCGTCAGTTTTCAAATCTTTAGTTTAACTCATACATTAAGAGCTCACTAAAGCGTTCTTTAGAACGTCTCCAAGCTTTTGCTTCTTGTCTTAACTTCTCATTCTTTGCAGAGTTTGGACCCATTAGAAGTTGTCTCTTTTTTGGATTATTGATCATGACACAAAAAGTAACAGGATCGGCTTCAAAGCTTCTTCCGCAAATATTATAAACGAAGTCGAGGCTTCCTGTTTTATAGCGGTACTTCTCAAACCCTTCATTAGTTAAGTACTTGCGATGTAGAGAACCACTGTGACCAGTAATTGAAAGTAGGTTAATGAAGTAGTTATTTCCAAATTTCTTATAAGCGTTCTTATTGATGAAATTAACAATATCTTGAGCTAACATTTCTATGTTAACACTCAGTCCAGAACTATTAGTAAGCTCGCCTTTAACAGGTAGCTTTAAGTCGCTAACCATTTTTTGAGCAGCATCTTTCAAATTATCTTTTTTTGTCGCTTTTAAGACTAGTGTTTCAATAAATAAGTTATTTGAGTACTCGAGAGATAATTTTACCATATCTAAAGAAGGCACAGAGTAGACAGTGTTTAAAATTTTAGACTTAGTAAAACTTTCTTCAAACGCCACGCCTTTTGTTTCAATGCCCGCAATCTTTAAGTGATGATTAAAATAATTAGCATTAAACTGTAGAGAGTCTCTTATAGGTACTTCTAGAAAGTAATCTTTGGAATTTGTATAAACCCATGATTCCTTTTCATTATTTTTGATATGACGAAAAACTTCTCCAGGCCCTAGTGGCTTAGGTGACTTTTTAATTTCTAGGCCATTGTGAGTTGGGAAAATATTTTTATCGTCACGTCCGATCGACTTGAAACGGTTAAAATTTATGTTAAGGCCTGAAATACTTTGGTTATATGGTTGGTCATCTAGTCCAACATTTCCTATACGATTTAGATCGACAAAATTATTAACAACAATGAGTTTTCCTTCTACTTTTTTTATTCCAGCTGCCTTTACTGCATCAATGAGATCATAGGCTTGTGCTGTTAGAAAGTAGGGGTCACCTGAAGTACTTAGGATAAGGTCTCCCTTTAGTGTCCCGTTTGAAATATGTCCTCTTGAGGCAATCGATGTTTTAAAACGATAGTCTGTACCTAATTTATCGAGGATGTAATAAGCCGAAAATATTTTAAAAATCGAAGCGGGGATAAAAGAGTTTTTTGAATCGAGGGATCTTGATTTACCACTATCCCATTGTAAGAAGTAACTTAATTCGTCACCCTTATCTAAAAATTCTTTCTTTAAATTGTCGATTGATGTTGTGGCAAGAGATGCTAGAGAAAAAAATATTAAAACTAAAAACTTCATTTGTGCTTATCCTTATGGCAACAGTCTAGAGTTACAGGATCATATCCGCCTTTTGACCATGGGTGGCAACTCGCAATACGTTTTGTTGTTTTCCAAAATGCTATGTGAAATGGCAGTTTGGAAAAGGCCTCAATGCCATATTGAGAGCATGTTGGAGTATAGCGACAATTTGCCCCGAGAAATGGGGAGATTGCTATTTGGTAAAAGCGGATTAATTTGATGAAAATGTATCTCATTACGCGTTATTTTAGCATTTTCATGGATAATTTGCTAAATTTTTATGGTTCAAATTAATAGGAAAGAAGATGTTAAAACAAGAAAGAGCAGACTATATTGTCGAGGCACTTGAGGAGCTTTATCCAGAGACTCCAACGCCTCTAGATCATACGAATGAGTTCACCTTACTGATAGCTGTCTTATTATCAGCACAATGTACAGATGAACGAGTTAATCAGGTGACGCCGGCACTTTTTGCAAAGGCCGATAACGCACGCGACATGATGAAGTTAACACAAGAAGAAATTAAAGAAATCATTAAACCTTGTGGACTTTCTCCAAGAAAGTCTAAGGCCATTTATGATCTCTCAAGAATTCTTGTTAATGAACATGATGGAGAAGTTCCAGCAAGTTTTGAAGATCTTGAAAAGCTTCCTGGTGTCGGTCATAAAACGGCCTCTGTTGTTATGGCCCAGGCCTTTGATGTACCAGCTTTTCCTGTGGACACTCATATTCACAGGCTTGCTCAGCGTTGGGGCCTAACAAAGGGAAAGAATGTCGAACAAACAGAAGAGGATTGTAAGAAACTCTTTCCAAGAGATCTTTGGAATAAACTTCACTTGCAAATTATCTTCTATGGCCGCGAATATTGTAAGGCGAGATCATGTTTTGGACTCGAATGTCCAATCTGTCGCTATGTATATCCAAATCGTAAATCAAAAGTAGAGACAAAGAAATGAGAGTAACAAGAATTAATGATTTTGATATTTTACTACAAGAAGGAAGTACAAATAAGTCAATCGTAGTACTTCATGGATATGGAGCAAGTTTTCAAGATTTAGCTCCTCTATATCAGTATCTAGATCCAAAGGATGAATTCAATTGGTATTTTGTCGATGGACCGATGAAAGTTGATATTGGAATGGGAATGAAGGGAAGTGCCTGGTTTCCAATCGATATGATGGGACTTCAACAAGCTTCGATGGAAGGACGAATCGAAGATTTCTTCTCTCAGAGTGTTCCTGATGGAATCGAAGATATGCGTGATCGCTTAGTTCATTTGATCAAAGAGATTAAAAAGAATAGCACAGAAGTATTCCTAGGGGGATTCTCACAAGGCTCAATGCTAAGTCTTGCCGTTGCATATAAAGAACCTCATTTAATTGAGCGTCTCTTCTTACTTTCATCTACTTTATTTGATGAAGCGCATATTGCAGAAAATACAAAGCATATTAAGCATATTCCAATTTTTCAATCGCATGGAAGTGTTGATCCTATTCTTCCATATTTTCTGAGTGAGAAGCTTAAGAGTTATCTTGAGAAGGTTAATGAATATGAATTCCACCCATTCCAAGGTGGCCATGAAATACCAATGCCAGTTATTCAAAAGTTAAAAGATTTTTTAGGAAAGTAGAAATATGTTAAGTGGAAATATTCGCAAAATGAAAACGTCTCTTGAGGACGGACTAGCTCACTATCATTTACCTTTAGGTGATGAGCTTCTTTATATGAATGATCTTCTTGAAAAGAAGATCAAGCTAAGTTTTGATGGTCAGATAAACTCTGTCTACTCTGGTGAGTTAATTAAGAAGTCATATTCCCAAGGCTACTCTTATAAAGAAATGATTACACTTGCACAATGTGACACGTGTATCGTAAAGCCTGAGCTATGCCATTTTCATAAAGGAACATGTCGCGAGCCAGAGTGGGGAGAGAAGAATTGTATGATTCCTCACTATGTTTATCTTGCTGTATCATCTCATGTGAAAGTAGGGATCACACGTCACACGCAAATTCCTACTCGTTGGATTGATCAAGGAGCATCGTATGCTCTACCTATTTTAGAGGTACCTGATAGAAAAACTTCCGGAGAGATCGAGGTTGAGATTGCAAAAGCATTTTCGGATAAGACTAATTGGCGCAAAATGCTTATGAATGAAGTTGCAGATGAAGATTTAGAAATGCTTCGCGATCAGATCTATGATGACTTTGCAGACTTAATTGATAGTTTTGGTCTTGATGATATTGAAGAAGAAGTGACTCATATTGAGTATCCAGTAATTGAATTTCCAAAGAAGGTTAAGTCTCTTGGTTTCGATAAGAATCCTGTTATTGAAGGGACTTTAATGGGAATAAAAGGTCAGTATCTTATTTTAGATACAGGTTGTGTGAATATGCGAAAGCATGGTGGTTACTTTTTAAATGTCGAGGTCGACGTCTAGGCCACATTCTTTAGCGTGGAGCTGAACCATATTCCTCACTTCTTTTGTTGAAACTAAATGGTCAAGAAGCGAAAACTTCTGCGTTAGAGGAATCGCACAACCATTGTCGCATTTAGCATCAGAAGTGATGATGTTCACATGTTCCACTGGCTTCGTATTTTGAAAGCTTGCCATCCATTTGAAATGCTCAAGAATCTTATTTGAAATATTCTGAGCTATTTCACTACGTCTTTCTAAGTTGTATAGAAAGCGGCCAGTATCTTTTTGGCGGCCATTAACTAATATATGAATGACGCCTTTTTCTTTTAGATGTACACTGTTACTTAAACACTTTGGACAAAACATTACTTTTCCTTAAATTTAAGTATAATTATAAAAGCTAAATAAAAATTAATCAAAGGGTAAAATATGGAGCCAATTAAAAGAGCGATTCCTATGCGTGACGGTGTCAAATTGTATACCGAAGTCGTTGAGCACGGTGCAAAGTACTGGCTAATAGCGACTCATGGAATAGGTGAGCATTTAGGTCGACATAAATACCTGCAAGAAATTTTTGGCTTTGATGTAAACGTTTTTCAATATGATCTTCGTGGTCATGGCCGAAGTGGTGGAGAAAAAGCATATATCGATCCATTTGAGCAGTATATGTTAGACCTTGAAGATTGCCTTAAGCATTTAAGAGAGAATTATAAAATGGAAGATTATATTCTCTATGGGCATTCGATGGGTGCTCTAATCACTTGTGGCTTCACTCAGAATAACTTAAAAGATGGCCCAAAACCTAGAGCTATAATTGTAAACGCTCCTCCTGTTGGAGTAGGTGGTCCCTTCGCAAAGTTTGTTAATAAAGTGAAAGGCAAGTACTTTAGCAAGCTGGCCTCGATTAAAATGTCGATACCACTTGGTGGCCTTGTTGACTTAAATACATTATCTCACCGTAATCAAGTTGTTGAAGAATTTAAGAACGATCCGTTTAATCTTCAAAAGCTTCACACTAAACTTCTACTTGAAATGGTTTCCTGTAGTAAGAAGGTATTTTCAAAGCCTATTAATGATGAAGTGGAGAAATATATTTCTTATGGAACTGCTGATGAGCTAGTTAGTGTTCCTGAACTTGAAAGGTACTTAAAGGAAGTAGACACAAGTTTTACGATTACAAAGATAGAAGGCGCACGACACGAACAATATCAAGAAATTGAAAAGTATCGTACACCTTATTTTAACTATCTTAGGGAAATAGTTAAAAAACTAATTTTCTAACGAGTTTGAATATAGTCGATAAAATTTTTGATTACTTTACGTCCACCTTCGTAACCTGACTTTAGCTCTTCATCTGAAAGAGTCATCTCAATATGACTATCGACAAAATCTTGCGATGCCTCAGGGTGGCCTTGGAAGCTAAAGAATGGAAGAGTCTCATGAGCAATCCCATCAAGGAAGCAATCATTTGAAGTTGCTAGGTGAACAAAACCTTTTGGAAGCTCTTTCACTTCGTAGTGATGGGTAATAAAGAGACTAAATTCTTCACCCTTATTAAAACCAAATTTATCCATGAGAATTTTTGTTTTTCTGGTCCCTTCAAAAAGCTGATTATCAGGTTTAACCATATCAACTGTTGAGCCAAAGATATCGGCAATGAGTTGATGGCCAAAGCAAATTCCCATAACAGGGATATCTTGTTCTAATTTTTCTTTCATACGTTTAGCAAGATCGACTTGCCAATCAAGTCTTTGGTAGACGTTTGAGTCTGAGCCGAAAATGATATAGCCACTGGCCTCTTCAATTTTATCTAGTGAGTCACATCCAAATTGAGATACCCAATGATATGTCGTCGGTATATTAAATTTTTGAATCATTTGATTCATACAATTGTAAGACGGATTGTTGATAGCACAGTCAATGATAGCAATAGGCTTCTTCATTATTTCACCTTCTAAGCTCGAATAAAAATGCGTTAATTAATGAGGGCATAATCTAACAAAATTGTTAAAAAGCTAAAAGAAGTTTGTCGAAAAAAGAAATTACTTCTTATGAAAATTGACACTTTAATAAGTTCCGTTACACCTCAAACTTTTGGCACTTTTCAAATTAAAGTTTGAAAAATCAGTATTTTTAAAGGCCAAATATTTAAATACAATGAAAAACATTTGAAATTTATAACTTACCAAGACTTGGTAGGGCCTAAATGTGAATTCAATACCTTTCAATTTTGTCTCGAATCTAAAAAAAAAATACTTTGTTGATATGAGTTAAAGGGCTAATTTTATATAGAATCTAACTAAAAACAGGTTAAAGTTAAGCTAAGAGTTAACCGATAAATAAATTAAGATTAATTCGGGGGGATATCTTGTCAACTGCCAAGAAATTAGATCAAGACAATATTGAGAAGCCAGCAACTTCTGCAGAAGTGTCAAAGGTTTCAGCTTCTTCTAAAGATGAAAATCCATCTAATGTTCTAGAGTTTTCTATTACGAATCAGATCAAAAGTGTTGATTTATCAAAGTTAGGTGAAAGTTCTGAAGAGAGCACTGGTAGTTTAAATAATCTTGATCTAAGTGCTAAGCCAGTAGGCGATATCACTCATACACAAATCTTAAATTTAGCAAAAAGTTCAACTGAAGTGGATGTGCTTGAGGCACAGGTGAAGTTAATCGCCCTTTTTGTATCTGAGGCCAGACTACTTGAGGGCGAGCTGAATAAGTATATTCATGCAATTCACAAACAAAGCCCACAGTCTAAGAAGTATCTTCTTCAAATGAGGAAAGTTGTTAAAGACTTTTCTAATATTGAAAAGATTCTTGAGAAGGCCAGGTCCGTAAAATAAGCTGGAATTAGCGACTTGCTATTTGAAGTAGCTTATCTTCTTTTGTCTTCTTTGAGTCACCCTCTTTTTTAGAATCTTTTTCATCTTTTTCAGGCCCTTGGTCTTCAACTGGAATACTCTTTAAGATCTCAGTTGCAGATACATTCATGTTAATACCAAGACATGCGATTACGGCCATTGCTAGTAAAAGTTTCATAATTTCCTCACGTATAGAATTATGCTTAGAATAGGAAGGATTTAGGCCTTAGACAAAGAGAATCGGTCCGGTGTAGTAATTTTTTTAAACATGTAAGATTGAGATGGGATTCTTACAATGGAGAGGACATTTTTAAGAGTGAGGGTAAGTTTAAGCGGTGCCAAACTTACCCTGAATATTTATTATTTTTTGATAAATGTTTCTAGAAACTTCACCCTTGTCAGTGCTGGTGGGTGAGAGTGGTAAAATGAGCTGTAAACTGGATCTGGAGTCAATGTACTAGCGTTATCCTTATACATCTTCACTAGAGCGTTAATAAGCTCCTGAGGATTTGAATGAATTGATGCAAATTCATCAGCTTCAAATTCATACTTTCTCGATGCCCAAGATGAGATTGGAGTAATAAAGAAAGTATAGATACCACTAACAAGTAAAAATAGAGTTAGGGCCATGTAAGTTTGAGTTGTATGTACTCCATGCATTTCGAAGAACCATGATGTTTGCATCAGCTGACCTAGGATAAAAAGACCAATGAAGCTGAAGACAAAAGCTTTAATCATCATTTTAAGGATATGCTTACGCTTGAAGTGACCTAGCTCGTGAGCAAGTACGGCCTCTACTTCTGAAGCGCTTAATGTATTAATCAGAGTATCAAAGAAGACGATACGCTTATTCTTTCCAAAGCCTGTAAAATAAGCGTTTCCATGTCCACTCCTACGTGAAGCATCCATCACAAAAAGCCCCTTACTTTCAAAATCGACACGCTTTAAAAGATCAAGAATTCGCTCTTTTACCTCTCCTTCTTCAAGTTCTGTAAATTTATTAAAAATTGGTGCGATAAAAGTTGGGTAAATCCACATAAGTAATAGTTGGAACACACTTAGAAATGCCCATGCATATGCCCACCAATACTGTCCTAAAGATTCCATGATCCAAAGAATTCCATAGATTAGTGGAGTTCCGATAATTAGTCCTAGCAGTGAGCCTTTAATCATATCCATTACGAAAGTTTTAAAAGTTGTTTTGTTAAATCCATACTTTTCTTCGATAACGAAAGTTGAGTAAAGGGCCTCTGGTAGGCCAAGTATTGAATTAATGAAACTGAATGCCAAAATGAAAACCGTACCAGTTAATAGCGGTGATAATCCAAGTGTCAGAATTGATTTGTTAAGTGCGTCAAGTCCACCACCTAGAGTCCAAACAACAAGAATAATATAGCCCAGGAAGTTGAACAGTTGTCCCTTATTAAGCTTCTCCATAGTGTAGCGAGCAGCTTTCTGATGCTCTTCTAGTGAGATTTTGTCAGCGAATTCTTCCGGTACAGCATTAAAGTGTTTACCGATATGTTTAATATTTCTCTTATCTAGGTAAGCCTCAATTAATCCTTTGATACAAAGGACTGAAATAAATACTTTTGATGCGATCGTAAGATTGACCATATGCTTCCTTTTTTTTAACTTCTATATTTGTTATGACCTCTATATCATGACAAAAAAAAAGGTATTTGCCTATGAATGTTCACCAAATTTATACCGATTCACCTCTACGCAATTACAACTACATTGTCGAAATGGGCAATGCAGAAGTTGCTGTAGTTGATCCTATCTATCCCGAATTAATCAACGAATGGTTGGCCAATAATGATCGTCAACTTGCAGTGATTTTACTCTCGCATGGACACTATGATCACGTGGCAGGTGTTGAGGCATTAGTAAAAGAGCATGGCGCTCAGATTTGGGGCCATAAAGATAGTTTTGAAACAATTGACCGCATACTCGTTGATGGAGAAAGAATTTCAACCGCATTAGGGGAAATGGAAGTCATCGAGACTCCAGGACATACGATGGACCACTTATGCTTTCTATTTTTTGAATCAGCTAAGCAGGTTGAGATCATTACAATGGATACGATTTTTAATGCAGGCATTGGAAATTGTAAAAATGGCGGCAATCTTGAAGTCTTCGTTAAGACTATTTTAGCACTTAATGAAAGAGTCGAGGATCAGGTTATTTTATGGCCTGGCCATGATTACATTATTAATAATCTAAACTTTACCTTGGCCAATGACCCGGAGAATGAGGCAGCTAAAGAGTTACTTGAGCGAGTGCAATCTGAAGGTAGCATTGGATTTCAAACCAATTTTGAAACAGAAAGGAGAGTTAACCTCTTCTTGATGACGAGTGATAAAGAAAGAATTAAAGACTTAAGAAAGAAAAGAGATAATTGGTAAATTAAAAACAATTAAAGGAGTTGATATGAGTTTTCCAAAAGTTGGAAATATGGCGCCAGCATTTACAATGCTTAACCAAGATGAGCAAAAAGTAAGCCTTAAAGATTTTAAAGGTGAGAAGAACGTTGTTCTTTATTTCTATCCAAAGGCGATGACACCAGGATGTACAACACAAGCTTGCGGTATTCGTGATTATAAGAAAGAGTTCGCAAAGGCCGATACAGTTGTTTTGGGTGTGTCTCCAGACGAGCCAGCACGTCTTGTGAAATTTATTGAAAAACAAAAACTGAATTTTGACCTTCTATCAGATCCAGAGCACAAGTCGATGGATAAGTATGGTGTTTGGGGACTTAAGAAATTCATGGGTAAAGAATACATGGGTGTTATCAGAACGACTTTTATTATTGGCAAAGACGGTCGTCTGAAATATGTAATGGATAAAGTGAAAACTAAGTCACACCATGAAGACGTACTTAACTGGATTAAAGAGAATCTATAGACTCTGTCTTTGAATTTTTAGAAGAGGAAGTATATGAAGGCCCTAATTTTATTTTTATTATTTTCAACGACTTATGCAGCAACAATTGAAGTGATGTCTTATAACGTTGAAAACTTATTCGATACGCAAAAAGATGAAGGAAAGAACGACTGGTCATACCTTCCAAAGAATACTAAAGGAAAAGTTGAAGCTTGTAAGAAGGTTTCATCTAAGTACCGTCGTGAAGAATGTTATTCTGCAGATTGGACTCAAGAGAAACTTGATCTTAAGCTATCTCAAATTAAAGACGTTGTTCTTAAAGAAAGAAAAAAACTTCCAGATTTATTAGTAGTTTCAGAAATTGAAAATGAAAACGTAATCGGACAACTTGCGAAAGTTTTAGGTTATAAGAAATTCTATACATCTAATTCACCGGACTACCGTGGAGTTGACCTTGCTGTTCTTTTTAATGAAACAAAAGATTTCAAGTATGTTTCAAAAAGAGAGCATGTTCTAAAGAGTGATTACTTAAAGAAGAGACCTTCTCGTAATATCTTTGAAGTACAATTTAAGTTAGGAAATAATGACTTATATGTTTTTGCTAACCACTGGCCAAGTTTAGGAAACCCTGATGAGGCAAGAGTAACAGCGGCAACAACTTTAAAAACTAGAATTGATGAAATCATGAAGAAAAATGCTAAGGCATCAGTTCTTGCTGTCGGTGACTTCAATACGATTCCAGAGCTAAAGGAAGCTGGCAATAAGCACCCAATGCGTGACGTTCTTTTAAAGGATGGAACGATAGTGGATGTTGAAAAGGTATTTCGCTCAGAAAAATCAAATGCAAAGAAAGTGCAAGAAATGCCACCGGGGACTTACTACTATGCTAAAAATTCTCAGTGGAATCACTTAGACCGCGTCTTTGTACCAAAGGTTATGCTAGGTGATAAGCATCCTATTAGAGTTGATTTAAAATCTTACAAGATTTATGCACCAGATTTTATTCGCCAACCTCAACCTCAAAGTGTTTATGAAGAAGACATTGAAGAGATGAGAGATCGCGGATTTAAAGTAGAGACAAAGAAAGTGCAAACAGCACCGAATCGTTATGATCACTTAGCAACTAAGAAAGCTAAGGCCGGATATTCTGATCACTTTCCACTTGTTTTCGAATTAAATTACTAAAAAAAAAAGGCCCTTTAAAAGGGCCTTTTTTTATTTATCAAATACGCTGTTAAAATATAGTCTTGTACATTCTCTAACTGGATCAACACCAGCTGGGTTCTCTTGATAGAAATCCTTACACTTTTTCATGAAGTCTTGAGCATAAGTATCTTTCTTTTTTCTTCCGCGAAATTCAAAGTGAAAACCAACGTAATCAGGAGCAACAACTGGGTGAATCGACATATCCCACTTTTCGTTTCTTTCTGGGTTGTACTCACTTGCATAAATTAGTTTACCTGTTATGTGACCTACAAGAGCACCAATAGCAACATCACTTGCCCAGTGTGCACGGTCGTGAACACGTGACCAACCACCAATAGCTGCTGCTGTATACGCAAGAACAGGGATGAATTTTGATTCATCTTTGTAGTGTTCTGCAATTACTGTCGCAAATGTAAAAGCTGTCGTAGTATGTCCCGAAGGAAATGAAACGTTATCGTTATCCCAATTAAATCCAGTAAAATCATTCTTATCTTCTGTTTTGTTTGGTCTAACACGGCTAAAAGTCATCTTAGCAGCTCTTGTGATTAGTCCCGATAATACAGTTGCCTTAAGTGCAACTTTTGAGATTCTTTTGATCTCATCATTTTGAATAACAACACCCAGAGCGTAACCTGCGGCAGAAAGTTGGATAGGGTAACTTCCAGCTTTTTCACCCCAAAAAGCAATTTCTTCTGAAACTTCTGTACGATTGTCTTGAGCAAATTGCATTAACTCTTCATCGTTATTAAATAGTAAAATTGCCGTACCAGCAGTTGCTCCAATCAGTGCAAGCTCTCCATTTGTAAGGCCAACAGGAAGCGTTTGATAAGAAGGAGCGAAAGTATATTCACCGTAACGGTTAATAATTCCATCTTCGGCGTAGCGAGGTTGAAATACACTATCTTCTCCCATTCCTGGGCAGTGACCATCTCTTAAGAAATCTTCTACTAAGCATTCGGCTTGAGCATTAATTACGAATACTAGGCATGCCAATATTCTTAAAAACTTACGTCCTCTCATAAATTCTCCCTAAACAAAATTATATTTGTGCCATTATATCTTGATAGGTAAATCACTAGTGTGTTTTTGTTGTATTTACATAGGGGCTACAAATTTTAGACAGTTAGATGGCGGTAATATATTTCCTCAATTTTTACAGATAAAATTAAGTTAAAATAGTTGAATGAGGGGAATTTTAATTCTAATTTTAACTATTTACGGCCTATGTGCATATTCATCAAATGACTTTAAATACCAAGATCGTTCGAATGATTTTAAAGGGTTAGCTAAGTCCCTTATTGCTGAATATGAGTATCAGGACTTCAGTGGCTTTTATCAAAACTACTCAGAGCACTTCTTGGCCAATCAAGTTTTTACTAAAGGAAGTGAAAGGTTCTTAATTAAGCTTGGACTAGAGGCAGATCCTAATCATTTAAATAAATTTATAGAACTTGAAAGAGGAGAGGTTGTAAACTTCAATGTTAATAGCACTCCAGTATCTATCTATTTTGAAAATATCTCAAAAGTTGAAAAATATAAGATCGTAAAAAGTGTAAAGGGCTTTGTTGCAAAACAGATTAAGAAAGGTAGCTTTAAGAAGTACACTCTCTTAGATCTAATTATTCCAAAGGCCCACGCATTAGAGTGTGAAAATCAGCTTGAAGAGATTGTTAATATCAATGATCTCCAAGCTCCAATTGATAAGTTCAATAAAGACTATCTGATGTCACAAGCAAGTGGCTGTGTACAGAAGGCGCTTAGTGCTGCATGGGCAAGGACTGGCGGGCTTGTTCAAGATGTTGGAAGTGGGGTTTGGAATTTTATAAAATCTCCAGTTAAGTCAGCAAAGAAATTTTGGAATAGTGCAGTCGATACTTATGAGACAACAAAAGAATTCATTACACAAATTGATGAAAGGTTGGCCGCTCTTGGGGATGCCCTTGGCGCTATGTCAGTTGAGTCGCAAGTTCAATTAGTTTGTGCACTTGTGGGGAATTTAGGATCTAACGTTCTTCTTAATGTTATTATGAAAGGTCCACTAGGTCTTGCTAATGCTATGACTTCGTTAGCGGACTTATCAAAAAGGGTGACATCATCAGCAAAATTTCTCCAACTTCTTGATCAGTTAAAGAATGTTGGAAAGTTAGGAAAGGATAAAGTCGGGGAATTGATTAATAAAGTTCTTACGACAAATAATAAAGAGGGTCTTGATAAGGTAAATTCTCTTTCATCAGCTAATTACGTAAACCTTACAGTGGAGTATGCAGCATGCGCGCTTTAATTATATCAATACTCATCACTTCTAGTTTCAATATTGCTGCTTCAGGAAAGAAGTGCAAGGACCTAGATGAAAAGGTTACAAGAGCGATCGAGTCTCAAAAGATAATGAGTCAAAGAGGAATTAAAGGCGAGATTAGACAGGAGATGACAAGTCTTCTTGATCGAGGTGTTGAGATCGATCCAATGTTTTTTCAACAGATGATTTATCGTAAAGGTTTCAAAACAAGTGGCTTTAAAGACAAAGGCCTTCTTGTGGGGCACGCAAAGAAGCACGGTGATGAATTTAACTTTGTAAGTGATAAGCAATACTTAAAAAATGCAGAGAAGTTTGCTCGCTCTAGTGATGATAACATCATCTCATTTAGAAGTAAGAATGATATTTATCGCTACAATCCAGTTTCAAACGAGTTTCAAGTTATCGAGCGCTCTGGAAAGGTCATCGGTACCTATTATAGGCCAGATCTAAGAAAGCTAAATGCTGCACGAAAACGAGAGAATTTACCCCCATTTAAAAGTGTAACTGAATGGTTCATTAAGAATAAATGGGAGCGTTTTGTTTTAAATAGTGATTTTAAAAAATAGAGAATAAATCATTAAAAATTTTGAAAGCATAACTTTTTGTGAATGCTTCAAAGTTAGTAAATCTCTTTTCAAAACTTTTTTCTTTTGAATTTTCTTGATACAGGTAAGCTGTTGCAGCTTCTGCAAACATTTCTTCAGGTGATACTGTTGAGTATGCAGAAGGGAAGTTATCATACACTAATAAATCATTAGTATTTGTTAATCTTAGTTTGGCTTCAGAAAGATTAATTTCTGGATAATGTTGGTCGTTATTATGCTGATATGTAAAGTATCTTTCATTTAAAGACCAACCAACAGAGCTGATGAAATCTTGATATAGCTTTGGATTTTCTTTTTGAACAAAGTGAAAGAACTCATGTGTAAGTGTTAGATTGATTTCTTCATCATTCTTTAATTGATCTTTATAGATAACAACTTGTTTCCACTCTTCATCATACTTACCTTTTGTAAGCCAGTTCGTTGGATGTGTTGTTTCAAAAATGACGAATTTTAAATTTTGCGTTGTCTCAGTAAAGCCAATGTCGAGTAACTCTTTAACAAGACGGATTTGTTTCAAACTAATTTCTGCAGCTGGGATGATTAGGACATTATAATCATCATAAATCTCAAGTTGTAATGAACTTGCCTCAGATCTCTCTTCGTCAGTAATATTGTCGCTAAACTCAAAATCAACAAAGTCGATAATGCCATTGTTATTGATATCACTTCCTACTTTTGATTTATCCTCTGGAAATTCATCAATGATATTGTCGTAACCATCACCATCAATGTCATTATCCATAGCATCTGGGATTCCATCGAAGTCTTGATCGAGAAAGATGAAGTAGTTATCATTTCTAATCACATCTTTTTCTACGAAAGTTTGATTAATTGTATAGCGAAGCTTTTCATTAATAGAAATGAGATTAAAAGTTATTGAAAATGCACTTTTTGCAAAAAGCATCGAAATAGCGAAAATCCCTAAGGGCCAGAGTTGGCCCCTTAGAGAATTCTTAAATATGTTTTTCTTATTGAAAATCATTTAGCTAGTTAGTCCATTTCTTAGTGGTAGTGAGCTGACCAAATATCTGCCCATGCTTCAATAAAACCACCATGTCCACCAACTAGTGCATAAGATAGGATCGCAGCAGGGAAGTATAGAGGTCCAAGTAGTGCCGATTGTTTAGCATGACCAGCTTCGTGTCCAGAAGCGAAACGGTATCCTGAGCAGAAGTCTAATTCAAAAAGTCCTGCAGACATTTTACCTGGAACAATACCAAGTCCACATACGTCAGCGTAGATCTGCATTTTTGAAGCAGCAATTCTGATACGTGGAAGATCAAATTCAATCATTCTTGCATAACGGTATGGTGTTACTGCTTCAAGGAAGTTTATGAATAAGTTAACTCCACGGCTTACTGGAACTAGTAGTACTTTAGTTGCAACAAATGCTCCACCAACCATTGTGTTAATTAGACCCCAAGAAAGGTTTGAGGCAACAACAAATAGGTGCATAAGAGGGTGATCTGGATTCGCTGGGTCAAATAAAAGTGACTTCTTTCCAAATACATTTTCGTAAGTCATTAGGGCCTTATCAAATTCAGCTCTTTGCTCTTGTGTTAGAGCTTCTTTTTTATACTCACTGAATTTTTCAAGTTTTTCAGCATTTTCTTGCTTCCCAGTATTAAGAAGATTATTGATATTTTCACTTAATTCTGGAGAAAGAATATTTGCATCTCTCATCGCCTTTAGCTTAGTAAGAGTCTTCTTAGCATCTTGGTCGATGATTTTCATCATTCCGATATAGGCCATATGCTGTTGAAGAACTTCAAGTTTGAATGCTTCATCATTTTCAGTAAAACGTTGCATTTTATCAGAAGAGATCTCTTCGATATAACCGATTGAACGTTTTGAATAGCCTTCACTTAGATTTCTCATATAAGTAAGAGAGTAGAGTGCAAGAACTTCATTCTGCGCCATTTGTTCTGGTGTATTAATGAGACGATTATTTTCATCTTTACGGTAAGAGTCTTTTCCAGCATCAAAAGTAATCGCGTGAATATCAAGTGTTAGATCTTTTACTTGCTTCATCCAATTACGAATTTTCTCTTTACTCTCATTATATTTTTCAACTGTACGAACTCTTCTTTTGCGATCGTTAGAGCCATAAGTTTGTTTCGAATCAGTCCATGTCTCAAGCTTTGGAGCACTATTAATGAGTTTCGCAATTTGCTCAGATTTAATCTGTAACTCATTTGCCATCATAAGTTTAGAGTCAGATAAGTTTGATTTTTCAGAGCTTTCAAGGCTTAGCTTGAAATCATTAAAATGATTGTTGATGCCTTTATTGGTAACGACCTTACAAGATGCCATTTGAAGGCAGGCCAATACACATAGGGTAGTATTAGCAACTTTTTTAATTGCTGGTGACATAATCTCTCTCCGTTTTTTGGTTTACGGTTTTTTGGGAGTTATATCATTTAATTTGATTGAGTTAGTCGGGTTTGAAAACTTCTCGTAGATGTACAAAATTTAGTCAATAAATTGAAGATCAATTTCTTGAGCTAATTTATTCAGTAAGTACTTAACTTCAGGCACAAGACTAGGGTGTGCTTGAACAACAATGTCGCGATGGCCTTCGTGCTTGTCGCCTTCGATTGTTGAGTAGAAACATAGGCCTTCATTTGCTTCAAGTTGAAAGTAGAAATATGCTGATTCTTTCTTTGGTACTCTTACAATTGTTTTAAATATCTCACTCATAAAATACTCGACAAGTTTGTTTTTTATTTAGTTATTTGGCTTGGCAGTCTTTGCCTATGCACGAAATTTCATTGACTTAAACGCTTTGTAACCTAAAATATTATTAAAGGCCACTCTTTTATCAAGTCATGGAGGACTACAAGTGAAAGATTTCAGGAAGAGATTTCCACTCACTTCAGTATTAATTTTAGCTTTGGCAACGACATCTTGTTCGTGGTCAAAAAGAAAAACTCTTTTTGATGAAGAAGGCTATCCAATTGAAGAAGATAAGCAAGTAGCAGCTAAACAACAAATGGTTCCAAAGGCCCAGTACGATCAACTTCTAGAAAAGTACGACAAGCTTTTAAAAGATACTAAAGCACCAAGCTTAGCAGAGCAATACAAGGCCAAAGGTGGCAAAGAGTCTGCCGAGCAAGTACAGCTGAGTATGATTGATGATCTACAAGGTGCAAAAGGTAATAATGTTGCTGAGACTGTAGATGTTTTTGCTAATGAAGTGGTAGCACAAAAGAAGCAAGAACAAACTGACGATGTTCTTCTACAAAAAGAATTAAATCTTTTAAAACAGGCCGAAGGTTTAATGGCCCAAAATCGCCTTGATCAATCGTTAACAATTTTAAAAGATCTTGAGGGGTCAAGACATAGCCAAATTAAAGTAAGAGCAAAGTTTTATCTAGCAGAAATGCTTTTTGCACAACAAGAATTTGATCTTGCTATGCAATTATATGAAGAAATTCTTAGACAACACGCTTTTTCAGGTCTTGTTATTAAGAGTTTAGGAAGACTAATTGTTTGTACAGATAAATTAAAATTAGCAAAGAAGAAAGAGAAGTATTATTCAATCCTTCACGATTTCTTTGGTGAAGCATAGGGCATAGTTTGAAGAAGAAAAATCTAAGCTTATTCTTTTGTATCGTATCTCTTCTCATGAGCATGGGACAAGTGCGTGCGCAAGATGATCTTAAGGATCTAGAGCTTTTAGATGATAAAGACCTTCTTATGCTTTTAGAGGAAGAAACAGATCAGCCTCAGCAAACGGATGTTTCAGATGAAGTCCTTTCAGACGAATTAAATTCAATTAAAAGTGATCAAAAGAAAACACTTCCTGGCGAGGAAGTTCTTACTGATGAAAATCTTAAAAAGATTGATGCTAATAATTTAGAGAACGCAGATAATCTTGAAGAGATTGATATACTTGCAAAAGATGTTGATACAAAAACACAAGAGTCTAATGTTGATATTGTAGAGCCTGAAAAAGCTGCACAAAAAAATGTTAGTAATCAAAATGTAACAATTGATAAAAATCTTTTTAATGTAGGAAAGGAAGAGAAAGAGCTTCTAGATCTTGCAAAATTTGTTGAAAAGAAAATTCCAGAAGAAGAGTGGAATGAGCTTGCAACAGCTGCAAAAGTCGATAAGTATATCGTGCAAGATGGCGACTGGCTTTGGAAGATTTCACAAAATCTTTTTGGATCAGGTTTTTATTATTCAAAAATTTGGTCGATGAACCCTCAGATTACAAATCCACACGAAATTGAGCCAGGACAAGTTCTAGTATTTTCTACTGGTAGTGAGAGTTCTTTTCCAAAAGTTGCCTTTGGTTCTTTTGAGGATGATGGAAGTCAAGTTCGTCGTTCTGAGAACGTTAAGGTTGCTTCATCTGGTGCATTCTCAGCATATGGTGACGATATAAAATCAGATTGGTTAAAAGAGAGAAGGACACTTGTAAACAAAGGTGCATTCTTTCAATCACTAACAGAGTCTTCTTATGATGATGTTCTTTCAATGACTGAGATTGAGTTAAATACTGATTATAAAAAGTATGCGCCACCAATTTCTCGTATCATTATTGAAGAGCCAGATACTCAATATGACAAAAATGGTATTTCTTCGATTGAAAGACAAGAGATCACTGTTTCTCATGGATTCTATTTAAATACTTTTCTTACAACTAATCATATTCAAGATTTAGGTTATATCTCAGATAAGCAAGACGAGTCGGTTTTAATTCACAAAGACCAACATATCTACGTTAAGTTTGATAAGAGTGTACAGGTTAGGCCAGGTGATAAGTTTTCAATTTATCAACCAGATGGAAAAGTATCTCACCGTATCTCGGATCGTGAAGGTTTACGCTATACAATTCTTGGTCAAGTTAAGGCAATTCGTGAGTTAGAAGATAATAAGTGGGAAGTTGCTGTTGACGAAATTGTTGAAACAATTGAGCGTGGAGCTAGGCTAACTGTTTATACTCCAAAGATTGCTAAGATCTTTAAGACTTATAACCCACGTCGTATTGAAGCTGCGATTATCGGTTCTTATAAGCAACAAGATCGTGGGCTTGCCCTTGGAAGTGTTGTCTATTTAGACAGAGGTCGAGTTGACGGAGTTGAGCTTGGAAATGTTTTTGAAGTTTACTCTTTTATGGATAGAGGAACAGGAAAACAAATTAGTTCACAACCTACTTATGTAAAAGGTGAGGCAACTGTTATTACTGTAACTGATAACTTTGCTACGGCAGTTGTTTCTTATAGTAACTCAGGGCTTGATCTTGGAGATATTGCTCTGACAAAATCTGAAGCGACAGCAAAGATGGCCGAGCAGTTACGCAATAACACACGTGCAAAGAATCTTGGTAAGCAAGAAAACCTTGCTCTTGAAGAACTTGATGTTGAGCTAAACTTAGACAATCTTGGGGAAGATCTGCTTAAACAAGTTGATGAAATTCGTCTTGAAGAGGATGAACTTGAAGAACTTGAACGCCAAGAAAGAGAGAAGTCGATCATTAAGGAACAAGCTCGAGATCTTAAAGAACTAGAGAAGCTTGAGAAAGAATTGATTGATGCTGAAACAAAATTAAATGAGCAAAAGATCGACGAAGATACTTACTTAGAGCGTCAAGACCTGAATTTAATTGAGAAAGGTGTGAAGGCTAAAGATCCTAACGCACTACCTTCAATGAATGAAATTGAATCACAAGAAGGTCTAAAATATATGGATGAAGATCTGAACACTAAGGAAAACCCTTACGGATTGACTCCATATGACATCGAAGAAATTGAAGAACTATTGAATAGTGACTCAAATTAATCTATGCTAGCAAAAAATATGTTAAGATACCCTTGGTGCGTTCCTGTAACGCACCTTGTTTTTTTATAACAGGAGAAAGTGAACGTCATGACACAATCAGAAGTTGTGAGTGAAGCTACAACAAATGCTGCCTCTGACAAGGCCTCGAAAAAAGTAGCAAAAAAAACAACAAGTAAAAAGAAAACAACAAAGAAGAAGACTGCCAAAAAAACTGCCAAAAAAACAGCAAAGAAAGCTGCTAAAAAAACGGCCAAAAAAACAGCAAAGAAAGCTTCTTCATCTAAAGAAAAAGACTACAAACTAGTCATCGTGGAATCACCTTCAAAGGCCAAAACGATTAAGAAATATCTTGGCCGTGGTTTTCAAGTTGTTGCCTCAAACGGACACATTAAAGACCTTCCAAAGTCTAAACTAGGTGTTGATATCAAAGAAAACTTCGAGATCGACCTTGTTCCTATAGCTGGTAAAGCAGCAAAAATCGAAAGAATTCAAGAATTAGCAAAAGATGCAAGTGAAATCTTCCTGGCACCCGACTTGGACCGTGAGGGAGAGGCCATTGCATTCCATCTTGCTGAAGAAATTGGTAAGCGTAAAAAGATTAGAAGAGTAATCTTCAACGCCGTTACTAAGAATGCTGTAACGAATGCCGTTGAGAATCCAGTAGAGCTAAATGTTAATATGTATGATGCCCAAAAGACTCGTCGAGTTCTTGATCGTCTAGTGGGTTATAAGATTTCACCAATCCTTTGGGATAAGGTTCAACGTGGTATTTCTGCTGGGCGAGTTCAGTCGGTTGCCCTTAGAATTATTGTTGAAAGAGAAGACGAAATTAAAGCTTTTGTTCCAGAGCAATGGTTTTCTATCCATGGTGAAATGGAAAAAAATGGAACTCTTTTTGAATTCAAATACTATGGTGAAGATGCCAAGAAGAAAACAGAACTAACTGATGAAGAGTTCACAAAACAAATTGTAAAAGATGTTAATGGGAAAGAGTTTGAAGTAATTGACGTTAAGAAACGTGAGAGAAAACAAAACCCAACACCTCCTTTTACGACATCAAAGCTTCAACAGGAAGCTGCCAATAAGTTAGGCTTCACGGCAAAAAGAACTATGATGGTTGCGCAAAAACTTTATGAAGGGATTGCAACAACTGACTTTGGTACAGTCGGTCTTATTACTTATATGAGAACGGACTCTGTTAGAACTGAGCCTGAATCATTAAATGCACTACGCGAATACGTAAAAGATCAATACGGTGAAAAGTATTTATCACCGGAGCCTATTGAATATAAGAAGAAGGGAAGTAGTAAGGTTCAAGATGCCCACGAGGCCATCAGACCGACATCTCTTGAATATACTCCAAATCAGCTAAGAGGTGATTTAGAGCCAGATGAACAAAAACTTTATGAGCTTATTTGGAATAAATTCATCTCTTCTCAAATGAGCCAAGCTGTTATTGATCAAACGGCCGTAACTTTTGAATGTGAAGGTCACTTCTTTAAGGCCAATGGTTCAATCATTAAGTTTCCAGGTTTTAGAACTGTTTATATGGAAGCTGCTGCAGAGAAAGCTTCTCGTCGTGGTGGAAATGATGATGAGGATGATAACGACACACCAAAGGCAACAGGTGAGCTACCAGTTATTGAGGTCGGCGAACAAATGCCAGCAAAAAATGGACCTGCTGAGCAGGAACATTGGACTTCTCCTCCTCCACGCTTTAATGAAGCCTCACTTGTTAAGGCTTTAGAAGAGCAGGGAATTGGACGTCCATCGACATATGCTTCAATTATTTCAAATATTCAAGATCGTGGTTACGTTGAAAAGGTTGAAAACCGTTTCATGTCAACTGAGCTTGGAACTGTTGTTTGTAAAATGCTTATCGAATCATTCCCAGATGTCATGAACGTTGCTTTTACGGCCAATGTAGAAAAGCTACTTGATAAGATTGAAGACGGTGAAATTAAGTGGAAGAAGGTTCTTAAGGAATTCTGGCAAGGTTTTGAAAAGACTCTTGAAAAAGCAAAAGAGGAAATGAAAAACCTCAAGAAGCAAGAAATCCCAACTGGAATTCACTGTGAAAAATGTGAAGACGGAGAGTATCTGATTAAGTGGGGACGTAATGGTCAGTTCCTTGCTTGTCGTAACTACCCGGATTGTACTTCTACTCACGATTTTAAAAAGCACCTTGACGGTAAAATTGAAATACTTCCAAAAGATTGGTTTAGAGATCCGTGCCCTGAGTGTGGAAAACGTCTTGAGGTTAAAAAAGGTAAGTTTGGTCGCTTTGTTCGTTGTGAAGAATATCCAAAATGTGAAACGACACTTCCATATACAATCGATGTAACTTGTCCAAAATGTAAAAAAGGAAAGTTTGCTGAGAAGAAATCTCGTTATGGGAAGATCTTCTACGGATGTACGAATTATCCTGAATGTGAAACAGCTCTTTGGAATGAGCCTAAAGTAATGGATTGTCCTGCTTGTGGATTTGGCGTAATGGGCGTTAAAGAAACAAAGAGATGGGGAAAACAGCTTCAATGTCCTGAGTGTAAACACTCTGTTGATTGGGAAGATACTCCATTTGCAAAAGAAGAAGCACAAGAGAATAAAGAGTAAATAATATGATCAATAAAAATATGGCCCTTGTTTTTTGCAAGGGCTTTCTTATGGGCATTGCCGACCTAATCCCAGGTGTATCTGGGGGAACAATTGCATTTATAACTGGTATTTATGACAAGCTTCTTGAGACTGTTGCGGCCATTGATAAAAATCTTATCAAAGATGTGGTGACATTAAATTTTAAAAATGTTTCAGAGAAGATCGATTTAAAATTCATTATACCTTTGGCAATAGGGATACTCGGTGCCATGCTTTCTTTAGCAAGGCTAATGCACTATCTAATCAATTATCACCCTGTTCCTACATGGGGATTATTTCTAGGTTTAATCTCAGCTTCAATCATTGTGATTGCAAGAGACTTAAAGGATCGTAAGAGCCCTGTGGCCCTAGCGATGGTGGCCCTAGGTGGAGCTATTGGTTTTGCTATTACACAACTTGTTCCGGTAACAACTCCAACTGACTTGTGGTTTATTTATATTTGTGGCCTTATCGGAATTACGGCCATGATCCTTCCTGGTATTTCAGGTTCATTCATTCTTTTAATTTTAGGAAAGTATGAATACGTAACAGGTGCTCTAAAAAATCCATTTCAAGAAGGTGCTCTCATTATCATTGGTGTCTTTGCTCTTGGCTGTTTAACTGGTCTTGTGAGCTTTTCTAAGGTTTTAAACTTCTTTATGAAGAATTTCCGCGAGCGCACAATGGCATTTTTAGTAGGGATTCTTCTTGGAACTTTATCTAAGGTTTGGCCTTGGAGAGAAGTGACAAAGTCTGTTGTGATTCGTGGCAAGACGAAGGTCTTATCAGAGAGCCTTTATTTTCCAACGGCCCTGACAACAGAAGATATTCTTGCTGTTGCTCTAGTTGTCATCGGCTTCTTGTTTGTCTTCATTCTCGAGCGTAGCGCGAATAGAAACAACTAAAAATATTGTCTAGTTTAGTGACTTGACCTTTTATTTAATTCTCATTAACATCCGTTTGGTAATTCAAACAAAAAGTTTAATAGGAGAATAAATGAAGAAGTTGTTTATCGCTTTAATTGCAGCAACTACAGTTAGTGCTGCTACAACACAAGAGCTAGAAAGAAGAATTGATATTCTTTCAAAAGAAGTACAAAGCATGCAAGCTAAGGGCCTTTCGTCAAAGGTTAGCCTTGGTGGTTACGGTGAGATTATCTACACTGACAATAGTGAAGGTACGGCACAGTGGGATACGTTAAGAAATGTTCTTTACGTAGGTTACCAATTTAGTGATAAGTGGTCTTTCATGACTGAGATCGAAATTGAGCACGCTGACGAAATCTATACTGAATTTGCAGAAATTCGTTATGCTCACTCTGATCTTTTAAATTTTAAAGCAGGTCTTTTACTTACTCCAATCGGTATCGTAAACACTGAGCACGAGCCAACTCGTTTTATTGGTGTTAAGCGTCCAAGACTTGAAAATGCAATTATTCCAACAACAATGCGTGAAAACGGTCTAGGGATCTACGGTACTTGGAATAATCTTGAATATAAGTACTATATCATGAACTCTCTAAAGTCTTGGGATGGAACGAATGGTTTCTCTGAGACAGGTGTACGTGGTGGACGTCAAAAAGGTGCTCAAGCTCTTGCTGGTCACTGGTCACACGTTGCTAGAGTTGACTATGGTTTTGACTTTGGTCTAGATCTAGGGACATCAATCTATGTAGGTACAACTAACGGTGCAGCACAAGGTGAGCACAATATCTACGATGTTCATTTAGCATATAACTACAAAGGCCTAACAGTGAAGGCATTATATGTTTACTCAACTCTTGATGGTAAAGAATTCTCAGCAGCAACATCAAAAGTTGTAGCTGACGTAATGCAAGGTTACTATGTTGATCTAGCTTACAATATTACTCATGGTAAAACTTACTCAATTATGCCATATGTAAGATACGAAAGTTATAACACTCAAGATGAAGTTGACTCATCTGTTGGTGTAGCTGATAAAGCAAACGATAAAGAAAATATCACAGCTGGTATTATGTATAAGCCACTTGATAAAGTTTCTTTCAAAGCTGATTTCACAAAACTAAACAATGCATCTAATGCAGGTGAATCAGAAGAAGTAAACTTCGGGATCGGATGGGAATACTAAGATTTTCAAATCTATTCAATATAAAGGCAGTAAAGGGGATTTTCCTCTTTACTGTTTTTTTATTTCTGGCGAAGGGAGAAGCTTTTGCTGGAATCAAGGAAACTCTTTCAAAGAAGTATCCTGATTGTTCGTTTGTTGAGAAGTCTAAATTCTTAACAGATAAAGAGTTTGAGACAATCAAATCGAAGTATCCTACACGTGATATTCGTCGTTTTTACTCGTTTTTTAAGAGAGAATGTAAGAATGAAACGTCTTATGACTTCGTCTTTACAGATACTGTTCGAACGAAGAATCAAGTTCTCCATGTTCACGTGGTTAAAAATAATATTGAAAGTTTAGCGATTGTTAAATTTGAAGAGCCTTCAGAATATAAGGTGAAATCAAATTGGCTATCTCGATTTAAATCTCAGAAGCCTGATTCAATTGATATTGTTTCGGGGGCAACGCTTTCTTCAAATAGTACAAAATTTTTAGTATGGTTGTCGCTATATCTCCAAAAAGATATAATCTAGTTTAAGCTATGACTCCTTCAGAAAAGAATAACCTATTTACCTCAAATTACTTCATTGTTGTAACTGGTACAATCTATTTTGTGGCCAAGTACTTTATGGAGATTCAAGGAGAGTGGGGAGTTGAAACTCATCCTCTTTCTATTTGGATGCAAAAACTACATATCTTGTCGGTACCTTTTCTACTATTCTTTGTCGGTACAATCTTTTCAAATCATATCTACAAAAGAATTCTAAGTGGTTATAAAAAATCTCGTACATCAGGAATTTTTCTTATAGGACTCTTTGTTGCTATGAGTTTATCGGGTTATCTAATTCAGGTAAGTGATAATGATCTTTTAAGGCAATGGTCGGCCTATATCCACCTAGGAGTATCTTTAGTGTGGAGTATTGGCTTTACTTACCATCACATTACAGCAAATCGTTAAATTGAATTAAGACTGTTTTAGCTTACGATCAACCATTTCACCAATTACGTGAGGGCGAACTAAGTGGTAGGCGTAAAACATATGAAGACACCTAAGGTGATAAAAGTCTCTAAGTCCTCCGATTCCAGTATCTGTAATCATCGGCATCATATTATCTGGTAATTCGAGATTCATTTCTTTAAAGAGTTTTACTCTTTCATCACGATATGATTCATGAATAGCTTTAACTTTCTCTTTAAGTTCTTCATCTGTATCAATCATTGCTTGAAGTTCTTTTGTAAATCCTTGTCCCTCAATCTGACTAATGGCCTTGTAAACAACAGGATCAACTAGCCAGTAGATTGTTGGAAATGGAACCTTATCAACAACTGGAGTAACCTTTATTGAAGCAGGCCTTGCATCAGCTGTTCTTGCTGAAACCTCAAGAATACCTCTGGCCTCTCTTTTTAGAAAAGCTTCAATTTGTTCAATATCTTTATCAGTTACTTGTGTGCTCAAAATAGAGATGCTCCTATTGTGTAAAAAATTGAGAATGAATTAATATCTTCTCGTGCACTTTGTTCTTGCAGAATTTCTACTTTCGTTCGGTTTGTACGATCGACTAATGTAGCCTTGTAAGATCGATAAGCGGCAACTGAAACTTCTGCAAAGAATGGAAAGTGATCAACTGTCTTTACTTGTTCAACGCCGATCGCAAGTGCTCCACCAAATGAATCATAATTAATCTTAAGTGACTTACCATTAGTATTAATATTAAAGTCATCTAGGTCAAGTGAGTTTAGAAGCCAGCTAGGGCCAAATTTGATATATGCTTTGAAAGTTTTGAATCCAATAAAGTCTAAAAAATCAATTTCGTAAACATCTGAGTTAATTCGTATCGTAGGAGTGATATTAAAGGATCTAAAATTTCCTTCGCCTTCAAGAACTCTATTCTCGTATGCGAAACGTAAGTCTCGTCCTCGCCCAAATGTTGTATGTGACTCAAGTCCAATCTCAATTCTTTCTAAGCGAAATGAAAATTGTGTGTATATTCCAAGCGCCTTTGATTCTTCACGGTCTTCGATATCGTATTTATTTTCGTACTGATCGTCATCTAGCTCGTTAAAGATAGTATTTTGAAAAGTTACCCCTGCTCTTAGATAAAACTCATAAGGTCCTTTTTGTGCATAGGCAGAAGTTATAGAAAGTATGAATATTATGATCAGTTTAAAATTCTGCATGAAAGTAATATCCAATTGATTTCTTATCAATATTTGGCGCAATGACTGCGTATGATGTCCCTTCAAAAATTGAAGGAAATAAAGTCATCGGGTTAATAAGGTGACCAAAGAAATGCCCAACTTTACTATCTCCGTTAAGGAGTTGCATTGATAGTTTTTCGAATCCATAGCCCATAACCGCACCTAGTACAGGTGTTTGATAAAGGTCTTGAACAGAAGCTGGTTCAGTATAAACTTCGATGAGAAACTCAAAGATTGTGCTTGATACAAAAGTTAGTGCCAGAGCATCAGCGTATCGATAATTTCGGGCACGATAGTAAAGAAACATTTGAGAGCCTGTGTAAGGGTGAACCATATAGTTCCAAAAAGGCTCATCACGATCAAAAACTATTTTTCCAAAATTACTTCGGTAAACATCCCATGAACCTTCTTCTCTTACTGTATCCCATTGAGTTAGTGGATAAGCGATTAAAGAGATACCAAAGACGAATCCAACATCTTTAAAAATTTCTTCTTTAGTATGGTCTCGATCTTGGTAGAAATACTCTGTTTTTGCAAAAGAAGTTCTTTGCAGTGACAGGGCAAGTAATGTAAAAGATATAGAAATAATAAAGCTTTTCACGATGTGTTCTTATATAAATTAAGCTACATTATGGCCAATAATACATTGCGATAATTAAGCCAGTTAATCATAAATATGAAAAAATTAATCTATTCTTTAATAATTTTATTTACCTCTGTTCAAGTTATAGCTCAAAACTCAAATTATCTTATTTTTAATGAGAAAACCGATGGTCCTTGGTTTCCAATTCAGCTCTATATTAACGGTTCATTTGATGTCATTCAAAATCCTTACTGGTTCAATCAGAAGGACTATTTTGAGAAACATAAGATTGTTTGGAACAAGGTAAAAGATCCTATTCATTCGATTAAGAAGAATGGTGGCCTTGATACTTTATTAAAGGAAGAGTTTCTAAGTAATCGCGTCCTACCTAATATTTTTTTACATACATTCGGTGGAGCTTACGAGACTAAGAAGCTCATGGAATATTCTGATTACTATGGAATTAAATGGGCCAAGACTTTTTCGTTTATTGTGACCTATGCGATGCACTTTGGTAATGAGGCCAATGAAACAACTCAACCTGAAGTATCTGCACTTGATCATATTGCAGACTTATATATCTATGACGTGGCGGCATTTCTACTTGGATTAAATGATCCATTTATGAATTTCATGGTTGATGAAATGGGGATGACAACTTGGCACTTCATGCCAGTCTATGATGTTGAGCATGAGGACTTTTTTAACGTTGGTCTAAATTATATTATGCGTCCTAAGCTTCTACACTTTAATAAGTTTAGGCCGCTCCTTTATATGGGAATGATGAATCTAGTAGGGCTTACTTACGATAACGGAGATCTTTCTCATTCTGTTGCTGCGGGGATGGCCTTTACTGATCCACTAGAGCAGAAGGGGCGCTTTGCTTATGGTTACTTTCTTGAAACCATGGGAAGACAAGCTGCGTCACTATTGATGAACAGTTCTGAAGACTTTAGGGTTCGTTTAAATCTATATCCTGCATTATTTCATTTCTATGCTGATAGCGCGTCTAACTTCGCTCTAATGCTAGGGCAAACGAAGAATGATGACTTTGCCTTTGGAATAAATTATGAGCTGCCAATAAGTATTGGGAATCTTAACTAGGTTAAGATTAGCTTGCTTGCGTAATGCTGAAAGCGTACTATAGATGCGAAATATAGGACGATTTATGACGGTTAAAATTAATAAGCAAGCACTCAAAAACTATCAAGAAAAATACGGAAGTGATTCAATCCTTAATGTAAATAAAGGACTTGAGAAAGAGGGCCTTCGTGTAATGGTTGAAGATGGCAAGCTTGCAAGTTCCGATCATGACCCAAAATTTGGTTCAAAACTTCTTCATAAATGGATAACTACCGACTTTGCAGAAAGTCTTCTTGAGTTCATCACTCCTGTTTCAAAATCAAATGATGAAACTTTAAAAACTCTGGGAAATCTTCAACACTATGTTTTAGAACAAGATTCAAGTGAAGTCATTTGGCCATCATCAATGCCTTGTATCTTACCGGAAGATAAAGATATTAAGCTTGCTTACTACGGAGAGAGTAACTCTGGCCGTTTAAAGACTCTTTATCGCTCTGGTCTTGGCCTTCGCTATGGAAGATCAATGCAGGCGATTGCGGGACTTCATTACAATTTTTCAATGACAGATGAATTTTGGAAAAATTGGCATGAGTTAAGTGGAAGCTCTTTATCGCTTCAACTTTTTATTAATGAGGAATACTTAAATCTTTGTCGAAACTTTAGAAGTTATTCAAATATTCTCTTATATCTTTTTGGAAACTCTGTTTCTGTTCATGAGTCCTTCCTAAGTGGTAAGAAACATTCACTAGATGTGATTCATGAAGATGAGAAATATGGCAAAACTTTTGGCTCGAAAGAAGGGACATGCTTAAGGATGGGGGGACTTGGTTATACAGGTGCTTCTCAAAACGGTATTCGAATTTGTTACAACGGTCTTGATAGTTATTGCGATAGTTTAGAAGAAGCTCTGCAAATGAATTTTGCAGATTTTGATAAGATTGGTTTAAGGAATGAGAAAGGAGAGCTTCAGCAAATTAGCACTCACATTCTACAAATTGAAAATGAATTCTATTCAATCATTAGACCTAAAAGAATTGCTCCTCCTGGCAAGAGTGCTCTTGCTAGCCTAAGAAGCAAGGGGATTGAATATATTGAGGTTAGACTTCTCGATCTTAACCCATTTGCAAAGAATGGAATTACCAAAGTTCAAATGGACTTCTTAGATGCATTCTTATTGTCGTGCTTATTCTTGCGAGCGGATAGATGCAATCGTGAAATTTATAATGAGATTGAGGATAATAATCAGCTTATTGTTAGGCAGGGAAGAAAGCCTGGCCTAGAAATTAGCGTTGATGGTGAGAAAAGAAATTACCAAGAATATCTAGCAACATTCTTTAATCAAATGGCCGAAGTCATTGATGCTATATCAGATGGTGAGCGTAAGAAAGCATTACTTTTTGCTATTGAAGAGCAACGTAAGTTAATTGATCCTGCTAACACTCTTTCACAAAAAGTATTTGATCTTGTTTCAAAGAAAGGTCATATTCAGGCGATGAAGGATCTTGCGCTAGAGCATCGTAAGGAGCTGGCCGCTGTAGAAGTAAATCATGTATTTCAAGAAGAATTAGAGCTTGAGAAGAATGCATCGATGCAGCGTCAGGTGGACTTTGAGAAATTAGACGACGTAGACTTTGAAGAATACGTCGCCGCTTATGTTGCTTCTAGTTTTTCAAAATAACGATTGAATAAAAGTTAGCACTAAGTAAATTAAACCAAATGCAATTGCTAGTAATGTTAGATTTACTGTATGTTTAATAATTTTATATAGCGCCAGGTTTGTTTCTTTTAGAGTTCTTACTTTTAAAAGAGTAGGTGTTACCGCTCCAAAGATGGCATTAACTAGTCCTCTTTGATCTCCCGGAACATTTGGAACGAGAGTAATTCTCATAATCAGCTTAAAGATAAAGTTAATGATTTTTCCTATGATATTCGTTGGGCGATCAACTTCAAGCATAAGGATAATTCTTTCATTTTCAGAATTGTTGAAAGCAAAGTGAAGATAGGTCTCATCAAATAGTAGGGCCTCTCCATCGCGCCAAGAATAGTCAGTTCCATCAATATTAATATAACAACGATCATCGTTAGGTGTTTTTAAACCTAAGTGGTAGCGAAGTGATGTGGCAACTGGATCTAAGTGCTTTGTTAGTTTTGATCCTACTGGAAGAATTGAGTACATGGCACCGTTTACACCAGGAACTTTAGAAACAAGTTCAACTGTTTTTGGACACAGCTCTTTTGCTGACTTTAAAGTCGTTCCATACCAAGTAAGATAAAATTTAGACCAACCGTATTTATAAAAAGTTCTAAAACCAATGTCGTAATATGCACTTGAAGTTGGATCTTTTACTTTATCAAAATATCCATTTTCTCTAAGCTTTACCGCCTCATCGCGAATTGTTTCCCAGTTATCTTGAACTAGTTTTAACTCTGGAAAGTCTGCAAGATTCATTATTGGCTTAGCTGCTCTCTTCTTAGTGAACATATAAAGTAGGCAGTTAAGTGGTGCAAAAATTGGCCAGCCTTTGCGGAGATAGAAGTTTAAGCTCTCATATCTTTCTGTTCCACGGTAAGCGTAGACATAGCCCATTGAGGCAATACCAAAAAGAAAGAGAAAAATAAGTACAGATATAACGCTAATAGTCTTATCCTCGTTTAAGTTTAACAATTAGAATCAAATATACCTCAAGGAGCCGCTTTCCTCCATGATTTTTCTCACTATGTGTAATGTGTCATTTTAAATTTTGCGCTCTTTGCAAACTGTTCACTCTAGCTCAGGATGCTTAACAACGCCTTTATAGATTGGCTTACATTTTCCAACGCCGACAAATTGGAATGTTGAACTAGTTACACTTGAGACTGGGGCCGTGGCCGTGTCGAGGAAGGCCTTGGTTTTTGAAATTTCTGGTTTTGAAAATGTTCCCTTAATTATCTGTTGCAGTTCCGGGCAATATTTTTCATCAATTACTGAAACAACGAGATCTTTAAAAGTTTGCTTCTCAATATTGGCTCCACCTTGAGCAATGATTAAGTGCTCTTGTGTTGCCACTGCAACATCTTCAAAGATTATAAGATCTCCCGTAAGTGTTATTGCAGCATTGACTTGCTTAAGGTTTGTGTCTCCTCCTCGAAAACCTCCAATCGTTTGTCCAAGGCTGGCCGCACTTGTATAGAGAAGGCCTATTGGTCCTAAGGCCAAGACGGCCGCGGCGTCGATGATTCCAATATTGCGAGTGTCTAAAAAATTTGTAATAACATCATCAACCCTAAAGCCTTTTAAGACTAAGTTCTTTCCTGAAACACTTGCTTTGATATCACCATTCACTTGTGCATTGATGTTAATTAATCCAGAGAGCCCTAAAGATGCATCAAAGTATTTAATGACATTGTTAATATCAAGATCGTTATATTTGAAACGAATATCTTCTAGATTTACTAAGTTAAAAGTTAGGTTACCTCGATTCTTAGAACCAAAGTCAGGAATAAAAATTTGGCTTACTTCAATTATTGTCCCTTCTTTCTTATGAACAAAGCAATTCATGCTTTTAAGTTTGAATTTTTGTAATTGAATTTCTTGTGCCCTCACTTTTATTTTGGAATTTAGCGCCTGCAAATAGCGATCGATATTTTTTGCATCGACATCAATTTCTAAAAAGTCGATATTAACAGTTTTGATTTTTAATATATTCTTTTCATCTATTTGATAGCTCAAGTTATGGAGGGCCCAATGGCCTATACTGATTTTTTCAACTTGCTCTATTCTTACTCCCGCCATGGCAAGAGACTTTTTGATCACCCATTTATAATTTAGGATAAGAATGACTAGGCCAGTGATGAAAGTAAGGGCCAAGCCTATGAATATCTTTTTATATATTTTTTTCATGAGTAAATTGGTCGGTCATTGTTAAATAGTTTGTATTTGTCACAATTAAAACACATAAGAACATCATCTAAAATAAAAACTTTATTAATTGAATTAATAATCTCCACCACTTTTATGGATGAGCTATAATAGATTAAATTATGTTTAAAAAGTTAATTACTCAAACATTGAAGTCATCGTCTAAAACATATAAAGAGTATAATTCATACTGTCCTTATATTGTGGATCATAAGTCTAGGCCTGTACCTGACGAAATAAAAACACGATATGCTAGGTATGATGATGCTCAGGCCATTGCTCGTATTATTAATGAAAATAATATTGATCCAAACCTTGATTATTCTTTCTTTTTTGAAAGAACGAAAAAAGAGTTGGCCCGTGGTGGAAACTTAAAAGGTTTTCATCTGATTGTTGCCATTCTTGATGAAGAAATAGTTGGTTATGGAAGATCAATTCTCTATACACAAGAAATGGTCAATCAGTATAAGTACAAAGCACCTGTCGGTTGGTATCTTATGGGACTTACTGTTCTTCCAGAATATCGTGGCCGTGGTATTGGTGATCTCTTAACTCAAGAGCGACTTAAACACATTGGGCAAATTTCAACGAAAGCTTATTATGTTGTTAATGCAAAAAATAAAACCTCTATTAAGATGCATGAGAAGTACGGTTTTAAATTAAAAGAAGAAGGCCAAGGTTTCTTAAAAATATCATTTAATGGCGGATTAGGAATGCTGTATGAATGCAGCTTAATAACTAGAGAAGTAGATAAGGACTAAAATGGATTTTTTCAATTATAGAGAAAATGAATTATTTGCAGAGGATAATAAAGTAGCCGATCTTGTTCAAAAGTATGGAACTCCACTTTATATCTATTCTTTGAAAACATTTAAGAGACACTTTCTAGCTTTTCAAGAACCTTTAAAAGAGCATCGTCATTTAATTTGTTATGCAGTTAAGGCGAATTCAAATATTAATATCTTAAAAGAACTGGCCGCAATGGGCAGTGGTTTTGATATCGTTTCTCGTGGTGAACTTGAAAGAGTATTGGCAGCAGGTGGACAAGCATCAAAGACGGTTTTTTCTGGGGTAGGAAAGTCTTATGATGAAATTGAGTTTGCACTTGAAAAAGGTATTAAATGCTTAAATGTCGAATCAGTAGCTGAGCTTAGAAGAATTAATGAAGTTGCTAAAAAAATGAAAAAGAAGGCACCGGTTTCAATTAGAGTGAATCCAGATGTCGATGCTAAAACGCACCCATATATTGCAACAGGTTTAAAAGAAAATAAATTTGGTATTTCATTTCAAAAAGCGCAAGAAGTCTATGACATCGCACATTCATTAGACTCGATCAGTGTCGAAGGCATTGACTGCCACATTGGTTCGCAGCTTACTAATATCGGTCCTTTTCTAGAGGCATTAGAGAGGCTAAAACAATTAGTTGATACTCTAAGAAAAAACGGTACGCCCCTTAAACATATTGATCTAGGAGGGGGATTAGGAGTTAAATACCGTGATGAAGTTCCTCCTCATCCAAGTGAATATCTTGCTCAAGTAATTAAGAGCCTTGAGGACTATCCTGAGTTAGAACTTATCTTTGAACCTGGTCGAGCGATTGCTGCTAATGCGGGAATACTTGTGACAAAGCTTGAGTACATTAAGGAAAATGAGGGGAAGCATTTTGCTATTGTTGATGCGGCAATGAATGATTTAATGCGACCGGCCCTTTATCAAGCATGGCAAGAAGTCATCAAAGTCGATCAATCAATTAGAGGAATAAAAGAAAATTTTGATATCGTTGGCCCAGTATGTGAGACAGGGGATTATCTTGCAAAAGATAGGGAGCTTGAACTAAGTGAGGGAGAGTTGTTAGCAATTCGCTCTTGTGGAGCTTATGGCTTTACGATGTCTAGTAATTATAATTCAAGACCAAGAGCATGTGAGTTGCTTGTTGATGGCGATAAAAATCGTTTAATAAGAAAGCGAGAAACTTACCAAGATCTTTACTACTTGGAACAATGTGATTAGGATCCAAATATGAATTCAAAAACTGTAACACTAACACCACTTTTTCCAACAACAGAATGGGCATGGGATATTTCAAAGGATCAAGGTAATACGGTTCGTATTTTACATCCTTCAGGAAATGTTTTTATTTCACAAGTGATTTTAAATCGTCAGTCTCGTTTAGAAGGTAACGAACAAAAGATTTATGACCTTAATTTAAAAGATGTCGATCTTATCGCTTATATTATGGATTACTTCATTAACAAGGCCACAACGAAACTTAATCGCGGTAATGCTATGATTGTTGCTGGAAACCTTGTTAGTAGTTATCGTTTTCGTCTACCTTTAGGACCGGAAACACTTCCACTTGAAGATCAAAAGACTACCTTTGGTGAATACCGTAAGTTTGGTGAACACAAGCTCTTCATGCAAGGTGAGGAGTTAAATGTTTTCGTTATTGGAAAAGAAGGCAAGAATGAGTTCTATGCCGTAACACTCAATGATACAAAAATTGGGGACTTCAATATTCCTAAACTTGAGCTTTTAAAATTTCCTCGTTCATACTTTAGACAAAGCTTTGATTAACAATGTTTTTTAAGTGGTTGATTTTACAGGGTATTTCTTCGCTCTATCTTTATATATTATACTGGGGTATAGTATGGTGAGCGGAGGTTAACGATGGCCCATATTCATCAAAATAAGAAAAAAATTATCACGCGAATAAGACGTATCAAGGGACAACTTGAAGCGGTTGAGCGTGCTCTTGAAGAAGATAAGGATTGCTACAGCATTCTACAAACTCTGGCCGCGTGTCGCGGTGGACTTAATGGCCTAACTGGAGAGTTGATTGAAGAACATGTGAAGAACCATGTGATGGTTTCACCACTTGATCCAAAGACTCCTCAGGATGAAGCTGCAATTGAATTAGTAAATTTAATAAAAACTTATTGGAAGTAAAGTATGAAACATAAAGAACATTTAGAACCACATAATTATGTCCTAGAAGATGATCGTCTAGGCTCAAATGAAAAGAGAACGATGCTTGTTATTCTTTTAACATTTGTCACGATGGTAGCAGAGATTGGCTATGGTTATTTTACGGGGTCAATGGCCTTACTTGCTGATGGCTGGCATATGGGCTCTCACGTTGGTGCACTTGGGATAACTGTTATCGTTTACCGCTTGGCCCGCTCAGAAAAAATAAATGAAAAGCTTAGCTTTGGTGCAGGTAAGATGATTCCTTTGGGAGGCTACACAAGTGCGCTTATGTTGGGAATTGTTGCTATTGTGATGGGAGTTGAATCTATTGGCCGCTTTTTAAATCCAATGGAAATTAAATTTGAAACGGCCATCCTTGTGGCCATCATTGGTTTAATTGTAAATATCCTAAGTGCAGTTCTTCTATGGGACTCCCATGATCATCATCATGGACATGATCACGGTCACAGTCACGATCACAGTCATGGCCATAACCATGTTCATGACCACAACCACCGCTCAGCACTTCTTCATGTTATTGCCGATGCTCTAACTTCTGTCATGGCCATTGCGGCACTCTTTGCTGGAAAGTATTTTGGTTGGAACTGGGCCGATCCTATTATTGGAATTCTAGGTGCCATCGTTATCTTAAAATGGGCATGGGGACTTGCTAAAGATACAGTCTGGGAACTACTTGATGGGAACTCTAAATTATTTGATGAGGAAGAGATTAGAAAACTTTTCTCTCACGATGATGATATAGAAATAGCAGACCTTCACCTCTGGAGAATTGCTCCAAATGCTCATGCTTGTGAAGTGATGATTTACAATTGTAATTTGAAGGGGAGTGAATACTACCGCGAGAAAATTTTAGCTAAGTACAATATTTCTCATCTCATTGTGGAAGAGCGTCTTTGTACAAATTCATAATTTTATAAGTATTTAAAATGCCGTATTTTTGGGGCAGCAATGCCCCATCTTTTTAGTCTACCTCTTATCATTTCAGTACTTTATTTGCCGATTTTTAATTTGTATTAAAATTCTCATACGAATTTAATTGAGCTCGTCGATAAAGAGGCGAAATGATGAAGATATTTAAGAAATCATACATTCATATTTTATGCCTACAGCTACTGGTTACTAGTTGTGTGCCTGAGATTCAACGTCGTGAAAATTCACGTGGAGAAGTTCAGGTAAGCAATATTAGTGTTCAAGGTGATAAGCTTAGAATTGTAGGTTCAAGTCTTCATAAGGTTGAAAATATTCGCATCACTGATAAGAGTGGGACGACTTCAGACTTTTCAATTGGATCGCAAAATGAGGGAGAAATCATTGCAGATGCTCTTTCAAATACTCTTCTTCCTCTAAATCAAATTCTTACGATGACTTTGCAAAGTGCAAATGGTGCAAGCACGTTTACGATTAATGTTGATCTTCCAGATCTTGGTGCTTCTCATGGGCAGATACTCCAATACAATGCCATCACAAGAAAGTGGGCACCTGCTAATCAACCAACTTCTAGCGTTACCTCTGTTAATGGAAAGTTAGGTGCGGTTAATCTCACAGTTGATGATCTTTACGATACAGATACAAGTGGAGCAATCTCAGGCTCTATTTTAAAGTTCAATGGAACAAATTGGGTTATTGGTACAGATGAAGGTGGTTCTTCAACAAATGCAACTTCAATTCACAATCGACTCGTTTCGAATATCACTCCTACTGATGGCCAGGCACTTGTTTGGAGCAGTAGTAATTCTTCTTGGGTTCCTTCAACTATCGCAAGCGGTGGTGGAGGTGGAACTGGAGAGGCCAATACAGTTTACTCAACTGGTGGAACTTCAATCTTCAAACAAAAAGTTGGTAGTCAGCTTCAGTTTAAAGGTCTTTCTCCATCTTCTGATATTAATATTACTGAAGGATCAAACTCTCTTGGTCTTCAAATAAGCACAGCAAATGGTGCAAACCAACTTCTAAGACTTGATTCTCTTGGAAGACTACCTGCTCTTGATGGTTCCCAGTTAACAGGCATCTCTGGTGGAGGTGGTGGAAGTGGTGAAACTAACACGATGTCGACAGCATCTGGTGCTTCTATCTTTAAGCAGAAGTCTGGTGTGGACTTTGTTATGCGTGGTATTTTAGGTTCATCTGATTTCGTTATTAATGAGAGTACAAATACAGTTGATTTTCAAATCAATACGGCCAACGGTGCCAATCAACTTCTAAGATTAGATTCTTCTGGTCGTCTTCCGGCACTCGACGGTTCTTTGCTAACTGGAATCGCAGCAGGTGGTGGGGATACAACTTTACAATCACGAGATGTTTCTGCTGCCGCACCTACAAATGGTCAGGCACTTTTATGGAATGATGTAAGTCAGCAGTGGGAGCCTGCCACTATTACTGCTGGAGGTGCTGGTGGTGAAGTTAATACGGCCTCAAGTGCAGGTGGCGAAGCAATTTATCAAAATAAAGTAGGCTCAAACTTAGTCTTTAAAGGGCTATCAAATACTACTGATATTTCTTTAACAGGAAATGCAAATGATATTCAAATCGGAATAAATACTTCAAATGGAGCGGGACAGATTCTTCGTCTTGACTCTTTCGGACGTCTTCCTGCACTAGATGGATCTCTTTTAACTGGTATTGCGGCTTCTGCATCAGGTGATGCTGTTAGCTTACAAACGAGAGATATTTCATCAACTGCGCCAACTGATGGCCAGGTTCTTACTTGGAATAATTCTGTTTCAGAGTGGGAGCCTCAAACACTTGCTGCTGCAAGCTCTGATGCGACAACTCTTCAGACTCGCAATGTTGCGACAACTGCTCCTGCCGATGGACAGGCGCTTGTTTGGAATAACGGAACTTCACAGTGGGAGCCACAAACGATTATTTCTGGTGGTGGGTCTGGTGAGAATAACACAATCTCAAGTGCTGGAGGAGTTTCACTTTTCAAGCAAAAATCGGGTGTTGATTTAATTCTTAAAGGTCTTCAAGGATCTACAGACTTCACTGTTTCTGGTAGTACGAATACTGTTGATCTACAGATCAATACATCAAATGGTGCAAATCAACTTTTAAGACTGGATGCCTCTGGTCGTCTACCTGCGATTGATGGATCTCTTCTAACAGGAATTGCTGGTGGAAGCTCTGATGCAACAGCAATTCAATCTCGTACAGTATCTGCTGTTGCTCCTGCCAATGGACAAGCTCTTTTATGGAATAGTACAAGCTCTCAATGGGAACCAACTACAATTGTTACTGGTGGTGCCGGTGGTGAAGCCAATACTGCTTCTAGTGCTGGAGGAGAAGGTTTATTCCAAGCAAAAGTTGGAACGAATCTCGTCTTTAAAGGTTTAACTGGTGGAAGTGATATTACTCTGACAGGTAATACTAATGATGTGCAAATTAATGTAACAACTGCAAATGCGGCCAACGAGCTTTTAAGACTTGATGCTTTCGGACGTTTACCTGCTGTTGATGGTTCACAGTTAACTGGTATTGCTACATCGGATAATACAATTCAATCTCGTGCCGTTGCTTCTACTGCTCCTACTGATGGGCAGGCCCTTGTGTGGAATAACACTGCTTCTCAATGGGAGCCGCAAACAATAAGTGCGGGAGCAGGTGGGGAGTCTAATACGATTTCTAGTGTCGGTGGTGCTAGCTTATTTAAACAAAAGACAGGTGTTGATCTTGAATTAAAAGGTCTGACAGTAACGAGTGACCTTGCTATTACTGAAAATGTAAATGATGTTCAAGTGGGAGTTAATACTTCTAATGGAGCAAACCAATTACTACGTCTTGATGCTTCTGGACGACTACCTGCTATCGATGGCTCACAATTAACAGGTATTGCTGCCGCAGGTGAAGTCAATACGGCCAGTAATCTCGGTGGTTCTTACGGGGTATTTGCACAAAAGAATGGTAGCGAACTTCAATTTAAAGGTTTTAACTTTAGCACTGACTTTAGTATTTCTGATGTTGGTGACTATTACGATATAACTCTATTAACATCAAATGCGGGTGGAGAGTTACTTCGTCTTGAATTAGATGGTAAACTGCCTTCCTTAGATGCAACAAACCTGTATAATCTTCCTGCAAGTGATACGACATTACAATCTAGAAGTGTATCTCCAAATCCTCCTTCTAACGGACAAGTCTTAACTTGGAATGGTACTTTTTCTGAGTGGGAACCTGCGGATCTTACAGTATCTGGTGATGATCTTGGAAGTCACATGGCCACGCAGAACTTTCAAATTGGGGCCAATTATATTTCTTATTCTGGTCTAGATGAAGGTCTCTATGTAAACCTTGGTGGTAATGTTGGAATCGGAACAAATACACCAGCGGCCGATCTTCATATTTCGGACTCTCATGCGGAAATGAAAATTCAAGATTCTAATGTTGGAATTTCTTCTGAAGTAAACTTCACACTCCTTGCGGATGGTTCAGAAGCCGGTTTTGCGCTTCTTAATTCAAATTATGACTGGGCCGCAGATTTTCCTGATGCTTCATGGTCTGATGTCATGCTATTTCACTCAGCACCTGAAACAGCTAATGGAATGCGCATGCATGCATTTGCTGGAGACATTAATCTTTCAGTTGGGGATGCCATTCTTACTGATGTGCTAAATGTAAACGGAACAAATGGAAACGTAGGGATTCTTACAACTACGCCAAGTGGGTCCTTTGCCTTAGATGTAAATGGATCAGTTAGAGGGACAGCAGCCTTTGACTCAACATCTGATGAGCGTCTCAAAAAGAAAGTGACATCGATCTCTAGTGAAATCTCAATTTTAGATAAGCTCTCTCTTCTAGATGGAGTTTATTTCGAGTGGAGAAAAGATGAATTCCCTCAAAAGAACTTTAAAGAAGGAAGAGATATCGGTGTTATTGCTCAAAACGTAGAGAAGGTATTTCCTGAGGCCGTATCAAAAGATGAGAATGGTTATTTAAGTGTTGCTTACGCAAAATTAGTTGCGCCGCTTATTGAAGCCGTTAAGAGTTTATTTTCTATTTCAAAGGATCAGGGAAGAGATATTGCTTCTCTTGAGGCCAGAACTAAAAAGCTTGAAGAAGAGAATCAGATGCTTAAGCAAGCTCTTTGTGAAATGAATCCGAAAGCGAAGATTTGTCAAAGTAAACAATCTAAGTAGTCGTAATTACAAAAGACTCCCATGGTTTTACAGAAGATTTTATAGGCTCCCTTGAGTTTGGTGGCGATGCGTTATAAAAATCCATCTAGAACAAAAACACGGGACGATTCTATGAGATCTATTTATCTATCACTTTTGATAGCGTTAACAACATTTAGCGCACATTCTGCCATGGCCCAAACGACTAAGCAGAAATTCTGTAAAGAAAGAGAAAATAAGCACTTTGTTAGGAATCAGATGATGACAAAGATAAGTGCTCACATGGGCTTTAGAAATTACGGAGGCCTTCTTAATGGTGGTGTTTGTTGGTGGCACTCGCGCTTTCATCGTAATGCCCTTTATCTTGGAATCTTTAGGCCAGAGTATTCGAAACCATCAGAAGATGAAGCGAAGACTATCATAAAAGCAATTCGTCGAGGCCGTAGTGTCGTTGAGATTCCTGGTTATCGAAACTTAAGAGAGTTCTCAATTGATAATGATCACTTAATTCAAAATGAACTTGAGGCCTGGCAAAGAACTGATGGGTTTATTAATCAGCAGTGGGTGATTGGTTTACTTGGAACAGCTAAGCGAAGCGAAAATGGTATGAGAAAGATGATGGATGGACTTTATGATCGCGTTGTTAATCAAGGTGATGTGACTTATCAGAAATTACAAATTAAGGGAATCGATGCTCACGCTTGGCTTGTTGTGGATATGAAGAAGACGAGAACAGGTTATACTCTTTATGCAGTTGATAGTAATTTTCCTGGAGAGCTGCAAAAGGTTCGCTACAATTATGGAGATAAATTCTTTCACTATAATCGTTGGTATGGAGAGTTTGCTCCGTACACGGGAAGGAGAGTTGAGATCAAAAGAGTTAAGAAAGTAATTAAAGAATTTTGCGAATAAAAAAAAGGGAGCTATTAAGCTCCCTTTCTTTTTTATCTATGTTGCTTTTATTAAGCTTCATCAATTGAGAAATTTTCCATCTGATCAAAGTTTAGGTAACGATAGATTGAATCGTCCTTACCTTGAAGTGGTTGCATCATCTCTAGGTACTCATCTGGTTTTGGTAGGTAACCAAGTTTTGCAGCGATAGCAGCAAGCTCAGCAGATCCTAAGTAAACACGAGCATCTTTACCCATACGGTTATTGAAGTTACGAGTTGAAGTTGAGAACACTGTTACACCATCTTTAACACGTGCTTGGTTACCCATACATAGTGAACAACCTGGCATTTCAAGTCTAGCACCAGCAGCAGCGAACTTCGCGTAGAAACCTTCTCTTGTTAGTTGATCTTGATCCATTTTTGTTGGAGGACAGATCCAAAGTCTTGCATCAGCTTGACCTTGACCTTCAAGAACAGTTGCGGCCGCTCTGAAGTGACCGATATTTGTCATACAAGAACCGATGAATACTTCATCAATTTTATCACCTTGAACATCGCTTAGTTTCTTAACGTCATCTGGATCGTTTGGACAAGCAACGATTGGCTCTTTCATTTCATCAAGATTGATTTCGATAACAGCAGCGTACTCAGCGTTTGCATCCGCTTCCATCAGCTCACCATTTTCAATCCAATCATTAACTTCTGCGATACGTCTCTCTAGTGTTCCAACGTGTCCAAAACCGTTTGCGATCATTGACTGCATAAGAGCAACGTTTGATCTTAAGTATTCAACTACTGTTTCACGGCTTAGTTTAATTGTTGAACCAGCAGCACTTCTTTCTGCAGTTGCATCAGTAAGTTCGAATGCTTGCTCAAGTTTAAGATCTGGAAGACCTTCCATTTCTAGAATACGACCAGCAAAAATATTTTTCTTACCTTTCTTTTCTACAGTTAGTAGACCTTCTTGAATTGCTTGGTAAGGAATCATGTTAACAACGTCACGAAGAGTGATACCTGGTTGTAACTTTCCTGTGAAACGTACAAGAACTGATTCTGGCATATCAAGTGGCATAACACCAAGTGCCGCAGCAAATGCGACAAGCCCTGATCCTGCTGGGAATGAAATTCCAAGAGGGAAGCGAGTGTGAGAGTCACCACCAGTACCAACAGTATCTGGAATTAGAAGACGGTTAAGCCAAGAGTGGATAATACCATCACCTGGTCTTAGTGCTACACCTTCTCTGTTTCTGATATATTCTGGAAGAGTTGCGTGAGTGATAACGTCACTTGGCTTTGGATAAGCAGCTGTGTGACAGAATGATTGCATTACAAGATCAGCATTGAACTTTAGACATGCAAGCTCAGTCATCTCATCTCTTGTCATTGGCCCAGTTGTATCTTGTGAACCAACTGTTGTCATTTTTGGAAGACATGAAGTACCTGGAAGAATTCCTGTCACTCCACATGCTTTCCCAACCATTTTTTGAGCAAGAGTATAACCTTGACCTTCGTGTGCAAGAGTTGTGTGTGGCTTAGCAAAGATTCCTGAATCATCAGCAGTTCCTTGTCCAAGAGACGCTCTTGCTTTATCTGTTAGCATTTTTCCGATAATTAGAGGAACACGACCACCAGCTCTATACTCATCTAGAATTGTTTCTGGGGCAACATCGTACTTTGCAAGTTCGCTACCTTTCTCATCAAGGATCTTTCCTTCAAGTGGACGAACTTCAATTACTGTTCCTGTTGTAAGCGCTGATACATCAAATCCGTGGATTGGAAGAGCACCAGAGTCTTGAGCAGTGTTAAAGAAGATCGGAGCAATTGTTTGACCGATAATAACACCACCACGTCTCTTGTTAGGTACGAAAGGAATATCGTCACCAATACACCATAGAAGAGAGTTGATTGCTGACTTTCTAGAAGAACCTGTACCAACAACGTCACCAACGAAAGTAACAGGAAGGTTAAACTTTTCTTTAAGGTCTGAGATTTGCTTTGGACCTTCTGGGAAAAGTGATCCACCCATAACATTTGCGTGAAGAGGGATATCCGCTCTTGTAAATGCAAATGGAGCAGGAGAGAAGTCATCTGTATTGATTTCACCGTCTACTTTGTAAACGACAGTTTTGATTGACTCATCAACTTGTGGCTTATTAGTAAACCATTCTGCATTTGCCCAAGATTCGATGATCTCTTTAGCAATAGCATTTCCACCATCTGCTAGTTTTTTAACGTCATCAAAAACGTTTACTGCAAGAGGAAGGTTTTTTAATTCTTTAGCAGCAAGCTTTGCAAGTGCTTCATCACTTCCTGCTACGATATCAGTTAGGCCTTGAAGGTTGAAACCACCAACCATTGTACCTAATAATTCAACTGCATATTCTTTTGAAATTAGTGAACAAGTGTGTGCACCTTTTGTAATACCAATTAGAAAGCTTGCCTTTACTTGTGCAGCAGGGTCAACACCTGGATTGATACGATCTTTTAAAAGATCTAAAAGCTCCTGAGTTGGCTCAGATTCAAGAAGTTTTACAACTTCTGTTGCTTGTTCTTTTGTTAATGCTAATGGAGGAATACCTTCTTTGGCCCTTTCCTCAACATGTGCGTGATAATCTTCTAGAAAATTAGACATAGATCCTCGACTTTTTGAGTTAAATTCAGTTTTTTGTATTTGATTTATACATGCTTTTTTATCATCTTTTCGGGCCTTTTGCTAGTCGTTATCAGCTTTAAGGAGGCTTGACTAAATTAACTTTTTTTAACTCAGTGCGTATCGTTTGGAAGACGATAGGTCAGACATGAAAAAGCAAGAATTCGAATTAGAGTTGGAAAAATTATGTGAACAAATCTTTTTTAAAGAGGAGTTGTTAGAATATATAAATGTACATAAATCTTATGTGCAGCATTTTTCTAAGCTCTTAATGAAAAGTCTTGGCTGTAATGTCCTAATGGGAGGGCCTGATTCAGGTATCTTTGGTGACATTGCGCTTCAAACAAGAAAACAAGTAAATTGGATTGAAGTTTATGCAGGGACAAAGGCGATTGTTGAGCTAAAGAATATCTATGGCCAAAAACGCTACTTGGCCATAAGCACTTCTAAGTTGTCTCACTTAGTGGCCATGTCAGATGAGAGTGATTTTACTCTCTTACTTAATGATGTCTTGCGACCAGGTTTTGTTGCAGGAATTGATTTTGACTTTTTGCGCTATAAAGGGGCCGCTTCCATAACGATTTCGAAATCTCGCGCAAGAGCAGCACAAAAGCATGGTGGAGCAATCTTTGAAAAAGTATTGCTCATTCATAATTTGGGGACAAGTGATTGTAAAAGATATGACTATAAGCCAGATTTAAAGTGTAATTCGATCAATCTAGCAGTGGATTATCGCCACTATAATATCATTTTGAATATTGAATCTGCTGCAGACGTGTCGACGGTGCGCAAACTCTACTTATCTCGAGGCTCTAACCTTAGAAATTACTTTGAAAAAGAAGGCAGTATCGATATCTATCATATGGATGTGAAGAGAAGCCCCCATTACGATGAAAACTTAAGTCTCGATAAATTTGATGGTGTTTACTTGAGTTGGCGTCCACATATTGTCGATAAGTACTTAATTGAAGAAGCGCAAAATCACCCTCAATTTCCACATTTTCCTTTTTCACAGGAAGATGATGGCGAAGAAGCAGCATAGCTTTTGGGCTTTGCTAAAATTGATCTTCATAGTAGATTGTTTATAAACATAACAAGTAGGTTATTTTATGAATCAATCACGTGTCGATCAATTAAGTCCAAAATATGTTTGGTCAAATTTTCAAAAATTACTAGATACTCCTAGGCCTAGCTACCACGAAGAGGCAGTACAAACTTTATTACTTCTATTTGGAAAGAGTTTAGGTTTAGAAACATATCGTGACGAAGTAAACAATGTCATTATCAAAAAGCCTGGTCAGCTAGGGGGGGAGAACTCGGCTCCTATTATCCTTCAAGGCCATCTTGATATGGTTGCTCAAAAAAATGAAGGTAACTCACATGATTTCAAAATAGATCCTATCACGACGATTATCGATGGTGATTGGGTACGTGCAAATGGAACAACTCTAGGTGCGGATAATGGTATTGGTTGTGCCTTTGCGATGGGACTTCTTGAAAGTAAAGATATTGCACACCCTCCATTAGAATGTGTTTTTACAGCTTGTGAAGAAGCTGGAATGCATGGAGCAATTGGGCTAAAGGGTGATCACTTTGAAGGTAAGATTATGCTTAATCTTGATACCGAAGAAGAAGATGAGCTAATTATTGGATGTGCCGGTGGTGTTGATTTAATTTTTGAAAAAGAATTTAATCAAATAGCTGCTAAAGGCGTACGTCAAAGAATTGCAATTAAAGGTTTAAAAGGTGGACACTCTGGAATTGATATTCACCGTGGCCGTCTTAATGCAAATAAGTTAATCCCAAATGTTTTTGCAGGCGTTGATGATATCCAACTTGTATCAATAAAGGGCGGCTCTTTAAGAAATGCTATTGCAAGAGAAGCTTTTGTTGACTTCTATACAAGCGAAGTGAACCTTCCAAAGATTCGTGAAAACTTTGAATCTCTTTGGGAGAAAAATCAACATGCAGAAGGTGGCCTAAAATTTGAATTGGCCACTTTAAATGAAGAAGCAAATGCTCTTTCAATTGAGGACTCTAAGCTAGTCCTATCTGCAATTAGTAATTGTCAACACGGTGTAAAAGCTTGGGATCAACACTTTGAAGGTGTCGTGGAGACATCGACAAACTTAGGTGTTATCACTCTTGAAGCTGGAAAGTTTAATATGGCAAATCTCATTCGTAGTGCGAGTGAAGAGGCGAGAGATAACTTTGCTCAAGAAATGATTTCAGCTCAAAAAGATCTCGATGGGAAGGCCATTCTTGAAGGAGCATATCCTGGATGGAAACCAAATCCAGAATCTAAGATTCTTTCAATTACAGGAGAGGTCTTTAAAGACTTAAGAGGTAAAGCTCCTAAGATTTCATCTATTCACGCAGGCCTTGAATGTGGAATCCTTTCTAAAGCGATGCCAGATGTAGACATCATTAGCTTTGGCCCGACGATTACTGGTGCCCATTCTCCTGATGAGCAAGTTTCAATTGCTTCAGTTGAAAAGACTTGGCTTTTATTTTTAGAAGTCGTTAAAAGGCTAATGTAATGCTCACTATTGGCATACAAAATAATATTCTAACTCTCTTTGTTTATTTGATCGTAGTTCAAATACCAATGATTATTACTTACATTTTTGCTAAAGATTTAGGGGTTTCTAATCTGTGGTTATACTTTGTTTGTCTTATAATTGGACTCAGGATCGCTTTTTTTAAAGATCAGCACTTTAAAAAGAAAATCGAATCAAAGCTATTTAAACAACTTCAGTTAAAGAATGGTAAATCTCCTTCAAAAAGTGAGATTGTTAAGGCCTTGAATTTAACGATAAGCCTCAGAGATATAATTTTCTTTGGTAACTTAATTATCGTATTAATTTTAACGGCAATTTTTAATCAATTTTAAGTTCGATAAAATGACGTAATCTCGATAAGAATGGTGTGGAATATAAGTATATTTACACCATTCTTATTCTCATCTTTCTTCTTGAAGGCTGCCAAGAACGTAGTCGTACGATTAGTTCTGTCAATACTACTCAGCAACTTGTAAAAGGATCCCTTACAGCACATTTAGTCTCTAGAAGATTAAATGGACAAAGAGTTGTTATTGAAGGGGAATGTACAAATAATCTTTTGATATCTTTTTTTTCAAATAACTTGGCAAGAGATCAGGCATACACTTCTCAATGCTTTGATGACAAGTATCGCAAGGTTTTATTCTTTCAAGATAATATCGAAGGTCGCCAGGACGTTTTTATTACTCAAGATGGTTATTCAATTACCATTTCAATTCCTAATGTGGTGACAAAGAAGCCTGGAAAAGTTGTCGTTGATACGCCGATGGCCGGATATTACTACGGGCGTACTATTTACGTTTCTGGTCGATGTAAGAAAAAAGGAACGGTCTTTATAAGAGGTAGCTATATTGCAGACTTTGTGAAAACTGCAGGTTGTTCTAACGGTATATTTCTTGCGCCAATCTATTTTTCAAAAATCAATGCCGAAAGTATTGAGACTTATCTTTATATTAATCAAGTTGATGAATATGGTAACAGTTCTGATTTTACTGTTAGGCCAATTAAATTTAGAAATGATGATCATTCAATTTTTCTAAGTGAGACTATCGTCGGTGTCTTTGATGATAACCTCGATATCATCGGTACTTGTAAAGGTTTTGATCGCGTTAGTGTTGATGGAAATATTATTGACTGTCTTAATGGAAACTTCAGTTATAAACTTGATATTTTGGCACGAAAGAAGTCTGGACAAATGCTTTACCAGGTTCCTATCGAAGGGTTAAATGGGGACTTTCGATCAAATCTTAGAATGTTGTTTTATTATTTTAAGCAAGCCGAAACTTCACCTCACTTTATTGCTCCTAAAGGAAAGTACGATGAAGGGGCAAGAGGTCGTCATATTATCAGTGGGACCTGTGGTCGCTCTTATCTCAATGGTCATGTAAGGTTATACACAAAAAAATCAGAGAATATTATTCTTAATGGCCATAACATCCCTCTAAGACAAGATGATGGCGCATTTATTGTTTATCCTGAAGAATATGATCTTGAGGGGGAGACAACCATCTTTGCAGAATGCCATGACTTCTATATTGATTATAAAACAAATAATTTTTCAACTTCATTTGATTATATTCCTTCAGATGATATTAGACTTGCCCCTAAGGGAATTGATATCTTTTCGATGGATCATCTAATCGAAGGCGACTGTTCTCAAGGGAGCTATGTTCGCTTACTTGATGTGAGCAATGAAAATGTTGAACAGGTTAATTGTCTTAATGGACATTACTCGATGATCAACTCTAGTTCTCATATGCTTTCTAGAAATCAATATGAAATTTATGAAGTAAATCTCTTTGAAAGTTATCAAGGTGCAAAGCAGGTGATTGATATTAACTATAATTACTCCGTCGCATTTCCATATCGCTTTATTCATGAATCTCCGGTTCCTAACTGGGGCTCAAAGGTGGCTCCGTTAAGGTTTTATTGGAATCATCAATACAAGTCAGAGGTAAATGAGATTTACTACGGATACTACTCTAAAGAAAGTTATCTACAAGTTGAATGGAAGAAACTCCCGCAAAATACAAATCAACTACTTCTTGATGGCCATGATTTAATTAGATTAGGTTATAAAGAGTGTGAAGAGGTTCAAGTATACTTTCAATCAGTTGATAAGAGGAATCGAAAATCAGTCATTATCGAGACAAATCCTATACGTTTTGATTTTACCCCTCCTGATGAAAAAGAAGTTGCTCGAATTGATTATTCACCATTATTTAGAAAACAATTACCAAAATTCCACTTTAAAGATGCCGATGATAATTGTGTGAGTGCTGATAAACTATTTTATAAGTACACTCTTTATCAAGTGATCCTCTCTGGTGAAAATGAATCCGAAATATTGGACCGTAAAACGATCGATGAATTTACTGTATCAAGTCATTTCAGCGAGAATTTTTTTAAAAGAAAATATGATCTTGAAGGTTTCTATCAAATAGGGGTGACAATAATTGATCGAGGTCAAAATGCAACAAAAGAATATTTATCAACAATTTTCTCATGGAAGTAGAGAGAACGAGGGGGCATGGAGGCCCCCGTTTTATTTTAGTAATGCCAAGGAAATTGTGAGAAGTCTTTTTCACGCTTTTCAACGAAAGCATCACGGCCTTCTTGTGCTTCAGCAGTTCCGTAAGCTAGTCGAGTTGCTTCACCAGCAAAAAGCTGTTGACCAACTAAACCATCATCAAGAAGATTGAATCCAAATTTAAGCATACGCATTGCTGTTGGTGACTTTGAATTCATCTCTTTGGCCCACTCAAGCGCAACCTTCTCAAGGTCTGCATGAGGAACAACTTTATTTACCATACCCATTTGAAATGCTTCTTCGGCGCTATAGTTGAAACCACAGAAGAAGATTTCACGTGCACGTTTTTGTCCACATTGACGAGCAAGATATGCTGAACCGTAACCAGAGTCAAATGAAGCAACGTCTGGATCCGTTTGTTTAAAGATTGCATGCTCTTTTGAAGCGATCGTCATGTCACAAACTACGTGAAGTGAATGTCCACCACCAACTGCCCAACCAGGAACTACTGCAACAACTACTTTTGGCATAAAACGAATTAGTCTTTGCACCTCAAGGATGTGAAGTCTTCCAAGTTTTGCTGGGTCTGGAGTTCCGTCACCATCAACATATTTATATCCGTCTTTTCCACGAATTCTTTGATCGCCACCTGAGCAGAATGCCCAACCACCATCTTTTGGTGATGGTCCGTTTCCTGTAATAAGAACAACACCAACATCACTCCACATTCTTGCGTGATCTAAGGCGCGGTATAGCTCATCAACTGTTTGAGGTCTAAATGCGTTGCGACACTCTGGGCGATTGAATGCAATCCTAACTGTCCCTTGATCTACAGCGCGGTGGTATGTAATGTCCTTGAAATCGAAGCCTTCAACTTCTTTCCAAGCACTTGGGTCAAAAATATCTGAAACCATGTGATCTCCTTATTGTTTCGCTCAATATAAAATGCCTGAGCTAAAGTGTCATTCATAACTTTATGTGCGGCCAGTCTAAACAAAATGTCAGGGTTGTGAGTTAATGGATGGATGAAAAATCTCATTCTTATTACATTTCTATTCTTTTTAGCCTCCAATGTGAGTGCAGATGTAACTGTCGTTGTGGATGGTACTCGTTATTATTGTACTGAAGATGGCAGGCCACCTCAGGATCGTCAGTGGCGATGCGTTGCCCATTGTGCTTCAAGAACTTCTGATGGCGAATGTCGTAGGTATAAAGAAGATTTCTGTGGAATCAATGCGGCCTGTACTCCTTATTGCGACTCTCGTGCTTCAGATGGTGAATGTCGTCGCTACGGAGATGATATTTGTCGCTCAGAGGATTAGTAGGCAAATAGCTGACTAAGGCTTAATGACTTCAAGATCTTCTATTTCAACATAGAAGTGCTTTGATTCGTTATCTGTTTCACCCTTCAGTAGAAAGAGGGTTTGATAATTATAGTCAGTATCTAGGCCAAATAACTTCTCAGGAATTCTCACGAGAATCATGCCCTCTTGGTCTTGAACGAGGTAGTAGTTATTTTTGAGCTTCTTATGAATTCGTGCTTTTAAAGCAACTTCTGCACCATCACTAGGGTTTCTCTTTAATATTGTCGAAGAGTATACACTTCCTTGTTTTTGGCCCAAAAATGTTTTTGAACTGCCACAAGAAGTTAAAATAAAAATTAGCGTGGTAAGGAATAATTTATTCATAGCAATTATTATATTTAAGTCGTTGGCCTTTGACTATAGGGCAAGAGCTAGAGATAATTAACTCATGAAATTAATCACTCTCTTTTTATTTACTCAATTATCATTTGCTAGTATTGGTGGGAAATGGATTGGTGAAGGTGTTGCAAAAACTCCAAAATCAACTCAAAAATGTTCTCAAATCTATTTTAAGCTTTTTTACGATGCTTCGAAATTTAAAATACAAGAGGGTGGATATAATTGTAATGGCCTTAGTGCTGAATATCCCTATTCTGTCTTTGAGGTAAGAGGGCCGCTTCTTTATTACAAAGGAGAGGTTTCTGGCTTCATTAACAATGACGAGCTTACAATTTATTCAAAAGAAGACGGCTTTACTTTACGTTTCTACTTCGTTGCAGAAGATGAAGTTGAAGTAAGTGAAACGTGGCAAGAAGGTAGTGATTATTTAACAATCAAATCAACACTTTTTAGAAAGTAGTTAGGCTGCCTTTTTAAAAGAGTCGACATGTTCTTTCTTCTCTAAAAATTCTTCAAACTCTCTACGCAGGGTCGCATCCACCATGCCGTCAGAAATATACTCTGCGATATAGTAGAAGCAATCGCGCCATGCTGTCTCTAGTTTAGGAGTCCAAGAATTCATATGAAAAAGCATTAATGTTTGAATGAAGGCTTCTTCAAATATTGGAAAAAAAGTCTCTGAAACTTCGTATTTAATCTGGTTTCCGCCAAGTCCCTGCAGGTAGTATTTCAGGTATTCCGGGTTCTTTAAATTATTTATTGTTATACTTAGGGCCCTAATAAAGGATGCCTTTAGTTGCTCTCGATCAGCATGAGCAAATACTTTCTGCATACCTGGTTCGAGAATAACGACATTATCAAAGAAAGCATTTGTGAAATTTTTTAAATTGGGCTCAATTCTCGCAAATGATTCAATAATCAGATCCTTGTCAAAATTCATAAAGACTCCTTAGGGGTTTAATTTACTTGTCGTAGGCAACATTTTTTCTTTTGAACAAAGATTTCTTAAATTCTGCTTAAACCCTGTATTTACAGATTGTCTTCATTGGGAGAGTCTAGGGTTAATGAAAGTATTAGCGGTAAATAATTTAACTTATAATTTTGATCAAAAATCAATTTGTCAGTTTGATAAGATCTCTTTCGATCTCCATAAGGGTGAGGTTTTAACACTTCTTGGTCCTTCTGGAACAGGCAAGACGACTTTATTTAATATTCTTACGGGAAAGCTAACTCCCTTAAGTGGAGAAGTTGAGAAGGCCGAGAACTTAAAAATTGAGATGGTTTCAGGTGTTGATAATCTTAACTGGGACCTAACGGTTTTTGAAAATATTGAAAGTCATTTACTGGCCCATGAGCCAAGTGCTGATACGAATCGCGTACGTGATATGATTGAAATCTTTGGCCTTGAATATAAAGATCATAAGAAGCTCGATCAACTTTCGGCGGGACAATTGCAAAGACTTCTTTTTGCGAGATCAATGGTTGTCGCACCAGACGTTCTTTTACTAGATGAACCATTTTCTAATATTGATGAATTTCTAAAGGCTACCTTGTGCCATGAAATTTTTGAAATTTTCAAAGAAAATGAAATCTCATTACTTTTTGTCACTCACAACTTGAAAGAAGCTTATTCATTAAGTGATCGAATTATTTATCTTAGTGGTGCAAAACTTCAAACATATCAAAGGCCTCAAGACTTCTATGACAGGCCACTCTCAATTGATGCCGCTCGTTTCGGGGGAATGATTAATCTCGTTGCAGGACCAATCACAGAGAGGAAAGGTGAGCGTGTCGTTGTTAAGAACGACTTTGGTCAATTTGAAGTAACTGATAATCTCAAAACAAATAATCAATTTGTTTATCTGGCCTTTCGTCCAAAATACCTAATGCTTGTTGAAGGTGAGGGACAACTAAAAGGACGAGTTAAGTCGATAATTAGGCACGGAGAGTATGACTTTGTTGAAGTTGCGACAATGAACGCAAAAATTCTAAGATTCCAATTGGCCGACTCTTCTCAAGTGAGCATTGGCTCACAAGTTAAACTAGCTATTGATCTTGAGAATGCCTTTCTTTTACCGGTTTAACCAAACTTTAAGAAAACTTAGTTATTAGCGCATCTCGTTTTCTCTTAGAATACTTACAACTATTAACGTTGTTATGTTTTTGGAGGATAGTGAATGAAGTTGCTGATTATCGGTTTTTGTATTTTACTTTCTATTCTAGCGTTCGCTAAAGAGATCGATACAGATAAAAGCTTTTTGAAATGGCATGCAAGTAAAGTTGGTGGCAAGCACTGGGGCCATGTTAAATTTCAAAAAGGAACGATTGAGCACAATGATAAAGGAGAACCTGTTAAGGGAATTTTTACTGTGCAGATGAATACAATCGATGTGCGTGATCTTGAAGGTGAGTGGAAGGATAAGCTACAAAATCATCTTCGCCAAAGTGACTTCTTTGAGATCGAAAAATATCCAACGGCGATGATGGAAACAAAATCAATTACAAAGATTGCAAAGAATAAATATAAAGTCGTTGCTGACTTTAAGATTAAGAAAATTACACGTCCACTAACATTCGATATGATCTACGATGGAAAGAAGGCCACGGGGAAAGTTAGCTTTGACCGAACAAAATTTGGCATTAAATATCGATCATCTTTATTGGGCACTGTGGCAGATAAGGTTATTCACGACAAAGTTGATTTAGAATTCAATGTTCAATAGCTTGATATTACATTCTAAAAATGAACACGTAGCATAAGTCTAAGTAATAGATGCACGTCAGTTTAATCTATGTTAAGTTTTGGCGTATGAAAGCCGGAAGAATCGACATCGCATTTTTTGAAAAAGACCAATACTTATTTCCAATCAATAGAAGAAGTAAGAATCCAATCGTCGACTATAAAAATGAACTCGTTAAAAAATCAATTGCGAAAGAGCTTAACTTGAAAGTTAAGAATATCTCGTTAGATAGTATTAAAAATACAAAGAAGTAATTAAAATAATCTCTTTTCTTCAGGAAGCTCAACAGTCACTAAATTTCCACTTCTCCACGGATCATCAAAAACTAATTTTGAAGCGATAAGGGCAAGACCTGTGTCGTTTCCATTACCTTTACCATAACGATTATCTCCCATAACTGGAAAACCAAGTTCAGTAAATTGGATACGAATCTGGTGTTTACGGCCTGTGATAAGATTAACTTCTACAAGAGCAGTTTTATCGAGGTATTTCTTCACTTCATATTCTAGAACAGCATCTTTTCCATCAATAACACTCTCAAGACGCTTAATTTTTTCTGGCTTCCCTTTGACTTCGGCCTGATACGTCTTTTGAATTTTGTGATTCTTAATTTGATCAGAAAACGCTCGAGCAGCTTTCTTTGTATATGCAATCATCATAAGGCCTGCTGTTTCTTTATCTAGCCTGTGAATGAGAAAAGGTTCGCGACCAGTGCGCTTGTGAACTTCGCGAAGAATTGTGTATTCATCGCCATACTTTGTCCCCTGACATAGAAGTCCAGCAGGTTTGAAGTAAACGCCATAGTGGTGAGTTTCATGCATACATTGAACTGAACTCATATCGAATTCACCGATATTTGGATCGACATATAATTTAATTGTTTGGCCGCGCTTTATTTCTGTCTTGGCCTTGCGAATACGTTCTGGCTTTGCAGTCTTTGTCCAACAAGCACCTTGTTTCATAAGATTTTTGATCTTAATTTTTGAAAGCTCAATTCCTGACTTCGCACATTTTTCTGCAAGTAGGTCCGCTGCTGTTGTATCTGTATTGGCCTTGGCCGTAATGCTAAATTTAGTCATAAATTAATATCCGTTAAAGTAAGGACAACCGCTGCATCCACTCTGGCAACAGTCATTAATATCGGCCTCTTCATCAATTCTAAGGTTTGGTGAAACAAGAGATAGGCTATATGTTTTTATACCGCGAACATTTCCAATTAATGTGAAAAGCTCAGGGCCTTGAAGTGGAGTCTCCATTGTTCCTAAATTAAGAGATAGGGCCAGGTGGTGAGCAATCGACTTCGTATCACAAAGAATATTGAACTCAGGTTCAATATTAGAAGTAACTAGGTATTTCTCTGCATATGATTCAATGATATATTCTTTCATAAATAATCCAAATCGATTAAGGTAGCGCCATGTTTTACGATTTCCCGATAAAATATCACGAACCTGTTTTCCGTCCTCCATCTGAAGGGCGTTCTCTCCTTATACAACAAACCATTGGTTGCTCCAATAATAAATGTACATATTGCAATATGTATCGATCTAAGACTTATAAAGAGAGAAACAGCGTCGAGGTAATCGAGGATATCAGAAAGGCGGCAGCTTACTATCGTCGATTTGAGATGCGTCCCTCTAAAGTATTTTTATGTGATGGAGATGCGCTTGGGGCACCAACTGAAGACCTCTACAAAAGTCTTTTGGCAATTGGCGAGGAGTTTGGGGATATTCGCGTCGGTGTCTACGCAACAGCTCAGAATATGCTGGATAAATCAGAAGATGAGCTTCGTTACCTAAAGGAAGCAGGGCTTGGAATCGCTTATCTTGGGATGGAGTCTGGTTGTGACAAGGTTCTCCATATGACGGTTAAGGGCAATAGCGCCCAAGATATGATTGATGGATCAAAAAAAGTCATGGATGCAGGGATGAAATTATCGGTGATTGCCATGCTTGGGCTTGGTGGGAAGAAACATACAGAGACCCATGTGGCCGAGACGGCGAGAGTTCTTTCTGAAATTTCACCAGATTACCTGTCATTTCTTACGACAATGGCGGTTGAGGGGACTCCGTATTACCGAATGGTACAACGAGGCTTTGAAATGCTTACGACTAAGGAGATACTAGGGGAGATGCACGACATTCTCTCTGGGATAAAAGCCTCTCGAGAAATTTTACTTAGAATTAATCACGTCTCAAATATGTATCCAATTGGAGGGAGTCTTCCTCAAGATCAGTCCACGATAATTCAGCAGGTTAAGCAGTGGTTTGTTGAAGCTCCAGAGGGAACATATCCACCAAAACCTTCACATATGTAGGATTTAGCAGTATAAATTGGCCATGACTCAAGAACAGTACAATATCGCATTTATCATTTTATCAGTTTTAGTATTTATCCTTTCAATGGGGGTAGGCTTTTTCTATATTAAGCTTAAAGAAGAGACGAGAAAGCGCATTGCTGAACATGACAAGATGGAAGCAAAGGAAAAAGAGCGCCAGGCATTCGTGCGCGATAGTCTTATTACAATTGCTCGTGCCTTTGTTCAAAAACAATGTGAGGCAAGTGAAGCCTGTATTCGTTTAAGAATGCTTATTGACCGCGTGGACTTTGTTGAAAACGAAGAGTATCCGATTATCTTTTCAATGTATGAGGAAATTAAACATTTCCCAACTCACCAATCTCGAAAAGAGCTATCAAAACAAGAGCGTTTCTCACAAGATAAAGAGAGATTTGCAATTGAAGACAAACACATGGATAATTTAACTAACGAGTGTAATAAGCTAATCACAAATCTCACGGTTAATTAATGCAATACTATGTCCACAATCTTAATCCAATTGCTCTCGATTTTTTGGGAGTTAAGATTGCTTGGTATTGGTTGGCCTACTTCTTTGGCTACTTCTGGACACTTTATTTAGGAAAATACCTCATAAAAAGAGAGGGACTAAGTGTCTCTTTTCATCACTATCTAAATTATTTATTCACTGGCTTCTTTATGATGCTTGCAGGTGGAAAGCTCTTTTATATCTTCTTTTATAATTTTAATTACTATGCACAAGACTTAAAGCGCGTTTTCTATTTTTGGCAAGGTGGCATGAGCTTTCATGGTGCACTTATTGGTGGAGCTCTTTGGACATATTATTACGCTAAAAAGCACGGACTTAAATTCTTTGCCCTAACAGATATTGTCCTAACAAGTGTAGGCCCGGCCATTATGTTTGGGCGAATCGCAAATTTTATCAATGGAGAACTTGCGGGGAGAGTGACAGATGTTTCTTGGGCAGTGATTTTTCCAAGACTTTACGACTCAAGCCCTCGCCATCCTTCACAGCTTTATGAAGCCTTCCTCGAAGGATTTGTCCTATTTCTCATTTTATTTACTTTGAAAAAGAATTTAAAAAGACCAGCTTTAAACTCTGGCCTTTTTCTTATCATTTATGGAATTGGTCGCTTCATTGTTGAGTTCTTTAGAACTCCTGATCCACAAATTGGGCTCTTCTTTAACCTGTTTTCTGTGGGACAATTCTATTGTCTAGCAATGATTTTGATTGGGGCCGCTATTATTTTTTGGCCTTCTCATTTATCGCGTTCTCATACTGCTTAAGTAGTTCTGGATCGATCTCTGTTGGAGTGATTTTGCGGAAGCTCTTACGGGCATTGATCATATTCTCACACTTGTGGACAGCACCGTCTCCTTCGACTGGAACGTTTTTACGCCCATCTTTCATCCAAGTAATTTCCTTTCCACAATAACGACATGATGCCATGAGTAACTCCCTGATTTTAAAGCAATTTAGAGTGTCAATTTTAGTGGTTTTAGGTTATTCTAACAACTATAAAAATAAACTGGAGTGCATAGTGTTAGATATCAAATTTATCAGAGAAAATGTTGATTTAATGAAAGAGGTAATTGCAAATAAGCGTATCGGTCTAGACCTAGATGAGCTACTGACAATTGACTCGAAACTCTCTGAATTAAAGACAAAGCAGCAGGATTTACAAGAGAAGAGAAATGCTCACTCAAAATTAATCCCTCAGGCATCTAACGAAGACAGGCCAAAACTTATTGCTGAAGGTAAGGAAATTGCCAACGAGCTTAAGGAAATGAATCCAGAAATTAGTGATCTTGAAGAAAAACTTAAGGCACTGATGTACGTTGTTCCAATGGTTCCATCAAAAGATGCACCAGTTGGTAAAGACGATAGTGAAAACGTAGTTAGTCGTGTTGAAGGTGATAAACCAAATTTCTCATTTGCACCAAGACACCACGTTGAAATTTTAGAAATGAATGAGTGGGCAGAGTTTAAAAATATCGCAAAAGTTTGTGGTTCACGTTCTTACTCTCTTAGAAATGACATGGTTCTTTTAGAGATGGCCATGCACCGTCTTGCTCTAGATATGCTAACTGAAAAGGGATTTACACTTGTTTCATCTCCATCGATGGCAAGAGAAGATGCACTATATGGTACAGGTCACTTCCCGACAGGAAGAGAAGATGCTTACTATATTCCTGAGCACGATATCTATCTTTCAGGAACAGCTGAAGTTCAATTAAATAGTCTACACGGTGGTGAGATTCTAAGTGAATCAGATCTTCCAATTTTATATGCAGGTTTCTCTCCATGTTTTAGAGGGGAAGCAGGAAGTTATGGAAAGGATGTAAAGGGCCTAATCCGTGTACACCAATTCCAAAAAACAGAACAATTCGTAATCTGTAAAGGTGATGAAGCAGAGTCTGAAAAATGGCACAAGTCACTTCTTGAAGCAGCAGAAGAATTCTGTAAGGCGCTTGAGCTTCCATATCAAATCCTTGAAGTTTGTACGGGTGATATGGGTGCAGGTAAATTCCGTATGTACGATATTGAATGTTGGGTACCAAGTGAAGAAAAGTACCGTGAGACACACTCATGTTCAGCACTTCATGACTGGCAAGCAAGAAGAACAAATACTCGCTACAGAGATGCAGATGGAAACGTTAAGCACGTATTCACTCTAAATAATACAATGGTTGCTACGCCAAGAATTCTTGTTCCATTTATTGAAAATCATCAACAAGAAGATGGATCTGTTTATGTTCCTGAAAAACTTAGAGCATATATGGGCGGAAAAGAAGTTCTTAAAGGGCGTAACCGCCAGTAGGTGATTAAGAGGGAAGGATCAGGCTTATGGTCTGAACTCCCTGCTCACTTCGTGATAACTTGAGCTCACATCCATGCGTCTTTGTCATGGATTGGGCCAAGGCAATCATCTTCGTATTCGTATTTAACATTTCACCTTCAAGAATTTTAATCCCTCGAGACTTTGCTTCTAAGATTAATAAACCTAGTAGCTCCTTTCCAATACCAAGTCCTTGATACTTATCAATGATTGTTATCGCAAATTCTGCAACTTTTGAATTATCTCGGTGAATATCAAAACGGGCAACCCCCATTGGATGAGCAGGGGAAGTAATCGTTGCCACGCCAATGGCATAATGAAATCTCTTATCAAATTCAGTTAAATTGATAAGCTCTTTTGCTGTTAAACCTTTCTTTGCACCAAAGAAACGATGATAGATAGACTTGGGCTCCATCTCGTGCAGACCTTCAAGAAGCATTTTCTTGTCAAATGGACTAATCTCGCGAATCTGCGCCTTGTGTCCTTTAAAGTCGTAAATATGATCAAGAGCTAGAGCTTCCACATCCAAATAGTATCATAGCTTTATTTGTGAGTATGATTTTTTTGACACAGCCTCCACTAAATGCGTAAAATTATAAGTAAAGTACTTATGGAGGAGACTTAATAATGGATAATTTCTACCCACTTAAAAAAGTGGCCGATATATATGGTGACCCAAATCTAAAATTTGATATTCAAGATCTTGAATCTTCGGGGCAAATTCCAGCTTCTCGCAAGTATAGAAGTGGAGCAATTTTTAGAAAAGGTTGGCCGGTTAATTTACTTCCACAAATTGGTGAACAAATTGGTTATTTCAAAAAATTTGATAAGCCTACTTCTGTTTGTGTATTCACAACAAAAGGTGGAGTTCTTAAGTCGACTCTAGCACTAAATCTTGCACGCACAGCTGCTCTTCACGGACAGCGCGTTTGTGTCGTAGGCCTTGATATTCAAGGAGATGTGACGACGTCACTTGGTTATGACACTGAGTCTGATGACAGTGGTAGCCTTGATGAATTAATTCAAAAATTAGATCAAACAAAAGGTCTTTGTGATTACTTCTCTGGTGAGGCAACTCTTGATGAAGTCATTGTTCAGCTTGGATTACCAAATCTTTTTATTATTCCTGAGACACCTGAGCTTGTTGCCTTAAACGACTCTCTTAATAATATTAACCGTCGTGAATTTTGGTTAAAGGAAAGAGTTATCGATCCTTTAAAAGAACACTTTGATCTTGTGATTATGGACTGTTCACCAAACTGGAACAAGCTGACAACTAATGCTCTTGTAGCAAGTGATGCTCTTGTTTCTCCACTTGAATGTAAAATTAATAATTTTAGAAACTTCAGAGTTTTCTCTCACTTTTTAAAAGAATTTAAAGATGAAATGAGACTCGATTTTGAATCAATTTTTGTTCCAACTAAGTATTCTACGAATAAGAAACTTAGTAACGATATTCTAAATTGGTACTATCAGAATGTTGCAGGCTGTACGACTGTTGGTATTAAAGAGTCTGTATCTGCTGAAGAGGCAATGGCCCTTAATCTTTCAATTGCGGAACATGCAGCAGGAAAGCCCATTGCAAAAGATACAGTCGAGCTATTTAAGCAAATTCATCATGCGATTTCGAACTATCACACTAGAAAGTCTGAGCAAGAGGAACTTCCGGCCCATCAGGCAAGAGTTTTTGGTGGACTTGGGCAAGCTAACTTTGGAAATTTAAGTAATAGGTTTTAATTATGGCCATTGGTTTAAATGATATTACAGCTAAGAAGCAGGCCAAGAAAGTTGAAGTTGTTTCGGCCGTTGAGGAAGTATTAGAGAAGCAGCAAAGGCCTTGGGACGGAAAATTTCAGGCCCAAAAGAGTTCTGTTGCTAATCAGGCCGTAAAAAGAGCTAGAGAAATAACTGCTAAAAATGAATTGCACGCAAAAGAGCTTCGTCAGAATTTCACAAGTGCACAAAAAGAGTTAGAGATTAATCAGTATATTGAAAATCGTGAAAAAGAATTTGTTAATTTAGATTCATCTAAAAATATGCTCAAGTCGAGAACTCGTATCAAAACTCAGCGATCACTATTTAAAAGACTTAGAGATTCAATCTTTAGGTCTTAGCTTCATATCGATATTGAAGTTGTGAAACTCTTTATCGTTGAAACAATGAAGAATCTTAGGGGAGTATTTTTTTATTACATCTTTAGAATTTGCTCCTCTAAAGAGTTCATTGAAAGCATTAGAACATACTGCTTTTGTAAATTTGTGCTTTATTCCACTACATTTTTTTATAAAGTCACATGATTGAGGATAACCGCGATAGCATTTCATCGACTCAATATCACAAGTATTCTCATCGACGACTTTTGTGTCGCAAGATGAGAGAAGAAGAACTAAAACGAATAGACTAGACAATACCTTCATCAATTAAGACATCCTTAAATTTATTAATCACATCATGCTCATAGTGATTAAGTTGATTCATTGTAAGTTCTGTAAGTGCGTCTCGAGCATTCATTTTACTTACTGTAACCATTTTGTCGTATGTATTTACGAGTGAGATAATCATGATCGGCAAACTCAATGTCTTAAGTTTATTTGGTCCTGAACCATCTTTTACTTCTTCGTGGTTTACGATTAGATCAAGAACACCTTTTGTTACCCATGGTTTGTCTTTCAATGCACTAACTGCATCTTTTACGTGAAGGCCATAAACTCTTTTTTCATCATCGCTGAGTTCATCTTTTGGTTTCTTAAATAGCTCTTGGTCTTGGCTATTTAATCGCGTGATACCAACATCGTGTAGTAGGCTAGCTGTGGCTATATTTGAGATGTCACTATCATTACAACCAACTCTTATTGCAAGTCTCGTTGCAAGAGTCGCAACATTCATTGAGTGTTCGATAATTAAATTTGAATCGATTGTTTTCTTTTCGAAGAACTTCTTCAAAGCATCAGGGCCAGATGAGAGAACTTTTTTAAGCTGTGCTGCCGCTATCTCAGTCATTTGGTAATTTTCTTCTTTTTCTGGTGCATTGAGTGACTGCTCAATCGCTGTTTTACAAGCACCATCTACAATTTCAACTTTCTCTTCTAGAGGAAGATCAAAGTCTTGAACTTTTGAATCAAGAAGATCTTTAATATATTGCTGATATTTATCAACTTCATTTTCAAGAATATAGAACTTTGCTACTTGTTGTTTATTTAGCTTTTCAAGCTTCTCTTGTGATATGGCCGTACCAGCATCTTGATATTTAAGATAAGTCTCTTTGAAGTAAATATACAAATCAAACGGTATAACGCTTTCTGGCTCAATCGTTGTGATTCTTAGAGGGTAGTAATTCATAAATCCTATTTCATTAAAACTAATAATAAAGTCTATTAATTTAATTTTATGGTGAATTAGGAATTTATACAACTATCTGAACTTATAGCTTCTGTGGACTATTAAGGGGGATATAAAGTGCGACTAGAGTACCTACGGGTTTTCGCTCAATTGTGAACTTTATCTTAAGTAATTCGCAATATGAGCGAATAATGAAGTAACCAAAACCGGAACCTTTTTCTCCTAAAGTTCCAAAACTTATTCCCGTATCAATCTTATTATAGATTTGTTCAAGCTTCTTTTTACTTATCCCTATACCGTTGTCTTGTATTTCTAGCTTTAAAGCTTGATCCACTTGCGTACATGAGATCTTTATCATTCCTTTGTTTTGAGTAAATTTTATTGAGTTAGAGATGATATTTCCAAGAATCTGATGAGTAAGGATGGCGAGATTTGAATAAACTCTAAGCTCTTGTTTAATCTCAGGAACCTCGATTGAGATTTTCTTTCGTTCACATTGAGGTGTAAAGATAGTTTGAATATTATCCAGTAAACTCTTAATCTCTACATAATCAAGCTGTGGCTCATTATTAATTAATTCCTGTTCGGCCTTAACGTTATCGAGAATATCTTTAATGTGCATACAGGCCGAATAGACTTTTGGCCACGCTCTAGCTTCTTCAACGTAACCACGTCGAATATAACGGCTTGAATAACCAATGATAACAAATAAAGAATTTGCAATATCGTGTGAAAGAACTCTTAGTAAGCGAATATATTTCTGCTTATCTAGATTCTTTATAAAGCTAATTTCATTCTCTTTTTGTAGCCTGTTTATCTTAAGGCTTAAGGCAATTGAAAGAGTAAATGATTCAACCATATTTCCTAAGAGGATAGAGTTTTGAGTGAAGTCATTATCGGTAAAGAATCCATAGATAGTCGCAAAATAAGCAAAGATTCCAACGTTCATGATGAGCCATGAAAGAAGATAGACTTTTGATTCAATCGTTGGGTTTGTAATATTTGTATATATCGAAATATAAATAATGAAGATCACAAGTGTTAAGATGTAAATATCGACAAGTGGTCCAATGATAAAATTATAAGAATCAAAGAAAGAGAAGACGATTGAGGTGATTAGAGTAATTGATATCAGAGCATAAACTTTTTCTGTCTTCTTAATAATAGGCTTCTTAAAGAAGTCGATACTCAAGAGATCTTTTGTAAACTTATATAAGTAGTTACATGAAATCATGGCATAGACACCAAGGTATTTAATATGGTTGTCTAAAGAAAGAACTCCTTGTGTGTATCCAGATAATGCTAAGACAGAGTTAATCATAAAAAAGATAAAGACTGAGTAGACAATATAGATTGATTCTTTATTTATCATTCCAAGAATCAGGTTATATATTAATAACGTACACATAAAGCCTAGATAAATAGATAAGCTAATGATCCTGGTTTGCTCTGTCTTTTGAATATATTTAGTATCAGCAAGCAAGGCCTTTGTATCAAACTTATGAAGACTATGAGTTTTGATAACAATCGTTTTTTTCTCTCCTGGATTTAGATCGATACTTAGCGATTTATGGAGTGTCGTATTTGAATTGATTTTATCTTTAGGAAAATTAGAAAGTTGCTTACTGTCTTGATTGAGAAAGTAAACTTCATTTAATCTAAAAGTGTGAGTATTAAAATACAGCTCTTTATGTACAGAATGCTCGAGTGAGTTTTTAAATTGAACGCGTAGATAAATATTTTTATTTGTGTATTCTAAGTTTAAAACACTTTTATCGTTCGTCGTGAATCCATCTGGTGTGTATTCTTTATTATCAGATAGCTTATATTCAACATATTTTGAAATATTATGATTTTGATCTTTGAAAGTCTCTTTATTAATTTGTACAATTGACTCTGTAGCGAGAATTTCTTTTGCTGGAATGAAAAGAAGAAGCAATAATAAGAAACGATAAATGAACTTGATCACGAAGAGAGTATAATTTTTTTGAACCAATCTTTAAATAACAATTGTGTATATAAATGAAAAAAAACTTAAATTTCTACTTTGATTTTACATCTCCTTACTCATACTTAAGTATGTTGCAGTTAGACGCAGGGCTTCTTTCTGAGAAATATGAAATTAACTTCTGTCCAGTGATGGTGGGAAGGCTATTTGCATTAAATGAGATGAGTGCTCCTGCACAAACTAAGAATAAAGCACTCTACTTATTTAAAGAGGCGTTAAGGACAGCGGATAAAATGGAAGTAAAACTTACTTCACCAAAAATGCTTCCGTTCAATTCTTTACCTTACTTAAGAATGGCCCTTGGACTTAGGGATGATAAATTAAAACAGGCAAACTTTATTCTTAATACATTTCATTTTGGTTGGAAATATGGTCATGATTTTAATGACTATGATCAGTTTAAAGAATTTATTACTGAAAAATGTTTGACACTAGAAGAGTATGAACGTTTAGATAGTGATCGTAATTTGAAGAAAGAATTAAAGCTTGTTATCAATGAAGCGTTTGATAAAGGCGTCTTTGGTGTTCCAACATTTGAAGTTGACGATGATTTTTATTGGGGGAACCACAATATAGACTTTCTCGCTAAAAATAAATTTTTAGATTATAATGAACACGAAGAATTTATTAACTTTAAAAAATTCTTCGAGGAAGAAAAATGAAATTGAAATTAAAACTACTTTTTATTATCTTAATTGGCCTAAGCGTTCATGCAGACACTAAGGTTATGATGCAGACAAATTATGGGGACATCACTATTAAGCTGTATGATAAAAAGGCACCCGAAACAGTAAAAAACTTTTTAAGCTACGTTAATTCTGGATTCTACAATGGAACTATTTTTCACCGTGTTATTGACGGATTCATGATTCAAGGTGGGGGATACGATACAAGTCTTAAGAAGAAAAAAACAGAAAAGCCAATTAAGAACGAAGCAACAAATGGCCTAAGTAATGTTCTTGGAACAATTGCAATGGCAAGAACTTCTGTGATTAATTCTGCAACTTCTCAATTCTTTATTAACGTAAAAGATAATAACTTCCTGGATCACTCAGGGCCGACTCCATCTCAGTATGGTTACGCTGTATTTGGAAAGGTTGTTAGTGGAATGGCAGTTGTTAATAGAATCAAGAAGTCAAAAACTGGAAGAAATGGTCCATTTCAAAATCTTCCAGCTTCAAATATTGAGATTAAGAAGGTTTACGTCCTACCTTAATTCTTAAAACAAACCAGAATACTCAGATATAGCATTTATAAATAGCAAATTCTTCGTAGGGAAGAATTTGCTGATTTAGTTAAGATATAATCTGGGTATGGGCTCATTAAAGATAAGTAGCAAAACAAATAATAAGTTATCTAGTAAATCGAATTTAAATTATTCTAAATTTAGTCAAATTAATGGAAAACATCCTCTGCAGCAAAGTTGTCCGGATTCGTTTATCACGTATCAAGTCCGAAAAAGACATGGGGGAAGTGTTGCTTACTTTAATTTTGAATTGGCGAAAGAGATGGGTTTAATTTCTGAAGGCCATGATAATACTTTGACTAAAGATTTGGCCCAAAGAATTCTTGAGACTTTCTCGATTGTGATTATCAATGAATACGATATTGAAAATGGGATCGAGTATCCAGAAGATGAGATTTTACCAAATCGCTATATGGCTACTCGCTACTTGCAGCTACAGCATCCAAATAAGCAGGGAAAGACTTCGGGTGATGGACGCTCGATCTGGAATGGTACAGTTGATCACAATGGGCTTACTTGGGATATCTCGAGTCAGGGGACTGGAGCAACAAAGTTATCACCTGCAACCCATATACAAAATAAATACTTTAAAACAGGTGATCCATCTATTTCGTATGGATGTGGCTACTCTGAGTTTGATGAAGGACTAGCAACTCTAATGTTCTCTGAAGTTATGCAAAAGAATAACTATGAGACAGAGAGATGTTTGGCCATCATTAAATTTAAAGACAATATTTCAATTAATGTTAGGGCCAATAGTAACTTAATTAGACCTTCTCATATGTTTAATCATCTAAAGCAGGCCAATTATGATGCTTTAAAAAATATTGTTAATTACTATATTGATCGCCAAAAGATTAATGGTGAATGGCAAAGAGTCCCAAAAACTGCGAAGGCAAGATATCGTTATTTTTTAAAGAAACAGGTGGAAGTATTTGCAAAGCTTGCTGCTAATTTTGAAGATGATTATATCTTTTGTTGGCTTGATTGGGATGGCGATAATATTCTTATGAATGGTGGTATCATCGATTATGGTTCGATTAGACAGTTTGGTCTTTATCATCATGAATACCGATTCGATGATGTTCAACGTTATTCCACTACCATTAAAGAACAAAAAGATAAGGCGAAGTATATTGTTCAGTCCTTTATTCAAATTGTGGACTTTTTAGAAACAAAAGAAAAGAAAGCGATAGCTGATTTTTCAACTAGTGAGTACCTTGAACAATTTGATGAAATTTTTGAAACTCAAAAGAAGTATAACCTAATTTCTAAAATTGGGATTTCTCCGAAGTATCATGATTGGCTGGTAAAGAAGCACTCACATAAGATTGAAAATTTACAAAAGCCATTCTATTACTTTGAAAAGGCAAAATCTAGCTTTGGTCTTTATGAGGTGAGTGATGGTATTTGCTGGGATGCCATTTTTAGTATGCGAGATATTCTACGTGAATATCCTCAGCTTATTTTAAGCCGTGGTGAATGGATTACACGAGATGAATTTATCAATATCGCTAAGTCTAGTTATGCGAGTCAATCTGATTTAGAGATTAATACATATCGTGCAAATAAAATCGATGCATTTCAAGATTCCTATATTGAATTATTACATCTTGTTGCTAAAAAATCTAAGAAGAGATTTGATGATATTCTTCTTGAAGTTGTTATGCGCTCATCGATTATAAACAAGTTTGAAAGAGTAACAGGTGATAGTATTGCTCGTATCGTCGATTCTATGATGAAGAAGTATAAGAAATTTGACCCACTTACTATCTTCAATGTTGTTCGTGACTTTAGAGAACACCAAACGTTTGACCCTGATAATGTAAGTCCAAAGAGTGATCGTGTGGCAAACGAGAAAAAACATTTAAAACCAATTGTAAAAGAACTTCTTAAAATTGTAAGAGACTATAGAGAAGGCATCTAAGAAATGAAAATTGGATTATATGGTGGTGGCGACTTTTGTGATAATGTCGAAATTGACGAACATATCTTAGAGCTTTGTAATAGTGAATCTCCAAGTATAACTTTTATTCCAGCAGGTTCCTACGAATCAGAATTAGATTTTATCGATTTAATTATGGCCTATAAGAAAATAGGTTTTAAAAGGTTTATCCATCTTCCTGTTGATCATGAATTTGACAGAACTCTCAAAGAAGAGGCACTTCAAAGTGACGTGATTCATCTCGGTGGAGGTAATACGTTTTATTTCTTAAAGCACTTAAAAGAAAGTGGGATGTTTGAAGAACTCATCGATTATGTCGAAAATGGTGGAATTTTAACAGGCCTTTCAGCTGGTGCAATTATTACGACTCCAAATATTATGACAGCATCATTTCCGCCATGGGATCGTGATGATAATGACGATGATGTCACAGACTTTAAGGCCATGAATATTATTGATTTCGAGTTTTTTCCTCATTATCGTAAATCAAAACGCTACGATGACGAGTTAAAGAGACATTCTATATTCTCTCGTTTTCCAATTTATGCTTGTCCTGATGGGAGTGGCCTAGTCGTTACTGATGAAGAAATTGTTGTTCATGGAGAGTGCTATATTTTTGAAAAGGGCCAAAAATATAAACTATAACTTTCTTTTACTCGGTCTTGTTAGCAAGAAAACAATAACTCCAATACCAATTAATGAAACGATAACTTTTATCGTCGGATTCACTTCAACGTAAATTAGCGTATATGAAAAGAGTGCTACGATCATTGAGATGGCAATGATTTTAGATTTTACACTCACAACTCCATATTTATTCCAGTCAGTAATAATTGGGCCAAAAATCTTATGATCTAGTAGCCACTGATAGTACTTTTCATTACTTTGCGAAAAGAAGTAGGCACTTAAAAGAAGAAAAGGAGTTGTTGGAATAAGAGGAAGAAAAATACCAATAAAAGCAAGAATCACAAATGCAATTCCGAAACTAAGGTAAATGGCCTTTCTGCTCTTATTAATCATTAAAAAGTCTTTATTGGTGAATTCGGCTTTTTCTTTGCTCTAATACAAAACCTTACTGGAGCAGGATAGCCTTCTACTGTTTTCGTTTGATCTTCAGTATCTAAGAAGTCCTCAAGGGATTGATGTGGTGGAGGACACCATTTCGTTTGTCTTTGTTCTTCAAAATTTGTCGTTGAAACAGAGACAACTTCCATATCAATGAAGCCTGTTCGATTAATCCAATTCTTAAGACAGCTTAGAGTTGGAAGAAACCATACATTTCTCATCTTTGAGTAACGATCTTCTGGGAATAGGCAGATTGTCTCCTCTCCTGGAATACCAATTGTTTCCATAATCATTTCTCCTCCAGGAACAAGAGATTCTCTGATGGAGATTAATTGCTCAAGTGGATGACGGTGATGATAGAGAACGCCCATCGAGAAAACAACATCAAAGAATGATCTAAAGTTTGGAAGATCTTCGATACCAAATAATTCAAATTTTAAATTATCATATTTCTTAAAGTGATTAATGAATTCAAATTGGGCCTGATTGTGTAAGACAGGATCAATTCCAAGAACTAACTTTGGTTCTTGTTTGGCCATCTCAAACATATAGTAGCCGTTATTACAGCCTACATCTAAAACAACCTTATCTTTTAAATTTGGAAGAGATTCTTTTAGTCTTTCCCATTTTTTATCTGAGCGCCATTCGGCATCAATATCAAGCTCTCCAACTTGAAAAGGTCCTTTTCGCCATGGAATAAGCTTTGTCGCAGTCTCAAGGGTTTCGCTCGAGTTCTCTTCAAGAGATGGGATGACATCAAAGATCTCTTTGTATTCTTTTTGATATTTTGTGCGAAACATTTGAAGCTTGTCTGCTTTAAGTTGTCTTAAAGATTCAATATCAACACGATTACCAAATTTTTCTAAATACTCTAAACTATCCATTCTCTTCCTATTTGATACATAGGTAACAAGCAAAATTATACCATCTAAAAATCATTTCAGATTTCTTAAAGCCTGCTTCATCTAACATTTTGAGTTGTTGTTGTGGAGTTAAGGGCCTAAGGACATTTTCTAGGGCCTCTCGTTTTTGAGCAATCTCCATCTCACTATATCCATTTCTACGTTTGAAATCATAATAAAGATCAATCAAAAGATTATCAATTTGCTCATCTTTGCAGATAATTTTTTCGGCCAAAATAAAACAGCCATTATCATTAAGCCCGTTATAGATATTTTTAAGAACATTAAGGCGCTCTTCAACTGGTAGAAATTGAAGAGTGTAGTTCATGATTGCCATACCGGCATTTTCAATTTTTACATCAGTGATCGACTCTTCTAATAACTCAACATTATCTTGTAGACCGTGAGACTTAAGCTTCTGTGCTGCCTTTTCAAGCATCGGTCTTGAAGTATCAATACCGATAAACTGTGGAAGCTCTTTGTCGTTTTGGCGAAAGTAATCGGCCATTAAAAGCATCGTCGTTCCTGTCGAACAACCAAAGTCATAAACTGTTCCAGATTGATAGAAGCGTCTAGTTAGGTCGATGATGATTTTATGAATCTCATGATAATTTGGAATACTTCGCGATACCATGTCATCAAATACAGAGGCCACATCTTGATTGAATTCAAAATCTGATATCTTTTCAATTTTCTTTGCAAAAACTTCGTCTTTGCCAGCGTTTAAAAATTTATTTTCCATGTGGCGAAACTAGAATATCTTTTGGATATTGTCCAATCTAGTATAAAAAATACTCCTTCTTTCTTCTTTAATTTCAATGATTTACTGATACGCGTGATTTTTTACTATGAATAAGCAATATTTATTGGTATGTAAACAAAATATATATTAAAAAACAGCGCAGGTTCTATGAATAATGAATTGGATAGAGGAGAAGCTTTTAACGAAACGCTAAGAGTTTTATCCCATGATTACTCGGGTCATATGCATTTAATTAGGTTTTGTATTGATGAATTGATGCAGGATCAGGATGAAAATAACCCATTTGTTAAAAAATTAAATCAAGGTCTTGAACGCTTTGAGAATGATTTAAATCTTCTTAAGCAATCAACACCTTATTTCTTAGATGAAGAAGTTCCAATTAGCAAAATCGCTACTAGGGCCTTCGGTCAAGCACGTATCTACTTAAAGAAACATTTTGCAGATTTAACTTGGAATATTGCTAATGATGTAACCGTAAAAGGTTCACAAGCTAACGATTTATGTGAAATCTTGTTCTCTTTTGCCCACTTATTCTCAACTTTGGCAAAAAAAGAAGGAAGAGATACATTCCATATCACCTTAGAAATTAAAGACGAGTTAAGAAAATTAATTTTTATTAAGTCAGAATTAAACAAATACTTAAGACAAGAGTTAGATTCCATCTTAAACTTAGGTGACGAAAACGAAAAATCATTAAGAAGATACATCGGAATTCATAACTTTTTAGCAAAGGGAAAGGATTACGAAATTCTTGATGGGGACAACAATTTATCGGTGAGGTTTGAATTATGACAATGGCAACGGACAAGGAAATTTGGATTTTAGAGGATGATGAGGGATGTCGTTTTGTTTACGAACAAACTCTCGTTCACCGCTACAACAACTTAAGATTTTTTACTTCTATTGAAGAGTTTCAAAATGCTCTATCAAATACTGAAAAGAATCCAGCACTAATCATTGCAGATCTTATGCTTGATGATGGTAACTTCATGACTTACTTAAATCATTCAAAAGATCGTCGTTTAATGGTGATTCCATTTATCATCGTTTCAAGTATCGATGATATTGATGCACTGAGATTCTGTTTTATGGAAGGTGCACTTGATTACTTAACAAAACCATTTAAGAAAAATGAGTTAATCGTTAAGATTGAAAATGTATTCAATGGTAGTCCAAGAAGAATGGTTCAACCAATTGCTCACAAGTCGATGCTGCTAGATGGTAAAGAAGTAGAGCACTTAACTAGTAAACAAAAACAACTACTGGGACTATTTATTAATTCTCCACATCGTATCGTAAGTCGCGATGATATCTTAGATAATGTTTGGGGAGATACAACTGTTCACCCAAAAACAGTGGATGTTCACTTATATAACCTAAGAAGAAAGCTTCATGATTACGGTTATATTATTCGTTCAGAAGGTGGCGGTAAGTGGTCACTTATTCCTGATACATATGAAAAAGTTGCAAGTTCAGATGAGTCAAATGTTTCATCTAGTTCTAATGACAGTGATAATTCTGTTTCAGAAAATACATATTAATATTTTTTTACATAAATCGCCTCTAATAAAATAGAGGCGATTTTATATTTAGAAGAAGTTGATTTAAAACAATCATTATCGCTATGATTGAGACGAGACGCCAAGTGAATAAACCGAATAGTAGCTTTCGCAAGGAGCTATTAAATTCGAATATCCATTACTGTCACATCGATTTTGATGGAGATTGCATTTATGTGAATGATTTATATCTCGGTTATGGGTTAACTGTTGGCACTAATTTATTTCAATATACTCCTGATGAAAAGAAGGGGTTCTTTCTTGAACAAGTCGAAAGAGTAAAGAAGGGTGAAGCTTGCCACTTCTTTTCTGAGTCAATCAATTTGTTAGGTGAAAGAGATCAGTGGGAGATTTGGTTACAGCCAGGTTATTCAGCTACAGGGACAAGCCCGTCATTTATTGAGGTTTACAGTCGTAATATTAATGCCGGAGCTGAGAATTTTATCTCGACTCTGTTCAAAAATTTCTATACCGCCACCGATGATGATTTATTCATTCTTAATAATCAACTTGTGATCTTAGATATAAATAAGGTGACAAAGCAAAGTCTTGTGGGAAACAAGTTTTCAGAAGTTATCTTTGATGATGAAGAGTATTTGTTCTTCTTAAATACTTTTGAACAAGCAAAACGTTTGGACGGCGTGGCCTTAAAAGTTACTCATCCTATTTATCGCAAGCGTCGTTCTAAAAAAAGATTTTGTCGTATTAGTGTAACCTATATTGTTATTCAAGGTGTTGGACGTTATATGGTTCAAATTCGCGATGTTCATCAAGAACATATCAATCGCGTAACTTTGAAAATGCAAGAAAAGCAATTTGAAGAATTTGAAAGATGGCGCTCTCTTGGACAAATGTCTGCAGGAATTGCACACGAAATAAATAATCCATTATGTATCATACGCATTCAGGCCGAACAGTTGAAAGATCGTTATGCTGGTAAGATCAAGGATTCCGATCCTTCTTATATGAAAAAGTTAGAGAGTATTATTAAGCAAGTGGATCGCATTGAAAATATTGCTAATAGTTTAAAGATTTACTCTCGCTCCTCAAATTCAATTACTAAAGAGATACATAACCTTGATAACTTAATACAGGATTCATTGGGATTATTTCAGGCCCAAACTGGTCGAGAAATTTATATTGATTTTAAAAATCCGTTTAGTGACTTAGAAGTAGCGTGTAAAAAAAATGAGTTCTATCAAATCATTTTAAACTTGCTCACTAACTCTTATCAGGCGGTTCATCAATTTGAATCTCTTGAGAAATGTTGGATAAAAATTTGGGTTGAAGAGTCAATGTTAGATCAGTTCACTATCTACGTACAGGATGGTGGTGATGGGATTAAAGATAATGTTGCTAAAGATATCTTCACACCATTCTTCACAACGAAAGATGTCGGTGAAGGAACAGGTCTTGGTCTTAGTATTTCGAAAAAGTTAGCATTAGAAAATAATATGATTTTAGATTTTGAAAAAGACTTTGAGTATACAACGTTTTCAATATCGCTAGGCCAAAACATAGTAAGGCCTAGCGTCGATGCTTAAATAATCAATTAGCTATTTAGAACTTCTTGTAGTTGTCCAGATTGGAACATCTCAGTGATAATATCATTACCACCTACAAGCTCACCCTTGAAGTAAAGTTGTGGGTAAGTTGGCCAGTTAGAGTAAACTTTTACACCTTCTCTAATATCCATATCTTCTAAAATGTTAAAAGTCTTATAAGGTTTACCAACAGAGTTTAGCATTGCAATTGTATTTGCTGAAAAACCACACATTGGCATATCAGGTGTACCTTTCATGAATAAGAAAAGGTCAGCAGATCCAATTAGTGCTTCGATTTGCTCATTTAGTTCTTTTGATTTATCGGCACCAGAAACAGCTTCTCCTTGATTGATAGGAGTAGATTCTTTACCTAGAATGTTGAATGGATTATCGCTCATATTGATTCCTTTATTTCCTGAGTTTCATTTGCTCCTATCTTACCTAATAATGGTAGTTTTGGAAATAGCTTAGGGCAAGTGTCAGAAATTATAGATGTTCATTCAACCAGTTACGTAGCTGAATCACTTCATCAATATCAATTTCATGCTCCATTTCATAGGCATGGAATTGTGCATTGGCCCCTAGGCTTACAAGATGATCAATTCCGGCCTTTGTTTGATTAATGTCAATTACTGGATCAAGGCTTCCATGAGCGCAAAAAATGGCCGTTTCTTTGAGGCATTTTGACAATTGCTGAGGTCTTCTTTCTGGATAAATTCTAGGGGACATTAGAACAATTCCTCCTAGTTTGTGATCGAGTTGATAGGCCGTCTCAAGGCTCACGCAACCACCTTGAGAAAAGCCACCGATAAAGATGTCCGAGTAGTCGATATTGCTATTTTTTTCTACGATCTCATCAATAATCTTCGTTAGAGTTTTGACGCTGTTTTCAATACCAGGCACTGGATTATTAGGTGGAATATCGTACCAACTGTAACCGAAGTAGTACTTCTTTGGCGCGTTTAAGAGCAAGTAGCTTAGACCGGTTACATTTATTTCTTGTGTGAATATTTTGTAAGACTCAAGGCTATCGCCTAGGCCGTGTAAGATAATCATAACCTTCTGGGCATTAGTAGGTGTGATGTCACTTGCAGGGATATAAAAAGAGTTTAGTAGTTGTGTGTTTAAGTCAGTTTTCATAGGAGAAAAATAGGTGATTGTGTGTTTTTATTCAAGTTTATTCTAAATTTTTTTTATGAACGGTCGATAGAATACTATCTATTGAATCCACGGAACACAGGAGGAAAATGTGTCAACAACTAGTATTTTAAAAGTTGAAACAAGAAAACCGGGAAGATCAACAACTCAAATGAGAAAAGACGGATATATTCCAGGAACTATTTATGGAAAAGGTTTTGCAGGAGCTCAATTTATGGTTCCAAAGCAAGGTCTTTCAAAATTCCTACATACTTCTGGAAAGGTATTTGAAGTAGAGTTTGAAGGTAAGAAGCACCTTGTAACTCTAGCAGATGTTCAAAGAGGTCACCTCGGGACAGACTTTGTACATTGCTCATTCCATAAAGTATCTGCAAAAGAGAAAGTAGTTATTTCTCTTCCAATCCACTTTGTAGGTGAAGCTATTGGTACAAAAGCAGGTGGTCTAGTTAACTTCAATATGCATGAAGTTGAAGTAGAAGGTCTACCAAAAGATATGCCAGAATTCTTAGAATTCGATATCACTGGTCTTGAGCTTGATGGACACTGGGCACTTGAGCACTTCTCTCTACCAACGGGTCTAGCTTGGTCAATCGATCCAACTGCATCAGTTGTATCTTGTCACCTTCCGAAAGTTGTCGTTGAGCCAGAAGTTGAAGAAACTGAAATGGTTGTTGAGACTCACGCTGACGCAGCTGAAGAAAAAGAAGAAGCAGCTTCATAATTTAAAAATCAATTATGATATAATGAGGGGAGACCAAATGGTCTCCCTTTGTTTTTTGGAGCATACTCAATGAGAAGTTTAGAAACGTGGCTTGAGATGTACGGTGAATCTCATCAGAATAAAACAAATCAACGCATTCACGAAGTATGTGTTCCATTGATTACTTGGTCACTATTAGGAATGCTTTGGGCGATTCCAAAGCCTGCACTCTTTGGCTATTTTAATTGGGCATGGGCCTTTGTTATTCTTGCTAGTCTTTTCTATCTTTCACTAAAAAACTTAAAGGCCATCACTGTCGCTCTTAGCTTAGTGATTCCATTTATGCTCTTAACACAATTCTTTCTTGTTAATTTTTTAGCGGAATATTTTTTTATTACTTGGATTGTTGTCTTTGTTGTTGCTTGGGTTGGGCAGTTTATTGGTCACAAAATAGAAGGAAAGAAGCCTTCTTTTTTTGAAGATCTTCAATTCCTTCTTATTGGACCTATTTGGATTTTTCTAGGTAAGAAGTCCTAGCGCTAGTTGCGCCAGAAATCTTCGTGATAATTAAAGTTTGTTAGCTCTTTCACCTTTTGAAGGTAGATGTGAATTTGCGGAGGAAATTGATACTCTGGAAAGATGTACATTCCCCATATATGTGATGCTAGAAGGATATCTAGAATCGTAAACTTGTCGCTTTCATAGTAAGGTAAAAGTTTTGCTGGAAGCTGAGTCAGCGTTTGTTCAAAGCTATGTAAGTATTCTGCTTTATTTTGCGCAAGTAAGTGAAATGGGCCACGCTTAGCAGACTTTTTATTAATAAAGTATTCTCTTGCCTCTGGAGTGAACTCTTTTGACCACGCCCAGTAAGGCATGCATAAGTTATGAACATCTTTTCCAAGTTGATCGAGGTAATCATTAAGCAGCTTAAAGCTTTCGCTATCTAATTTTGACAGATTCAAATCTTTATCGCTGTGAATTGCAAGGGCCTTGATAATATCAAGTGATTCGTTCATAATGACGCCATCAATTTCCATAATTGGTAACATCTTTGTGCCAGTAAGCTCGACAGGTGTCTTCTCATCATTGTAATCTAGTACAATTGATTCATACTCGATTTCGAAGAAACCAAGTGCCATGCGAACTCTTACACAAAATGGACAATGGATATAGTGATATAGTTTCATATAAATTCCTTTCGGGTTTATGCGTCATTACGTATTAGTAAATAATAGTACAATATTGTTAAGAATTATTTAAGGAAAAACAATGTCATTAGCAATGCTCTATAAAGAAAGAAAATTTTGGCCTCTATTTTGGACGATGTTCCTTGGTGCCGCAAACGATAACGTATTTAAAAATGCTCTAATTATCTTAATTACATATAAGAATGTCTCACTATTTGGACTTGGTGCAGAATCATTAGTTGCCTTTGCTGGTGGTGCTTTCATTCTTCCTTATGTTTTATTTTCTGCTACATCTGGTCAAATTTCAGATCACTACGACAAGGCGCAAGTTATTAAGGTAACAAAATTTACTGAGCTTGCATTTATGCTTTGTGGAGCGATTGGTTTCGTTACAGAGAGTTACGGACTGTTAATGTTTACACTCTTTTTAATGGGTGCTCAGTCGTCATTCTTTTCACCAGTTAAGTTCTCGTCTTTAAGGACAATTTTAAAAGATGAAGAGCTAACGACAGGAACAGCACTTATTGGTGGAGGAACTTTTATTGCAATTCTTATTGGTACAATCATTGGAGGGCTTGCCGCTGCAGCACCTGATGCTACTGATACGGCCGCTTTTGCAATCCTAATATTTGCGGTACTTGGTGTTATTACAGCACGTTTTCAAAATAAAATTAACGATATTAATAATGATGTAAAAATTGATTACACATTTGTTAAACCAACATTTCAACTTCTCATTAACTCTGTAAAAGAGAAGAACTCTTTCCGTGCAATGATGGGAGTTTCATGGTTCTGGTTTCTAGGCTCATTTGTTCTTTCAGTTATGCCGGCCATTATTAAAAATGTTTTCTACGGAAGTGAAATGGTTGCCTCAATCTTTATGGCGACATTTACAGTAGGGATGGGGCTTGGTTCTTGGATTTGCTCAAAGCTATCTGGTAAGAGAATTGAAGTGGGAATGGTTCCTGTTGCAGCAGTGGGGATGTCGCTAGCTGTTTTTGATCTTTACTATGTTTCTACACAGTGGCCAATGTCAGTGACAGGCGCTTTGATGCCACCTGCTGAGTTTTTTGCACAACCACTTGCTCTAAGAGCAATTATTGATCTTCTACTTATTACAATATTTGGTGGGAATTTCTATATCTCACAATTAACTTTTATGCAGCATAGTGCACCTCTTGAGAAGCTTGCGAGAACAATCGCGGCCAATAATATTTGGAATGCTATCTTTATGGTTGTTGCAGCTGTTTCAATTATTCTTCTTAAGAGTACTGGCGCAACGGCTCTAGATAATCTACTCATTCTTGGTGGCCTTAATCTGATCTATGCAGGAATTTGCTACTACTTCTTCCATGAAGAAATGTGGCGCTTTGTTGTGCAGCTTTTTACGACTTTTCTTTATGATATTCAAATTGAAGGTGAAGAAAATATTCCAAAAGAAGGAAGGCTTGTTATTGCTGCCAACCACACATCATTTGTTGACTGGGGTGTTGTCATGAGTCTTTCTCCAAGACCTATTCGCTGGGTAATTGACCACCGCTATTATAATATTCCAGGGCTTAAGCAATTCTTTATGCAGGGACATTTGATTCCGATCGCTACAAGAAGAGAGGACCCAAGGGTTCTTGATGAAGCTTATTCAAAACTAAATAGCACTCTAAATGAAGAGCGCTGTGTAGGCTTCTTTCCTGAGGGGTGGATTACTCGTGATGGTGAGCCTAGAAAGTATCAGCCTGGTATTAAGAAGGTTGTAGAGCAAACGAATGCTCAAGTCGTTCCAATTGTTATTAAAGGTCTATGGGGAAGTTTCTATTCTTTTTCTGGAAAAGGTGTTTTTAAAGGAATCCGTTGGAATTTTTTAAAACGTAGAAAAATCAAAGTAGTTATTCTACCTTCTATTACACCTGAAAACTTTTGTTATAAAGATCTAGAAGAAAAAATGGTCGTTGAATATAAAAAGCCTCTGTAAAACAGAGGCTTTTTTTTAAGGTGTCACGATATTAAATGTATTAGGAAAAGTATCTAATGTTTCATTAAGGGCATCGAAAACTTTCTTATCCCCACTATAGTTAATATTTTTCTCATCAAGCTCAGCAAAGGAAACTGCTCCCATTGCAAGTTTAACTAATTGTCCATGCTTTAAGTTAATTGATGCATTATCATCTGAAGCGAGTTGACGATTTTGCTCTTGAGGTCTTTTCTTTGAATAGTTAAGAACACTATTTCTAAGGGTTAAGTAGTACCTTTGATTCCTATCTGTAATATTTAATTCCAGTGTTAAGTCTGTGCCATTGGCCTTTTCAGAATTAACTCTAACAGAGAGATAATCTAAGAGTAATTCAGTATCCATTTGAGATAAAATTGCAGGTGAAGCCGTTGCCGGTGCTGGCCGACCAACTCCGTAACGTAATTCTTGAGCTGCTTGAACATAGAAATTTCTCCAAGTCGCATTCTCGGATTGATAGGCCAATTGTTCATAAGTGTCTGCCAGAAGTTGCTTTGCTTTCACATTTTTTGGTTGTGCAAAGACAAGTTTATTTAAGACTTCTGCAACAAAGCGATACTCCCCAATTTTATAATCTTTGATGGCCATTTCTAAGACGTCTCCGGCTCCTCCCATATAAGCAATCGTTCTCTTTGCTGATTCTACTTCTGGGAGCGGATTTAGGTGAGCAGGATTACCATCAAAGAAGCCAAGGTATTTATCGTATACTGCACGTGTATTGTGACTTAGGCTTCCGTAATAGCCACGATTGGCAAAGTTTTTGGCGAGGTTTCTATTTAATTTAATACTGTCAGATAGCTCGGTTCCAGAAAGACCTTTATTTAAGCGATTGACGGACTGGTCATGAATGAATTTATACAGATCTCTTTGCGAGGCCATATGTGAGACGACGCGATCATTTCCAAAGGTCGGCCAGTGATGTGAATTAAAAAGAATTTCGGCCTTGTTATATTTTTCAAGAGCCCTTTGAATATGCTTAGACCACGCAAGACTATCCCTTACTTGAGCTCCTCTTAGGGTCTGTATATTATGCATTGTATGGCTTAAGATCTCTGCACCACAAAGTGCATTGTCTCTTGGGAAGTAGGCCATCATCTCTGTTGGAGCTTCCGCTCCTGGTGTAAACATGAACTCAATAGTTACTCCGTCTACGACTAAGCTTTTATCTCTATCAATTATTGTTGTGGGTTTAGCAATGGCGTATTCACCATTAGCAGTGTAGCTTCCTAGTCCTGTCCCAACAGAGCCTTGAGGCCCGAAGTCTAATGTTCGTGCATACATATATTCAGCTCGTCGACTCATGGCCGTTCCTGCAATGACATTTTCACTTACTGACTCATAGACAAAATCCTTGGAAGCGATAACTTGAATCTTGCCGCTTTCAAGTTCACTTTTACTCGCAACTCCGTAAACTCCACCAAAGTGATCGATATGAGAGTGAGTGAAAATAACTGCTGTCACAGGAAGATTTTCTACATTTTTTCTAACTAGCTCTAATGCAGTTTTCGCAGTCTCTGTTGTCATTAAGGGATCAATAATAATCCAACCCTTTTTACCACGAATAAAGGAAACATTTGCAAGATCAATTCCTCTTACTTGGTAGATATGGTCAGTGACACGAAAGAGTCCATTGATTGATGTTAGTTGCGATTGACGCCAAAGACTTGGGTTTACTGTTTCAGGTGGCTTTCCTTGTGTGAGGGAAGGAAATTTAGCAGGATCAAAAATCTCTTTCATTCCATCTTTTGATTTAATTGGCCCTTCAAGTTTTGCAATAAAACCCTTTTGAGAATCTTTAAAGTCTCGATCATCATCAAAGTTTAACTCTTGGGAAACGGCCTTGTGAGAATCCAGAGTGTGCCTTGATGCAGGCTTAGGATCATTAGTGAATGAATATCTTTCAGCTCGGGTACAACCTAGTAGTGAGATTAAGAGTAGGGCGGGGGTAATGAAATAGAGTAATTTTTTGGAATGAAACACGATTCCTCCTTATTGCATTATTAGAGTTACTTGAAGGGGATATCGGTTTTAGCGTATTTTAAAATGGCCTAAGAAAGGTAATAAAAAAGGCCTCATTTCTGAGGCCTATATTTAATTAGAATTGATTAATCATTGCATCTGCATCAAAGCCAAATTTCTTATAAAGCTCAAGTGCAGTGTATGAAGACTGACCAAAGTGGCCATCATTTCCAAGTGACTTCAGATTAAATTCAAGTCCCTCTTGTTTTAGAGCATGACAAAGCATTGCTCCAGCACCAGCTGTTAGTTGGTGATCTTCAACAGTTACAATTTTATTTCCATTCTTTGCTAGCTGATCCTTGAATGTTTCAACATCAATCTTGTTAATAAATGGATTATTGATAACAGTAATATTTTTACCTTTTGCTTCAAGTTCTGTCGCAGCTTTAAGAGCTTGTTGTACAAGTGGACCGTGAGTTACGATAATTCCGTCCGTACCCTGTCTTAGAACTTGAGCTTTGGCCCAACCGTAGTTTGCACCATCAATATATGAAACTGGATGTTTTTCACGGCCAAAGAAAAATACAGTTGTTTCTGGTGTTTTTCCTTTGTTTACTGCTTCTTCGTATCTCTTAATTGCTTGATACATTAGGCTTTCAGCTTCTTCTTTCGTTGAAAGAGCAATGACTGTTGTGTTTGGAATTCCTGCTACAGCAGAGAAGTAAGTTGTTGCTTGGTGTGAAGCACCGTCAGCAGCATCTTGGAAACCTGTATGTGAGAACAAACAAATCACAGCACCTTGAGAAAGCTGAGACATGATTAAAGGAAGATTTCCTTTTGTTACACCAAATTGTGCAAAAGTATCAACAACAGGAATGAATCCTTGTTTTGCCATACCAACTGCTGTTGAAACCATATTCGATTCTGCAATACCAATATCAACATAGTGATTAGGGAATTCTTTATGGAAGCCTGAAACACCAGTTGAACCTGCAAGATCTGAAGTTACAGAAAAAACTGGAAGCCCTTCTTTTGTTGCTTTAATCATAGCATTTGCAAGACCTGGCTGAACCTTGTCTGAAGGGGCCGAAGACTTAGAAGCCTCTTTTGGAGCTGGCTTTGAAGATAGGATTTCATTTGCCCAATTTTTAAACTCTTCTGGACAAGTTTCACCAGTATAAATTTCATCAAGAAATGAAATTAATTTTTCATCATATGCTCCAAGAGGATAACCATGACCACCAGACTTTGCTTCTTCAGTTGATTTTACACCGTAACCTTTGATTGTTTTGATAACAAGAGCAATTGGCTTAAGTTCATTTGATTTTGCTTTTGCAATATTTTCTTCGATTGCTTGATAAACTCTTTCTAGGTCGTGTCCTTCTTCAACTCTTACAAGATCCCAACCCATTTCTCTAAGAGCAAGGAAGCTTCCTTTCATATCGAAGCTATCTTCAGTAATACGCCCACCAAGTTTTGTATTATTATCACTGATAATCATAACAAATGGATTCATTTTACCTTTTTGTGCAAGACCAGGAATTGCGGCCATCGCTTCACGAGCTTCACCTTCCATACAACCACCATCAGAGATTGTACAAACAGTTACACGATCATTTCCAATTGCCTTATCTGCAAGAGCAAGACCTTGTGCCTGAGGAAGTCCTGAACCAAGTGGGCCATTTGAAATGAAAACACCTTCTGGATTTAAGTGAGCTTCACCGTGACCAGTAAGTTTTGATGTTATTGAACGGAAGCCTCTTAGACTTTCAAATGTAAGTCCATCAAAACCAAGATTTGCACGAAGAGCGTAAATTCCATTTTCTGCGTGACCAGCATCGTTTACGAAGTTAAATTTCTCAAACCAATTTGGTCCTTGTGAGAACATAATCGAGTGAAGAGCACTCATCATCTCTGCGAAGGCCGCAGGTCCACCCCAGTGGCAAGCTGCTCCACCAATAACTGCGTGTTGATTCATTAGGGCCACAAGAGCTCTTGTTGCTTTTGGGTCTGCAAGAGTGATTTCCTCTCCCGCTAAGTTATGAATTTTAGTTGCATAGATTGGGGCATTTGTTGGTGCCGTTGCAAGATGATTTTTTACTTTTAATGGGCTGATAGTTGCAGTCATTAACTTCTCCGAATTCGTTGATTTTCAATAACTTATAAAAGGTATCATGAGGGAATTTTTTCTGGCCAGAGAATATTTGCTGACCCATTAGATTGGCACTTTAGGCCAAATGTGTAAAACCTAAATGCTTGAAAATACAGTAACTATAAATTTATTAAGTTTTATTTTAGAATGACGATAAAATCTATAGAAATCGTTGTTAAACAGTTTTTATGTATCTGAAATAACATGAAGGTGATAGCTATGTGTGATGCGTGTTCAGCTGCAGGGCGTAACTGGTCTTTGGCCAACGGACCTCGCAGAAGTAAAATGATTAAGGCAAGACTATACTCAAGCTTCAATGGAAGAGAAGTTAAAATTAAACTTTGCTATCTGTGTTCCATCAAATTATTTATGGGTGGAGAAGAACTCTTTTTAAAAGATAATCCTTCATTAAGTTATGAATTATCGACTCAACACGCTGGTAGTGAATTTGATTTTTAAGCAATATTAATTGACCCATTATTTTTAGAATAGATACAATACCACCTTAGCAAGGTGGTTTTTTTATGCAAAATTTTTCGCAATTTCGTTCCTCGTTCGTGAATGATGAATTTCTCTATGGTGAAAGCTCTATTGAAGTCCTTAATAAATACGATCAAAGTATTTTAAATGAAGTTGATCTCTTAGCTTCTCACCAATACGAAAAGGTTATTCAATCTTCACAAAATGCATTCGAAGAATATAAAAATTTTGATAGTGCCCAAAGAAGTAAATTACTATTTAAGCTTGCTGACTTTTTAGAAGAAGAGGCTTCGTTCTTTTCTCATTTAATATGTATGGAAGCGGGAAAGCCAATATCGTATGCAAAGGGTGAGGTTGCTCGTTGTGTGGAAACAATTAGGCTCTCTGCTGAAAAAGCTCGTCATCACAGCAGTGAAACGCCTGACCTTTCATATGGGCCTGGTGCAGATAAGATGGCCATTATTCGCCATGAACCGGAAGGGATTATTTTTGGTATCTCTCCATTTAACTTTCCACTAAACCTTGCACTTCATAAAATCGCTCCTGCACTTGCTGTCGGATGTAGCATTATTGTTAAACCATCACCACAAACTCCAATTACTCTACTTGCTTTTGCAAAGCTACTTTCAAGAGTTGGTTTTCCAAAAGGAGTTGTGAATATTGTTATTTGTGAAGATGCTCTTGCACAAAGATTTTTAGAAGATGAAAGAATTAGTGTTTTCTCTTTTACGGGAAGTGCAAAAGTTGGTTGGGCGCTAAAGGCCTTAAGTGGAAAGAAGAAGTGTCTTCTTGAGCTTGGTGGTAATGCGGCCGTTATCGTTAATGACGTTGAAGATATGGAAGCTGTGACAGCTCAAATCGTTAATGGCTCTTTCTTATATTCAGGACAAATTTGTATCTCAACTCAGAGAGTTTTTATTGCCAGTGAAATCTTTGATGAATTTGTTGAATTATTTCTTGAGCAGGTCGAGACAATTGGTTCAGGTGACCCAAAAGATGAGAGTGTGATTAATGGCCCTGTCATCAATGAAGGTGCTCTTGAGAGAATTCATCAGTGGGTACAAGAGGCCATATCAAATGGGGCCGAGCTTCTGTGTGGTGGGCATATTATTGATGAAGACCACCATATTTATGCTCCAACAGTTTTAACTAATACAGATTTGGATATGAAGGTTGTTTCAGAGGAAATCTTCGGTCCTGTCGTGATTTTAGAGCCTTATGACTCATTTTCAGAGGCCATTGAGCTTGTAAATGATTCAAAATATGGACTCCAAGCTGGTGTTTTTACAAACAGCTTAGTAAATATGAAGGAAGCAAGTCAAAGAATCGATGTTGGAGGAATTATCTTCAATAACGTCCCAGGATTTCGCATGGATGCCATGCCTTATGGAGGGATAAAAGATTCTGGACTTGGACGTGAGGGGATCGCGTATGCGATGGAAGATTACACTCGAAAGAAGTTAATCTTATTCTAAAAATTTAGAGGGGAGAGAGGATGAAATCACTACTTTTACTACTAATTAGTTTATCTGCATTTTCATACGCACCAGATTGGGGACGTGATGCTAAAATTGAAAAGGGTAAGAATCGCGAAAACCTCTACCAACTATCTCAAGATGAATACGAACAAGTAACTCAAGATGGACTAAAGCACGCACTGGTTTGGCCAGTTAGTGTAACAGGACTTCTTATTCCATATGAAGCTTTTAATAATTTCTTTGAACTACGCGACGAAAAATTTGTAAACTTTGTTTTAACGACACTTGGTGAAAAGAAGTTTGGTGTTAATAGTGTTGAATCTTTCTATCAATGGCTAGGACTTAATCCATATAATAATGAAGATGCAACGGGGATTTATCGTATCCCTTATCCAGAAGGGCACAAGCCTGATTATTATATGGGAGCTAGTATTGTTGATACTCAGTGGGGAAAAGGGCTAACTTTTAGCTGTGCCACTTGTCACTCAGCAAGCCTTTTTGGAACAACTGTTATGGGCCTAACAAATAAAACAGTGAAGGCCAATGAACTTTTTGTTAAAGCAAAAAAACTTCTTCCATTTATTCCGACGAAGACATTTCAAAAAGTAACAAATGCAACAGATGGTGAAGTTGCAATGCTTAAGAGAACAAAGAAGAATATCCACTCTGTTGGAGCAACATCACCAATGGTACTTGGACTTGATACTTCACTTCCTCAAGTTGCTCTCTCTCTTGCTCATCGTAAACAAGATGAGTACGCATCAAAGTCTAAACTTAATGAAGTCTTTCCAAGATTTAATCCTCTTGTTTCAACAGTTGCCGACTCTAAGCCAATGCCATGGTGGACGCTTAAGTATAAAACTCGTTGGCTATCAGATGGATCAATTGTTGCAGGTAACCCAATCTTCACAAACTTCCTGTGGAATGAACTTGGGCGTGGAACAGATTTATATGAATTAGAAAAATGGTTACAAGATAATCCTGAAATTATTAAAGAGCTTACGGCAGCGGCCTTCTCAACAAAAGCACCACGTATTGATGATTTCTTTGATGTGTCACGTATTGATATTGAATCAGCAAAGCGAGGACAAAAGCATTTTGAGAATCGTTGTCAGAAATGTCACGGAGAATACCAGAAGAATTGGGATCTTCCTTTTTCTGCACTTATGTCCAAGAGTGAACAAATTAAGACGAAAAAGCTTATCTATCATGAAAAGACACCTGTTAAGGATGTTGGAACAGATCCTCTTCGCTATCAAGGTACAGCATACTTTGCTGAGGCTTTAAATGAATTAGCAATTTCTAAATGGATGAAAACTGTTGTGGAGCCACAAAAAGGATATGTACCACCACCACTAAACGGAATCTGGGCCCGTTGGCCATATATGCACAATAATTCAATTCCAAATCTTTGTGAGCTAATGACTCCGCCAGCGCAAAGAGTAAAAGAGTTCTATCAGATCCCAGCAGTTGATCCGATGCTAGACTTTGATTATGATTGTAATGGCTTTCCTGTTGGAATGGATATTCCTGAGGAGCGCAGAATTAGAGAAGCTTACTACAATACAAAGTTACCAGGGCTTTCAAACTCAGGTCACTACGAACGAATCTTTACGGATAAAGAGGGTAATGAACTACTTAGTGATGAGGATAAATCGGATCTTCGTATGTTCTTAAGAACATTATAATGACATTTTATCTCGATACTTATATTGCTCATCGTGGTTTACACGACGAAAAAAAACCTGAAAATACGATGGCCGCTTTTAAGGCGGCCATTAAACATAATTATGCTATTGAGTTAGACGTACACTTATCAAGTGATGGCCATGTGGTGGTCTTTCACGACGAAACCCTAGAGCGTCTAACGGGCAGCAATGGCAAAGTATCTCAATACACTCTCGATAGCCTAAAACAGCTCTATATCAAAGAAACAAAAGAGAAGATTCCTACTCTTAAGGAAGTCCTCGATCTTGTTAATGGACAAGTTCCACTTATCATTGAATTGAAGGTTATCGAACACAATGGAGAGCTTGAGTCTGAAGTCATGAAACTTCTTCAAGGCTATGAAGGGGATTATACGATTCAATCCTTTAATCCATTTTGTTTAAAGTGGTTTCGAAAGCACTATCCGGCCGTTATTTTGGGCCTACTTGTAACAAGAGATTTTAGTGATACAAGCCTTAATCCTCTCAAGCAAAAGATTCTTGAGAATATGACTTTTATTCCAGTTATCAGGCCAGATTATATTGGACTAGATATCGATACATACTCAAAGCTACAGCTTAGCATTATCAAGCATTTTACTTTTAATAATATTGTCTTTTGGACAGTAAGAACTAAAGAACAAATGAGGACAGCTAAGCGATTAGGTGCTAATATTATATTTGAGAATATTAAACCTTGAGTTAATTTATGAAAAAAATCGTAATTACAATTATCATACTTGCCATCGCAGCTGGTGGTTTCTACTTTTTCAATACAAAACAATCTAAGACAAATATTGCTAACGATAAAAACTCTCTAGAAGTGATGACTTCTCAAGTTAATGTCGTCGAATTTGAGGATACTCCTGCTAAGAAAGTTGCTGCAGGAAGTGAGGAGGCCCAAGCACTTGGTGCCAATGAGGGAACTCCTAACCTAGATCTTGATGTTGTTGATGATGAAGAACTTGAAAGAAGGCTAGAGGCAAAAGAAGAAGAATTTGATCGCCTTGAAGAAGAGTGGCTTACAAATGTAAAAGAGTTATTTATTAATGACCTTGGGCTTACTGAGAAAGAATATAAAGATTACCTCAGTATGAGAGAGGGTCTTTTCAATGATAAGGTTTCTGCATTTGAAGAAATGCATGATCAATTAGAAGAAAAGTATGGTGAAAACTATACATATAATCCAACTGAAGAAGAAATGGCGTTTGATCGTGAAATTCAAAAAAAGTATGACGATCTTCTACTTCAAAAAATTGGAAAAGATGCTTTCATTAAGTATCTTGAACTAAGAGATCGCACAAATGAGAAAATCTTAGAGGCGACAAAGGCAAATGACGCCGCCATGCTAATGGAGTTTTAGGAGCCGAAATGGAAAAATGGATTATTAAAGAGAGAAAGAACGTTTACCGCGGAAATATCTTTTTGTATGAAACCATTGTTGCCAATCATCCTACAAAACCAATTGGTGCAGGCCCTTATGATATTATCCGTCTTGCTGATTGGGTAAATATTGTTGCCATTACCGAAGACAATAAAGTTGTTCTTGTTAAGCAGTATCGCTTTGGAAAAGATGTAATCACAATCGAGACTCCTGCCGGTGCAGTTGAGCGCGGAGAAGATCCACTTGCTGCAGCTAAAAGAGAGCTAGAAGAAGAGACTGGCTATATTAGTGACGAGTGGGAAAGCCTAGGGCCTGTAAGTGTTAACCCTGCCTTTATGAGCAATACTGCTCACTTTTATCTCGCAAAGAATTGTCGCCCAGATGGGAAGCAAAATTTTGATGAAGATGAAGATATCGAGCTAGAGCTTGTTGCTGTAAATGATCTAAAAGATAAACTACAGGAAATAGATCACTCTCTTTCGGAGCTTTGTCTAAGTCGATACCTACTTAAGTCTTAGTTTCTTTTGTTCTTGCTATACTTCTTAGGTCTTGTTTGTCTTGTCTGGCCTTGAAGTTCAAACCAATCACTTTCATCAATTTCGTGATAATAGTCTGCTTCTTCAACAAGCAGGCTCGAAGTCGTCTCAGGGATTGAGGCGATTTCAACACGGACACCTTCTGCTCTTAAGTGGCGAACTAATTCGATATAATCAGAATCACCTGAAAGGATAATAATCGTATCAACCTTCGAGGCAAGCTGTGTCGCTTTAATTGTCAGAGGGATATCGGCACTCTTATGACATGGAATTACTGATCCATAGTAGTGATTGTGCAGACGCTCAGTTAGTTTAGAAGAGATATTCTTTCCTTCTCTAAAATAGATGAGGCGATTTAGCCCTCGATTATCTAAGAGTTTTGGGATGAGCGTATCAAAATTAACCATGGTATTTGAGTTATTTGTTACGCTGTGAATACTTCTTTCGATATTGTTGCCATCGATTAGGATGGCAACAGTTTGATTAATGAAAATTTCCATAAAATGCTTCACTTCCGTTTGATTGAACGTAGTCAGCGTGACATTTCTTAATTTGTGCTTCGATCATTTCAATACTCATTCCTTTGAAAATCTCGTTTAGCTCATCTTCATCAACGTCAGATCTACCTAGAGCACAAGCAGCTAATTCTTCTTTAAACATAATAGAAGGATCTTCTGGCTTACGCTTGTCAACTAAGAATCTCAATAGCTCACTGATATCAAGACGCTTGGCCTCAAAATCATTGAAGTATTTCTTAAACCATACGTGAGTCCAAGCGATATTAACTACACCTGGGTCTTTATGGTACTTTAATAGGTAGAAAAATGCTGTACGTCCAAAGGTCTTTAATTTACCTTTTAGTTTAGCAATACTAATGATTGCGTTCTTATATGCATCCTTATAACCACGATCTAATTCACCGCGGTCTAGTTTATTATCTGCATTTCTATCAAAACGAATATAAGTCGATTCGATATTTAACATTGCGCCAATAACAAGTGTGAAGTCTTTCTTTCTCCACCAAATCTTATCAACATCTTCAACACTTCTTGAGAAGATCTCAACACCTTTGATAAATTCAACAACATGCTCTCTGCTGTTGTTCTTTACATACTCTTTCAGGCGAGGGAAGTACTTTGAAAGATTCAGCTCGCTCTCACCAAATAATTTATCAAAGAATTTTGTACGAATACACTTTGAGTCCATTACAGAGAAGCCTGCTTCATCAACTCTAGTGTCACACTCTTTCTTCTCATAAAGATTTTCTTCTAAAAGAGTCGTGATCTTAGCTGCAGTAAAGATAAGTTCGATAAACTCACTTACTTCATCTAGGTTAATGAATAGGTCACCACCAGAAGTTGCCTGGAAAAGATCCGATAGAAGAAGAATATTTTCACCAAAAGTTTTAAAGTCTTCAGTCCAAAGTCCCATTTCTTCAAGAGCGGCCTTAAGTCCAACTAGTGCGTTGTTAAGTTGGTTATCTGATAAACCTTTTGACTGTCTTGGAGGAGTTGTATCACCCTCTGTCTTATAACCCTCTAGCATGTGTGGAAGCACATTTCTAAAGAGCATGATCGAATTGAAACCAGTCTTGTTTCTTACGATATTCGCCTGATAAGTAGGGAATCCGTCTTTATTTCTAAAGTAGCGATAGTCACGAGCAACTTTAGTAAACTCTTCAATAAGAACAACATATGATTTCTTAGTGATGTACTTATACTCTGGAACTTCTCTCTCCGTTGGGTACTCACGACGATCAATATAAAGTGGCTTAGGCGAATTCATTCTCTCGTCAAAGAACTGGAAAGTTGAGTCTGAGAATAAAAGTGTCTCAAAAGCACTATCTGCAATATCTAGGATGCGATTAACAGCATCACTTGTAATCATTAGGTCAAAATTCTCACTTCCCGGAGGATCAAGCTCTGAACAAATCCACTTAGAACTACCTTGCTTATCGGCATCGTAAGCTGGGTTTGGTTTACATGGAATTGGATACATCAGCTCTGAGCGAGGGATTGGATCAAAAATACGCTGAGTAAAGTCGATTAGTGTACGCTTAAAATTTGAAACTTTAAGAAGTTCACTTTCATCCTTTGGATTATCCGACTTGCGATTAAGCTCTTTAATTAGCTCATCACCAAATGAAAGGATCTCTTTTGCTGTAAAATAATTCTTCTTCTCTTCAATAGGGTGGAAGATTGAGCGAGTCTTACGAAGCAGCTCAAGAACTTTTGCAATATTTTGAACTGATTGAGTATCATCAGAGAAGTCCGTAAAGAAGGCATCATAAAGTACTTCTGCTAGAGATTCTGATTTCTCAGTTAAATAATAAAGATCATCACGATTTAGAATAAGGTTATTTCCACCTAGTACTAGACCTTTAAGTGCCATGGCCTCTGAGTAAAGCTTCCAGTTAAATGGTTCTTTAAACATTCCGCTTGATTCTTTAAGACGAGCAATAAGTGACTTGATAAGACCATCTTGGTTAACAAAGTCTTTATCCAGTAGGTAATTAGCTAGTTCCGTTTTAATCGAAAGGAATTGATTTACATATTCCTTTCTCGAAATAACTTTTCTTGCTGTCTTTGAGTCTTCGTCTTTAAACAGCTTAACATTCTCAATGTGCATATCAAGGAATGCTAGGTAGCGGTAAACGATTGCAACAACATTTACAGTTGATTTAAATTGCTTAAATGAAAGATAATCAATTTCTGGAGCAAGCCTTAGAATATTATCTTTATAGTTAAGAACAAGATTCTTAATGGCGATTCCCTTATCAAGGTCTTCTGGCTTACTAAAGAATTGTTCAATTAGCTTATTAATATCTGTAACAGTAATTACTTGGTCATTTTCAAGATCACTTAGAATAAGGTCTTGAACTGATCTAACTTGAGCTAAGAAAAAGTTGTTCTTTTCTAGTGGAGTCTTCTCAAGGTATTCCTTTGCAAGAAACTTAAGGTCAAAGAATAGGGCCGCAAGTGGATCTGTCTTTGTCAGAAGTGTCATTAACTCTGGGAATAGGAGAGTTTCACGGCTACCACCAGTTGTTACTACTTTCAGTGCCATAAATGACTTAACAACATCTTCGATTAGGTCGATGTCATAAAGCTTGATCGTATCATTAGCGAACTTAAGAACATTCATCTCGTGGTCACGAGGGATTGAAATATCTTCGTCTAATAACTTCTTTGCATTCTCACTTAGGCGCCCAACTTCGGCACGGAATTGCTTTTTAATCTCAACTTTTCTATTGAAGTCTTTCTCTTCAATGTCTTTAACTAGATCATTTAAGACATTTACTGACTCAAAAGATCTAAGTGCAACGTTAACAACTCCAAGAGATAGCTCAACGTCTGCATAAGAGAAAACTTCTGGGTTTCCACGAATTAGATCTCTCTTTGCAAAACGAATAAGTGACTTAAGTTTAACGTTGGTATCTTTAGTCGTACCGAGAATTGTTGAAATAAAGTCATCATCTTCGTTAAAGAATTCATCAATGATATTGTTGATATCGGCAATCGTGATGATATTTTCTTCTTTTTGGTGCTCGTAAACATAGAGCTTAAGCTCTTCTAGGTTATTAGCAAGCTTGTTGAAGTATTCTGATCCATCTTCGAAGTATTCCTTTTTAAGGAAGAAGATATCGATTGTATTCTGTAGGAAAACTGGGAAGAAAGTAAAAAGTTGGGCAAACTCATCTGAGTCAACGTAGATACGTGAACCACCAAGAAATAGTTTCTTAGCAAATAGAAGAGAGTTTAGAAGTTCCTTACCAAGTTTGAAGTCTTTTAGGTCTCTTGTAATGTCGAGGATTAGACTTTGAATATCGATGGCCTGTGCAGGTCCAGGAATTTGTTGAAGGATTTCATTTAAGTTTGAAGAAAACGCATCGGCCTGTGCTCTTAAGATGGCAGAGGTCTTATAGTAATCTTCTTTTGATTTAACATCTTGTAGGTCTTTAACTGTTGCAACGATCTTAACAGCTGAACGGTTAAACTCTTTTAGGATTTGAAAGAAAGAATCAATCTTCGTGCGAGACATTTGTCCCGGAATATCTCTTTGTAAAAGAGTGTTTAATTTAAAAAGAAGATCAAGGCCTTCAATAATATCGTCAGCAGAACCTGCTGGGTTATCCATATACTTGCGAGCAAATTTCACGATATCTTCACGGAAGAAGAAACGATTATCTCTGGACTCAACATATTTGAATTTATTTAGTGTATCTTGAACGCAATTAAGGTCTTTTTCGATATTAACTTCGAATAATTTTTTGATACGATCCGTGTCGATTTTGCAACTAGCTGAAATTCCGTCATACTCGGCGATGTCTGCACCTTCGACAGGGTCATCGTTGACGAAACCACAAGACGAAACTAGTAGTGCTACCAGAAGGTAGGTAATGAAATCTCGTAATTTCAATAACTTATTGTGTTTAATCATAATTCCCTCACCCAAATTCTAGAAAATTTCTAGTTAAATGAAAAGGAATAACCGAATATTTTGAAATGTTTTTACGTAATGCGTTAAAAGTGTGCACAATTCCTAACACTATACTGTCAAAAGTGTTAACACCCAAGGTAATAGATACCAAATCCGAGTTAAAGACTTCTATTTACGAATCTTTTCTGATTTAATTAACTTTAATGAATAAATTCATCAAAAAAATTACATTACTATGCGTGTCGCTTTCTGGCCTTGCTGTCTACGCACAGCTAGATGGAAGTGTGTCATATGAGAAATTTCAACGATTAAATGACCCAGCTAAAAAGTCTGAGTATGACGACTGGGCCCAAATCGAAGGAAATTACGAGACAAGAGCGTGGAATGGTAAGGTTTATGGTGAATTTGCTGCTAGGGCCTATGTTACAAAAGAGCCTGCTTTCAACTTTTCAATGCCTGAAGCTTATATTGAGTTTAAAGATGAAGATAATCGTATCTCTCTTGGCCGCCAGCTTCTTAGATGGAATGAGAACGAAGATTACTGGCTACTTAGTACTCTAAATCCAAACCAAGGTTTCTACTTACTTTCTGAAAAGAAAGAAGGTCTAGTTGGTATTCAATACGATCGCAAATTTAATAAGAATTTAAATTTTTCAGTTTTCTTCTCATACTTCTTTGTTCCAGGAATGAATCCAGGGCTTGAAATTGAAGATGGGAATGTGTCGAGTAAGAGTGAGTGGGTAAGACTTCCACCAAAGTACACTGTGCTTGAAGGAAATGTTCTTCCTCTTTATTACACGATCGATATGCCTAATATCTATAATGATGTTGTAAAGAATAAGTCTCTTGGTTTTAGACTTTCTGGAACGAATGAGCAGAAGAGTTCTGAGCTTTCAGCTTTCTTTATCTATAAGCCACAAAATAGTCTTCAGATGAATGCTGATGCTCGCTTTGACCAAGATCGCGACGTTATTGCAGTTGATGCTTCACCGGTTGTTAACCACCATCTTTATTATGGGATTCAATATAAGCAGCAGTTAGGTGACGTGCAAATGGTTGCCGGTGTTGATATGAGTGATCCGACGGCGACTTTTGGAAACGACTTTAAGGTTGTTGACTTTAGCCGTGAAGAAAATAAGAAATTCGAATCTGAGTATTTCAATATTGAGCCTAACTACGAAAAAGAAAGTTACGCCTCTGTCTCATTTAACGTCAATCAAGGTTACTATATGTTTTCTTTAAACTATATCAACCTTCTGACAAATAATGAGCGTGGATCAGATGATTTCTTCTCTGATACTGCGAAGTGGAGTAATGCTCTTGGTATGCGTGGGCGTTATTATTTTAATGACTTCATCAATGTGATGGGGGACTTAAAGTATGACTTTGATCGCGATGATATCATCCTAAAGGCTGAAGCGACTTATGCTTTTTGGCGTGGCGCTGCTAGTTTAAATTTAGGTGCCGAGCTGATTAAGTCGCCAAATAAGAATTCTTATTGGTCGGCTTACCGAGCTAACGACACCATCTATTCGTCTTTGAAGTTTGCTTTCTAAGCAGTTCCTGTCTGAACACTCCATAGTGCTTTATAAAGACCTTCTTGAGCGATAAGTTCTTCGTGAGTTCCACGTTGTTCAATCTTTCCTTCATTTAAAACACAAATCTGATCCGCATGAATAATTGTTGAAAGCCTATGGGCAACCATGACAGTAGTGCGTCCTTTTGTGATCGTTTTAAGAGAGCGCTGAATGGCCGCTTCTGTTTCATTATCAATGGCACTTGTGGCCTCATCAAAAATGAAAAGTTTCGGATCCTTTAAGATGGCACGTGCAATGGCAATACGCTGTCTTTGACCACCTGAAAGTTTTTGGCCGCGCTCACCAACGATTGTCTGATAGCCGTTAGGTAGAAGCTCGATAAAGTCATGTGCCTCTGCAAGTTTTGCGGCCCTCATGGCATCAACTTCAGATGCTCCTTGCGAGCCGTAGATGATATTTTCTAAGACAGTCCCATGAAAGAGGTAAGTTTCTTGTGAGACAAACCCAATGTGAGAGCGCAGTGAATTCTGCTTTAGCTCTCTAATATTGTGGCCATCAAAATTAACGGAACCAATTTGTGGATCATAAAAACGCTGAAGAAGTTTAAGCATTGTGGACTTTCCTGAGCCTGTTGGCCCAACAAGTGCAATAGTTTGTCCTTCTTCAATTTTAAGATTGATATCTTTAAGGCCAGTGTTGTCTTCTTCATCGTATTTAAAGTTAATACCACTAAATTCAACAGCTCCTTTAAATTCTTCAAGCTCTTTATCACCATCAGTTACTTTAACTTCTGTTTCAATTAGCTCCATCACTCGAGATGTTGAGGCCATTGATCTTTGGTAAAGATCAAAAGTTTCACCAAGTCTTGTTAGTGGCCAAAGTAGTCTTTGAACTAAGAAGATTAGAACAGAGTAAGAACCAACTTCTAGCTTACCATCAAGAACATCGATACCACCGATGATTAGAGTGAATAGGAACCCACAAAGAACGGCCATTCTAATGATTGGACTAAAAGAAGAAGAGACGCGAATGGCATCTTTATTGGCCTTAGCATATTGATTTGATTGCTTCTCTAAGCGGTCATATTCGAATGTTTGAGCAACGTATGACTTAATCGTCATCATCCCTGCAATATTATTTACAAGCATACTCGCAAGTAGTCCGGCCTCACTTCTAACATTTTGATAGCGAGGTTGTACCTTCTTTTGAAAGTAGAAACTTCCCCAAAGAATAAATGGGACAGGTGTTAATGATAATAGGGCAATTTGCGGAGAAAGATAAAAGAAGATTCCACCGATAGAGACAACTGTTGTTAGGGTTTGAATAATATCATTGGCCCCAACATCTAAGAAGCGCTCTAGTTGGTTGATGTCGTCATTTAGAATTGTCGCTAAATTCCCAGAGTTATTATCTTGATAGAAAGAGATGTGTAAGTTTTGAAGATGATCGTAGGCTTCCATACGAAGATCGTGTTGAACTTCTTGGGCCAGTCCACGCCACCATAGTTTTAATAAGTATTCAAATAATGACTCCAGGGCCCAAATCACAAATGTGAGAAAACCTAGAATGTAGATTTGTTCAACTTTGTCTGTCACTCCCATGCCTGCAAGGAATGAGTCTTCTTGCTTGACGACTGTATCAACGGCAAGACCGATTAAAAGGGGAGGAGCAATGTCGAATACTTTATTTAAAACTGAAAAGAACGTGGCCGTATAAATTTGGCCGCGCTTATTTTTAAAATGATTGATTAGTTTTTGTAATGGGGATTGAGTTTCCATTTAGACCTCGTATGCGTGTACTTTTATGTGTATGCATTATGGCCTATTATTCTCAATTTGAAAAAAGTTCCTCAGGTGTACTCAGATTATATTGAATCGAAGTGCTTTTTAAGTACACCTGAGGGGAATTTAGTCACCTTTCCTAGTGACTTACTTAGATTACTAAACTGCTGGCAAATTCAAAATTTCCCTTTCGTTCCTTATCTTTTGAAGAAGCGTCCCTCGCTTCTACAATAGTGCTTGCCTCTTCTTGGGCAGCTTCTGCAAAGTAGTTATCAATAGTTTGCTCATAGTCTTTTAGTAGTACTTCTTTAAGTTCTTCCTTAGATACTTTTAGAACACTACATACAGTATTTAGTGAACGTAGTGGTACTGAGCAAAGCCCACGTTCAATATTACTTATAAATTGCCCGTTCTTATAACCTAGGCGGTACGACAATCCTTGTTGTGACACCTTAGGTGATAAAGAACGTCTTTTGACTCTAATTAATTCAGCGATGTTCTCAAACACTCTTCTTTCTTTCATCCATAACCTCCAGTTTTATTATTTACCAACTATTGTTATTGGTACAACATGATGATAATATGTTTAGGCAATATTATTTACTTACAAATACGTAAGGTTTACTATGTCAATAAAATTAAAGGCTTACACATCTAATCATAAGAAAATCTTTAGGGAGGCGGAAATCGAGGCCCTCTATGGTGCCAAGTTTGAGTATTTAGATGAATTACCATTTGACCTTCGCCCTGGAGAAATTCTGCTTTTAGACCTCGATGAGATCACTGATGATATTATTGAGAAGGCGCAGTATACGAGAGTTAAGTTCGTGACGCTGGTTGATACGCTTAAGCAGCACAACTTAAATCGATTGCTTCCTATTGGTGGAAATTTATTTGCTGTTAAGGGCACACCATTTGAAGACTTCATAGAAATTCTCACAAGTCGCATACATCAAATGGAGATGTTTAAGATACTTCACCTAGTTAGTCATACCGATGTTGAATTATTTCGCTTTATCCTAAGGGCCGGTAATGGAGAGAAGTCTAAATTAAGTGAACTTATTTTTGGCTCCACTAGTGAAAGTACGATGGACGTAAATTTAAGTCGTTTAAGAAAGAAGCTGCGTGATCCAAATATCGGCGATGACTTCTTTCGTATTATCACAAAGAGCGGAAGACTCTATGTGGTCAGTCGTTTAACGAATTACGAAATACCAAAACATTTATTAGAAAAAATTAAGATTCCTACCTAGTCGTTTCAAGTAAAATTACTTAGAGGTAGAAATGAAAATTTTGGCATACACAAGTGATAAGAGAAAACTCTTTCATGCGGATGCTATTGAAGAAGCGTTCGGACTTACCATTGAATACTTAGATGTCCTACCTTCTCAAACAGGAGTTGGAGAACTTCTTATTATTGAACTCGATACAATTCCAGATGAGCTCATTGAAGAAATCAAATATACCACTCTAAAATTTGTCTATGTGATCGATGACTTTACTCAGCCAAACCTTAATCGCTTTCTACCGCTTGGAGGAAACCTGTGTGTGCTAAAGAGCATGGGGGAGAAGGAGTTTATCGACGCCCTCTATGGCCGCTTTCACTTAATGGAAATTTACAAACTCTTTCACATCATAAGCCGAACTGACATGGAACTCTTTCGTCTCATCAATCGCGCGGGTAACGGAGAAAAGGGAAAGCTTACAGATATTCTCTTTGGTTCAACTAGTGAGAACACAATGGATGTGAGTTTAAGTCGTCTTAGAAAAAAACTTCGCGACCCTGAAATAGGAAATGACTTCTTTCGTATCATCACAAAGAAGGGAAGACTCTATTTAGTAAATCAATTAAATCACTATAAGATTGAAGATTATCTAATTGTGGAGTAAGTCTTATTTCTGACAGTGAGGACAGTAGTAAGTCCCACGTTGAGCAAGTGTGATCTTCTTAACTTCTGTCTCTTTACAAAGTCCACAAATCTTTTGATAGAACACCACAAGATTTTTTACACCTTCTCCTTTTTCACCAAAGGCATCTTGATAGCCACCAGAGAAAGTCGTGCCACCAGTACTAATGGAATCATCTAAAACAATCTTTACGGCCATGAAAACTTTTTCAAGCTCAAGCTTTGTAAGTGTCTTCATACGACGAGTCGGGCGAACTCCCGCACGGGCGCATATTTCACTGGCCATATAATTTCCAACACCAGAAAAAAAGTTCTGCTCTAAAAGAAACGGCTTTAAAACTTTATTAGGCCTTTCTTTTTTAAGCATCAAAAGATACTCAAGTGTAAACTCTGCTTTAGAAACATCTGGTCCTAAGCGCGTAAGCCAAGTCGCTTCATTTGGTGGAGAGTAGAGATGAAAAACTCCAAAGCGTCTCGGGTCGATGTAGCCCAAGTGCAGAGGCCCCTTTGCATTTCTTCCAATGAGTTTTATGTGGGTGTGCTTTTCTGTAATTTCTTGCGTAGCAATTCGCCACGATCCAGACATCCCTAAACCAGAAATTGCACGCCACTCATTTCCATGGGTGTCAGTGAAGAAAAAGCGCAGAACTTTTCCTTGGCGCTCCACTCGTTCAAGAGTCATACCTTTTGGATTGAAGTCCTTATCTTTCACAATCGAATCACTCACGTCCGAGTATGCGACGTCTTCGATCTCCATTGGGAGAACGTGTGAGATTTGTGATTTGATGGTTTCGACTTCTGGTAGTTCTGGAATAGGGCACCTAACTTATTAAAATTATTTGTAAAAACTTGTCATATTAACAAATTAGACCCTAGTAGAACCAAAATGTCACGACTTTGTAACCCGTTGTAATTATGAACTGCAAGCTATTCCGGGTGTATTGTTTTTATACTGCGGTCTGTTATAATTACATTGTGAATTGTCTGATATAAAATGAGGTGTATAAATGGGTGCTGTAGAAAAAAAGGAATATTCGAAAATGGATACTCAAGCAGAATTAACATACACTGAACATCTAAATCGATTCTCAACGTCCGTGAGTGAGGAAGAGCTGTGGGCTTTATTCGCAACTATGAAGAAAAAGTATAGCGTTGATACACCACAAGAATTGATTGATAAAGTAATCAGCAAAGAAGTTGTATTAGATGATTCTGTTGTTTCAAAACTTGGATTAATATCTTAAAATGGCTATATGCCATCTTATCCTTTAGAGAAATGTATTAAATTATCTCCATTCATCGTGAGCTCATTAGGTCACTTTACAATTGAATCTTTACATGAAAGATATGAAGACTTGGATGGCGTAATTCGCTTAGATAAACTTAATGGCACTATTTTGGGTCATGATATAGGTTATGTTACTTTCTCTTATTTTAAGGGAGGAAATGGATCAGTAGGTATTAAGGAAACTTTTTACCAAGTTGGTTATGAATATGAGAAACCCTTTAGGCTGGTCGAGTTTGAATATTCTCTCGTAATTGATAAGCAATATGAATTAAAGTTTCATTTCCATCCTGATTCTGGAAATCTTAAGCATGCATTTGTTCACATTCATACGTCTGTTCAAACAGCTAAACCGAAAGATATCTATTTTAATCCATTCAAGGATCTTGATTTGAAAAAGTTAGCATTGACTAAAGAATATGAAGAGGTACTTGAGTACGTTTGGAACTCATCTTATTCTTGGCCAAATACATTAGTGAATATTTTCAAGTCTCACTCTGAAGATGAGAAAGTAACAAGAGATATGGCAGTTGATGCCCTTGATAAGATATTTTCTAGTCAGAGTGAAATTCATGAAGTCTCAAATGTATTAAAATTCCCTAGTAAAAAGTCATAGCTTCCTCTTTCTTAAAACGATTACATTATCGCTATCTACATTGCTCAGTCTTTTGTAGTTGTTTATATGTTTCATTATCTTAACCGATATGTCCTTTGGTGTTCTGCGTTGGGTTTGGAGTAATGGTCAGCAAACTTTAGATCTTTGTGGCCAGTCAACGCAATAACTGCATCAAGACCACCTCCAACTTTTCTAGCTAGTTTGGTCATTCCATGTCTTAAGATATGGGTTCCAGAGTAGGGGATTTTACTCTTACGTTGTGCACCTCTATAGTTCTCTTGGATTGTTCCATAATTTAGAGGTTTACCATCGACATGGAATACAAAGTTATATTCTTTCTTGCGGAAATTATGCATTCTTCTAAGTATTCTTTCTAATTCATTTGTTCGCACATAATACTCCATGGCAAAAGAACAACCACATGTAAAATGTATTTTATTTTCTGCACAGGGGTTGACAAAAATCATCTGATTACCAACTTGTTATTTAGAGGCTGACGCTTGAACAATATCAACACATTAAGAGAGGGATTATGTCATTCACAAAACCAGATTTAGGAGTAGTATTTTGGCCAGTTGGCACAGGAGACTCATCTACAGTATTTATCAAGGATAAAACAATTCAAATAGACTTACACAACATGTCAAAGGCAGTTGATGAAGATGAGCCATATGTTGAAATAGTTGAAGAGTTAAAGAATTCTTTACCTAAAAAGTCTGATAAACCCTTTTTGGATGTATTTATTTTGACGCATGCTGACTTGGATCATGTAAAGGGCTTTGGTGAATTGCTAAAGGCTGTAGATATAGGTGAGATTTGGTGTACGCCGAGAGTCTTCCAAGAATCATTCACGGATTTGGGAGAGGAAGCATATCAATTTAAAAAAGAAGCTGAGAGACGAGTTAAACTATTAGGGGATAAGGAATTAAAGGAAGGTGATAGAATCAAGGTTATTGGTTATGCTGGTATTCTTGATAGTGGTAAGTATGATGATATTCTGACTAAAGAAGTTATTACGATACCAGGTGAAGCAGTTACAACGTTTAACGAAGTTGACTTGGGGGGTGAAATTGAAGTTTTTGTCCATTCACCTTTTAAGTATGAACTTGAAAAAGAGGAGAGAAATGAAACTAGTATAGGGTTTCAACTAACTCTTAAGTCTGGAGATAAAAAAGGAAAGTTTTTATTCTTAGGTGACCTTTCTTATGAAACTCTCAAAAAGGTTTTTGAAACGAGCCAAGGTAATAACGAAGAGTCTATTGACTTTAATGTAATGCTAGCACCACACCATTGTTCTAAAAAAGTAATGTTTTTAAGAAGTGATGATAAAAAGGATGAGTTCCAATCTGATATTATGGAAATGATTTCTAAAGCGATGCTGGACGGAGGTTATATTATTTCAAGTAGCGAGGCATTTAGGAATGAAGATAAGGATGGCGATAATCCTCCACATATCAAAGCAAAAAAGAAATATCTTACTATTCTAGACTCTAATGACAACTTTTTATGCACGCAAGAACATCCTAATAAGGAATCTCCAGAGCCAATAGTATTTAGTGTTGATAATAACGGCTTCACATATGATGGGAAGTCTTCTAAATCGAAAAGAGAAAGTGTTGATAGTGCCTTGAAAAAGTCTCTAGGAGTTTCAGCTGGGCATACTAGTCAGGTTGGACATGGATTTAAATGTTAGGCTTTGAACAAGGGCTTGAGGAATTAACTCGTCTAGAAAAAGACCTTGGTGGACTTATTTCTATCGAAAACTCAAAGGAAGGCGAAGGATTCGTTACTGTAGAGATAGGATTAGATACTTCAGAATTAAATGGTGAATGCTCTAATGGTTATAGAATTCGTGCTAGAGAAGAATTCTTGGTTTATATACCTAGTGGCTATCCTTACAAAACTCCTTGGGTTCGTAGTGTCCACAAAAACTTTAATAGTTTACCACATGTTCAATGGGGCAATCAAATCTGCTTATATCTTGCTCCAAGAATAGAGTGGAATATAGAACAAGGTATGGCTGGATTTATAAATAGATTATGGTCATGGCTGAAAAAAGCAAATGATAATAGTTTTAACGACAGTTCAGATGCTTTGCATCCTCCTGCTAATATAAATTCAGCAAAGTCTACAAAAATGATTCATGTAGATTCGAGCACTCCTAAAGTATTAGATGACAATTGGATTGGTGTTACTAAAATTAAAACATATACACATAATGTTTTTAGAGTAACAGACTTTATTCAAGGAGTAGAAAATCTCAATAAGCTTGCCTCGCAAGAAACATATATACCTACAATATTATTCAACAAAGATTTTCCTTATGATTATCCTACGAATGGAAAAGAGTTTATTGAAAATGTTCTTAGCAGTGAAGAAAGCATTGAAATGTTAAATTGCATTAACAGTACCTTACCTCAAATGTCAGAAGGTTTACCTTTTTTTATCTGTCTAGGAACACCCATGAGAAGAAGAAGTGACAATGACTCAACAGAGTATCATTTAACTTTTTGGGAAGTCAGTTGTGACTTTAGCAAATTAAAAGAATTTGAAGGTAGCAGTCAGATCAAGAATGTTAAAGAGAAACTTACAAGCCTTTTAGGGGGACGAGAAATTAAATGGGCCTGTGTAACTGAAGGTAGGGATGAACTTGTTAACTATCGTGATAGCTCAACGTTGTCTAAGAACATTGGAGCTTTAAGGAAAGCTGTCTTGTTAGGGGCAGGAGCTGTTGGTAGCCATGTTGCTCATACATTAGGCCGTTGTGGTGTAAGTAAGATTGACGTTATTGATTCTGGAATTGTGACTATTCCAATTTTATGTAGACAACTATATAGGCCGGATGATGTAGGTGGTTATAAGTCTCAGAAAATTTTGAATTCACTAAATAAGGAATATTCTGTCAATGGTACTGCATACTCTACTGATTTTCAAAATATTGAGTCAGAATATAATAATCTATTTGATGAAGCTGATTTATTTATTGAATCAACTGGTTCAAATATTGTGTATGACTTTATTGAGAATAAGAAAGATGACGTTTCAGCTAAACATAACTTTTCAGTTTCAATTGATGGTTATGCTAAAAATGCAATCATTGTTGGTTGGCATAAGGAGTCAACAGTTGGACCAAAATATCTGTATGAATGCTTGAAAAACAAGTTACTAAATGAACCATCTGCAAAGTCGATAGTTAATTCTTTTTGGCCTGACAAGAATGAATTTGAGAAAATGTTATTTCAACCTGAACCAGGCTGTTCTGAACCGACTTTTAGAGCTGGTGAAATGGAAGTCTCAACAATATCTAATGAAGCGTTGAAGTTTATAGCGCAACTGAAAAGTCAGTTGTCTGAAACAACTAATGTACTAGCATATATCGAGCGAAGTGATGCAGGTACTAAGTTGAAATATTTTCTAAGTGAAAACCCTTCAGTTATCTTAGATAAAAATCATGACTATAAAATTGTGTTACCTGAGAATGTTAGAGTTCAACTTGAAAACCATATTGAGTTTGGTAACAAAGTAAGAGGTGAAGATATAGAAAATGGTGGTTTACTATACGGTAGGATCATTAGGCATCTTAATACTATATGGATTGAACGCGCAACATCTGCACCTAAAGATAGTACTTATTCGAAAACAGAATTTATTTGCGGAATAGCAGGTGTTGAAGAATATTCTAAGAAGTTACTTTATAAATACAATAGTTCTGTTCAGTATTTAGGGACTTGGCATACTCATCCAAATAGTATTTCTAAGGCGAGTACTAAAGATATTGAAGCAGCTAAGAAGTTTTTAGAAGAAGATAGTAATGAATTTCTCATGTTTATAATTGGCTTTGTTCCAAAGTTAAATGTCGGCTCTTATCTTTTTCTTGATGGAGATAAATATGAGTAAAATTGCGGTATGTTTATCTGGTGGTGGCTCAAGGGCAATTGCTTTTCATCTTGGATGCTTGAGATCTCTCGAGAAACATGGGATTCTAAATGATGTAAAATGTATTTCGAGTATTTCAGGTGGTTCGGTTATAAATGGAATGTACTCCTATAGTGAAGAAAGCTTTGAGGAATTCGAGCAAAGAGTTGTAGGGGTGCTGAAGGAAGGTTTAAAGAGTTCAATAGCTGCTAACTATGTGGTTCATGAATTGTTAGGATCATTCTTTAACAATATACTGATCTTTTTGTTTTTCTGTATTAACAAGATATTTAAGACAAGTTTCTTTATTCCTAAGCATTTTTCAATGACAAAAGGATTGGCAAAAAAATTAAATACTACTTTAAGGGATAAAGAGTTATCTTCTAGTACGCGGAATGGAATAGAAGCAATCTTCAATGCAACCAATGTAGATGATGGAACAGCATTTCGTTTTAGTAATTTAGAAGTCACAAGTTGGAAAAATAATAAATCTCATGGTGAGATTATAAATTCGTTTAAATTAGCTGAAGCAGTAACTGCTTCAGCAGCATTCCCTCTATTATTAGCCCCGCTTGACTTAAATATAGAGTTCAATAGCGGAACTAAAAAATGGGTTAGTTTAACAGATGGTGGAGTCTACGAAAATTTAGGAATTACTCCTTTGTTTTTTCGTCATAGAAAAGTCGGGTATTCTCCCGTGAACCCTGATTATATTTTTGCATTTGATGCTGAAACTGAGTCATTTGATAGTAAAGGAAATAGGAGCCTGTTCGGCCGTCTTGGTAGATGTGTAGAAGTTACAATGAGACGAGTTAGGAGTATGAATTTTAAAGTGCTCAATGACTTGAAGGCTGATGGGCGTATTAAAGGGTTTGTTTTAACAACTTTAAATCAAGATGACTCAGCATATGAAAATTTATATTTAGATTCAATTTCTCGAGAACAAGTTAATAAGTACCCAACTAATTTCTCACCAATGAGCGTTGATGATATCGAACTGTTATCAAGAAGAGGTGAAGAATTGACCGATAATTTTATTAGCTTACATGTACCAGAGTTAATTAAAAAAGATTAGTCCCAGTAGTCCTATTAGACCCAAATTTAATAAATAATAAGAAAATATGATTATTAGTTACGGCCATTGAGAAATGGTCTTTTCTTTTATTGGCCGCAGACCAAAATGATTCTAGCCTTTTTGAGGTAATAGGTTCCAGGTGTATTTTCTTAATGCAAGGTCAATTAAAAGGCACCTGGAACAAAAACTCTTCATTTTCTTTATAGTAAAAAGTCAGCTATTAACTTTGTGTTTTTTTGATAGAGAACTTAAAATACTATAATATTAATAATATCTATCCATTAATAAAACTAATCAAGTCTGATTTGATCTAGAGGCTTTAAATCAAATTTGCTTGTAATGAAACGAGGAGTTTAGTTGAAGTTAATATATATGTGGATCAATTCTTATCAGGTGTTAAAAGATCAAGAATTCAATTTCTCAAGCAATTATACAGTGAAAAAAGAGAAGATGTTTTTCTCTGTCAAAAAAAATGATACAATCAATGGATTTTATAATACTCGCTATAATTCGAAACCTTTTGTTCAAGATGTCTCTGCTATTGTCGGTGGCAACGCTTCAGGGAAGACAACCGCATTAGATTTTTTATATAAAGTTATCTATGACAAAAAGTCCTTGTTGGATACTAAGTATGTCGTAGTTTATGAAAAGGATAAAAGGCTTTATTGTATTGATAGTCAATTAGATAGTTCATTTTCATTTGATACGATGATTACAAAGGACAATGGAGATCTTCAAAATTTAAACTTTTCAGTTATACATCATTCTCCCGCTTTTTCCGATCACATCTCTTACTTTGCAGAGACAAGATCAACATATAAAAATACATACTATAATATATCAACTAATTTCCTCGCTCGATCTGGAGGAACTGTAATTACAGAATCTTTCCTTCACTCTGGAAAGGGGAATATTGAAAGTTTTATTAACGCTGAAGAAGATTTTGCTTTACAGTATGTTATTTGGCACGGAAATGCCAGCCATATAAAAAGATTAAGAATGAACCTTCTTGTTTCATCTGATACAATAGGAAATTTAATTAAATTCTTAAGTAGTTTTGAGAAACGTATATTATCTGATGATAGTGGTTACGAAGATAAAACAACTATATCAAACTTTGAAGAAGTACTTAGTTATTTTGATAATCTATATGTCAAAGTTTTTAACAGTTATGATTTTTGGGGTATTTTAGATGAGATTGTAATACTATGTGCAGTTTTTGAGGATGTGATGTCCTGTGCGACTGAAGAAGACAGGTTTAATTTATTTGTAGATTATCTAAATGTACTACTATCTTGTTTTTATACTTCAAAAGAATATAGAAAAATAAGATATGAAGATGATTTAGATGAGCTATTATCTGCATTTGAGAACTCTGAAAACAGAGCCCCTAGAATGATTAAAGACTATTGTAATTTTCGATTTGTTCGTAAAGATTTTAAATCTTTGAATGTTCATAAAGATAAATTAATCTTTGAGAATTTCGACGAATATGAAACAGAGTTTTTAAGATTATATAAACAGTTGTTTAGAGGAATAAATGCACTTCGTCTCCATGTTGATGGCCTGAGTACTGGGGAGAAAAAGATGTTCGAACTCTTCTACAGACTTAATCATGTAAATACGTTAATAGAGCAAGATAGTGAGCATGAAAAAAATGTAATTATACTTTTAGATGAAATTGAAGCCTTTTATCACCCTCTTTATCAGCAATCATTTATTACTACTTTTCTTAAGGAAACTTCTAAAGTTTTAACTAATATTGATAATATTCAAATAATTTTAGCAACTCATTCCCCATTTGTTCTAAGTGATATTTTTGGTGACACAGTGAATATTCTCAGTTTGGAAACAGGGAACGATAGTATCCCTTGTTTGAAAAATAGCTTTGCAGCAAACATCGGCGATTTGTTAAAAAACGAATATTTCTTGAAAAATGGATTTGTAGGTGACTTTGCTAAGTTAAAAATTGAACACTATTTAAAGCTAGTTGAGTCTGAAGAAGGAATAGAGAAACATATTAATGAATTAGAAGTTTTTGTGTCAAAAATTTCAGATAATATTTTACGTAATTATTTTTGGGGGAAAATTAAAAACAAATTGTCAGTTCAGAGTTTGATACGTTCAAAAGAATTAGAATTAATGAAAATTATGAAAGAGATTAAAGATTTAAAAAATGATTGAAATAAGAGATCGAGACTTATCAGCTAATAATCACTACTTTGCCGTTGAGAAGCGTTGTCGTTATTTTATTCAAATATATCTACATGTATTTGAACAAATATTATCTCCACAAAAGCGTAATTTAAATTTTGATATTCACCATAGTGTACTGAAGTCAATTTATAAAGATTTTACAAGTACGAACTTTAATAAAATAGATACTTCCAAAATGATGACCTTTTATACAAGAGGCAAGAAACAAGATTATCCTGATTATAAGTATTATAGAAAAAACGCATCAAAATATGTAGCACTTCTTAAGGAAATTGATAATCAGCTTGAAAATATTTTATTATCTAGGCCTAGAGAATTAGAAAACTTGAATAACGAATTTGGTAATAATCCTAAATATATTTTTAAGGATTTATATAAAAAAAATGACAATAGATTTAAAAAAATAATAGATAAGATTTTTCCTTATAAATATCTAACCGAACAGAGCTATACAGCTAATGGATACTCTTGGAACGCGTATGAAATAGTGGTAAAGAAGGGACTTTTTGTTTGTCCTTATTGTAATATTAATTTTATCTATGTTGTTGGTTCAAGTGACAATAAAATTCAGCGAGCTGAGTTGGACCATTTTTTACCTATTTCAGATTTTCCAATGTTTGCGATAAGCTACTATAATTTAGTTCCTTCGTGTAAGTATTGTAATTCCTCGAGTAAGTCTAACACAGCTTTCTCTGTCAATACTCATCTACATCCACATTTAGATAACATTAGTAAATGCTTTAACTTCTCACTTTATTTTACAAAGGAAGATCCTCTTTATCCAAAGAAGTTATTGGTCGGCTCTAAAAATCATGAGGATTGTTTAGATTGTATAAAAGTTAATCAACAAATCGAGGATTTAAAACTTCAAGAGAGATATGAACCATTTACGGATTATGCTGTTGAAGTTTTTGATAAGTACAAACTATTTGATTTATCATATACTAAAAACTTGTTGAATGATGAAGGTCATGTGATTACTGAAGATCTATTATATAAGTATATTTTTAATACTTATAGAGATGAAGTTGACCATCATAGAAATCCTTTAAGTAAAATGACAAACGATATTTTTAATTGGTGTGTTAAACAAAATAAATAATACTCTGTAAGAAGATAATTTTAGTTTTAAATCATTGATTGGAGAGGTCCTATTTAACCTGGTTCGCGCTAATTTTTTTACGATTGCAGTTACTTAGGTAATAACAAAAAAATTAATCCAAAAAGTCAGGATTAAGATCCTGCTCAAAGATCCACTCAACGACATCATTGTAGTGCTCGATGGATTTTGCTTTTTTCACTTTCTTGTAAACCTTATGCTCATTCTCAAAGATATCTTTGAAGTAGAGCCAATGGCCTCGCATCTTTTGTAGGTAGTCTGATTTAGCATTGTCCATTGAGAGGTATTCTTCAGTCATTAGCTTATGCATTTCAATGAATTTTGCCAGATAGGTTTGTTCGTTAAATTTAGAACCTTTGATTTGGGCCATGAGGGCAGGATTTGAAAGGCCCGCGCGTCCTACCATCCAGCGATTAATCTGCGGAAATCTTGCCTTATAAGTCTTGAAGTCTTCAACTGTATTAATGTCACCGTTATAGCAAGGAGGTGTATTTAAAAGAGGTAGGCACTCTTCAAAAGCATCAAGGTCAACACCGCCAACATAGATCTGTTTTCCGTAGCGAGCATGGATTGTGAAATCATTAATTTCTAATTTATTAATCATGGGAATGATCTCTTTAATTTCTGAGACATCCTCACGCCCAAGGCGAATCTTAACCGTAAATTCGATGGGACACTTTTCTTTAATTCCCGTTAAGAGCTTTTCTACTTTTTGAGGATGAAGAAGAAGTCCTGAGCCTTTTGTTCGATTGGCCACCATTGGATATGGGCAGCCCATATTCAAATTAACTTTCTTTACACCAAAGTCTTTATAGATATTGGCCACATATAGGAATTGATCAATTTCCTTTGTAAGAATTTGGGCCGTTGTAGGAATGAGATTTTTTTCGGGAAGAACATCGTGGAGTTGACGTTCATTGAGTTCATTTGATTCTTTCGTCACGATATAAGGAGCGATGGCACTATCAGCGCCAGAAAAGGTCTGCTCCAAGGCATTGCGATAAACATAGTTGGTTACGCCGCGAATAGGGGCGAGGACCAGGTGATCATTAAAACTCATTTGTCTTTATTACTCTAAATTTATTATTTGTCATTCAAATGATTGATAATTTCAGGGTTAAGCATTTGATACGATCTTGAAATTGTCATATCACTTCCCACTGTGCTTCTATTTTTGTATCCATATATCTCAGCACCATTACCTCCAACCTGAATGAGTGTACCGATATAGTAAGTTTGCTTGTATGGGTTTGCGATATCTTCCTCAGAAAGATCTGTATCGATTAGAAGAGCACCGCCACTTGCACCAGAAAATGAAACAGTTTCAAAAGTAATACTTGAGATGTGATTTAACTCGTCTGATAAAGACCTATTAAGGTGGTTGTAAGTAATTTGGTCGTCGTAAGTTAAGACCTCTCCATTCTTTCCAAGGTAGTCATCAGTGCTATAACCGGCAGCGATAATTTTTGATTTCTCATTATAGAAAATCATATCACTTGGGTCGAAGGCCACTTCATTCTCATAAAGAGCAGGTGTAATCGTTGAAAATGGAATTTTGTACTTCATAGAAAGTAGAGCATTGTCATGGTCAAGGTTTAAGTCTTCTAGAGTAAGGTCTGCTGCGATTTTCTTTCCACTCTTTGTCGTCGTTATCCATGTGATATATTTGATATCATACTTTGACTTTGTCTTTGTATTTCCAAAGCAGTGTCCAGCGGAGCTAATTGTACGGCTAGATTGTCCCGGTTTGGCCGCAATTAATGTTCCCGAACAGCTCGCTCTATCTCCATTTGAAAAACGAATATCAATTCTTCCTACCGCATCTAATATCTTTGGTGAATTCTTATTCTTTTGCTTTCTACGATCGATCTTTTTAATTTCGCTTAGGTCTGTATTGATATCAAGATTGCCTCTCTTAATACGAAGGGCATTTGTCGCAACTTCTATAAGCTTAATATTTCCGATGATCTCAGCTGAAGGGTCGATGCTCTTCTTATTAAAATCGCAGTCACTTGCTAGTGTATTAAAAGTAAACACTGTCATTAAACTAATCAAATTTATAAGTGAAAGCTTCATATAAATCCCTTAATTATAGGTAGTTTAGCTATATATAGAGCAATTTGAATGCCAGAAATAGGGTTCCATTACCTCCTCTGGATATAGTGTTGCTACGATCGTAAGAAATAAAATAATCTTATTATATAATCACTTAATACTTATTTTTCTTATCCATAATGTTTGATCATTATTAGTTCAACTAAATGGAGGAAAAAATGAAATCTATCATTATCATGGCCTGTGCGCTCTTATCACTAAATACTTTTGCACAAGATATTTTCACCGCTAAGGGGAAGGCCCTGTACTTTCACACTCATTCACGAGTCGCTAATATATTAGCAGGTAAGCATGCTGAGCTTGATGCATTTGAAATGGCCCTTGATTCTATTGTTAATATTTGTGGGGGCGAGAGCTTTAGGCTACATGACGACGTTAAGTTTCATCATCGTATTGACTTCCAATCACCAAGTATAATGGCGACTGCTGAACAAAAGTTTTCTTGCATTAATTTCTAAAATTTTCTGTTTCGGTTATACTAAGAGAAATTAGTTTAACTAGGATTGAGATTTGGAAAGAGATTTGAAAGATGTGGGCCACTTTGTTGATATTACAGAGATCAATGATAATCACTTTAATGAAGAATTAAAGGTTGGTGGAACAAATGCAAATATGTCAAAGCACTTTGGATTAAAAAGAGTAGCGGCACATTACTTTAAAGTTCCTCCGGGGTATCGAACATCTGAGCCTCATGCAGAAAGCTTAGAAGAAGAATTTGTCTATGTGATCTCTGGCGAAATTGATCTTTGGTTAAATGGAAAGATTAAAAAAATGAGCAAAGGTGACAGCATTGGCTTTCCTGCGGGGACAGGTGTCGGTCACTGCTTTATCAATAATTATGATTCTCCTTGTGAGCTATTTGTTTCAGGGGATCGAACTAGGCCCGATAACCAATACTATTTTCACCTCGATCCAAGCCTGAAAGTAGAGTGCGGGGATAAGTGGTGGGACGATATGCCCAAGCAAATTCTAGGGGGACATGATGGACTGCCTGGTACATTTGATGAGAGCTTAAGAGATGATTCTATTGAGGTCTATAATGGATTTGATAACCTAACGAATGATAGCTTTTCTTATCCAGGAGATACTGAAACGTTCTCAAATGGTGTTTGCTTAAGCCGAAAATTTGGGATGAAGAATATCGCAATTTGGCTTGAACGAATTCCTGTGGGGAAGAGGACGTCATGGCCACATGCCCACTCTGTGGAAGAGGAGTTTGTCTTTGTTCTTGAAGGTGAGCCTCATGTCTACTTAGATGGTCAGGAGTCAGTTGTTAAACCATTTACTGGCATTGATTTTAAGGCCGGCTCAGGTGTTGCCCACACCCTTATTAATAAATCTAGCGACTTTATTTACTATCTCTGTGCAGGGGAGTGTGAGCCTGACAATGATAAGATCTACTATCCAGAGCACCCTGCTCGAAACGAAGAAATGCGCCAGAAGGGTGAATTGTGGTTAGAAAAGGCATCTCGTTCTTAAAAAAATCAACTTTTCAACCTATGTAAAGGAAATCAAAAAATGGCCACGCTATATTAACTCCATAATCAACAAACGATAAAGGAGAAAATATGCGTATGTTATTTAAAATTTCAGCTTTACTACTTACTCTTGGTCTAGGAACTAATACTCTGGCCAAAACAAATCAAAGGGTTCTAATTGTCGTCACAAGCCACGATAAATTAGGTAATACTGGCAAGAAGACAGGTTTTTGGTTACCGGAATTAACACATCCTTATTACGAATTAATTAAGGCCGGTATTAAAGTTGATATCGCCAGCCCACAAGGTGGAAGTGCACCGATTGATATGAATAGTTTTGCCGAAAAGGACAGCTATAATGATCGCTTCTTAAAAGATGCGAGTCTTATGGCCAAGGTTATTCGCACGATTCCACTAGCAAAGATTAATCCAAAAGATTATGCAGCTGTGATCTATAGTGGTGGCTCAGGTGCAATGTGGGACTTCGCCAATAATAAAGAAGTCAATCGCATCTCAAAAGAGCTTTATGAAATGGGTGGAGTTGTCTCAGCAATTTGTCATGGAACGGCCGCGCTTTCAGATATCAAATTATCAAATGGAAAGTATCTTATTGATGGGAAGAAGTTCGCTGCTTTCACAAGAGAAGAAGAGGCATTGATTGAGCAACTCGATATCATTCCTTTCTTACTAGAAGAAAAGCTTGCTCAAAGAGGTGGAAAGCATATCTATGGTAAGGCCTGGAGTGAAAATGTTATCGTCGATGAAAGACTTGTGACGGGACAAAACCCCGCATCTGCTAAAGAGGCAACTCTAAAAGTCATTGAGCTGATAAAGAAGTAGGGGGCATTTCGCCCCCCTAATTTAGTTTAATAGTCTCTCCATCTTCAGGAATGATGACTCTCTTACTTGCTTCTTTACCTATTAATTCCTTTAATTCCCTTCGTGATAGGCGGCAATGATCAAGAGCATCCATGTGGTTTGCAATGATTGTTCCTGTGCTTATCTCGATTAATTTCTTTATGTCTTTCTTAGGAAGAAGTAGTGGTGAGCCAATATCAAATTGGGCAACTCCTGTTGGCGCTACGATATAGTCAGGTTGTTCTTGTTTGATAAACTCAATAATTCGAGGTGTAAGAACAGTGTCTCCCATAAGGTAGAGAGAAGGTTGATTTGGTAATTTAATAAAATAACCAACTCCATGCTCAAGGAAAGGATAGAGAAAGCCTCTTACGTGTTGGGCCGGAATTTGACGAATTGAACCATCAAAGAATTTATCTTTTTTTTCAAGTGGCCATGATTTGATTCCTTTTGACTCTAAGTATTTTGCATCTTTTTGAGTCGCAAATGTAGCAATATTTTTTCTTCTTAAAAATTTTCTACCGGCACTATCAAGATGATCGAAATGCCCTTTTTGACAATGAGTAATTAAGGCATGAGTGATCTGTCCCTTTTGCTGATGAAACGTTTCCGGAAGTTCAACTGTTGGGTTCTTTACGCTTGAACCAAAGAAACGAAGACGTGGCAGCATGCCTTTATTAGCAAGCATTGGGTCGACTAAAATAAGATTTTCTTTGTAGCTAATCAAAATTGTTGCATTTCGCACTTGAGTTATTAACATATAAGCTCCTTTGAATTTATAATAGGGTATGGAGTAACTCCACAGTAAAGGGAAAATATGAATATTTCTGAACTTGAGAATATTAGTGGTTTATCAAGAGATACGATTCGTTATTATGAGAAGATCTCATTAATATCACCTCCGCAAAGAGATATTAATGGTTATAAGATCTATACAAAGATAAATTTGAAAGAGATTCGTTTTATCTCTAGTGCAAAGGAATTGGGCTTTACACTAAGTGAGATTAAACGTGGGATGGACTCTTTTATTAAAAAGGGTAAGCCTTGTGAAAATTTCAAAAAGAATCTTGAACAGAAGAAGGCCTTAATCAAAGATAGAATTAGTGAAGATAAGGCCAAGTTAAAGAAGATCGAAAAGTTTTTAAAACTAAATTAATCCATCTAACATACTGATATCTTGAAAAAGTGGCGCGTACCTTCTTGTCAATACTATTTGGTTAATATAGCCTTTGAATTGTTATGGTTAAGACAAAACACCTTCTAATACAATTTCTTATTCTCTTTATATGGTCTAATTTGAGTATTGCAAGTGAGATTAAAACAATTGAGATCTCAACGCCTGAATGGAAAGATTTTACAAATAAGGATGGAAGTGGCCTCTACTTCGAAGTTGTTAGGAAAGCTTATTCACTCTCTGATATCAAAGTTAACTATACCTTCGTTCCTTGGCCTAGGGCCGTTAAGTATGTGAATGAAAATCACAAAGATGCCATGCTTGGAGCATACAATACAGTCAAAGAGTCAATTTACCCTCAATATCCAATCGATGTTGAGTACACACTGGTCGTCTTCAAAAAGGGGACTTTAAAAGACTGGCAGGGCCAAAAGAGTTTAGCTGGTAAAAGAGTTTACTGGGTTCGTGGTTATGATTATCACAAATATTTAAAAACTAAGATGGACTGGAAAGAGCTTCAGGATACGGATAATGGTCTTAGGCTTTTAGAAAAGGGACGTATTGATTTCTTCATTGATTCTAAAAATACGATTATGCCGAATTTTAAGGCGCTAAAGCTAGACCCTTCCAAGTACGTAATGAAGCCTGTGATTACAAAGAACCTCTATGTTAGATACGCTCGCACAAAGAAGTCTGAAGAGCTAATTAAGATCTTCGATAAGAATATGGAAACTCTTCTAAAGTCAAAAGAGCTCGAAAAAATCTATCAAAAGTGGAATCATGAAATGCCTGATTTCTCAAATCTAAGTAAGTAGTAAGTAAGAGTTTCATAATATTAAAAATTAAAATTAAAAAAATAAGATTTTGAAGCTATATTACTAGTCATGGAAGAGAATTATACAGATATTTTAGAAAGGATTTATTCCGAGATTTCACCTATTATCGGAAAAGGTAAAGTTGCTGACTATATACCAGAGCTTGGAAAGATTGATCCTAATCAATTTGGAATGTCTATTTGTACTAATGATGGACACGAGTATATTATTGGGAATGCCCAAAAAGCGTTTTCTATTCAATCTATTTCTAAAGTTTTTTCTCTTGTTCTAGCTTATCAAAAACTAGACGCCAAACTTTGGTCACGTGTTGGCCTAGAACCATCTGGAAATCGTTTTGATTCTCTTGTTCTTCTTGAAAACGAAGAAGGAATTCCTCGCAATCCATTTATTAATGCCGGTGCAATCGTTGTTATCGACACACTTATTGATCTCTATAAAGATCCTGTAAATGAAGTTTTAAAATTTATTCGTGAGTTAAGTGGAAACGAAAATATCTTTATTAATGAATCTGTTAGAATGTCAGAGCTTGCTACTGCCAATCGAAACTATGCGCTAACGTACTTCATGAAAAGCTATGGCAATATCAATAATGAAGTATCGAAGGTAATTGATATTTATACAACGATTTGTTCTATTGAAATGTCATGCGTTGATCTGGCCAGATCGTTTAGGCTTTTTAGCTCAAATGGGCAAAACCCGTGGAATGGAAAAAAGATATTAACTAAGAGCCAAAATAAGAGAATGAATGCCATAATGATGACGTGTGGCCTTTACAACTCAGTCGGTGATTTTGCGTACCGAGTAGGGATACCTGCTAAGTCTGGAGTTGGAGGTGGAATTGTCGGCGTTATCCCAAATGAAATGTCTATCTCAACTTGGTCTCCTGCTTTAGATTCCACTGGTAACTCTCTGGCCGGTATCGAAGCTTTGGAATTATTTACAACTTATTCTGAGCAGTCGATCTACTAATTACTTAAAATTGTAGCAGACACTCTTTTGCTTTGAATGGAGCGAATTCTCCACCATTAAGTAACTCTTCAAAACATGGGGCCAAGTCGTCTTCAGATAGATTCTTATCTGCCGTTAGTTCCAAACAATTAAATGTATAAGTTGCAAAGTCCTTTGTCTCTTTTGCCATTGCTGTACAAAATTCGGCAGCAGGGGCACTAAAATTCGAATTAGCTGCGTAACTTAGGCAGTGGTACCCATTAAACGTTGAGTAGTTTGCCAATACATCACACGTTTTTAAAATATTATTATCAAACTCTTTATTTACAGAAACTTCAACACAGGCAATAGCATTGACTGAATTCTCTTTAACTTTCTTTGCGATATTAATGCAGTTTTGAGTGGCATTCTTTGGAAATTTTTTACCCGCAGCTTTTTCTACACAAGTCATGCCATAGATTACTGAGTGGTTTGCAATTTCAGAGCAGACAGGAATAACATTGATATCGAGAGGCCCATCATTTTTAATGATTTTGTTACAAAGAACAGTGTCTTGCGCATGGTTTTTACCAATCTTCTTACATAGTTCTTTAGTCGCAACACTTAATTCACTTTCACTAGCAAATGCAAAAGATGAAAGAGCAAAGATGATGATGTATTTTCTAATCATAACAATTCCTAGGCAATCAGTTTTTGTTTAATATAGATTAGAGAGCTAGGATAAGTACAGCGTAGAGTTGAATGTATGTATAATTTATTGACTGAAAACTTAGATTTTCGTCCAACACATATAGCGCTCATCAGCAAGTTCTAGTAGCTGCTGATCCTCGGCCGTATCACCATATGCGTAGATTTTATCGAAACTAGATAGGTCATACTTCTCTTTGACCCTTTGTGCCTTCATATGGCCTGTACAGTCCCCACCGTAATAGCCACCTGTATATTTGCCATCCTTAGATTCTAGGGAAGAGCAAATAAGATCAAAACCATTAGCCTCACACCAAGGAGCAAGATAGAGATCCAAAGAAGCCGACACTATAACAATTTTGTTTCCTAGCTTCTTATGGCGATCGATCTCTTCTTGTGCATTAGTTCTAATAACCTTTGGAAGAAATGATTGAGAAAAGTTTTGGCCTTGGTGCTTAAGAGTTGTGGTGCTTTGTCTTGAATAGGCATATCTAACGATAAGCGCACGCATCGTTGGGCCTGATAAGAGTTTTAACTTATAAGCAAGAATAAAAGGGGATAATAGGAGCTTTCCAAGACGTAATTTCTTAGGACCTACTGAATAGAAAATAAATTCTGTAAATGTGTCTTTGAAGGTAATTGTTCCGTCAAAATCAAAGAGGGCCAAATTCATTTAGAAATTCTAAGGTAAGGTATTCGGCATGTCATGAAATAAAAAAGCCCTACTCAGTGAGAAGGGCTTTTTTGTTATGCCGCACACGCAACGATATGCTGTACGCAGAGTGGTCATTCTCCAACAAGAACTAGCACTAAATTTATATTAGCAGTAAAACAGATTCATAGTTTTAATTTTGGTTAATTTTTCATTAAAAGATCAGCTACTTATATGGTTAACCTTGAGATAAGAATTGCTCAATACTCTAGATTAAATAAGTCTTATGGGGTAGTATTCCACTAAATTTGGGGAAGATTTGAACGTCAGCAATAAAGCAGTCCATGCATACATAAATTACATCGTTGAAAATAATGATGATCCAAAGGTTTTCTTTGAAAATCTAGGGCATGACTATGACATTATTAGCGATGAAAAAAAGTATATGACGTGGAATGATTACCGTCTCATTACTGAAGCTTTAAATGATAAATATGAAAAGTTTTACGAGGCGATGACGAAACATGGACTCACTAATAAGTACGTAAAACGTGTCTTAGATATTCTTTCACGAATGATCAGCTTTCGCTTTGTGGGTGACTTTATCTTAAAATACTCATTTAAGACGTTCTATACAGACGCAGTTAAGATCGAGTTAATAGAAACAGGCAAAACCACATTTGATATTAAGCTGACCTTTGATCGTCCTGAAGATATTTTTCCAGTTTTTGTGGATATGTATCGAATCGTTTTCTTGGCCTTGCCAAAGCTAGTGTCTGATTCGATGTCATGGGATGTCGAAATAAGCCAAGATAAAAATATTCTAATTTATCACGTTAATGAGCACATGGGGGCGCCTTCAATCTTTGCATCCCTCCAAATTGTTATCCTAAGGTTATTTAAGCTCGATAAGTATTATAAGAATCTTATAATTGAAAATCTTCAACATACTAATGATCTTGAAAAAAAGAATTTAGAGCTTGAGACGGCCGAAAGGAAAATCCGCGAGGCCCATAAAGAGGTTCTACTTGCCAATAGAATCATAAGTCACGATATTGCTAATAAAATGCTCATTGTTGAACATGTGAAGAGATTAATCGCACGTGGCGAAATTGAAAAGGCCAGTCAAAAACTAGATATCTATTATAAGTCGGTTAAGGGAATAATTGAAAATACACGAAATGTGGTTGATGATAATTCTAGCTCATTTTTGATGACTGATGTTGTTGTTTGGGACTTATTAGAAGAATTAATTTTTGAATACCAAGATCAATCAGTAGCGAAGAATATTAAGTTAAGAATTGAATCAGAGATTGATAAGAGCTTTACTATCAGAACTAATAAAGAGGCTTTTAAAGATAGTATCTTGGGTAATATCCTACAAAATGCAATTAAATTTTCGCCTGAAGATTCTGAGGTTTGTTTTCGAATTGAAATGACTGATAACGAGTTCTTCCTTTCATGTAAAGATAGTGGTATCGGGATTGATTCAGGTCTTGTTAACGAAATTAATAGAAATGAGGATAAACTCTTTAAAAGTACTCTTGGAACTCATGGTGAACAAGGGCGAGGCCTTGGCCTTTTTATCATCAGAAAAGTATGTCGCGAGTTAGGTCTTAATGTAAGATTTGTTTCAGAGCTAGGTCGTGGTACAAAAGTAATTATTTCCAAAGAAGTCGCTTAATAAAATATTTATACCCATACAAAAAGAGAATCGTGTTGTTTCATCATGTGATGGCAGGGGATATCCACTTCCTTTATATTTGGATAGATTTTAAGAGTATGATTTAGGGCCATCGAAAGATTAAATTCTGAAACTTTATGCTTTGAACTCGTTATGACTGGTACAAAGCTACAGGCAATTGCTTTGGTTGAAATAAAGCACCCTTCTACATCATCTTTTTTTAATACGTATAACACATCCGCCTCAAGACTTCCTTTCAGAACAAAAACGAGAGTAGCATCATCTCTTAATTGTTTATGAAAAACACTAGGTAGATCATAAGCTCCGGCCGTAAAGATTGCTTTGTCATAAGGAGCATCTTCAAGGAAGCCCTTTGTTCCATCTCCTTCAATTACTTTTACATTTTTAATGCCCATTTTATCTAATGATATTCTGGCCCTCTTAACTAGTTCTGGAATAATTTCAACACTTATAACTTTTCCTTCTCTTCCTACAATATGTCCCATCAAGGCAGCATTCCATCCACTTCCACAGCCAAGTTCAAAGACTTTTTGACCTGGCTCCAAATTTAATAAATCGAGGATTGTTAGAACGAAAGAAGGTTGAGAAATTGTTGAGACAACTTCTTGGTTGCCAAATATCGCCAGAGGGTGGTCGGCATAGAGTAGAGGAAGGTAGCGCTCCAAATTATCATCATCTAAGTCGACCCAGTTATCTGGATAATCCTTAAATTTAGAGATGAAAAGATGTCTAGGAATTCGGTAATAAGCATCGATCACTTCTTCTGATAGGCCAGTATTTTGAGCGATAAATCGATCTTGATGATTTTTAATTAACTCATTCATGAGTATAGATTATTGAAAATTTGAAATTTTCTCAAAGCAAGTTTGGTAAAGTAAGAACTTAAGAAATATTAGGACTTCGTTGTCATGATTTTTTGTTTCGTTTATATTTTATTAATGAAAATTGAAACACAAAGACTTCTTTTAGCAATTCCTGAACTTGGTGATGAAGTTGCCACTCTTGAATTTTACAAAAATAATGAAAACCATCTTGCTCCATGGGATCCCAAGAAACCCGATGACTTTTTCATGTTAGATTACTGGGCAAAGAAGATTCAAGATGCCAAAGATGAGTTTCAAAATAAGACTTCGGTTCGATTCAATATTTTTTTGAAAGAAAGTGGTGAATTAATAGGTATGGTTAACTTCACAACACTTGAGCGTGGACCTTTTCAGAATTGTCGTGTTGGTTATAAATTAGGTGAGAAGTTTCAAGGCTTTGGATATATGAACGAAGCACTTTCTTGTGGGATCAATTATATGTTTAATGAACTAAATTTTCATCGAGTTGAGGCCAATTATATTCCTGAAAATATTCGAAGTAGTAAAGTTCTTAAATCCCTTGGATTTGAAGAACATGGCATTGCTAGAAACTACCTTATGATTGCAGGAAGCTGGCAAGACCATGTTCTCACTAGTAAAATCAATCCAAATTGGAAAGAATAACTAAGTTAAGGCAAACTTGGTATTTCTGATAATTGCTTCATAATCTCTTCTTTTGTTTCAAGAGTAGATAGAAAAGCGATAATATCGTCACGATCTTGTTTTGCAATATCGATTCCAAGCTGAACCTTACCCATGATGTAGACGGCCTGGTCAAGATTTGCAACACTTCCATCGTGAAAATATGGAGCAGTCTTAGTTACATTTCTAAGCGGTGGAACCTTAAAGAACTCTTTATCATCTTCATTCTTTGTAAAATTATATCGGCCTAGGTCCCTTTTTTCGGATTTTGTGTACTTGTAAGGATCTTCAACAACACCAAATTTCTGATACATCTCACCACCTACAAGTTGACCACTGTGACATCCAATACAGCCATAATCGATGAATTTCTTAAGTCCTCTCTCTTCCTGTACTGTCAGACGCTTAACATTTCCATCAAGATAATCATCAAAACGAGATGGCCCAACAAGTGTTCTCTCAAATGCACCAATTGCTTTTGCAGATAAGTTAACAAGAGACTTCGCATCTTCACTTTCTAGTTTTATATTAAATGCTTTAAAGAAATCTTGAGCATAATTATTGCTAATTAACTTCTCTTTTAAGTGCTCTTCATTATCAAGGTCAAAAGGGACTTTGATAAAGAATGACTTTGCTGCTTGCTCCTCAACATCTTGTCTATTTCCATCCCAATGTTGTGAGATTTGACCTGCAGTATTTATTAACGTTTGTGCATTTCTAGGAGCAGAACGATCTTTTGTCCCTCTAGACTTTTGAAGGCCATCAGAGAAGTGTAGCTGTGGTAGGTGACATCTTGAACAGCTAACAGTCCCATCCTTACTTAAGCGTGTGTCATAAAAAAGCTTTTGCCCTAAGGAGATAACTTCTTCTTTTGGTTTATTTTCACCAAAATAAGTGAGCTTATTTAAGCTCTCTCCAAAAAACTCGGATAACGGTGGCCTTGTCGTTTTGCAGGATGTGAATAATACTAGACCAATTAATAATATTTGTTTCATTTTCTTCCTCTTATCAGGTTTATTAGTTATGTTTTCTAGTCCTTCGAAGCATTAGCATCTTTTGTTACATAATTTTTTAAAACTTAATAATTTCATATATTTACTAAGATGATTGACTAAAATACTAAAGTAAGTTGAATTTTGAACCGATAAAGTACTTATGAAAAAACTAAGTATTCTTCTTATCTTAATAACTTCCACATCAGTCACTGCTAGAAATGAGGTCGATCATTATAAACACTCGCAAAAGTGTCCATCTGGTTATCTCTACAAGCTTACTGAAGTGAATGGTAAGAATAAGACAACAACATTTAGTTGTGTGGCCGACAATGGCGAGGTTCATCCTAAGTTCTCATTTAAAATTGCAAATTGGAAAAGCGGTGACTATCTCTTAGAGGAAACAGTTGATAAAGTCAGGACGAAATTCACATACGACAATGAGGGGAGAGTTAACTCCGTCACACAATCTATCAATGGTGTGAATTTTTCTAATAAGTGTGGGTTTGTCTATAAAGGCGGTAAACTTGCACCAACTAAAGATCCTCAATGTAAAGAAATACAAAAAGAGTACGGTGGACTGACAGAATCAATCAAACACCAAGTCTTCTGTGAGCCAAACGCTTCTGAGTCAGAGTGTACGACAGCTGACGGCCGCGTTTATAGGCCTTCAACAAAAGAGACAGGTGTTCTTAGATACTTCTATGAAAATGGTCATGTCGTTGATGAACAAGAAGTTGTACCTGCTCGAAAATCAAGAGCTGTTTCTAAGTAATCTATTTCTTCAAGAAGAGTGAAATGCGAGATAAATCTCTATGGTAGATTTTAATTCTTTTAAGCTAAGCAAATGTATTCAGGATGCACTTGTTGATATTGGCCATGTTAAACCTACTCCTATACAAGAGAAGTCGATACCCACTTTACTTGAAGGCCGTGATTTATTGGGAATCGCACAAACGGGAACTGGGAAAACCGCGGCATTTTCTTTACCAATGATTGAAAAATTCATGACATGTGAAGTGCAACTTATGCCTAATCACTGTCGTGCTATTATTCTTGCTCCAACGAGAGAGCTGGTAACTCAAATTAACGAAAGTATTCTCTCCTTTTCAAAAAATGGCGACGTTCGTTCGACTGTTATCATGGGCGGGGTCAGTAGTGCTCCGCAAATAGTTGCTCTAAATGAAGGCGTCGATATTGTCGTAGCAACTCCTGGGCGATTTATCGACTTAATGGAGCAAGGATTCATTAAATTATCCCAAGTTGAAACCTTTGTCCTTGATGAAGCGGATATGATGCTTGATATGGGATTTTATGAAGGTGTTGTTGATATAGCGAGTAGGCTTCCAAGTATACATCAGACAGTTCTATTCTCAGCGACTATGCCAAAAGAAATCGAGACACTAGCAAATCAAATATTAAATAAACCTGTAAAAGTTGAAGTCGCTGCGCAATCTTCAACAGTAGATAAGATTGAACAATCTGTTTATTTTACATTGGCAGAAAATAAGAATTATCTCCTTTTAAGTTTATTAGAGGATAAAACAAAATCGCGAATTATAATTTTTTGTAAGGCCAAGTATGCCGTTTCTGAAGTTGTCGAACTTCTTGCACGCAGCGATGTTAGTGTTGGGGAGATTCATAGTAATTTAACGCAAGGACAGAGGAATAAGGCGATTGAAGACTTTACTTCTGGTGCCATTCGAGTTCTTGTGGCAACCGACATTGCTTCTCGAGGTATTGATATCAATGATGTAGATCTTGTTATTAATTATAATATGCCGGAAGATGCAACATACTATGTTCACCGTATCGGACGAACAGCAAGGGCCGGAAGAGAAGGTGTGGCACTATCATTATGCAGTGAAAAAGATTTGCCTTTTCTTCGTAATGTTCAAAAGCTAATTGGAAAGAATATTTCTCAAGTATTAGATCATCCATTTCATCATGATTATCCTTTATCTAAACCTAAGGCCAAGAAACGATACAAAGGTCGTCGAAGGCGCTAATATCATCCAAACTTTTCTTTAGATTTCTTAAACCCATGTCTTATGCATTTCTTTTATAATGAAATATCGTTAATAAAGTGAGGCGTCATGGTAAGCCTAATGGATGAGAAAGATAAAATTAAAATTATTAAAGAGATTTATAATATAAATCAGCACTTAAGTGGTGCAGATTACATAAAGAGTCTCTTAAAGAATATTGCTACTTATCTAGAGATTGATTTTATTTTTGTCGGTCGCCCTAAAGAAGGTGATCCCAATATTATTCTTACAGATTTTGCTATATCTAATGGGCAATTTATTGATAATTTAGAATATGATCTTGAAGGGACTCCTTGTCATGATGTCATTACGGGGAAACGAGTTTGCATGCATCCTGAGAATGTATGCGTAGACTATCCACAAGATCTAATGCTTCAGAATATGGAGGTCGATGCTTATATTGGTGCTCCTGTCTTACTTCCTTCTGGCGATTTTCTTGGTTTGATTGTTCTTTTGAATACAGCCCCAATAAAAGATCCAACCTTTGTGGCAACAGCTGTTGATTTATTTGCAAGTCGCATCGGTGTCGAGCTTGCTATGATGAACGCAAATCAAAAAATTGCTGACTTAAATGAGATTATTGCAAAAGAAGTAAGTGAGAAAGAAGAATTCATTAAAAAGTCTCATGAGACAATGCTTCAACAAGAAAAATTGGCCGCGCTTGGTAGATTAACTACAGGCATTGCTCATGAAATTAGGAATCCTCTAAATCTCATTTTAAATGCAAGTAAAGTTGCTATGGTTCTTAAAGAGCGCTTGAGTGGTGATGATAGTAAAGTTTCAAAAGATTTGAGTAAAGCGCTTGATATTATTTCAACCCATAGCTTAAGAATTAAAAATATCCTAGATGTTATGTTGGATACCAGGGTTAATGGAAAGAAAAAGTATTCATTACATAAGCTTATTGAAGAGTCTTTCAAGTATGCCTATCATGCTTCTTCATTGAAAACGGATGGTGTTGATCTCAAATTTGAATACTCTCTAAATACAAGTGAAGATTTACATGTATTCACTAATGATATTCAATCAGTCTTTTTAAATCTTTTCGAAAACTCAATATATTCTCTAGATAAGAAGTTTAAGAATATAGATGGTCAGGCTATGTTGTCTGTTCAAACCTTTGATCAAGATCATTATATACTAATCGAAATTAAAGATAACGGTGAAGGGATTCCAAAAAAATTCCTAAATAATATCTTTGAGCCATTTTTTACGACAAAGTCAGGAAGGGAAGGTTCTGGGCTTGGTATGTCTATCATACAATCGATTATAGAGAAGAATAATGGTGAGATTTTTGTCGAGTCAAAAGAAGGCGAGTTTACAATTTTTAAGATTCGTTTTCCTAAGGAGATTTCGTGATTAGGGTTCATGTACTTTTAGTTGATGATGAAGAGGATGTGCTATTCATCTTTGAGCATATTTTTGAAGACTGGGTTAAGGCCAATAAAATGCTTCTATCTTTTTCAACTTCTGGTGCCCATGCTTTAGAGATTTTGGAGAGTGAAGAAGGTCAGGATATTATTTTGATATTAACAGACATCAATATGCCTGGTATTGATGGTTTTGAATTGTTAAAAGAAGTTAATCATAGATTTCCAAATATCGATACGATAATGATTTCAGGCTATTCAAGTAACGCATACAGAAATAAGGCAAAAGAGCTAGGTGCCCTCGATTATTTTGAAAAACCTGTGGATTTCGATAAACTCATTAATTTAATGAGTGAACGCTATCCTGAACTTAGAACTTGAAATACAGTGAATAATTTCAATGTTTAAGTGTTTCTTCAAAAGTTTTAGTTAACTCATCCAAAAATAAGTGCTAGTTTGAAAATATGTTCTTTCAAAAAGCCGATAAAAAATGGAAAAAGGTTCTAGCAGGACCGATCGATCAACAAAGTAAGTTTTTAAATAAGATTTGTCAGATCAATAGTCGAGATGCTCTTGTTTTAAGAGAGAGGTTCTTTGATAATATTGAGTTCCCACTCATGACCGAGATCTTCAAATCTGTTAAAAAAATTATTGCTCGTGGTGAGTTTGATCCAAGTTTCCGTGATTTAATTTATGACAGGCTTCTTCGTATTATAGATATTGAACATCTTTATCCTGAAGAATATGAAGAGGGGAATGAGTGTAATGGTGACGATGATAATGTTATCTTTGGAGAAAATTATCACGTTTATACGGCCTGCTATGATGATCTTGATCTCTTGATTAGTTTTATCAATTCTAGAAGTGATATAAAAAGTGTATGTGATCTTGGTTCTGGAACAGGACGTGCTTTGCTCTATATGGCCTTAATGATGGATAAGAAGCTTGATTATCTAGGTCTTGAGTTAGTTGAGGAAAGAGTTGAGTTCACAAATTCAGTTGCTAGCTATTTTAAACTAGATAATGTTAAATTTGAAACTTGTGATTTCCTAGAAAATCCTCAGGCTTTTGCCGGCCGTGATGTTTACTATCTCTACGATTCAGTTGGTACAGATAACGTTCCAAGGCTTATTGCTCACTTTAAGGATCTAATTGATTCTGGGGCCAAGTTTTATCTGCTATTTATTTCTGGTTGGGATGAAATTATGCTGAATGCACTGGACAATCTTGCTGGCCTTGAGAAGTTAGAATCTCATCAAAGCCGCAAGCAACAGGGACGCGTTGTAAATTTCTATCGTTCTTAGAAACGATATTCAACCCCAATATTAAAACTAGTTTCAAATTCATTACTTTCTTGTCCTGTTAGGCTGTATTGATGCCTTCTTTGGTTAAGTGTACCATTTTCGGCCTTGGCCTCAGCAAAGAAAGAAAAACCATTTTTTCTTCCAACATCGTATTGAGATCTAATTGTAGCACCACGGCCATCTTGATCGTTAAAATATGTCTTAACTGTTGTTTGCCAACTATCTGACTTATATGTAAATCCTAAACCTACTTCGTTAGCTGTTTCTCCAATTAGTGGTGTTTCAAATGAAAAGTGATATGTCATGCGAGATTCAGTTAGAAGGCTCGCTGAGATTTTTCCACTAACTCCTTTATTGTTTAGGAATGCTGCAAATTCTGGCCATGTTACTTCGCCCACTGGTGTTTTGAATGCATACGTGTCAGTGTAGTGTTTATTTAACATAATTTCGTCACTAAAAGCGTTTACGGCCTCCCATGTTCTACCTGATAAGAGTGTCGCTAAGAAAGAAATATTCGAGATATACTCTTTTGTAGAATCAATTTCATCTGCATGGATGATTCCTTGCTGATGAAGTGCTTGCGCGTAGTGGGCGAGGTCACTCATATTCGAATTTGGATCGTATTGATAGTAAACTGTCGAGATGACTTTATTCAATATATAGTGAAGGGCATCACTTTGATCAAACCTGCGATTAATAATACTTTCTTCTGCAATCTCTTCTGCTAAACGCAGTTGTGAGTTAATGCCAGCTGCTGAAATAGCTGCTTCTTGCTCGGGACTTAATGTATCTACTGTGTAGCTAATAGCACCTCGATTATATGTTGACATGAATGCTAGATAGAATGCACCAACACTATCAAAAGAGTCGTTTCCAACCCATAGCTTGATATCTTTTCCGCCGAATTCTTTTATTGCCTCACCATGAGCAACTTCATGTACTAGGGTGTAATTTGTTCGAGTTATCCACCATGAAACAAGCTGATGCGCCATATTTATTGAAGCTCTAACCGCAGTATGCTCATTGTAGTGTTTATGATCAGTTATAACGTTGTAAAATACTTTACTAACGTTACGAATATTATGATACCACTCGATGGCACCTTCACGATTAAAGCGACTTTTTGAAAAGCTTAGTGTAGAGATTTTAAATTTCCCAACACTCTCAGCAATTTCTTCTAGGTCTTGATCACTGAGGTCTATCCCATAATCAAATCCCGTCTCGTTAACTAGATTCTTTATCTCAAAACGCTCTTTGTCTTTTTGGGAAGCGTAGATATTGTCCTCGCTATTATTGTCAATAATTGCACAATATGTAGACTTCTGACCAAGAATTAGACATAGAAATAAGACGTACATCACGCTAAGGATGTGATTTTTAGTATTCATCAACTTCATGAGTATTATCATAGCAAGTCTAGCGCCAAGTTAACTGGCTCTAAAGTACAAGTGATAGCAGTCCAATCTTTGAATATATAGAGTTAATTTAAGTTTTATTAAATCCATTTGCCAAATAATATATACTTGGAGGCAGCATGAAAAAACTGGTTATCTGCTCAGACCTTCATGAAGGTTCTGAAAAAAATATTCGTTCAGGTTTTAATTTTGCTAAGGCCCTAGGATTAAAACCTTCTCTCTACCATATCGATACAATTTCTCCTCAGATAGAAAAACAATTTCACGCGTCTTCGGCCCTGTCGCGTCGAATTGAAGATCCTATTTGGAAAAAGAGAATTGAAGAAACATCTTTAGAGATGGTGAACGCAACCCTTGGACGTCTTGATATTGATAAAGAAGATATTGATTTTGAAAACTTCGAGGGATCAATAAATGAAGGAATTGAGCATTTGAAGGAAGACCCTGAAATGGAGGTCCTGTCTGTCGGTGCCAGTCATCACGGTGACCTACATCGATTCTTTCTCAATACATTTGCAGAAAAATCTCTTTTTAATTTGAATAAGGATGTTCTTATCAATAAATCTGGAGTCGATACATTTAAAAAAATAACTTATCTTATTCCTTATGAGTCAATCGATGAAGATGATTTGGCAAAAGTTGCAAATCTTGCAAAATGTAACAACGCTAAAGTTCATATGGATTGTATCGTTCCAATTAATTTTGTGAGCTATAATTTGGAAGTATTCCCTGATGGGCCTTTTCCTCGAGAAGTCCTTTCTAATGAGATGTCTGAGCTTCATAAGGGAGCCGAGGATGAGCTTCAAAAGGCACAGGCACTGTTAAAGAAACAAGGAGTAGAAGCGAGCTATACATTAAAGATGATTCTCAATGCTGAACCAGCACGTCGTCTTGAAGAGTTACTTAAAGAAGAAAAGTCAGATCTTGTGGTTTTAAAACCACAGCATTATATTTTTGAACACCTTTCTCTTGGTAGTGTTACTTTAGATATAATGAAAAGAACTGATTGCAATATTTATCTTCTACATGTTTAGCTTAAATCTTGTTCAATAGTTGATTTGAGTTCACTAAAGTCTACAGGCTTATTAAAGTAGTGCTTAATATCAAGTTTACTCACTTCTTCTAGTGTTTTTTGATCACCATAAGCAGACATCATATAGATGATGATATGTGGATATTTCTTTTTAACTTCTTTTACGAGTTCTATACCATTCATATCAGGCATATTTATATCGGTGACGAGTACAGTTATGTCTATACCTTTATCACTAGCTAGTTTTGTAAGAGCTTCCTTTCCTGATAATGCAAATTGTGTACTTAGCTTTCCTGCTAGAACATCTTCTTCATATATCATTTCGATAAGTTCAAGTAGAGCTTCTTCATCATCAACAAAGAGTATATTAATCGCCATCGCTATGCCTCCACCTTTCCTTTGGAATACTTAAAGTAACTTCTGTCCAATTACCAATATCGCTTTTAAATGAAATATCAATTTTATCGTTATGTAGTAAGAATTTTGCAATTGCCAGCCCCAATCCACCACTCGTTTTTTGTGAGGTTGCAGAATAAAAGGGGAGAGTGACACTTTTTACATATTCTTGTGAGATGCCTATTCCCGTATCTTTAATTTTAAGTAATAACGATTGATTGTTATTATCAATTTCGATATTTATACTTATTTCTCTCTTGTTGTTTTTACTACTCTCTTGAAGTGCATTGATTGAGTTTTTTATTATGTTTTTTAGAGCTTGAATAAAGTTTTGCCCGGTTATGAATAGGTTATAGTTAGAGGTTTCTTCGGAAATTGATAAGTGTATATTTTGTTCTTTTATTTCTTGCTTATAATCGATAGTTAAACTTTTTTCGATTAGTTTACTTACATTGAAAATTTCTTTGATATTAGATACGGAACGAAAAGTTAAATCAATTGTTTCTACGATATCATTTATTCGAGTATTGGCATCTTTCATAACAGACAGGAGCATATCAATTCTCTCTGGACGACGCTCTTTTCTAAAAATCTCAGCTCTAAGTATTTGGTAAGAATTTAATGTCAGTGTAAGTGGATTTTTTAATTCGTGGGCCATACCTTTTGTGAGCTCTAAAATGCGTTGAAAGTTCGCTCTTTCAATTTCACCTTCTTTTTTCTTAAGAAGTTCTTTTGCTTGCTTTTCAACGATCTCCATTAGCTCCATTTCTGTAAGTTTTTTAATTGTGATATCACAGATATAGCCTTCAATAGCAATTAGGTTGCCATTCTCATAAATACCGATGCCTTGCTCCCACACATAAATATAATGACCTTTCTTATGTTTAACTCGATATTCAATGGTAAAGAATGTGTGATTTTCAATAGCAAGTTGGACTTCATTCCAAACTCTAAGAGCATCATCAGGGTGGTAGATATCAGCGAACGATAATTCATTGTTATTGATTAATTCTTCAGGTTTATACCCAAGAATCCTTTCTACTCCTGAAGTCATAAATAGCATTGTCCACTGTTTATCATTTAAGCAGCGATAGGCAATGCCATCAATATTTTCTAGTAGAATGTCTAAGTTAAGTTTATTTTCCACAATGGTTTTTTCGGTATTGAGATAATTAGATTGGATTAAAGAATGTTTAAATATAGGTTGAGTCTAAGTGGTTAATATTATTGGTAAGTGTAGAGGTGTATACTACCTGAACACCGAGATACTTATTTCAATACTTAAGTATTTTATAAAAAATTCATTTATTCTCTTTTCTACAAATATGATGAAAATACTTAAAACCCTATTCTTATGTATTTCGATTTTATGGAGTACTGCCCAGGCAAGCACTTTTGAATATCAGTGTATGGACGCCTATAAAGATAAAATTGAGACATTCTATCCTAAAGACCAGTCAAGTAATCAGACAGATAAAGATTGGGTATATAAGTTAAAAGGTTACTACTGGTTAGCAAAAGTTGTTGGTCATCCTATTGCTGTATTTATTGTGGCGTTTGTTCCATTCTCTATCCCAATTGTTCTTGGAATTACTGCTGTTGCTTCTTTCTTTGATCTTTTACAAAATGAAAAAGGAATTATTGGAACATATATTATTTTAAAAATGTCTGAGCTCTCTGAAGAAGAAATTGCTAATCAGGATATAGATTCTAAAATCGAAGAAGAAGTACTTGAGTTACAAGAGAATAAATATAGTCGTGACAATAATCTATTCTATATATTTGTAAAACGAGTCAATCGTAAATATAAGAATTCAAATTATTCATATGAAGAAGTTCGCAATGCCGTTATTGAAATTGCTAGTGAAAGTAATGAACTTTGTATGCGTAAAGGAAAGGAGAGATATATCTCCTTAAATCGTCTAATTCGTTTAACTAAAAAGAAACTAAACGCTAAAAAAGGTCTAATAGAAAATGCGCTTTAATTTACCAATTATTCTAATTTTATTCTTAATCACTTTCAATACTCAAGCACAATTGTGTAGTGAGGAGCAAGAAAGAAGCTCTCTGGCCGAAATTACAAGCATCACTAAGAATATGAGTGATGACGGTGTATATATAACGAATCTCATGGATTTAAGACAAGAATATATTAGAGCTTATGTAACTAAAGTTAATCGCATCGAGCATACTTGTTCTTCAAGGTCAGTTTATCAAGCTATTATTAAGCTCTACGAAAATATTAATTACCCAAGCGTTTATCTTAAATATGTACTTTCGAATCAGAGAAGAGATCTAAATATTAAAGAGTATATTATTGGTGATGAATGGAATCGTACTCATATTAGTGAAAATGATTCGCCAGATGTAGAAACACTAAAGAGCTCAATCTTAATCACTGGACTTGGCGTAGTAAATACTGCCAATAAATTAACACTGAAGAATGTTGGTACAGCTTTTTATCTCGGCCATTTTGCAGGAGAGCACCTTGTTGCTACTGCTGCCCATGTTATTGATCGTGAAAACTTTAAAGATATGCTTTTTCATTTTATTGCCGGACCAAAATTTTCTTTAAAAGCAAAAGAGCTTGTTTTCTATAGTGATGATTTAGATTTTTCGATTGTTTCAATCGACATGGAGGATAAAGAATCAATTCTTATGGAAACTGTAACACCTGTGAAGTTAAATTTTGATAAAGTTGCCGTTGAGGGAACTCCTCTAACTACTGTCGGATTTGGTTTCTTTGATAATGAGAAACTTGGACTAGCACGTTACGAGAATTCTCATGACTGTCAGATTATTTTTGGAGATGATAGAGTAAGAAAGCTTGATAAGGTTTATTCAATTGCTACAGGTTGTGATTCTTCAGGTGGTGATTCAGGATCTCCATTAGTTGATCGTGAAACAGGTGAGCTGGTTGGTATCATCACAAGAATTCAAACTGAGAAAATTGGTTTAACGTCAAAACAATTAATAGAAGAAAAAGAAGCTAATATTTCTAGCATTTGGAATGATGGTAGTTTTGCAACTTCGATGAAGTATATCAAGGCAGAGCTAGAAAAAGTAGATCATCCAACTATTAAAAGTTTATTGGATTATTAATGAATAGAAAGCTCCTTGATTTGTTATATGATAATTCTGCTCTCGTGAAATTTTGCAAAAGCAAGGACATCCCTGTACCAAAAAAATACACTTCAACTCGTAAAAATGATATTAGAGAGAGTTTAAGTGATATTTCTAAATTCACACGTCATGATGAGAAGAAAAATAAATACCTTTATCAGTTCTTTGCTTCAAATGATATAGGTCTTAGAATAATAAAAGTTGATGTTCAAATTGCTCCAAAATGGTCTGTACTTGAAACTAGAGACATGATCGAGGATGTGTTTAAAAATGTTAAACGCATTAAAAGAGCACACTTCTATGTTCCAGTAAAGTCACAAATATATAATCAATTGCTCGAGTTAGGCGGCCGAAGCCGTGGAGAGGAGCTTCTGGCAAGTGTTGATGATGGCCTAAAGTATCTTTCAAAATATGAGTTTGATAAGAATGTTAAAATCGTAAAACTCAATAAAGAATTAAGAGATGAGGTTGTCGATATTGAGTACCTTGCTCACAAGTTTAGTGCAACTTCACGCTGTGAGAATTTTCCCCGTAAGATGTTTTTGGGTTTTGTGGATGGTCTTATTAAGTATGATGTGGATGCGTTAGTTGCTGTTGAGGACGGGAAGGCAATTGGTTTCATCGTTCCAAGTATTACAAGAACTAAGATAGGTCATATAATGTCAATTTCAGTTCATCCGGAGGCTCAAGGCCGTGGTGTTTCGAAACTGCTATACTATGAAGCATTGAAATATTTTAAGAAAAAGAAAGTTTCGATTTATGCGGGGGTCTCTTCAACCAACGAGGTTCTTGGTTTTTCGAAGAAGCTCAAGCGAAGAGCAATGTATGCATATCTTGAATTAGTGCGAAAATAAAAAAGCCTCCTTTCGGAGGCTTTGTATTTAGAAATGCTTTTCAAAGCAGTATCGATTGATATAGTTCTTGTCTTTAATAAAGTGCATAAGTGCAGCAATCTGTGAGCACTGTGCTAGTGTGATTGTTTCTTTTTGTTTTTCAAAACATTCAAGTCCTAGGCGAGTGATATCTTCAGTATAGGCTTGTGCCTCAGCATGAGCTAGGCATTGATCAAAATTAAATGCACCACCAAATTGTGTTCCACATATTGCGCGGGCCTTATTCTTGTCTCTCATGAAGATCATTTCTTCTGCCACTGACATACATTGTTCATAAGTGATTACTGTTAAGTATTTCTCCTGACAGCGATAGAGCATTGAAGAGATATCTTTTTCATATGGCATTTGAATCGCAAAATTCACACAGCCTTGAAATTCGTAGTCACAGCTTGTTTGGTCTTCAAGACATCCTGCTGTGGCATTTAGAGTAAATAGAATGGTAAGTAGTGATAAGATCTTCATTTGCCCCTCTTTGTCCCTTTTTATTCAATATTCAACTTAATTAACTCTATTTAGACCATATGACACCTCCTCCTGTAATTCTTACTTAAAAGGGGCGCGGGTACCAATCGAGATTTCAGTAGTTTAACTCTCTCCAAAGATCAAATAAGCTAATTATTTCAAGGCCATTAACCGATAGGAATACTACGGATTTTTTGTTTTTTACTAATTTAGTTTAATTAGGGGAGCATCTATCAAAACCCTTGAGGCAGAATTACTCAATTTAGCAAAAGAATGTCGTCTTTACTCTCGAGGTAAAAACCAATCTCTATGCCTTAATCGCGTCGCTAAAACTCTGGAGTCTTTAACAAAATCAGTCGATCAGTCGGCGATTTCATCTGATAATCCTTTGACTGCAAGAGAAGCTGAAGTACTAGATTTGGTCTTTCTTGGTTACACGAATAAAGAGATCGCCAATGCTCTTTCTATATCTGAAAAGACTATTGAATACCATATGAGCTCTATTTTCAAAAAGACTCAAGCAAGTAAGCGTACAGAGGCCGTCACTAATGCACTTAAATTCAGGTGGTTAGTAGCCTCCTAGGGAAGTCCCTAGGTGATTAATTTTAAGATAACAAATAAGCTTACAGTAGATATTAACTGTAGGAGAGAAGATGAACGATCAATTAGAAGCAGTACTTGGAAATTTATATAAATTAGTATGTGACGAATCTATTGATGAAGTTAGCATTGGTGCTTATCACGATGTATCAGTTAAAAAAAATGATAGCTGGCACCCTGTACAATGCTTCAATAGTAAAGACGAGTATGAAAGTGTCATCAACGCACTTAAAGATCGTTTTAGTATAACTAAAGATCAAGTGTCCTTCTCTAGATATATAACAGAAGTTCTAACTGCTTCAGTTGTTCTTTCTCCGATATCGATTAAAGGCCCTTCGCTTAAATTAACAAAACTTCCTAAGAAAATTTTATCTCTTGAGGATTATGTCTCTTTAAATGCGCTTACAGAAAAAGGAAAAGATATTATTACAGAAATTGTTGGATCAAATAAAGGTATTCTTTGTGCAGGAGACTTTGGTTCAGGCAAGACAACTCTTTATAATACGATTCTAAATCTCTTACCAAAAGAGAAGACACTCGTTTCTATCGAAACAACGCCATCGATAGTTTTTTATCGAAATTTAGTCACAAGACTTATGCCACGTGGAAAAGATGCTGATTCTATTACCGAGGTCATGAGTGCAGCGGAAGAATCTAGAGGTGACTACATTACACTTAGCTACTTAGATGAAAGATTGAGTTATCCATATATTGATCTTGTTAGAAATAATTCTGTTGGAGTTGCTTGTGCTGGAGGTAGTGGTCCTGTTAATGTAATTGATCGTTTGATCAGACAGTCTGTTGTTTCTTCATATGGATATAACTTAGAAGAAGCTGCTTTGGTAGTTTCTGAGGTTTTCAAATATATCATCTTTCAAGAAAAGGAATCAGGAAGTGAGCGACGATTTATTTCTTCAATTCATGAGATAGCATTTGAAAAAGGTGAAATAAAACTTAAGCCTCTTTATGCCTCCTAAAAAGGGGCGCGGGTACCAATCGAGATTTCCACTTGTTACATTCCAATCTTAATGCCTTTTAATCTTTTTAGATAAAGTGCAGATATATTCTGTTTTGGAGTAAAGTAGCTTTTCTTTAAGGAATTCCTGATACAATTATCAAAGTCAGTATCGTACTTCCTTTCTATAAGTTGTTTAGCTCCAGTATAATTTATATGAGGCCGATATTTAAATAGCTGTGCTTCAAAACTAGTAAAATGTAGTGATGTGTAAGGATAATCAATGCAAGCTTCAGAGATTCCTGCACGTATCGGATTTTGGTAAATATAGCGATAAACATTATAGAGATAACTTTGATTTGCCACGATTGACCATTTATAGCGATTGCTAAATTTGTGATTAATTCTATCTGTCTTTTTAGAAATTAAATAACTAATTCTCCAATTGAAATGCATCATAAAACGATCGATATTTTCATCAGGAGTAGTCAGAAGTAAATGATAGTGATTTGACATAAGAACAAAACAGTTTATTTCGACTTTTTCTTTCTCTAGAGCATAAATTAGGGACTCTTTACAAATATCCCAAACTTCATGCATAGGAATGCTAAACCAGTCTTTGTTATTGTTACGAGTCGTAACGTGGTAGGGGAATTCTCCTTGTCGAATTAATTTTTTCTTAGGCATTATTACCTCGCTAAAAAAAATGGCGCATTAAGCGCCATAAGTTGTTACTTAATTTTTTTATAAAGTTGATAATTGATACAAGTTATTAAAGGTATTGTGATAAAAAGTCCTAGACCGAGTGCTAGTGCTCCAAGTAGTGCTAGAGCAATGTAAACAAATACAGCTGCTGTGATGATTTTATAATTGTTTGTAAATATTTTTCTACTTTCTTCTAATAACTCCCATGCACTAGACTTATCATTTTGTTTCTCTAGAGTTAAAGGCATAACAAAAAGATAAGAAGCGAAAAAGTAAAGTCCTGGAAGGATAAAGAGAATAAAACCAAAGAATGTAATCAATGATGACAAGGAGCCGCTAATAAAAATTAGATTGAATTTTTCTTTAGGAATTGCAATGAAATCATAAATTGTAATTTCTTTTTTCGTTTCTGATTTGATGATTGCTGTGTAAAACGATGCTAAAAAAAATGGTGTTAGTAAACCGGAGGCAAATGGGATAATTGAAAGTGCCCATAGTAATAATGAAAAACCTAATGTGAAGCTGCTGTATAACAATGCATTAGATTTATATGTTTGCCATCCACTATCTAGAATTTCTGTTAATTCATTTAATGTTTTTGATTCTTTAAAATTAATTAGTAATTGATTCATTTTTACCTCACTTGTTTTTAGAGGTAATAAGTCTTACACCGATATTGCGCACTTTATTTTCATTTTGATATTAATATTTTTCAAAATGGGGCGCGGGTACATATGAAGATTTCCACTAATAAGTAGTTAGGCACTTGTATTTGGATTGGTTAATTTTCAACTATAAGTCTTTGAATTCTCGATTGGTACCCGCGCCCCTCACAGCGCCCCTCACAGATAAAATAGATTTTGCATATTGAGATGCTTTTTCGATAATGTTGAGGGCGAGGTATGCGCCTAGGAATGCGTCGCCAGCTCCGGTCGAGTCGACCACTGTTTCTAATGGGATTGGGTTGTAGTTTTCAATTTGTTTTTTTGATAACTTGCTAATCGTATCTTTTCCTCTTGTTATCAAAATTTCAATCTCGTGACTCTTTACATAGTCATAGAGAAAGTCTTCGAGAGGATGGCCATTAACTAAGCCGAACTGAGCGAGACTTGCATGTTTTAGATATTTTTCAATATCAATTTCACTAGCATCGTGGAAATCGAAAATGAATTTCGCTTTAGGTGAACAAGCAATAAGTTGATCAATAAACGGAAGGATCTGAGTATATAATGGACAAATGATGTAGCCTTCGAGGGCAGAAATCATGTTCCTTTCTTGCGTTGTTAATGCAAAATCTTCAATTACGCCTGATTGGTATTCTGTAAAATTCTTTTCTCCACTTTCAAGGGTTTCGATAAACTGAATTGGTGTCTTACCACTTCGTTCAAGTGGATGAGCTTGGATGTCTTCTTTTTGGCAATGACTGATGATCTCTTGACCATCACTTGCAGCAGGATAGATAAGGCTTGCTCTTAAATTTGAGTTTCTCTTAAAGTGGGTTGCTACATTTAAGGAGCAGCCGCCAAGAAATTTTTCGTTTGATGTTGAATATACATCAAATCCAGCATCACCAATGAAGGTATACATTATTGTCTAAGCCTTCTTACGATATCCATAAATGGTGCAATCTTTTCATAATCCATACGAGTGTCTGTCATAAGCGCGCTTCCAACGATAGCGCCGTCAAGAGCAGGATAGAGTTCATCTAGATTGTTATGAGAAAGGCCAGAACCAATAATGATTGGAAGATCTGGTGCGCCTTCTTTTGCCTCCATAATTTCTGAAACACTAGGAGCAATTCCTGTTTCGTGCCCTGAAACTACGGCGGCAGCACTCTTGTATTCATAAGCTTCTCGAGCTGATTGGGCAAGAGACTTCTCTTCTAACATCGTCGCATACTTAACCTGAATATCTGTTAAGAGCTGAATGTCATCTGCCGCAATCTTTTTTCGATAATCAAGTAAGCCTTTTGGATCAATTTTCATTTCACCACCGTATTCTTCTCGTGCCATGCGATCGACAAAGTAGTCTGTACGAATAAATGAGTTCCCACCGGCCTTAGCAATTGCAAGTGATGCCTCAGGATCATTGATTAAAAACTCTGAGCCTATAGGGTAGTTACCGGCCTGTCTTTGAACCATGTTGGCCACAACACTCATACTTGCGATGACTTCCTTTGAAGCCTCAACTGTATAAGGTCTGTCATGCTCATTTTCTAAGAGTGCAGCATCAACTCCACACCTTCTTAAGACTTCAAGGTCTTCTAGAGCATAGTCGATGACTTTATTTAGCCCAGGATGACTCGGGTAGCCAAGTAGCGGACGAAGGTAAATAACTGCAATTATTGGTTTTGCCTTAAAGTCTAGCATTTAATCTCTCCATGCATGTGTATTGTCATAGTAAACGACGGGTGATTTAATAGTCCAGCAACATTTTGGGGGATCTATGTTACGTCTAATCACACTTGCGCTAGTGTCAATTTCATCATTTGCTATTTGTCAGAAATGGTCTGGGCCACAGGTCATTGGTAGGCTTGATAATACTGTTTTAAATGAGACGTCAGGAATTGCAATCTCTCAGATTTATGATGATCGTATGTATAACTTAAATGATTCTGGTTCTGGCCCTGAGATTTTTTGGACGACTATTTCTGGAAAGAATACAAAGAAAGTTAAGGTCAACAATTTCAAACCATACGATATGGAAGATATGTCTCTAGGTCCATGTGGCGAGCAGAAGTGTGTTTACATCGCCGACATTGGTGACAATAAGAAGAAGAGAAAGTTCCTTTCTGTCGTAGCTCTTAATGAAGCAAAGCTTAAAGATGATGCCAAAGAGATTGATCCTGAATTTGTTTTGAGATTAGTTTATCCAAATAAAGAAAAGTACGATGCTGAAAGTATGGTTGTTCATCCAAGTGGTGATATTTATATTTTAACTAAAATTGTCGATGAAGAAAATCGTCGTGCAATGCCAGCGAAGCTATTCAAAATCGAAAAAGAAAAAATCCAAGAAGGTGTAAAGAAAGAAGAAAAAATGGAATTAAAGGAAGTTGCAATTATTGATCTTCCATTTCATTTGTATAACTACAATCTTTGGGGAAGGATTGCGACAGCAATGGACATCTCTAAAGATGGGAAAACTCTACTTGTTCTAACTTATGGGGCAGTTTTCGAATTTAATATTGAATTTAATTCGTTAGCGGAATTTAATTCTAGAAAATTAGAAGCAAAGTCTGACTTTAGAATTGTTAGGACAAAAGATCTTCCTCAACAAGAGGCTATCGCATACGGGCCAAAGGATAACGAATTTATCTACACAACTGAAGTTGAATCAGGTGATGGTGTAAGTGAAATTGTTAGGCACGTTTGTGAATAATTACTTTGTAAATAATTTGTAGCCCAGTTGCATTGCTCTTTCAAAAGAACGGATGAAGAGTCTGCGATAAGGTGGTACAAGGTGGCCATCTTCAGGAGAATAAAGGATTTTCGTCTTAAGGTCACCAACGTAATTTGTTCCAACTCGATTTTGAACACTCATGCGAAACTCGTAAGGAAGCTGAACGCCTAGTGCGTAAAGACCAATTTCTTCGAGAAAGACTCTTTCAGAAATTTCCATATATTTGTACATGATTTCTTTATCAAAAGGTTCGATAAAATAAGGAACTGCTAGCCCCGATTTTAGCATCTCATAATTTATGTCCTGACCTTTATACAAGACTGTTCCAAGTAGACGGCGAGTATTAAGATCCCCATCTCTTCCAAGATCAATTGTTACCATACTTCCAATTGGCACAAGACTTCTTAGAAAGTCTCTAGCATCAAGAGATATTTGTCCTTGAGTATTACCATTAAAGTCTACTTCAGGAGTATCAATTCCTAGCATGCGGATATTCTTTTTCTTGCCAAGGAAGTCACTATAAACAGTCATGGTGTCGCCATCATGGATATAGAGGACCTTACCTTCAAAGGATATGGCATAGATCGATAATTGTAGAAGTGCTAGGAGTAGAAGTTTTATTTTTGTCATAATGCTTTGTAATAAAATAAAGTAGTTATGAATAGGTGCCAGATAAGATTTACTTGCTTCGGTGAGTGTCTAACTTGCTGAAAATACGATAACTGGCCAAGAGTTTTACATATAATTACTATCTGGATTTTACGAAGTTTTACTTACGAGTGCTCTCTTTTGCTACATTCTTTACATGAGAAATATTCCTTTATGTATTGCCCTGTTAATTTCACTTACTTCTTGTTCCCAAAGAGCGATGGAAGTTAAAACACAAGCGAATGCCATTATTGGTGGAGAGTCCCTAGCGATTCAAGCAGAGGAACTCAAATATACGGTTGCTATAACTAAAGAAAATGATCTGGATAAATCGTTTTGTACTGGAAGCCTCATTTCTAAGAATCACATTATTACCGCTGCCCATTGTTTGATTGGCTCTTCTTTTAAGAATATGCAAGTTGCCTTTGTTTCTAACAGTACTAAATTTATTAATATCAAAGAAGTCCACTTGGCACAGGATACTTTGCTAAGAATGCATAACCTTGAATCAGTAAGAGGAGACTTTGGGCATAACTTTGATATCGCTATTCTTGAATTGGAAGAAGAAGCTCCACAGAGTGCTGAAGTTATAGAAATTCTTGATCCTTTGGAAAGTGATAAGATTTTAAATAGAAAGATTAAGCTTACTGGCTTTGGTCAAGATGCTAATGGAGTTGTTGGTAGGGCCAAGAAGGTTGAAGTAAGAGCAATGGATATAAGGCGCAATCTTTTAGAGCGCTCAATTCTACTTTATGAAGACGACAACGGAGCTTGTCGTGGTGACTCTGGTGGTCCTGCCACGGTTATGATTGATGATAAAACTTACTTAGTTGGGGCGACTCAAGGGTATGCTAAAGCAGCTTTTGATGGTGTTGAGGATCTCGATTGCTCTTCAGGAAAGGGGATGTATACATTCTTACCAGACTATAAGGCATGGATTGAAAGTGTAATTAATAAAACAGAATATAACCCTTCTGATTTTGATTATCATCCATTTGAGTTTGCACAAAATGAAAGAGAAAACTCATCTGAATTAGAATGTGATAATTTAAGCTCTTTAAGCATTGCTCGTTGGCAGGGACTTTATACGTATGCCTCTCGAGTTATCGGTAATTTTAAATGTGATTCGATGAATGCTTGGTTCTCTAAAACAATTTCATATTCGGAGAAGCCTAGTAGTAAGGCGGAATTTATTCAAGGAAAATGGAGGATTGTTGGAAATTATTATTTCTTAAGATTCTTTTCTAACTTAGAAGAGGTAACAATAGATCAGTCTATGCGTATTACAAGACGAGATCAAATGGTTTTAGGTGTAAGCTCAAATGTGATCTATTTAAATAATTACTATCATGACTTTGTGATCGGAGATAGTGTAAGAAAGCTTTCTCTTTCTGGAGGGAAGCTTTCAAGCGAAAATTACAAAGCCTTGGACGATAGAGCAGACTTTCTACTTAAAAAAGTTAGTGTGGATGAGTAAGGCGATAGAAGTTGTCTCTTGCTAGTCCACTGCTTAAAATTGTTCCCACTCTAAGAAATGTAACACCATCATAATTTCCAAAGTAAAGGGCATCGGCGATATTATCCCATGCTCTTTGCGAGTATAAAGTCCCTGCCAATGCATTCTCCCCGAGAATCCTTACTCCTTGTCGATTTGCTTCTTGAGCAACCCAAAACACAAGGGCCTTAGCATAACTTTGGGCATGTGTAGGTCCATCAAAATTATCCATCTCCAAGCAAGTGAAGTGAAAGTTGATATTGTAAAAATTTTTCTCGGCCTTAAGTTCGTTAACAAGACCAATGATACGGTTATAGCCATGACCTGTATTATCGCTATAAATATCATTATCTGTAGAGATTAAGCCTGCGTTTAACTCTGCTAGGCGATCCCCTCCAGGCGCCACACGCCAGTGGATTCCTGGTACTTTAAAACCTAGTTGAATATGTGAGTGCATTCTAAAGACGTCAATGGCCGCAGATAGTATGCGCTTTCCATGCTGTTTTAAGCTATTAGAATACCACTGATAAAAATCCTTCCCATATTGAGTATACTGTTCGTTATTTGAAAAAAAGAAATTCGGATTTGGTGGGAAAACTTGTGTGAATTTTTGTAATCCAAAACCCCACGCATTATTTAAGGCATTAACACTCTTATATTTTTCTTTTATTGCATTTTGAAAGCTTTCAATTGCTGGATTTGAGTAGGCTTGAATTGCTCCTCTTGTCGGATATCCTGTGCCATAATCGTGGGAGTTATAAGAAGGGTAACGAAGCTCTCCTGCAGGGCCAAGGCTAATATTAATTTCATAAATTTGATTCATCTTGTGACCAAAGTGATAATTAAACGAGTGCATGACATCGTAAAATTCTCCGATGGCATTTTTAGTTGTCCACACAGATAGAAATTCTTTTGAGTAATTACCTTGCTCTGATTTTGACATGGCATCTTGTCCGTATTTTTTCCAAAGCCAATTTGGAATAGGGACGTTACATGTATCTCCAACATTACCACCACATTGATGGAATGAAAGAATTGGAACCCACTTTAGACCTGCTTGAATAATTAAATCACTTAAGAGCTGATAGTATTGCCAATCAAATTGGTTATCATTTTTTTCAACTAATCCCCACCAAATATCTGTACTGACACCTGTTGCCCCCAGGGCCTTTATTTCATGTAACTGTCTTTTAAAGTCTTCAATTTGATATTTGGAATAATCAGAGTTTAAATTATTTGGATCACCTACAAGTAGAGGTGCCATAACATTAAAAACTTTTGCATACGTCGTAAGACTTAGAAATAGGGTAGTGATTATGATTTTCATGGATGCTTTATACTCTAGAAAATTTATCTAGAGTAGTTGTGTTGTATAAATTACTAAACGCTAAGCTGTTGAATTTATTGAAGCGATTTTGCATGTCGAATTTTATTGCCAATTAAATTTTTATGAATAGAATGGCCTTCGGTTTTTACATGTTGAAGGTTTTGTGAATTTAAATAAAGAGATCTCTAAGCATATCGAATCAATCTTTGAAGAGTCTGCAAAGACTTTCTCTAGCTATCAATTGACCAAGGAACTACCTTGCCTTAGTGGGTGTGGAGCATGTTGCTTGAGTCAGGAAATATCTGCTTCAACTTCAGAAATGTTACCTAGTGCATTCCGTCTACTTAATGACGAGGGAATTGAGAGAGTTGAAGAGTTGTTAGATGAACTTGAAGGGACTCCTTCTAAAACTTGTGTCTTCTACCATCGTAACTCTGAAGATGGGACTAAAGGTTATTGTATGAATTATTCAACAAGGCCGGCAGTCTGTCGCTCATTTGGTGTTGCTGCTTACCGAGACAAGAACGGGGGCAAAACAATGAGTATATGTAAGCGCTTAAAAGAAGCGTATCCTGAGGAAGTAAAGAAGTTAGACCCAAACGATGCACCAGTAATAGGTGACTTTGCTAAGCAAATATATCTCTTGGGACAAAGTTCAGATGCTAAGTTAATGCATATTAATGAAGCGCTTTATGAAGCTTTAAAGAAAGTGTGGCTAGGCCACACTTATGATTCTAGTGAAGATTCTTAGTTTCTTCAATTTTATGGATGAAATGCTTGATAACAATTTCATAAAGCTCGTCGCCAATTAATTCGTCTTCAACTCCAAAATCGAGGTTTGGATTATCGTTGACCTCAACGACATAAGCTTTCTTTCCGTCATCTTTAATATCGACGCCAAAGAGTCCATCACCAATTTTTGCACAGGCCTTTGTCGCAGTATCGATTACATATTGTGGAACATCCTCGATCGCTAAACACAGCGAATCTCCTGAGCTATCTTCTTCACCACTTGCGTGATTATAGATCTGCCAATGTTCCTTACTCATAAAGTACTTACAAGCATAGAAAGGCTTTTTGTTAATCACTCCAATTCGCCAGTCAAAATCTGTATAAAGGAACTCTTGAACTAAAATAAGAGCTGACTTATGTAGAAAGTCTTTTAGGCCTTCTTTTAATTCCTCTCTAGTTTCTACTTTTGTCACACCAATTGAAAAACTTCCATCTGGAATCTTTAAAACCATTGGTAACTTCAGCGTTTCAACAAGAAGGTTAAGTGTTGCTTCGTTGTAGTCACTAACAATTTCACTCTTAATCGTATTTATGCCATTCTTCTTAAAGAGGTTGTGTAGATAGATCTTATTCGTACACTTCAAAATAGCATTTGGATCATCAATGACAATAAGTCCTTCATCAACAGCAGTTTTTGCAAATGCATAGGTAGGATTTACTAGAGATGTTGTTGTACGAATAAAAAGAGCATCAAATTCGTTGATTCGTGCAAGGTCGTACTTAGAAATTGTTTCAACATAGAGTCCATTCTTATTACCAATCTCGATGAACTTCTTGATTGCTTCTGGGTTACTAGGAGGAAGCTTCTCTTTATCATCCACTAGGATTGCTAAATCATATTTGTATTGCTTCCTCGCATTTGGAAGACGCCAAATACGATTGTTAAATTTCTCTAGATGATCAGCGAAGAATGTCTCTTGTGTTTCACTGAGATCAGAAATATGAACAGGTACGATTGAGTTAATCTTCCAAATCTTATTAAAGGCCAAGCGTACTTCAAAAATAGGGACAGGGTAGTTATTAAAAATTACCTTACCAATATTCCTAAAGAGCTTCTCTTTGGTTTCACCAAAGAAGACTCGAAAAGCAATTGAGCGAACTTCCTCTTTATTGTCGATATACTTCGTTGCCACCTCTTGTGCCAAACTTTGTAGTTCGTCGAGATCATAAGTGTAGTGCTTCTTCTTACAAAGGTCGTTAATAGTCTTCACAGTAGGCATGACTTTATGGCCTCTTGCTTCTGCTATAAGAGAAGTGTAGTAGCCAAGAGATAAGTACTTGGAAGAGTTACATAGGTTCAAAACTCTTAAGTTTTTAAGTTGTTGGTACTCTTCTTTTGATAAGTAGTCCTTGGCCGTAATGACCTGGTCAGTTGGGAAGTAGGGTTGCCAATCTTTTAGACGGTCAACGATGACAACAAGTTTTTCCATCTTTTTTTATCTCCACATAAAAATAAAGATATTTTTTTACACAAGAATAATATAAATTATTAAAAAAAAGCGAGAGTTTTTTATGCATATTTTTAGAGATGCAACCTTAGAAGATCTGAACGCACTCCTTGCAATTGAAGAGGAGTCATTTGATGGCGATCGCCTGAGCGCCACGAATTTTAAATACGCCATTACCAAGTCTCATGGGGCCTTAAAAGTTATCCTTGTTAACAAGGTAATTGCTGGCTATATCCTAGTTCTTTTTCACAGAGGGACTTCTTTAGGACGTATTTACTCAATTGCTATAAGTAAAGCCCATCAAGGGCAGGGGCTAGCAAAAAAACTTATGTTATTGGCCGAGAAAGTGGGTTTGGAACACTCATGTTCATATTTGCGCCTTGAGGTTAAACGCACTAATAAGGGGGCCATTTCTCTTTATGAAAAGTTAGGATATAAAGAATTTAAGATAAAACATGACTATTATGAGGATCATCAAGATGCTCTTTGCTATGAGAAGAGGATCCGTAAAGCTCCGCTCAAGGCAAAGAGAAATATCCCTTATTATCAACAAACGACAGACTTCACTTGTGGACCGAGTGCACTGATGATGGCACTTCGCTTTTTACGTCCAAAAATTAAGCTTAATCAAGAGTTAGAGTTAGATCTATGGCGTGAGGCCACAACCATTTATATGGCTTCTGGCCATGGTGGATGTGGCCCTCATGGGATTGCTCTTGCAGCCGCGAATCGCGGCCTTAAAACTGAAATTTACATCAATAGAAAGTCATCCCTTTTTACTGACACAGTACGGGATAAGAAGAAAAAACAGGTGATTGAGCTAGTTCAAAGTAATTTTGAAAAGAAACTCAAGGAAGTAGGTGTAAAAACTCACTTTAAAAATTATGGCATCAGCAAAATCCGTGAGATAATAGAAGGCGGAGGATTGGCCTTAGTTTTAATTAGTGCCTATCGATTGACGGAGACGAAAGTTCCGCATTGGATTGTCATAACTAATATTGATGACGAGTTTATTTATTTTAATGATCCTGATTTGAAAGATAATCAAGATAAGGTCGATAATATAAACATCCCTGTAGGTATTGATGAGTTTGAAAAAATGGCAAAATATGGAAGTGGACAGTTGAAATGTGTTATTTCACTATTTCCATAAATTAGGTATTGGTGACTTATGAATAAGAAAATGGGTGTCCTAAAAGTATATCGTATTTTTGATATCGCTCACGAAGTCAAATTAGACAAAGCTTATGAAAAGCTCAAAAGTCTTACTATCTTAAAAAAGTTTAGCTTAAATAGACCTTCTAAAAATATGCTATTTCAAGATCCTCCTTTGGTGGTTTTCTTAGGAGATCATTCAATCGAAAATATGAAAGTTGCTGTAACTGTTAAACTTTGGAGTTATGGTGCGCTTTCTTTTTCTGTTGATATCGAATGTCCTTTCTTTGTTGAGAAGAAGGAGCTTATTGAATGGGTAGAGAATTGGTCTCAGGGAGACTCTGTAGAGAACTTCTGTCGAGAACGAATCAACTTCTTTGTGGAGTCGTTAGGGGATTCTCTTATTAAGCCTAAGACTTGGGAACAAAGTGAAGAGTATAGTATTTTCGTTACTTCTCCAAAATATCATAATAAGGATTATTGGCTAGAAGACTCTTTTGTTTATCAGTTATTAGCAATGGAAAAGAACGTAAAGCTTAGTCCGGCCATGCTCGCTCCGGTTATCGATTGTACGATATCGTATGGACCGGATGATCTAGTGGCAATCGATTGGGATAATGCATTCGTTTATTCTGAAGTTGATGGACATGATATTTGTGATGTTATTGAATTTGCAAATATACAGCTCCTAGAACTTCGCTACTTTGATGATCTTCTTGATAAGAAGCTTTCAGGTTTATATCGCCAAGTCGTGGAAAAAAATCCTTCTGTCTTTAGTAAAATTTCTGTCTTAGCTAAGGATGCAAGTCAGTTATATTTTGAAACAAGTGAACTTGTCGATCGAATTGAGAATTCCGTTAAGGTTATTGGAGATATTTACTATGCACGCTTATTTCGTATTTGTTTGAAGCGTTTACAAGTAGAACAATGGCAATCTCTTGTGGATCAAAAACTAAAAAACTTACTTGATGTTTCACAAATGTATATGGCAGAAGTAAATAACCATAAAAGTCATTTGATGGAAATTGTCATCATTGTTCTTATTGCTATTGAAGTTATACCATTCGTATACAATATTATTTTAAAGCTTATGTGACTTTAGGATCTGATCGATTTTACTCGCAAATATGAAGTCACTTTCCACAAGATCATCTATCTTATGTGTCCATAAGTCGACTCTTAGTTTTCCAAAACTTATATACAGATCAGGATGATGCCACTGCTCATCCGCAACCTTTGCTATTTCATTTGCAATGGCCATTGGTTGCTCAAACTTTTCACATGTTAGATCAAGACACAAGCGCTTCTTATCATTTGAAAAGCTCCAACGTGGATCAATCTGGTCTTTTAGTTGTAGCTTTTCATCAAGTGGGAGAGGTGGAACTCCGCCTTGACATGGAATACAGCTTTTTTCACTTAATATTGTCATATATTCTCCTACCCAATAACGATTAGAAATTTATAAGTTCGTAGAGGTCTATTGCTGGCTCTTCATACGGATGAGCCTTTCTTAGTGCCTTAATGACATCTTCAATTTTATCATCAGGACAAATGGTTTCAACTTTAAGTTCTATAACTTTCTCAAGCTCTCCACCTTTTCCGATATGTGGATTTGCTTCTAGATTAGGTCTAAATTGTCCTATACCCTCTACTTCAAACGAGCAACGATCATAATTTCCAATTGTTCCTGCTCCAGCATCAAATACCGCATTTTTTACCACTTCTGCATTGGCTTTCGGTACGAAGAAAACTAACTTTTTCATTATCCCTCTTGTTATTCTTGATTCAAGTTACTCTATTTAAGTTTTCGAAGAACTTTACCAAGTACTTTTGTAATTTTATTTTCCTGATCTTCTTTTCTTTTTACAAGATATATTGGTTGCTTAGTCGAATCAAGTTTAGAAATCTTTATTTCATGAAGTTTAAATTCACTTTTCACATTCTTATTGTGTAGATCAACTAGAAAAGTCGGAAAATAGCCAACTGCTAAGCTTGATCGTGATATTGATAAGGCCGTCTCAAGTAAACTTACACGGTATTTGATAAATCGCTTTATTCTTCCATCTGGCCAACCATCAAGTCCTTGCGCCCTTGTTGGAGTATCATTTACAGAAGTAAGAGGAGCGACAAAAGGTAGAAGTTCAAAATCGATTTTTTCACTTATATTTTTCTTTATAAATTTTTCTGTACCATAGAGTCCCATTTGAACGTGACCTATTTTTAAATGATCAAGTTGATGATGAGGAACTGGAATATAAGTCAGGCCGTAATCGACATTACCATTGATGATAGACTCTTCAATTTTTCCAGGTGTTAATTCGCGTATCTCAACTTGAATATCGTCACCAAGTTGAGTCATGATATCTGGTGCTAAGTAAGTAGAAAAAACTTCAAAGGTACCAATCCGACAAATTGTTTCAACTTTAATTTGTTCTTGATTGGCCAGTTGTAAAAGCCTTTCTTCCTCTAGTAATAGTCGATCAATCTCTTGGGCAATTCGCAATCCCGCCTGTGTGATTTTTATACCACGTCCGTCTTTTGTAATGAGATCAACACCAAGCTCTTGCTCCAAGCTTTTGATTGATTTTGAAAGCCCTGCATGAGATATCCCAAGAATTTGCGCGGCTTCTCTCATATTTTTGGTCTGTACAATTGATTTAAAATGTCTGATTTTATTGGTATCCATTAGTTACCAAAGATATATTAATATTCACTTTTGTTCAATAAATTACTTTTGTATATTGTCTCCAACAGTAAAGGAGGAATATATGTATGCGAAATTATTGATATTAAAACTTACTCTTCTTATGTCCATAGGGGCAAGTTTTGGAATGAAGGCCTATGCTCAAGAGGCACCAGCAAATCTAATTTGCAGAAGCGCTTCTGGTTCATCAGTTGGATGTTGGTCATCATTTTACAGTTTCTTTTACGAGAATAATCAATTTAGTTTCACTAAAGAATTATCCACGCCATCGGGAAGAATGTGTGGATGGCCTCCTTACGGTACTCAAGTATTAGCGAAGGGAAGAATTGAGTTCTATAGTTCAACTAATGCTCGTATTTATACAAGTACAGATAAAGATGAGTTAGAAATTGGAGAAGTTATAATCGAGGGAAGTCGAGTAGAGTTGTCTTTATATGATGATGAATTGATTGTCCTTGATAATTGTCGCTCCTATAAATAGTAAACCCTGACCAATATCATAAAAATAATTGAGTTCGGTTCATTAATTTGTTTTGCAAACTGACGAGGAGTAAGAGGTATTTAGGAGGAAATCTAATGATTAGTCTAAAAGAGAGAATCAAATACTTCTTTTCTGCGTCAGTTTATTCAGTTTTATCTTCAGCGGTTTTTGTTGTTCTGTTATTTGCAGTGACACTTCCGTCGATTAACACAACAGCTCGTAATGGAAAGAATGAAAGTGTTAAAGTTGCGATTCATAATGCATATAGTATGGTTAAGTATCTTTATGATGAATCACAAGAGGGGAAGATTACAGAAGCACAAGCAAAGCTTCATGCTAAAAACCTTCTTCAGGCGCTACGTTTTGATGGAAAGAATTATTTCTTTGTAAGTGATAAGAATCTTAATGTTGTTGCTCATGGTGCAGACCCATATAAAGTTGGAAATAATATGGCCAAGTATCAAGACGGTAAGGGAACATTTCTTTATAAGGAATTTCTAAAGATTGGTCTTGAAAAAGGGGAAGGCCAACTAACTTATTATCGTGCTCGAAAGAAAGAAGGTGATGTAATTGAAAAAACATCTTATATCAAATATTTCGAACCATGGGGTTGGGTAATTGGAACAGGTGTCTATCTAGATGATGTTAATGTCGCAGTTTTTGAAGCTAAAAAGAGCACTCTAATTGGTCTTATGATTTGTGTTGCTATTGCTCTTGGCCTTTCTTTGTGGAATGCGCACTCAATGTATGCAAATTTCATTGCTCCAATTAAGTCAGTCATTAGAAACCTTAAACAAGAATATGTAGAGCTAGAGAGAATCGCTAATAATATTAACTCTAGTTCGAGACAAATTCTTGATGTTTCAAGTAAGCAAACTGACTCTGTGGATAATGTTGCTGCGGCCATAACTGAAATAAAGTCTATGGTTGACTCAACAAGGGACAATGCTGATCGATCAAGTGGTCTTGCTAAACATACAGCAAATATTTCAAATGAGTCTAAAGAAAAAATTCTAAGACTTGTGCAGTCTTTTGATATCATCAAAAAAGATAACGAAGAGGTAATTCAAGTCATTAGAGACAATAGTGTTCAGTTAAATGATATCTCGAATACAATCAATGATATTCAAGAAAAGACTGAAGTTATTAGTGATATCGTTTTTCAGACAAAGCTTTTATCTTTCAATGCTTCGGTCGAGGCTGCAAGAGCTGGAGAGCACGGAAAGGGATTTAGTGTTGTGGCAGAAGAAATTGGGGGACTTGCTAAGGTTAGTGGAGAGTCAGCAATTGAGATCGCTACAATAATTGATGAATCAACTCGTCGAGTGAAAGAGTTAACTGATATGACGACAAAGACTGTTGAAAATCTCGTTCAAGTAACAGAGAAAGATTTGCTCGAAGGGCAAAAGTTAATGGCCGATTGTCGTGATGCTCTTGAAGAGTTGGTTGGTCAGTCAATGGAGTCCTCAAGTATGTGTAATGAAATCCTAGGTGCTCTTTCTGAACAAGAAAATGGTATCGCAGATGTTAATACTTCGATTAATACTCTAAATGAGTCGCAATGGCAGCTAAAGAGTTCACAGGAGTCTTCAGCTCGTGAAGTTGAAGATCTAGTTAAGAAGAGTGAACAAATTAAAACAGCAGTTGAGAAATTAGAAAAAATCGCAGCATAACAAGCTAGTAATTGATTCAAATGGCCCTTATAATAGGGCCATGAATCGAAAAATTTATCTCTTTGACTATTTCACTGTAATTGAATCCGAATCACTAAATGTTGAGTTTCATTCTCATATTGCTCAACAGTTGTCTTTCTCCCTAGATTCTTGTCCTTTAAAATATGAGACGGAAGAAGGCGTGTTTGAAAAGAGATTTATTTACCTGCCTTCTTTAACAAAGCACAGATTCCTAAGTGAAAGCTGCCACAATTTAACGATTCTCATTGATGAAGAAGCCAGCTTCAAACTTGATGTTGAACATATTGATACTAGAGTTCTAAAACTTGAAACGATCAATCGCAAGAGTGTCGAAAGCTTTCTTAAACAACTTGGCCTAATATCTAATAAAGAATTGGATGAGAGAATTATCAAGCTATTTCAAATGATTAAAGATTATGAGAACCTTGATGAAGTAAAGTTAAAGGATTTTGCAAACTCGCTTGCACTTTCGGAAAGTCGTCTTTTACATCTATTTAAAGAAGAGGTTGGTGTAACATTTAGAAAGTATATTCTTTGGCAAAAGCTTAAGAGGGCGGTTGATGCACAAGCAGAAGGTCGAAATATTACGGACATTGCCATCGCTGCTGGCTTTAGTGATTCTGCACATTTCTCAAAGTTTTTTAAACAAAGTTTTGGTCTTTCACCAAAAAAAATTTTTAAAAATAGCCAGTTTATACAAGAATAAAATATCCAAGATTCGTATTATCTTCTTAAGGAGAATATATGAAATCAAAGTTACTCGATCTTAATCACCCCGATATAATCAAATTGAAAGATGAAATTCTAGAGCTTTCTCGAGACGAATCTCAAATCATAGGAGCTTGCTACCGTTATGTTAGAGATGAGATTAATTTTGGCAATAACTCAAGTGATGATATTACAGCATCTCAAGTATTACGTGACGGCTACGGTCAGTGCAATACCAAGGCAACACTACTGATGAGTTTACTGACTTCCTGTGGGATTGAGAATAGGCTTCATGGTTTTACGATTGACAAAAAACTACAATACGGAGCAGTTACAGGATTTTTTTATACAATCGCTCCTCGTGAAATTCTTCATAGCTGGGTCGAAGTGAAGTATCAAGGGCAATGGTATAACCTTGAGGGCTTTATTCTCGATTCTGACTACCTGACAGCTATTCAAAAGATGGCCGGTAAGGATGTTCGTTCGTTTTGTGGCTACGGAGTTGCTTGTAAAGATTTACAGAATCCTGAAGTCGATTGGAAAGGTGGAAACTCAACTTATATTCAAAAGGAAGGGATCGTAAGAGATTTGGGATTATATGAAACACCAGATGAGTTTTATCAAAAATATGGAACAAACCCTAAAGGAATAAAAAAATTCTTCTATAAATATTTTATTCGCTTCTTGATGAATAAAAATGTTAGTGACATAAGAAATAGACCTGCTTAACGCAGGTCTTACTTATAAAATTTCATTTAACTTTGAAGTGATTTTTTCATCAGTTGGAGCAATATCAGGAAAGTAGCGCTCTACAATTTCACCATTCGAATTTAGAAGAAACTTTTCAAAGTTCCAGTGAATATCATGCTCTTGGCCTGTGATAAGTCCTTTACTAGTTAGAAGTTGCTCAAAGTCAGGCTTATCATTTCTTACAGCATCTTTTTTTGTTTCAGTAAGGGCCTTGTATAGAGGATGTTGACCTTCACCTTTAACAATGATCTTTTCATTTACTGGAAATGTCACGTTGTACTCAAGAGAGCAGAATTGCTGGATTTCTTCATTGCTTCCAGGTTCTTGTCCAAGGAATTCATTTGCTGGGAACGCAAGAATCTCAAGTCCCTTGTCTTTGTATTCTGAATATAATTTCTGTAATCCTTCATATTGTGGTGTTAGGCCACATTTTGAAGCAACATTAACGATGAGGTATGCTTTTGCATTAAAGTCAGGGATCGTCTTTGTAAGACCTTTTGCATCTTTAAATTGAATTGTATTTAGATTTGTACTCATATTGGTAACCTCCTAAAGATTTTCTATAAGAGGTTACCATAAAGATTTATTTAAGAAAGTTGTGGCGTGCCAATTGAAGCTTTTTATAACTTTCAATTAACTTAAGGTGTTTATCGATTCCCTCAAGATTCATACTTGTCGGTGTTAGGCCGTCGAAACGATTTTCACCTGTTATGGTTTTATTCACTCGCTCCATCAGATCTGGCCCGTACATACGAGTTAGGTTTTCAATGTAATCTTTCATCTCAAGATCGTCGCCAAGTTCAATATCAAGTGCAATATTTAATACTTGATAAAAACGTCTTCGCTCAATAGTATTGTCATTAAACGTACCAAGCATTTCTACTAGCTCTTTTGCATCATCAAATTGTTTTAATGCAAGGTATGTAAGTGCTTTTAACTCGCCAATTACTAATTGTCCCCAAACCGTACTTTCGTCAAATGCCACACCAATTAGTTCTGATACAGGCATATAGTTATCAAGAGAACTTTCTTCAAGTTGACCAACTAACTCTGACAAATCCTCTTCATCAAGTGCGTGTAGGTTTAAAATCGCTTCTCTGTAGTCTAGTGCCTGATTGTGGTTATCCCAAATAAGGTCTTCTGGAAGATAGATTTCAGAATAATTAGGTACCAAGATTCGACAAGCCGCTGCTCCAAGTTCATTGTAGTCAGCAATATATACTTCTTTTTCGAGCTCTTTTAAAATCCCCATCAGGTAGTCATATTCTTCTTGAGTTGTTCCAGAAAAATTCCATTCATTAAATTCATACTGCGGCTTTCCTGCAAAGAAACGCCAAGAAATGATACCTGTTGAATCAATAAAGTGATCAACAATATTATTATGCTCTTTGATCGCAAATTCATTAAATGTTGGAGGGAATGTATCATTCATTCCTTCAAAACTTCGTCCTTGGAGAAGTTCAGTAAGTGATCTCTCAAGAGCAACCTCAAAACGAGGGTGCGCACCAAAAGAAGCAAAGACGCCACCATTTCTAGGGTTCATAAGAGTGACACACATAACTGGAAATTTTCCACCAAGTGAAGCATCTTTAACTACGATTGGAAAACCTGCTTCTTCAAGCTTGTTTATACCTTCCATAATCGTTGGGTATTTTTCTAATACTGATTTGGGTACATCAGGAAGAGTAATTTCATCAACAATGATTTGTTTTTTTACAGCTCTTTCAAAAATTTCAGAAAGACATTGTACGCGGGCTTCATATTTTGTATTTCCAGCACTCATCCCATTACTTACAAAAAGGTTTGCAATAAGGTTGGCCGGTATATAAATAGTCTTTCCATCTGATTGCCTTTCATATGGAAGAGCACAAATACCGCGCTCATAATTTCCTGAGTTCGTATCAACTAAATGTGATGCTGAAAGCTCTCCATCGTTATCATAGGCACAGATAAGTGTTTCATCCATAAGCCCTAGTGGTAAAGAGTCATCTTCTGGAATCTCAAACCATTTCTCATTAGGGTAGTGAACAAAGTCTGCATTTGCGATTTCTTCACCAAGATAGTAATCACTGTAGAAATAATTTGTACTGATGCGCTCAAGGTATTCCCCAAGAGCAGATGCAAGGGCCGCATCTTTTGTTGCACCCTTACCATTTGTAAAACACATTGGAGAGTCTGCGTCTCTAATATGGACAGACCAAACGTGTGGGACTTGGTTACGCCAAGAAGCGATTTCAATTTTAATCCCTAGTCCTGCAAGAAGTTCAGTCATGTTAGCGATTGTCTCTTCAAGAGAACAATCTTTGCCTGGAATCATCGTTTTAGTGTTTTCAACTTCATATTCAAGCTTAACATCGTTTCCTAAAACTTCTTTTGCTTCTATTTTAAAATCGATTTCATTTTGGATGACTCGCTTAACTGTACAGCGCTCCATTGATGCTAGAATCCCTTTCTTATCTTTTTCAGAAATCGTAGCGGGAAGTTCTGCATGAATGACAAATGATTGCTTATAGCGATTGTCAGGATCCACAATATTTTGCTGACTGATACGAATATCATCAGTTGGAATATCACGACTATTACAATAGACCTTCGCAAAGTAGGCTGCACACATGGCAGAGGATGCGAGGAAATAGTCATATGGGCCAGGAGCTGTACCGTCACCTTTGTAGCGAACAGGTTGGTCTGAGATGATTTTAAAGTCGTCGAAGCTTGCTTCGATTTTTAGATTGTCGAGGTATTTTACGTTTACTTGCATGGCGCTATAACTACCATAAATAAGTATGTTATGGCCCTAACGATCTTCCATCCTATAAGAATTACTGCTATTTATCTCATTGTAAGTATGTGAAAATAAATAAATTTAACTTTCTTAAGTTGCCAATTATTGCCATTCCATGATCTTTATTGCGAAAATACTCGTTCAATTTAAAGGAGAAGTTAATGAAATCTATCATTTTAATGCTGGCAATGCTGCCTTGCCTAGTTTTTGGTTATAACCACCCAGACGCAAAAACACTTATGACTGAATACCAAGAATTCCGTTCGATGGTTTCAACAATGAAGCACGATTACCTAGTAGGTGATTGGTATAAGGCCAAAGATTTTGGTGACACAACTCTTATGTGGAACCTTGGTGATAATTTAACAGATCGTGAAGTAATTCGTTTCTTTAGAAGAAAGGCTGACGGTTCTGTTTTCACTGTAACTTATCACCGTTCAGATTATATTGTTGATGGAAGAATTGTTCTTCGTCGTTTTGTTGGACCAGAGCCAACAGGTTGGATCAACCATACGATCGATTATGAAACAGGTGAGCAACTAGGTTCTCAAGGCTGGTGGCCAATGTTTGATGATTCAGATCATGCATTCATGCAACAGTGGGGATTCCACTACTAAGAATTAAAAATGAAAGCCTACAAAAGTAGGCTTTTTTTTATTTTTATTTTTATCTCTGATCTGTCTCATAAAAATTTAAAAACTCTTTTGTTATTTTTTTTATATAAAAAAACACACAAGGAGTTTTTGTGAAAAAAACATCAATCATTTCAATTCTATTTTTCTTAATGTTCAATTCTTTTTCATTCGCGCAGGAAAACGCGATGGTGCGTGTTAGAGCGCTAGGTGTAAGCCCTGATGTTAGTGATAATATCGGTGGTAATATTGCAATTAATAACGAATCAGTACCTGAAGTCGATTTCTCTTACTTCTTCCATCCAAACTTTGCTGTTGAATTAATTCTTGCAACAGCAACTCATGATGTAAATCTTAACGGAACAGGAAGCCTTGGAAGTGTTTCTCTTCTACCTCCAACATTACTTGCTCAGTACCATATGGATTTTGGTATGTTTAAACCATATGTAGGAGCAGGGATCAACTACACAATCTTTTATGGAGAAGTTCCTGGAGACATGGCCTCAACTAAGTACGATGATTCATTTGGATATGCATTACAGCTTGGTACAGATATCAAGGTTGCACAAAATATGTATCTAAACTTTGACGTAAAAAAACTTTACTTACAAACAGATGCAACAGTTGATACTGGATCTGGAGTTGTGAAGGCTGAAGTTGATATCGATCCTCTCCTTGTTGGTATCGGTATTGGTTTTAGATTCTAAAACTCTAAAATGGGGGAGGCTATGTGGCGTAGCCTCCTCTTTAAATTCTCTCAAATGATTTGCACCCGTTAATATTTCCTGTATCATTTTTCTATGATGGAATTTGAAATTAGAATCTTAGAAGGCAAAGAATTTGATAAGTATTATCAGGCACACAAAGAAGCAGTCTTTGAAGAAGACCATAGTTATGTTCTTTGGGATATTCTCTCAGAAGAAGAATTAACTAATATCAAAAGACTAAAAGAGAATATGGGGAGTCCATATCAACTTTGTCTTGCGGCATTCGATAAAGATGAGAATTTCATCGGCTGGAGTTGGGGATTTCAAGAAAATAGTACCACTTACTATATGTGTAACTCTGCAGTTCTTCCTGAGTATCGACGACACGGTGTGTACGGTGCCATGCTTGATAAAACTCTCGCAATCCTTGAAGCAGAAGGATTTCAGATGGTCTACTCTCGCCACTGTGCTACTAATAATGCCGTTATTATCCCAAAGCTTAAGGCCGGCTTTCTTATTTCTAAAATGGAACTAGATGATAAATTTGGTGTTCTCATTCATCTTCATCATTATTTCAATGAGAAGAGAAAGAGAGTTATGGATTATCGTGCCGGGCAAATTAAACCCGACACTGATATTAAAAAACTATTTAAAATTTAACGTACACAAAAGTAATTCATTACTTTTGCATTTACTGACCATGGATCACGCACTGGTGACGGATTCATTAGTCCTGGATGATAAACCTTTCCGCCACGTAGGGCCCAAATATTTTGGTGGATAGAAATACCTCCGTTCCAGTCTCCGTAGGCATCAATGGCCTCAAGCTCTGATCCATTAGGAAGTCTTGCATACATATTGTCACAAGCTTGTTCTGCTTGTCTTAGTGAGTTTACTCTTCCGATTGAGCCATTATGCGTTCCAATGATTGTCAGTTTTCTACCATTTACTTTTAGAGTAGAAGGGAATTTTGTTCTTTGGAAATCTTCAAACATACGTGAAGCAATTTGAGACATCACAACAGAAGGTTGCCCAATTCCTTGATAGTTTTTAGTAGAACCATCTGAGCCTACAAGAGTAAGAGTTACTTGAATATTTCCACGACAGTTTGGAGCAAAAGAGTATGATCCATAGGCCATGTAATCAACAAGTGCACCAGCATTATCAGGAATCCAACCAGGCCTTTGACCATTGTTGATTGAATTAAAAATATATCGAATATTATTCATTTGGACGAATTCTAGTTTTCTATCAACTACTGGAAAATCACGGTAGTAACCATCAAAGTAAGCCTTTAGTGTATTTTCAAGAGTTACATCAAGATACTTATGTTGAGTCGCTAGTCTTACGTTCTTGTCATATAAAGCATCGAAAGTAACAAGCATCTGTAGCGCTTCACTACCTTTTGCTCCAGATTGCATAAGCTCTGAGGCAAGGCCAGTCATCTCACTCATATACTCAGTTCGAGTTTGTGAGTAGGCTTGCTTATAAGCACACAGATCCGCTCCTCTTACAAAAGGGATTGATGACCAGATACGGGCCGCTTGAGCTTGTGCACTAATTCCAATAAGAGCTAGTAGAGCTAGGGATTTCAACTTCTTCATAATATCTCCAATTTGCCTGATTATAGGGGGATATCAAAATTTATCATAGTTACTCGATAAAATTTATACGTATAAAGGCCAGCTATGCTGGCCTCAGTTTTAGTTTTGTGATCTTAAGTAAGCTTCATAGATACATGCGCGGATTTTTTCTTTTCCTTCAGGCATCTTTTTACATTTGAATTCACCCTGTGAATTTTTTCTCTTAGGAGTCCATTCAAAATTAACCATGAATGTTCCTGATTCAGCATTCCAGCTTGGAAAAACCATTAGTCCACCTTGGCTATCATCACTTTCATGCATTCTGATAACAAGCTTTGTAATGAGATGACCTGCGATGGCCCCTGCAAATACATCTGATAGCCAGTGCTTGCGATCGTGTAGACGGCCGTAAGATGTTAGGGCCGCAACACCATAAGCAAGGTATGGCACAACTTTATTATCTTTGTAGATTTCTGCAAATACTGTCGCAAATGACCATGCACCTGAAGAGTGTCCAGAGAAGAATGATTTCCCTTCAGTTCCAAATTCATAGGCACCAAGGTCTTTATTAGGTCTTTGACGACCGAAAGTTTTCTTGAAGCCCTCCGTTACAATTTGTGTCGCAATTTGTGACGTTACAACATAAAGTCCTGCTTTCTTTAACTTTCCATCTTCAAGCACTACACCCATAAAGTAAGAACCTGCGGCAGCTCCGCCCATGATCAGGCGTTCGTGGTTATTTGTTGGGTATACTAACTTTTCAGTAAATCCATTTTTGTGGTCTTGAATGAAGTCCATCGTTTCTTCATCTGATGCAAACATTACAAGGCCCAGTGATGTTGATGCTGCTAACATAAGTGCTTCTTTGTCACTTAGACCAAGTGGTATGAAGTAGCCCTTCTTGTTATCACTAGGGTCGTATTTTCTTAGGAATTCAGAGAACTCTTTAGGATTCATCCCGCCACGAATAGTTTCGTTTCCAATTCTTCCTTTAATTCCTTCCATTTCATCGATATTTCTTTGCTCTTCTTCACTACAGCCTTGAATTGTATTTTTACAGCTGTAGATTTCATCAAGCATTCGCTTTGCTTGAGAGCGCATATCAATTTGATTTTCGTCTACTGAGACACAGCCTTCATAACGCCACTCGCAGTTCTCCTGTAGTGGATTGAATGACTTCTGTTCCCAGAAGTAGAGATTCTCTTGTGCCATAGCACTCGATACGAGAGTTGATAGGATTAGACCATTTGTAATTATTTTCTTTATATTTTTCATGAGGCCAATATAGCTGAAACTGTAAAAAAAGCTTCATAAGTGTAATTAATCATAGGGCAGACTAAAAAATAGACACTAGTAAGTTATTAAAATATTTAGAAGAATAAATTACATACCTTAGAAAACTCATGGACGACTAAATAGAAAGCTTGCTATTTAGACAAAAACTTATGAGGAGAATTCGATGAAAAAATTATTACTGGTAGCAATGCTATCTCTATCTGCAGTTGCATCACCTGTTTCTAACTCTGTTATTGCTAAGGCAAAGAAGGCAGTAGAAGAAACTGCAAAATCATATTTTGGACCAAAAGCTTATGTTTACTACTCAAATAGTAGTGCAGAAGATAAAGAGGTTTTCTTTAACGTGCTTTGGACTGAAGAAACGACAGATGTTTTTTACGATGAAGGTGAGCAAATTTATGTTCCTGTAAAAACAGAATGTGAGCAGGAAATGGTTTATTTAGTAGATACTAAGAAAGTTCTACTTACTCAAAATGCTTATTGTTACTAAGAATATAAAAAGGGAGCTTCATGCTCCCTTTTGCTTTTAATAAATATAATCAAGATCTTTATCTCCAAATCTTATATCACTATCAAATTCGAAATGAGCAAGAAATAGTTTATTTTCATGTCTCAGAATGAAAGCAATTTCACCATTGGCGTAATACCAATCTCTTCCGAATAAAAGGCCTACAAATTGAATACCTGAATTGTTGATATTATCGACTAGCTTACTAAATTTTGGAATATGCTTATCAAGTGTATAAAGTACCTTCTTTTGCTGTTCTTTATCGACTTTTACTGGATACCAATCGCCCATATCGACAACCTTATTTTCAAAAACTTCTTGGATAATTTCAAGGCCACCAACTTTTAGGTCGGTAATATAAGCATCGACATTTCCATGTCTTTTTAGAAAGTTAAGCTTCTTTGGTAGCTTCATTCTTTTTACATTTCTTTCATCAAAGAAATTACACTCAATAGCACGGCTGTCGCCACCATCGAAATAGTAGGCACCACTTAAGTCATTGATAGGATATGCGATTCCAAAATCTGATTCCTCTGAGTAAATCACCATCTCGCCATCTTCTATCGATCTAACGGCGCCGTGGCCATTGTATGATCTGTTACCGCTATTTTCCAGGATAAATGTCGTATTAGGCTTATAGACTAGAAGTGATACGCTATAAGTGTGACCTGAAACATCATCACTACAAAATAGTTTCGTAAATGTATTGTAATTAATTTGAGATGCCAAAGTTGTATTGGCAGTAAGAGTAATACAAAAAATAGAAATAAGATTTTTACACACTGTTTTCATACAAATTCTCCTTGTTGGCCATTGATAACAAGAAATATTTATATATTGAAATAGTATAAAAGTATTTTGTGTATATCAAAATTGTATGGTAGCTAAAAGCTATGAATATAAATCTCAATTATATTGAAGTATTTTGTCATCTTGGACAGAACTTAAATTTTTCTCAGACAGCGAGGGAGCTAAATACATCTCAACCTGCGATCTCAAGAAAGATAAAACTTCTAGAAGATGAATTAGGTTATGAGCTTTTTGTTCGCTCAAACAAAACAACATCATTAACTCTAAAAGGACAGGCGTTTCTTGATCAAGTCCTGCCTAGTTTTAATACAATTAGTGGCGCCATTCATAATAAAGAACAGAAAATTGATCTGAAAGTTGGGAGTATCTTTGAGGCAGGTGAAAAATATCTCTTATCGGCCCTAAATGACTTACATGAAAATGAAAGAATTGGTCACTTTGATCTCCAGTTCGATTCGGCCATTAATCTTATCGATAAATTACAAGCAGGAGAGTTAGATATCATTATGACTCATATTATTCCTGCTCAAAAGAGCTTGAGCTTTTTTGAAGTTTTTCGTGACGGCACCTACCTCGTTGGCCCTAAGAAAGAGGATGGTAAGCGCAAAAGAAAGCTCGTCACATATCGTAATGAAGACCTTTATACAGAAGAATTCTTACACAAAACTTTAGGTAAAAATTGGAGATCTAAATTTGAAATCATAGGTTGTGTAAACTCACATAAGGCAATGCTTTCTCTTTGTGAAGCTGGTGGCCATTTTTGTGTCGTACCTGAATCAAGTTTCAATAATTCTGGTGGATTAAAAATTTATAAGAAGAAAGACAGTAGTCACGGAATATATATCTGTGTACGACAAAACTTTCTTGAAAATAGAGATACAAAAAGGCTTATTGAAGAATTAATCAATTGTTTAAAATAGCTTTTCTATTCTTTACCTTTCCTAAATTGACAGCTTCTAGTGTGCACTTGAATATAAATTCATTCATTTGGAGATTATATGGAAAATGTTTCAGCACTAAGAGATGCGGAAAAGGAGCTTTTTGAGTTAACTCAAAAGGTTGCGGCTCTACGTAGAGATCAAGCCTCGCAAGAAGTTAAAAATTATACATTTCGAAGCACTGCAGGTGCAGTGAATTTATATGATCTTTTTGGGGATAAGGATCAGCTCATTATAATACACAATATGGGACAAGGATGCCGTTATTGTACATTGTGGGGAGATGGAATTAACGGTTTTGTTTCTCATATTGAGAGCGTGTGTTCACTCGTTTTGGTATCAAAAGACAGGCCAGACGTACAACGTCGTTTTGCAAATGAGAGAGGGTGGCGTTTTAATATGTTATCTCATGGGGGAGGAGAATATATTAAGGATCAAAGCGTCGTTGCAGGTGAGGAGAATATGCCTGGAATTGTCTGTTACCAAAAAGTTGGCACTAAGGTGTATCGAAAAAATTCTGCGGCATTCGGTCCTGGAGATGAATTTTGCTCTATGTGGAATATTCTATCTTTGGCCGGTGTATCATCCAGTGACTGGACGCCGCAGTATAGTTATTGGAGTCGTCCTGAGCAATTAGATGATGGAGGAGAGAATCTTATCTAGTCGTTTCGACTTTAATTCTTGGCTATATGAAAATCTTTCGAATACAACTCTTGCCATTCACCTTCATTGAGGTTTAAAGGGTAACCGATTGATATAATTAGAGAATATCAAGATAATTTGGTTGGTCTAATTAAATGGAGTTTAATCTCTATTATACTAATCGCTAAGTCATTTACTTAGAGGAACGTTTGTGGAGCTTGACTTATATATTTCATTTACAAGATATTTAACGACTTTTGTTTTTTCATTCTTCGTTTATCAGTTCTTTGCTAGCCTTGCGAATTATTATCAGATACGTGATCGCAATATTCTTTGGCCAGCGGCCATGTGTATTTCAACTGCATGCTACTGTTTTGTTTTTGCTTTTAATACGCATTTTATTAATCAGAAGTTATCTGATTTTATTCTTATTGTATTTTGGATATGTGCCTACTCATCATTCTACTGTTACCTAAGAACGGTTGAGATTTATTTCGGGCATAAAGTTAAAGGTCTTTCATTTGCTAAGACATTTTGTCTGTTCTTCGTTGTTACTCAGCTTATTTGTTCCTTCACTACACTTGCTTTTGATTTTAACTTTCTCTTTGATAAGCATAATTATGTAAAAGATAGTCTCTTCGCTAGAACAATGAATTTTAATGTTTCTCCAAATTTGTTAGGGAAGGCAATTGGGGGGATCGGTGCCCTTGTGGTCTTTTATTCATGCACAATGGTCTGGTTAGAATTAAATCGATTAAAGAAGAAGGAGCGCCTCTTACGGTTAGGAATTATAATAAGTTTTTTAGTCGTATTAAATGATTCACTTCTTGGACTTGAAGTAACTGGAGCAATTCTACCTCTGTATTATTTTGGGAACGCATTTGAAGCAGTTAGATTTAATATTTACTACCGTAATTTAAGTTATCGAAAAATGTATAACCTAGAAACAGAGGTTATTAGACTTTCTAAAATTGCACAATTTGGCTTCGCTGCCGCAAGTATTGCTCATGATATTAGGAATCATATTTTCATTATTAAAATATCTATTGAGCGCTTAATTAGGGGGCGATCAACAAACCCTGAAGAGACGTATCTTTCAATTGATAAACATACAGATAAGATAACTGAAATCACTAATCTCTATATGGATGTCTTCAAGAAGAATACTAATAATATTAAGTCTGATACGACGATTAAATTTGTCATTGAAGAAGCCTTAGAGCTAGTTTCTGCAAAATTTAAAGAGGCCGGCGTAAAATTAGATGTGGCCATAGAAAACTTTGACTTATGCTGCAATCAAACAGAGGTAACGATTTGCTTAGTTAATATATTAAAAAATGCTCTTGAGGAGGTCTCTCAAGAGGGGAAGTACGATGCTCCTTGGGTCAAAATTAAGACGGATGCAGACACCCGTAAGTTGTCGATTATAGATTGTGGGCATGGGGTGATTACTGTGAGTAAAGAGGAGCTTTTTAGTCTCGGCTATACGACTAAGGGAAGTGCTGGCGGGCATGGAATAGGTCTTGCTATCACTAAGGAATTACTGGGACGGGCCGGTTTTAGGCTCGATTTAAACTGCGATGAGCTAAATACGACATTTGTGATTGATTTTTGACAGGTAGGTTAAAATTACATGTTAAGCTGATTAAATTTTATTTCTTAGGTATAAGGTTCTCTATAAGACATTAAAAATAAGGAGAATCATATGAAATCAATTTCTTTAGCAATCTTAATTGCACTTTCAGCATTTGGAGCGAATGTATCAGCAAACTCTGATATTAATAACTTTGTATCTGACCTAAAAAGCTTTGACGGTAAGTCTGGTAAGGTAATCATGAATGGTGAAGAAAGAGGAAATTGTACTGTTCTTGTTGAGAAGGATAGTGATGCTGTAAGAGTTGAGTTTGATACTCCTGAACTATATGCAAATCCTGTTTCAGTTGCACTCCTTGATAGTGCAGAATTAACAGATGCAGATACTCTTCTTGTTTCAACAAACTCTAATCGTCCAGGTGGAGATGCTTGTGGTGATTTTGGTGGTGCTTCTAACTATAAAGAGACAATTTCAATTGACGAAAACTCTGTATCAATTAATGTTAGCTACCGTTGTTTTCTATTCAAGAAAAATAAAATTAACTACACTTGTGAGTTAAACTAAGAAGTGTCTAAAGTTTAATCTTGGACATAGTTTTTTCAAAGAACAAATATAAAATTCAAAATTAAGATATAAAGGGATTATGAAAATAATCCCTTTTTTTATTTCCCTAGTTTCTATCACTAATATTTTTGCTGCGCAGACTTGTACTCTTGATGGCAATGTCAAAACATGTATTGAAGGTACTAAGAAAAGTATTTCAAAATATTTTGAAAAGACTAATGGCCTTTCTTCCCAAGAGTTCTATTTAGATAATAGATTAGTAAAGCAGAACTTCTATACAATCGAGGGAGAACAGATTTCAAGTATTACCTTTGATTATCAAAGTGATTCATTATTCTTTAAAACAGTATTTAATACTCAGGGGAACCATGTACAGTCAAAGGTATTAGTACAAAAGATAAATAATCAAGAAGTTATTTTAAAAGAATATGGTTTTAATAAGAGAACCCATGTTTTAGAAAGTATTGACACTATATCTGAAGGTACTATTGTCGAGAGAAAAGTTATTAATACAGACGGTGAAGATTTTAAATATAAGTTTATCTACGATGCTGATCGCATTATCGGATTTGATGTTTTCAATAATGATGACGTCAAAATCGGTGACTATATTCAAAATGAAGTAGGTGAGGTTGATGGTGGGCCTAAAGATGCCACTGTGAAAATTGCTGTTATTGATTCTGGCTTTGATCATAACCATGTCGATATTCAAGATCATATCCTAATCAATTCAAATGAATCTTTTAATAAAGAAGATAATGATGGTGATGGATTTATTGATAATATTTTGGGCGTCCATTTTGATGGTGATAGCGATATCAAGTTTATGAATCCATTTTCAGGATTCTTACCTCGAACGGGTGCTCCTTCTGTTCAAAAAGCTGCAGTTTACGGAATCCCATTTGAAACGATTAAGGCCAAGGGAACAACTGGTCCAATTACATCGCATGGAACGCATGTTTCTTCAATTGCATTACGTGGTTTAAAGTCGGCATCTCTTCTGGCCTTTGCTGGAGATTTTGGAGAGTCGAAATATCTCGATATGATTTCAGCAAAGCTACAGAAATCAGAAGTTGATTTCGTAAATATGAGTTTTTCATTTCCGCACCAGTCACTAGGGCTAGTTGATCGTAAAACATATCGAAGTATGCAAAACCTATTCTTGAACAATCCTGAGGTTGTCTTCTTTGTGGCCGCTGGAAATGATGGGCGCTTTCTGAATGGAAGCCGTGATTGTATGTACCCAGCTTGCTATACTTATCCTAATGTTGTGACTATTGGTGCTACAACAGATAGTGATTGGCGAAATGATGAAAATTATGAAATGGCAGATTATTCAAACTATAGTTCTAGCTTTGTTGACTTTTTTGCTCCAGGAACAAAAGTTGAGGCGGCCCTTCTTGGTGATATGAAAATACGTCACTCGGGAACATCGATGGCCTCGCCAATGGCCCTTAATATGGCGGCCCATCTTATGGAACAAAACCCTAATATGAGTGCATTAGAAATCGTTGAGTTAATGAAGGAACAGAGTATTAAGAAGAACTCAATTGAGTCAAAATTTGGAGTCATAAGACCTTTACCAACTAGCTTGAGATAATTTTAATAAATTCGAATGTTTTTAGGTGTTTTAATTATTTTAAATATAGTATATTTAATGTATGAGCATCGAAGAATATAAGGTACTTACTAGATATGTAACGACCTTCGCATTTGCGTTTTTCTTATACCAAGCTTCTATAGGGGTTTATACCTCTAGAAAGTTGCTTAGTCGTAAGGTCTTCTGGCATATCGCAATGTGTTTGGGAGCAGGCTCATACGCCATCCTAATTGCCGTCAATACTCACGTTTCAGATATTAAGCTTTCAAATTTTCTTCTACTCACTTACTGGTTCTTCGCATATTTCACTTACTATTGTTATATAAAGGCAATTGAAGGCTTTCTTGGTCAGGATATAAAGTTATTAAAGCCGGCCAAGATTTTTTGTATAGGTCATTCTATTTTCCAAGTTATAGGAGGTTTCCTTTACCTGCTAACAGATATCGACCTCATGTTTATTCCTCGCACAACTCCTCCATCAACTCTTTTTACTCAAGCATTAAACTTAACTATATATCCAAGCGTTTTAGTTGTTGTTGTCGGATTTTTTGGAATTATAACAATTCTTTATACGACGGTTGTGATTTGGAGTGAGTTAAATAAGAGAAAGGGCAAGGAGTATCTTTTTAAAGCAGGTATTCTTCTTACTTTATTTGTATCTTGTTGGGATACATTAATTGGTACTGAAACAATTGGATATCTAGTGCCGATCTATTACCTAGGTTATGTCTTTGAATCAATGCGCTTTAATATGTACTATCAAGACTTGGCCTTTACTAAAATGTACAACCTTGAAAAAGATATGGTTAAGCTCTCTAAAGTTGCTCAATTTGGTTTTGCTTCTGCAAGTATTGCTCATGACATAAGAAATCATCTCTTTGTCTTAGGTACGACTAACGATAGACTTGATAAAATGGTAGATAAGGAACTCTCTCCCTATACGCAAAAGCTGCGTCGTCATATTGGAAAGATCCTTGAAGTAACTGACCTTTATATGAATATTTTTAAAAAGAATTATTCATCATCGAAAGAAAAGATCTCTGTTTCCCAAATAACACAAGATGCTCTTGAACTAGTTAGTGATAAGATTGCACGTCATAGTGTTAGAGTTGAAATAGAGATGGATGATTTTGCAATTGAGGGAAATGAAACGGAACTTAGTCTTTGCTTGGTTAATCTCATTAAAAACTCTTTAGATGAGATTAAAACTACGGATTCACCATGGATCAAGGTCGTAGCATCTTCAACTGAGCGCTTTGTTAAAGTTATCGATAGTGGAAAGGGGATACCGGCCAAAGTTCAAGAAGGTATCTTTGAGTTAGGACACTCGAAGAAGAAGTGCGGAAACGGACATGGAGTCGGCCTTGCAATTACTAAGCAGATTATTGAGCGCTCGGGATATAAGCTATTTATCGATAATGATAGTGAAAACACTACCTTTGTCATTAATTTTTAGATTTCGTTAAGATTCTATTAGTGTTTTATTTATTGAGATCATCATGCTAGAAGTTGGAAAACATATTTAGTATTAGGGAGCTCAATATGAAAACAATTTTTAAGTCACTCATTATGATGAGTGCAGTCAGTGCGTTTGCACATTCTTCAAATTCAACATTTATCATCACTTCGGATTCAAAGCTTGGTGCTATCATTGGTTTTAGTGATTCAAGTTTTAATTATGAAGTTAGTGATGCTGTTAGAGCACGTCAATTTTGTTTTGTGGGTGATGCATCACAAGTATGCAGTCAAATTCATCAAGCAGCACAGGATATGAATGGGCGCTATTATCAAGGGGCACACGATCGTATTGAGATTCTTAGCTGTGAAGAAGATTTCGCGACAGACGAATACTCAAATGATGAAATCACTGTTGAATATAATCTAAGTGATGATTATGGTTCAGATTTTAAAGTAGTGCGTTCAATTACTGATTGTGTAACAATTTAATTGTTTCTTACTCACAGGCCTTATAGGCTTTTAGTGTTTCATGATAAGCAATTTTGTGATCAATAATTTCATTAGGGTACTCTGAAGTTCCGTACTCGGGTACCCATTTCTTTATATATTTAAAGTCAGGATCAAATTTCTTTTGCTGTGTATAGGGATTAAAAATTCTAAAATATGGAGCGGCATCACACCCTGTTCCAGCAACCCATTGCCAATTACCATTATTAGAGGCCAGCTCAAAGTCATTCAATTTACGTGCAAAGTACTCCTCCCCCCAACGCCAGTCAATGAGAAGGTCTTTCACGAGAAAAGAGGCAGCAATCATTCGCACGCGATTATGCATGTGGCCTGTCTCATTAAGCTCTCTCATTCCTGCATCAACGATTGGATAACCGGTTTTTCCTTCACACCATTTTTTAAATAGACTCTTGTCATTATTCCACTTAATCTGGCCGTACTTTTCTCTAAATGGCCCATCGACCACGTGAGGGAAGTGATACATGATTTGAATGAAAAATTCTCGCCAAATTAGCTCACTAAGCCAGACTTGATTTCTCTTAAAGCCCACTTGGGCACACTTTCGAGGAGAGACTGTTCCAAAGCGTAGATGTATACCAAGCTTTGAGGTTGCATCTAGTGCTGGGATATCACGGTTTTGATCGTAGTTATCGATGATCTTACCTTTAATCGTCTTCACTTGATCCTTGGCCTTCTCATTGTAAGTAAAACCTAGCTCATTTAAACTTGGAAAGCCTTTCGCTTTAAACTTGTGAAAGTTATTAAAGAATTTATGAGTCTCAATTGTTGCAATATCTTTTGGTGCAAGTGTACTAAGCCACTTATTTTTAAAAGGTGTGTAGACAACATAAGGTTTACCATCTTCTTTTAAAATATCATTTTTTGCAAAGATACAGTGGTCTTTGTAGCGTGAGAATTTTATATCTTCACTTTTTAGAATCTTCTCAACTTTGTTATCTCTTTTTATCGCATAAGGCTCATAGTCCTCATTTGTAAAAACTTCCTCAATAGTATAGGTTTCACATAAATCTTTGTATGCTTCTTCTGGAGTTGAGTGATATACAAGAAGATCACTTCCTAGTTCAATTAGTTCTTCCTTGAGTTCTTGAATTGCATCGTGAATGAAGCTTACTCTTAGGTCATCTTCATCTTTTAACTTGGAAAGAATATTTTTATCAAAGATAAAGATCGGTATAACTGGTTTATTAGACTGAAGGGCATAGAGTAAACCACGATTATCTCTAAGTCTTAAGTCTCTTCTAAACCAAAATATATTAACTTCTTCTTTCTTTCTCATTCTATGCAATATTTTTTAGAAGCTTCAAGTCTTTTGGATAAGGCCCAAAAATGTATTGATCTTGAAGGTAAGTTTTCTTGTGTGTATTCGTTAGTATGTTCAAAAAGGAATTAACTGTTAAATAGTTAGATATTCCATTCTTATAGTCTTCCATCATTTTTATGAGAATATCTTTCTCATGCGCTGTGAGATCTTTCTTGAAATAGCCAAAAACATGAAAACACGCATTTAGTCGATTCTTTCTTGTAGGGAGAATATCGAGTGTTTCCATGAAGAGCTTAAAGTATTTTGAATAGACTTCACTAACATCAAGTTTTTCATGATTGGCAGCTATTCCACCTAGGAGTCTTAAGTTGTTCTGATTATGTTCCATAATAGAGTACTTATACATTTGATGAAATAGTTGTAGCTCTCTTATCGATCCATCGAGTTGTTGAAATCTTAAATGAGAGAATATTTTTTTTACAAAGTTTTCTCGTAGCTCCAGATTTTTAATTCTACCACTGTCAATAAATGGGAGAGTTGGCATCGTATCCATAATATATTGAGCATATAGTCCTGTTGATTTCGTAACGTAGTTTTCATCACTAAGGGTAATTGTTTTTACGTTGTCAGTTCCACAAGTAGGGGACTTTCTTGTAAAAATATGACCATTTATTTCCTCGTTAGCTATACGTGCATGAATATTTTGATAAACCTGATTTGCTTCTTCCGTAAGGTCTTTTTTAGTAAACTTTGATCTTAAGCGTACTTCATTAGATTGTTTATCAACTTTGAACAAATGTACTTCTTCTCGTGGAACTCCTAGGCCCATTTCAAATTCTGGGCATACTGGTACAAAGTCTACAAATTTTGATAGTTCAGAGTAGACCCAGTCTTCACGACAATGACCACCATTATAGCGAATATTCTCACCGAGCAGACAAGAGCTTATGGCAATTTTAGGACGCAAAGACATTGGGTTCTCCTTGTTTAGCAATTAGTGCTTTGTTTTAATTAGTTTAGAAACATCAAAGTGAAGATCTTTCGCCTTGGCAATAAGCTCAAGGTAGATCTTCTCTTCAAGTTCTTTTGTTCTTGAAAGAATCCACAGATACTTTCTTGAACTATCTCCAACCATAGCGTATTCGTAATTTTCGCCTAGATCTAAGATCCAATAATTTCCTGCAAAGATTGGCAGCTTAATTCCACGTAGAAAGAATTGTACCTTTAACTTAGCATTAGTTTCTTTATCAACAACCCAAGCACGGGCCTTGGCAGTTTTTAATTCTCCTGTTGGTGAACCTTGGCGACACGTATTTAAAACTTCGATATCACCATCAGAACGTAGACTGTAATTTGCTGTAACTGCAGCACAGCCTTTTTGAAAACTCTGTTCAAAGCGAGCAATTTCATACCACTTACCAAGATAGCTTTGTAGATCAACATAATCGACAGTATCTAGTGGAAGTGACGATCCAGAGAAAGTTAGTGAACTTGATAAAATGGCAATAAGTAACATGAGCTTCTTCATTTCTTCTCCTCTTAAATTTTATTCAGCATGGTTATTAGTCTCACCAAAAATTTTGTATAATTTTTGGCTACGATAGTTAAAAATTTTATTAATATCTTTTTTGACAAAGGCACCTGCGACCATACTACCTAGTTGTCCCATGGGAACCATGTAGGAAACATTATCTGTCATTAAAGTACCGTTTGCGTACACCTTAAATCCATGGGTATGAACCCATTTTTTATAAGGGCCTTTTAACTGAGTATCAGTAAATTCATTATTTTGATCATAACTTGATATTTCTGTTTTCCACTTAAATGGCAGGCCATAAAGACTTAGTTGATAATCAATAATTGTTCCTGCTTCTATTTGTGGAGTACTTTTTCCTAGGACTTTAAAACTTAAAGAATCAGGCGTTATTGTTTCAAGATTTTTCTCGTCACTAAAGAAGCCGAAAACCTCATCTAGTGGCCTTTCTACCCATTGAACTTGTTTAAATTCTTTTTCTAAACCCACCAGATTATGTAGAGCATCTTCCAGATTTTCAAATTTGAATGAATAGCCTTTATCTAAGAGATTCTTTGGGTAAACGTTTTGTCCGTCTAACACTAATGTCGACATTTCTCCAAGTGCTATCTTTAAAGCAAAACCTGGAGCAGGAAGGATTGTTGGTCGTTTTAAAACTTTTCCCATTACTCTTGTAAAATTAGAATTTGAATAGGCTTTTGGAGCAACCGCATTAAATGCACTTTCTTCGAAATCATTTTCAACAAGAAAGCGATAGATGGCCACCATATCTGCAAGATGAATCCAGCTCATCATCTGTTTTCCACTACCAAGCTTTCCTGCGACTCCTAGCTTAAATGGGATGAGCATCTTTTCAAGAGCACCGCCATTGCTTGCGAGCACTATCCCTGTTCTTACATGATTAACCAAGATATCCTTATTAATGAGTCTCTCTGTTTCTTTTTCCCATGCAATACAAGTCTTAGCGAGAAAGTCACTTCCAAAGCTTGCTTGCTCATCTAAGACTTGATCTCCACTTCGATTGCCATAGATTCCTATCGCACTTGCGCTAATAAATTTTTTAATCGAAGTTTTATTTTCATTTATAGTGTTGACGAGTAGTCGAGTTGATAACACTCGAGAGTTTACGATTTCTTCTTTCTGTTTTTTAGACCATCTTCTTGCACCAATATTTTCACCAGCAAGATGAATGATAGTATCTACAGAATTAAATGCGTCTTTATCGACTTCACCTTTTTGTGGATCCCAGTAAAAGCATTTGATTGGAATATTAAAAGAAGCCTGTGCCTTCTCAGGATTTCGACTCAGTACTCGAATATCTTCATGGCCATGAATGGCCAATTCATGAATTAATTCACGGCCGATAAGCCCTGTTGCACCAGTAATTATAATTCCCATTAATTACTCCTTGTATAGGTCTTGTATATATAATATAATATACAACAGTTAAACACCTAATTGTGAGATATTGAGGTTAAAAATGAAGCAAAATGTAGCAATTCGAATAATATCAGGTATTTGTAATGTTCAGCCTCACACAATTCGCATGTGGGAGAAGAGATACAATGCTTTTAGCCCAATTCGCGATGAGGGCGGTCAACGTTTGTATGGCCCAGAAGACTTGGCCCGCGCCAAGATGATTGCTTCACTCATTAAGTCTGGGCAAACCATCTCCAAAGTAGCGAGGCTGTCTTTAGACGAGCTTAAAGAACTTAGTATTGCTATTAGTGAATCAAGTCTCTCTGAAGAAGATAAGGTTGCTCAATCAATTGATAAGCTCTTTTCAGCATTAGCTATATACAAAATTGAAAGTGTGAGAAATGAAATAGAGTTTCTAAGGTTAAGTCTTAGTGCCCAAGACTTTATCTTCTCAGTAGTTCTACCAGTTATGCAAAAAATTGGAAGACTTGTCTTTGAAGGAAGTTACAGTGTTACTCAAGAACATATTATTTCGACGATTATACGCGATCAAATGAGCCAGATACGTCTTCCTAATAATGATCTAAATGGACGTTATGTTCTTGCAACTCCGGAAGGAAATTTGCATGAGCTTTCAATTATGATTGCAGATATTCTATGTCGAACAAGAAGGGTTGGAACTTACTATCTAGGTGCCGCAAATCCAGCAGAGTGTCTTGCTGAAGCAATCAATGCCCTAAACTGCAAGGGGCTCATCCTAGGTGCTGTTTCATCTGATAGCTGGGATTACTTTAAGAGTATTATTCCATATCTTCAAAAAATTGACGACAGACTTGAGCGTCAGATTGAAGTCGTTATTGGTGGAGGCTATCCAATAGAGCTTCCTGAATTCAAAAATATTCAGCTTGTCGAGATTATTGGTGATTTCGAGACTTTTGATAATACTTTCCTCGCAAAAGTGGCCTAATTAACGCAATATGTTTTGTCATATTATTGTTTGATAGGTAAAACTTCCTCACTTTTATAAGGGGGAATTATGAAAAACGCACTTATGATGCTAGTGGCGCTATTTATTAGCACACAAGTATTCGCAATTAATGGATCAAATGAATGTCTAAGATTTGAAAATGATGCTGTTAAGGTTGAAGCAATTCAATTCACTGCTGATCTTTTAAATTACGATTCTGTAGAAGCTTTTTGTACAGCTGATCGTCTATGGGATCTAGAGGTTAGTCATGCACCTAATTTCTGGCCAGTAGGTGAGGAAGAGGATCACCATGTTAAGTTAATGCTACACTATGAATACCATAGCTGTACTATCTACTATAACCAAACTCAAAAGAAGTTAAGTCGTCAGCGTTGTTACAATACTTGGTAATCTAGACTATATATTTTCATATATTTAAGGCCCACGATTGTGGGCCTTTTTTGTCATTTTTTTCATGATTCTTCCGATAAATAAATATCATGATGAAATCGCATTCTAAAATACTTTCAATTATAATCTTGGCCTTCTTTAGTCTTCTGGCCAAGGCCGAAGAAAAACAAGTCTTTGAGTTTGATGATAATAAAGATGGAAAGATTGATAATATTTTTCGCTACCAAAGTCAGAGACTTGTTGAGCATCTGAATGATCGTAATTACGATGGAAAATTTGATTATCAGATGAAAGTTGTTGGAAATCTAACGACGATTGAATCTGATAATAACTTCGATTTAAAATTTGATCGAATTGAAATCATTGAGAAACTCGAGAAAGAATCGATTTATAAACTTTACCGTATTGAAAACGATAAGCGTCTTTTGGTTTTTGAAAAAAGAATTCAAAATATTCAGCATAGCGAAGCGATAAATACGTGCTCATATGAGAGCTTTTTAAAATCCATCAACTCGCTTGATGATTTGATTTCTGATTTTGATCCAATTCTACAAAAACTTAATAATGGTTTTTATGAATTTACACCCGGAGTACAAATACATAAGAGCTGTTTAGAAAACTTTGGTGATGATAATTTTGAAACTCTTATGAGAAACTCTCTTGATAAAGGAATGAGTTGTCTGTCAGAGCTTGGAACAAATAATAAAGAGACTGGAGCAAAAGCTGAGATCGCCAATATTATCAATCTCTTAAATATTCAATTAAGTGGTAAAGTAAAGCCGACATCAGTTATATGTCATCAAAATGATTATTCTTGGCAAGGAACAATTGCTAACGCATCTGTTGGTAACAACAAATTGAAAAACTTAGGGGTGGATGGCCCATATGTCTCACTTAATCCAAAAATGAAGTCAGGGTTTTTAAACTCAATTAAAAATGGTCCACCTAGAGATGAGCTTGAAGGAATTGTATTTCATGAGCTTCTACATAATTTAGGATATCGACATGGCCATGGAATTGATGTGAGTTATGGTTGTGAAGTTTGTTGTTTCTCTGATAAGAAATCTGCAAAAGTAGCGGCCTGTAATATCTGTCTTGGGGGTTATGATCCAAAAAATGAGATTGATCCAAACTATTTAAGAGATATGGCAACGCTATCAAGTGAAACGGGATTAGTAAGTGCAGAACTCTTTATTTATAAGAATATTAGTCGAATTCCTGTGAATCAAAAAAATATTGATTCTATCTTTCTTGGACTGGCCACACGTGGTGCTGGTGTAATGCAAGAGTTTATGAAGCAAATGAAAGATCGAGGTCTTAAAGTGTCTCAAGATAGTGGCCGAATTAAGAAGCTTGTTAAAGAAGCGAATAATTATCGACCAGTTAATAGCTTCATTGCTGAAGTGAATAAAGCATACGCTACAGCTATAATTACTGCTTATGTTGATAAAAAAGCCTTCTCAGCAAAGTTTAAGCTCTCTAAGAAGATAAAATCGCAAGATTTAAGAGATATTGCAGATCGAAATGAAAGGGATTCAGATGCCTCGGCCAAGCTTGCTAGAGGAATCGAGATGATCGAAGAGCTCTTTTAATCTATCTAATTATTGTATTGTGTAAATATTATTAATCGGATTTACATACACTTCTGCTCAGCCTATATTCCCGAAAAATCATTATTTGGGAGATTACTCATGAAAAAAATTATAATTCTAGCATTTTTTGCATCGTCTGTTTTTGCAAACACTCTAACTAAGCAAGAAGAAAGTAAAGTTGTTACTGAGATTGATAATATCTGTGGTGATACTTGGTGTGAAGGTGATTTTAATTTTAGATTTGATACTCTTAAGTGTAATGCAGAAACTAACTCTTGTGTTTTAGACTTTGTTATTCTTGATGAAGTATGGGGTGATGATGATTCTTATACAGCAACAGAATATGCAGCAACATGTGAAATCAAGGGATATACAAAGTACGATCAAATGATTGAAGTATCTCGTAATGGTTGGCCAAGACTTAATCAAGATTTTTACTTTGCAGTTACTGATTGTGTGACTGAACAAGAAGAAGTTGTTTACGATAAATTAGGATACTAAAAAATAAAAGGCCTCTTAAAGAGGCCTTTTTTATTTCTTTAACTTGTAAGGTAAGCCAGTTTCTGGATTCTTTAGAACACCTTTAGTAAAAGCGCTCGGTATTTTCTTGCCATTTGATAAAATCGTTACATTTACCTGATTGGCCTTTGGTAGCGAATCGTATACGAACGAGATCTCATTACCTTCAAATAGCTTAATATTCTTATCATCACTTGGCTCAAATACTGTGTCATATTCTTTAAAAGCATACATTTCATCTAAGAAGCTAAACTCAATTGGACGGCCATATTGATTTGCCCAACCAAGCGCATACTTTGCACTTTGAACCAGAATTTTAATTCCACTTGTACACTCTTTGCCGTACTTAAAAAATCCAGTCATATCTAAGCTTTGAGCTTGTTTTAGTGAAAAAGTATAGCGAGTTAACCCACTTGATTGATTAGACTTCTTTTCAACTAGAGCAGTTGATTTATGTTTTGTTTCAAATTTCGCGCTATCTCCCCAAACTGGAATTTCATAGCGGCACCATTGCTCAAGAGTAACTTTAAAATTTAGCTCATTAGTAGGTGCATATAGATCAAAGCTAAATGGCCTTGCTGTAGTTTGAACTGCGGCAGCATTGAAGCTAAGAAATAAGGCCGCAATTGATAGTAACTTCTTCATAATATGTGTCCTTAATTAATTATTGTTGATTCTCAATACCACGGCCACATTAATTAGCCAGCTTAATTGTAATTCTTATTGCCTTTAAGTTTATCGAGATTTAGGATAGTTAGCGCTAGGAGGTGAAGTTGGTGTAATTCCAACACTGTCCCGCAACGGTAAAGTCCGATCCCAAGCTAGCAAAATTTTAATCCCGAGGAGGAATCTATGAATGAAGCGCAATTAAGCGAAGCTATTGCACGCGCGAAAACTACGGTAGTTAGGGCCGTCTTCCCTAATAGTACAAATCACTACGATACATTATTTGGTGGTAACACGCTTAAGTGGATGGATGAGGTTGCCTTTATCACTGCAACTCGATTTGGCCGCAAGAAATTTGTAACTGTCTCAAGTGACCGAGTTGACTTCAATATGCCTATTCCAGGTGGGCATTTTGCCGAGCTTGTAGGAGAGATTACGAAGGTTGGCAATAGCAGTCTTGTTGTTGAAGTAAGACTAATGCTTGAAGGTATGTACGAAGAGGGACAAGTTGAAGCAGTAAAGGGGAGTTTCACTCTTGTTGCTATTAATGATGATCGCAAACCTGTACCTATTTTCTCGTAAAATTTAAAATAGCCTCGTTAATAAATTTAGTTTAAAATGCTCTCATGCCATATTTTGAAGATGAAGTTTTTGATACTGATAATATTAGCGAGGTTAGTGAGTTCAAGGGTAGTGAATTTATCTGCTGTGAGTTCAACGGCCTTGATATAAGTGAGATAGATGTATCTGGGGCCAAGTTCATCGAATGTTCTTTCAAAGGTTCAAACTTAAGTAACTTGAAGTTGCTAGGTGCCACATTTCGTGATGTTATATTCAATGATTCTAAATGTATTGGTTTAAACTTCGCAGACTGTAATACTCTTTTCGAACTTAAGTTTAAAAATTGTATTCTAGATTATGCATCTTTTCAGGACTGTACAATTCATGGGGCGCAATTTATTTGTTCATCTCTTAGAGAGACAGACTTTTCTCAAGGAACATTTGAGGGGAGTGATTTCTCTGAAAGCGATCTTCAGGGAACGAATTTCTCAAGGGCCAATTTAAAAGGCTCTAAATTTCTTAATGCACGAAATTTTTATATCGATATTGCAAATACAAATTTAAAAAACTGTAAGTTTTCAATGCCTGAAGTCCTCAACCTTTTGAGTCCTTTTGGTATTGAAATCGAATAATATTTTTTTAAGCTAGGAAGGCAAAATGAAAAATCAAGGCAAGTTCTCAAGTCGAGTTAAGGATAAAATCCGCTCTCAGATCAACAGTGCAACTTCTCCAAAGCACCTCTATTCTCAAAAGGATTTCATGTATGAGAGAAAGGGGCCATGGCCTCAACCTTCTCCTGTACACCCTTGGGGAGAGTCTCCTGCGGTTATTCATGTACCACTTAGAGAAACTCTTGATTGGTGGATGTTTATTGGCTCTCGTTATGTGGCCACTCTAGCTCTCTCTCCATACTACTTTATAAAGGGTCTAATCTTTCCTGGCCTTAAAGAAGTAACAAATAAAGAATTCGAAGATCTTCTAAACTATTCCATGATGAGTAAATTTCTAACAGATAAATTGGATGATGAAGATTGGAAGTGTTTTAGTGATTATAATAAAGACGAAAAGAACTGGTTTATCGTTGACCTTGATGCAGTTCGTGTTGTTAAGCCTTTAGAAGGTATTCATGTGAGCGCTACAAAAACACTTCTTTATAAAGAAGGGAAACGTTTCAAAGTTCAAGCAATTTACGTTCAAAAGACAGAGACGGTATTTGATATTTCCAATCCATGTGATGCTTGGGAGTTGGCGAAATACTTTGTTCTTCAAGGTGGTGCTCTATGTGCAACCCTTGTTGTTCATCCTCTTTTACATTTTCCTTTTGATTCAATTAACGCCATCTCAAAAACATCTCTTCCAAAAGATCATATTCTTTTTAGATTATTATCTCCACACTTCAGATTTACTCTTCCTCTAGAGAATGCAGTCTTGAATTATAAGAGTTCACTTCTACAAGAAAAGTGGTGGATGACTTATGCTCCTTACCCAGGAGGACCTGAAGGTTTAAGAGATTTACTAGTTGAAGGATATAAAGGTATTAAAGGTAATCTTTCATACCCGCCATTTTCTTATTCACTAAAATCGCCAAGTGTAGAGGGTAAGTATGGCATTTACTTAAAACGCTACTACGAAGTATTTTATAATTTCGTAAGAGATATTTTAGCTGATGTGAGTACCGATGACTTTTGGATTAGTAAGTGGGCCGATTACTGTAATCAGCATGTAAATGAATTTCCTTCGAGTAAAGAAATTTTCGAAGATGATAAATTAGTTCGAGCGGTCACGACTTATCTTTTTACCGTTACTGTTGCACACGCTACGGATCACTATAATTACGGAATCCTTGATAAAAGAAAAGTTCCACTGCGACTAAGACAAGCAGCACCGACAAAAGATACAAAGATGATCAAGAGATCAAAGCTGGTCAATGCTATCGATCAGATGAAATACTCAATGGCCGATAATCTATTCTTTTCACCGACTACTGTGACAAAGCTAATTAATGCTCGCTATAAGTTTAAAGATCCAAGGCAAAGAAAAATTGCTGAAAACTTCAAGAAGGAGCTTAAAAATTTGGATAAATCTTTAAAAATAGAGGGGATAGAGTACATGCCATTAAAGAAAATATCAGCAAGTATTCAATTCTAACTTGCCATAGATCGTTGGCAATATTTTTTGTTGCACAGCTTTTTTAAGGAAAATTACAAATAGCACTGAGCGCTTAAATTTATCTTTATTTTTAAGCGCTTATCTACTATTAATATCTTAATTATCTAAACAAAACTTGTGTTCGTGGTATTAATAAATGGTTATGAATCCAGTAAACCCTATTAATAAGATCATTAGATTCTTGGCCCTTAGGGAGCCTGATCTATCTGTAAGAGATCTTTCACAATTGAGCCTGTATATTTATACAGTTTTCTTAACTGCGCCCTTAATGTGGGGGCATTTGGTTATTGCCTACTTCTTTTGTGACAACCCTCTTCTTTATCAAATTGGAATCGGTACATGTTTAATACATTTTTTTAGTCCCGTTTTTTATTACTTTTTTGGTTCTTTATCACTAGCTCTTAATATTACAATTTTAGCAGGCTTTATTCATGAGTTCTCTTGGTCGATTTTAACGGGAGGATTTTTTAGTGTTTCTCCTATCTGGTTTGCAGTTTTACCTATGATTGCAGGTTTGATTGGAACCAGGAGAGATTTACTCCTATGGTTTATTTTATCTATTCTGGCCGCAACTTATTTATTCATCTTGCACCTAAATGGTGTTGTTCTACATAGTTACTTGAATGAAACAGGAGAAGTTTTAGGTCAAGTTCTGATCATGATTGGCTTTATTCTTTTGAACTCTCTTTTTATGTTTGTTTACATGATTGATCGAGATCGCTTCTACCAAGCGATTGTTGAAAAAAAGGAACAGATTGATACTCTCTTAACATTAGTAGGACATGATATCAGTAACCCTCTTACAGTTGTTAATCTCTCTGCTAAAAGGCTTAGTAAGTTATTGGCCACTAATGATGATGCTGATATTCAAAAGTGCTTAACTCGTATTAATTCATGTACTTCGGGAATAAGCAATATTTTAACTCAGATTCGTGATCTACAATCAATTAAGCAAGGTAAGGTTGAGTTAAAATTTGAGAAAGTATATCTGAATCATATCATTGAATATCTCTATCGAGTTTTTGAATCAAAATTACATGATAAGAATATCACCTTAAAGTATGATTATAATGCAAACCAGAATGTTTACTTCATGGGGAATTCCACAGCATTAAAATATCAAATTTTTGGCAATCTATTATCAAATGCGATTAAATTTTCAGAAACAGGCCAAGAAATTGAAATATCCGTTACTGAAAGAAGTGATGGAGTTCAAGTTAATCTAATTGATAAGGGTGTAGGAATTGAGGAAGAGTTATTAGAAGTATTATTTGAAAATAATGCGATTCCTTCTAAAATTGGAACAAGTGGAGAAAAAGGAACAGGATTTGGAATGTCCATAGTTAAGACCTTTGTCGAACTTAGTCATGGCAGTATTTCTGTGCACTCAAAAACAAAAGCAGTATCACCTGACAATCACGGTACACAATTCTCTCTGTTATTTAAAAAGACTCTGTTTTCTTAGACCAAACCTCTGTGCTTTTGATATAATAAATTAAAATTATAACAAAAGAGGAATTATGAGGTCGACAAACCCGACACTAAGAAATGACGTCTTTAAGGCGGGAACTTTATCAGATGAAAGAATGTCTTTTTCTGGAGTATTTAATAAAGGGATGATTCTCTTTGCTCTAATGCTTATGACATTTATTTATACATGGAATGTAACTCTAGGTACTCTGGAGAATTCAATGCAACCACAAATGGGTATGTATCCGTTGATTGGTGGTATTGGCGGTTTTATTTTCGCTCTTATTACGATCTTTAAACCAAAGTTGGCCATGTTTACAGCTCCTGTTTATGCTCTATGTGAAGGCCTTCTTCTTGGGTCAATTTCTGCAATCTATGAATTTCAATTTCAAGGGATTGTCTTTAATGCTGTAACGATTACTTTTTCTGCCTTCATTACTTTATTCTTTCTTTATCGTTGGGGCCTTGTAAGAGCAACAGGGATGTTTAGAAAGGTAATCATGACGGCGATGTTTGCAATCATGGGTGTTTATCTCGTAAGTTTCATTATGTCTTTCTTTGGAACAACGATCCCAATGATTCACGGAAATGGCCCAGTGGGAATTGGATTTAGCCTTATTGTAGTAGGTGTTGCTGCATTTAGTTTAATTCTAGATTTCGACTTTATTGAAAAAAGTGTTGATCAGGGAGCACCAAAATATCTTGAGTGGTATGCGGGCTTCTCTTTAATGGTTACTCTTGTATGGCTATATATTGAAGTATTAAGACTTCTATCAAAATTAAATCGACGCGATTAATTTTTTATATTCATGGACCAACTTGCTCCAAAGAGTATTTGGTCCATGACTAACTTGTTGGCCGTTAGCTCACTTCCCGTTTCTCCATTTCTTTGCTCAAGCATTAGTCGGTATTCATCAAATAGATTTCTATTCTCAGGTAATTGCTTTGCCATCTCTTCTAAAATATAAGCTGCTTGTGCAAATTCTTTTGCTACTTCAGTTTTCGATTCTCCTGCGATCTTATAGCTAGGATAGACTTTATTAAGATGATTTTTGAAATCAGTGAGAAGCTTTGTCGTATATTTATTCTCTGTTGGAATAGTGTGATTTGCCCAGCTCTTTACTTCTTTTATATTTGTTTGATGAGCATAGAACTCAAGTGTGCGATCGTAGTCGTATCCCCATTTTGATTTTTTTACAATAACACCCTGGCAAACAACTTTTAAAGCATCATCAGAAATATTTGAGACACTTACCTTTGAAATACCAGTGATCTTTTCAATGGATTCACTTTCCATATCGCGACAATCATACTGACAACTAAAAATGACTTCCTTTGGATAGGGAGCCGAAAAATCATTTTGGATATACTTCTTCGTAGCATAGTCCGCAAGACAAAATCCGGGACTTGGGATGGCCGCTAAGATATTTAGTGAAAGTATTCCAATGACTGCGGCCTTCATTACTTACCAGTCATTCCTTGGTAGAGCGCAAACCAGATGTAAATACTTAGAACAAGTAAGACTAGTTTAAAACTGATACGCCAGTAATTTAGTGGTTTTTTATTTTTCATGGGCGCGATTATATGTATCTCATTAGACTTAGGCAAGCTTGTAAGTTGTTGGAATTATTTTTAAAATAGTCTTTTGGTCAAGTATGGACGTTGAATTTCCGAAAAGTGAATGAATAATTAATCTTTATTAAGGATGTTCATGAAGTTTATTAAGAACCCTTCTTTTATCTTAATCTTTTCACTTCTATTAGGTGTTTTTCCTCAGGTCTATTTTGTAAAAAATAATCTACCTGAAATTGATTGGCGAACACCCGCTTCAACACAAAGTAGCGCTTATGAGATTTGGGGAGAGATGATGGAAGCATCTGTTGGCTATAATGCTAAAGCAATAGGTGTCAAAGGCTCTGGCCGACGCTCTATTACATGGGGGGCGGAGAAAGAAGGCTCCTCTTCGTATGTAACTAGAATTCTAGGTCCAGATGTTAGAGCATTTATGGATATTCTTCCAACTGAAGAGTCGAAGCGTCGCAAATTTTTAAAAGAATTCTTCACAAAATGGATGAACAATACCCCGGGTCAATCAAGTCGTGTATGGGTAGATGAAAACGGAACTCGCTATGATCCTGCACAAGAGCTCTTCGATGAAAAAGGGCGAAGTAAGGCCATGGATATTTCCTTTCTGAATGGTTTTAATCCAGAAGAAGCGTCTTTGGATGAACTTGAGGAAATGTGGAATGAGTGGGGAAGTAAAACAAATAACAGTCCATTTAGTTATCTTTCGCCTCTAACGAGAAGGCAATTCTTTAAAGGTGAGTTTCCACATATCGAAACAGAATTGAAACCTTACTACCGTATGGTTCCAAATATCGGTATTTTTCAAAAATATATAGATGATATCGAGCCAACTTCGGTTGGTTGGGAAATTCTATTTAAACCTCAAAAATCATATGGTGAATTCCAAGAGATGATTGCGTGGTTTAAAAAGACAATGGGAAGAAATGGAGAGTTGTTTCAGGCCCCTGGACATCAACGTATGGTCGTTCCAGTTGGGAAAAAATTTAATCGTCAAAAAGCTGCAGAACTTACTAAAGTAGCTCAGGCCCTTATTGTTCTTGAGGGAATTGCCGGGCGCTCAGGAATCGAAACGGCAGACTATAAAGAAATTCTTGATGATTGGGAAATATCAAATGGAATTATCGATGGAGAAGAAACCAATAGAGGACCTTTAAGAGTTGATTATGAAGGTCGTTTTGTAAATGATTCGATTTCAATTGAATTTCGCTCTGGAACAAAGAATGCAAGAGTCGCACGTTTTATTCAAGCCTCACTTGCTTCACGTTTTTCTCGTAATGACTTTTCTGGAATTGAAAAGATTCGCTCTTGGACTCTCATTGATGAAGAGACGATACATTATGCAGAAGCTTCCGATTTAAAGCATCGCTTTGGTCTAACAATGGAACAAGCGAAGAGGGCCGCCGATAAACTTAATCAAGCATCCCTTGAAGGCTATAATGTCGTCCTTTGGAATTGGTATAATGAATGTCCGATTCTTGGGAAAACTAAGAAGACGATTCTTAAAAATTTAACAAGGGATTATCTCATTGATGTTGGAAGCTTAAGACATACTAATCGAGAGAACTTGAAAAAGGCCATCATCTCTTTACAAAGAGAATGGGTTGCTTCTTCAAATATCACAGAAGACATCAGAAAGTACATGATGCCGCAGAGAAGTTTTTCTGACACAGAAAACTTTCATAAATTCAAACCAGGTACGAATATGCCAATAGACGTAAATAAAGTTGATCTTGGTATTGAGTATTCTGCAAAATTTCCCCTTAAGTATCAGGGTGATTTTGCTATGATTGAAAATGAAGATGGCGGTTATAATCGCCAAAGGCTTATGGACGGTAAAATGTCATGGCTTCAAACTCGTGTGGATATGTCTCCTGATGAAAAAGAAGCATACCTTGAAAAACTTGCAACTGATCTTCGTGATCGTTTAGGTGGAGAAGGGGAAGTTGAAAGACTGTATGAAGATGGGCATGGCCACGGTCTTGATATTGCTTTTAAAATCCGTGACTCTAAAGATCGATCATGGAGAGTTGAGTGGGATGGTATTGGCCGAAATTATACTCCAGCAGGTGATGTCATTATTGACTCGGTTCGAGCTGGATCTATTGAAGTTGTCACACCTAAATTTGAACCAAATATGGATGAGATGCAGGCGGTATTTGATACTTTTCAAAAGAATAATGCACTTCCATATATTAAGGCCGGTGGTGGTCACTTAAATATTGATTTAACAGTCTTTGATGGTAAGCCTCACGAGTTTGCAAGATTTCTTGCTGTCTTCAATGAGTATCGCTCTGTGATTGCATTTATGTTTCAAGATTTAAATCGTGTTAAGAGTGCGGAGCCAGTTGCTATCTCAGATGAGTTTGCACAAAAACTTGCTAATTGGAATGGGACAGAAACTGAACTAAAAAAAGCACTTTATAATGAAGGCTATTTTAATAAACGTGTTGGACGTAAGGCCCGTTACACTCACTTAGATGTTTCGGCATATTTCCAAGATGTTATCCCTGAGAAATTTATTAGTGATGATTTCGATATATCTAATCCAAAAGTTCCATGGCGTCCTGCTTTTAGAGTTAATCCGAAAATCAGAAAGGCCGAGGTTCGTTTAATGAATGCTCCTCGTGATGCTTATGAGAGTGCTCTACAAATGAAGTTATTCAGGGCCATCTTAAATAAGGCCTTAAATACAACAGATGAGATTTCAGGGGAGTTACAAAATGTAAGTCATGAAGAATATCTTAAGAATCCAGCAAGGCTTATTGAAGATCTTAAGAAAATGACAGATGACTTAGGACTTGAAATGCGAGAATATCGTCCAATTATTGGTGAAGGTCTTGCAAATGTAGAGCAGTACACAAATATGAGGTTTTATCGTCCACTTAAAGATCAGCTTGTGAATAATCCTGTTTTTGATGGTTGGGAAAAAGCTGTTAGGCCAAGAGGGAAGAACTCTGCAATAGCTTCGGAAGGAAAGGCGTATACTGGGCCGATTTATCCCGAAGCTTTAGAGTTTCAAGAGCTTCGCGTGGAGTCGGCCAAACAAGGTGAGATTAATCGTGCGACACTTGATCCTAACTTCTATGGTGGAAAGCAGTTTTCACGTAAGACAAATTGTGTGGAGGCAATTAGAAAATTAATTGCAAATTAAAATGAAGCTTAAGCAAATTTATACGACATTAATCTTAGAAGATGCAAAGCATGTAAGGGAAATGTTAGAGAGCGCTGGTATCAAAGTACATTCTTTTAGTGGCCACTTGAATCAGCATATTTACTTAAACTCTGCAGCTGCCCAAGAGTATTTGATTTCTGTTGAAGAATTATATTATATCGATGCTAAGTATATCTTAGAGAAAAACGGCATCGAAGTTTTAAACCTTGAAGAAAGTAAGTCACAAAAAGAAGTGGATTATATGCACGACTCATTAAGACTTGCTATCTTTGGTATGATATTTGTTCCTGTCGTTCTGAATCTTTTATCTCTTTATAAATTCGGATTAGGAATTAAGCACAAAGAAAAATTAAAATTTTTTCGTATCACACAAATAATTATTCTCAATGTCATCGGTCTCGCATTTTGGAGTACCATGCTTTATAATAAATATTACTTATCACAGTAGTTTGTAATTGTTATTTTATTTATCTTAATAGGAAGGCCATTATCTCTTCATCAAAAGGAATCGAGGAGGAGAAATGAAGGTCCTATTTGTCTTATTATTTTCATTAATGACATTTGCTAATCAAAAAGTTTTATCAAAGCGTACTGTTACACTACCAGTTGATATTAGTACGGCCAAACTTAAGTGGACGAGCCTTGGTTATGGTGAAACTTTCTTTGTTAAAGTTATTGTTCCGGAGCTTGCTGGTGAGACGATTATGAATCACCGTAACGTAGGTGAAGATGGACCATGTATGTTCACGTACGATACACAACACCTTGAAGATGTTATTGGCAACAACCCTGGCGTCGAAGATATTGATTTTGAAATAACTCTGACAAAGTTCTTTTCTAAAGGTGCGCAAGGTCAATGTCGTGTGTCTCTTCAAGAAAATATTAACGCAAATATTCGTGGATTTAAGTTTACACACACTCTAAGTCATCAAATGCCAAATAGAGTTGGTGAGGATTGTTTCTAACGAAGGTCTTTGAATAGAAATTCAAGTCCATTTAATTTGATCTCGGCAAGCTCTTCAAGGAGTCTGCCGAGCTCTCCTTGTGGGAAGCCCTTTTGCGAAAACCACACGAGGTATTCATCAGGAAGATCAATAAGAAGTCGGCCCCTGTACTTTCCAAATGGCATCGTGGTCTGGACGAATTTTAAGAGATGTTCTTTATTAAATGCAACTTCCATATCCTTAGTATAATGGAATACACATTGACTGGCCCCTATAAACTCTGCTAAAAATGACGAATGGCAGAATTTACGCAATTGGGGCTATCCCAAACTATTGAAGAAGCTCTTTTAAAGAAGGGCTATACAAAACCAACTCAGATTCAAGCTGAAGGAATCCCAGCTGTATTAGAAGGCAAGGATCTTCTTGCGATCTCTCAGACTGGAAGTGGGAAGACTGCCGCATTTTCGACGCCTATTCTTGATTTAATCTCAAAGAGTAAGTCAAAACTTAAACCATTTCATATTAGATCACTTATTATTGCACCAACTCGCGAACTAGCGATGCAGGTCGAAGAAAGTTTTAAGGAGTATGGTAAGGGCCTAGCTCTTTCAACTCTTGCTGTTTATGGTGGAAGTGCAAAAAAGTTACAAGTTCAAAAGCTTGCGAAGGGGATTCAGATCCTCGTTGCAACTCCAGGACGCTTAGTTGATCTTATAAGAGATGAGAAAATCTTTTTAGATGAAGTAACGCACTTAGTTCTTGATGAAGCGGATCGTATGCTAGATATGGGCTTTAAAGATGATCTTGAATTTGTATTAAAGAGACTTCCTGAAAGTAAGCAGTGCCTTTTCTTTTCTGCTACGATGGCCAAAGAAGTAGAAGCTATTGCAAATAAACTTTTACAGAATCCTCATAAAATTGAAATTGCACCTGTTAAAGCAAGGCATGAGGGGATTCGTCAGATGGCCTATCTCGTCGAAGAAGAAAGAAAAGCTGACTTCCTATTAAAGTTTTTAAAAGATCGCCAAGTAAAAAGTATCATTGTCTTTGTAAAAACAAAGTCAGATGCCAATAAGCTTGAGAGGCATTTAAAAGCAAATCAAATAAAAGCATGTGCCATTCATGGTGATCGAGACCAGCGCCAGAGAATCTATAACTTAAAAGAATTTCAAAAAGGTAATATGCATGTTCTTGTTGCTACAGATATTGCGGCAAGAGGGCTTGATATCGATGGCGTAGGATATGTATTAAACTTTAGTCTTCCACAACAAGTTGAAAATTACACTCACAGAATAGGGCGTACTGGACGTGGGGGAAGAAGAGGTATTGCTATCTCTTATATCTCACCAAGTGAAGAAAAATATTTTAAAAGAATTCAAAAAGAACTTGGACTTGATATCCATATAAAAGGGCCTACTAAGTAGGCCCTTTTTTTATGCAATTTTATGAAAATTATTTTTCGATATTTGCACCAACAACAGCTGCCATTTGCATCATGTTGATCGTTTCACCTTCCTTCATATTACGAAGGTCAGTTACTTTACCAGACTTTGAAGTCGAGTGTGTGTGCTTAAAGATTGAAAGAAGAGTTGCATCAGCTACGATGAACTTACCTGCGTTCTCTGGCTTTCCATTTTCAGTCTTAGTTTGAAGACCTTTTTCTTTAATATAATCCCACAGTCTTTTAGTGATTTCAGTTCTTGGCAGTTCAGTCTCACCAAGCATTGCTGCTAAGTCTGATTTTAGTTTTACTGGTTTTTTTAATCCTTTTTCTTCACTCATAATTTAATCCTTTAATTAGTGTCTCTAATAATTGTTTAGGAAAAGACTTTCTTTGTACAGAAAAATCAATTACCCATCAAGTCTATCATCTGCGATATGAGTATTTAAATCCTCAATAACAGATAATTCAACTATATTTGATGCCTTATCCAATAGAATAAGACAGTCTTTACTTAAATTAAGAAGGTGTAGCTTCTTACCTTGCTGTGCGTAGCGCTCAGTAATATTCTGTAGGGCCTCAATACCAGAGTGATCCCAAACACGTGAGTTGTCAAAATCAATATACACATGCTCTTTGTCATCTTTAAAATCAAAAAGATCTTTAAATGATGTTACTGAACCAAAAAATAGTGGGCCATCTAATTCATAGATTGTCTTGTCGTCTTCATCTCTTTTCTTTGCATGCATTGTCTTTCCGTGCTCCCAAGCAAATACAAGAGCAGAAACAATAATACCAACTAGTACTGCAACAGCTAGGTCCGCTAAGATTGTCACGACAGAAACAAGAATAATAACTAAGAAGTCTGAAAGTGGAACTTTCTTAAATAGACGTAAGCTTGACCATTCAAATGTTCCAATAACAACCATAAACATTACACCAACAAGTGCTCCAAGAGGAATCATCTCAATCAAAGGTGCACCAAAAAGTACAAATCCTAGTAGTAAGATTGCCGCCGTGATACCTGAGAAGCGACCTCGACCTCCACCACGGATATTAATCATTGATTGACCGATCATGGCACAACCACCCATTCCACCAAAGAATCCGTTTACTAAGTTGGCAAGACCTTGACCAACTGATTCACGGTTACCTTGACCTCTAGTATCTGTAAGTTCATCAACTAATTGTAGTGTCATTAGTGATTCAATTAGACCAACTGCTGCTGCAAGGAATGCATATGGAAGAATTAGCTTTAGATTATCCATTGTTAATTCAACGTATGGAATTTTAAATGTTGGAAGACCTGCTGCAATTGTTGTGATTGTCTTATCTTGGTCTTGAACAAAATCAAGTACAGTTCTAACAAGGCCTGGATTTGCTTCATTTAAGAAGTAGCCAATAACAGTAGACGCGACGATACCAACGAGTGTTGCCGGTACGGCCTTTGTTAGTTTTGGTAGGAAAACACTGATCCCCATTGTTAAAGCGATCAATCCACACATTACCAGAAGTTGAGTTGAAGCAAGAAGTTCTCCACCAACCGTAAATTGAGAAAATTGAGCACGGAAGATAATGATAGCAAGACCATTAACAAATCCAAGCATTACTGGATGAGGAACGAGACGAATAAATTTTCCAAGTTTTAGTAATCCAAAAATAATTTGGATTAGTCCCATTATAATTACGGCCGCAAAAAGATAGCTTAATGCATTTTCCATTGCCGCATCAAAAGTCATTCCACTATCTTTGCTCATTTCCATTACTTTATAAACAAGGGGAGCAAAAATAACTGCAACGGCACCTGTCGCACCAGAAATCATTCCTGGACGTCCGCCAAAAATTGCTGTGATAAGTCCCATCATAAAGGCCGCATAAAGACCAACCTTTGGATGAACACCTGCTACGAAAGCAAATGCGATGGCCTCAGGAACAAGTGCTAAAGCAACTGTTAGTCCTGAAAGAAAATCATTTTTTAAGTTCTCTGGTTTCTTGATTGTTAAATCGATAAAACGATTTTTAAGCGAAGCACTCACATCTTCACTATGCTTGATTTTATCAGCTGACATGTCTCTCTTCCTATTTAAGTGTAAGGCTAAATACTATAGTATTTGACGCAACATTTAAAGGTTTTGTTCATTAAATCAAATTATCTTTTCGTTAAAATCACAATAAAAATTATTATTCACGGCGAATTGACTAATTCTCCACAAACTTTACGCTACAAAATTCCATAATAGGCATGTGGTTATCACACAACTACTACATGGAGACTTATTTATGAAAACTTTTATTGTGAACGAAATCAATCCAATGAGCTTCTCTCAAATAGAGGTGGACCGCCCAAAAGCAAAGGGACGAGATCTCCTCATTGAGGTTAAGTCTGTCTCACTTGGCTCATATGATAATGAAATGAGACCAACACATATGGGAAAGACTTTGGGCTTTGATGCTTCAGGTATTGTGGCAGATGTTGGTGAAGGCGTTCAAGATTTTAAAGTTGGTGATGAAGTTTATTACACTAGTGATATGAAAAGAAGTGGTACTAATTCAGAATTTCAAATTGTGGATGAGAGACTTGTTTCACATAAGCCAAGTAATCTAAACTTTGCACAAGCGGCAACGCTTCCTTTAGCATCAATTATGGCCTTTGATAGTCTATTTGATAAATTACAAGTTGATCCCGAACGTAGTCGTGGGCAAACAATTTTAATTATCGATGGAGGCAATAGTATTGGTGCCATGGCCACGCAACTGGCCAGCAAAATAACGAATTTAACAATTATTACGACTGCTGATGATATGGAAACGAAGGAGTTTTCAAAGAAGATGGGAGCAGACTTGACCATTAATAGCTCCCTTCCAATTGCTACACAATTAAAGCGAATGGGAATTGATAAAGTTGATTATATTCTTTGTGCTAGCTCTCCGAATCAATACATTCGTAGGCTAAGGGCAATAGTAAGTAAGAAAACTCGTATGGTATCTCTTTTTTCGACTCGAGATGAATTTTTACCTAACGATTTTGTGAGCGCTTTACCAGAAGTTGAGCAAGAGTTTGTTTTAGTTTCTTCAAGTGGAATAGTTGATCATGAAGAATACGGAAATTACTTAAGAGAGGTGACTCATTTAGTTGAAGCGGGGGCGCTTAAGCCTCTTGTTGCAATGGACTTAGGTGAGATCTCTACTGAAACACTAGAGAAAGGACATGGGATGATTAATCAACGAGATGTTCTTGGAAATATAAGTTTAAGTTTTTAAGCCTCATCAAAACTCCTCCAGGTTTTGTCCGGCCTCTACTCTTCAATTTTATTAAAAGGAGGCCGGTTTTTTCAAATAGACTTCGATGTGATTTCATTTATAATGATCTCTATGGAAAATAAAATTGATGTATCAGACAAAGTTAAGCAGGCATATGGCATTGCAATTAAAGCGCGCTCAAATGCACATGCCCCGTATTCAAAATTTCAAGTAGGTTCGGCCTTAAAACTAAACGGTATTGATGATCCAATCCCAGGTTGTAATGTTGAAAATGCTAGCTACGGTGGAACAATTTGTGCGGAAAGGGGAAGTGTTCTATCAAGTGTTGCACAATTTGGTAAGAAGGATTTCGAATTTATCGTAGTTGTGACAGACCAAGAAGAGCCAGCAGTTCCTTGTGCTTTTTGCCTTCAAGTCATGTCTGAATTTGTAAAGGCAGACTTTCCTGTTTATCTAGGAAATCTAAAAGGAATTACGAAAAAAGTTCTATTTAAAGAACTTCTTCCGCATCCATTTACTGAATTTACTGTTTAGTTTTAGCTACGAGAAAAAACACTTTTTGTATGGGCACTATAGATTTCGAGATCATTGAGATCTTTTAGTTGCCCAATAAGCTTCTTGTCGTCACTATCTGGAAGATCGTTTTCTAAAATCGTAAAAAAAGACTGGCGATCACTTGCTTCAAATGAAGCCTTTTGAACCACGCGGTATAGGTCTTCTCTTGTATTATTAGAAACTTCAATTAATTTATGTAAAACGAAGCTAGAAAGGTGTTTAAAGTTTTGAGTAACTTTAGATTTCATTGCTTCTTTATCAATGACGAGATCTTCTACAGTGCTATTCATACGCTCAATTGAGTAGAGTAGGATTCCAAACATATCAGGTAGAAAGAACCTTTCAGCACTTGAGTGGCTGATATCTCTTTCATGCCAAAGCAGGCAGTTGTCCATTGCTACTTGGTTATATGTTCTAAGCATTCTTGCCATTCCTGTAAGGTTCTCACTTGAGATAGGATTTTTCTTGTGTGGCATTGTCGATGAACCTTTTTGACCTTTTTTAAAGCCTTCAAAAACTTCTGCAACATCAGAGTGTTGAAGATGGCGAATCTCGACACATAGTCTTTCTAAGGCGCAGCCAAATAGTGAGATAATTGTCGTTAGCTTTGCAATGCGATCGCGAGGAATGACTTGTGTTGAAACAGGTTCAACTTTTAGTCCAAGAAAGTTTAAAACTTCAGCTTCAATTGCCGGAGTTAAAATAGTGTAATTTCCAACTGCACCTGAGATTTGGCCTGTCAGTTCGTTGTCATAAAAATCTTTGAGATCACTGTAGCGTCTTTTGAACTCACAAAGATGTCCTCTCAGTTTTTGGCCAAAACTCATTGGCTCTGCAAAGATACCGTGAGAGCGTCCAATGCAGATTGTTTTCATATGCTCATTTGATTTTTCATCAAGTGTTTTAATAAGCATTTCAAAAGCTGGTAGAATACGATTGAGTGTTTCTTTTATTTGAAGTGTTAGAGCTGTATCAATGATGTCGGATGAAGTGACTCCAAAGTGAAAATACTTTCCTTCATTAGTCTCTAGTTGCTCAGTAATTGAAGTACAAAAGGCAATAACATCATGTCTTGTTTCACGTTCGATCTCCTTGATTCGCTCAGGATTAACAGTCACAAGATTTAACTTATTCGAAAATGCTTCTTTTATAATTCCGGCATTCTCAAGGGCCTTTGTCAGTGCAATTTCGACTTCAAGAAATTTTTCAAATTTAAATTGCTCGCTCCAAATTTCACTAATCTCTTTCTTTTCGTATCTTTCAATCATAAGTCTTCCAGTTAATTAAAATATAAATCCAACTCCAAGCTGAGCACTTACCCAACTCGCTGATGCTTCAGTCGTAATTGTTTCATCTGAGCTTTCTAATGCCATTAGGTTATAAATAAATCGTGCAGAGAAGTGTAGGCCACTACTTGCTCGATAAATTAGGCCATAGCTTGCATTAAAGCCAATCCCTGATAATTCAGTACCGAAAGCCTCTGAGTCACTTATATTATAAGTAAGATGTGCCTGAATTTCATCGTAAATAGACTTAATATTGATGAAGTCGTTGATTAGGATTGAGCGTCTACTTAGCCCTGCTCCGACTGAGTAAACACTTAGGCTTGCATCAAGGTTATCAAATTGTGTTACACTCGCAACATCAAGTGTATTAAGAGCGCCGTAGAGATTTAGTGAATACCTTTCGCTGTAAAATGTAATTGTACCACTGATTGTATTTGTCGAAGCAAATTCACTTAAGTTTGTAATTCCACCATAATTAAATTCAAGTGAGAAATTATCATCTTTGATATTATAGCGTGAAAGTTCATAGCCATAATCTTCATCAGTGATATTGATATCTTCAAAACTTGTTAAGTCTTGTGCAAAACTAGTTGAGGCTAGTGTTAATAAAAGTAGAGTAGAGATAAAACTTAACTTTTTCATTATTGTCCTCCTCCCTTAATAATGGCCTTATCAAAGGCTTGGTCAGGAAGATTTTCTAGACCTACAATTTGGGCCAGTTCAACTCTCTTGGCCAGGTATTGAAATTTAATAATCGACTCTCTCGTTAGTGAGTCAAAGTAGTCCTGCATCGCTAATTGGTACTCAAGATAACGTGTCTTACGATTTGTATATTGATAAAGAGCTGTCTCCATTCTCTTTTTTAACGAGTCATTACGGGATTTAATAATATTTAGATGCTCAACTGCAGAGTTTAAAAAGTTGAAGATATTAACAATGGCCTCTTCAACCTTTCTTCTTGTAAGACTTAAATCATACATGGCCTTTTCTTTTTCTAGTCTTGCATTTGCAAGTTTTCTACGATTAAAAAGTCCACCGTCCCCAAAGATTGTCCAACTTGCGTTTAAGCTGGCCACAAGATCAATATTTGAATTACCAACTGATGTCGTGTAGTAGTCATTTGTTACAGAGCTGCCGTCAAAAATTTGAGAGTAAGTTCCAAAATTTACTGTGATTTTTGGCAGCGGAAGATTATCTCTAACTGCTATTTCATACTCGCGATTCTTAATATTTCTTTCGACTTTCTTATCAAGAATAAATGGTGAAACTTTTCTCGCTGTAGCGATGGCATTGTCTCTGCTATAAGTCGACTTTTCGTATTGATAATCGTCTTTGATGAAATAAAGTGTTCCCGGAGGATCATTTAAACGTTTGGCCATATCTTCTGAAGCGATATTTTCATTTGTCTTAGCGTCAGTATAGGCTTCTTGAGCTCTTAAGTACTCTGAGCGAGATTGGTAGTATTCGTGTTTTGTAATTTTCTTTTGTAATACTTTTTCTCGGTTCATACGATAAACAAGAGTAGCGCGTTGAAGGTATTGGCGAGCAATGATCTTCAAGTCTTTAGCGTGAATCAGTCTTACATATTCACGAACGAGTTCCTGTTTAAACTCACGAAGCGTTTCTTTGTCGCGGTCAATTTGACGCTCAAGTGATTCTTTTTCATTCTTATAATTAAGGTAGTCCTTACCCCAATTGAAAAGCGTATATTCTCCAAGCTCCAGTCCAACACTTCCGCTCGCTGTACGAGGTAGGCGAGTTAAGTCATTACTTCCACTCTTAAGTGTTCCAATTCGCTGTGGGTTTAGTTGCAAGTTAATTTTTGGATTAGGCGTCCAGAACTCTTCTTTTGTATCCTTTAATCTATTTTTTAGAATCTCAATATTTTTGCGACGGATAACATTGTCTTGGTAGCTTCTCATTCCTTGCTCGATTACTGTTCCAATATCGAGTGGACGATAAGCATTTTCATCAACTTTATCTTCACTGGCCTCTTGGATAAAGATTTCAGGAGATTGTTCTAATGCATAAGAAAAGCTTGATAGAAATAGGTAGGCGCAAACAAAGCCTATTGTTTTAGTCATAAGTGAAGTCCCTCTCATTTAGCTAATTGCTAATTTTGTGCGTCTGCTAAAATTATGACTTGCGTGATATGAGATGGCAACACTTGCTCGCTAGAGAGTCAATCCTGGACATCCACGGCGAACAATTTGTTCTTCGAGCTTAATAACTTTCAAGTTCGTAATCTTTAATTCTTGGATGACGCGGTATTGATTGTCTCTTAGCTTTGAGGAAATCGACTTTTTATTATCAGGTGTCGTCTTTAGAAGATTCTTGTTTCGATCTAAGAGAAAAAGCAGTCTTTGACGGTGTTCAACTTTTTCTTGTCTTTGGTTCATTAGTGAGTCGCAACGACGAGAAATACTTGGGTCAGTAATAATTGAATCGGAAATAGTTTGCGCATTAAGTCTATTCTCAATTGAGGCCGTATAAATAAAAACAATGGCACTGAGTGTTAAGGCGAAGTATTTCATGAGATTTATGATATCACACTTTGCAAGTATCACAGGTATTTGTTATTATTTACTGTCAAAAAGGTAAATAATGAACTTAAAAGCTTTGGTATTAATACCATCAAGATTCGCCTCGACTCGTTTCCCCGGAAAACCTCTAGCAAATATCGCCGGCAAGGCAATGGTCTCTCATGTTTATGATGGATGTGCTGGTATTGTTGAAAATTTTCCTGGTTCAAAAGTTTGTGTCGTTACGGATAATGATGAAATTGAAAAAATGTTAAATGAGTCTGGCCGCAATGTGGTTCGAGTCGATGATGATGTTCCGTCGGGAAGTGAAAGAATCTTCTTGGCCTACGATCGTTTTTTTAAAGATGAAAAGTATGACTTCGTTATCAATGTGCAAGGTGATGAGCCATTGATTAAAGCTGACTTACTAACTGAACTATTGCGAATTCATAATTCTCAAAATTTTGATGTAGCGACTGTTATAAAAGAGATGTCGATTGATAATGATCATGAGGATTACTTAAATCCAAATAAGGTGAAGGCCGTCTTTTCAAAAGAGAAAAATATTTGCCATTACTTTACAAGAAGCCCTCATCCATTCAATCGTCAAAAGACACCGGGGCTAAACTGGTATTTACATATTGGTATCTATTCATTCAAACCAGAAGTCCTTAAGAATTTCTGCTCTCTAGGTGAGTCGACTAATGAGAAGATTGAATGTTTAGAGCAATTAAGACTACTTGATAACGGCTACACAATTGGTGCCGCAATTACAGATATGACATTATGTGGAGTTGATACTCCGGAAGATATTCCATTCGTGGAGGGAGTGATAAATGGCAAATAGCCAAAAGAAGTATATTTTCATTACTGGTGGAGTTACAAGTTCTCTTGGAAAAGGCTTAGCAGCTGCATCGATTGCATCTTTACTAGAAAGACGTGGAATTCGCATTAATATGCTTAAGATGGATCCGTATATCAATGTTGACCCAGGGACAATGAGTCCGACTCAACACGGAGAAGTTTTTGTAACGGACGATGGTGCTGAAACAGATCTCGATCTTGGTCACTATGAAAGATTCACTTCTTTAACACTTTCAAAACAATCAAACTTTACGACAGGTCAAGTTTACCTAGAGGTCATTGAGAAAGAAAGAGAAGGGAAGTATCTTGGTAAGACGGTTCAAGTTGTTCCTCACATCACGGATGAAATTAAACGTCGTATTCATATTGCAGCAGAGGATGCAGATATTCTAATCGGAGAAATCGGTGGAACTATTGGAGATATTGAATCTCTTCCATATGTTGAATCAATTAGACAATTTGCTCATGACGTTGGACAAGAGAATGTTTTATTTGTTCACCTTGTTTTAATTCCTTATTTATCTGCAGCGGGAGAGTTAAAGTCCAAACCAGCTCAACACTCAGTTAAAGAGCTTCGTTCACAAGGTCTATTCCCACATATTATTATTTGTCGCAGTGATCGTGAGATCGATCAGTCGATTATGGATAAAATCTCACTATTTTGTAACGTACCAAAAGACAATGTATTCCAATCTCTAGACTTGGATTCAATTTATAAAGTACCACTTAACTTCCATTCTCAAGGGCTAGATGAAAAGATCACAAAGATCTTAGGGATTTGGTCTTCATCGCCAAAGATTGATGACCTTGAAAAGGTTGCATATAACTTCGATCATCCACTAAGAGAGGTGAAGATTGGTGTTGTTGGAAAGTATACGGAATTAGTAGAGTCGTACAAGTCTCTGGATGAGGCCTTAAGACACGGAGCTCTTGCTCACCAACTTAAGCTTGTTCCTGTATATGTTGACTCGGAAGATATTGAAAAAGAAGGAGCAGATAAGCTTCTTAAAGATGTACAAGGTATTCTTGTACCAGGTGGTTTTGGAGAGCGTGGTACGGAAGGGAAAATTTCGGCCATTCGTTTTGCTCGTGAAAATAAAGTTCCATTCTTTGGAATATGTCTAGGAATGCAGCTTGCAATTATTGAATATGCTAGAAATATTTGTGGATTAACAGATGCTACATCAGAAGAATTTAATGCTGGTGGAGATCTTTTAGTTCACTATATGGAAGGTCAAACTCGCGATGGTGCTAAAGGTGGAAGTATGCGCCTTGGTAGCTATGAGTGTGAGCTTCTTGATGGAAGTCGCGCAAGACAGATGTATGGTGAAAAACTAATTAATGAAAGGCACCGCCATCGTCTAGAAGTTAACAACTTCTATGTTGAACAATTAAAAGAGTGTGGTCTTGTTATTAGTGGAAAGAATCCTGAACTTAACCTCGTTGAAACAATTGAGATTAAGGATCATCCTTTCTTCTTTGCATGTCAGTACCACCCAGAGTTTAAATCGAGGCCATATGCGGCCCACCCAGTATTTAGTGAATTTATTAAAGAGGCAGATAAATATGGAAAATAAAAAATTTGATCTATTCATGGGGACTTGTGTAATCGAGTCTGAACAAATGTGTATGGATGTTTGTGGACGTCTTTTAGAAATGCTTGAGCCTGTAAAGGATGAAATCAACTTTTCTTATAAAGGGAGTTTTGATAAGGCAAACCGCTCATCAATCGATTCTTTCAGAGGTCCTGGACTTGAAAAAGGTCTTCAGATCCTTGAAAAAGTGAAGAAGCAATATGGAGTGCAATTAATCACAGACTTTCACACTGCTGAACAAGCCGATGCTGTTGCAAGTGTTGTTGATACAATTCAAATTCCAGCATTTCTTTGTCGTCAAACAGATATGATCTTAGCAGGTGCTGAAGCTTGTAAGAAATACGACGCTCAACTTAAGATTAAAAAAGGGCAATTCCTATCTCCTGAAGAGACAGGAAATATCGTTAAGAAGGCCGAAGAATTTATTTCAAAGGATAAGATCCTCTTAACTGAGAGGGGAACATCTTTTGGTTACAATAATCTTATTGTAGATATGGCAAGTTTCCAAATCATGAAGTCTTTTGGTGTTCGTGCAATTCACGACGCTACTCATTGTGTTCAAAGACCTGGAGGTCTAGGGACTTCAACTGGTGGAAAGCGTGAGCAGATTCTAACTCTTGCTCAAGCGGCCGTGGCAGCAGGTGCAGACGGAATCTTTATGGAAGTACATCCGAATCCAAGTGAAGCTAAGTCTGATGCGGCCACAAGCCTGCCTCTAGACCAAGCGGGTGTTATTATCCAAAGACTATTAAGAATTAGAAACGCTATTACGGAATAATTAATGGATTTATTTACAAAAGCTCAAAAATATAAAGAAAAATTAAAAGATATTAAAGTACTCGCTTTTGATATTGATGGAGTTCTAACTCCAGGTCATGTTTGGTACCAAGATGATGAGATGGGATTTAATCGCTCGTCACACACTTCGGATGGCTATGCTTTAAAACTACTTATGAAAGCAGGATTTAAAGTTGGTGTTATTTCTGGAGGTGCATCAAAAGGTGTTCAAGAGCGTTTTGTGAATAACTTAAAACTTGATTTTGCCTTCTTGGGTGACGAGGATAAAAGAGTCGCATTTAAAAAAGTCTTAGATCTTGGATTCAAACAAGAAGAAGTACTTTTTATGGGTGATGAATTCTTTGATGTTCCTCTACTAAAAGCAGCAGGATTTGCTGCAACAACGCCACATGCATCTCACGAGATTCAAATGTATTGTGACTATGTAACGCAAAGAGAAGGTGGACACGGTGCTGTTAGAGAAGTTATTGATATCTTCCGCTATGTCCATGGCATCGTTCCTGAAGTTTTAGACTTTGACGGAAGTCCTATTGATTTTAAGGATACATGGCCAAAGTAGGAGTTGATTAAGTATGGATTTAACAAAACTAAAGGCCTTATTGGATGACCAATATGAATGGCCAGCAGTCTATAATTTTAAGTTTATTGGAAATGAGACAAATCGTGATGAGTTAATCATGGCCGTAGGAGAAAAGCCTCACCATGAAAAACCATCTAAAACAGGCAAGTACATCTCTTTCACATTCAATGTAAAGTGCAATAGTTCTGATGAAGTGTTAACGATTTATGAAAGAGTCGGGCGCCTACATGGTATACTAGCACTATGACAAAAGATAACTTTGAATATAAAACAGCTCTAGTTGTTGGAGCTGGTGCTTTCGGAACTTCGATTGCATCAATTCTGGCAAATAAATTTGAAAATGTAATTTTAAAGGTACGCTCAGAAGATATCTATAAAGATATTAATGAGGACCGTATCAATTCTGTCTATCTTCCTGGTATTAAGCTTGACGCTAATATTAAGGCAATCCTTGATTGGAGTGAGCTAGATCCTAGTGAAGAAGATAGTTTAGAGCTTATTGTTTCAGGGTTACCTACTCACGGAATTAGAACTTTCTTTAGTGAAAACCTTGTTCGCTTTAATAGCTACCTTGGTAAAGGCATTCCTTTAATTAGTCTTTCAAAAGGGATTGATCCTGATACTCTTGAGTTAAGTGATGATCTACTAAATGATTTCTTTCCGCATTATCGTGACAATATCACATTCTTATCTGGCCCAAGTTTCGCAAAAGAAATTATGGAAAAACAGATTACTCTTGTCACAATCGCAGGACGATCTAAAAAAGTGTTAATGGATGTTGCCACTAAATTAGAAACTCCATATTTTAAGGCCCTGCCAAATTACGATATAAAAGGTGTCCTTCTAGGTGGTGCTCTTAAAAACGTTTTGGCCATTGCTGGTGGTATCGTTGAAGGCCTAGGCTACAATCACAATACGCGTGCCGCTATGATTACTCGTGGAATCGTCGAAATGCTACGCTTTGGTAAGGTATTTAACGCTCGTCCTGAAACATTTTATGGCCTAAGTGGAATGGGGGATCTCATTCTAACAACAACAGGTGGACTGTCTCGTAACAAAACTTTTGGACTTGAGATCGCTAAGGGGAGAAAGCCTCTTGATATTATCAATTCACAACGTACAGTTGTTGAAGGTTATAAGACGACAAAAGCGGCTTTCTTGCTAGCTGAAAAATATGAAATTCGCGCACGAATTTTTAAAGGACTTTATGAAGTTCTATACAATGATGCAAACGTTGAAGAAGTTCTAAGTCAACTAATGCAGGCACCTATTAAGTTTGAAATCGATTAAGATTTAATTGGAAAGAGCACTGTAAAAGTTGTTCCCTTATCTACCATACTATCAACTTCGATTGATGCCTTCATTTTTTGTGCAGAGTGCTTTGCAATGGCAAGTCCTAGGCCTGTTCCACCAGTATTGATACTACGAGATTGATCAACACGATAGAAGCGTTCAAAGATTCTTGCGATTTTATCATTTGGTATACCAACACCTTCATCAGTAATTGCAATATAACGATGATTTTCTCTTTGACCACTTTCAATAGTAATTTGAGTATTTTCTCGCGAGTACTTAATCGCATTTGATACGAGGTTCGAAATACAGTGATATAGTAGCTTACCATTAGCAACGATTGTATCAGCTCCCGTATTTGAGTAATTTACACTCATATTCTTTGCATTTATTTTGAGCTGTTGATCATTAATGAGAGCATTAATAAACGAAGGAAGATTAATTTCTTCTACTTCAATTTTTCCTTCATTTTCAATCTTTGATAGTGAAAGAATTCCATTGATTAACTCGTCAAGGCGATCAACGTTTTGAATAACGATATCCATAATCTCTTGTTGATCTTCGTCCGTATTAATGGACTTTAGAGTTTGAGTATAGCCTTTAATCGATGTCAGAGGTGTCTTAATCTCATGTGAAACATTTTCAAAGAAGTCACGTCTCATATTATTTACATCTTGAAGTTTTGTAATATCACTAAAGTAGAAAAGAATCTCTTTGTCTTTATTCTTAGATTCAATATCGCTAATCTTTAACTGGAATGAGTTTGTTTTCCCACTAACTTTTGTTAAGGCGATTTGAGTATTATGGATCAGATTGGCCTGGTAACCATTCTTTCTTATAAGATTAATAAAGTCATAGTCTCTAATAATACTAATAAGTTCTACGCCTCGATATCGTCCATTAAAAGGTGCAAAAGATTTCTTAAATGCATTATTACAGAAAATAACTCTGCCCTTACTATCAGATACAACGACAGGGTCATCTATTGAGTTAATAATGACTGAATAATACTGTTTTGTATTAAAGAGATCTCTTTGAAGCTTTCGTCTCTTATTGAAGTTCTTAATAGACTTAGACTCAATATAATCCCAGTAATCACGACTATCAGTAGTATCAATAACTCCTTTCATTCTAAAAATATGAAAGAGGTCGTATAGAGGAGTAAAATAGTGGCGGAAGAGAAAGAATTGTCCTGCAATAAAGAGAATTCCTAAGATTCCCATCGCCATAAAGAGTTTGGAAAAGACTTCTGATGAAATTAGTTTTAGTGCATCAGACTCAATCCTTAAAAAGAGAGTATAGCTCTTTCCTTTTGAGTGAAGTACACGGTGATGATAGATATATCGATCATCACTATCATATTCGCCAATAATAATATTTTTAAAATCCTCAATCTTAAAGCTTGGAGCCGCACATCTAATCGTACGATTTGCATTTAGAATATAAAATTGTGTTCTCTTTGTTTGTTTGTCACACATTTTCGCAATACCATCTTGGCGTAGCGACTGTAATTCCTGATCTACGATCGAGTGAATAAAGTTATCTTTAAAGTTTATGATAAAGAATGTGCCCAGAAAGAGTAGGGATAAACAAAAGATTAGCGTTTGATAAAAGATGATATCATTTAGAAACTTTATTTTAAGGAAGTTAAAAAAGTTATTCTTCACTCTTTACTCGATATCCTATCCCGCGAACTGTTTCAACAACTTTTGATTTACTTCCAAGCTTCTTACGAAGAGCGAAAACATGAGTGTCAACAGTGCGGTCTGTAACATAAATATTTTCACCTTTGATAAGATCAACGATTTGTTTACGTGTAAAAACCTTACCTGGAGAAGAGATTAGGACACAAAGAATTTTAAATTCAGAAACTGTCAGCTTAATTTCTTTTTCATCAATAATAGTTTTTACTCCATCGACATCAACTTTTATTCCCATATGGTTATATGTGTTCTTGTTGTTGATTGGAGAGCTTGTGTGATGACTTTCAACTCGTCGTTTTAGACTGCTTACTCTTGCCTTTAGAATTCCAATATCAAAAGGCTTCGTAATATAGTCATCAGCACCGGCATCAAGTCCTTCAATAATGGATTCGCTAGAAGTTAAGGCAGTAACAAAAAGAATTCCTACATTCTTAAGCTTCTTAGTATTTCGAATATACTGACAAATTTGTACACCACTAAGGTCCGGCAGCATGCGATCCAAAACAAAAAGCTCGTACTGATTATTCTCAATAGCAGTGATGGCATCATTACCTGTATTTGCCATGTCATAATCAATGCCTATGGCCTTAAGGTTTACCCCAATTAGTTTTGCGATTGATTGTTCGTCCTCTACAATTAGTGCTTTCATTATTTGCCTTATTGATCCTCTGTATGTCTTACGTCTTTACCTGACTCTAAGAAGATTATATCTTCACAAATATTTGTTGCGTGATCACCACATCTTTCAAATATTTTCGAAACACGAATGACAGCAAAACCTTCATCAACTTCTGCCTTTCCATCTTTAAGAAGTTGATAAAACTTCTTCACTAGATCTCTATGAAGAGAATTAACTTCGTGATCGGCCTTGATTACATCTGTTGCCATTTGAATATTGTTAGAAGCAAAGGCAATTAAACTCTTTCTTACCATCTCAAAAACTTCCGCTTGAATGATACTGCAATGTTTTTCTCTATTTGAAATTCGCATTAAGTAGCGCTTTAAGTTAACTGCTTCATCTCCGAGTCTTTCAAGTTCAGAGTTGATCTTCATGATGGCCAATGCCGTTCTTAGATCAATTGCAGTAGGCGACTTAAGAGCGATAAATTTAAATACATGATCATCCACAAGCTTATGAAATTCATTGATTTCATTTTCAAGCTCATAGAGATTTTCCATTGTTGATTTTTCATCAACTGCAACATGTAGAATCTTTTCTACAATTGCGGCCATTTCTGTAATATCTTTTCTTAGTGTTTCAACAGTCAATTCCATTGAATGCTCCTTAGCCAAAACGGCCAGTGATATAATCTTCAGTTTTCTTTTCTTTTGGATTGGTAAAGACATCACTACTTAGTCCATGCTCAATAAGCTCTCCAAGGATAAAGAAACTTGTATAGTCTGCAATACGTGCTGCCTGTTGCATATTGTGTGTAACAACGATTACCGTATAGTCTTTCTTTAGTTCACTCATAAGATCTTCGATCTTTCCGGTCGCAATTGGATCAAGGGCCGATGTCGGCTCATCCATTAATACGATTGGCGGGTTTGTCGCTAGTGTTCTAGCAATACAGAGTCTCTGTTGCTGACCACCTGATAGTGAAGTTCCTTCTTGATGAAGTTTATCTTTTACTTCATTCCATAAGGCCGCTTTCGTTAGACAATTATAGGCGATTTCATCGAGTTCACTTTTTTTCTTCTTTCCCCAAAGTCTTGGCCCGATGACAACATTGTCATAGATACTCATGGCCGCAAATGGGTTAGGCTTTTGAAAAACCATTCCAATTTTTCTGCGAATTTCAACAGGATCGGCAGATGGAGCGTAGATGTCATTTCCTTCAAGAATAACCTCTCCTGAAACACGTGCACCTTCGACTTCTTCATGAATACGATTTAGGGTTCTAATATAAGTTGATTTACCACAACCTGAAGGGCCAATAATCGCATTGACAGTATTCTTATGGTACTTAAGATCAATACCTTTTACAGCGTGAAAGTCTCCAAACCATGCTTGAATATTTTTTACATCTAATATGATATCGCTATTTGCCATTATGATTTCCTCACAAAGAATTTCTTAAGCTTCTTTGAATTGAATAAGAATTTTGCACTTAAGTTCAGTCCAAGAACAATAATAATTAGGGTGAATGAACCGGCCCAAGCTTGTTGTTGCCATTCTTTATATGGACTGATTGCGTAGTTATAAATTTGTACCGGAAGTGAGGCCATTGGACCTGTTACATTGTAGCTCATGTACATGCTTCCAAATGCCGTAAATAATAGGGGGGCTGTTTCTCCGGCCGCACGTGATATTGCTAGAATAACACCTGTCATGAGAGAGTTTCTTGATCCTTTAAGAATAATATTGAAGATAACTCGCCATCTTGGAAGTCCAAGAGCAAGTCCTGCTTCTCTAACATGTCTAGGGATTAGCTTTAAGATTTCCTCCGTTGTTCTAGTCACAATAGGAAGAATAATAATACTTAGAGCAAATGCTCCGGCCAGTGCTGAAAATGATTTAAAGCTTACAACAAATATTAGATAAGAAAAGATACCAACTACAATTGAAGGCACGCCTGTTAAAAGATCGATTGTAAATCTAAGGGCCGTTGCAATTTTACTTTTCCCGTATTCACTTAAGTAGACACCACATAGTGTTCCAACTGGAACCGCAATTAGTGAACCTATTGATACCATAATAAGAGTACCTAGGATGGCATGTCTCATACCACCACCGATTTCTCCAACTGGTTTAGGATCATTTAAAAAGAAGTCTAAACTTATTGAAGTTGAACCTTTTTGAAGAAGGAAAATAAAAACTAAAATTAACGGTAGAATCACTAATAAAGCAGAAAGAACTAACAGTCCCTTAAAAATTAGATTCTTTATGACACGACTTTTTGAGAGTTTCACTTTGATGCTCCCTTTGTTTGCTTCCATACAATTGTACGTGCTACTAAGTTAACTACAAAAGTAACGACAAATAAGAGAAGTCCAACGAGGCATAGAGCGGATAAGTGTAGATCACTTTCTGCTTCTGCATATTCATTTGCCATAACTGAGGCCATTGTTGAAGCTGGAGCAAAGATTGATTTAGTGATTTGAGGAGTGTTACCAATAACCATGGCCACGGCCATTGTCTCTCCAAGGGCGCGTCCTAAACCTAGAACTAGTGCTCCTACCATTCCTGAAAAGCTTGGCCTTAAAACTGCAATTTTAATCATCTCAAATTTTGTGGCCCCAAGCCCTAGGGCAGCTTCTTTGTGGAGTATATTAACTGAACGAAATACCTCTCGTGCAACAGATGTGATAGTTGGGATAATCATAATGGCCAAAATAATTGAGGCCGTAAGAATACCAATCCCAAAGCTTGGGCCTTGGAAAAAAGGTAAAAATCCAAATACTGCCTTTAGGGCAGGAGTTAGAAGGTCTTTAACAAAAGGAGCTAAGTAGTAGAGGCCCCATAAACCAAAAATGATACTTGGAACGGCCGCAATAAGTTCAACAAAAGTTCCTAGAATACTTGAAATTGATTTAGGTAAATATTCTGTAATAAAGAGGGCCACTGCAATACTAACAGGACCTGCAATTAGAAGGGCAAGAAGTGAAGTAACAACAGTACCAAAGATAAATGGAAGTGCCCCAAACTCGTCATCAATTGGATTCCAGAAATCATCGAAAATAAATTTAAATCCAAACTCACTAAATGCTTCACGACTGGCATAGAAAAGCTGACCAATCATAAGTATCAGTAGAATAATGACAATAAGTGAAAAAAAGCGAAGTGTTATATAGGCCAACTTATCCTGTTTTGAAGGAGAAATTGGCCCTAATTTTTTAAGTAGGTTCATTAAAGAGATTTTACCCTTTCTAATACCTTTTTGGAAAGTTCAGTTGGTAGGGGAGCATAGTAAAGTTCTTTAGCATAACTTTGGCCTTTACTAATTGCCCATTCAACGAATTTGTAAATCTCAACTCTTTTCTGGTCTTTTTCTACCATTGGTAGAAGGATATACGTCAGAGCACTGATAGGATATGAGTCTTTAGCGCTGCTGTTAATAAGTGAACCTGTTAACTCTTTTCCAGTTGTTTTAAACTCTTTAGCTGAAGCTGATACGGCCTCAACAGTTGGATTGATAAAGATACCAGACTTATTCTTAAGGGCCACTGTCTTAATATTATTCTTTCTAGCGTGAGCAAGATCCATATATGTGATTGAACCCTTAGTGTTGCTTACAATTGAAGTTACACCATCATTTCCTTTTGCTCCAACTCCAGTTGGCCAACGAAGTGATTTACCCGTACCAACTCTTTGCTTCCACTCTGTGCTGACTTCCACAAGGTAGTCTGCAAAGTTCTTCGTTGTACCTGATCCGTCTGCACGACGAACAACAAGAATGTCATCAGATGGTAGAGTTACACCAGGGTTAAGAGCTGCAATTTGCTCAGCATTCCACTTTGTAATTTTACCTAAGTAGATATCTACAAGAGTTGCACCATCAAGCTTAAGCTCATCTGGAATTTGTGGGTGATTATAAGCAATGGCAACGGCGCCAAGAACCATCGGAACGTGTAGAACTGGCCATTTTGCTTTCTTCTTATCTTTTTCTTTCATTGGTGCGTCTGATGCACCAAAATCAACAGTCTCTTTTAAAAGTTGGCGTATACCACCACCTGAACCAATTGGTTGGTAATTGAATTGAATTTCTGGATGAATTTTCGAGTATTCAGAAAACCATTTTGAGTAAATAGCATATGGAAATGATGCTCCAGCTGCGTTGATCTTTAAAGCGAAAGTACTTGAACTCGCCAGCAGTAGGCAAAGTGCAATTATTCTCTTAATCATGTGTGTCTCCTAAATTCAGTGTTTTCTTGAATTTAGCACATGGTAAATATGGTGTTTATTAAGATTTTGTTAAAAAAAAAGGGCGACATTGTCGCCCTGCGTGATTATTGTAATGTATTTGATACGTAAAGTCTGAAGGACTTATCTTGATTACGACGAATCGTACAGATTCCTTCTTCTCTTTTGTTTACGAGATACTCGTAATAATCAGGTAGAGTGTCCTGAATTTCAAGGATTGATTTTCCTTCGTGCTCACCAAAATCGATAAAGACGTTTTCTTCTGCGATAATTCCCGTAACTGGGCTTACTTCGTTGGCCATGTTCCCTCCCTGGATCATTTAGCAATCTATAGTTTTATTTAAATATATGTAATTAAAAATATATTAACCGGTTCCTTGGTTAATTATTATTTTGAAATATTTGAAACGTAATGAAAAGTTTTTTTTACTTGACTGAACTTGTAAAGAAATTCCTGAAATAGTTAATGATAATTTTAAACTCGTGAGGGTAGTCTTTACTAATATGTGTGCGTACTTTTTCTAGAGCATCAAAAATTGTTAAAGCCTCTCTATATGGGCGTGGAGAGATCATCGCCGCTACGATATCACAAATATTAACCATGATTGTTTCAAAACCTGTCACTGTTAAGTTTTTTAGATACTGATTATCTGAATCATACTTATCTAGAATACTGAACGTGTGATGGTTTTCTATTACTTTCATGTGAGCAGGGCTTAGTTGAATACGACCTTGTAAAATTCTCGCTGAAATTATTGGATGTTTTGCAAGTAGTACCTTATCCATCTCTGATAGGTTCTCTTTGTCATATTTATCAATTGGTATGGCAGACATTCCAATATCTTTAAAATAACTCGTGATAAAAAAGTTCTCAATATCTTTGTCATTATAAAGTTGAGATGTCTTTAATATCCCTACAAGAAAAATTGATGAAAGTAGGGGTTGTGCAAAAATATAATGATGACCTTGGGCCGCAAAAAAACGATAGAGCGCTTCGTGCATTTTTGGATTCTTAATCAAGAAAGATGCCAGTACTTTTAAGCTTTGATACTGAAGATTGAGGGCATTATCATCAGTAGGATCTTCAAAGAGATATCGAAGGTTTATGGTAATAAGATTAAGTTGATTCTTACAATTTTGATAAGTATCACCCATTGAAAAAGAGCGAGTTACTTGCCTGAGGCAATCTTGTTGCAGCTCTTTTAGTTCTTGCCTTTGTTCTTTGCTTGCAAAAACAATCGTGTGACCTCTTTCAATCATCTCTTTAAGAGTGTCATTAGAAACATATGTTCCACGGTAGAGGTTGTGCTTAAACTTACCATCTTCGAAGATATAAACATCACAAGGTGTTGTCGGAATATTAAAAAGCTCCCTAATCGTAAAAGGGGTCAAGTTTAGTGCCAAATGTGATTTACGGAATATATCCTCTGCTCTCATGTTCATATTATAGCTTAAGTCGCTAAAATCATTAAATACCAAGAATAATAGGCAATATTTCGCAATTTTGTAATTTCTTGGAAAAAGCCTAACGTTCTAAGTTAAGAGCCCGAAATCAATAGAATATAAAGGCTAATTTTAATAAGGCTCGAATTTATTAACTAAGTTGCTATATTGGTTGAATACAACGAATGTTGAGCTAATTTTGACAAGAGAGAAGGCCATGAGTGCGCTTAAGAATCTAGAAGATTACATTGCTGATCCGAAATTATTTGAATCAATTCAACTATTTGATGATAGTTCGTACAGTTTACACTGGTCGAATTGGTCGAAATTAATTTGTGCAATGAAAGAGCGTCATATCAATGGTGATTCTTCAATGAGTATTGAAGAAGTGAAGGAAGAGCTTGAAACTTTCAAAGAAATTCCTGTATGGCTTGTTAATAAGAAAGGTGAGATGGAGACGACTCTATTTGATCTTTATAACTTCTATATAGACCCAAGGCTTAAGCACTTATGGTTTGATGTTAATAAGCAAACTCTTATTTCTCTTAAGCATAAGGCCGGTCCATTCATGCATCTCCATTCAATGAGATGGGTTGATTACGATATCTACAAATTATTTGTATATGACCGTCTATTAAATAATCTTTCTCTAAGTCATCGCGACTTTAGAATGAACACAAATTTAAAAGCAAAATTTTCATTTTGGAATTCAATATTAAAACCTGTTGATGGACAGATTGTTCAGTTGAGTCGCAAGGGAATCCTTGTATCAATTGAAGGTCATAAGAACTTCTTAAGTCTATCGCAGTCCGACCAAATATCTCTTAGTGCTGAGGTTGGGGGACTCCTCAGCGCTACAGGGAAAAAATTCGAAGAATTTGATGAAGTTATTGGAAATTGTACAAGAGCAAAAACAGTTAAAATTGATTTCGATGAGAATATCTTTAAGGACTTAAATGCTCTTGAGACATGTAAAGGGGAGACATATTATATGTTCATTCCTTTTGCTAAGTTTCCAATCAAGCACCACCGCATTGGAAAAGCTATCCAACACGTCATTGATGAAGTTGAAGGCGCAGCTTCTCAAATTCTTAACAATTTAATCGACTAGTAAATAATATTATTCAAAGGGCTTGGTCTAAAAGATTTAAGCCTTTTGTATAATACATTTAGATACTCTTTGCTTACTAAGAAAGGGTGCTCTCTATTTGAAGCTCGTATAATAAAGTTCTCTTTTTTCTCAATATTAAGATCTGGAAGACTAGTTAATACCCAAGAAAGATCATATTCAATCTCTTCACCAGTTTTAATTTTTACAATAACTTTATAATATGGCTTAGCAAGATAGCGCTCAATTGCACTGTCCATTTTTTCAGTACGCTTATCAAGGATTGAATTTGATTTAAAACTCGTTAGCTTAACTAGGAACTCTTGGACTGCTTCATCATCAAGGGCCTTATTTCCTGATACCCAGATGTCTTTATCATTACGACTAAATTCAAAACGTAGTTTGCCTGAGTTTATAACTTTAACACCTCTGATATCGCTTGGAGCATAACTAAAGACTCGTGAGTCAATAAGTGATGGAAGGTCGATTTTCTCAAGTGAAAACTTAACGGCATTAACGTGGTAGATCGCATTGTCTTTATCGCTTACAACATATGTAGAGTTATCGATAGGATTGATAAGTCCAAATGAGATCGTTTCATCTTCTCCATTTTCACCCTTTAATGTAACAATTGAAGTTGGATTATCTAGGGAGAAGTTTGAAAGGTTGATTGGATCTTTTGGAAAGATCTTTTTAATCTTTACATTTTTTAGTGAGTCTAAAAGTTTATTAATGATTGCTTCATTAGCATTGATTCTTCTAGGCTTCGTAATAATCCATTGGTTTTTATTTTTAGCAAGACTAAATCGTCCAAGGTTTGATTGAAGTGAAATATCCTCAACCTTATCAATCTGATCACTTGTGAAAAGAAATTGGAGATTAGAAAGTTCTTTAGATGTAATAACCGGTGCTTGAAAAAACTCACTAATAACTGCTCCAAATAGGAGAGTAATAAAGAGTATTGAGACAAGACTAGCTGAAAAGTAATTACGTTTTATATTTTGCATAAGAAATTCTAGAATTCTTATTCGAGATCGTCAAAGAGATCGAAGTCGTCATCGCCACCTGAGCTACTTTCTTTGCTGGCCGCTACTGCCGCCGGCTCTTCTCTAACTTCTGGCTCAATAGATTTGATGAAATTTCTAAGAAGTGTACGTTCACCCTCTTTAAGAAAAGTGAACTTTATCCCTGTTCTAAATGGCATACTCGTTTGAGAGATAATGCGACTTTTCATGTTGTAGCTACGAGAAAAGACAACCACACCATTTAGGATGATACGATTTGGAATTTGAATATCAACGACAATTGATTGGCCCTGAGTAAATTGTCTTTCGCAAAAGAAATACATCCCATCCATATAAAGTTCAGATAGGAGAATATTGCCGACGTAGACCTTTTCTGGAGGTAAATCAGGAATAAATTGCTTGATGATTTTCGTTTCTTTTATCGGAGTAACATTGTCTCCAGACATGGCAGCATCTGCCAAAGCTTGTGGATCAAGTGCTGCTTCTTCACTTTCAATACTATCATTGATTGGAAGTTCACCTTTATCTTTATAAGTCTCAATAAGGTCATCAATATTAGGCTTTTCACCATTCTTGTACCTTAGTTTTACCGCTGCTTCTACTTCATCTCGAAGTGTCCAAACGTTAACTTTGATTCTTTTAATTAGGACTGGGTCGCTACTTTTACCGTGTATCATTAACTAACATTTTCTCACATTTTCAATATTTTGTATCTTTTGAAATTTTTGCCTCTGAAAGGGTGCTAAACTACTTGATAGACAATTATTTAAAAGTCTTAGCATAGGGTCTCCCATGGAAGGGAGATAAAAAGATTAGGAGGATCTAATGAGATTAAACGCATTTTTAGCACCAGCTGTTGTTTCAGCGATGGCACTTTCTCCACTAGCTGCTGATTACGTTCCAGGTGAACTAATTGTTAAGCTAAAGAAAGATGTTTCAGTTGAAAGTTTCTTTGGACAATCATTACATGGAAGTTCACTTGACCGTCGTATCGAGCTTACGTCAGGGGATCTTTATGTTGTTAAATTTAACGAGTCTCTTGTATCAATTGATTCAATTGCAAAGCAGATGAATGAAAGAGCAGAAGTAGAATATGCAGAGCCAAACTTTATCTACAAAATCGTTAAGCCAATCGTAAACACAAATGTATTAGAAGAAATCTTAAGCTATAACACAACTTCAGATGAAGGTGTTTACTACACGCCAGCAGATGAAAAATTTGGACAACTTTGGGGTCTAAAAAATACAGGTTCTAATGCTCCAAGAGGTGTTTCAGGTGTAGAAGGTGCTGACGTTGATGCACTAAGAGCTTGGGAAATCACTCAAGGTGATCGTGCAATTAAAATCGCAGTTATCGATACAGGGATTGATTACAACCACCCAGATCTAAAAGATCAAATGTGGACAAACGAAGGTGAGATTCCAGGTAACGGAATTGATGATGATGGAAACGGATATATTGATGATGTTCACGGATACGACTTCGCAAATAACGATGGTGATCCAATGGACGGACACTCTCACGGAACACACTGTGCTGGTACAATCGGTGCTTCACATAACGCAATTGGTGTTGCTGGTGTAATGAGAGATGTTCAATTTGTTGGGATTAAATTCCTAACAGATAGCGGTTCAGGTTCAACTGAAGCGGCAATCAAGTCGATTGATTATGCAACAAAAATCGGTGTTGATATTATGTCTAACTCTTGGGGAGGCGGTGGCCGCTCAGAAGCTCTTAAAGAAGCAATTGAAAGAGCAAATGCTGCAGGTATCGTATTCACAGCTGCTGCTGGTAACTCTTCTACAGATAATGATTCACGTCCACACTACCCATCAAACTACAATGTTGATAACGTAATTTCTGTTGCAGCTACAACTGCTGCTGATGAACTAGCAAGCTTTTCTTGTTATGGACGCTCAACTGTACACATCGGTGCTCCAGGACACGAGATTCTATCAACTGTTATCAACGGTAAATATGCTTCTTACTCAGGAACTTCAATGGCAACTCCACACGTTTCAGGTGTAATCGGACTTTTCCTTTCAGAAAATAAAGGACTAACTCCACTACAAGTAAGAAATAAAGTTATGGTAACTTCTGATCCTGTTGCTGCTCTTAGAGGTAAGACAATCAACGCTGGACGTATCAATGCTTACAATCTTCTTACAGATACTATTCCTGAAAGAAATGAACCAAATCCAGAAGATTGGCAAACTGTAGATGTTGCATCTTTTGAATCAGAACATCCATATACTGAAAACCAAACTCTTGAAACAACTTACACAGTTGAAGGTGCAAAGTTTATGAGAGTTAGAGTTCGTAAATTTGATCTTGAGAATCGTTATGACTTTATTGAAGTTAGAGATGCAAGAGGTGTTCTAGTTGAGAAAATTACTGGAGCAGGTGAGAACTATACTTCTTTCTTCGCTGAAGGTGATACTTTAAAGCTTATCTTCAAGTCTGACCGTTCAGTTCAGAAGTGGGGATTTGTTATTGATCAAGTAGATGTTCAATACTAAGAATTTTTAAAATTCACACAAATAAAAAGGCCAGCTAATGCTGGCCTTTTCTTTATCTATATAACTTTTAAGTTAAATCTAATTAAGCGTTCCAAAGGTGCTTGTACTTCTTTAGGAACTTAGAAAGTGAACCAACTTTATCTAGAGTTCTAATTGCTCTAGTTGAAAGCTTAAGCTTAATTGTTTCACCAGTTACAGGATCAAAAACTCTCTTCGTTTGTAGGTTTGGTTTTTGAGTCATTTTTGTTCTATTTTTAGCGTGAGAAACTTTGTTACCAACAAGTCTTCTTTTTCCAGTTAAATCACATGTACGTGCCATCACTTCATCCTTATTTATTTATATAAACTCTACATTAATATATGGGTTATTAGGTTGTAGAATATAAACATAACGTCGTAAAAGTGCAACTACTTTTGTACAAATTGCGTAATATCCCATGGTTTTTACTGCAAAAAATCAAAGTTGTTTGGACATAGCAGCGAAATATCGTTATCATATAATTATTATTAAATGTAATTCTAGATAGTTAGAACTTTTTTCGAGGAAAGAGATTTGAAAAAACGAATATTATTGTTTTTGTCAGTCTTGGTCTTAATGGCCCTCGGTTACTATTTCTATACTTACTACAATGACGAATACCATCCTGAGGCCCTAAGAGAGCAGTATTCACAGAATGCTCCGGTGGCCTTCACTAACCGTGAATTACCAAAGAAAAAGTTTGTCCCGCGAAAGCAATTTCATGAAAAGAGTGATTATAAAAGATCTGACGATGAGGTCGTTGCGTTGGTTGGGCTCGGTATGGACAATGGTGTTTTCTCTGAGCTGAGTGGTTCAATAGAAGAGCTTAGAAAGGCCAATATTGATTGTGAACAGACTTATAATGATTATATGCCTCCTGCTCAAATCATAGATCCAAATTCTGGCTTTTACGCAAAAGAAGACGGCAATGTTTTGAGTCTCCTTAATCGTGCGATGGATTTATTAATAAATATCGAAGGTAGAGCTATTGCAAAACGCTTTCCTGAACTTGCTCAAGAGGCTTTGGATAGTGTTGATGAGATAAGTGAAGATGATATGGCAAAGATTATGCGCGCTCCACTTGTTTGTCGCCAATCAAATATTACAGTTCTATTTGAAACACTAATTGAAATGTCTAGTGAAGGTAAAATTACTGACAACCAAAGGGCCGAGATTGTGGGCAGTATGGTTAATAAATTAGTTGTAAGTCTTGAAAGTGATAGCTTACAAGATAATATCTTAATGTCACTTACTCTATTAAAGGCCCTTGGAAGTTTATCAAGCAAGAATGACGAATACTTTTCTGAACTTGAGTCGATTTATGATGAGATGGCCGCGACGCAAGTTGGGATAATGAAAGATTCAGATAAGAAGGCAAAGGTTGTTAATCCTGGAGAGATCTATCGTAATTACCGCGAAAGACAACGAGGCTTTTCTTCGTCTGTAATTGAAATTCTATATATTAGTTATCCTGAATATCTAAATGATTAATTACTCTTCCATGCAAAGATAGGTACTTTTTTTAGAGGCACCTGCTTTAAGACAAAGATCTTTAATCTTTCCTAATATCCACATTCTCATTGGTCTTGGATAGCGAATCTTTCCATCTTCACCCTTAGTAAGTTCTGAATGGAAGTATGTTGTTTGTGGATAGTTCTTCTTGACCTGTGAATAGACATCTTTCGTAAAGCGTACAACACCAATGGAAATATACTCAACTTTACTTAAGGGAATCACACTGCTTAGTTCACTAATTAGCTCTTCATATTCACTTTCAAAACTTTCACTGTGTATCACAGGATCAAAGTGAATACCGATGGGGTGACCTGCTTCATAAAGGCTTTTAATGGCCTTTAGGCGGGCCGCAAGACTTGGTGTCTTTAGGTCGTGAGACTTAATCTTATTCTTTGGCGAAAGAGAAAAAGAAGTGATGAAGTTTGGCAGTGGCTCTAGTTTTAGAAGCTCTTTTATATTTGCTGATTTGGTTCTAAGTTCAATGTAGCAGTGAGGATTTTTCTTTGTAAATTTGTGGTAGTAATCTAGCTCTCCAGTTAGGTGAGTTAGGGCAAGAGAGTCACTAAACTCGCCTGCGTGAAACCACATATTCTCATCCGATTGTTCAGCAATTTTTTGCATCTCACTTATAATCTCTTCGTGATTCACAAAGAGAACAAGGTCAGGAGTATTGAAATAACCTTGAAGGTAGCAGTAGTCGCACTCATAGATACAGTTGTAAGCGTGGATAAAGTAGTAGTGAGGCTCTCCTGAGATACCGTAGGCATTGGGAGCCTCTTTAACAAGTTGGCCTTGCTTTCTTGCAATAAAGAGATTTAGAGAATCTCTCTTTTGTAAGTAGGGCTTTTTAACTCTGCCCCAAATATCAGCGTAATTTTCGATTATTTGGACTGTAGCCTTTGGAAACTTAAGTGGAAGCTGATTTGAGATCAGAGAATTTTTAATTGAATCTTCGATAAAGATTTTCTCGATCTTCAAAGCTTTTCTCCATTCATAAGGGCGTTGAATTTTTGCCAATCAATCTTTGAAAGCTTCTTTTGTAGATCAAGGATTTCATTTTCAGAATTGATTTTAGTTCTAAGGTTTAGCACAACTTTTTCAAGAGAAGGATCATAAGATAATTCATTTTTATCAAGTCCTGTTCCTTTGATAAAGTTATCTAGTTGTCTAATAATCTTAGTACGAGTCGGATAGAGTTTCTCTTTTAAGAAGTCTCTAAGCTCGAGGGCCTTCTTCTTTGGGGTTGTCTCTAATGCTTGAATATCTTTAAATGTGCTTAAGTTTAAAAGATCACTTAAACTCATATCATACTTAATAAGAATTTGTTGTACGAGATTTTTTACTTCGCGCTCAAGTGAGAGTGTAAAGTAAAATGCATCATCATTTAGTAGAGCAAGATCGTCACTTTGTAATTTTTCTTCACTTGTAAAAGACTCAATAAAGTAGCGGTAAAGCTCTTGGGAATAATCCTGGGCATGCTCTTTTATATATTCACAAATAGGTGCATCAGTGACGTGATCCGAAATCAATTTAAAAACTCTAAGTGGTGTTTGAAATTTTTTTGCAGCAAGACCGATGGCCCATGCTTCGCGATCGGCCAAAGGGGCAAAGTGTGAAAGTGATTTTGCTAATTCGCTATCAAGAACTCTTTCATTTGCAGTGATAAGATCTAGCTTAGATGAGCTTTGTTGGCATTGAAAACTTTTGAATTCCTCTTGCCCGTAGATTGTTCTGATTTCAAAAATCTCACCCTGCTTAAGATCAGCATTAAATGAAGCACATATTCCAAGATTGATGATTTGACCTATTTGAATTGCCTGGTTTTTAAGGATACCCATAGCATATGTGAGGGCCATGAGAACGTTCTGTGGGCCTTCTCCAGTCAGAATTAAGCCGTAGCTCTTATCTGCACATAAGTAGAGGTCATTAAAGTCTGGATGTGATTTAAAATCCATCTCTTTTAAAAATGTTTGAGCTTCGCCGCGGTGGGCAAATACAAGTAAATCCATAACTAGGAAATAACGTTTATCTTGTCGGTGCGTCAAGTCTTTACGCATTTAGGCGAAATAGATATTCATGACTTATGAAAATATTAGATCAATTTGGACAATTTGCTTTTGGTGGCGCCAGTATCTCTGGAGAGGGCGCGGGTTATGGATTTGGTGATATTAGTAAAGAAGATTCGATTAGTCTTTTACAATACGCCTTTGATCGTGGAGTGAAGATCTTTGATACGGCACCGATTTATGGCTTTGGTGAGAGTGAGAAGAGAATTGGCGAAGCATTTAAAAATAATCGTGAAAAAGTTTTTATTGTTTCTAAGTCAGGTGTGACTTGGCACGAGAATAAACGAGTGGATATGACTAATGATCCAGTTGTCACTCAAAAAATGATTGAACAATCACTAAGAGATCTAAATTCAGATTATATTGATCTCTATATGGTTCACTGGCCTGATGAAAGAGTGGATATCAGAAAAACTCTTGAGGTTATTGCAAAGGCCAAGCATGAAGGAAAAGTTAAGCATATCGGACTTTGTAATACAACGGCCGAAGAGTTTAAATTAGCGTCACAAGTCGATCGAGTTGAGGTGATCCAATCACAATTTAACTTTTTTGAACAAGACGTTAAAAAAGATATTTTCCCAATCGTAAATGAAAATGACTTAAGTTTTATGAGCTGGGGAACTCTTGATAAAGGAATCCTAACTGGACGAGTGACGAAGGATCGAAAATTTGACAAAAGTGACTGCCGCTCATGGGCACCATGGTGGAAGGCCATGGATAAAGAAAGTCGCTATGATATTGTTGCAAGAATGCAACCTGCACTAGAAAAGCACGGACTTACTGGTTTAGACTTTGCAATTCACTTTAATCTTTCTCATGATGAACTAAGCACTGTTCTTTGTGGTGCTAGAGATCATGACCAATTAGATGGAGTCCTAAACTCTCTTGAGAAGAAAGTTACGAAAGAAGTACTAGAAGATATTATTAATAGTGTTAGTTAGTGTCGTCATTCCCACATACAATCGGGCCATGTTCTTGGCCCGTGCAATTGACTCTGTTTTAAGACAAAGTTTTCAAGATTTTGAATTAATTGTTATTGATGATGGTTCAGCTGATAATTCAAAGCAAACTGTTGAGTCCTACTCGGATTCTCGCATAAAATATTTTTTTCAAGAAAATAGAGGAGTTTCAGCTGCTCGAAATCTAGGTGTAAAAAAATCTTCAGGGAAATATATCGCATTTCTTGACTCTGATGATGAGTGGAAAGAAGACAAGCTTGAAAAACAATTAAGCTTACTAGATAGCTCAAAACATCGACTCTGCCATACAGGGGAGCTTTGGCTTAGAGATGGTGAAGTTGTAAAACAAAAAAAAGCTCATCAAAAAGTCGGAGGGGATATGTTTATTCGCTCTTTAAAAAATTGTGTCATTTCACCTTCAAGCGTTTTACTTGAAAGAACATTATTTGAAGAGATGAATGGTTTTAATGAAAGCTTTATTGTGTGCGAAGATTATGACCTATGGCTTAAGATAACTTCTTTGTATGAAATCGACTTCTTAGATGAGCCTCTGGTAATTAAGCATGCAGGTCATGATGATCAACTATCCTTCAAGTTCTTTGCAATGGATTACTGGAGAGTTAAGGCCATGGCCTGGGCCAAAGAAAATCGCCAGCTTTCAACTGAGAGAATTGAAGTGTTAACTCAGCTTTGTTTAAAAAAGTGCCAATACCTTATTAAGGGCTATGAAAAATACGAAAATTTTGAAAATTACGATGAAGTAAGAGCTATTGAAAATTACATCAATAGCTGAGGCTCTTCGACTAACTTTTTCTCTAGGCCTAGCTCAATCGTTTTTTGATAGAAAATCTCAAGTGCGTTTTCCCACGGAGAATCTTCAATATCGCCATTAAGTAAATTGATTAAATGAGGAAGTAATTGCTCCACATATTCTTCAGTACTTTCTCTTGGAAGAAGAGATGGAAGGTGATCAATTGCAGTAACTTCTAAAAGCTGATCTAACTCTTGAACTCTAAACGTTGGAATATCAATTGTCGTAATATCAGGATATATCGGAAGAGGGTTACAAGGACCTGTAGGATCACAACTAACATCAGAAATTACAGAAAGATTTCTTTCATTTTGTAGAATTTCTAAATTGAGAAATGGCTCGGCCGGTTTTTTATTTAAAGTACAATTGACTAGAATATCGTAATCGAGAATTTGCTTAATAGGTCTGGCCACTTGTGTATCGGCCCTTCCCCAACCAGTCATTTCAACACCAACAGCCTCAAGTAACTCTTTTGCTCCTCGGCCACAACGTCCACGGTTTCCAATGACAAGAACTCTCGGCCTTGAACCAAGCTCATCCAGCTCCTTTGATATCTCATTAATTAACTCATGCTGAGATGAATATGAGTTCAATGGGCCACAGTCATTAAAGTCTTTTCCTCTTTGTTGGCAAATCCAGTTCTTAAGTCCTAGGGCCGCTCCCACAAATCCTGCCCACTTCCCAAATGCTGCAATTCTTCTCCCTTTAGGGTCTGTTAGGTATTCAAGGTCATATAATTTTCCATCTCCTTGAATAAAACGATCAAGCATTTCTTTTGAACCTGTTTGATTTTTGTAAACATGAGCAAAGTGTATATGTCTGTGAGTTAATGGAAAAGTGTGAACATCTAATTCTTTTAAACCAAGGATAAAAGCATTTGCCGGTGCAAAGTTTATCCATGAATTTGTAGGCATCATCTTAAGGCCAAGTGCTTCGAATTCATCATCTTTAAAAATACGACTAGGTGAGCGTTCAATAATTACTTCATGACCAAGCTCCTTTAGCATTAGGGCAGCTTGGGGCGTAAGTGCACTACGCTCTTCAAATGGTTTTGTTTCATGGCGAAGCCAGATTGTCCTATTTGTCATGAAATTTAATCTCCCAAAAAAATCGTATACTTATAGCAAAGCTAATAGATTACTATAGCAAAGGGCCTTGTCACATTCTTAAATTTGTAAGATTTACAGGCCATTTTAATGTATAACTATATAATATTAGGATAATCAAGCAAGCTAAGTTTCGTTAATAAAGGAATGAATATGAAATACCATCCAGAAAAAAGTCGACTCTATTACATGGAAGACTCCCTTGGAAGTTATACTGACTATGGTATTGGCGTTCCTTTAAAAGACGAGAGAGTAACCAAAATCCTCGAAGAATTCAAAAATTCTCCATTTCTTGAAAGAAGAAAATCAACACATTTCTTTTTAAGTGACTTGGCCCTTGCCCATGATCGCGACTTTTGTGCTCGTACTAAACTTGATCCTATTGGACTTGTTCTTGAAGCTTATGAACTTATTAATGACGATGGAAGCTATCATCGTTACGAGCCTTCTGCTGCAGTAAAACCTTTAAGTGATTTTATTAATCGTGCTCTTTCTCATTGCGAAGGAACATACCTTGCTGCCTGTAATGCTCTAGAGTCGGGCTTTTCTTATCATTTAGGAGGAGGAATGCATCATGCAAAGAGTGATGGGCCAGGTGGCTTTTGTATGTTTAACGATATCGTTATCGCAATTAGAAAATTACAAAAGGAAAAAGGTCTTGGTAAGTGTCTCGTTGTAGATATGGATGCTCATAAAGGTGATGGAACTGCACAAATTGTTGCCAACGATGAGTCGATTGATTGTGTTTCAATTCATATGAAGGATGGTTGGCCACTTGATAATCCTGATAAAACTAACTCAAGTTATATTCCTAGCACTCTTGATATCCCAGTTACTCCCGATGATGACTATCTTGTAAAACTCAAAGAAGTAGGGGACTTTATCAAAGAAGATTACGATCTTTGTATTGTAGTTCAAGGTGCAGATGTTTATGAAAAAGACATTTTGGAAAGTGCTAAAGGAATTCAGCTAAGTTTAGAAGAATGTCTTGAAAGAGATAAGTATATGAATGAATTATTAGAGTCGAAAGGTATCCCCCAAGCATGGGTTATGGCCGGGGGATACGGTGATGAAGTTTACCGTGTCTTTCAACAATTTGTTCAATATAAATTTAAAGCATAGTTGAATCTTCGTGGGCCAAGATTCTTTTCTTTGGCCTAAAGTAAGTACGTGGAGTGTACTCTAGAAGATCTGTAATCTTTGCCATGTAGAAACATGCATACTTTTCAACTTGATCAGCAAAACGTGATTCCTCCAGTCCTGCTCTCATCATTTCTCCCCAGTGTGGGTTAAAGAATTGGCGATAAGCATCTAAGTGCAGAGAGATTTTTGAGTTGATCTTATCAATTTCGCTAAAGATCTTTCCAATATCTTCTTTATTATATTTTTCTGGATCTTCGTGCTTTAAAAGCTCTAGCTTATTTAGCTCATGTTCTAGCTTTTCTTTTTGTTCCATTTCAGCATCGATAAGAGCTTGTGTTGGTGTTGACTGTCTAATCGCTTCAATCTCTGCTTCAAGAGGATCTAGGATAAGAGCTGTTCTCCAGTTGAAAGTTTTCTTTAATGTAAGAACATCACCATAGATATGGTCACCAAGGTAAAGAATCTCTTCACCTTCAAGGCCTAGATCTTTTTGTAATTTTCCGGCCCATCCACCTTGGTACACCTTGTTTTGCTCTAGAGGACCTTCTGCATTTGTCATTAGTCCAGTATCCGTTTGAATTTCTAGAAACATATTGCTTACGTTAAAGAATCTTGGCTTACATGCAAGACAGATTGAAATATCAAATAGGTCTGTCCAGTTCTCATGCTCTTTTAAGAATGGATTAATCGTGTATTCCATAAGTCTTTTTGTCCAAGACCATTCACTATTTGTGATAAGAATTAACTTCTTTCCAAAGCGTTTAAACCTTTCTAGCAGTTTTGCCACTTCTGGGTCTTTGATAATAAAGTCTTCAAGATGCTCTTCGACATATCCTTTAAGAGAATTGTCAGAGTGAGCGATATCGATAACTTCTTTGATATCGTGAGATAGTGTTTCGTAATCAGGAAGTTTTAAGCCTTGGTCTTTTAGATCAACAAGGTTTGCAAACATTGCACCATTTGAAATTGAGAAGTTTGTATCTAGTGATTGATACTGTTCTGAGTTTAGGTCAATGATACTATTCCCATAGATTTCATTCTGATCATGAAAGTCCATTGGCTTTGTACCATGCTTTGCGATCTTTACTTTTCCGTAGCGGTTTGTTTGTAAAATATTTCCACGAAGACGATCGATAATTAAACCTTGAATAACTTGATTAAAATCGAATTTTAAATCTGTTACTTCTTTTGGATAATTTTTTACATCTACTAATTTTTGAAGCACGAGTTCGAAAACAAATTTTTCGAAAGCTTCTGTTTTATAGCGAACTAGAGTGTAGTCCATATCAAAACCAATGGCCTTGATCTTCTTCATATTTAATGTTCTATTGACGTATACTGACATATAAAATCCTTTTAAATCGTTTGAGAATATAATCCCCGGACCTTAGATTTTATCTAATCTTGATTTAAATGTCATATTATTAATACGTTAAGGCGTAAATTCAATAACTTACGCCTTGGTGATTTTTAAGAGCGGTGTGTCTATTTAAGAATGATATAGTATTTTGCAAAGCCTTCATCATCAAGGCCTTTAATACGGTTAAGCTTAAATTTTGACTTCTTCTTAATATACTTTGTCGCTTTATCTGATGGAGAAGTTTCAAAGTAAACCTTAAGTTTGTCTGCATTAGCTATTGGCTTGATCTTCCAGTTCTCATTTGGACGAGCATCGACAAAACCTTTTTCTTTCGTTTCTTTTCTAATGTAGTTGATTAGAACTTGGCGATTGCTATCTGGAGCACTAAAGACGACATTGGCTTTTACTGCACCTGGAAATTTACCACCGGTTGCACGAAAGCTATTTGTTGCAAGAATAAACTCTTGCTCATCAGTAACGGCCTTTCCTTGATACTTTAAGTTTTCAATTCTGAATGAATCCTTATTTAAAACCTTACAATTTTCATCGTAGTGTCTTCTCTTTGTGATATTGATCTCGTAAGTTAGACCGTCAATCATATCAAAGTTGTATGAACGAAAGCTTCCCCAGTTTAGAAGAGGTTGGTCCTTGCTGTAGTTTGGATCAATATGAGCAAACATCCCCGCAGAGCACTCTAGCCACAATTTAACTTCTTTTCCTGTGAGCTTTAGAGCGTAGAGCATATTAGGGTAGAGGTAGAGATCAGCTGCATTTCTCAATGTCAGATTTCCCTTTTCAACAGTTGTGTATCCATTTGGATCATTCTTTCTGCCACCTGTTTTAAAAGGTGCAACTGCAGATAATACTGGGAGCCCACTTAAATTAGCATCGCCTTGTATTGCTCTTTTCACATAATCAATTTGAGCGTTAGAGACAATCTGTGTTGCCGCATCATCTTGGATTAGTGAGAGGAAGCTATAAAATTCCTCCTTAGAGAAACCAACTTTTTCACCTGCGAGCTTAATTGTTCGTTGGTGATCATCTTCAATGATTTCTGCAAGTTCAAGATCAGGTTTTACACTTGAATCTGATTCTTTATCATAAATCGAGTAGACTGAGGATTGTCCATCAATCACATGCCACTTACTTCCATCAAAGTTTAATTTTAAATCAATGATTCCAACGTGTGATCCCCATTTCCCAGGCATAACGGCAGCGACTCCATTAATTGTTCCTTTCTTCGCATCAATACCTTGAATTCCTTCATATTCTTTTGAAGGAAATAGAGCATGAGTGTGACCAAAGGCAATGGCATCGATATAAGGAACGCGACTTAGGTAGTAAACTGAGTCCTCTGCATAAAGCTTGTATTCATCTGTACTAATTCCTGAATGTGGAATTGCGATGATGACATCAGCGCCTTCATTTTTCATTTTCGCCGTAAGCTCTTTTGCGACTTCAATAATATCGCGGGCCACGACTTTCCCTTCAAGATTATTCTTATCCCAGACCATAATCTGTGGCGGAACAAAACCAATGTATCCAATTTTGAGCTTATGTGGCAGACCTTTTGTGTCCTTAACTTTTTTCTCTAAAATTACATATTGCTTAAAGTAAGGCGATGCTGGCTTACCATTTTCGTCTTTGTAAACGTTAGCATTGATATAAGGAAATTTTGCATCTTTAAGAGAGGCATCTAGAAACTCTAGGCCGTAATTAAATTCATGATTTCCAATATTACCCACGTCATACTTTAGGTGATTCATGAGTTTAAAAGCAGGGTGAACTCCTTCTTTTCCGTGAGTGGCCACAAAGTCGGCCATAGGATTCCCCTGAAGGAGATCACCATTATCGATGAGCGTATAATTATCTGCTTGTGCGGCATACTTTTTAATAAGTGTAGCCGTTTTAACAAGTCCAAATCTTTTACTTTCTTCGTTCTTATAATAATCGTAGTCTTTGTAGTAACCGTGTAGGTCAGTGGTTTCAATTACACGAAGTTTAACTTGTGTTTGTTCCTTACAGCCTACAATTAGAAAAAGAGACAGTGAAAATAAAAAGATTTTTCTCATATATATTCCTAGTAATAACGTCCTGAAGAGTAAGTAGCATCAAACATACGAGCTTTACCGTAAACTTTTACGTTACCCTTAAGTCCTGCAAAGCCATAAATTTGAGCTTCGCCAAAAGCTTCAGCATTATCCCAAACTGACGCCTCATCATAAACTCTTGCATTCTCATACACGTGAGCATTACCCCAAACTTTAGCGTAGTCTGAAATAATTGCATTACCTGTGATTTTTGCAAATCCTGTTACTTGGGCCTTGTCACAAACTTGTGCATTCTCACCAATATAAACATTCTTTGAGACATAAGCTGTATCAGCAACGAATCCACCTTGTGTTCCATCATTGTTGATCCAATATTCACCTTCTTGTCCTGCACATGGTGCAGCTAAAGCTGGAAGGATAAAAAGCATAGCAGCTAGTAATTTCATAAATCACTCCTTAGATTTTTTCGATTAGCTCAATTAATTTCTTACCTAAATTATCCGATGCTAATCTCAAATTGGCAAAGAACTCTTCCTCTGTTGGATGCTCTCCGTCAACAATGTCAGTAACTGACTTTAAAAAGAGTGTTGGAATACTGAATTGATCAACTACCCAGGCAATAGCTCCAGCTTCCATATCTTTAAGAACTGCTTGATTTGTTTCAATTAACTTTTCATCTTCAGCACTCATATCAAGAGAGTTTCCTGTTGAAATAATTGCTGTCTTTAGGTTTAGAAGCTTTCCATATTCTTGAGCAATAGGATGTGCTGTCTTATAGATTCCGTAGTTTTCATATCCTGGAATAGGAATTCTGCGATCATGAAAAACTGTTGTGTCGGCCGTGTAGACGTCTCCAACTTCTGCACCACGCTTTCTAAAGCCACCGGCAGTTCCCGCGTTGATAATCATTTCTGCACCAAGTTCTCTGATCGCAAGAAGAGTAGAGACAACCGCAGGAGACGTTCCTACGTTTTGCACTTTATGGTGCTTACATTCACCACTTATAATAACTGAAATCTTATGCCCGTGATATTCACATTGATATAATTTCATTGGTAGATTTGGGTCTAATTTTTTGTCTTGATCTGTGATAGCTAGTTTCTCTAAAAGCGGTGCTGCTTCCGAGTCCATGGCCATGATGATGGCAATATTTTTCATAATGTCTCCATTTAAAATCTTTTATCTAAGTTTAATAGAAAAAGAGCATAATTTGAAATATTGCAGCTAACTTTCTAGATGGGTTGGGTAGATATTATCTTTTGAACGTGTTTGGGCGGCCACTCGTTGGAGCCACCTGATGATACGGTGGTACTTCTGCTTAATTAGATCTGCAGGAGGTAGTCCAGTAATGAGAATACGATTCAGATGGCAATAGAGTAATATATCGATATACTTGATATCGTTGCCAAAAATAAAATTCTTCGTTCCCAGTATTTCGTTAATATAAGTAATCTGTGATTCAAAATAATCAAGTGCACATGCTTGATCTTTATGAAAGATTTCATACTCTGAGATACGCTTTACTATAATTTCTTTTACTGACGAAATAACATCTTCTGGTGATTCATCTATATCTTGAACATACTTGGCCTGCTTAGCGAATTTTTTCTTCATAGCGCTAAGCCCTTTTGTATCTTTGTATGAGAAGTAAACGATACTTGCCCATAATGAATTTATACACCAATCTTGTAAGAGCTGGGCCTGCATTGCTTCTTCATTGTTTAAAAGAAAAAGCTCAGATTCTCCACGCAAGTCTTTGAAGTAGTTGATACAATTTCTAATGCCTAAGTATTTCTTATCGCCATCAATAATAGCAGGAAGACTGCTCATCTTAGCTGGCACTCCCTGAATTTGAGAGTTCACATGGACTGTTTTTAACTTAAAGTCGATATTTAGAAATGAAAAAATTCTATTTACAGTTGCACAGTACGGGGAGAAGGATTCGACTTCATCGTTTCCTGCCCAAGAAATTAATACTTTATCCATGGCATAACTGTCGGAGAGTTACTTTAAAAAATTAACTAAATTTTGATGTCTTTAGCGATTTTCCAATCGATTTAAATCATAAAGACCAAATTCAATAGGATTTGTTTTAAAGGCTATCTCATGAATTTTATCTAGTGTTGGCCAAAATCTTTTATCACTTCTTCTCACACCATACTTATCAAGAAGCCTGCTATGAGCTGCCTGTGAAGTAGTATTCTTAATTGCATTTACAAAATTCGGTAGTTGAGATTTTTTAAGTTTAAAAATAGTATTCGGATAACTCCCTACAGTTCCTTTTGTTACAGTGAAGTTATCTTCTTCAGTAATTCTCTGACTTCCTTCTTTTAAGAGGTGAGAGATATTGTAGTGAGCATTGTTGTGAATTAACGTATATGTTTCATTAGTATCCTCAATCAAGATAAAAGATACTTGTGAAAAGAGATTTACAGCAGTCTTCTTCATCTCTTCGTTATTCATTAAGCTTTTGAGATTATCATCTTTAACTTCAAACCTCTTATTTAAAGCAGGAGCTAGTCTATTTTTTAAAAGTTCAAATAGTTCACTTTTTGCGTCTCTAGTCTTATATGAAATTGCGGGCTCTTTCTTTATCCAAGCATAGCGTCCTACAATATGTTCTTTAACTCTATCAGAAGCTCTTTCGTACCATAGTTCTCTTTCTTCCAATCTTTGTTTTGAAGGTAGTAATGTTAGAAAGTTGAATTCACCTTCAAGTCTTAAAAAATCCATGTAAAGTCTAGTGTTGAGTTGATGAGATAAATTCCCATATACATCAAAGCCAGCAACCAGGAGGTAGTGAATTCTTTCTAAGAGTGGATAATCAATGACCCAAGCTGTTTTTGGATTTTGACCAACAAGTCCTTTCAAAACTGTCGCACTATCAAAATGTCTAAAAATAGTTAATGCTGCATTCTGATTGTTTCCATCGCCATTCCAAATAGAATTTAGATTTAGGATAGAGGAGTTTTGATCGATAAATTCTGACTTCTTTTTAAGATATTTTTCTTCTTCATTTTTATACTTGAACCATTGAACACCACCCACATTTGCAAACTGTGCAGGAAGACTCATGCGCTCTAGCTCATTTGTAAGTGGAAAATTATTGCGGTTTTTATAAAGCTTAGGGTTTACAAAGAAAGTCCAAAAGTGATCCTGAATTACATTAAGGGCAATTTGACCGCGGCAAACAGGACCTTTTATAAAGTTAGAAATCGTGTATTGAGACTCTTTAAGAAGAAACTCATAACGTGATTCAACAGGTAAATCTTTAAAAGTTAAAAATGGGTTTGCTGCTTCTAGGGCTCGGTAGCTAGGAAGTTCTTTTACCTGATACTTTGGTGTTATAAATAATTTCTTATACCAACTCATTCTCTCTTTATTAAAGAGGTAAGGCATATGCGTTTTATCGACAATTGTCTCTTTCTGTTTCACTAGTCGATAGTAGACTCTCTTAACCTTTGGATCATCAAATGGCCTTCGAGAGGCAATGACTTTGATTGGTTTTCCAGTTGGTGTTTTAGATCTTACTAATTTATAAAAATTCGTTTCATTTTTTTCACTAAAATATAGATTTGCTAGGTAAAGGTGCTCATAAAGGTAGCGCGCCATAAGTTGATGTTTTTTACTTTTCTTGTTTAAGAAAAGTTCCCAATCTTTTATTTTTTTTAGTTCTTCTCTTGAAAGGGGAGCTTCTTTGTTGAAGTTTGAGCCTTGGGCTATCCAAGTTGTAATTAGCTCACTCTCTTTATTTGTTAGTGCTGGAAGGCCATATGGCATACCTCCAAAAGGAGAAGACTTCGCGTAGTTTTCAAATTCGTCTTCTTTTGGACAAAAACGATCATTTTCTAGACTGAAGTCTAAGCTTGTCGGAAGAATCTTTGTCTCCGGAAGAGGCACAACCTCTTTTAACTTTATCATCTTCTCTATGACGTTTTTATTAAGATTTTTATGTGAAACTGAGAAAAAACCTTTTTCTCTCCACTGCTTAGTTGAGTTTGCATCGATATAAAGTCGGCTTGGCGAAGCAACGATTAAGCGCTCTCCCATATAGACCTTATCTTTAGAGGCACCTCTTTCAACGGCTTCTCGGGAAGTTAGTTTTAGTTGGCAAGGTGAATCGTAGCAACTGTGACAAACAACACAGCGATTATCAAATATTGGTTTAATATCTTTGTTGAAATCAACTTTCTTCTTCCCATTCCAATGGTTTGCTTGTTGTTGGGAGAAGACAACACTATTATTTTCAATCTCTTTAAGGGCCTTTTTAGTTGCCTCTTGGTGAATTTCTTTATCCTTTGGGACAAGGAGATCTGTCTCGTTATTATTTGAACAACTAATAAGAAAAATGCTCACTAGAGCAAGTAAAGAGATCACCTTCATTTAAACCATACCTAATTAAAATTATTTATGAAATGTTATAAAGATTGGCCTCAATTGTCATTTGATTTCGTTTTCTTTGGACGCGAAAGGTGAGTTCCTAGGTAAATACATGTTAAGAGAATTGCAGCTCCAATTATTTCAAGTGAAGAGAATGGCTCATTAAAAAGGAATATACTTAGAGTCTTAGCAATCACTGGTTGTAATAAAATAATAAGTCCTGAAACAGAAAGTGGGGCACTTTTAAGGCCATAGCTAATTAATGACCAGCCAATGACCTGACAAAGAATAGCAAGCCCAAATACAGAAGGCAGATGCTCAAGAGCTAGGCTTTTGTGGCCGTGCTCAAATTGAGCGGTAATAAAGAGAATCGCTCCAGTCACAAGAGAAGAGTAGGTGATAATCTCTAGTGCAGTGATTTTCGTCTTAAATGTCATAAGGGACGTTTTCTTAATTGAAGTTGTATAAAGTGAGTAGCACAACCCTGTTGTCAGACCAAAGAGTACTCCCCAAAAGAATTCCTCTGACTGATAGAATTGAACTTGGCCTTTTAGAATGAGAAATACTCCAAAGAAAGCAAAGAGAAATACTAGTAGCTTTTTGAGTGTTATTTTTTCTTTATAAAGGATAAGGCCAAAAACAAGTAAGTAGAAAACTTGGGTATTGCCTAAAATTGTAGACATGCCAGCACCAATTAAGTGAACTGATCGATGCCAAACAAATAAGTCCATAGCAAAGCAGAAACCTATGACGGCCGTCATAGTATAGAAGCGTTTGTCCTTGATATAATTTTTCTTAATAAGAAGTTGGTAAATAAGAAGAATTGAACCTGCAATTGAACAACGAAGAGCGCCAATCATGCTCGGAGAAAGGTCACCACTGAGATTTTTAACAAAAATAGGTGCTAATCCGATGCATATTGTTCCTAAAATTAGGCTTATGACACTTGTGTTCATTTTTACTCTCTTTTAAGTTTCTTTTGAGTTTCTTTAACTTGCCACTGTGTGCAAGAGAGTATAGCTCAACAAATGGCCCCAAGGGTATATTTTCTTTTAAATTTACTGACGATTTGACGATAATTGCATAAAGTATAGCTACGCTATAAATATAAAGGAGATATATTGTGAATTTATTCAAAATCACTGTTGTTGCCGCTCTACTAAGTGTAAGTGCTTACGCTGGAGATGCTGCTAAAGGTAAAGCAATTTACAAGAAAGTTAACTGTGCTCTTTGCCACAATGCTGATGGTATGGGGAAAGCTGCAGATGTTAGTAAAATTGCAATTGTTAAAGGTCCAAGAATTGCTGGTCTAGATGCTGCTTACGTTGCTGAGCAAGTTACTGCGATTCAATCAAAGAAGAGAAAAACTAAGAATACTTCTATGATGTGGACAAAGGTTCGTGGTCTTTCAGCTCAAGACATTAAAGATGTTGCGGCCTACGTAACGACTATGTCAAAAGATAAGTACAAAGGTATGAATCAAAAATAAGACAAATAGAAAGGGCCTCTTATGAGGCCCTTTTTTTATTATTTAATTTCAAAAAACACTCTAAAACCACCGTAATTCTGATCGTAAATTCCATTGAAGTCATTACCTGAAACTTCAATTAACCTTTTTAAACTGAAGTCTAGGCTAGTGATAACCTTTTCTCCATTTAAGTATTTCTCATACTTCTCTTTCGTTAAGAGGTCTTTAACGTTAAAGCTCGCAGTAATTTTAGAAAGGTCTTGGTTATCTATGATATCAACTTGTGAAAGTTTCTTATAAATACCATCTTGATAGAAAAGAATATTAGCACTCTTTGTTCTTACTTCCATTTCGATATTGCGAAATGTTTTATAAGTGAATAGATCAAAGATGTTCTTTTCTTTAAAGGCAAAGCTTTTATCTGTTTGACTACATTGGAGCATTTGAATGTTCAATGTCAGTTCAATATTATCTCCAATTTGCTTGGAACTATAATTTTTAACTTTATATGCTTGAAGCTTATTTCGATAGAGGTCCTTCTTCTCATTACAATTTGCCCTTGCACCGTCAGATACTTTAACGACACCCTGTGATGGCATAGCTTGGCAAATTCCTGAACATAGAACTGAGGTAAGGATTATTGATCTCATCTTTAATTCTCGCTTGTTGCTAAATAAAATAATGAACATTTATAGCACTTTTAAGGATGAGTTTGTTCAAGATGGGAAGATTTACAGGAGATGTCTTAAGTTTAGACGTAAAAAAGGCCTCTAATTAAGAGGCCTTTTTTCAAATTATGCATTTGATTTCAATAGCTTAGAGAGCCATTCTTTCACTCGATATAGCACTAAGTGAATCGTTGGAACGAGTGTGTATGTAAAGAAGATTGAACCTAGCATACCACCAATCAAAACCGCACCCATGGCCGACTTCATTTTGTCGATCATAAAGAGCTGTGGCATTGTACCAGCGATAATGGCAATAGAAGTCATTAGAATAGGCTTCAGTTTTTCCTCGGCCCCTAACCATAATGCTTCCTTAATCTCAACACCTTCATCAAGCTTTTGCTGAGTATATTCAATCATAAGAATGGCGTTGTTAACGGCAAGTCCTACAACCATTACAATGGCCATCATGGAACCAATATTAATCGTCTGCTCCGTGTAGAACATCATTAAAAAAGATCCTAGGAAAGATGTTAGAATCGCTGAACCAATTGACACTGGGAATACAAATGAGTTTAGGATCGCAACAAGTAGCATATAAGTTAAGATTACTGCTAGCATGAAGGCTTTTCCCATCTCTTGTTGAGATTCTTTCTGACTTTCTGCCTGGCCTGCAAACATGAACTTAGTCCCTTGTGGTAGCTCTGCCTTACTGAATTGCTGGCCCAGATCTCCCATGATGGCACCAACAACACCTTTTACAACAAAGGCTTTGATCTGAATGATTCTTTCTTTGTCACGTCTTTTAAGTGGCGAAGATGCTTCGACAACTTGAACCTTACCAAGGCTTGAGATTGGGATAAGTCCATCCTTTCCATGAATTAGAAATTTATCAAAGTCAGAGATATTTCTTTTAAATTCTGGCGCAAGAGTTACATTTATATCGTATTCTTCACCACCTTCTTTATAAACGGCATCATCATTACCATTTACAAGTGCACGGATTGTACCCCCAAGACGCGAGCTTGATAGGTTTTGACGAATTACTTTTTGAGGTTCAGAAATAAACTGAATCTCCATTTTTGGAATTCGGTAAGAGCTTTCAATTGAACTAAAGTATCCTGAGTCCTTCATGATCTTTTGCATTTTTTCTGATGCAATAATCATATTATCGAAATTATCTCCTGTGACGTTTATTGTAATATCACCATCATTACTAGCGTTTCGACTACCACCTGTTAGAGTAATTTCTGCTTCAGGAATATTAGATACCTTTGGAAGTAGATCATCCATGATTTCTTTATAGTCTCTTTTTCTCTTTGTTGCTGAAGTTAAGTTGACGGTAATACGTGATCTTTCTTCACCGTCATAACCAATATCTGAAAGAGTTGAAACAACCTCTGGGTACTTTCTTATAATCTCATCAACCTGTTGAGTGATCTGAGCTGTTTTTTCAATTGGTGAACCATCTGGCATAAGAATAAATGCCTTAAATTCATCACGGTCAGACTTTGGAAGGAACTCATTACCAACACGTTTTGCCGGATAAACAATTGTAAAGAAAAGCGCCATTAGGACAATAATTGAAGTAATAGGCCAATTCATAAATTTATCAAAGAACCAACGATACTGTTTTGTTGCCCAAGCAAGTAAGCGATCGACAAGACCTGCGAGCTTAGGGAAAGGTCCTTTTAAAGTATCAGGGTCTTTTAGAAGTAAGGCACAAAGCATTGGTGTTAACGTAACAGATGCTAGGATCGAGAAGATCGTTGCAAATACAACAGTCATACCAAATTGAAGCATGAACTTACCAACGACACCACCCATGAAGGCCAGTGGAGTAAATACAACTAGGTTTGTTCCTGAAGAGGCCATTACAGCAAGTAATACTTCTTTCGTCCCATCAATGGCTGCCGACTGAGAGTCTTTTCCCATTTTTAGATGCTTGTAAACGTTTTCGATAATGATAAGAGCGTTTGCAATGAGGGTACCTAGACATGTACCGAATGCAAGAAGTGTCATAACGTTAATTGAAAACGATGACATATCCATAAGGAAAAGTGTTGAGATAATTGAAGTCGGAATTACGATACTCGCAATAAGGGCACCACGCCAGTCTCCCAGGAATGTTAAAAGAATCGCAATTGTTAAACCAATACCAATGAAGATCGAGTTAATTGTACCTTTTGTATCATCTAGTGTAATTCGAGTTGTATCAACGACTAGTTCAAGTTGCATCCCATCAGGTAGCTCACTTTGTACTTTCTCAAGAGAGCTTTTTAAGTTCTCAACGATCTTAATAGCATCACCATCAGAAAGCTTAAGTACTGATAGACCGACTACTTCCTTTTCATTGAAGCGTGCCATCGTTTCAACTTCTTTAAAGCTATCTGAAACATTTCCAATTTCTTGAAGCTTAAAAACTTGTCCCTCTCGGGAAACAACTTCTAGATTTCTGATCTCGTCAACGTTGGCAAACTCCCCAACGAAGCGAACACTAATCTTAGAGTCTGTCGTATTTATTGATCCACCTGGGATATTTAGGTTCTTTCTAGAGATGGCCGCAAGAACATCCTCAATTGACAGATAATTTTGAATAAGAAGGTTATTATCTAACTCAATATTGATCTCTCTTTCTCGTCCACCAAAAATGTCAACAGAGGCAACACCATTGATAGATGATAGGCGAGACTTAAGTTTTTTATCAGCATACTCATATACTTGAGTAAGGTCATGCTTTGTACTTGAAAGAGCAAGAGTTGCAATTGGCTGAATTAATGGGTCAAACTTTGCAATGATTGGACGATCTGCTCCATCTGGAAAATCGTTTAAGATTGCTTCAACCTTATCTTTTACTTCAATTGATTTGATATTAGCGTCTGCTTCAATATCAAACTCAATGATAACAATACCAAAACTGTCACGTGCATCTGATTTGATTTTCTTAATTTGAGAGACTTCTGAAATTTCGTCCTCAATCTTCTTTAAGATTTGTGATTCGATTTCTTCAGGTGATGCACCAGCATAGACCGTCTGTACTGTAATAAGTGGAAGCTCAACCTTAGGTGTCGGTTCAATAATTAAGTTACCAATTGAAACCAGTCCCATTACCATAAAGATGGCAATAAAGATGATTGTTGTGGCAGGGCGTTTAACAAATATTTCGATCATCTTCTAACTCCTTAATCCTGATCCACTAGTGCTTTGATGATATTTACTTTTTCGCCATCATTAAGATAACGTTGATCACTTAGCACAATAGTGTCTCCTTCAGTTAGTCCGCTTTTCACAACATAGAAGTCTTCGTTACTATCACTTACTTCAATATTGCGTTTTGTAACGATATTCTTATCATTAACGATGAATACGTTATGCGAACCACCTCTTTCTGAAACAGCTTCTCTTTTAATCGTTAAAGCATTTTCTAATTTGTGTGTTTCGATATTCATAATATAGAGATTTGTTGGAATCTTTTTATTTGCAAAAGATACAACGATTTTATGCAGGCCCGAAAGATAATCAGCTTTGGCATCAACCGAAACTACATTTCCGTATACTTTCTTATCTTTTACGCGAATACTAACAAGTGCTCCTGGCTTTATTAGATTTGCCACTTTTGGTGCAACTGATGCATGAATTCTTGGGCCAATATTACTACCTGTTACAATGACAAAGTTTGAGAAGGCCCTTCTCGTAACCTTTGTTGTATTAACTGGAGTTCCTGAAACAGCACGAATTGTATACATAGTCGCAGTTTCTTTACCTTTCTTTCTTTGTAGGTCTAAATCTTTAACAAATAAGCTACCTGCGTAAACAAGACCAACTATTAAAACGAAGATTATTTGCTTCATAATTATTTATCTCCCTTTCCTGTACTCGTAAGAAGACGATCCATCTCAGCACGAGTTACCTTTAGTTGTAATTTCGTTTGAGCAAGATTTAGACGGTGTTGAGTAAGTTGAATTTCACTATCATTGAGCTGAAGTTGTGATACTCCACCAGACTTAAAAGAGCTAAGAGCTACTTTATAAGATGAAGAGGCTAGTTTTACAGCTTCAGCTTCCGCATCAAATCTTTCTTGAAGGCCTTCGTAGTCTTGTTCAAGTTTTAAGTATTGAGTTCTAATTTCTCTTCTTAGTTGATTAAACTTCAAGCGCGCGATATTCGCATCACTTCTTTTTATAGCTACTTCTGAGTTCTTACTTCCTCCAAGATCCCAGTCAAACGTAAACTGTAAACCAAATGAAATATCATTTTGGTTATGTGAGATATCTCCTGAGAATGGTTTATCAACACGATAAGTAAGAGGAGAGTAGGCAACAAATAATCCAAGGTCGGGAAGACGTTGGCTCTTGGCAAGCTCAACAGAGAAGTCTGATAGTTGAATGCTTTCTTTAAGAATCTTTACATCAACTGTTTCATCAAGCTTTTGTAAGTTTGAGGGTATCGTTGCAATTTTATCTTTAGCATTAAAGTTATCAGCAACTACCTTTACGTCATCTTCTGGTTGTAGGGCCAGAAAGTTTTTGATGTCTAAGATTGCATTTTTAAGGTTTTTCTTTGCAATAATCCAATTTGGTTTTCTACTGGCAAGGTCAGCTTGCATTTTGATATTATCATTTCGTGAGATACGTCCGTAAGAAACACGTTCTTCAAGCGCATTTTTATTTTTAACAGCATTTTTATATGAGTCTTCAGTTATTCGTACAAGCTCTTGGTTGAATAAAACTCTGTAGTATAATTGTCTTGCAGCATTCTCAACTTCAGCCTTTGTTACAACTGTTCTCAACTTTCCGATCTTATTTGCAGATTCTGCAATATCGACACCACTAGAGATCTTTCCAAAAGTGTATAAAGGTTGTGTGAGCTGAACTCTTGCATTGTGATTCCAATCATAACCGTGAGGCATGATATTACCTTTACCATCATTTTTCGTTAAGCCTGCAGATATTGAAAGGACTGGAAATAGATTAGATGTTGCACTACTTAGTGTTTCCTTGGCCTGTTCTAATTCTTGTCTTGCAATACCAACATTTTCATTTCTTTTGACTGCAAGTTCAACTACTGATTGTTCGTTTAAACTGTATTGAGCAGCGCTTACGCTACTAGCAAGTCCAAACAAGACAATATAAGTCTTGATCCTTCTCATGAGTGTGGTTCTCCTGTATATTCTGTCTCTTTAGATTCTCTTTAAGATTTTTTTATTTTATCTTTTTGACTGATAAAACTCTTCAATCATTCCCAACTGACATAAAAGTTTACTTTTCTCATCTTGAGAAAATCTTGAAACTAGTTCATGGCCCATGCTGAAGTAGCGAGGAAGTACTTTATTGATTAATTCAAGGCCCTCTTCAGTAAGTGTAATTTTCTTTGACCTAGTATCGTTTTCGTCAATGGCCTTCTTGACTAGATTGGCCGCTTCAAGTCTTTTAACGATTCCCGTGATATTGGCCTTCGATACTAGAAGCTCTTCTGCTAACTCTGTAGTCGTAACTGATTCTTGATCTGTTAAGTGTAGGATGACAAGGACATCAAATTGAGGCTTTGTAAGTTTAAAATGCGAAACTTCTTCAGAGATCATTTTATCGAGGATTCGAGTTGTGCGAATCATGCGTCCGATAATACTTTCCTGTACATATTCACTCTTTATTATTGACATTGTTACTCCAAATTTGTTAATGTGTTAACTATATAGTTAACATGTTAACTAAATTGAATCAAGAATTTTATTCAAATTGACGGTAAGTTAACAAAAGGTAGTAGCTAGATGAATAAGACTAAACAGAATTTGATTGATGTTGCGATTCCTTTAATGGCAAAAAATGGTGTCTACGGCGTAAGCTTAAGAGATATAGCAAAGAAGGCCGAGATTAATGTCTCTTCAGTTCTTTATCATTTTGGTTCAAAAGAAGAATTTATTACGACATGTGGTGAACACTGTATCAACTTACTCGCTGAGCAGATTAAAGAAATTTCAAAACATACCTTTGATACTGTTGATGAGCTAAACCAAGTGATCAATCAAGGTGTTGAACAGGGTAAGGAAGCTATCGCAATTTGTGTCATGCTTCTTGTTATCGACTCACCTGGCTTTAGAGAAATTTATGAAAATTATGTCTCGGATGCATATGTATCTGTTCATGGACAAGAGAATCCATTCTTATTAAATCTTAGATCATTTATTTCTTATATGATCTTTAAGAGAGTTGATCTAAAAGTAGCAAAAGAAAAATATGAGGGGAGTGGTATGGTAGAATTATTATGCCAATCCCCAGTGAGTGCACTGTAGATTATTTTCTACAGTGCGTTTCATGCCACATCTTTTCAAGATTCTCACGATCATCAGGATGAGCAATTCTAATCAACTCTTGTGCTCTTTGATTAAGACTCTTTCCGTATAAATCAGCAATACCATACTCTGTAACAACATAGTGCATATGTGATCGAGTTGTTACGACACCTGCTCCTGACCTTAATGTTGGAACGATCTTGGGGTAACCTTTAGCACTTCGTGAGTTGATAACAATAATAGGCTTACCCCCTTCAGAAAGTGAGGCGCCTCTCATAAAGTCCATCTGGCCACCAACTCCAGAGATAATACGATGGCCGATTGAGTCTGCACAGACCTGTCCTGTAAGATCAATCTCAACGGCACTATTGATCGCACATACTTTTGGGTTTCTTCTAATGATACTTGGGTTATTTACATAGTCCGCTTCAAGTTGAATAACGCTTGGGTTGTCATTGATAAAATCATGTACATCTTTGCCTCCAACAATAAAGGCACTAACTGTTTTTCCACGGTGAACATTTTTGCATGAATTATTTACGGCGCCACTTTTAATTAAATCAAGAGCCCCGTTTGACCACATCTCTGTATGAATCCCTAGGTTCTTGTGATTCTTTAAACTAGCCAGAACTGCATCAGGAATTGATCCAATTCCCATTTGAAGAGTTGAGCCATCTTCAATAAGAGATGAAGTGAGCTGTCCTATCTTTAAATCCTCTTCACTCAAGCAAACTTCTTGATGGCCGACAATTTCGTGATCAATTTCAATCGCATAATCAATATCATTAATATGAATAAAGCCATCACCATGAACACGAGGCATATGTGGATTAATTTGAGCAATAACAACTTTTGCACTACTTACTGCAGCCTTTGCAACATCAACAGATGTACCTAGAGTGCAGTGCCCATGTTGATCTGGAGGACTGACGTGAATAAGTGCAAAGTCTAGAGGAATTCTACCGCTTCGAAATAAGTTTGGAATTTCAGATAGAAAGCATGGAAGATAATCAACTCTTTGGTAGTCGATATGTTTTCTCACATTTCCGCCAACAAAGAGATTGAGAATTTTAAAGTTTTCACAATATTCTTCATTTGCATATTTCGCATCACCGTGAGTATGTAGGTGAGTAAGTGTGACATCTTTTAATTTATGAGCATTTTCAAGTAACCCGTCAATTAGGGCCTGTGGCGTAGAATCACCACCATGAATAAAAATATTTGAATTAGAATATACTATCGATAAAGCTTCCGCTGCATTTGAAACAATTTTCACAAGCACTCCTTTGTGTTCATATTTTACGAAGATTTGGCCGAGATTTAAAGTATATTTGGTTACAATTTTTATATGCCATCTATTAAAAAATTAAGGTATAACCTCTAACTATTATGGTAGTTGCAACAACGAGTAAGAGACTCAAAGAACTTATTTATTTTACTATTCCACTTGTTATTGGCCAGGTTGGGCAGATGCTTTTTAACGTCGGTGATATTTTTGTTGCCGGACGCTATTCAACATCAGCAGTAGCATCTATTGGTGTTGCAGCAGGTATGTTATCTCCTTTTATAATGATTGGGATCTCAACGTTATTTTCTGTCAGTGCAGTTACGGCAAGAATGCGTGGAGCTGATACGAATCCACACGAGAATGGCGTATGGGGAAGTGGAATGACTTTAGCACTTCTTTTAGGAAGTGTTATTTGTACGGCCCTTTATATCTTTACTTACTTTGTTGACTATATCGGTTTAAATAAAGAGATCGTACCTCTTGTTAAGACTTATCTTTATTGGGTAAATATCTCGATTATTCCTGCACTTATTTTTCAAATGATTAAGGAATATCTTCAAGCTTTTGATAAAACAATTTTTGCCAATGCTCTTATCATTTTTATGAATGTCGTTAACCTCATTATGAACTACTGTTTAATGTTTGGGATTGGACCTATTCCTGAAATGGGAATAAAAGGTGCGGCAATTGCAACTGTTGTAACTCGCTTTATTCTAGCTTTAATTATTTATGTTTATGCTTATCGAGTACTTCCAATTGAAACGCATTTTAGTAAGAAGTCTTTTAAGGAATTGATAAAACTTGGAATACCAGTTGGTCTTGGAACTTTTATTGAAGTATTAATGTTCTCAACTGTTACTGTCTTAGTTGGACGCATGAGTCTTGTTGCATCAGCGTCTCACAACATTGTTCTAACAATTGCGGGACTAACTTTTATGGTTCCTCTTGCCATCAATGGCGCGGCAGGGGTTAAGGTCGGCTACGCTCTTGGTAGAAAAGATATGGAGATGATTAAGAATTATGCCTATGGGTGTATCTTTATGGCCGTATCTTATATGGTCATAACGGCAATATGCTATTTCTTCTTTCATGAATTCTTAATGGGACTCTTCACGACTGATCAGGCCGTTGTTCTTTATGGATCAGGACTATTCTTATATGTTGCTTTATTTCAAATACCTGATGGACTACAAGTCGCAATGTGGGGAGTCTTAAGAGGGCTTGGTATGAGTAAGCAACCAATGCTCTATTCGTTTTGTGGTTATTGGCTAATTGCAATTCCTGTTGGAATTTATTTAAGCTATCAACACGGAATGGAAGCAGCTGGTTTATGGGCGGGACTTGCAATAGGACTTACTATCGTTTCAATGATTCTCTCGCTTTTATTTAAAAAGAGAATTGGTGAACTTTCTAAGGAATGGGGCGTTTAGGATTCTGATTGCTGCTTTAGTTTTTCTTCAATATAGAGAATGACTTTGTCGAAGTCGAATGGCTTCGTCATAAGATCAACAGCACCTAGCTCCTTTGCTCTTTGTGCATTTAATTCGTCAATGAAGCCTGTAATAATTAAAACTGGAGGTGTAGGAGCATTAAGCTTTCCAATTTCTTCCAAAAGTTTTAGGCCATCCATTTTTGGCATTTTTAGATCAGTGATGACAAAGTCGACAGGATTATGTTTTGCATAGTCTAAGGCCAACTCACCATTTTTGACACCTATGGTTTCATAACCAAATGACTCAAAGGTTTCCACGTAGATATCATTTAATGTCGGTTCATCTTCGGCGACCAAGACCCTCTTCTTAGCTAACATATAAAAATTGTATTTAATCTTTCTACCTAAGGCAAACGTATAAATAAAAACTGTGTTTTAAATCACATAATACAGTTATTCTAGATAGTTACGTGAGTTAACCAAGGGCCAATTTTTTTGATTTTAACGCCCATTTTTTGCCAAAATTGACGAGAACTCTCTTGAGGTTAAGGCAAAAATTAAGATTTTTTTTCGTAAAAACTGACACTTGTCAGTTACCAATTAGTCCATTGTGCTAATCTAAATTTAATTTAGGAGGCATGTATGAAGCATATATCAGTCGAAGAATTTACTACTCCCGCAGTTCACGTTGTTGATCAAAATGCCAGTATCGATATCGCTTTTAAGATTATGAAAGATAATGGAATTAGGCATCTTCCTGTAAGTGACGGGAATCAAATTGTGGGAATCATTTCAGAAAGAGATGTTATGTCAATTTATGGAAAGAGCTGGTGTGATGGAGTTTTAGTTAAAGACTTCATGAATGAATCTGTTCTTGCTGTTAACAAGGACGATAGCTTAGGTGAAGTAGCTTATCAGCTATCAAGTAATAAAGTTGGCTCAGCAATTGTACTTAATAATAGAAATCGTGTGTACGGTATTTTTACTGTTACAGATGCACTAAATGCTTTAGTCGAAGTTTTTGTCGATGACGCTTATAAGAGAAGTGATCTTAGAAATTAATTTCATCCTTCTTGAAGAGAACCGGACATACCGGTGACTCTGAAGCTAAGTGTAGTGGGAGTGGAAAGCCTGAAAAGAAGTACTTTCCAGCAGGCACGTCGTCTAGTTTTAAATTTTCAAAAATGGCAGCTTGCTTAAAAAGTGTATTATGAATCGGCCTATTTCTGCTCCCTGGACAAAAGTCAGAAGACTTCCAAGAAGTACCATACATATCAAAGTTAGGGTTTTGTAATAAGTAGTCAGCACTTTCTTGTGAAAGTGTTAAGACATAATTAGGGTCGTGCAGTTGTGATTTGTTTATTGGCATTTCTTCGACTGACAAAATCAACTTGCATGGAATCTCATCTCCAAGCTCGGACTTAAGCTCACTTAGTGAGACTTCCCAATGGTAAATACCATCAAGGCCTTCTACAGGTTTCCAGTTTTTTCCTTTTAGTTTTACGACAACTACTGGCCCAAAAAATGAATTTATTTGCTTCTTAAAATAGTCATCGACGCTCATCCCATTTTTCATAGTGTGAGATTGTGCTTCCATATGAGTGAGACTATGTGGTTTTAAAGTATGAGCATCATAATTTACTGGAGGACCTTTTGGATCATTTATCGAGTAAATATTCTCTCGCTTATAGCCTTGACCTTCAAACCACATTCCAGGCATTGATTCTGTAATAATTGGACTTAGGATATAAGGCATTTTAACTCCAGTGTTTATTGAGTTATCATTGTAGCATTAATAAATGAATTAGAGGTAGTAGAATGCATATACCAAAGCTATTCAAGCAGGAAGATAGGATCGAGTTAATAAAGCAGATGAAGGAGACGACATTTGCGAATCTGATATCAAACGGAACTGAAGGGATTGAGGTTAATCATCTTCCACTTTGCGTTGTAGAAGAAGAGGGGAAGCTATTCTTATTTGGACATATTGCAAGAGCAAATTCTCTTTGGAAATCGACACTTGATAACAGTGAGGTTGTAACTACCTTCAATGGCCCTCATTGTTACATTTCTCCTAATCATTACCCAACTAAGAAAGAGACTGGTAAAGCTGTTCCAACATGGAACTATATTGTTGTTCATGCTCGTGGAAAAATTTCATTTATTGAAGATAAGGAGTGGATTCTTAATTCGATTGAGATGCTTACTAATGAACAGGAAGAAGGAGGCCACAATCCTTGGAAGGTTGAAGATGCTCCTCGTGATTATACACAAAAGCTTCTGGCCGCAATCATTGGAATTAAAATTGAAGTAACCTCTCTTGAAGGGCAGTGGAAACTTAGCCAAAACCAACCAGTTGAAAATAGACAAGGAGTGATCTCTGCTCTTAGTTCCTCAGATGATCCTTATCAAAGAGAAGTCGCTCAAAGAATGAAATTATAAATCTATTGTGGTGTGATGATATAAAAAAAGGTCAGTATTAAACTGACCCTTTTGTTGATAGATTAATTTTTTTGGCATTTCTCATATAATTCTCCTTGAGTTGATTTCCTATGAATTAAGTATATGTCTCAAAAAGAATTTTTAAGTTTGTTTCGAGTCTAATTTCTGCAAAGTGATTGTGAGTTTTTTGTTAGTCGTATTGAATACTCAACTATGATAACCTTTCTTTTATCAATATTAAACATTCTTAACTATTAAAACGTCGATAGGTAGTACACGAAATTTAATTATAAAAAGGATGTATCGATGAGAATTACTTTTCTTGGAGCAGCTGGAGGTGTTACTGGATCTAAAACTTTGTTAAAAGTTGGGAAGGATTATAAAGAGCAGTATCTTGTTGACTATGGACTCTACCAAGGGGCCAAGGAAAATCGTGAACGCAATTGGATGTCGTATCATGGTGCCAGTAAGCTAAGTGCAGTTTTTTTAACTCATGCACATATTGATCATTCCGGCCTTTTACCTCGTCTATATCGGGATGGTTTTCGAGGTAAGGTTTATTGTACAAGGGAAACATTTAGGCTTTGTCAGATCTTATTAATGGATTCGGCCCGTATTCATGAAGAAGATGCTAAATATGCAAATCGAAAAAAAATATCAAGACACAAGCCGGCCCTTCCTTTATATACAACGCAGGAAGCTCAAGCTGTTCTTGAACACTTTGAAGTTGTGGATTTCGAACAAGAGCTGACAGTTTCTAAAAATATTGCAATTACTTTTTTCTGGGCCGGCCATATTCTTGGAGCAAGCTTTATTCGAGTCCGCTATAGAGCAGCTACTGGTGAAGTGAAAACAATCGTTTTTTCTGGAGATGTTGGGCATAAGAGAAATATCCTTTTAAACGAACCTCAAGTTATCTGTGAAACTGATTATCTTGTTTTAGAGTCTACATATGGAGATAGGCTACATGCCCGTATTCCTGCAAAAGAAGTTTTAGGAATGTATCTAAATACAATTTTAAAGCGCGGTGGAGTTGCGGTTATACCCGCATTCTCAGTTGGTCGTACACAAGATATTCTCTATCTTATTAAAGAATTGATGAATGAAGAGGCCATCCCTAGTGTAGCTGTTCATTTAGATAGCCCACTTTCTAAGAAAGCTAACCGTATATTTAATGATTGTTTTCGAAAGGGTCATGTCAAAGATAATGTAACAGAGGATATCGATATTTATCCTGATACATTTGAAGAAATCGAAGATGTTGAAGATTCAAAGGCCCTTATGGAAAAGTCTGGACCTCGTATTATCGTTAGTGCTTCAGGGATGATTGATGGTGGGAGAGTTGTGTATCATGTAATGAAGCATATTGTGGATGAAGATAGTGGAATAATTTTAGTTGGCTTCCAACCTGAAGGAACGAAAGGTCGTATTCTAATTGATGGTGAAAAAGAACTCCATATGCATAAACAGAGACTTCCAGTTCGAGCTAGTATATTTTATATCGATTCATTATCAGCGCATGGTGATTACTTAGATCTTATCGGATGGCTAAATGAATCACGTATTTCACCTAAGCTTGTTATTTTAAATCATGGTGAAGAAAAGGCATCAAGTCATTTTAAAACTCTTCTCGAATCTCAGTTAAGTCTTAGGACAACGATTGCAACCTTAGGGGAGGAATTTGATTTAGAGAATATTTATGATAATCAAACAAAGGTCGCAAGTAAGTTAGCAGCGTGAGGTAAGAGGTTAATGAAGATTGATTATGAAAGAGGAATTACATATAAGTATCTTATTGCTTTCGTATCGATTGTCTTATTCACTATAATTGCTCAAGCTTTAATGCAATTTCTCATTCTTCAACAGGAAAGTTACTCCCAGGTTATTAACTTAGCTGGTCGCCAACGTATGCTAAGTCAAAGACTTGCTAAGCAGGCCTTAATTTATTCTTTTAATACTAGTGTTGAGCCAAGGAGTGAAGTAAGTAAAGAGATCCTTGTCACAAAAGAATTACTGTTTTCTACTCATGAGGATTTGAAAAATGGTAGTGAAGATAAGGGAATAGCTCCTGCATTTTCGCCAAATATTAAGCAGCAGTATAAAGATCTCGATCCTATTTTAAGTAGTATTGATAGGAATATTAACTGTATCGTAAACTTGTGTGAGAATCAAAAGAAAAGCCTTGATGAGATTGTCAAAGATACAGATTTATTTTTAAAAAATATGAATAAGATAGTTTTTGAGTCAGCAGATTATTCTAAAACGAAAATATTAAATTTAAGTAAAATAGAGCTGCTTTTATTCTCATTAATCATTCTTCTATTAATTTACGAATTTTTTAAAATTCTTATTCCTATTAAAAGAAAACTTGTTAATCAATTAAAAGAACTACAACATAAAGATCAAGTGATTACTCACAGTTCAAAGCTTGCGGCCATTGGGGAACTAGCCGCTGGTGTTGGCCATGAGATTAATGGGCCACTAACAATTATAAAGGGATACCTTGCCCGACTAAAAAAAGAGAACTTCAAATCTAGTGAGCATAAAGATTATATCGTAAAGTCATTAGAGAAAATAGAATCGTCAGCAACACAGATTGAAAATATTGTTAAAGGCTTAAGGAATTTTTCTCGCAAGGATGGTCAAGGATTAGTTTTATTTGATCTATCTGCAGTCTTAAATGACTGTATACTTATGATTGAAGAGATATATGAACACTATGGGATTAGCGTGTCATTTGAAAATTCTTTAGGTGAGTTACAGGTGAAAGGAAGTCCTGGGAAGATACAACAAGTTGTGATGAATTTACTTACCAATGCTAGAGATGCTCTTGAGCAGAGTGAGGTAAAGCAGATCAAAGTAACTCTCACTAGTCGTGACGATAAGGCCGTTATTGAAGTTTCTGATAGTGGTGCAGGGATTAGTGAAGAGAATAAACGAAAAATTTTTGAACCATACTTTACAACTAAGGAGTATGGAAAAGGAAGTGGATTAGGTTTATCTCTATCTCATAATTTCATCAAGGAGCATGGTGGTTCAATTACCATTGATTCTAATTCTGGGGGTGGAACAACTTTTAGAATTGAAATTCCTCTTTAATCACAAAGTGGGGATAAGATCGTTCTAAGTTGGCTACCATTTAACTCGGCTTGATATGGTGAGTAACCACTTGGTCCATCACCCATAATATTCTTATCATCTAAAATGATTTTTCGATCAGGACATCTTCTATCTTTATATGCATCAGCTAATCCCAAATTATGGGCGAGTTCATGGATATAAAGCTTACATCTTTTTTGATCATTAATATTTGCAACGTTTGCAAATTTATGAGTTGCCCATTCTTTGGCCGTAGGCCTTTTGTGTTCCTTAGAGATGGTAATCGTGTGATCGCATTTGAATCGATCCATGATGCCAGTCTCTTCTTTTAAATCGACATTAAGCTTTAGCCCGTGTCTTGCGTAAAAATCTTTCACACAAGGCATTGAGTTTCTTACAAGTGCCATTGATTCTTCTTTGTCTTTCTCATTACCGTCAAACTTTAGGTAGAGTGAGACATCGACATTGACAAGGCCTTCTTTAATGTAGGTTTTATACTTTGTCTTTGTTCCAACATACTTTAAGAGGTCGCTACTTTTATCACAAAGTGATTGTGAGTTATAATCGACCTCGACTACCGAGTCTTCAGGTCGATTCTCCAGACAGCTTTTAATATATGTGCTCTTATTAGCGTAGTATGAGATTCTTCTTTCGCTGCTACCATACTTTAAATTCCACCCTTCAAATTCTCGATCAGTTGAAAAGTAGAGGAGTTCATTATTTAGGCAAAGATTCTTATCCTTCACAGCATTTATATTTTTAAGTTCACCCGTTACTGATCTAACGACGAGCTTACTCTCTAATGCCTCAAATTCTTCTTTTAATGGTCTTAATCTTTCTATAATATCTTTATTCTCTTTTTGTAGTCTTGCTATTTCTGCTGCCGTTTCTTGGGGTTTGAGCATGCGATGATAGAGAGTGTTCTTCTTTGATACCTTTTCTTGATTCTTATTAAACTGAGAATGAAGTCGATTAATTTCTAACTCTAATTCGTAATAGGTATCGAGATCACCTGCATGAGTAGGTAAGGAGATGGCAAATATAAGAAGGCTTATAAAATAGAACATATTTTCTTTTCGGTATAAAAGTAAAAAAAATTACTTTTAAATATATAATGGGAAGTTACTAAGATTCTGATATTACATGCTTTTTGTCTTGGGGAGCTAATAAAAAAGCCAGTAAACTGGCCTTTTCAATAACTATTTAAATGGGTAAATGAGAATAAAAGTACTGTGAATGGGTACTATTTTTTTATGTTTTAATATGTGTTGTTGAATTTGGCCGAAAAGGAGCTCTTCTCGGCCAATCGATATATCTTTAAAGTTTGATTCTAGTGCTATCAATCATAACTGCAACATAGAAGTCACGATTGAAGAAGTAGGGAACATCAGTAGGGTAATCAATACCAGCTTCTGCTTTCACAATTTTTACAACTTCAGATACATTAATAACTTCACCGCTTGTTAGCTTCCATAATAGGTTGTCATTAACATCAAAAGTAAGTCTAACAGGGTAGCGAAATTTACTTTCTAATACTAGGACTCTTTGAAATTTCGTCCAATATGGTGCTTGGATATCTGTCGGATAATCTGTACCTGCTTCTGCGCGAACTAACTCGGCATGGTCAGTATAAACTGGAATTCTAACTCCATTATAAAGTGATAGAACGTAATCGTATTGAGGAGCCGGTGCATCAGTTGGAAAGTCGATACCTGCTACAGAGTTATCAATATGCATTGTGCTTATCGCTGGATGGGCCATAGGGCCAGCACTAACGATAGGGCCTGCAAATACTGGGTTAATTAGATGTAATGCCATTAAGATAAAAGCGATGATTTCAATTTTTAGTTTCATATAAGTACTCCCTTTAGAAAAATAGTTTCAATTGATATTGAACAGGAGTAGATTTAACAAGCAATAAAATATGTGTATATATTTTTTATATACATTTTGTCCCTTGAATGTTTATTTTTAATATACTATTCTTCGTAAATGGAAATATTCGAGTTTAAAAATTATCATAAATTTCTTCGTTACTTGATTCTCGAGGCTTATGCACAAAGGGGACTTCAGGCAAAGTTATCAAAGGCAATTGGTTGCCAAGCTGCATATCTATCGCAGGTATTGAAGGAAAAGGCCGATCTAAGTGAAGATCAAGCGTATAAATTAAGTGTATTTTTTAACTTCTCCAAAATTGAAACAGAATATTTCTTAAATCTAATTCGCTACGCTAGGGCCTCAACTCACGAACTAAAAAGTTACTTGAAGTATAAGGGCGAGAAAATTGCTGAGGAAGCAGGTAATCTAGCTTCTAGAGTCAATTCAATGGTTATTGACGATGAAAATGAGCAATATAAAGACTATTTTATCTCATGGATACCGTCTGCGATACACATCGCGACTAGTTGTCCCAAGTTACAAACAATTCCTAATCTGGCCAATCACTTTGCACTAAGTGAGAAAAAAGTTAGATCAACTCTTATCTACTTAGAAAAGCTTGGCCTAGTTGAAAAACATGATCAAAACTACATCTTTAGCGGAAAGTCTATACACCTTCCATTTGAGTCTTGGCTAAACACACCTCATCAGATGGCAAAGAGAATACAAGTGTTAGACATCATTGCCAAAGAAGAGCCTAATAATATTCATTATTCTTCTACATTTACGATTGATGAAAAAGATTTCTTACCTCTGAAGGAGAAAATTTTAAAGCTAATTCAATCCACTCAAGATGACATTAAGGAATCTGGAACAGAAGTTGTTTGTGGCCTGAATATTGATTTATTTGAAACTTAATTAAAATAGGATAGCTCTATACTGCTTAGAACTCTTGATCCACTAACTTTTTCTTTTCTTGAAGCCCCAAGGGCAATGGCGGCAGCCATACTTACAGCATTTTCTCATACGCTTTAGGCGTACTTCTGTTGAAACAATACCGCCTGTAACAGGGTCCTTATAATAGTCTTCACCATTTTTGACGGCCTCGTCATGTAGAATACGATACTGTTGTTTTAGGTTATTCTTTTTATTCTTATTTCTAGACATATATTAAGTTATGCCGCCTGTACTTGTTTGGAACTTTCCTCTAATGCAGCAACTCCACTTTTATAATCTTTTGTGAACTTAATAAACTTATATAAGTAGATTGAACAAACAGCAATGGCAAAGTAAGCAAAGTGCCTAATCGCTATTTGAATATTTTCGTATTGTATTAAAGAAAGCTTTCCAATCCAGTAACCTACAAAGGTTGAGATGAGGAAGCTGTCGCGAATACAATAAAATGCAACGGCCGTAATAATCATGGAGTCATCTGAGGCCAACATTAATTCACCTCTTCTAGATCTTGCACCAATGATAAATTGAAACTTTTTAACATTCATATAAGAAATTTCAATTTCTTCACCTACACAAATATGGTCAGCGATATATGTAGTAGTGATGACATTCTTAAGTTTGGTACCATCTTCAAATTCAAGAAATGTGTACTCTCTAGTTTTTCCCTTTACCTTAGATGAGCCATATCCAATAACTTTTGATTTAACTGTTGAAGCCACGCTTTCTCCTCACTTTATTAACGTTCAATAGTCGGCTTAGCGGGCGAAAATCTTTAATTGATGTGGTTTTAGATATTAGAAACACTTCCTAGTGATTATTCTTATTATGCCTCTCAGTATTTTGTCTTACGCCCACCAGTACCACTTCCAAGTGCAAGGTCTTTTTTTGATACCGTTCCATCGCGCTTCATTTTTTCTATCGTTTCTAAATTCCCACGATACATCTTCTCAATCTTTTGAATGGCCCATGGATTTTTTCTAATAAATTTTAAAATTTTATTAAACATGGGAGGCTCATCATTGAAACTATTGATCTCTGTCATTGCATAGATTTCTTTACAGCCAAAGAGATTGATAACATCTGTTAACATCATCTTTAAAGTCACACCCTCTAAGGGGTCTTTCTTGCGATTTGTTTGATCATTCATTTTTTTTACCTAGTTTTATATTGTTTAAGATATGGTAACTTATTAAGTGTTATACATCCATTTACACTTTATTTCTTGGTTAAGTTGGCAAGGAACTGTAGTTCCATGTGTTTTTTCTTTGTGTATGGTCAACGAAAAGTGACCTGGAACCAAATATTGAGGAGACTGTGTTGAAAAAGCTTTTTAAAATAATTATATTAATAATAATTTTTATTATTTGTACAATTATATATCGTTTTTTTATTTATGATAACCCAATCGAGAGAGTAATAGCCTAATTGAGTTAGAGTCTTAAAGTCTGTTGATCTATTCTGTCCGGTTGTTGGCAATTAGCCCAAGAAAAACTGTAGTTCCAGGTGCTTTTTCTTTACGCTCAGCCAACGAAAAGTGACCTGGAACCAAATATGATGAAGAGCACTTTACTGTGCTCTTTTTTATTTCAATTTTTGAGTAATAGTTAAAGATAAATGGAGGGTCTTAAGCGGGATCGATTTGACTTTGGCATCTTGGTAAGATGATTGGCAAGCATGCATAGGAGTCGACTTTAGCTCCTGCGTCGTCGACACGATGGCATCCATGCCATCGACCGCCAAAAGCAATTAGATCTGATACTAATATCAACAAAAACAAAAAAGCCCACTCTTGCGAGTGGGCTTTTTTGTTTTGGTGGACCTTAGCGGGATCGAACCGCTGACCTCTTCGCTGCCAGCGAAGCGCTCTCCCAGCTGAGCTAAAGGCCCTCAATTGAGATATTTTGTAGAAAGATAATAGCCAACCCTGGTGGGGTTGGCAATATTATAATTCTGGTAAATCACCACTTTGATCAAGTTCACGAGCGATTTCTGCTTTCTTTGTGCTTACGGCCTCTTCGTAATCACGATAGAAACACTGGTTTTTGTAAGCTTCATTCTTTGTTGAAAAGCGCTCTGTACCTTGGATGAGGTACGGGATTCCGCCACTTTTATCCAGTAGCTCCTTACACCTTTTAAGAACATACTTTGCTCTTAGGCCCATACCTTTTTGTTTAATCATCGGGTAGTAGATGGCACAAGAGTGGAGAGTGTCACGGTAGATATCGTCACGGCTTCCTTTATCAAGGGCGACTTTTACATTCTTGTTTAGAACCTTGATAATCTCTTTTGCGAAAACTTTTTCAAAGTTTTTACGTGCTGTATTCATTAGTGGAATATTACTTGCTCCCACATTATCTCCACGAAGAAGGCTTTCTTGCATTCCACGATAAATTGGAACTAAGAAAATATACTTCGAGTAGTTTAAGCTATCTTGGTATGTAAGCTCAGGAGATTCAGCATATGGAAGGCCATACAAGAAGAATTCTTCAACTGTCCTGATATAGTTGTAAAAACTTGCATCAATTGTTTCTACTGAAAGTACATCACCATCAGATAGGTTATTTGCAAGGTACGTATAAGCAGCTTGAGAAAGGTCCTTGAAGCTGTCACACTGGCATGTTGGATTGTCGATATCACAATCTTCTGGCGTTAGTCCTTGTGTGTCTGTCACAACATTTTCAAAATTAACGAGTGCCTTAAGGGCCTTTAGTGCTTTCTTAATTCTAATTGAAAAGAGTGACGTTGCCTCTGGCCTTGTTGTCGTGTTTTCTAGGTCTTCTTCAAAGATTTGAATAACTTCAGAAATCGAGAAGTCCTTCTTGTTGTCGCGCCAATTATCTTCGGCTTCGATTACTTTATAAAGTCTTTCAACGTTTACTGAGTTTCTAAGCTTTTCAGAAAGTCTTTCCTTATCGGCACCAAGGTCAGCTAAGGCCGGCTTAATTACTTCTTGGATATATTGCGTACGATCTTCATCACGTGCAATAGCAGCTTCCTGACAGTCACTATTTTCTTTTACCCAGTACTTACCATCTTGGAACTCTCGACAATAAACTTTTAGTTTAGAGTTGATATTTGTATACCAAGTCAGCATATGGGCCCACTCTGCCCATGGACGAATATTTTGATAGCTATCATTCCACTCTTCAATCTCGTAAGGATTTGGTTGATAGAGTCTAAGTTTTGCTTGCTCTTTTTGTAGAGTGGCAATTGTTACAATTGTATCCTGTTGGTTTGCTGTCTCGTAAATATCACGAAGTTCACTAAGGATTCGTTGAAGACGAGGGTAGTGCTTTCTTAAGTCTTTTACTCTTTCAAAATCTTTTGTTGGAGTATCAAGCTCCTTAATATAATTGTACAGCCACTTTGCTTCTTCTCTTGTTGCATTTTTGCGACGAAGGTTACAAGTCATTGCATTGATATTCTTATAAGCACACTTGTAAGAGACGTAGTAGTTACGATTATTATAGAGATCTTCTAAAGCTTGGTTAGCATCATTACCTTTAAATTGAACGTATGAAACAAGACTGTCCACCATATTGGCAAGACCTGTTGAAGCCGCTGCTGTAAATAGGTTCGATCCAGGATAAAGTGCGCCTGCAACTTGACCCATAAGCATGATCGTTGGACGAATCATTTTTGTGCCAAGATCCTCATCACACTCTGGTGCCGCTCTAAGATCATCAAGAATCGTTGTGGCCATACTAAGCGAATCAACAATTCCATTATTACGGTTATTATCCGCATCAAGTAGTTCTTGTCGTCTGCGCTGAAGACTTAGAATTTCTTGATCAAATTGTCCCGTATATGAGCTAGCTGTAACAAGCTTATAGACTTCACTCGAAATCGTCTCAAGGTTTGAGTCAATAATTGAAAGCTCACTAGAGCTTGATCGGTATTGTTCATTTAAAGAGGCGAGGAAGGCCTTTGAGTTGGCATAAATTGACTGACAACGGTAGCGCTCATCATTGATATCTTTGATGGCCGTGATTAGTGAGTCGACAACTTCAAGGACTGCTTGGTCACTTACGAATTGACATGAGTTTGCAAGACGCCCGCTAAAAAGGATTGAGCTGTTAAATTGAGCCTTAGAAAACGTGGCCACCATCGTGATGGCCACTATTTTAATTATAATTTTAATCATTAAAAAAACCTGTGTGTTGTGTTCTTGTGTGTATTTATTTTTTTAATTTTTTAATCTTTAAATTTTATAGTCTGCGACGATCAACTTTACTTGGTCCTGAGATGCAGCTTCTAAGTGCATCAACAACCTCTTCTTGATCGTTACATGAATATTTTGACTTACACTGCTTTTCAAAACAGGCTACATCAAAAGTTCCAGTACATTGATTTGTAATCGCTTTTAAGTCTTCAAGACTATCAAAGTCTCTTGGGTGAAGTCTTGAAAGAGCACTTGCTAAACAAGAGTTTTGAACAAGCCAAAGTCTCGAGTTAATAAAAGTGATCTCTGAGAATTCATCACGATCATAGCGGTACATATTCTTCATTGCTGTTTGATGAGCATATCCAGATACATACTGACAAGAGCGAGCAATTGAAACCATCTCTTCAATTTCATTTTGCTCATAGCTTGAAATAAGCTTCATTGATAAATCAATACATCCTAAGTCTAGTTGTCTTGAACATGCATCAAAGATCATACGATGCTCTGTTCTTGAACTACACTCACCTGGATTATTTGCACATAATTTCTCAACACATTGAGCTTGTGTATGAGATGGAATTTGTGGTGCTTGAAATTGCGCCATTGTACTAGTTAAGTAAACAATAGCAGCTAGCAAGATTACTGCTCTAAACATAAATACCCCCAAAAATTTCCTATTCTTATATAATTTTGGTGGGCCTATGCAAAGGGCTTTATAGTACGGCGCGGAGCGAAGTGTACGAAATTACATTAAGCATTATAAAATTTATCGAGCCTGACCTTCATATTTGGAAAGATTTTAATGGCCTGCTCATACCACTCTTGGGTGCTTTCCTTCTTTCGGTTCATCTCAATAGAGCGCTTAATGATGATTTCATAAAGGATTTCTGATTTATAGCCGCTGTTTAGTGTATCAATGGCCATCTTTAATGATTGAGAAGCAGTTGAATCTTTGTCACATACAAGGGCATCCATCAACGGTGCATTCTCATATTTTGGAAACTTCTCTTTTTGTTTTACTTGAATAAATTTAGTCGTTTTATTGTCTGGCGTATGGGCCAGAACCACTAGCATACGCTCTAAAATTGCAGGCTTTGTCGTACAGATAATTGAAGCTTCTTCTAAGAGCTTTAATGAATCCTTATATTTCTTGTCTCTTAGAAGTTCTTGAATTGAAGTATTATCGAAATCAATCTTATCCAATTCACATTGAACATAGATAACAAGAGCTGCAGCAATGGCATCTTTAATATCATCAGATGGTTCATTCACTTTCTTATACGCCTCATAGTAGTTTAAGATAAGCTCATGCTTTCTCGCTGCAACTGCAACCATCGATAGATCTCTTAGCATATCTGGAGAAATAGGGTAGGCAGCATGAAGTTTTAATGAATACTGAAGTGCCATATAATAATTTTTTTGGTGCTTATACGCTTTAAAGAATAACTTTAATGTATTGAAGTCTGTTGAATTTAGAGCATAGGCTTGTTCAAGTGACTTTATCGCCTCATCATACTTTTCTTCTTTAAACTGGCAAAGACCTTCAAGGTAGTGTGTTTCAAATGGATTTTTTGATAGCTCACGGGCTTTTTGCGTGATCTCAAAAACCTTGTCATGCTTTGAACCAACATACTCGTAGGCTTCATTGATTAATTGTCTATACTCACTAGGGGAAGACTTCATTTTGTAAAGTTCTTCCATAAGTGCTTTGATGCTATCGACTGTAAAAGGAATCGGAAGAACAAGATCGACTTGTTGTTGCGCGATTCTTGAAATGGCATCAATAGAGTCATTTTGTGTTAAGAGAATAAAACTATTCTTTGTACGATTTGGAAGTATTTTTAAGTGCTCTTTAAGAACTTGGTTATAGCGTCCTTCCGCTAGAACTTCATAAGAGAATACAAGAGTAGGCTTAAAGCTTTTCATCTCTTTAAGTGCATCTTCAAAAGTTTTAGCAAATCGAACATTCTTTCTCTGGACCCCCAGAGTTTTAAATGCATTCTCATAGGCCACGCGTGCGTTTCCTATGGACTCGACTACTAAAACTTCCATGTCGTTAAAAAATGCTTCTCTATTCATTTCTTCAATTCCGTAACTGTCTCTTATTTTTTATTCTTCGTGTGTGTTTCTATATTGATTTAAAAGTTCATTGAAGCGCTCTTGTCTTTCTAAGATCACTGCTTCAATTTTCTTGTGCTCCTTCATGTTGTCCTCTAGTAAACGAAAAACAACTTTATTTTCTTCAGGGCCATACTCTTCAATCTCCACGACTTCACTCGAAAGCTTTATGACATTGCTAAGTTTCGTAATATCGCTTAGCTGACCTTTTGGGACCTGCGAGCTTTGAATGATGTAGAGATTAATTTTGTGCCCACTAGCACATGTTTTCTTTGGAATAATTGCACAAATACTACTAGGTGATTCCAACATCAGTATTTGGTTTTTTTCTGTATCGTAGACGTTTGTATTACTTGTAATATTCTCAAACGCTAATATAAATTTATTGCTTTTTTCTGAAGCAATTTTAATAGCTTGTTTATCCATCACTAAAGATTAGCTTAAGCTTGGAATCGGTGCAAAGGTGACCATTTTACCCACTTATTTAGTTGAGATTAGTGCTATTTATCGACAAATTAAAGAGGCATTCCGTTTTTTTTATTGACGTAGTTTAGGCCAGGTACTTAAAATTACATTATTACAAATTTTTCATTAAAAACACTAAACACGAGGTTTAAAATGGCAAAGAAAAAAGCTACGAAAAAAGCAGCTCCAAAGAAGGCAGCAGCAAAGAAAGCAGCTCCAAAAAAAGCAGCTAAGAAAACAGCTAAGAAAGCATCTAAAAGAGAAATGCTACTAGTTGGTTCAAAAACTAAAGAAGCACTTAAGGGTAAAGGATACAACGTATCTTCAGACGCTCTTGAAGCAATGAACGAGTACGTATACTGGCTAGTTGATCAAGCTCAAAAGAGATGTACAGCTAACGGTAGAAAGACAATTCGTCCATACGATATCCTAGGATAATCGACACGAATCAATTTCGTTAGAAATAAAAAGGCCACTCTTAGAGTGGCTTTTTTTTTATGTCCAAGATGGATGGTATGTCGACTATTTAAAGTTTAATTTCTGATTGTTCTCCAGATTCCATATGCTTCACTTGTAGCACGCCTCTTTCCTTCTCAGCATCACCATAGAAGATTACATTCTTAACTCCACGCTTGTTAGCGTAAGTCATCTGTTTCTTCATTTTTGCTGAAGTAGGGTAGATTTCAATCGAGTGGCCTTCTACTCTAAATTTACGAGCAATTTGTAGGTATTCTTTTTGGTCTTCATCACTCATGTTGATGATCATATAATCAACGCTTGCACTAATCTCTTCGAATAATCCGCGATCAAGCATCACATCATAAATTCTTTCTGCTCCAAATGAGATACCAACACCTGAGAGTTTCTCTTTTTGACCAAACATACTTGTTAAGTCATCGTAGCGTCCACCGCCTCCGATGCTTCCCATTGAACCATCAACTAGCTTAACTTCGAAGATACAGCCAGTGTAGTAATCAAGTCCTCTGGCCAGAGTAGGGTCAAATACTAGGTTTTCAATACCAAGCTCTCTTACGTTTGAAAGAACAAATTCTAGCTCTTCTATGCCAAGCTTACCAATTTCATCAGCACCAAGGAACTCTCTAATTGTTGAAAGCTTCTTATCTGAGTCACCTTCAAGTGTTAGTAGAGTAGAGAGGCGACTTACTTGATCTTCATTGAATCCGCGGCCAAGTAGCTCTTCACCAACTTTTTCAGCACCAATTTTATCGAGCTTATCAATGGCAACTGTCATATCTGTTAGTTTGTCACTAACTCCAAGAACACTTGCGATACCCTGAAGAATCTTTCTGTTATTGATAACGATTTCAACACCGTCGATTTTTAGATCTTTAAATACATCGTGATAAACCTCAACTAGAGAAACTTCACTTAGTAGTGATTCTGTTCCGATGATATCTCCATCACATTGATAGAACTCTCTATAGCGACCTTTTTGAGGGCGATCAGCTCGCCATACAGGCTGAATTTGGTAGCGTTTAAATGGCAGGGCCAGCTCATTAAGATTTGCACATACATAACGAGCAAATGGAATTGTTAGGTCGTAGCGAAGGCCACGATCACACATTTTGCTCGAAACAGCTGATAGATTCTTTTCTTCTAAATCTTCTGGTTTTACTTTCTTTAAAAAGTCTCCTGAGTTCAGAACACGAAAAAGAAGTTTATCTCCTTCCTCTCCATATTTTCCCGTAAGTACGTTCAGGTTTTCAACGGCCGGCGTTTCAAGTGGCATAAAACCGTGAGATTGGAACCTCTTTTTAATTGTTTCAAAAATATGATTTCTTCTTGATGACTCAATTGGACCAAAATCTCTTGTACCTTTTGCATTTTGCGGCTTAATAATCGCCATTAAATTACCCCTTCGAAATAAATATATTTGTTTATACCCTGATTTTTAGTACTTTTAAAGCAATAGGCGTTTAAAAAACGTGACTTCTTTGCCATAATTTTCTTATGAGACAACACACAAAGCTATTACTATTTTTCTTTATTCTATTTATTTATTCATGTGCTGGGATTAAGCCATTACCTAAGCTTGGTACTTATGAAGTTGAGCAGCGTGTGGCCTATCCTGGTAAGGTCAATAAAATCGTCTTGCAATTGCCAAGCATTGGCGAGAAATTTCGCGTTCTATGTGGCGAAGAGACACTTGGCCACAATGTGAAAGGGAATACGCTTGAAACAGTCTGGGCACCGCAGTATTGGTATTTTGAAACAAAAGACGGTGAAGAGACAAACGCACCAACTTCGGTTCACTGTTACCTAAAGTCTGAAGTATACGGACAAGAGGTTCAATATCATATTGCAACTTTTGAAGTTAAGCCATTTGAGTATAAGAAGTCTTATATTAAGGTTTCTAAAAAACACGTGGATTTAGCTCCTGAGGATGTTAAGCGTTGGCAGGAAGAGGTGAAGTTACAAAAAGAAGCCTATGCAACTGCTGAACTTGAAAAGTCATTAACTGATAAAGAATTTATTAAACCACTAAACTCAAAAATTACTGCCTATTATGGAAACCGTCGTGTCTTTAATGATAAGAAAAATAGCTGGCACTCGGGAACAGATATGCGTGCCAGAAGGCCAACTCCTGTAAAAGCTTCGAATGATGGTAAAGTTATTCTTGTTAAAGATCTCTTTTTTAATGGAAATGCCATCTTTATTGACCACGGTGCAGGTGTCATCACGATGTATTGCCACTTGTCAAAATTCAAGGTTAAGCAAGGTGAAACAGTTAAGCGTGGTCAAGTCATCGCTTTAAGTGGTAATACTGGTCGTTCTAGTGCTCCACACTTACACTGGGGTGTTCGTGTGCAAGGCAAGTGGATTGATGGACTACAGTTCATTAAAGAGAAAGGGCGAGAGCAAAAGGCCCAAAAATATGTTACGCCAAAAGTTGAAGGGAAGAATTAATGACTCCAATAATTATTGTCATCGTTTTACAAGTTGTAATCTTAGCTTTCTTATTTCTAATTTTTAAGAAAGAACACACGGTTAATTTTGATGAAGTGACAAATCTTATTCGCTCTCAAAAAGACGATATGACAGAGACGCTTTTTAGAAATAATAATCAGCTTGCGGAGAATTTTTCAAATCTTAGAGAGATCGTTGTAGAGCGCTTAATGGAGACAAAGGGCGCACTTAATAAAGACATGTTTAGTTTTAAGGATCAGCTAACTCAAGATCTTGAAAAGAAATTTGATAAGACTAATCATGCTATTCAAGAAAAGCTTGAAAAGATTAATAATAAGGTTCAAGAAAACTTAAATGAAGGTTTCAAAAAAACTAACGAAACTTTTACTGGAATCATTGCTCGTCTTGCTAAAATTGATGAGGCCCAAAAGAAAATTGAATCTCTTTCAACGAATGTTGTAAGTCTACAAGAGGTATTAACAGATAAGAAGTCACGTGGGATTTTTGGTGAGGTTCAATTAACTTCTCTTCTTAAGTCTGTCTTTGGAGAAGGTGATAAGTACTACAAACTTCAGTTTAAGCTATCAAATGACAAGCTTGTGGATGCCATGCTTGATCTTCCTGAGCCAATTGGAAGACTTTGTGTGGACTCGAAATTTCCGTTAGAGAATTTTAAGAGAATGTTTGAGGGATCGGTTGAGGAAAAAACTGTTGCTCGTCGTGAATTTGTGAAGAACGTTAAAAAGCATATTGATGATATTTCTTCAAAATATATTATTAAGGGGGAAACTTCTGAGCAGGCCGTTTTATTCTTACCTGCAGAAGCAATCTTTGCTGAGATCCATGCCTATCACGAAGATATTATTGCTTACTCTCAAAAGAAGAATGTTTGGATTGCTTCACCGACAACTTTTATGGCCACTTTAACAACAGTTCAATCAGTTCTGATGAATATGGAGCGATCTAAGTATATGTCGATTCTTCACGAAGAGATTAATAAGCTAGGAGTTGATTTTGGCCTCTATGAGAAGAGATGGGGCGATCTAACTAAGCACTTAGCGACGGTTACTAAAGATGTAAATAATATTAATATAACAACTGGAAAGATTTCTAAGAGATTTCAGAGGATTATGGAAGTTGAAATCGATAAGGGGCAAACCCCAGAAGTCGAATTTTCTAGTCAGGAAAGCCTAAATGACCTATAATGGTCATTAGATTTCAAAGAAATTTAATTAAAAGGAATAATATATGAGTTTAGAAGTATTCGTAGCACTATGTTTAGTTGGTTTCTGGGCCCTTCTTCCAGCGTCTCTTGCAATTGCATGTAAAGATTTTGATGATGCGATGATGGATGATCACCACTAAGAAATAATCAATTTGATTTTTATTTAAAAAATATGAACAGGGACTAGATTAGTCCCTGATTTTTTGCCTGTTCAACAGTTAGCGTCTTTAGCTGTACCGCATGTAAGTCTTCACTTAACTTTTGCTTTAAAATATCCATGACCATTCTGTGCTGAGCTAAAAGCATTTTACCTTTAAATTCATCACTCACGATTGTGATACCAAGATGATCGCCTCCACCAGTTAGGTCGTAGATCATTACTTGTGAATCTTTGATATTTTCTTCGATGATTGTTTTTACTTGTTCAAATAACATAAATAACTCGCTTTATTATTTTGCGTTTTCTTATAGTACAACTTTAGAAGCTGCATAGAAGCTTGTGATAAAAGTTAAAATTCTAAACGCTAGAGTAGTAATACCTAGGTAACGGTGCTTTTTAATAAAGCTAGAATTACCTTTTAGAATCATACGGCCAGAGATAACCATTGCGATGTAAAGAAGTACGCTTGAAACCGCAAAGAATAGGTGAATCTTTAGAGCTGTTTGCGATTGGAATACTTCCATTGCTTTATCAATTGCACTGCGGCTTAATTCAATTTGTAGAATTAAAATAACATCCCAAATCATCGCTCCAGACATTATCTTAACGTGCTTCTGGCGTTTTTTGCTCTGGGTTACTCCATAAATCATTAAAGATAGGATCAAAAATGATTGAATTTGAAAAAATGTCGCTGAAGACATGGCGCACCCTTACGTAATGAAATTATTAATAATATGTAGCCTAGAATAAGGCATAAAAAGGTGATTATCAATACGATTTAACAATGTTAAGTTAAATAAAGGCGAAGGCCTATGGGAGCAGTAAAGAAGCATGGATACGATGAATACAGAAAATAACACACTAGGCAAATGGGCACTTCTTGATATCGAGACAACAGGTGCAGATTGTAGTGTTGATGAAATAATTGATGTTGGTTTTCTTCAGTTTGAAGGAACTAAACTTGTTCATAAATATGAATCACTATGTCGTCCTAGTTTTGAAATTTCGAAGTTCATTCAAAAACTCACAGGTATTGATAACAAAATGCTAAAGCGTGCTCCGCTTCTTGATGATGTCATTGGAGAAGTTCTTGAGTTAGATGGCCACGACATTCTCGCTCATAACGCAGATTTTGAAGCCGGCTTCTTAGACCATCACTTTGAAACACTCGATTTTAGAGAAGGTCACCGTTGGCAAGACTCTCTTTATTTTCTTTCACTCCTTTTCCCTCATATGTCTTCACTTAAACTTGAAAACTTTATTGTTGGTTTTGGATTAGCTGAAAAAGAATTACACCGAGGGTTTCAGGATTCAGTTGATCTTTTAAAAGTTGTAATTGTCGCAACACTTATGACAAAGAAAGATGCCGGTAAATATAACTTCATGATGTCAATAATGCATAAGTACTCACTTCATGATTATTGGTTCTTTAGGTTTCTATGTCTTTATGAAGAAGAGCTATTTGAAATCTCTGAGCAGATAGATTTTGATCCAGCAGCTCATATTGAGATGGCCCTAGAGTGGGCATATCCTAAAACACTTGAAGATAAGCAGGTGTATGAGCAAAATTTCGATATAACTTTTAACGGGCAAAACGTAAAAAATATCTTTAGCAGTGAAGAGAAGGTTTCGACATTATTCAATGGCTATCGCTATCGTAAGTCACAAGAGGATCTGGCCCTTAAAGTTGGCCAATCTTTTAAGAATCATATTCACGCCATGGTGCAAGCGCCAACTGGAACGGGGAAAACTCTTGGCTACTTAGTGCCAAGTGCTTTATTTGCTTTAAGTGAACAAAAGCAAGTTCTTGTTGCTACAGGGACAAAGACTCTTCAGGCCCAGGCCATGAATAAAGATGTTCCGGCACTTCATAAACTTTTAGGAGTTTCACCAAAAGATCTGAAGATTCGCCAGCTCATTGGTTCAAGTAACCACTTTTGCGAACTTCTATTTACTCAAAGACAAAATGAGGAAGACCTTTTTTCTCAAAGTAATGACATAAAAGATAAGTTTGCAGATATCTATTTTGAATCTCTTTTCTATCACAATTCAAATAGTGCGCTTGAACATATGATCTCTAAAGATGATCTCCCATTTGTTCTTCGTATGAAGCTTGAAAACTTTACGCAAGCTCAAAAAGACTTGGCCGTAGATTACCGCGCTTGCTCAAGTAAGCAGTGCCCATTCTACGCCAACTGTACTTATATTCGAGGTTTAAAAGACGCTAAGGAAGCTGATATTATTATCGGAAACCACGCTTTGATGTTTTCTTGGACAAAGTCTTTTCCTAGACCTGCTTACGTGGTTGTGGACGAGGCCCATAAAATTGAAGGTGAGGCGACAAAGGCTTTTTCTGCAGAAGTGGCACAAAGTGATCTTGAAAGTCTTCACAAACAATTTCAAAACCTACAAGGTTTAGGTTCTCTTTTCTACTTAATCAATACAATGATTGAAGAAAATCAAGAGGAAGAGATTTCGTCTCTTCGAATGTTATCAATTGATACGGCCTCTATGCTTAGAGATCACTTATTTGAGCTTCCAGAAAAGTTTGAGATGATCTTTAAAAAGATGCCTCGCTATACAGATAAATTTTGGAATGAGCTTCCAATGATTATGCCAACAGAAAAAGAAGGACTTCGCTTAAGTGTCTTCCACCATCTGGAGAGTATTTTCTATCTTCTAAAATCAGTTTATGAAAGATTATATCCGTATACAATTCGTTGGCAGGCAAGTGATATGCAAGGCCAAGGTGAAATTACTGCTTGGACTCGTTTTGAAGCATTTGTCGGTCAGCTTGAAGATGTGATGAATGCTCTAGCTGTCTTATTAAAGATTGAAAGCTCATCGCAGCCTCATTCTTTATCAATGAAGTATCATGAACAACAAGGCTTCTTACTAACTGCAGGCCCAATCAACACTGGGCGTATCTTACATGACCAGCTTCTGCAGACCTCATCATCTGTTGTCTATACTTCTGCAACTCTTGGTAATGAGCATGGAGATCAGGGAAGTCGTGGCATGGAGTGGTCGACGGGCTACCTCTATAGTGAGCCTGAAAGACGCTTTAGAACAGGGCTTTATCTACCTTCAGTATATGATTATAAGAATCGTACAAAAGTTTTCTTGTGTGACGATACACCATCGCTTTATGACAAAGATTTTGTAAAGACTATTTGTGATCGTCTAACACCATTCATTGAGGATATTGATGGTAGAACCCTTTTACTATTCTCTGCACGCGCTCGTTTTGAAAAGGCCGTGGAATATATGCTGGATAAATTTGAGGGCAAGCTACCTGTTTTCGTTCAAGGAATGGGTGCCAATGTTGTGGAAGAATTCAAAGAAAGTGGTAATGGTATTCTCATCGGAATGGAGTCGTTTGGAGAGGGGATTGATGTTCCAGGTGATGCTCTGAGATTTGTTTTCATTGATAAAATCCCTGATCTTTCAATGGAGCAAGTTATTCGTCTTCGTCGTGAGTACTATGAAACTAATATCGGTAATGAATTTGAAGATTACTATCTTGCACACAGAACAAGAAACCTTCATCAAAAGCTTGGAAGACTTTTAAGAACTGAGTCGGATGCAGGAGCGGTTGTTGTTATTGATTCTCGTATTAAGAAGTGGAAGAATTCGACTATGTCCAAGCTAACAAAGCAAATGGAGCCATATCAAATTCATCGCACAAATTTTAAGGATGCTCTTGAAGCTTCTAAAGATTTTGTTAATACCCTTGATTAGGACTTAGAAACGGTAGCCAAATTCTAAAAGATACATGTAACGATCGCCAAAGCTAAGTTCTGTGGTTAATCCGAATTCACGATTGATTTCGTAATTGAGGCCCGCAAGTCCGTGCCATCCATATGAAGAAAGGCTTACGTTGAGGACAATATCTTGGCGTGAGCCAGTGATTTTAATATCACTATCAATATACATAGCGCCCGTAAAAATTTGAAGTTTGCCAGCGTTGTATCCACCTCGGAAAGCAATACTATAAAGACTCACATCTAATTCATCTTCAATGATAACGTCAGTTAAGTTAACATTAGTCATTGCAAACCAATTATTGTAACCAGCGACAAGAACTCCTCCAAGGTTTGCAACTGTCCCAGTCGCTTTAAATGGAATTTTATGTTGTTGGGCACCAACGATTGGCAATTGAGTTTTAAACTCAAGTTGTACATCAGAATGAATCTGACCAATCCCAAGATATAAGTTAAAGAATGGTAAAAGCCAGAAGTCTGTACGAATCATATTTATTTTTGTTTCAGTATCGACTTTTACATCTCCTGTTACAGGGAGTGCATCAAATAAATTTTCACCATTTAGAGTTGCTTTTTTTACACCAAATTTTTCATCGTGCTCAATTCTTGAAATATTGATTCCATAAGCTCGAGGAAGTGTGTAGCCCATCTTCTTTGCTTCTTCTCCCCAGATTGGAAAATAGCGAGGTTTTTCTTCACTTACTTTATTAACTGGCATTTCTTGGGCCAAACTCATTAAAGAGCTTAGGAGAATTATTAGAGAGATGATTAGCTTCATTAATTTGTTCTCCTTATATATTTGTTAATATCTTCGAACTCTTTTGGAGCGACTGTTTTTGCATAATCGATTTCTTCTTGTGTTAAAGGAATATAGCCTCTGTCGTAGTTCCAACCGTAGCCCCAACGATAAGAGGTCTGGTATTGAGGGCCTCCTCCAATACGCACTCCAAGGTACATGACTATCGACATCCAATCAGTAAACTCTTCTTTTACACATGCCTTTAGTTGTTGATCTGCATTAAATCGCTGCGCTTCCGTTCCACCAAGCCAATAGTGTTGATCGTGAACAAAGCAACATTTCAGCCATGCATTTGGTTTTGAAATTGTTCCGTCTGGCCACTTTGAGCAACCATCAGACATGAATGGTGATAATTGTTTTGAAATATGTGTATTATTTTTCTTTTTAATTTCACTTCTGCTGGCCGGAAGTTTTGCGCATGAAGTTGCCAACAAGAGTAAAGCGAGAATAGGTGAAAGTAGATTATTCTTCATAGATCTATATTATATACGTTTTTTGAAGTTAATTATTCTTAAGGTAATTGTCGTCAAATTCTTTATCGTATTGAGCAATCTTTCTAAGGTCTTTAATCGTTAGCTTCTTATTCCAAATATGTTTTGGAACATGATTAAATTTATCTTCGAATGAAGGATCAATTTCAAGCTTAAGAATTGCAATTTTATCTAAGTTGTAATTTCTAAAAAATTCTTTAATTTCAAGTGTCGCTGGATCTTTTAGCGGAGAAGTCGGAATTTCAAGAGGAGAGAGCCTTAACGATAAGCTATAATCCCTTTTTCTCAGCATGAACTTATCAGGTAATCTAATATCTTGATCCCACCATATTTTGTTCGTCGTCATTAGAAGTCTTTGAGTTTCTTCTTTATCGACAGGCCCTAACTCTTTTAAAGTTTGCTCAAGCCAAGAAGTCATATTCAAATTATACTGAATACTTGAAAAGATGAGCTGTTCGTTGATTAGGGCCGAAGCAAGTTTTGCACCAAGTATATTTGAATAGAGATCTTCTGGTGAGTAAGCTGATTGCTCCTCTGGAAATATTGAGACATTCCTATAACCATGCCACTGGGCAAATTCGTGTGAAACTGCCATCTCGTAAGCAAGTTTGGCCGCTAGTGCAGAGCTTAGGAAGATTCTATCTTTTCCTTCCATTTTACTTGTATCAAAAGCATTGAAAAGAATTGATCGTTTACCAATTTCTCGAGGTAACTCAATTTCAAAATTTGTTCCAAGCCTAGGATAAATTTTATAGAAGAGTGTAAGCGTGACATCTGCAGTATCTCTGATATGTGCAGTATCGATTAAACCACCTCTTCTTGTATAAATTAGGCCATTTACCTCTGGCGTTCTTTTACCGATTGAGGCCATCTCTTCTGCTGAAAATTTTTCTATATTGTATATATGGGTTCCAAGAGAATCGTAATTGACCGTATTTGTCTCTTTAAAAAAGGGGATAGGTATTGATAAGAGGGCCACTGTGAAATTAGTACCAAAAGCACAACAAGGCCTAAAGTTATGAGTAAATTCTACTTTGTCGGAGTGATTAAGTTTTAAATTTAAATTTGAACTTTCACCATTTTCTTTAGACAGGATGCTATTGATAGCTTTCGAGTCAGGCTTAGTGCTTTCTAACCAAATTTTACCTGCGCAAGAAGATGTCAAAACGATTAGAAATAATCCTGTCCACAGCCTTTTCATTCTTAGCCTCGATCGAGGTTGTTAAGATACTTTATCGTTATATTAGTTCCTTGCTTGTCTTTAATAATATAAGGAATTGTTTGGTGTTGGGATAACCAGATGCTTAAGAATTCAGGATCAACTTTCATATCTTTGGCATCATCAGAATCTAATTTCTCAAATAATTTGTACTGAACAGCTGTCACAGTGGCCCCTGCAATTTTAATGGACTCTGAAGTTTGTGCAGCTCTTTCAACAACAATATTGTTATTAATGATTGGGCCTTCGTATTTCCACTGGTTATTAGTAGAAAAGAACGAATAGTAATTCTTTCCAACGGAATCAAATTTCTTTGACCAAAGAAAAAGCATACTACAGCAGCTCAGCGGTGTTGTGACATAGAATTTTGGAGAAGTCGTAATAGATTCTAGCTTAACTTCACCATCGCAATCAAATTGGTACTTGAGTTCACTTGTTGAATGATCAAATAGGAAAATCTCTTTTGAGATTTGTTCCCCGAGGCTTTTAATAATTTGAACTTTAACAGGTGTGTACTCTTTATCAACGGTGTAGGCGACATTGATTTTTAAGAGCTCACCAGTCATTACACGCGCCAGCATTTCTCCTTCAAAGTAGATTTGATGGAGTTTTGGTCTGCGGTAAACTTCAAATGTTTCTTCAGCATAGAGACTATCCTTGCGGTAATAGTTGTATGCACCGCGTAGGATCTTTTCTCCTTTATTGCTGTTTCCAAAATAGCTCATATTAAATATTATATATTAAATTAAAATTTTGTAGAAGAGGTTAGTTTTGCGCACAGGCTTTCGCGTATTTGTTGAACGCTTTATTTATTTATTCAAAACTGTTGCTTTCTGGTTTATTACAATCATGGGGAACCTTGGCGTTATTATCTTCGCCTTCGTCTTTCTACATCTTGAAAAAGGGCATAACCCAAAAGTTATTGAACTTGGGGATGCTGTTTGGTGGGCGTTTACGACAATAACAACTGTTGGTTATGGTGATATTACTCCTGTCACATTTGCTGGGCGTATTATTGCTGTCGTTCTTATGATCTTTGGTACAGGGCTATTTGCCACTTATACCGCTATTTTTGCAAATGTCATGCTCGGTCGACAATTTCTTACGATCGGAAGACGTGTACAAGTCTTAAAAAGAAATGTAGAAGGGATGCAATCAAGTCTACATAGAGAAGATTTAATGCTAGAAAGAGAGCTAGCAAAAGTTAATAAAACTTTAACAATATTAAATGATAGAATGACGAGTCTTGAAGAGAGAATTGGAGAAAAGAAATGAGTTATGAATTTTACAAAGTACTTCACGTGTTTATGGTTGTTCTTATGGTTGCTGCATTTGCACCACAATTTGTAAGTACTGAAGCGCAAAACAGAAAGCTTTTTAAAATTACTTCTGGGATTGCAAGTTTCCTACTTTTCGTAGGTGGTATGGGGCTTCTTGCTCGTATCGGTGTTAGCCACGGTGCTGGTTGGCCAGTATGGGTAAAAGTAAAAGTTGGACTATGGGTTGCAGTTTCTGCGCTTGGGCCAATCCTTGCAAAACGTATGAAATCAAACCGTCTAGCAGGTCTTGGTTTAATCCTTGCGTTAATCTTTATTGCAATCTTCTCTGCAGTAACTAAATACTAAAATTTACAAAGTAAAAATTTTGGACCGCAACTGGTTAACATACAAGGGCCTTTGGGCCCTTTCTATCCCTTCCATACTCGCATCAATGCTTGAGCCTCTAAGCTCAATTGTTGATACTGCACTTGTTGGAAATTTTGATACAAAAATGCTGGCCGCGATGGCCATTGGTGTTTCGGTTATTTCATCTATTACCTGGATGTTTAACTTCTTGGTCCATGCACCAATCCAAGCAATCTCTCAAAAACTAGCTAAAGGTGAGTATGAGAATGTAGTTTCGCTTATTAAGGTGACTTTCCTAATCGCTTTCTCGATTGGACTTTTTCTCGTTCTCATTTTTGTTCCCGCACGCCACTATGTTTATGAATTTTTGAGTGTCACGAAGGATCTTTATTCTTTATGTGATGACTATTTTTTAACCAGACTATATGGCCATGTATTTATTCTTTTATTTATGTCGGCCTTATCAGTTCTAAGAGGAATGGCGAAAGTAAATATCGTTTTAGGAATCATTGGGGTAGCAACTTCGATTAATATTGTATTGTCTTACCTAGGTCTCTATCAACTTAATATGGGGCTTTCAAGCGTTGCGGCCGCTACGATTTTTGCTAATGCTGTAGGCTTTCTAATAAGTTTATACTTTATTCTGACTCACGAAAAAATTCGTCATTTGTTTTTAAAACAAAAAATCATGTTAGCGGATGCCTTTCATATTGGAAAAAGTTCTATCAATGTTTTTATGCGCTCGGCTTTTTTAACTCTAAGTTTTTTCTTGGCCACAAAAGTTGCGAGCTCAATCTCTTTAAAGGCTCTCGCTGCTCATCAGGTTATTCTCAACCTATGGTTATTTGCATCTTTCTTTACTGATGGAGTCGCGACTTCTGGAAATATTATAGGTGGGACACTTTTCAAAAATGAAGGCCATGAGCACTTAAAAGATATCTTTCATAAGCTTCTTTTTATGGGGGGGATTATTGGAATTATCTTCTGTTTCATTTTCACTTTTGCCAATGGCCCATTAATTTCACTTTTTACGTACGATGAAAGTATTCATGAAACGATTAAAGGCATTATTTATTTCTTGGCCATTGCTCAAATTCCTGTTTCAATTGCATATGTCTATGATGGGCTAGTCTTTGGAATCAATCGCTTTGATTTCTTAGGTCGTCACATGGTGATAGCCTTCTTTACGTGCTTTGTGCCACTGGCGTATTTGAGCTATCAAAATCAATCCTTCTTGCTTCTTTGGGGGGCAATTTTCTCTGTGGGTATCTACCGATTTATTTCGAATGCATACTTAATCGGAAAGACACTAAAGGTTAAATAAAATGAAAGAAAAAGGTTCTCTTGGTTTTTCCCAGGACTATTGGGATGTAAATTATGAAGAAGCTGATCAAATGGATGGAATAGGCAATGTCGAGCAGCACGTTGGCTATATTAAAAATTTATTTGGATTAGAGTATATTGATATCAATTCTATTATTGATTTAGGCTTTGGCCTTGGTCATTTATTTGAGGCACTTTTAGACGAGTTTAAGCCATATAAGGCCCATGGAATTGAGCCCAGTGAATACGCTTACAAAATTGTAAAAGAGCGTGAAATAAACAAAATTGAATCAACTCAGTTTAAGTTAGAGAGAATGGATATTGTTAGCTGGTGTCGCAAGAATGAGAAGAGTAAGAAATCTTTTGATCTTGGTGTTTGCACAAGTGTATTTCAATATCTCACAGATGAGGAATTAGAGTATTGTCTGCCAATTCTTGCATCCAAGTTAAAGTATTTTTATCTAACAGTTCCAACGGATAAAGAACTCGATCGCCAGATCGAAGATCTTGAGTTTAAAGATGAATATGCCATTCGTCGAAGTCGTACAAAATACCAGAAAATGCTTAGAGAGCATTTTACATTTATTTCTAGTCGACTACTAGAAAGCAAGGTATATTTTGATGAAACAAACACAAATTTTACCGACTTATTATATCGATATTAAATGGAGTTTATTATGAGTAATTCTGGTCTTGATACAAAGACATGTGAAGCAATTGTTAAGGGTGAAGCCAAGGCCCAAACTGCAGCTCAACTTATGAGCGCACGTTACTTTGCTTATACAATCGGCAATATTGATTTCATCGTTGATTCAACTCACCCTGATCACAGAGATGATATGGATGTAAATGAAATCAAGGCGTGGTCATCACAATCTGAGTGGAAGGGTCTTGAGATCGTTGACACTGCAGAAGGAACTGAGAGAGATGACTGGGGAATGGTTGAGTTTAAGGCGACTTTTGGTTTAGGTGGCCAAGACCATGTGCATTATGAGCGTTCTGAATTTGTTAAGGTTGATGGAGACTGGTTCTTCGTTGACGGTGAGCCAATCGTAGCGCAGGTTAAGAGAGATGGTGCTAAAGTTGGACGCAATGACCAATGTCCTTGTGGTTCAGGCAAGAAATTTAAGAAGTGTTGTGGTCGATAATTGTCGACTAAATAGCCTTTGTTTTAACGCGTCATGGTCGCTAAGTGCGGTGGTGTGATTAGTTAAAATTAGGGTTACAACTTTATGTATTTCTGTTAAAAAACTAATAATTTCATAAATATTTTATTGTTAACAAACCAAGATAACGGGATTTGTCGCTATGATTCACATTAAGAGAGGATTGGATCTTCCTATCAGTGGGAAGCCATCACAAAAGATTGAGGTAGGACCTCAAGTGACTAAAGTCGCTCTTACTGGGCCAGACTATGTTGGAATGAAGCCAACTATGCTTGTTCAAGTAGGTGACGAGGTTAAAAAAGGTCAGGCGTTATTTTCTTGTAAGAAAGTTGAAGGTGTTCTTTATACAGCACCTATCAGCGGTAAGGTTATTGAAATTAACCGTGGTGCAAGAAGAGCGTTTGAAACTTTAGTAATTGAAGTTTCAGGTAACGAGCAAGTTACATTTGAAAACTTTAAAGGGACGGGAGTAAAAGATTTAACGAAAGAAGCTGTTCAAGCTCTTTTAGTTGAGTCAGGTCTATGGCCAGCTTTCAGAACAAGGCCATTTTCTAAGGCACCAGCTTTAGGTTCTGAGCCACACTCTATTTTCGTAACTGCAATGGATACTAATCCTCTTGCAGCTGATCCAGCAGTAGTAATTGCTGAAGCAAGCGAAGATTTCACGAATGGTGTTGAGATTATCTCAAAACTAACTGATGGAAGAACTTTTGTTTGTAAAGCAGCTGGAGTTAATATTCCAAAGCCTTCAACGACTAAAGTTGAAGTGAAGGAATTTGCTGGTGTTCACCCAGCAGGTAACGCAGGAACTCACATTCACTTTGTTGATCCTGTAAACGCTAAGAAGATTGTTTGGTCGATTGGTTACCAAGATGTAATCGCAATCGGTAAGCTTTTCACTTCAGGTGAACTTTCAACTGAAAGAATTATCTCAATTGCAGGTCCTGCATCTGTAAACCCAACTCTTGTTAAAACAGTTCCAGGTGCTCATTTAGGTGAAGTTACTTCAGGAAAAGTTGGACAAGGTGAGGTGAGAGTTGTTTCTGGTTCGGTTTTCAACGGTCGCGCAATGGTTGGAAGTTTTTCTTACCTAGGTCGTTTCCACAACCAAATTTCTCTACTTACTGAAGGTCGTGAAAGAGAGTTCTTAGGATGGCACAAGCCAGGTCTTAATAAATTCTCTGTTAAGCGTACTTTCCTACACTGGTTAAAGCCAGGGCAAATTTTCGATTTCACAACTGCTACTCATGGTTCTGATAGAGCAATGGTTCCAGTAGGGTCATACGAAAAGGTAATGCCTCTTGATATGCTACCAACTCAACTTTTAAGAGCACTTGTTACAAAAGACAATGACTACGCTGTAGAGCTTGGTTGTTTAGAGCTAGATGAAGAAGATTTAGCACTATGTACTTTCGTAAGTCCTGGTAAAGTTGATTTTGGTCCAGCTCTAAGAGAAAGTTTAACTACTATTGAGAAAGAAGGATAATTACAATGTTGCGCAAACTTCTAGATTCTCAACATGATAATTTCGCTAAAGGCGGGAAATTCGAAAAGTTTTATGCTGTTTATGAAATGATCGATACTTTCCTTTATACTCCAGGTGGAGTAGCGAAAGGTTCAGTTCATGTTAGAGATGCACTTGACTTAAAAAGATTAATGATCACAGTTGCTATTGCTCTTATTCCAGCAATGTTTATGGCAATGTACAATACTGGTTTCCAGGCTAACTCTGCTCTTGCAGCGGCTGGTATGACTCCTGAAGGTTGGCGTGCTGATATCATCATGGCGCTTGGTGCAGGTTTCTCTCCAGAAAGCTTAGTTGCAAACCTACTTCACGGTTTCTTATACTTCTTCCCAATTTTCCTAGTGACTCAAATCGCTGGTGGTTTCTGGGAAGCACTATTTGCAATCGTTAGAGGTCACGAGATTAACGAAGGTTTCCTTGTAACAGGGATGCTATTTCCATTAACTCTTCCTCCAACAATTCCTCTATGGCAAGTTGCTGTAGGGATCTCTTTCGGTGTTTTAATCGGTAAAGAGGTTTTCGGTGGTACAGGGAAAAACTTCCTTAACCCAGCACTTACTGCTCGTGCATTCCTTTTCTTTGCATATCCTGCACAAATTTCAGGGGACGCAGTATGGACTGCAGTAGATGGTTTCACTGGAGCAACAGCTCTTTCTCAGGCAGCTCTTGGTGGTGTTGGTGCAATCACAACTTCAATGCAAGATGCTTTCTTAGGATTTATGCCAGGTTCAATGGGTGAGACTTCAGCTCTTGCTTGTTTAATCGGAGCAGCAGTTCTAATCATCTCAGGTATCGGTTCTTGGAGAATTATGCTTTCAATGGTTCTTGGAGCAGTTGTTACTTCAGCAATTTTAAATGCTATCGGTTCTGATACAAATATGATGTTCTCAGTAACTCCACTTTGGCACTTAGTGATCGGTGGTTTTGCTTTTGGTACAGTGTTTATGGCAACTGATCCAGTATCAGCTTCTATGACACACAAAGGACACTGGTTCTATGGTGCTCTAATCGGTTTCATGGTTATCCTTGTTCGTGTTATTAACCCAGCTTTCCCAGAAGGTACTATGCTTGCAATCCTTTTCGGAAACTGTTTTGCACCTTTAATTGACTACTTTGTAATTCAAGGAAATATCAAAAAACGTGCAAACGGATACAAAACGGCTTAAGGGGGCAGTGATGAGTAATGATAGTACTGCAAAAACTCTGATCGTAGCAACAATCCTATGTGTTGTTTGTTCAGTTGTCGTATCTTGGTCAGCGGTTTCACTAAAGCCACTTCAAGATGAGAATAAAGTTTTAGACGTTAAGAAAAACCTTCTTATGACTGCAGGTCTTGTAAAGGCGACTGCTACTAAAGAAGAAATTTTAGAAGCTTATAAGCAAATCGAAGAGAAACTAGTTGATCTTAAAACTGGTGACTACGTAACTGATATGGATGTTACTAAATTTGATGCTGTTAAAGCTGCTAAAGATCCAAAAATGAACTACGCAATTCCTGCATCTGAGGACAAAGGAAAAATCAAGTTCCGTGCGAAATACTCTAAAGTATTCTTCGTAAAAGATGGTGAGACAACTAAGTCTGTTGTTTTCCCAATTCACGGTAAAGGTCTTTGGTCAACAATGTACGGTTTCCTAGTTCTTGAGACAGATCTTAATACTGTTAAAGGTATTGGTTTCTACTCTCACGGTGAAACTCCAGGTCTTGGTGGTGAAATTGATAACCCACACTGGAGATCAGTATGGCCAGGAAAGAAAATCTTTGGTGATGCAGGTAAACCTCAAATTCAAGTTATTAAAGGTGAAGCTAATAAAGCAAGCAGCTTTGATATTGATGGACTTTCAGGTGCAACTCTTACAGCTAATGGTGTAACAGGAACTGTTCGCTATTGGATGGGTGACGATGCATTTGGACCATTCATTGACAAATTCACACAAGGTGGGGGTGAATAATGAATTTTAAAGAAACAGTAGTTTCTCCATTATTTGAGAACAACCCAATTGCACTTCAAATCCTAGGTATTTGTTCTGCTCTAGCGGTTACGACAAAAATGGAGTCAGTAGCAGTTATGTGTTTAGCGGTAACAGTTGTTACAGCTTTCTCTAACTTATTCGTATCACTTATTAGAAATCACGTTCCTAGTGCAATTCGTATTATCGTAATGATGACGATTATTGCTTCACTAGTTATCGTGACAGATCAAGTTCTTAAGGCTTACGTTTATGACGTTGCTAAATCGATGTCAGTTTATATTGGTCTAATCATTACAAACTGTATCGTTATGGGACGTGCGGAAGCATATGCGATGAAGAACCCTCCAATCATGTCATTCTTTGATGGTGTTGGTAACGGAATCGGTTATTCAATCGTACTTGTATTTGTTGGATTCTTTAGAGAGCTTCTTGGTTCAGGAAAGCTATTTGGAGTATCTGTTTTAGCAACAACTGGAGAAGGTGGTTGGTACCAAACTAATGGTATGGCACTTCTTGCACCATCTGCATTCTTCTTAATTGGTTTTTTCATCTGGGGACTACGTACTTGGAAGAAAGATCAAGTAGAAGAAATGTAAGGGTAGGTGAAATATGTTTGAACATTATTTAAGTTTATTTATTAAAGCAGTATTCATTGAAAACTTAGCCTTAGCATTCTTCCTAGGTATGTGTACATTCCTAGCAGTTTCGAAAAAGGTTAAGACTTCTATTGGTCTTGGTGTAGCGGTTGTTGTTGTACAAACAATTACAATCCCTATTAACAACCTACTTTATAACTACTTACTAAAAGAAAATGCTCTTGAGTGGGCAGGGATCTCTGGTACAGATCTTTCATTCCTAGGTCTAATTTGTTACATCGGTGTTATCGCGGCGATGGTTCAAATCCTAGAAATGTTCCTAGATAAATTTATGCCAGCTCTTTATAACGCTCTTGGGATTTTCCTACCTCTTATTACTGTTAACTGTGCCATCATGGGTGGATCACTATTTATGGTAGAAAGAGATTATACTTTTGGAGAGTCTGTTGTTTTCGGTATCGGTTCTGGTTTCGGTTGGGCCCTAGCGATTGCTGCTCTTGCAGGTATTAGAGAAAAAATGAAGTACAGTGATGTTCCAGATGGACTAAAAGGTCTTGGGATCACTTTTATCACTGTAGGTCTAATGGCACTTGGTTTCCTAAGTTTTTCAGGAATCCAACTTTAGTAACGGTAAGTAATAAAAAGGAAATATTATGAATGCAATTATTCTTGGTGTTTTAATGTTTACCGTTGTGGTTCTTGCTCTTGTTTTAGTAATTCTTTTTGCTAAATCAAAGCTAGTATCAAGTGGTGACGTTAAGCTAACGATCAATGGTGAGAAAGTGGTTCATATCCCAGCTGGTGGTAAACTACTTAACGCTCTTGCCGATCAAAAACTATTCGTATCTTCTGCCTGTGGTGGTGGGGGTACATGTGGTCAGTGTAAAGTTCACGTTCACGCAGGTGGTGGTGAAATTCTTGAAACTGAATTATCACATATCTCAAAGAAAGAAGCTCGTGAAGGCTTAAGACTTGCATGTCAGGTTGGTATCAAAACTGATATGGAAGTTGAAGTTGAAGAGTCTGTCTTTGGTGTTAAGAAATGGGAATGTGAGGTTATCTCAAATGATAACGTTGCGACTTTCATTAAAGAATTTAAGCTTAAGCTTCCAGAAGGTGAGTCTGTACCTTTTAGAGCTGGTGGTTATATTCAAATCGAAAGACCAGCAGGGCTTTCAATTGATTACAAAGACTTCGACGTACAAGAAGAATACCGTGGAGATTGGGATCACTTCAATCTTTGGCAGTATAATTCAACTGTAAACGAAGAAACTATCAGAGCTTACTCGATGGCAAACTACCCGGAAGAAAAGGGAATCATTATGCTTAACGTGCGTATTGCTTCTCCTCCTCCAAGAGCTCCTAAGGGAACTCCTCCAGGGAAAATGTCTTCTTATATCTTTAGCTGTAAGCCAGGTGACAAAGTTACAATCTCTGGTCCATTCGGAGAGTTCTTTGCTCGTGACACTGATAAAGAAATGGTATTCGTTGGTGGTGGAGCTGGTATGGCGCCAATGCGTTCACACATCTTTGACCAACTAAAGAGACTACACTCTAAACGTAAGATGACTTTCTGGTACGGTGCTCGTTCAGTTAGAGAAATGTTCTATGTTGAAGACTTCGACGGTCTACAGGCCGAAAATGATAACTTCACTTGGCACGTTGCTCTTTCAGATGCACTACCGGAAGATAATTGGACAGGTTACACTGGGTTCATTCACCAAGTACTTCACGATGAGTATCTTGCTAAGCACCCAGCTCCAGAAGATTGTGAGTACTACCTATGTGGTCCTCCTATCATGAACAAGTGTGTAATCGATATGCTTCTTGACCTAGGGGTTGAGCGCGACGATATCATGCTTGACGATTTTGGTGGGTAACTAGGATTAAAGTAATAAATTTACATATAGAAGAGGCCAGCTTTATAGCTGGCCTTTTTTATTAGCTAATTTCGAATAAAAGTTAAGCTAAGTTATCCTTTCTTCAATTGTTCATATATTCCACTATGTTAGTTTTGATGTATGGATAATATGACGGCCCTATATATCGTACTCTTATCATTTCTACTTCTGTGCGTTGTCAGTACTTATGTTGTTGCAATGGTGGATAAAGAAAGTGACTACCAGCAATTTAAAATGGCCCTAATTTTTAATTTCTTCCTCTATGCTACACGTTTTTATTGTGCTCAGTGGGTGGAACTCGACGTCATATTCTTTGGCTTAAAATTCATTCCACTTTATTTGATATGTAATTTCTTTCTAAATAATCGATTAAGCCAGTATCGAGTTGAGTTGGTGAGTCTTTTTGTTTTAAGTGGCATTGCTGGCTTCTTATTGTATTTAGCTGGAGTTGAGTCTGAATATTATTCCCTTGCTGTGGCCATCGGAAGTTTCACTCCTGGTATCTATGCATTGGCCTACTTTGGTAAACGAATAAAGTATGTTGTGAATTTTTTCTATTTTACTATTTTTGCTATCGCAGGAATAGTCACATTTTCCTATCCATTTACCTTTGAAATAAAGGGCTCTGGGACTTGGGGCTGGAGTGCGGGCGTCATCACTTATATTGCAATCATGTTAGGGCTTCTGGTTAAGATCTTAGAAAAGAAAGTTGATGGTGATTATAAATTACAAGAAGAGTTAAAGCTTATTAATGCAGTTTATAAGGCCGTTATTCATGATACTTCAAATGACTTAAATTTTCTGTCTTTAAGTCTTTCAAGGGCGTTAAAAGATGAGAACTTGACCTATGTAAAGTTAGCCTATGATCGTTTAAGTGAGCTCATCAAATTTAAAGCAGAGATTCGTAAGCAATTTAATAAAGATAATCTTTCATATGATGTGGAGCTTTCGTCAATAGTAAAGTCTGTTGTCTCTCACTACCAAGACGACTTTAACAAGAAGCGAGTTCAGTTGGTTGTCACTTATCCCCATCAAAATATCGAAGCTTCGCTACCCATTAGTAAGGAGAGTTTAGTTAACTCGATTTTAGGTAATCTTGTTTCTAATGCCTTGAAGTTCTCTGAGCCACGTTCAAAAGTCTACCTCTCAATGATTCACGATAAAACTCATGTGTACTTTAGTGTTATTGATTCAGGGGGCGGTATCTCTGACGACATTATTTCATCAGTAACGAATTTCTCAAAAGTGAGATCGAGTAGTGGTACTCGTAACGAACTGGGCAGTGGAATGGGCCTTAGCATACTTTGCTACATCATCAAACGAATTGACGGTGAAATTAGCTTCATGAGTATGAAGAGTGGAACAAAGGTAATTGTAAAGATCCCTTTTGTTAACCAAGTATCAGAACATTTAGATAATAAACGTGATGGCCACGGTAGCAACGTAATATCACACGCTTAAAACTCTTATCTTTTCTTACATAACTAGTCTTATTAAGGCTTATTGGGTCTAATTATGGATATGAAATCGATACTCACTTTATTACTTTCAACTTATGTCTTGGCCTCTTCTCCGGTAGCAATATCTGATTTTTCTAACTCACTAGAAAATGAATTAGGATTGAAGCTTTCACGCTTAGATGATGTTGTAAGAAAGATTAGAATCAGAAAACCAAATGTTTTTGAGAAATGGTTAATGAATAAAAGTGGTGCAGAGGCCACATATAACGACAAAACGAACACGATTGTTTTACGACAAAAGAATTGGCGTGGAGATCGAATTGTTAGCTCGTCTGATTTTCCAACTGGACAAGAGTATCAGTTCACTATCTTAGCATCGACTATTTTTCATGAGTTAATGCATGCGGACTTTGATGTTTTAATAAAGGGGAGTCGTACACGTTCTGATATTGCACTTAAGAATACCCAGCGTTGGTTCTCTCAAAATATTCCTGGAGTTAATGCTCATATTGCTGCCCATGAATTCTTTGGTTATACCGCTTCGGATCTCATCTTGGGAATTAAGAGTAAGCTTCAAGATATCTATATGGCCCACGGGATTAATAGCTATAAAAATACGTGCTTTGGAAAGAAAGGCCTTAAGAGAATTAAGGATCGCCTTTTTCCTGATGGCGATATTCATTTTAAAGACACGTTAAATATTTCAAGCTTTGCGAGTGTATTTACGCCCAATACAATCTTTGTAAAAGGAAAAGATTTTAATATCAAAGATAAGAACTTCCCTGACTCTTATCGCAAAGATGTCTATCAACACTTTGTGGACAATTACCATGCTCCTAAAAATTCAAGTGATTTACTTGAGATCGCTACGAGAGAGTATGGTGAATTATTACAAAAATGCTTCGAGGGAATATAATTCTAATCCAATCTAAATAGAAATACTTTTAAATAGTTTAGGTTCTCGGCAACTTCTGCTTCGCTATTAAGAATCTTGGCCAAAGGTTACAATATATATTGTGGTGTAAAGTTAAAGAAATAACTTAAGTTGCCATTTTAATTCTTGTAGTGATAATCAGTATTTATTGTTTTATAAGGTGTAATTGGTTGGAAGTTAGTAATAAGGCATTAGTCGCATATTTTGATGGTGTAAAGTCGATGGGGGATTCCGTTGAAGATTTTATTGCCGAGCTTCCAGTTAAAGACAAAGATCTTTTAGATGTAAAGTCGCGTATAAGCTGGCAAGAATTTAAAGATATCACAGTCTTCTTCTCTGAAAAGTACCCGAACTATACTGAAATTATTAGTAATACCGGTGTTTCAAACAGAATCATTAAACCATTTTTTGACATCATTACATATGTAATTAGTTATAGCTTACTCTATGAGTTCTTTTTAAAGCTATCTTTTAAGATGCTTTATACCAATATCAAAATTGATACAAAGAAACTTAGCTCAGATTCTTTTCAAATTATCTTTGAGTTTTCAGATTCATCTCAGATCTTTCATGAATTCATAAATATGTATGTTGAACTTTTCAAAACGATTCCAGTTAATTTCGTTGGGTGTCGTACATATTCAAGAGTGAAGTATCTTGTCGTAGATGACCGAGTTGTATTCTCTGTTAGTAATGCGGCCTTCGCTAAGGTCAGCATTCCGAACTTGCTTTACAATTTCTTCTTCACAAAGAAAAAACTTCACGAAGTTATTCTAAAAAATGTGGAGTATTCGAATCTACTTGAGAAGCAAAATTTAGAGCTTGAAGAGTATCGAAAGAACCTTGAGCTATTAAATACAGAATTGAATTTAAGTAATCGTACCTTACACCATGATGTTGCTAATAAACTTCTTAGTCTTGAAGTAGCTAAGAAAAGAATTGAGAATGGTGATTATGAGCAAGCGGTTAATAAGATCAATCAATTCTCAAACTCAGTTAAGGGAATTATTCAAAACTCAATTGTTACGACACATATTGATGGTGAACTTTTTGAGCTTCAAGAAAATAATTTATATGACCTTTTAATCGAAGCAGTAACAGAGTATGACGACATTGCTATCCAAAAAGGTGTTCGAATTATTCACGACTTTAAAATTGATCAAAACCTAACTTTATATACAAATAAAATCGCACTACAAAATAACCTAATTTCTAATATTATGTATAATGCGATCAAATTCTCACATAAGAATGAAAGTATTGTTTTCTCCGCTTCTGTTTGTGATGAGAATCTTTGTCTAAGAATTGTTGATTTTGGTGTAGGTATTCCAGAAGAAAAACTTAAGCTTATCAAAAGAAATGTTGGTCTAATTGGTTCAACTAAGGGGACTAATGGTGAGAAGGGTTCTGGACATGGAATGAGTATCATTATGGATACTGCCAACGCACTAGGCTTCAAGGTTAATATTTCATCGAGTTTAGGAAATGGAACATCAATTGAGTTAATAAAAAATATTTCTCAAGAAGATACAGATTTTACAAACGTTCTTTTCCTAGACGGTCAAAATACAAAGTCGTAAATCAGTCTCATAAGTATTAATTATTACTATTGTGTGCCAAGTATTTTTGCTGAGCTCTGAAAATGCCCCATTTGTAACTCCCCAGATTCTCCAAAAAAATCATTTTAACTTATACTCTCACGTTAACTGGAGGGTAGAGATGTTTTCAAGAAATATTGGTTTAATTACTCAAGAGGATCAAGATAAATTACAAGGAGCATCAGTTTTAGTTTGTGGAGTTGGTGGCATGGGAGGTGTCGCTAGTGAAGTTCTTGTTCGTATGGGAATAGGAAAAATTAAAATTGCTGACTTTGATCGTTACGAGCCCCATAATTCAAATCGTCAAATACATTGTAATGCAAAGAACTATGATCGCTATAAAGTCGATGTCTTAGAAGAAGAATTCAGAAGTATAAATCCAAATTTAAAAATCGAATCATTTAACGAAGGTGTTACAAAAGATAATATCGAAGATCTTTTAGATGACGTTGATATTGTTATCAATGGAATGGATGAAATGTTTTACTCATTAATTCTAGAAAGAGCAGCGCGCAGAAAAAATATCACAATCGTTGATGCTTGGATCACTCCATTTGCATCAGTCTTTGTAATGACTCCGGATTCTCCCCACTGGGAAGAGTATCTCGATTTATGTACCAAGAATACTGCGGTTGAGGATCTAACGCCTGAACTATGTAACCAGGCAGTTAGAGAAGAGGTTGATTTTACCTTCAGTCATTTTTCTCCATACAAATATATTTCTAAAGATCTCGTTGATAAGATTGTAACTAAGGAAGCAACAAGGCCTAGTTTTACGCCTGTCGTTTGGTTATCTGGAGTTCTCATGGCCAACGAAGCTTATAAAGTTATCTGTGGCCTACCACATACGGATCATTTAGGGGTGTTTTTTGACCAGTATGAATTTCAACTAACGAATGCTGGTTCAAAGAGTAAGAAAGGAAAACAAGTAAAGAAAGCTGCCTAGGGAGCACTTATGAATGAGGTAAAGTGGGGGAGCTACTCCTTCAAAACATATTTCAGGCCAGGCCTGTATTTGGATGATTTTAATTTAAAACGTTTGTATCGTTCAATTATAGAAATTAATAATACTTCTAAGAAAAAAGTAAATATTAGATACCTTCAGCTAGAAGATATCGATGAGATTAAAAGTTTTTTGAGTCATATTATTGTTTCTATAGTTCATACACGTGGAAAAGATATTTCATTTTTAATGAATTATATTATTGAAGATGGTGATGTAAATATTCTTCATGTCGGAATTATGATTGCAAATTCTTATACTGGTAATGAAGCGATGGCCATGATGGCATGCTTTAATAAGTTGGAGTATTTTAAGCAGCATAAATGTTTTTATACGACTAATATATCAGCGACTCCTGCTGCAATTGAAGCCTTTGATAAGATAAGTCGTAAAGTTTGGCCATCTCCAAAGAGTCAGATCAAGAAACCACCAAAGGACTATATTAACGTTGTAAAACTTCTTGAAGAGTTCTACATCAAAAAATGGTTTCAGGACCCTACAGAGTGCAATATTGACCCGTATCGCTTTGTTCTTAAGTCTCCATGCAAGAAGATGGGATTTAAAACAAATATGTTTCAAATGAGTCGGGCAAATAATATTGAGTACCAAAATTTTTGCAATAGTTTAATCGATTACGAAAATGAAGAGGACCTAGTACAGGTTTCTACGTCAGGTTACCTTGAATTGATAAAAACCTACTTGTTGACCAACCTATATCTTGTCTTTAAAAAACCACCTCGCTTTTATGAGGAAGAGGCAACGATAGGTGATGAGAATGATTTAAGTAAAATTGCTTAGTTTATAAAATAGGCCCTACTTCATTAAATTGTAGTAGGGCCTATTTGTTAAGATGCTTTGCTAAGAGTCTGAGCACTACTTTCACATGCTTGTAATAACCTGATATAACGTTTAGTTGTTTCTTTCATATTATTTATAATGATATCTTTGTTTGGTAGTTGATTAACTGCTTCTAATGCCTTTTTGATATGTTCTATATCTTCATCTGTATGTACTTTCATAAATCTTGTCGCTGATTTTCCATACTTTTGAATTAAGTTATTAACAATTATTTGAGGAAGATTTGCTGCGAATGCCTCTAGTGCTAAGACCCAACCAAAAACACTTTCACCTCCATATGTATTGGCATAGTAAAACTGTGACTGGTAGAAGATCTTTGTTTCTTCATACTCCTGAAAATCACAAATGTTATAACCTAAACTCTTTAAGTCACTAAGGGCCAGGTTCTCATGTCCAGACTCTTCATCAGCATGTTCTAACCATCGCTTTGATAATTCCTCGGACTTGCAATGCTTTGCACTCGTTCTCAAAATACTTTCAGAGACAGAGGTATAATAGTAAGTTTGCGCTAGCCAATTGGCGTATACATTTTCATCTTCAAACTTTATTGCTCTTACTTCTTCGATTATTTGAGTAACACATTCATTAAGCAAACTTTCTAAATGATTCATAATTTTCCTCCTCATCTGGAAACTTTAAAAATAGAACTGAATCTCTATACTCATCATAGAGTTTGTTAACTTTTCTTTTAAGAATTTCATCATTTATATCGACAGCTGTTTTTTCGTTAAAATATAGAAGATTACATAAGAGTCCCTTGTAAATAATATTGGCGCAGATAATATCTCCATGCTTTTGACCTTCCTTACTTGCGCTATTAGTTTTTACAGTTGGTGCAATAACATGCTTTGCTTGAATATCTCTTGTAATATTCACTAGAATTTGTCGCAAGATACTGTAGAAGTCTAAGTGGTGTCTTTTCTTACGATAACTCGGAGAAATTGTTAGTAACTCAATACTGTAGACGTTACTTATGGCCAGCTCTTTTATTGCCCTGATGCCTTTCATTGGAATTTCTCTAAAGTATGATTGCTGTTTAAATAAAGGAATGGAGAAGTCATGCTTACTCATTGCACAGTAAGCACATACATTATTATCAGCGTCTAAAAGCAGAATATGAAGCTCTTGCCTTAGAAATGTATCTGAGCAAAAGTTATCTTGAATTTTAAAGATTTCGGCCCATGTTTCTTGATACATTAGAAAGGCCTTTTGAAGCAGTGCTTTGTTAGCGCTGCTAAACATTTCTTGCTTGTGAATAATTTTTAGTTGAATTTCCATTTGAGAATTGTAGTACGACTAGAGAGGATCTATACTGCAAATTAATTTATCTCGTTATTTCAGTTACTTATGAGATTAGCTAATGTAGGTGTTATTTATTTACAAGCCAATAAACTGTGTAAAATTTATTTATGGAGTGAATTTGTTGAATAGTTTTGGTACTTAACTTTCATGTACGAATTTAAATGCTCCAAGCTAATGGCCCGTCTGATTATAGATTCAGTCACAAAGCTTGGTGTCGATAAAGCTCCATTCAATGAATTATATTCTAAGTATGAAAATACTTGTGATAAGTATATTTCTTATAAGTTTTTAAATGACTATGCAGATCTTCTTCTACAAAAAGTTGATGAGGATGAAGTTATTCGAGTTATTGCCAATGATGGACTAAATTCAGAAAAACTAAGTGTATTTAAAAACTTAGTCTTTAGTATTTTATCTCTTAAAAGCCTTTATAACATTCAATCTAAATTGGTTTTAACATATTTATTCAAAGGCGTTTCTTTGAATGTATCGACACGTGGTAAAAATATTAGACTTGTTCAAGAAGCTTCGGCACCGAAAGTGCATTCGTTATTTTTCAAGATTTATGCAGAAGTTTATAGGAACTTTCCAATGATAATTGGTCGAGAACCTGCCAAAGTTGTTAGCTTAAGGATTGAAAACTCTTCAATGACAATGGAGATATCTCCAAGTCAAAAGCTGAATATTGTTTCTACAATTGGTCTTTTTCTTAAAACGAGATTTGCACATTTGGCCGCAAAATCAATGTATATAAATCTAATTAATGAGCTTAGAGAAGAATCAGATCAACAAAATTACGAACTTAAAAAGTTAAATGAACAACTTGATCAGTCGCTAAAACAAAAGAGTGTGTTAGTTCGTGCTTTAGGCCATGACATTAATAATTCAATCATCACAATCAAACTTTCATGTGAAAGGTTGTTACGAACTTTAGAGGATGAAAAAGATCTTAAGGTTGCAACAACAATATCGAAACACATCGAAATCATAAATCTTATCGCTAATAATGCACTTCAAAATGAAATAGATGAAGACCATATTGTTAATAATTACTCAATTGAGAATGTATCTAGTGTCGTTGATGATTTAGTTGATAGTTTCAAAGATAAAATTTTACGAAAGAATCTAGATGTTATTACTGAAGTAAGTACTCAGAGTAGTGACTTTTATATTAATAGACCAATCTTTACATATAATATTCTTGCAAATTATTTTTATAACGCAATTAAATACTCATTTCCATATGGAAGGATCATCATCTCTATTTCGGAGATCAATGATTTTTTCGTGTTTAAAATCATTGATGAAGGAAAGGGGATGAATGTTAGCATGTCAAAGCAGGTATTGGGTACTGAAGGGGAAACTGGACGTGGCCAGGGAATGATAATTGCAAGAAATTTATTGGCCAAAATGTATGGTGATGTAGTTGTATCTAGTAAACAGGGTGTTGGGACTAGTGTTTCAATAAGTATTCCTAAGTCACTTTCAACAACATCAAACAGTAATCATTTTACACTTTAAATTAAATAATAAGTTTTCGACTTCGCGAGTCATCGAGTGGGGATGCTCTTTAAATGTTTGATGTTGATTAAAATCAAAAGGCTACTTTTTTTCCATTTCAAATATTCTTGTATACAATACGTCAATGAAATTTAAACTCAGGGATTATCAAGTTGAAGCTGTTGAGAGAGTGGTCTCTCACTTTAGAAAATGTGCTGATCCTTCTCTTATTGTTCTCCCAACAGGTGCTGGAAAAAGTTTAGTCATTGCTGAACTTGCGCGTATTGCACGTGGGCGTGTTCTTGTGATGGCCCATGTAAAAGAGTTAGTAGAACAAAATCATGCTAAGTATGAGTCCTATGATTTAAAAGCGGGAATCTTTTCTGCCTCTATGAATAGAAAGGATAAGGACGAAAAGGTTATTTTCGGCTCGATTCAATCTATTGCCCGTGCTACTGATGATTTCTTCAAAGATTTCTCTCTTGTTATCATTGATGAGTGCCATCGAATTTCGCTAGAAGAAGAGTCTCAATATCAACAGGTTTTTGACAAACTAAAAGAAGTAAACCAAAAGGTTTTCTTTCTTGGCCTTACGGCAACACCATATCGCCTTGGAATGGGATGGATTTATAACTATCACTATCATGAAATTCTAAGGACAAAAGAAGAGCGCTTTTTTAAGCATTGTATTTATGAGTTGCCACTTAGTTATATGATTAAAAATGGTTATTTAACTAGGCCAATTAAAATTGATTCTCCTGTTGCTTGCTATGACTTTTCAAAACTTGAAGTTAATGAGAATTCTGGACGATTTTTAACTCAAGAAATTGAGAAAATTTTGAATGATAGCGCTCGTGTTACACCAGGGATTGTTAAGCATATCGTCCAAGAGGCAAAAGAGAGAAATGGGGTTATGCTTTTTACTTCTACAGTAAAGCATGCCAATGAAGTCTTGAGTTTTTTACCTGAAGACTCTAGTGCCATTGTAACAGGTGAAACTGATCAAAAAGTTCGCGACCAAATCATCGATGATTTTAAGAATCAAAAAATAAAATTCTTAGTAAACGTCTCTGTTTTAACAACTGGGTTTGATGCTCCTCATGTGGACTTGATTGCAATCCTTCGTCCAACAGAGTCCATTAGTCTTTATCAACAGATTGTTGGACGAGGTCTAAGACTTTTTGAAGGAAAAGAAGACTGTTTAATTCTCGATTATACTGGACTTGACCACGATATTTTTAAACCTGAAGTCGGTGAAATCCGACCACATGGAGAAACTCAAGAAGTGCAGGTGATGTGTCCTGATTGTGGGCATGCTAATATCTTTTGGGGCAAGGTTGATAGTGAAGGTTGTATTACTGAACACTATGGCCGAAAGTGCCAAGGTATCCATATTGATGAAAGTAATATGACTGTCCAAGAGTGTGGCTTTCTTTTTCGATTTAAAAGCTGTGATAATTGCGGACAAAGTAATGATATTAGTGCTCATGAATGTGTACATTGTTCACATGAATTACGTGACGCTGATAAGAAATTAAAAGAGGCAATGCAACTTAAAGATGCCCATATTATGCGTGTGGAAGAGATGATCTTTAGTGAACATCAAGGTAAGAAGGGACGCTCTCTTGAAGTCAGCTACTTTGATGTGAACGGAGAGTCTTTAAAAGAATATTATCAGCTAAATAGTAAGTCGCAACAGATGGCCTTCTATCATGCTTTTGTGAAGAAACACTTAAAAACACCTGAGCTTAAGTATTATATTGATGATCTTGATAAAATCTTAAAGGATCGAAAGTATTTTAGAGAACCGAAATTCGTGATTGCGCGAAAGAAACAGCGTTTCTGGCAAATAAGAGAGAAAATTTTTATAGAAGAACTAAAGTCGGCGAGATACACGAAATAACTTTTCCATCGCAAGCTCTCCAAGGGTTTCTGAAAACATCTCAAAGAGAGTGTCTGGTATCGAAGATTTTTCACCCTTCCAATAACTTTTTGAAAAGAAGAGGCATCTACCATCCGAAAGTTGTCTCACATTGATTTCTCCCCTTAGTCCTTTTAAGAATCCCTTATCAAATGTAAATGGATAGGCACCCGGTTTTGTGATGCGGGGAATTTTAAAATTTAGCGACATCGGAAAGGGCATGAGAGTATGGTCGAGATACAGATAGATCTCTTTTTTCTTTTCTGAATAACCTGATAGTTTTACTAGGTCGATATATTCATTAAATTTTTCGTAGCGCGACAATTTTCTTAAAGCGACTTTGCATTTATTTGGATGGATTCCATATATTTGGTAATCTAAACTTTGTTTGTTTTCTTGGGTCTTAACAATGGCCTTTCGATAAATTCTTTTTTTATCAACTAAAATTTCTTTGATATCAGCATCAATCCCCTTGAAATCAGAGGCGATAGCAAGATTTGAAAATACCAAAATCAAGTAAAAAACTGCTGTAATTATCAATGGTTGACGCGTTGTAACTTTCAAGGCCTTTAAGTTTCCCTTATTCTTTATAGTAAATTCATTATAGCACGAAGCTAAGATAGGGGAAAATTTAAGCATGGGACGCAGCATTGAAAAAGTTAATCGTAAAGGTAAGACGAAAGACGCCGTCATTGAGAGTAAAGATCAAAGGTGGCACTGTCGAAACCGTATTACGCTCGTCTTTGGTTCTAATGATATTGAAGATTTAGAAACATATGTCTACGAAGATAAGTCAGTAGATTTCAAAACCGTTAAATTTCATCAGGCAAAATCAAAGGCCATTGAAGAGCTTTTAGATAACTGTATTGATGAGTATTACCGCGGGCACGTTACAGAAATTCACACTTCTCTTAGTGAAGATGGGAAAACTGTTGTTGTTGCCGACAATGGTATTGGTTTCCCATTAAATAAAGTCAAGCAGGTTTATTCTGAGTTTAGAACTGGTTCTAAGTTTAAGGATGAAGAAACAGATGAGAAAGGCTTCTTACACAGAACTTTAGGACAGAACGGACTTGGTGCTGCTGCAACTTGTCTTACTGCAGATGAGTTTATTGTTACAATTAAACACTATAACTCTAAGAAAGAGCAGACGACGAAGTTTATCGACGGGGCCCTAAAGATTACTCAATCAAAACCAAAAGCCTTCAAAGGTGCATCTGGTGTATCAATCCAAGTAACTCTGTCAAAAGAAGTATACAAAGATAATAAGATTGATGAAAACCTTCTGAGAAAGAGAATTATTGACCTTGCTTACAATAATCCAGGGCTAGCTTTCTACTTTAATGGTGAGAAGTATCACTATCAAAAAGGTCTCTTCCAACTAGCTCAAAGAATTGATGAAGAGAATGCGCATGATTTTGGTGAAGCAGCCTATATCTACGAAACAGTAAATACTAAGAAGAAAAAGGTTAAGGGAAAGATTGATATGTCTCTTTCTCTAACTATTGATAAGGGAAGTGAAGAAAGAGAGAAATTTATTTCTTTTGTTAACTCTACTCCTACTTATGATGGTGGTTTCCACCACGATCGCGTAAGAAGAATTTTCATTAATGCGATTAAAGACAAGTTAGAACGTCAGGCAAAGAAAGAGAAAATTAAGTTAGTTGATAATGATATTCTTTCTGGTCTTACTTTTGTTCTTGGTGTGACAATGCCAAATCCAAGGTTTGAATCGCAAACTAAACGTAAGTTAGTTCGTGATGCACATCTTGAAAAGGCCCTTGAAGAATTAATGGCAAAGTCTATTGATAAATTCATGAGAAAAAACAAAGACTATCTTGAAGTTGTTATTGAAAGAGCTAAGTCTCGTCACAAATATCAAGTTCTTAAAGAAGCGGCATCTAAGGGCCGTAAGCAAAAAAGACAAAGAGTTGAAAAACTTCTTGATGCCAACGAAAGAAAAAAACGTGATTTATGTACACTCTTTATTTGTGAAGGGGATTCGGCCATTGGCGGTCTAAGATCTGCTCGTAATAAACTGTACCAAGGTGGGATTGCTCTTCGTGGTAAACCTATGAACGTTGCCCAAGCAGGTATCAAAGACATTTTAAATAATCAGGAATTTTCAGATATCATGGCTTCAATCGGTCTTGTTCTTGGACAAGAGGTTGATGAGAAGAAACTTCGTTATTCTAATATCGTATTCCTTGCCGACTCAGATGTTGACGGTGGGCACATCAATACGCTTCTAACAAATTTCTTCTACCAATTTTGGCCAGAATTATTTGAAATGGGTGCTATTCAAATTGCAAAAGCGCCACTTTTTGAAGTCGTGACAGATAAGAAAACTCTGTATTTCGAATCAGATAAAGAACTAGAAGAGTTTAGAAATTCTGGAGAAGTAAGAATAAAAGAAATTCATCGAAACAAAGGGCTTGGTGAGATGTCACCGGAAGCCTGGAAGTATGTTTTATCAAAAGATGAATATACAAAAATTATCGTTGATCAAAAATCAAAAGCTAAAGAGATGTTAAATATCTGCTTTGGTAAAGATACGAATCTTAGAAAAGATTTATTACTTGATGAAGAGCAGTCTGAGATTATGTCAGAGGCAATTTCTGAAGATAAAGTTGTAACTAAGCCTAAACCAGCTAAGAAAGTAGTTAAAAAAGCTGCGAAAAAAACTGAGAAAACGGCAAAAAAACCAGCAAAGAAAGTCGCTAAGAAAGCTGCTAAGAAAAAGGCAAAGAAGGCCGTTGCAAAAAAAGCTGCAACTGGTGGTCTGGCCGACATGATTGATTACCTTGATTAAAAAAGAAATTGGAAGGAAATAAATAATGCAAGAAACTTATCTTCATTCACTTGAATCAGTAAACTTAGAAGATATCGTAAGAGATGAATACCGCACGTATCAGATCTATACATTAATGGATCGTGCGATCCCTTATCTTCAAGATGGCCTTAAACCGGGTCAAAGACGTATTCTTTATACGCTTTGGAAAAATCAGTCGAAAGGACTTTTAAAAGTTTCAGCTGCCACTGGTCTCGTTTTAACTCTTCACCCGCACGGACCTGCTTCGATTGAATCGGCCATTGTAAATATGGCCCAAGATTATACTTTCTCTAATAACTATCCTCTTATTGATAAGAAAGGATACTTCGGAGAGAGGATGGAAACTGATCCGGCCGCTGGAAGGTATATCGAATGTAAGCTAGGTAAGGTATCTGATCTCTTACTATTTGATGATATGAACCAAGTTGAAATGGTTCCAAATTATGATGAACGTTCGATGGAGCCAGTAGGGCTTCTTCCAAAGCTTCCTCTTATGTTACTAAACGGAGCTGAGGGGATTGGTACAGGTTTCTCTTCGACGATTCCAAGTTTTCATCACAAAGATATTATTAAGTCGATGATTTCATTTATTGAAACTGGTAAGGTGAAGAAGTTAAAACCTTACGTTCATAATTATTCTCTACCAATTCATGTTGATAAGAAGACTGGAAAACTTACGTTTGAAATGTCGATTGAAGAAAAAGGTGGAAAGTTCTTTATTACTGAACTTCCTCGTGGTTACGATGCTAAGAAGATTTATCGTCACCTAACAAAATTCATTGATAGCGGTTATATCAAAGATTTCGTTGATGCTTCTGTGGATAATGAAATCAATATTGAACTTCTTTTAAAGAAGGGCCAAGAAGCAACACTTAAAGAAATTCAAGATACAATTGGTGCAACTTCAACTCTGTCTCCAAATTACACTCTAATTTCAGAAAGAGGGGTAAAGATCTTTGATCAAGCTGAAGAGATTATTGAAATCTTCACTGGTGAAAGGTTAAAGGTTGTTACTCGTCGTTATGAACTTCTTTGCCTTGATCTGAAAGATTCAATTACAAAGAATAATGAAATTATCAAATTCATCAAAAATAAAGAATACGAAAAGGCGACAAAGTCGAAAAACAGAAAGTCTTTCGTAGAGTATCTTGATAAAAAGAAGTACGTTTATGCTGACTATCTAGCAGATATGCCAATTTATCGTATGACAAAAGATGAAGTTGAAAAACGCAAGTTACTTATTCAGGATGAAACGAAAAAACTTAATGAGTATACAAAAATTGCGAAGTCACCTAAGCTTGTTGCCAAGAAGCTAATTGAAGAGCTAAATGATGTTGATACTAAATTAACTGACTGGCTTAAGAAGAAAGATGCGGAAAAGCAAAAGCTCCTAAAAAAGATTGCTAAAGATCAAGAGAAACTTGGAAAGAAAAAGGCCAAGAAGAAAGCAGTTAAAAAGAAGTCTTAATAATCTAAGTGAAATAGTCTGATAAAAAAAATCCCCAGCAGAAGTGCAAAACTTGTGCTGGGGATTGTTCATGTCAATACGCCAATTTGACAAGAAGAAGTTGATATAAACATAATACATGGTATTTATTTAGCTACTCAACTTAATGTTTTCTTAAAACTGGCTTAATTGACATCTTTACGCCGAAAAAGGCTAAGTTATTAAAATGAAATATATTTCCCACAAAATTTTTTTTGTGAAATATTCATAATTCTGCTAACCTATTAATATATAAAGGTTCTTTTGATTCATGGAGGAATGCAATGAGCTTGACTAAAGCTGATATTGTCGAACGAGTTTATAAGGAAGCAGGGTTTTCTAAAAAGGAAGCTTCTGACCTTGTTGACTTAGTTTTTAAGGTAATTAAAGATACTTTGGCCCGCGGGGAAAAAGTAAAAATTTCTGGTTTTGGAAACTTCTCAATTCGCGATAAAGCATCAAGAGTTGGCCGTAACCCACAAACAGGTGAGGCGATGGAAATTTCAGCAAGACGTGTTCTTACTTTTAAACCTTCACAGGTGCTAAAAGAAGATATTACTGGACGCTACGTTCACCGTATCGATGATAAAGGTAAGGAAGACACTTCAATTGCTCCTAAGGAAGGAACACCGAAAGCATTAACATCATTCAGAAATGATACTGATGATGACTACGAGAGTGAAAACGGATTTTAAATGCTAGAAACATTATCGATTCCACAAAAATCGTTATTTAAACTTGATGAAGTTTGCTCAATCGTTGGTGTAAAGCCATACGTATTAAGATTTTGGGAAAGTGAATTTGATGAAATTTCACCTCTCGTTTCTTCTACTGGTCAAAAACTTTTTGAACAAAAAGATATTCAAATGCTGGCAAAAATCAAAGGCCTTCTATTTGAAGAAAAGATGACTATTGAAAAAGCTAAGCTAGTTTTAAGAGGTCAATTAGATCTTTCTAAAGACAGTGCTGTTGCAAAGAAGAAGTTAAATACTAAGCCTGCAAAGTCTTCTAAATCAAAAGTTGTAAATTACAATATTGATTTAGATAAACTAGAGCAAGCGAAGAGCATCCTGAATCAATTGAACCTAAAGAGTCAAAGTATTCAACAAAGAAATAATTGGATCTAAAGAGGCGGGCCTAGCGCCTGTCTCTACATCTAAGTGACCAGTTATTGTTCTTTGATTTGGTTCAATAATACTAAGTATCTTTCCAAGATATTCTCCGTAAACTAAACGGATATTTTCGCACGCGTACTTTTCAAAAAATACTTTCATATATTCTAGATTAGATTGTAATTCATTGAAACATTCTTGTGATCGTGTCTTCCAAGGATTTACAGCTTCCTCATGTTCACTTAAAACTTCATCTTCTAATTCGCAAAGATCATCAAGAAGTTGAAATGCTATTCCCATGTGATGTCCAAGGCGGTGTAGTGCCTTTGCTGTTTTTAAATCCGCATCGTCATTAAATAGGTATGGCCCAACAATTGAGAGTTGAATAAGACGTGCTGTCTTAAGCTTATGAGTAAGAATTAAATTCTTAAAACTCTCTGTCATATGGTGGCCTAAATCGAGGGCCTGGCCAAGAATTAGTCCTTTGGCGCCTAAACACCAATGAGCATAATTTAGAATTTCGTATTTATTCCTAACTTGTATTTTGTTTATTAAATTAAAGCTTAGAGATTGTAGTGCATCTCCGGCCAGTAGTGCTTGCCATTGGCCAAATTTTGCATGAGTTGAAAGTCTGCCACGACGATATTCATCATCATCCATACAAGGCATATCATCATGAATAAGTGTATATGTATGATGAATTTCTAATGCACATGAGAAGCTCTTAATTGACTTCTCAAGCTTTTGATTACTAAAGTCTATACCAAAGTCTTTTGCAGTGGCATAAGCGAGCAGAGGGCGAAATAACTTTCCTGCAGGTAATAACGAATAATCATATATCTCACTGAAGAAATTGTGATAATTATTTTGATCGATAAATAACTTTAGGTCAGCTTCAATTTGCTGCCTTGCTTCTTTTGGCTTAAGTAGTGATTGATTTTGCATTGAATTAAGATGCTTTAAAGTTGGCCTTTAGTCAACTAGCGCTTAATCATTTTCGGCGTGTTTGGACGTCCAAGAGTCCCATCAATTTTCATATGGTAGAAACCTTGTTCGTCAGGAGTACCATTGCCTAGAAGAAGGTTGATAATCGCAAAACTTTCGATAAATTCTGGTGTAAATTTAACCTGTGCTTCGAGATCGATTTTTGAATTTCTAATATTTCTTTTATCTAGAGAAATTGTTCCACTTGCATTGGCACGAATAGGTGAGTTGCTATCTCCAATGATTAACTCTTGGATTTCAACGGCCCCTCCATCTTCAGCATGTGCTTTAAATGAAAGATTTTTTATTGCTAGAGTAGGTAATTCAAAACTTTGAATGACTTGGGCCGGAATCGTAAAATCCTTTGATGTTAAATAAATATCGAGATCTTTTATTGCTTTTAAATCTGTACTAACAAGTGCGTTTAGATTGATCGTTCCATCTATTTTAAATGCATTCATTAGCGGGCCAAGGGCCTCAAAGCTGATTACAGAATTCTCTATCTTAATGTATTGAGTTGAAAAATTGTGAATCGATTTAATATTGATATTATTATTTAATCCCGAAATCTTACTTATCTCTGTATTAAATGTAAGACCCATTGGTGCAAAGCTTGGAAGTCCTAAAGAAATATCGGCCTCTGAAATAGTTAGTCCTGATGGAGCATTTAAACATCGAGATGAGATATCGATTTCTTTTAAGTTAATACCTGGAAGAAAATAGCTAAGAGAGGCGTTCTGATAATAAATAGGGCAGCTTCGATTCTTTCTAAGTCCATCATAAACGAGACTCATTACTTTATCTTCAACTGAAAAATTGAAAATGAATCCAAGAAAGAGAGATAAGAATGCAAGGATAGTCATTAGAAAAATTGTTTTCTTATTTATCTTGTATACGTCTGTTTGTACTGCTTCTTCACTCATATTATTCTTCTGGATACCCATATTATGTATTAGTTAACTTTTGCATAAAATTCGACAAGAAATTTGCCTGAAACAAATTTACCATCAGCTGTTTTTTCAAGATCGATTTCTGTTATGATAACTTTAAACTTTCGGTGTAGTTCGTTTAGTAAGCCAACGAAAGCCTTATTAGTAAATTTATCAATCATAATACTTGTTTCAATACGATTGATTGAACCACCTAAGTTTTCTTTTTGAAAGCCATCAACATTAATTTGATTTGCTTTTAAGTTTAATCTCGAAGTCGCATCCGTTAATTTATTTACGAAATCAGATTTTTCGTAGATTGCATCATTTATTACAATAGGGCCTTCTTGGGCCTTGAGCTTCACGTTGCCTTCTTTAAAGCTCACAATAGCGCTCTCTAATTCTTTTCTTGTGTTCAGATCACTGACTTTCATTGTTCTAAAGATAAAGACACCAAGTAGAGCTATGACAGGAATAATAACAACTAGTCCAGATAAGAACTGATTAATAATTTTTTGCTCAGTTTCAGAGAAAGAGCGTAGTTGGTCTGCAAATGATTGAAATACACCAGAATTTCTAGCTTCTTCTATTTGCTTATCAATAGCGACATCAATTTCTTTAAACATGCTCTTTTGTGTCATTATTTACCTTTAAAACTAATAGTAATCTTATCTTTATTAGATTCATCAATATTGGCATCGTCAACATTAAGTCCTTTAAGGACTTTTAATAATTGTTTTGTATCTCGATCACTCTTACTTTGAAATTGTGCAAAACCTGAGTTTAGATCACCTTTGTACTTAGTTAATGATACTTCTTCGTTTCTTTTTATCGCACTCGTAATTGTGTGTAGGTTAGCAAGAGCACTAGTCTTTGGAACTTTTGCTAAAACTTTTAAATCAACATCAATTGCTTTATTTTTTTGTTTAATAATCTTTGTTAGCTTCTCAGGAGTTTTTCTAAGATATCTTTCCTGTTTTTGCGTAATATTCAAGTTACTCGATTTAATTAGCTTTTTGATCTCACGATCTGTTGACTTGATTTCTTGATTTACGAAGTAGAGTGATTCCACTAAGAATCCTGTACATAAAACTAGGCAAACTATAGCAAGACGATAGAAAGTAAAGATTGTATTTTCTAGTTTAATTCCATCTTTAAGTGCAGAAGCAAATTCTTTCGTAAAAAAGTTTTTTGCAGGCTCTCTGTATGTATTTGAAGCACCCATTGTGTAGGCGAGTGTTAGAGAGTTGTATTCTTGTGCAGAAACCATTCTCTCAAGACCTGGTGTCATAAATTGTGAAACACTTACGTGAAGTCTTTCTGTAATATAGTTATCAATATTTTTGATATTGGCACAACCACCAGTTAAGTAGATATGTTCGATACTTTGACCTGTTTTTACTCTATGTCCAAGTAGCCATCGGTCGATTTGAGAAAGTAGGTCTTTAAAAGTATGATGCATCATAAGAGCAAAGTCTTGCTGCTCTTTTGTTACACTATCAAGTTGTGACTTCGTTAGAAAGAAGCTATTTTCGTGTTTAAAAATACGTGCTTCTGCTGCCCCAATATTGTAAGTCTTTGAAATGGCCTCATCAATGGCCGAACCAGCAACATATGAAATATGGTGAGTGTAGATAATACCGTTATAAATTAGGTAGGCCTTCGTTGTCTGATGACCAATATCTAAAATACATACATTTGATTCTAATTTCTTTTCTTCAACAAAGCTCTGATAAACACTAAGTTCCGACGTTAAGTTTGATGGAACAGTATGGTAGGCTTGTAGAAAATTACGATAAGTCGCAAAGACACTCTTTTCTGCAATTTGAACAATTGCTGAAAATTGACTATTGATCTTTTTATAAAGATTAACAATGTAGTGAGTATCGGCGATATTAAATGGTAGGTCCTCTTCAAGTTGAAAAGGAATCATTAGTTCCGCATCCTTCTTGCTCTTAGCTGGAAGATCAAGATAGCGATTCGTTAAGAATTCATTTGGTAGTTGAGTAATGATTCGACCATTGTAGTGCTGGTCTTTTAGAAAGCCTGAGATGATTCTTTGTTGAAGTTCATGAATCGATACTTCTTGGTCACTTGGCCCACGAACATCTTCGAGTAGAACTTCTTCAATATCATCAATAATGAATCTTTTTTTGTGTACTCGGCCTTCAACAAATTTAATACTGTAGGCACCACAGTCTATTACTAAAATACTCATAAATTTATTTTACCAAATTTCAATAACTTTGCTGTTTTTTTTTGAATGAAAAATTTGCCATTAGTAGGTGCGTATCTCAACAACTCTTGGACGCAGGAGATAGTACTTACTTGAAGACTGTTGCCCTTGTTGACCTGTACTTGATTGTTGTTGTCCACTACCTTGGTCGTCATCATCATCTGGATTCTGTGAACCACCTGCTTGTTGGCCAGATTGTCCTTGTGATGTCGTTGTTGGTGCCTGAGGTTTGATTGGTAAGTCGATAAAAGCAGTCAACTTATACGTTGTGTCGGCATACATACCGATGGATTCTAATTTGAAAAGCTTACCACCTGTACCAATGATAATATCTGCGTCAGCAAATTCTTTAATTCTTTTATCAAAGTCTGATGCTTCGACAGCTCCGAGACGATTTGTAATAAGTTCTTTGAAGTCCTTGTCACTTTTAAATGAACTTGGTGAAGTTCCATTTTCCTCATCACCATCACGATACTTAAAGAATTCTTCCAGAGCAACGTCAGACATTTCAGGAAATAAAACTTTAAGCTGATTGATTGTAATTTCGTTAACATTAATTACGGAAACATTATGAATTGAAATTCGATCCTTTATAAGATTTACGATCTCATCATCCCAGCCTGCAAGAGAGTAAAGCTCTTCTGCTGTTTCAAATGCAGCATGTTTGGCTTCAACACCAAGGTTTTGATAAGTTCTCTGGATATCTGCTTTTTCTGGCTCATCATAATCTTCTTTACCAGAAACAAAGTACTTTAATTCTTTAACAAGTAGTTTCGGATCAAGATTAGAGTAGTGAAGAGCGAAGTCTTCATTATTTTCGATCTCATTTCTAAATGTTGTTTCAAGCATTTCTGTAAAAGTTTTCTCCATGAATTGATGAGGTGTTATTGTCGAGCTCTGTTGGCCACTTGCCTCAGAGGAAGATTGTGAAGAGCTTCCATTCATTGGTTTGATTACTCTTAGGGTATTAGGATTAAGAAATCCTGTTATAGGCTTAAGACTAACTGAAATTGATCCTTGTATTAGTGATTCTTTTTCAAACTCTGCAATAGCATTTTTTTGAAGAGCACTTAATTCAGTCGTAACCGGAATTGGCACAACGAATGGTTGTGTGGCAATAGCTTCAATATCACTTTTAGAAATTGTCGATTGAAGGGAAGTGTTATCTTCAAGTTTGTTCCACGCTTCTCTATATACCTTTAAGACAGACAAGGCGTAATGAAGCCCTGCTTCAGCATTTAGCTTAGCTTGTACTTTATCGATTTGACCTTCAATTCTGATTTTGTTTAGTTTTGTCTCATACGTAAATTGAGCAAGTAGAACAGTTAGAATTGCAACGGCCGTCGTTACCATAATAATGGCGATACCAGACTCATTCTTAAGTAATGTCTTCTTATTTTTTAAAGTCATACTTTTCCTTTAAGTCTGCTGCTGCATCAAACTCTGGCCACATTACTCTAATTGTTCGATTAATTTGTATTTCATCTCCATTCTTTGAGACGTAATCGATATTCATACGAATAAGACGTGGAGTATTTCTTAATTTATTTAATTCTCTAAGTGATGAAACAAACTTTTCTTTTTCTGGACTATAGAATTCGAAAGAAAAGTCTCTTAAGTTTTCTATTACTGGATATTCTTTTGCTTTTTCCCAATCTAATTCAGTATTATAAATATCAACTGGAATGATTGTTCTCGTTAGGGAATATGGAGCTTCTGTATTTTTTTCTTCTTCCTCTTGCCCCTCTGTCGATGTCGTTACCACTCGGTAGCGTACCCACATTAAGTTAGATTGCTTCATATTCTTTATAAGTCTTCTGTTTGCTGAAGATAGAAAAACTAGTGAACCTTTCTCTTCATTTTGTAAAATTGGAATTGGAACATTTCCTGACGATAAGTTATCAAAATTCTTATTCTGATATATATGAGAAGTCATCACATATTTACTTGATTGTTGTTGCTGCTGTTGCTGTTGAGACGATCCTCCAAGCCTTGATCCCGATTGAGATTGTGAGGCATTGTAGATTTTTGCAAAAGCTTTGTTATCTTCTGCTTTAGACGATTCGTAATAAAGAGGAGAGTTGATGAGTTCGATATCTCTTTCAATTCTCATCATTCCAATTTCTAACTGTAGTCTCTCGCGGTCTTCTTTAGTAACACGATCGTTCGTGTTAACACTGCTGTCGACGATTGTATAAATGGCCGTCATGAGTACTGATAAAATAGCGATAGCGATAAGAACTTCAATTAATGTGAAGCCCTTTTCATTTTTGTGAATATGATCGGTTTTAAAACTTCTCATCTTCTAGAGTCCGTTTATCTCTACTTTATATTTATCATTTGAAAGCCACGTACTTATTGTAAACGTTTCTTCTGTAGTATCATCTTTAACAGTGACACTAACTTGCCAAATAAGTTTTTCAAGGTTCTTTTTAACAACACCAAAGATTTGTTTTTGAATTGAGTTATTGCTATCGTCACCATCATCTGGTGTTTCAGAGCCCGTTATCTTTTCGAAGTCTGGTACCGTAAAATTCTTCCATTCAACGCTATAGCTAATATTTTCATTACTTTCAAATTTCCCTACTTCAGGCTTCATCGTAATACTATCTTTTAGCTCCGGTGGGTAGGCCAGAATCTCATTCATTTTTTCAATTCCATATTCACGAAGAGTTATCTCCGTTCGCATCTCCATCGAATCTGTAATATTTAGGCCTTGAGCAGTGATATATGAAGTTATAAAGACAGCGAATATTGCAAGTGCAATAAGAACCTCTATGAGGGTAAATCCAGAATTATTTTTTAATTGCTTAACCATTCGTTATAAAGTTCTTCTGCTTTTGTTGTTAGTTTTTCAATAAAGTCGTCACTAGAGAAGTTAACATCTTCCAAGGCCACGTACTCACGATTGATTACTTGACTGTATGGCTCTGTTGATAGTGCGACCATTTCATCTTCAGTTGCAAGAATAATTATAACAGAATCTTTCTCACCTGTGGGGTAAAAGTAGACATATGGTTTGCCAGTTATGTGTAATTTTTGTGTTAGTGTGCTGCCAACTGCAACAATGCGAACACCGCCCGTTGGACGGAAGTCATTAGCATCAAAGTCCGGTAGAGGCATGAAGCGACCTTTCTTATTTGCTTCTTTTTTCTCTTCATCAGTCATGTCATCGTAATTCTTTGTTGAATCCATATCAATTACAAAGTCATTACTTTGTGCCATTTCTAAAGAGAGTTTTTGGTCGATATCTTCTAAATCAAAACCAACGCGTAGAAATTTATTTGTTAAGCTCGCTTCATCACTTGAGAAGCGAATAACTCGTTCAACATTTTCAATCGTATCATCTAGGTTGCGGCGTGAGGAAAAGGTTGATCCTGCAACCATGTAAAGAAGTAGGGAAGCTAAGGCCATGGATACCAGAATTTCAATTAATGTAAAACCTGATTGTCCATGTGCCTTATGCATAGTTTCCCTAATTTATTTTAGATTACTTATTGTCTCTTAAGTAGATATCGGCAGCGAAACCTTCTCCGCCCTCTTCGTTATCATTACCATAAGACATGATGTTGTAAGTCTTTCCATCTGAAGTATAAACATACTCCATATCCCATGGATCTAATGGGATTTCATCCGCATCGATAAATCCATTTGGTGGATAATTCTTACACTCGCGTCCGCCAGACGGTTTGTTGATAAGTGCGTCTAATCCCATCTCTGTTGTAGGGTAGAAGTTACACTTTCTTCTAAAGTCTTTCAGTAGTGACTCTAGTGATTTCATTTGAATGTTAGCAGATTTTACACGACCTTCTTCTAGTGAGTCGAAAACTTTACCTGCAATAAATGTCCCCATAAGTGAAATTAGAGTAAGGGCAATTAGGATTTCAATTAATGTCATCCCGGCCTGACTCTTCATTACTTGGCGTTTAAAAAAATTGTACTTCATTTAAAATCTCCTTAAATGTCTTCTTTTCTATATCCTCTAAAAAGCTTAATTGATTGAGTTTAGCTCCATCATTGGAACGACAACTGACATTACAATGAAAGCAACAGCTCCACCCATGCCGACCATCATAATAGGTTCGAGTACAGATGTTAACCCACTTAATTTAGATTCTACCTGATCCTCGTAGTTTTCCGCAATGATGTTAAGCATTGGTTCGAGTTCACCTGATTTTTCACCTAAGCTTATCATATGTGTAACCATGATAGGGAAGTATCCTGATTGTGCAAGGGGCGCTGCCATGGAAGAACCTTCCGATATATTAATACGAGCGCTTTCAATTGCATCTTGCATATGGACATTACCAATTAGGTTTTTAACAATCTTCATTGAAGCAAGAATTGGTACACCTGAATTTAAAAGTGTTGCAAGAGTTGAAGCAAAGCGTGAAACGTTCACCATTGTAATAAGTGAACCAAATACTGGAAGCTTTAGAGTCACGTAGTCCCATTTTGCGCGGCCATTCTTTGTATTAATATAGCGATTAAATAGCCAATAAAGACCAAAGGCGCCAATTATTACGGCCCACCAATATTGTTGTAAAAACCCTGATAGCCAAATTGAAATTTTTGTCGGCAGAGGTAACTCTTTTTTCATCGAAACAAAAATCTTTGTAATCTTAGGAATAACTAAAACTAGAATTACACCCATAACAAGGGCTCCAACTAGTAACATGATGATTGGATACATCATGGCACCTTTAACTTTATTTTTTAATTTAACTTGCGCTTCTGTAAATTCTGCAAGACGAAGTAGAACAATATCTAATGTACCTGACTGTTCACCGGCTTCAACCATGTTGACATAAATATGGTCAAAGATTTTTGGATAGTCTGAGAATGCAGAGGCAAGGGAGCTACCTTCATTTACTTTTTGACGAATCTCAGAGAGAACAACTTTTAATTTTGGGTTCTCACACTGTTCAATAAGTGCATTGAAGGCTTCAACAATTTGAATCTTTGCTTTAACAAGAGTGGCCAATTGTCTTGTCATAAGTGAGAGGTCGTTGATTGAAACGGTACTTCCGAAATTTAGCTCAAAAGAAGACTTACTAGAAGACTTATGTTCTTTTATCGCAGTAAGCATAATACCCTTAGCACGAATTTTGGCCTTGGCCGCCTGTTCGTTTTCAGCTGTGATATTACCTTTCTTTTCAGTTCCGGTACGATCGATACCTTTGTAATCAAATATGGCCATGTCTTCTTACTCTTTTTACTTTTTCTTTATTGTTCCTGACTCTCGTCTTCGCCTTCAATATTGATTGCACGGTTCATTTCTGCAATTGAAGTGATTCCCATTATAACTTTCTCAATGGCATCATCTCTAAGAGTTTTCATCCCGTATTTCTGTGCAACTTTTTTAATCTGCCCTGATGGAGCAGAGTTAATAATAAGTGAGCGAATTTCATCATTAATCATTAAAAGTTCTGCGACAACAGTCATACCTGAGTAGCCTTTATTGTCACAACTTGGACAACCTACGGACTCATACACAGTTGCACCTTCAGGTATTTTATCTATTCCTAGTACTTCTAGATCAAAGTCAGTAATATCTTTTGGCTTCTTACACTCCTTACATAGTGTTCGAATAAGTCTTTGCGCAAGAGCACCAGAAAGAGAAGAGGCAATCATGAATGGTTGCACTCCCATATCAATCAGACGGTTTGGTACTGACGATGCATCGTTAGTGTGAATCGTTGATAGTACAAAGTGACCAGTAATTGAAGCTTGTATCGCCATCTCTGCAGTTTCGTAATCCCTTGTTTCCCCAACCATGATAACATCAGGGTTTTGACGAAGAATGGCACGAAGTGCTTTAGCAAATGAAAGTTCAATCTTATGGTTTACCTGGATTTGAGAAATACCAGGTACTTCGTATTCCACCGGATCTTCAACTGTAATAATCATTCGATCTGGTGTATTGATTCGACTTAGCATCGCAAATAGAGTTGTCGATTTACCGTGACCAGTTGGACCTGATACATAAACAATTCCATCTTTTCTTTGCGATAGGGCATCGAGATCATCAAGAACCTTACCGTGGAAACCAAGGTGGTCTAGTTGAAGGATATTATTGTCTTTTTCAAGAATCCTCATAACGATACGCTCACCATTTTGAACTGGTACCGTTGAAAGACGGATATCGATATCTTTACCGGCCATCTTAATTGGAATACGGCCATCTTGAGGAAGACGTTTTTCTGCAATATCAAGTTTTGCCATAACTTTAATACGTGAAGCTACAGCAGAGTGTGTTTTAAGCGGTTGTCTTAAGACTTCCGTCATAACTCGATTGATACGAAAACGATAAATTGATTCTTTTTCATACGGCTCAATATGAATATCTGTTGCACGCTCTTTTACTGCTCTAAAAATAATCGAGTTAACAAAACGAATAACAGGGGCTTCATCCGCACCAGCATCTAGGATATCAATCGGACCGTCAAGATCTAGTGATTCATCAAATTCGTCTTCAAGAGACTGAACCATATTCTTATTTGCTTTTTCATACACGCGATTAATTGCGTCATTAACTTTTAATGGTTGGGCAACTGAGATATGGATATCTTTTTTAAAAATTTCTCTTAGGTCATTGATGGCATCAAAATTAAATGGATCCGTAATAATTACTGAAACAAAGCGGGGAGTTTCCATTACTGGGATAAGCTCCTGCGTCTTTGCATAATTAATTGGAATATTCGTAATTAATTCAGGATCAATTGTATCCACATCAATTTCAGACTCGTATGGTATTTCAATTTGGTGACAAATTACTTTTGTAATATCGTGAGGGTGAATATAGTTCTTTTTAAGTAAGATTTCACCAATAAGCATTCCTGATTCTTGTTGAATCTCTAGTGCTTCATCTAACTGCTCACGTGTAAGAGAGGTGTGCTTAATTAAAAGCTCACCAATCTTTTCTTTACCGTGTTCAAATGTTTCTAGCATTTGGTTTCTCATTTACATCAAGCCTTTTTAAATTACTTCTTAATCACAACTTCTTTATCTGAAGACTTTACTTTTATAGCAGGGGCCTTCTTAGGAGCTGATTTCTTCGCATTTACTTTCTGAACGACATCATTGTAGCCAGGCTCAATAACAGAGTCATTCATCACGCTATCTTGGTTTTGTTGCTTGTAATACTTGTTACGTTGCTCATCATAAAGAGGACCTTGCTCTTGTTTTTGGGCCTTGTTGTAAAGACCTTTAGCAGTCGACTTAAATGGATCTTTTTCACCGTGGAACTCTTTTAGGTGAGAAGCACGACGATTTAAGCTTTCTTTAACTGTACTCGCAATATCTTCTTGATAGTTATCAAGAATTTTTGGCGTTAAGAACATTAGCATATTTAGTTTCTCAGTTTGTGTCGTCGTATTCTTAAATAGCCAACCAAGAACTGGAATATCACCAAGTAGAGGAACTTTACTTACTGAATCAGTTGTCTTGTCTCTCATCATACCACCCATTGCAATTGTGTCGCGATCACGAACAGTTACAGTTGTTACAGCACTTCTTACGACTGTACCAACACCAACTGATGCTACACCAGAAGGAAGGGCCCTACTTGAGAAATCTTCAAAGTTTTGGTCAATTTTTAGTTTGATATATCTTGTTACCTTGTTAATTTGAGGAGTTATCTTCATCTTTAAAGTAACATTTTGTGTGTCTAGTGAAGTCGTTGTTGAACCATTAGATGCCTGGCTCTCTTTAGGTACAGGAATCTTTTCACCAACTTCAAAAATACCTTCAGTATTATCTAGAACTAATAATTGAGGAGTAGAGAGTACGTTTGTGTCTCCGTTACTTGCAATTGCAGAAATAAGTGCGTTTACTGAATCAATTTTCACTGTTTGACCATTGATCTCTGTTTCAATTTCATTTCCTAGACCAACACCGGCAAATAGACCACCAATTGATGTCCAGGTTCCAGAAATAAGTTGTGTCAGAACAGAACCTGAAGTTCCGTGAATTGAACCAGCACGGTCTGCAGCACCTGATCCGTATGCACCAACGATAGAGACACCAAGATCACGTGATTTTGAGATATTTGTTTCCATCACTAGACCTTCGATAAATACTTGGTCTTTTGGTTGATCTAGTTTCTTAATAACTTTTTCAAGTGTAAGCCAGTCAGTAGGAGAGGCAGTTACAACAAGAGCATTATTAGACTTGTCTGCAGTAATTCTAACTTCTGCATTAAATAATTCGTTATTATCTTCAGTTGCTGTTCTAGAAAAACGAGAAGTTCTTCTTGAGCTTGAAGAATTCGATTTTGATCCACTTACTAGCTCAGATAGTGTCTTAGACATATCTTCAGCATCTCCGTGGTAGAGGTAGTAAACATGAATTTGTTCGTTATTAGAAGCAACTAATTCAACATCTAGCTTATTGATTAGTTCCTTAAGTCTCTTTGCTCCACTTGAGTTTGCCATGGCAATAATCGAGTTTGTACGTGGCTCTGCCGTTAATTTTGAGATGATCTGTCCACCACCATCAGAGCTTCTTCTTGAGGCAGTTTTCTTAGAAGTATCATCTTTTAGAATCTTATCAAGTAGCTTTGCAATTTCTGATGCCGAAGTATTCTTAACAGGGATGATCTGTAGTGTTTCTTCGTGGCCAGGAACATCGATGAATTTAATTAAACTCATTAAACGATTAATATTAGAACCAGTATCTTGAATAATAATAGTATTTGTTTGTTTGATTTCAATGATTCGTCCGTAACGAGACATAAATGGTCTAAACGAGCGTGAAACTTCTGTCGAATCAATATTTTTAAGGGCAATAATCTTCATTAGGTAGTTTTCTGTTTCTGGAACATAGTTACCTGTGTAGATTTTAGTAGGGATGTAGCGAATATCTCTAGCTTGTACAATTTTGTAGAATGCACCAGATTTAACCATCGTTAGGCCATTCATATTCAGTGCTGCTAAATATGCTTTCCATGCATCACCAACAGTAATAGGTGTTGGTGCAGAAATAGAAATCTTTCCTTTTAGGTCTTTGTCGATAATCAGATTTAAACCTGTAAGTTTTTGCATGTGCTTAGTTAGGTCTTGAAGAGAAGTGTCTTCGAAGTCAAAACTTGTAACAATCTCTGGACCAAAAGCAGTCTCTGGATTTAAGTTAACGTAAGCATCATCAGTTTTCTTAGGCTGAGTTGCAGTTCTTCCAAATGCATCACTTCCTGACTCTGCATTGCTGCTATCGAGTAGGCTAGCTGCCGAAGGATTCGCATCGCGATTAACCTTGGTTTTTGATTTGAATTGTCTAAACTGTGCTTGAGCAGGGTCTGCTGCAAGACAAAGTAAAGATAGCGCTGAGAGATTTAAAAATAGTTTCTTCATCCATGATCCCTATAATTATTCGACAAAATTGTAGTTGTAGCTTTGTTGAACTCCGTTTCTCTTAATACCGAGTTCGTAATAGTCCGTAGACTTAATTTTTCCAAACATTCCCATAATTTGATTCATATTTTCGATTTTTGCACCGTTGATTTCACAAATTATGTCATCGTTTTGAACATTTAGATATGAATAGATTGATCCTGGCTTCACTTCTGTCATTTTAAAGCATAGGGATCCATCTGGATTCTTAATTGTAATGGCCTTGGCCTGTGTTAGAACATCTCCAATATTACTTAAAAGAGAGTCACGTAGTTCCTTCTTTATTTTGAAGTTATTTCCTTCAACTTTAATATCCTTGTTAAATTCAGGCATTACGTCTTTGGCGCTACTTGGTGGAAGAATTTTAGTGTTGGCCTTGCGAGCAAAGCGCTTGGCCTTCTCGTCAACGTTTGCAATGAATTCACATTCACCAGTTCTTAAGTTTTTAAAGATAACTTTTTGGCGTGTGATACTTCCAATCTCTGCTATATTATTGATCTTTCCACCAACACGAACATTTTCTACCTTTCCACGGTTAGAAACACTTGCAACAGACTTGGCACTGTTTTGAAGAACAATTGTATTTAAGAGTTTGAAACCAAGTCTTGATTCTTGATCAGCAGCAAGGCAGATCTTTACAACATTCTTCGGACGTTTAACTTTTGTTTCAGTTTTTTCGTTTTCATCTTCTTGAATATTGAATGGGTTATAGTTTCTAATATTAGCAATTGATGCATTGTGATCGTAAGTATTAGGGCGACTAAAATCTGTTTGAAATTTTGCGCCACCGTCTTTGCCATTTAAGAAAAGGGCCGCAAATTTACCAATTTGATATAAGAAGGCACAAGTTAAAAGAATTAAAAAATAATGATGAATCTTAGGGCGCGATTCATTACTTAATAGGTTAGGAAGAAAGTATTGTGCGCCAGTTGGTTGACCTTTTGTTCTTTTTCCAAGACCACTTCCAACTCTTGATAAGTCAAAGTCTTCTGTCTTTGATTTGATTTTATCAAGCATGCGTTGCATGACATTGTATTTATTTTCTGATCCTTCAGTTTCGTCTTCTTCGTCACTATCTTCAGAGTCAGCTTCTTCATCAGCTTCGTTAGTTGATTTGTTAGTTAACTTACTTTTTAGCTTAGAAAGAAAACCGGCATCTTCTTCGGAGTGAGCTTCTAGATCGTCAATATAAACTTCTAGAGTGGGATCTTCTAAGACCTGGTCTGCGTCTGGGGTTGGGGCGGGAGGTAGGGGAATGTCGACGTCTTCTTCGTAGACTTCGCCGTTGTCCTCTTCTTCGTACTCTTCTTCGTACTCTTCCTCGTACTCATACTCTTCACCGTCATGAAGATTTTCTTCATGCTCAATAAATTCCCCATCATCCTGATCTTTGGATAATTTTGATTTAATTTTAGAAAAGAATCCTTTCTTTTTCGTCATTAAGTTTCTTCTTGAAAGTTTTTATATTTTAATACCTTATAGTATTTTAAGGTTGTTTACCCAAAGCATCAACCATTGATATATTCGGTAAGAATTTTCTTGCTTTTTGACCGAGTTAAAATGTCGGTTAAACTTAAGTAAGTGTTTGCTTTGATTATTTGACGAATGTCGTGCTAAAATGTCAGGGAATTCCAGTCAATCAATTTTCTACCCACATAGATGGATTTTAAAAAAGGACTTAATGATGAGTGAAGAAAAGCAAATGATGGACTCCATTGTTGGAGATCTATTCTTTGGTGAAGTTAAAGAAGACAATGTATTTCCATACCCAGGTTTTACTGATGAGCAGCAAGACTTTGGTCGTGAGATGGTAAACGCTGTAAACAAGTTCTGTGAGGGGACTTTAGACGGTGAGAAGATGGATCATGAGGGTGTGATCCCACCAGAAGTAATGCAAGGTTTAGCTGAGCTTGGGCTTTTTGGGATGGGTGTTCATGAAGATCTTGGTGGTCTTGGTCTTGACTACACTCTTTATAGTCGCGTTTTCGCTGAAGTTGCTTCTTTTGATGGCGCAGTTGCAACGATGATCGGTGCTCACCAATCTATTGGTTACCGTGCACTTTTAAACGAGGGGACTGAGGAGCAGAAAGCAAAGTGGCTTCCACAACTCGCTTCAGGTGAAAAGTTAGCAGCATTTTGTTTAACTGAGCCAGGATCAGGTTCTGACGCTTATTCAATTAAGACAAAGGCCGTTGATAACGGTGACGGCACTTATACAATTACAGGGCAAAAGCTTTGGATTACTAACGCAGGTACTGCAGAGTTCTATTCTGTGTTCTGTAAGACAGATCATGAGGTAGACGGTGAAATTAAAGAAAAAATTTCTTGTTTCGTCGTTGAAAAAGGAATGGAAGGTCTTTCATTTGGTGAAAAAGAAAACAAAATGGGGATCCGTGCATCTGAAACACGTGCAGTATACTTCGATAAAGTAATCGTTCCAAAAGAAAATATTCTAGGTGAGCTTGGAAAAGGTTTCAAAATCGCCATGAACGTTCTTAACTCTGGACGTCTTTCTCTTGGTGCTGGATGTGTAGGTGGAATGAAGACAATCCTAAAGCTTGCTACTGAGCATGCTAAAGGTCGTAAGCAATTTGGTGCACCAATTGCTGAGTTTGGTCTTATCCAAGATAAACTTGCTCTTATGGCAGCAAGAATTTATGCAACAGAGTCAATCGTATACATGACAACTGGTAATATGTGTAAAGGTCTTAACGACTACTACCTTGAGACTGCTGTATGTAAGATCTATGGTTCTGAATCTCTTTGGGAAGTTGTTGACCAAGGAATGCAGATTGCTGCTGGTAACGGTTATATGAAAGAGTATCCATATGAAAGAATTATGAGAGACTCTCGTATTAATATGATCTTTGAAGGAACAAACGAAATTTTAAGAATCTTCCTTGCTCTTTCTGGTATTAGAAATCCATCTGAAAGTATGAAAGCTCTTGGAAAAGCAGCTGATGTATCAAAAGCTCTTCAAGATCCAATTAAGTCTGTAGGTGTTTTAACTAACTTTGCTAAAGGTCGTCTATCAAAGATGATTGGTCAGCGACTAATTACTAAGCATCACGCAAAACTTGATAAAGAAGCAGGGAAGTTTAACTCTCTTCTTGGTCAATTCGCGATTCAAGTTGAAAACACTCTTATGAAGTATGGTAAGAATATTATCGGTAACGAGCTTCCACAAAAGAGAATTGCTGAAATGGCAATGAATCTTTATGTAATGCTTGCTGTAATTTCTCGTACAACTTCAATTCTTAATAGTGATAAGATCGAACAAGATAAGAAAGACTATGCTCTTAACCTTGCTCGTGTTGCACTAAAAGATGCAAGAGCAGTAGTTGTGACAAATCTTAAGGCAATGACTTCACACGATGACAAAGTTGTTAAAGAAACTTCTGATCAAGTTTGTGCAAATGATGGATACGGCCTAGATATCATTAATTTCTAATTATTTCTCATTACAATTAAAAAATAATCTCTTAGGCCCTAGTAAAAAATGCTAGGGCCTATTAGAATATTCATATGAAATATTCTTTACTCCTACTTTCTTCGGCCCTAATTGCTACTTCATGTTCAAGTAAGGTCTTTAAAAAGAAAGAAAAAAAATCGAAAGCAAAACAAGTCAAACTTAACTATGGGCCAACAAAGGCAAGTTCGAAATTTGTCGATGTAACTCAAAAGCTTGGTCTTGATGGTATTAAGGCATCACGTGTTTATGTTTACGATATAAATGGTGATGGAAGAGAAGATCTTGTCTTTTTAAATGGGAATTATTCTGTTCCTCAATTTTATCTTGCGACAGACGATGGATTTGTAAAAGCTAAGAATATTTACTTTGAAGATGATGTTCAGGTTACATTCATGCAATTTGTAGACCTCGATAAGGACGGCATTGTAGATGTAATTACGGGAATTCATAATCAAAAGTCAGCATTGACGAAAAAGCCACTTGTTTCTTACAAAGGTAGTCCATCGCGAAATAATGGAATTGTTTTTAGAAAATTTAGTGAAACTAGTTTTGATTTTATAGCGCCAATCTCTAACGTAAATATCTTTGATTATGACAATGATGGTTTTTTAGACTTCTTTGTGGCCAATTGGTTTGATCGCAACGAAGAGGGCAAAACAATTGAAAATAGACTTTTTACTTATAAGAATGGAAAAATTTCTGAAATCTCGGGAGCACTAACAAGTGAATTAGAAGAAAGAGGCAATACTTATATTAATGTAGCCCCTACATTTTCTTCAAGTATTTGCGATATAAATAATGATGGTTTCGCAGACATTTTAACAAGTAATTCTGCAGGCCATCCAAATAAGTTGTGGCTTTCCACAAAGCGTGGAAAGAGTATCGTCTATACTGATGCAGGAGTGAGCTCCGGATATAGTATGGATGCTATCACAAGTGGTGGCCGCTTTAATGGCGGAAATTCAACTTTTGCAATTTGTGGCGATTATAATAATGATGGCTATTATGATATTGCCATGGGAGAAATCTCGCACTCTCTGGACTTAGAGTCTCGTGATCGCTCAAGTATTTTAACTAATAAAGGGCTTAAAAGTATTTCATTTATTCGTACAGAGTATACAAATGATGAGGCGAAGGCGAATTGGAACCAAGGTGATATGAGAGGACTTTGGACTGATCTGAATAATGATGGCCTTATTGATCTACTCGTTGATAATTCAGGGTTTCCTCCTCACTCAAGGCTTGTGTCTTTTGTGCAAGAAAGAGATCATGAGTTAGTTAACCGAGGCCCGGATCTTGGTATTGATATTGTTAACCCTAGCTCAACAGTAGTGTTTGATTTTAATGATGATGGACGAATGGATATCTTAACGATTCAGACAAATACTCGTGATTTTAGAATTCAGCCTAGAGTATATCTTTTTGAAAATCGACTACCACAGAAGAATTATATAAAGCTAAAATTAGTAGGAAAGAATTCAAATAGAGAAGCTTATGGAGCTAAAATCATAGCTGATACGAATAAAGGTAATACATATACTCGTCAGCATTATCCATCATTTGGCCAATTCCAACCTCAGAGTACATCTTATATACATATTGGCCTTGGTGACGAGAAGGTAAGTGAAGTTGTTGTTGAGTGGCCTTATCTGTTAAAAAATGGGAAGAAACTTAGAAAAACTTATCCTGTCTTGATGAACTCCACGACAGTTATAAAAGAGTAGGTGCTTTCGCACCTACCACTACATATTCTTTTTGATAATTGTAATCATCTCTTTCACTTGAGCTTCGCTTGCTTTGCCATTGATCTTGTAAACTAAGCTACCTTTTTTATCAAAGACAAGGATATTCGAATCGTCATCTTTTACGATTCCTTTCCATTTTTTTACGATTACTTTTTCAAGATCTTTTACGTAAATTGTATCTGGGTATTTCTTTTGCTTATCTTCTAAAGCACCCTCTAGGATTGAGTTTGGAAGCCAAGTTGCATCCATATTAATTACTGCAACTGAGGCATATTTAGTGCGGTCAAACTTTTCACGAGCTAGTGCTTCTGAAGCATGGTTATTTAAATCTTTTTCATCTGGATCAACATAAAAGAGTACGTGAACTTTGTCTTTTAATTCAGTTGACGACCACGCTTTACCATTTAAACGGCCACCATTTTCACCCGAAATTTCAACTGTAGCTGGTTTCATTGCCAGTGTTGATGCACAAATAAGCGCCATCATAAAAAACTTCTTCATTCACTTCTCCTATTCGATAAAAGTTTTATTAAATATTTGCTTTAAGTTTAGACTAAACTTTGAGTCTTTTAGAACTGTCTTTTTTAACACTTTTGCACGAAGTTGGTCATTATATTCAACCAATTCTTGCATGAGCTCATCAAATTGATTCAATTCAATCACATTTGGAACTCTCGTTTGAAAGAAGTCCTTTAGCTGTTTAATGCGATTCTTTTCAATATCGAGAAAATTCGTCAGTTTATGTTCTTCACTACCAGAAGATTGCTTTTTAGGAATTGGTGCAAATTCATCACCTAAGACTTTTTTAATATGTTGGTCAATTTTCTTTAAGTCGTTGTTATCGTTATCTGACATTTTCGTCTTCCAAGATTAAAATTAATTTCTCAAGTTTTGCACCTTCTTTTGCAAGTGCTTTTATTATCCTTTGGGATGCAATTGTACGTCCAAACTCATCAAGACATAACTGTACATCTTCATTTCTTATATTTGAAGCTGAGATATCAATGAAGTCTAAGACTTTTTGCTCTTTATTAGTTGGCCTTGCCGCTTCAAATTGATAGTACTTTGGTAGATCTTCAAGAGATTTAAAGATTGGAAAGCGCGTCCAAATATCTTCAACATCCGTTATCACATAGAAAGGATAAGGGAATTTTGGTGAAAGATTTTGCTCCTCTAAAACATTTGATAAAAGCCCAAGAAGCTTTATTAGTCGATCCCTCTGTAATTTCGATGCATCGAGATAGAGAGGCTGATGACCAACTCGGTACGTTTTAAGTGCCGTCTTAATTTCTTCCTTATCAATTGCCTTGAGTTTGAATTCTTCTAGAATAGGTGTTTTCATAGATTCATTATAACAGGAGCTCCTTACTAATATAAAGCTGGAATCTCATCTAAATCTCATTTATCATAGTTTTATGGAATTAGATTATGTAGAGCTTCCCGATAGATTTTGTCAGTTACTAATAAGTGATGTTTCAAGTTCAAGTAACACATCTGTCGATTTGCAAAGATTTATTTTTGAATCTCCTGCTATGGGTAGGATTCTTTATCGTATTTTAAATGGCGGTGAAGAAACAGATTTAACTTCTCTTGTGAAGAAGTATGGCTGGCACGGTATTCGTGATCGTCTCTTGGCCTACTATATGAACTTTCTCTATAATAGCAATCATCCGCATGCTGTCGTTATTGAAGAGATCGAAGATATTAAAAAAATAGAATCTCGTTTTCGTGACAAAACAGTAAGTGGGTATTCGCGCCTAATTTCACTTGGAATGTATTTAAAAGTATCTTGTTATGAGTCTGATATTGAAAAGATTGAAGATCATCCATACTTTCCGGATAGAAGAATTGATCAGCTTTTATCTCTTTCAAAAAATCGTAATATCCGCATTGATATCCTTATCCTTATGCTTGTTCACTTTCTAAAATATTTAGGAGAGGAGAAGCTCTTTGGATTAATTAGAGCGAAACAAAGCTTTGATACAATAGAGTCGATGCTTGCTACTGATCAAAAGTATCAATTACAAAAAAATATAATTAATTACGCCTTAAGTATTGGAGATACTGATTTAATTGCATCTAAGACTGTGTAAGTCAGTTTTGTTCAGTATGAAGAAGGAAGAGTATGGCAGAAAATAGTGTATGGAAAATGTTAGAAGACCTTTCAACGAAAAAGGGGATTTCTGAAATTGTAATCAATGGAACAAAGAATGTTTTTGTTGAAAGAGGAGGAGAGTTTATTGGACTTAACGTACCTCTTAATAAGAAAGATATTCTCGATTTCTCAAATGAAGTGGCACTATTTAATAAGAAGAAATTTTCAAACGAAAATCCTATCTTAGATGGAAGACTTCCAGATGGTTCACGTATCAATATTATTAGTGAACCATATGCATCTCAAGGTACTTCAATCACTATTAGAAAATATCTTTCAAATAATTTCCAACTCGATAAGCACTCTCAGCTTTTTGGAATTAATGAAAAATATATTCCTTTCTTCAAATCACTTATTAAGGCCAAGAAAAACATTCTTATCTCTGGTGGAACTGGTTCAGGTAAGACGACATTTATGAATATGCTTCTTAAGGAAGTTTCTCCTGATGAGAGAATCATTACAATCGAAGATACTCTCGAGTTAGTTGTTCCTAATACAAATTGTGTAAGGCTAGAGGCCGGGCTAACAAGTGGACAAGAGGGGCTTTCGATGAGCCAACTTGTTAAGAATACACTTCGTATGAGACCAGATCGTATCTTTATTGGTGAGGTAAGGGGAGCTGAAGTTTTTGATATGATTCAGGCAATGAACACTGGACATGATGGAAGTATGACTTCGATTCACGCCAATTCTCCTGTGGAATGTTTACAAAGAGTAGAGGCCCTCTTTTTAATGGCAGGCTTTGATCTTCCTTATCATGTTGTTAGAAAGTATATTTCGACAGCAGTTGACTTCATTATTCAATTAGGACGTACTGATGACGGCCGTAGAAAAGTTACGCAAGTGCTGGAAGTCAATAATATGGAAGGAAATAATATCCTTACGACTTCAGTTCTTGAAATTGAAAATGATGAGTTAGTATTTGGCGGTGCGGTTCCAAACCTTGCAAGTGAGTTAGCTCGAAAAGGTGAATTACCAACAAATTATTGGAATGAGCTATAAGATCATTGTTGCATCAATTTTAGTGAAAATATTATCACTAAGTTCGTCTTTATTTACTGCTGTTATTAAACAGTAGCGATCGATATCGAGAATAAAGGCTGCATCGTCAGTAATAACTAAGGATTCCTTTACGCCTTTTAACTTCAATTTATGAGCAGCTTCATTTAAGCGGCTATAATCATTTTCGCTAAAGTGAATTTGGCGCTCAAGCAGGCGCTTTTTTGCATGTTTTGAAATTGTTAATTGGTGTGTGACTCTCTCCATATAACCCTTCCTGGCCTTGGCCTAAATGACTCTAAAGTCATTGTGGCACTTTGCTTGGCGCAATAGTAGGTAGGCAAGGGTAAAGAAAATCTTATAACTTCTTCAGTTCATTAAGCTCTAATAAAATCCCAAGCTGCTGATGTCTTAGGTTTTGGCATCCTGATTTGAAGTAGTAATTTCTCGTGTTCTTAATAAGTGATTTAATTCGATTTCGAATGTCATCATTTACTTGAGAATTTTCTGTGATTTTCTTTTTGATACTTATGAATTCGCGAGTGTTTTCATAAGCCAGGTTTTGGTCGAGTTGCTCACATGGCAGACTTGCGTACGCCTTGATTGAAACTAAAGTTACAGTTGCTGATAGCAAAATAGACTTCATGAAAACTCCTTGTGTGAGTCCCTCTCTCTCATCTACTTCTATCAATAGCATACTAAGATGCAAACTTACACATTAGTAAGAAGTTGTGATATTTTTTTCACCTTCCATGATCGCGACACCAGAACTCGTTCCTAGTCTTTTTACACCCATTTCTAGATATTTACGTGCATCCTCAAGACTTCTAACCCCACCAGAGGCTTTAACTTCACATTTTCCTTGAGCCTCATCAATCATTATTGAGACGACTTCAGGATTAGCTCCTTCACTTGAGAATCCAGTTGATGTTTTTATGAAGCTAGCACCAGCACTTATGGATGCTTTGGCCGCTAAACGAATTTCTTTTTCATTTAAAAGACATGTTTCAAAGATAACCTTTACAACTTTTCCGTTTGCCGCCTTAACCACTGCGGCGATATCTTGTTCAACGTACTCAAGATTACCTTCTTTTAGCCTTCCGATATTTAGAACCATATCAATTTCATCAGCACCTTTTTCGATGGCATCTTTAGTTTCAAAAACCTTTGTTTCTGTCGTCATGGCGCCAAGTGGAAAACCAATAACTGTACAAATAAGTGACTTACTTGGGTCAATATGCTTCCTTGCTTCGAGGATATTACTTGGATTTATACAAACTGATTTAAAGCCATACTCATTAGCTTCTTGGCATAGCTTTTTAATTTGTAGGCTACTTGCTTCAGGCTTTAATAAAGTGTGGTCAATAAATTGAGCGATGTCTTGCATAGTTGTCCTCGATAGAAATTCTTTTATTATTTTCTTAACTAATAGTGCCAATAATTGCTAATATTTGCAATATGTCACTTATTAAACGCGGTCCATTTTTTATTCACCCGCTCTTTATCTTTATATCGAGCTTGGTGGCCTTAGGTATTTCTTTATATCTCTATATTTCTTCTTACTTAGAGGTTAATGCCAAGTTAACGGACTTTGTTAAGAAGTCGAATATTCCTCTTGTTCAGTTCCAACAAACTGAAACATGGGTAATGATCTTAATTCTGTCTATTTTAGTTTCACTTATTATCGTTGGCTTTAGTATGGTTTTTTATTATTACCAAAAACTTCGCCAGCTCTATCGTATGCAGCAAAACTTTATTAATGGATTTACTCACGAACTAAAGACTCCCGTTGCTTCGATTGCAATCTTTATTGATACTTTAAAACGTCATAGCTTTGAGAGAGAAAAGCAGTTGGAATATCTCGATATTATGAGACATGATACAGAAAGACTTGGTGATAATATTGAGCAAATCCTTCAACTTGGGCGTCTCGAAGAAAAGAAAGTTGAGCCTGATTTAAGACAAATCAATATCCGCCAGACAATCGAAGAGTTTGTTCATCGTAATCGTCATAATTTCTCTGAGCTTGATATATCGTTTGTACATCTTGATAATGAAGAATCAATCGAATTTGATAGCAAGCTTTTTGATATTCTATTAATGAATATTTTGACTAATGCAATTCGCTACAATAGCAAAGAAGTGAAGACAATGGAGATCATCTTTCAAAAAGGGAAACGTTTTAGTGAACTCTTCTTTGTTGATAATGGTGATGGTGTAGAAGAAAAAGATTTGAAAAATATTTTTAAAAAATTCTACCAAGTTGGAAAGTCATCAAAGGGAAGTGGTGTCGGACTTTATATGGCCACTCAAATTATGAAAATTCATGGAGGACGCATTAGCGCTGAAAGTGAAGGTGTCGATCAGGGGATGACATTAAAGTTATTATTTAAAAATAGGGTTAGTTAAATGAGTCGTATTTTACTTATTGAAGATGAGCAAAATATTGCGAAAGGTATTATCTTAAACCTCGAATTAGAAGGCTATGAAGTCGTTCATGCAAATCGAGGAGATTTGGGAATCAAATTTTATAAGGATCAAGAGTTTGACTTAGTTGTCTTGGATCTCATGCTTCCGGTAATAAGTGGTGAGGATATTCTTGTGCAAATACGAGAGATTAATGAGAAAACACCAGTTCTTGTTCTTTCGGCAAAGGATAGCTCGAAATCAAAAGTGCGCTGTTTTAATTTAGGTACTGATGATTACTTATCGAAGCCTTTTAACTTAGATGAGTTCATCTTGCGAGTAAAGCGTCTTTTAAAGCGCTCTAGTTGGACAAAAAAGGAAGTCACTATATATAAATTTGGGGCCAATGAAATACACTTTTCTGACTTTAAAGCACTCTGCCAGGGAGAGGAATATACTCTAACAGAGCAGGAAGTGAAGATTTTGACACTTTTAACGCAAAATGAGGGTGAAGTGGTTACGCGCGGTGAGTTACTTGAATTATTAGGCTACAAAAAGGATTCAAATACTCGTACCATTGACAACTTCATTGTACGTTTTAGAAAATACTTTGAAGAGAACCCTAAGGAACCAAAACATATAATAAGTATCCGATCTGTCGGATACAAATTTATTAAATAATAAATAACTAAATAGAAATGGAGTAATAAATGGGAATTTTAGAAGGAAAGAAAGTTCTTGTCCTAGGACTTGCAAATGACAAGTCAATTGCATGGGGAATTGCAACACAAATGAAAGAACAAGGTGCACGTCTTGCGTTTTCATATCTTAATGAAGCACTTCAAAAAAGAGTTGAGCCACTAAGTGAACAAATCGGTGGAGAGTTTACATTTGAACTAGACGTTCAAAATGAAGATCATATGACTCAGATGGCGGAAATCGTAAAAGAAAAATGGGGAGAGGTTGATGTAATCGTTCACTCTCTAGCATTTGCTGATAAAACTGATCTTAAAGATCGCTTCCATAAAACAAGCCGTGAAGGTTTCAAGATGGCACAAGATATTTCAGCATACTCACTACTAGGTGTGTGTAATGTTCTAAAGCCTATTATGGCAAAAGATTGTTCAGTTATCGCTCTTACTTACCACGGATCAGTTAAGGTTCTTAATGGTTACAATGTAATGGGTGTTGCCAAAGCATCTCTTGAATCAACAATGAGATACCTTGCAGATGATCTAGGTCCAGAAGGAATTCGCGTAAACTGTATTTCAGCAGGTCCAATTAGAACTCTTGCTGCTTCTGGTGTTCCAGGGCTTAAAGGTTTCCTAAATGATGTTGAAGAGAAGTCGCCACTTCGTCGTAATGTTACTCAAGAAGATGTTGGTGGAGCAGCGGTATTCTTAGGTTCTCGTCTTGCTAACGGTGTTACTGGACAAGTTCTTTACGTTGACTCTGGTATCTCGATCTTAGGAGCTTAGTTTTGACTAAAATTTCTAGTTGGAACGTCGCAGGTCTTAGGGCCTGCGAAAAAAAAGGTTTTTACGATTGGTATTTAGAAGATAATTCAGATGTAATCTGTCTTCAAGAAACGAAGGCATTACCTGAACAATTAAGTGATCGCTTAAATAATCCTGATAACCACGAAGTGCTAATTGCTCCTGCTGAAAAGAAGGGGTATTCAGGTGTTGCTACTTGGGTTCGAAAGGGGATCAATGTTAAGCACACGATAGGGCTTGGTATTCCTGAGTTCGATTGTGAAGGCAGAACGATCATTTCTGAATTTGATGATTACATTCTTTTTAATTGTTACTTTCCAAATGGACAAAGAGATCACGCTCGAGTTCCATATAAGTTAAACTTTTGTCGTGCTGTTGCTGATAAAGCATTAGCTCTAAAGAAGAAGACGAAAAAAGAAGTTGTGATTTGTGGAGATTATAATACCGCGCATACGGCAAATGATCTTGCAAATCCAAAGACAAATACAAAGACGACTGGTTTTCTTCCTATTGAGCGCGAATGGATGGATGAGTTTAAGGCCCAGGGCTTTACTGATTTGTTTCGCGAGTACACTTCTGCTGAAGAGAATGGCCACTACACTTGGTGGACTTACCGCGGAGATTGTCGTGCAAGGAATGTAGGCTGGCGTATTGATTACTTCTGGTCAACTGATGAGTTTGTTTCTCGTGTGAAAAACTGCTGGCATCAGCCAGATGTTATGGGAAGTGATCACTGTCCACTATCGATTGAATTTAAATAAAAAAAAAGCCAGCATAAGCTGGCTTTTTTTATTTGATCAAAGTCGAGAGATATCCTATCTATCAAGTTCGATTGTGAATGCTAGTGCTAGTTTCGCAAACTTTAGAGCGTGATCAGCTGTTCCACCCATATTATCTAGAGTGTCACGAGATGAGTGGATTTTTCCATTCATTTCACGTTTGCGAGTTTCAAATGGTGTTGAAGCAGGGAAGCCTTGAGCAGTCCATGAAGCATGATCTGAACAAGCATAACCACAAGTATCACGTCCCCAAGATAGTTCTGGAAGATACTTATCTAATAGAGAACCTAGGAAGTTATTTTGTGCTTCGTTTGTATAATCTGTGATGATTGTGATGTCATCGTTTGAACCATTGAAGTTTGTCATATCAAGTTGCATAACACCAACAACGTTCTTACCTTGTCTTTTAAAAGTTTGTGCAATTTCTTTAGAACCAAGAAGACCAACTTCCTCGGCAGCATAAGACATGAACATAATTGTTTTTTCAGGTTGGTAACCACTTTGAGCTAGTGTTTTTAAAACTTCAGTAACCGTTGCCACACCTGAAGCGTTATCATCGGCACCTGGTGCGTGAGCGTTTGTGCGTCCCCACCAACCTGCGATTGAGTCACCGTGACCACCGATTACAATAACATCATCACTCTTACCTTTGATTGTCGCAATAACTGATGGTTGTGGGTATGAAGAGTGGTTAAAGAAATCAACACTAATATCAGAACGGTGTGATGTTAGGCTTGTCCAGTGATCTTTAAGCCACTGTTGAGAATCAACACCTGTTTCAGATTTATAATATCTGTTATTGTAGCTAGAAAGCTTTTCAATAACACTTCTTATTGAGCTTTCTTTTGCATTTGCAATGGCCGATCTAACAAGATCTTCTTGGTTGATTGTGTAATCAGCTAAGAATGCATTAATATTTGAGTTTTCTTTTTGTTCTTTTACGAATTGAAGTGCTTCTTCTTTCGTTTGAAACGCAAAGAAACCACCACATCTTTGATGCTCTTCGTGTGCAAGGTGAGAGATCTCAGCTTGCTCGCTCATAATTTTTGTCTTAGCAATAACAAGGTCTTTTTCAACCTTAATAATATCAATTTGCAGATTCGAGTGTAGACTTTGCGTTGACTGGAATAAGTCCTTTCCTGTCACGATGTAGTTGTGCTCAAACGCATGAGTATTAATTGTAAGTAGTGAGAGTCCTGCTAGTAACTGAACACAAATCTTGCGTGTAATTTTCATCTAACCTTCCTTGGTTATTTTATAACTGTAACTAAATTATTTTAGGGCCAATCAGATAATTAAAATAGAGATAGATTCTGTTATCTTCTTACACAGATGTTGGAGAAGACGTCTAGGAAGGGAGTTTGGGCGCTTTGCGCCCAAATAATTAATATTGAAATTTTGTTTGAATTAAATCAACACTTTTACGTACATTTTCTTGATCGATCCACTGAAGGCATCCGTGTCCAAGACCGCAAATCCATTTATTCATCGGCGCATTAGCATTTTGCACTGACTCATATAGGTCCATCCACTTCTTCTCAAGAGTCTCCCATGGAAGTCCTAGATAAGCTGGTTCAAGGTTTCCTTGAATATAATAGTCATTTCCTAGAGTATTTAAAACATGACCAAGGTCATGACGCCAATCGATACCTAGTACATCAATATTGTCATCTTCAATCGCCTGTAGGTATCTAAGGTGAGTCATTTTTGAGTAGTAAATTACTTTCTTATTTGGGAATTCTTTTTTGAATTCAGCAGTTACTTTCTTAAGTACTGGTAGTACTTTTTGAGTGTAATCTTCAAAATTAAGCTCACCGGCTGCTGTATCAAAAAGACACATTGCGTCTGCGCCACCAATGGCCTGAGCTCTCATTTCTCCTAGTAGTTCTGGAAGAAGTAGATCGACAAATGCATCCCAACGTCCGTCATATAGACCAATTTTTGAGCTGTATAAGGCACCAGCATGAGATCCTTCAACTGCATATGTATAAAGAGTGAAAGGAGCACCTACGAAACCTAGAAGTGTCTTGTTACTTGGTAGAGCATCTTTAAGAAGAGTACATGCTTCTCCTTGGAATTTATAAAAGTTCTCTGCGCTATCTAAGAATTTAAGTGCTTTTACATCTGCAACAGTTTCTAGAGTTTTTTCAAGCTTTGGTCCTGGAGCATACTCTAGGCCCATTCCCATTTGCTCTAGAGGGAAGAGTAGATCTGAGAATAGAATGGCCGCATCAAATTTAAAGTCATTGATTGGGCCCATTGTTACTTCACATGCAAGCTCTGGTTTTTTACATAGCTCCATGAATGTATGATCTTTTTTCATACCTTGGTAGTGGTCGTGGTAGCGCCCAGCTTGTCTCATAAACCATACAGGTACAAATTCTTTTCCATTTTCACTTTTGCGATCGTTAAATAATCCCATTTTTATTCCTTTATAATAAGCTTGTAGCCAATTCCGCGAACACTTTGAATCTCAAGTGAGTTCTTTGAGTCACTCTCGGCCCATTTTCTAAGTTTAACAATATAGTTATCTACAGTACGTTGTGATGGAAATTTATCCTCACCCCATACTTCATCAATAATAAAATCTCTTTCAACAGCTTCATTCTTTTTCTTTAGTAAGATTTCTAGAATGGCACACTCTTTTTGTGTTAGATTTAGTATCTTGCCGTCGCCATCTTGTACTTCAAATCGCTTTGGCCAAATTTTTAAATCACCAATAAGAATTTCTTCCTCAAGGGAGTCGATATTAGTCTTAAAGCTTAGTAGTCGATCCAGTCTTATCGTTAGCTCTTTTAGAGCAAATGGCTTTGTAATATAATCTTCGCCACCTGCTTCAAACCCTTCAACTTTTGTTTGAGGGTCATTTAGAGCAGATAAGAAAAGAAGAATGAAGTCTTTTCTAAGCTTTCTAAAGTCTTTAGCAAGATCAATCCCATTTCCGTCTGGAAGTCCAATATCCATTAGAATGATATTTGGTTTGAAGTCTTCGAAATAGTAACGAGCGTCTTTAACATTCTTTGCAAGTCGGCATTCGTGACCGATGTCGCCTAAGTATTCACTTAGTGTATCACCAAGATTGTTATCATCTTCAACGACAAGAATCTTTCCGAAGTTATTCATCTTTACCTCCGTCACTTTGTTCTGATAGTGGTAATTGAATATCGAAGATTAAGCCTTTATCTAAAGTTATATTAAATTGACCTTTCATCGTTTCAATTAATTTCTTCGAAAGGTATAGGCCTATGCCTGAGCCTTTCGTCGATTGGTGCTTGTAGAAAAGCTTCCCAAGCTTTTTGACATCACCACTAAAACTGCCGCGATCATGATATCTGATATTTACGGCCTGTCCTTTAGTACTGATCGTAATTTCAACTTCATTCGAATCAGTATGTGAAATAGTATTTTCTAAAAGGTTTTTGAAAATGATACTTAGAGCAAACTCGTCAGCTTGAAGGCTAATGTTTTTTACTTCCTTAGTTACCGTAACATTCAATTTATTTTGGTAGCCACTCTCAATAATATTTTCTAGGAAATGACCTACTTCAATATCTGTACAATTTAAGTTTCCACCTCGCTCTATACGTGAGAGCTGTAGGATTTTATCCATTTGATTCTCTAGTCGAATCGTATCGTCAATTAAGCGAGTCGTAAGTTTTTGAAGTCTTTGGTTTGAGTCTTTTTCAACTTCATCTTTAATGACTTCAGATTGAAGTTTTATGCTTGCAAGGGGAGTCTTAAGCTCATGCGTAAGCCCTGCAAAGAAAGCTGCAATCGAGCGATTCTTTCTCTGGTCTCTGATAAAGAGGAGAGTGTGAGAGCTCACTAGAATGAGAATAAGGACCAGAAACGTAATTCCTTCCCATTTAATTAGTGAGCCTATGTCTGGGCCCTCTGTGATATTAAGTTTTGCCAAGCGGTCACTCATTTTAAAAATTAAAAAGAGCCACCACAGGCCAAAGAGCCCAATTAGTCCCGTCGTAATCGTTGAGATTAAAAAGAATGGAGAAGAAGCTTTCTTTAGTTCCAAAGTCTGTTCTCTAAATCCTTCGCAACTTCTTCGTTATGTGCAAGTGAACCAAATCCAACTTCATATGCATTTGGAGACAGGTAAATTCCCTTTTCAAGAAGAAGTTCAAATAGTGGAACAAAGTCTTCACCAATATTGCCTGGAATATTTCCAACTGACTTTATCTTATCTCCTGGAACGATCCAAAATAGAGAAGAGTGGTGAATTACGTTGTAGTTTGAAAATTGACCATCGTTATATTCAGCAAGCCACTTCTTAAAGATATTAACAATTCTTAGAGTATTATCTTCAAGCTCTTGGTAGCTCTCTTTTGTCATTTGTTTAAGTGTCCCAAGTCCACCAACCATTGCAAGTGGGTTTGCACTTAGAGTTCCAGCTTGGTAAACACCACCAACAGGAGCAAGGTGTTCCATAATTTCTTTCTTGGCCGCAATTGCTCCAACTGGAAGACCACCACCAATTACTTTACCGTAAGTAACGATATCTGGAGTGATTCCAGTCAGTTCTGCCATACCACCAAAAGCAACACGGAAGCCTGAAATTACTTCATCAAAAATTAAAAGTGCATCATTTGCTTTTGTGATCTCTCTTAATCCTTCAAGGAATGCTTGGTCTTGAATTAAGAGACCATTATTTGCCGGAAGTGGCTCAACAATGATTGCAGCGATTTCATCTTTGTGATCTTCAAAGCATTTCTTTACACCCTCAAGATCTTCAAGCTCTAGAATTAGAGTGTCATCTGCAACACCTTTTGGAACACCAAGAGAAGAAGACTCAGCAGCACCAGCAAGTCCTGATCCCGCTTTAATTAGCATGGCATCAACGTGACCGTGGTAGCAACCATTAAACTTAATAATTTTATTTCTTCCTGTCACACCACGTGCAAGACGAAGTGCTGTCATAACTGCTTCTGTTCCCGAGTTTACAAATCTGATTTGATCAACATGTGTAAGACGAGAAAGTAGGTATTCAGCTAGATCAACTGAATATGGTTCACAAGCACCATAACTCCAGCCACGACCTAAGGCCTCAGTTAGTTTTTCTTTTACAGTTTCGTTTTGGTGTCCAAGAACGAGTGGCCCAAAGCTCATGCAAAAGTCGATATATTCTTTACCTTCGATATCTGTAAAGTAAGCACCTTTAGCGCTTTTAAAGAATTTTGGTGTTGATGTCATTCCTTTGAATGAACGAACAGGTGAGTGAACTCCACCTGGAACCATCTTCTTACTTTTTTCAAAAATTTCTGTGTGCATATTGCTCATATGTAATCCTTTTATATTTATTTTTTTAGCCAAGCTTTAAATTCTTCCATACTCGCGAATGGACGAACAGTAACGCCTTCTTTTGAAAGTTGTTCAAATGTTTTACCAAGTCCACAAGCATGAAATTTGTCTTTTAACTCTGGAAGGTGTTCAACATAAGTTTTGTATTGTGAGTAACTAGTCCAAAAGAATACATCGCACTGTCTAAGCTCATCTAAGAATGTTTCACGAATTTCTTTATTGCTCTTTTCATATGATTCAAATACTTGTCCATAGTCAGAGTAAGAGTCTTTATGTGTTAAGATTGTTAGCTCTTGTTTAGGGCCATTTAAAACTTCAATGGCTTTTGAGCTGCGAATCTTGTCTAGTGTGTCTTCTCCTAGGCCATCACATGATCCATGAACCCACTGGCCATTTTGAGCAAGTAGCTTCCAAGTTGAAGTACCAGCAGTATAAACAGCTTTACCGTGATTCTTTAGAAGGCTTACACCATAGCGCGCAGAAAGAAGAACGTCGTTATTTGGAACGCGAGCATTCTTTAGGGCCTCTTTGTGGATTAGCTCACAATAGATATATTCTTGTTCTCTGTGGTCAGCATGCGGAAGACCAATGAATGCCTTTGCCTTAGAGGCTGGTGCAGGGAAGCTTCCTTCAAGGTGTCTTTCATAGATTACCTTGTCATCAACTTTTCCCTTATGCGTATGAATATAATAATCACCTTTTTTTGTGACATTGATACCAACTGCAAGGTGACAACCGCCTCCATAGCTTGCAAATGCTTTACGCTCACGGCTTACTTCACTTACTGTATCTTTGTCTTGAAGCTTAAAAAGTTTTTCTTCTAGTACTCCGTTGTCATCACGGTTTTCTAAACATTCAATTCCAAGAGCTCCTTGAGAAGCGGCAGCTGGAAATTGACTGTGAGGTAGAACAGCATAAGTCATTCCCGAAAGTAGAACCTCAAGCTCTTTTCTTGAGCTTTCTGTAATAGCAAGTCTTTCGATACCAGGCATTGCTAGAACGATCGCATCGTAGTTGTCATCTCTAAGTTTTTGAATACGTGAGTTTACATTTCCACGAAGCATCTTTGTTGATACTTTTACATTGTCTCCATAAGGTAAGAACTCCGATAAAGAGCTTTCAATATTAACAATTCGACGTGGAGAAGAAGTTCCAACAACAAATTCTGTTAGTTCTTTGGCCATTAACTTACTAACAGTCTCTTCCTTAATTAGGAGAATATCGTAAGCATAGTCACGTTTCGATATTGCTGCTAGCTTTATTCCTTCCGGTCTATCACTTCCAAGATCTTTATATGAGTGTACGACTAAGTCGATTTCACCTTGTAGTAGGGCCGCATCTAATTCTTTAGTGAAAAAGTCTTTCCCTTCGAGTTGCCAAAGTGGCTTATCAACAATCTGGTCACCTTGAGTCTTAATTACCTTTAATTCAAACTCGTCACCAGTTAGTTCTTCAAGTTGATCTTTTACTTGATTACATTGAGTCAGGGCCAATAGTGAGCCACGTGTTCCGATGATGTATTTCAAAATAAATCCTTGTTTATGGTGTGAACGTAAAATACATTAGATAACTTACTTTTTTGTCATGAAATTGTCATTAAAACCAAGCATGCGCGATGAGTCTATTCTTTGATTTTTAACTAAACTGGTCCCATCTCCGAGTGAAAATGTAAGAAAAAGACATTTTTTATATCGTTTTTTTATATATACACTTAAGTCATTGAAATTTTATTAGCAAAAGGAATTGCAAATGAATCGATCGATCTTAATAGGAACAGTCCTAATTTTATTAGGTTTTTTCCTTAACATCACAGCTAAGGCATCGTCTCTTAACATCAACCCAAAACGCATTATTGTAAAGTTAAAGAATGGTAAAGATATTCCGGCGTTTAAGGGAATAAATAAATCAGTTTACTTTTTTGAATCCACATATGTTCTCTATACAAATGGGGATGAGTCACTTTTAAATAAATTAAGAGCGCATCAAAATATTCTTGATGCACAATTTGATACTTTCTCAAAACGTGAGCCTCTTCCAATGCCAGTTGAATCTTTTGAGTCAGAATCAATTGAAGAAGGAGATGAGATTTATAGCTCTGTTTTAAATGATCCAAAACTTTCAAAGTTATGGGCATTTAAAGATGCTGACAAGCATGGCATGAGTGTTAATAGAGTTTATGAGGATAGTGGATTGTCACAATCTAATGCTCCAATTATTGTCGCAGTTGTTGATACAGGTGTTGATTATAACCACGAGGATCTTAAGGATGTAATGTGGGTCAATGCTAAGGAAATACCTGGCAATGGAATTGATGACGACGGCAATGGTTATATCGATGATGTTCACGGAATCAATACACTTGAGCGTGATAGTGAAGGGAATGCAACTGGGGATATGATGGATGGCCATTCACATGGAACTCACGTTTCAGGAACAATAGCAGCAACACAAAATAATGGAGTTGGTATTGCAGGTGTCGCATCAAATGTTCGTATTATGGGACTTCGTTCAGTTCCAAGCTATGGTGATGAAACAGATGTCGATATTGCGGAAAGCTTTCTTTATGCGGCAAAGAATGGTGCAAAAGTAATTAACTGCTCTTTTGGTAAGTCACATAATGAAGGTGGAATGCTGGTAAAGGAGACAATTGATTATATCGCAAAAACATATAACACTCTTGTTGTTGTTAGTGCTGGTAATAGCTCACAAAATATTGATACAAAATTAACTTATCCTGCTTCTTATGAAAGTGAAGGGATGTTAGTTGTAGCTTCATCAACTCGCTATGGTCGCTTTTCTTATTTTTCAAACTATGGTGTTAAAAGTGTTGATGTTGCGGCCCCGGGATCATCAATTTATTCAACGACTCCTGGAAATCGCTACGGAAATATGTCAGGGACTTCAATGGCCTCTCCTAATACAACAGGTGTAGCCGCAGAAGTACTTTCAAGACACCCTTACTTAACAGCAGTTGAATTAAAAAATGTTTTAATGAATAGTGTAACGGCCAAGTCTTCGATGGATGGAGATATCCTAACGGGCGGGGTTGTCGATTTATTTTCTGCTTTAGAAAATCTTTAAAATAATGGCCCGTTAATAACGGGCCTTTTTTTAGTGCCAAAGTTTGAACTTTTCCTGATGTGGAATATTAATTTCAACAATATTTCCTGGAACAATATAATTTAACTCGATTCCTTTAGTACTATTGGCAATAGCAATTCCTTTTTCAGATTCTTTGATAGAGTTACTAAGGTTGGCCTTTAGGTATTTTTTGAACTCAAAACCATCTCCTCCATCTATGACAGAGATACGATAGGACTCTTCTAGCTTTTCATATGTCACAATAACAGGCTCTTTATTTCTATTGCATAGGATATCAAGATAACTTTCATAGTCCCCATTGGCCTTTATTTTCTCTCGCTCGAGTTTATCAATCTTAAGTTGACCGTGCTCAAGAGAGTTTAGAATAATTTCAAAAAATGCCCTTTCTTGAGTAATTGATGAATTTGTAAATAGCTTTAATGTTCTTGCACATCCGGCAACATCAGCTAGTGTTCTTATGTGCATTTGTGCGTTTGATACGATATCAAGCCCACTATTGTGGTTGAGAGAATAATTAATAATAGATTTTATCTTAGCTTGAAGTTTTATTTTTGAGTTAATTAACTGTTTAATGTTAGAGAAACTTTGAAGATCAATGAAATCATTTAAGTCATTGCTTAAATAGTGTGACTTTCTCTTTTCTGTAATTTCTTGTGCCAAGACTATTATTGGAACACTTGAGAATCTGGGGTACTTTTTTAGCATTGAAAAGATTGATAAGTCTTTACTTAAGCTTGAGTCATAGAAGAGAATAAGATCAACGTCATTTTTTTTTACATCTGCAAAGATTTGAATGATCATTTCAACTTTATCTCGCTGTATAATATCATAAGTGTCGTCCAATACTTGCATCAAGCGTTCAGTGATATATTTATTATTGCTTATGATAAGTATCTTAGGTTTTTTCGTCTCATGTTCTGGCATGTGAGACTTATCACTGCTACTTGCTTCTGACATGTTGTCCTGAATGGCCTGCTGTAGTTTTTTAAACATAATTATCTCTCTGTTAATGCATAGTTAAGTGAGGACTCTAGAGGTTTTGTTAAATAAGACAGAATACTTCTTTCCGTTATAAAGATATCCGCTCTTGTTTTGACACCTGGTAAAATTAAATTCTTATTAGGGTCTCTTCCAAGGTGATTTTTAAAGAGAAGTGCTTTGGCCTGGTAGTAGGCCTTACCATTGTTAGAATAAAATGTATTAGAAGAGATCGATGTAATCTCTCCTAGGATTGTTTCATACCTGTTGCCAACTTTAAACTTTAGCTGAACAGGCATTCCATCTTGAATAGAGTTAATATCATCGGGAGTGATTTCAATAGATGCTGTGACACTGTCAGCGATAGACTCTAGTCTCATTATACTTTGTCTTGTTGAAATTCTTTGTCCAATGGCCTCTATCATAACGCTTCTTATGATTCCTCTTGTGTTTGAACGTATATAATGAGTGTTATCCTTCTTCTTTGTTTTATCATCAACAAGTGTATAAAGGAGTTCTCCTTCCTCTACATACTGTCCCTCCATAACATAGAGTGCATTAAGTATTCCTGACTTATTATGTTGAATAGTGATAATATTTCGAGTTGATTCGATGATTCCATTACCACTTACAAGTTCATTTACAGTCGAAAACGATATCCATGCAAAAAAAGCAATAAGAGTAAAGCAAGAGAGTAGGATCATCGATTTTGTCGCTAGTGGTACCCTTGCTTCTTCTAGCAGAATGTCTTGTCCAATATAGTCGGATTGCTTTTCATAATCCGAGATATTTTTAAGAGATATTTTTTTTTGTTCTTTCATAAATCTCATTCCTTACATCTTTCTACACAAGTGCACTTTCTTCGAGGATATTTAGAAGTTCTTCTTTTTTTCCAGACGAAAGTTTTGAGCCAGGTGCCATATAAATTATATTATCTGTTTCTTTTAGTATCTCTTTATGTTCACTACAGAAAATAACAGAGAAATTACCTTTAGAAAGTTTCAAGAATTTCTTTAATAATTTAAATTGTTCGTTAATCATATTTGAAGGGATATCTTCGATAAGAACTACTTTTGCTTGAGTGCAAAATGGTATCGCTAGAACAATCGTCGAATAGAGCTCGTTTGATAATTTCAATTTCATTGAACCGCTAAGAGGAGTATCTATTGTTAGCCCATTTTCTTCAAGTAACTCACCAACACCGAAGATACCTAGGTGTATCATAATATCTTCACGTGAAATAAGCGGGTTAATGTATTTTATATTTTCGTAAATACTCATGTCCTTCAACAAGGACTTTTTGAGATTTAAAGTCAGGATATATTGTCTCAAATAGAGAGTATCAAATTGGCGGTGATCAATTCCTCCTATTCGTATTGAACCTGATTTTGGTAGATATGTTTTATTAAGTAGTTTTATAAAAGCATTTTTTCCTGAGTTTATGCCTGCATGAATACCATAGATTTCATTTGGCTTTATTGTAAGGTTCACATCTTCAAAGATATTTTCTAGAGTGTCAGGATATTGAAATGATACAGATTTGAATTGAATCTCAAAATTTTTAGTGTAGAGATCTTCAATTGATCGGTATGTCCTCGTTTCACTTTTTGAGCATAGGAGATAATGTAGCTTTTTAAATGAAGAGTTAACGGTATCTGTTTTTTGTAGCAGTTCTAAGAGTTTCTGAGCTGGTGTTAAGAGATGCCATAGTAAGAACATTAACCCAAAGAAACTTCCTACTTCTAGGCCTTGATTCCAAATTAAATTAAGACCAATTGCTATTGAGATAATTGCAACACCAACCATAAAACAATATGAGAAGAGATATGTTTTCTGTGAATGCATTTTAGTTTTATGTTCTCTGTAACATGAGTTGGAACTAAGTGAGGATAGGCGAGTGCTAAAGACTGGAAAGAGATTCTCAAGGTATATTTCTTCTGAAGTTCTTTTAAGTTCATCAACGAGATTGTTCTTGTTCTCATTTAAACTATCAAACTCTTTCTGCTTCAATCTGATATTTGAAATATTGTATAGATAAATAAAAATGTAGAGAGGAGCTAAAATTAGAGTAGGTAAAGCAACTTGCCAAGAAAGAAAGATAATTGGAAAGATGAGTAGGGTATTACATAATATATCAATTAACTTTAAAAAGTTTTCGGATGATAAAAACTCTACTGAGTTTCTAATCTCTTCAAATCGATTGTTTTGAAAGTCAATCTTCTCTAACTCCCTTTGATGATCTGACATATTTGATACTTTCTCAAGTATGGCAACTTCGAGAATATAATCTAGTCGCTGAACACACCAGGTTATTATATTTGATCGAATATTTCGAGCAGTGAAGTTTATTGCAAGTAGTAGAATAATACCTGTTGTTGCCGGTATGAAAAATGACATGTCTCTTGCATCAATCATTATGTCATATATAATGATTGCGTAGAGCGCTAATGCTATTGTTGTTATTGTATTAAGTAGTGAAATAGAAATTACAGTAATGAATTCCTTCTTAAAACGAAGAAGTAAAGCCTTGATCCATTTTGGGAAACTCTTTTCTGTATTTCTAAAAATTACTTCGTTATCGAGTTCGTTATGGTTAATTTGTTTAATAAATAGAGCATACTTGATAGAGAAATTTTCGATGTCTACTTGTCTCTTTAAGTCATGATCATTAATTAGATAATGTTGTTCTAGGTGGATGTCATAGCTAAGTATAAGATGATCTCCGTTGTTGCAAAAGTTTTCAATATATTGGTCCGCAACTAGTAAACATGGAAGCGCACTATTTTCAATATTTTTAAGATTGATTTTTAGCTTTTCAGTTTTTAACCCAATCGATGCTAGTGAGTTAATAAGATCAACTTCTCTCATATGCCGATAAGACATCAAAATTTCATTGACGTCTTCGCTGTAATTATCTTGATACTTAAGCTCCATTAAATTATGAAATATCATTTTTATATTCGACATAATTCTCCCTAGGCCAAGTAAGTATCTATTTCGCCAATGCGATTATTCAAAAGATCTCGATTACATAACTTAAGTAAGTTTTGATCTCTGGTATTGATAAATATAATTCGTGACTCTCTAATATTTGCAATATATTCGAATACCTTAATATAGTTTTCTCTATCTACTCCTGCTTCAAATTCGTTTAAAACAATAATCTCTGGTGTCAGTGCAAGCTGTCTGGTTATATAGATTAATGATTTTACTTCATCAGAAATATTATCTTCAACTTCTGATGTCAGCTTTGTATCAAGTCCGTTTGGAAGATTTCGAATTATTTCACCAAGCCCCAAAATGTTAATGAATTTTTGGGCCTTTTTTTCATCGACTAGACCAAAAGAAGTGATGTTCTCTCTAATTGTGCCGTTCCATATATTTGGCTTTGCGTTTATGATTGCAATTTTCTTGTAAAGACTTAAGTCATCAACATCTGATAACTTATAGTCATTTATATAAACTTTTTTTGTGATGGCCTTCAAATTAGGTGCAAATAAGAATTCCTTTGTATCCTTGTCTTGATATTTTAATGAAATAGTATCGCCCTTCATGAATGGAATTTCGTGCTTTTTACCTCTTATATAAATAGGGATAACCATCGAATAAACACTTTCTAGCTTTTGTTTTTCTTTTGCTTGAGCTGAACTTGTTGGATGAATAATTACATCAGACATGACTTTAGCCTCATGTACTTTCTTAAATACTTGAAATATTTTTGTGACTGGTGCTACACATCGATTGGCCAGAATAAGTGAAGCAACAAGTGATCCAATTCCTATTTGTCCTGTTCTTACTAGATAAACTCCTAATGCTAGAACGGCAACAGATGTAATTTGTGTTGTTAATTGACCGAGGTTAATTAACTGTTGCTCATAGCAATTAAGCTGATAATTATTTTTAGCAACTCTTGCCTGTTTCTTTTTAAATTGATTGTTAAATAGTTTAATTCTACCAAACTTTCTAATCACAGTAAGATTATCGAGAATTTTATAAAGTAGGTTATTTTGATCAATATCAGTTATGTGCTTGAGTTGGATTATTCTAGTTATCCTCTTTAAAGAATAGAGTGAGGTCATCATATAAACTGACAGTGTAAAAAATGGAATTAATGCCATAAACGGATTTATATAAAAAAGGAATCCAAAATAGAGGCATAAGAATGGTAGCTCTGTTAATGTAATTATCCCTTGTCCTGCAAAGAATGACTTATTTCTTTGAATCTCTTTTAAGGAATACTGAAATACACCAACATTATAAAAATCTGAATCTGTAATTGTTTTCTTAATCAGCTCTTGTGAGTGTTTACTTTCAAATCGGGCACCTGCAAAGGTAATAATATAGTAGCGCAAGTATCTCAGAGCTGCTTCGGCCATTAGGAATAGAGTTAGTCCAAGTAATAAAATAATCGCTGTTGCTGTTCGATGATTTGGTATCATTCGATCATAGATTTGCATCACAACAATTGGAAGTGCAAAGGATGTAATATTGATGAGTAGACTAAGTAGCAATAGCATTCTTAAAGAAATAAATTCTTTATCGAATACAATTGAGTTTTTTCGAATCCACTTAAGTGTACTAAGCGGTATATGTCCGATTCGATTTGAGCTATTAATCTCCATGTCGTCTCCTACAGTAAATTACTGTAGATAACAGATCGACTTAGATAACGGTGCTTTTGAGTTAATTAATACTAAAGATTTGCGCGTACTGTAGCTAAGTGCTTAGCTCTCTTCTCAACAAGAGATTCAATGGCCATCTTCGCTTGGTCTAGTTTCTCAATCTTTTCTTCATCTAGCATTTTACCGTGATTAAGAATATCTCCTAAACGATAAACACCCTGTTTCTTGTCAAATTCTGTGTCAATTACAGAAGGTGAGCCAAGGTCGACAAAGATTGAGTTATTTGGACAGTGGCCAGCAAAGAACTCTTCAGCAAAGATCTTTCCTGAGCATCCGATAGTGTTCACATAGCTATTAAACTTGAAGTATTCGTTATAATCCTTCCAGCCAACAGCAGTGATATTGATATTTGGAAAATCATTAATGATATCTTGTACTTTCTCTGGATTTCTAGCACTAATATAAACATTATACTTTTTCATTAGGTGCTTAATAGAATCTCTTGCTAATTGTCCTGATCCTAAAATTAGAACATCTCCAGAGTCATATTTTGATTGAATGATTCTTCTTGTAATACCTGCATAAGATTGTTGACCAATCTTAATTAAGTGCTCTTTTCTTACTTCTTTAGCATCCTTAAATAGTTTTTCAAGGACTCTAAGAATTAGAGAAGAGCGAATATCTTCTTTTAAATAATTTGAGAATGCTTCTTTGAATTGGGCAACGATCTCGCTCTCACCCTTAAGCTTACTTTGTAGGCCACAAATAGTTTCTAGTAGAAAGTGATAGGCCTTCTTTCCAAAGTAGTATTGTCCTAGTTGTCTGTCTTCATCACTGAATTCAGTAGTTGTTAGGATGATTGTTCTTTGACATGTAATAAGAACAAACGCACCTGGCATTTTTAGCAGGTGAGTAGGTATATTTTCACTCTTAGTTTGAATGTTTAATAGGTGTATTTTTTGTAGCAAAAAATCTTCCTTGCACTGTGTCGTCTATAATCCCTGTGACTTAGATTACCCAAATCGGTACCCAAAAGTGTCATGGAATTGTAGACCTTGTTTTTCTTTATTCGTCTTAATTCTTTTTGTTAGATATTGTGCTAATTTGTATTGTCTGAGTGTATTAGTCAATATCTTCTTCCATAATATTACTATCTTATATATCTTGATTCGGGGCCAATAGAAATTCTATATGGTGTCATTAATAGTTGTTCAAAGATTCCTAAAATCCTTTTCACCACTGTTTTTCTCTGCTAATTTGTGCTTATCATGAGCTCAGTTACTAATAATGCAAACGAAGTAGATAAGAATAAGCAATCAGAGCAGAAAACTGTTCTAAAGTCCTTACTGGAGCGACTAAAGGCTCCTTTCCTGGCATTTGATCGCAAGGTCGATGGTGCTATTTCATTCTTCATTACCCACTATGGTAAAACAAAATTTATGGTGGCAATGTCTAAGAAGATTCAATACTTGGGGATTGAAGGATTATGGAATAAAGGCCCAAAAGCTTTTATTTATTTTTTCCTATTTTATCTGATCCGAGATACAATACTCTACATTATTATCCCTATCTGGGTGGCCAAGGCCACTTCTTAAATCTTACAAGGATTTATATTTAATAAGTCATGGAATACTTGCAAACGGTTTTATTTTTTATCTCAGGACTCGCTATATTTTATTACGGACAACGAATTATCTCTGCAGGTATTCAGAGTCTGGGTTCTGGTGCTATCAAACATATTGCTTCAGATATTGATGGAAAGAACTTTGTCGTCAATTTCTGGAATGGTGCAAGGCTGAGTCTACTAGCATTCTCACCAACAATGGCCAATATCGTGACGGTAGGTCTTGTTAATGCCAACTTGATTAAAAAGAATCGAGTAATTCCTATGCTTTTTGGCTCTGTCATTGGGGCCGTTACGATCTTTCTTATTCTAATGCTTTCAAGACAGGAGATAGGTCTGAATCTTATGGCCTTTGCTCTTATTCTTGGTCTGGTATTTACACAACGCTTTGTGAGAAAGCTAACAAAGCTCCTATTTGGACTAGCATTTCTTTTTCTTGGTGTATCGGTAATGCATGAGAGTCTTGTCTCTCTTTTAACTTGGGATCTTGTTCAAGATATTGTTGTTCGATTTGTTGATTATTCTTTATTTACAAACCTTCTAATTGGATTTGTTTTTGGAACTTTAGTATCGTTCATCTTAAGAAGCCAAACGATGACATTGGCCATCGCAGTGGTCATGATCTTCACAAAAGTTTTTCCTGTTAGTATTTGCTTTTCAATTATTTGCGCCTCAACACTAAGTTCATTTTTTATAAATTTTAATACGGCAAGAAAAGTTGCAAGACCTCTTGCAATTCGTTTGTCCCTCCATCCATTAGTCCATTACTTAGTGGCCACATTTGCTAGTTTCTTATTAATTGTGATCATTGATCATAATGTTGAAACAACAGTTGGAACGGTTAGTCTTGTTGTCATAGGGCAATTCTTTGTTATTTCACTGGCAATCCTTAATTACTTCTTCTTTAAGAATATTGTGGCGGAACTTATTCAGGGAATGTATCCGGATGCGAAATTTAAGGATCGTCCAAAGTTAAAATTCCTTGGCGAAAGAAGACATATTTCTTCGACAATGGCATATGTTTTAGTCGAACTTGAAATTGGTAAGCTTTTAGATATTGTTTCAAGAATGTTTGAGAAGTGCCACGAGTATATTGAAAGTCCTACTAAGGGGGCCCGTGCTCTGGCAAAAATTAAAGATTACGAAAAAATTATTGATAATATTCAACTTGAAATTAATGATTTTATTTCAAAAGTAATTGCTAATGGTGCAGAGGAAGTTGAGAGTCGCAATGCTATAAAGCTCATGCAGATCGCCTCTGACCTCGAACAATTAGCAGATAGCTTAGATAAGCTTACAACTATGCTTACAAAGTATTACGAAAATTGGAAGCTATCAGCAGATGAAACCGATCGTCTTCTAAATTACTTTTCAGAAGTTGAATCTCTCTATCAAAGAAGTATTTCAGTCTATAAAGGACAGATTGCAACTGAAGATGAAATTAATGAGGTCATTGTTAGTACTCGTGAACTCAAGAGGCACCTTATGACTGAAAGAGAAGATTTTGCGAAAGTTCATCACAATGAAGATGGAAGAAAGCATATCTATTATTCGGATATGATGACATCAATATCTGTGGTTCGTGCAAATGTTAGAGAGGTTTATTTACTCTTAACTGGTGTTATCTAATTCCACTTATTAGTTAATTCATTCTTACAAACAACAATGGGTAGCTCTTTTACAATAGTATTCTGATTCTTATTTATTGCGAAAGGAAAGAACTTCTTCGTTGATGCTATTTTTCGATCAATCATACTTTCTTTATGGCGACGAGAGGCCTTCACCTTTCTGTAGCGAATACATTTCTTTCCTCGCATTCGTACACATTGACTGATAAGAGCTACCTGATCTATTTGCTCTTCGTAGTATCTAATTTCTTTTTCTAATTCAACTTTTGTATTTGTGATGGGAATGAACTCTTCACCCTTTGTTGTTCTAATTCGATACTTTCCAAATGGACGATTCGGTCTTAGGGTTAGTAGGTCTTCTTTTGCCTTAAGGTTGATATCAAGTTTATATTCGTAGCAATTGTAATTTTGATCTAAGACTTCACTTTGTATATCAATTGAGACAATCTCGATATCAAAGAATGAAGGGATTTCGTAAAAATTTCTTGTTATCTCTGATAAGCGGCCCTGCTTGGGGTGATCTTGATTGCAAGATAGCAATGCAATAATGAATAGGGGAATTAAAAGTAGAACTTTCATATGAACATCATAGGTTCTACTTAAAGTTAATTAAAAGGTCGGTAAGGCCTAATTTAGTTAAAGATTCCTAAAACCAAAGTGCTTGCATTCTTCTAAAAGAAATTTCCGTATACTCAATATCTTCTGATTTTGAAGCTAGTCCACGACCGATATTAACTTTCTTCTTTGTTGAAAGATTGTCGATTAGTAATTTGTTAAAAACAAGACTTGTTTTAACTAGTGAGTTTGCACCTTCACTTGTTCCTGCATAAACTTTATTACTTTTTGCTAACGAAATATAGTTTTCGAAAACGTAGTAATTATCAGAGAAACCATTGTCACATAGTTTTGATATTTCGTAATATGTACGATCCATATGTTCTTTCATTGCAAGAGGAAGAGTTGCTTTTGTTGCTCTCTCTCCATCATATGGAAGGTGCCAAACCACATTTTCAATATTGTCATCAATATCTTCTCTTAGCTGATAACTCCAAGTCTTTGGTTTGTCATTATATGAGCTAAACTCTTGATGAAAGTAAGCACATGTTTTAACGTCTTTTTTAAAACTAGGGTAGAGATCAGAGAATGTTAAGTATTGTTCATAAAGCGAAAGAAAGTAGACTTTCTTATTATCAAGCTTAGAGATATCTTTAGTCAGTTCTTGACCAACACTCGCTGGGCCACGACTCTTCTTTTTAAAGCTTCTAATTTTATAAGAAGGGATTGGATTAACTTCACTATCTGAGCGATCTTCAAAGCCTGCAATTTTGCTTTCAATTGATTCAGTTTGGTGCGTACTACTCGCACAGCTCATTAATGAAGATAGTAAGATTAAAGTTGCTAATTTGTTCATATGATCCACCTCTTATCTATTCTTATCGTCAAAATAGATAAGAGGTTTAGGCAAAATATGCTCATTCCGTATGAAATTTCAGCTAAAAATTTAGCATAGGTTTTACTTTAAATAGTAACGTGCAAGGCTTAGAGCGCTTTGTTGATCGAGTAGTCCACCACTTGTGCAAAGATTGCTTAAAGTACTCAGTTTTTTGGCCGAGTCTTCCAGTATGTCTTTTACAAAAGATCCATTAATATCTTTATTGTAAAAGTCCGCCATGGCATAAATCATTGCGGCCGTGTTTGTTACTTGTGGAGCTGCTTGAGAAGTTCCATTTATTGGAACATAGTTATCGCCGGGTGAGCATGAATTGATTGCCACTCCTGGTGCAAAGATTGTCACAGTCTTTTTTCCGAAATTAGAAAAATAGGCCTTATCCTTATTGTGTTCATCAATTGCGGCAACAGAAATAACGTTTTCTGCAATAATTGAAGATGGATAATGCAATAAAGAGTCCGTATCGTCTTTCTTATTTCCAGCAGAAAATACGAAAAGCATTTTAGGATATGCTTTTACCACTTCTAGACCTTTGTCCATCAGTCCTTTCATATAGCTATCACGCATTTGAGTGATTAGCTTTTCATATTTATCATTAACTTCTTTTTCTTTTAAATTAAATTCATCTTGGAAGAGCCCGTTGATCATATCATAGGCTGGCTCCCAGCTTTGTCCCCAAGATGCGTGATAGATATTTGAAAACTTAGACGAGTACTTAACAGTTTCTCTCATTTTAGAAATCATCCAGTTTTCATAGTACATTAAGTATCTTTCGATATTTCTAATCTTTAGATATGACTTACTATATTTGCTAGGAATAAATTCCTTCTTAGCAAATAGACCTTTCGGATCATCTCCTAAGTAGCGAATTGGAAGATATTGGAGATCTCCTGACTTTAGCTCGTACGGCAAAGTTTTTGTGTTCATTGCAAGACATGCAACATGAGAGCCGTGCGTATATGAAGAGAACTCATCTCTGCTTTCCATAAACTCGTCGTCTTTTCTAATTTCCGTGTACCATTTAAGTTCACTTTCAGTTGCCGTCTTTAGTGTCTTCTTCTTTCTAATTTCATAGTATTCAAAAACTCTTGGGTCGAAAGTTCCAATAAGGCCGTCATCAAAAACCTTTCCAGAGTTTTGGATATAATTCCAACCATTAAGATCATCAATCTTTCCATTAGCGTCGCTATCTTTACCATTTTCGATTTCTTGGCGATTAGAAAAAAGATGATCCTTAAGATCAATATGATTGATATCAATTTGGTTATCACTGATGGCAACAACAGAAGCTGCAAAAGTAGGTAACGCAAAAAGCCAGATTAAGATGTGTTGTTTAATTTGATGCATAGAGAATTTATTAAATGATCTTTTTCATCCTTGCAATTGCATCGCGTAAATCATCAATTCTCGAATCTTATTTCAATAGTTTATAAATTGCGTACACAGGGTAGTGGTCAGAGGGATTATTCCATATATCCGATCGTTTGCGCGGCGGGCCTAAAACCTTTCCAACTGAGTTGCGGTAGCGATAGACAGCAGCATCTGCAATTTGATTTTTAAATCTTTCATCAATAAAGAGGTAATCAAGTTGAAGAGGGTGGGCCGCTTGGCCAACGAATTGATAGAATGTTGTTCGGTACTCTAGTGGTAATTCAAAAATTCCAAGTACATCTTTAAGATTTGTTTCTGAGTATAGTGATAAAAATTCTTCATCTGTTTTTTCATTCGAAGCATTACCGTTAAAGTCTCCACATAAAATGACAGGGGTTTCTTTAAAGAGTGAAGATTCTTGTTTATAGACGTGAACAAGTAACTCAAGCTCGGCCTTTCTTCTTCTAACTGATCTAAAGTCATGGCCGGAATCATCTCGTTGGGACTTTAAGTGAACATTCAAAAGACTCAATATATGTTTTGTTTTCTTTTTATCGCTAAATACTCTTAAGTGAGAGAAGTCACGTGATAGAAAGTAATTTGTTTCATCTTCATCGTGCAAGATAAAATCAATCTCTTTATCAGTGTGAGAGAGATGCTCAAAATAGAAAGGCAGGCCCTTTCTAACTAAGAAGGCGTTTTCAATTCCTCGATCACTATTTCCTTGGTTGTGATAAATTTCGTACTCATTTGAAAGGTAATTTTCATTAAAGTAATGAAGACTTTCAATATAGCCAATCTCCGTTAGAGCATAAATATCAGCATTTATTTCACTAAAAACTGTACGCAATTGATTGAGATTTAGTGGTGATTTAAAGTAGTTTAGGTTTGGAGGATGATCAAAGGCATCCTTTATAAATAGATTTTCTAGGTTGTAAACACAAAGCTCAATTTCTTCTAATTGTTTCTGTTGCAATTAACAGCTCCATCCAAAAATATAGCGAAAGTACTTCTTCGCCTTTGCATCATAGATAAGCTTACAATATGCACTTTGATAGAGCTTTTGACTATTAATTTCCTTAAACTTAGTTAAGAGCTCTTCGCTGCAAGCTCCACTTTGTATCTCATAGTTTTGAAGTTTATCTGTGAAGAGGGAGACCTTTTCATTTTCTATTTTAAACTTAAAATCAACCCCGCGATACTCTTGTTGAAAGTAAATGGCCGCTCCATTTGTATAAAATGGAATAGAGTGGCGTGGGATGATCGTTGGTTTTTCTTGCCCTTGCCTTAACATGATATTAGGTAGGATATCTTGATTGTTTGAAAGCTCCTTCGTGCTCTTTAGAAATCTAATTCCTTCATAAATAGGCTGCCTGTCATTTACAATTTTTCCAAATTTATCTTTCTGAGGATGATGAAAACTACACTTTGATTGATAGGTAATTGTATTTTTATCTTTAGGGAGAGTTGTCCAGAAAGTGAAAGGCAGACCATATTTGTTTGCGAATTCTTTCTTCTTGATCAAGCTATCCTTTAAAAAAGTTTGCTTAAAGTCTTCTGATACTTTTCCCATTTGTGAATTACATTCAGAGTTTTCTGGACAGCCTTTTATAAGATGCTCCACCATATGCGGCTCAAACTTTACTTCTTCAATAACTTGCGCCTGAGGAGGCGGAGGGCTTAGGGCCATTGAGAAATGACTGATTGTGGCAACAAGAAGCACTTTGTAATAATTTTTCATATCTAAATTGTATATGGAATTGGAATATTTCTCAAAACAAAAAAGCCCGCATGATGCGGGCCTTTAAAGGGGGGAGGGGTATTTATTATTGTGATCTTGAGTTAACTGATCCACCTAGGATAAAGTCAATCTGATCATCTACTGTATACTTTTCTGTAGTTTCGCCTCTTCTGATATCGTTGATCGTTGGTTGATTTGGATTAACACGATCACTATTACCTTTTTGGGCCATAAAGTTTTGTTTTTCTTGTGCTTCAAATTTTACAACTACTTTTTGCTCATCTTCATCGCTATCAACTTTTGCAGAGTTTACTCTTGTTTCAATTGTCGTCTTTGTCTTAATGTCTTCTAAAGTATCTTTGTCGTTTACAGGATTATTAACACACTCAATTTTAGTAAACTCTAGTGCTCTAATATCACTTGCAAATGTTGAGATGCTTCCATTGGCCTGTAGAACTCTTAGATCAGCATTGAACTCCATACGCTCTTTTCTTGATGTTTCAAAGTCTTCTGTAACTGTTCCTGATTCAACATTGTCTCCAAGATCAAAGATACCTCTTTTTGTGATCTTAAATGCGGCAGATGAGCCAGCGCCATCAAATCTTGATTCTAGCTGATCACTTACATCCTGAGGTGTTTGAACTTGACCCATATGCTCTTTTTCAGCGATAGAAACAAGTGCACTTTTTGCTTTAGCTTTCTTGTCACCAAGGATATTCTGGCAAATGGCATCAGCATCAGAAACTTTTTGAAGATAGATTTCTTTATTACCTTCGAATACTTTATATTTCAGTGATGCACGGTATGCGATAATAGGTGAGTTATCATAGTAGTCTCTAAGATCTTCTGTTGAAAGCTCAATTGACTCACGGTCTTTAATGAAGTCAGCATGCTTCTTTTCATCTTTTTCGATATTTGTTTGTTTCTTTTGAAACTTCTCTTCAGCAATCTTATATTTTTCTAGATCACATCTATCCTTGTATTTATTGTATCTTTCTTGAAAGTCTTTATCGAAGTCACTAATCTTCTCAAAACCTTTTCTTTCAAACTTCCTTTCTACAATAGTACAAATATTTGCATAAGCAGAAAGTGGAATTAATCCAGTGAAGATGGCAACTTTAATCAGTGTTGATAGATTTTGCTTTTTCATAGTTTCCCCATTTGGTTTTTCATTTCTTAAGTTTAGATACTATGTATAAAGCAATAGGTGTGCCAAAAAACAGAAGGGGCAAGATATTGAATTTTCGTTGTGTTTGAAGAAACTACTGTCTATTAAATGAACAGTGTATGAAACTTATTCACAATAGAAGTGATGATTCCAACGGAAACCTTTAATAAAGCTTGAGTAGTTAGCGTCATCAGCAGTTAAGTCATCCATTGAGTCGACAATTGAGTTATAACCTTTTAACTGAGTGTCTTCAGTAAAGTAGCCGGCCGCCGGTTGAGGATAGTAATTATCAAAGGCGCTACCTGTTCTTACTTTTCCAAGTTGACAGAAGCGGTTACCAATTTGATTTAGTTTAGATTTTACTTGATCAGCATTGGCACCTTCAACAAGTGGAAATCCTGTTCTTAGATCATAATGCTTTTCTGGATCAAGTGACATATCTGCACTTTCTGTTACGATACCTTCAGATGAGATAAATAAGTTTAGATAAGTGTTGATATTTGTCCCACTAGGTAGACGACACTCATAAGTATTATCTTCATTTAAGACACCAAAGCCTGAACAACACATTGAGCCTGGGTCTGTAACGTTTGTCCCTAGCTTTGAACAACACTTAAAGTCGTTGGCCGCAAAAATCTGAGGTAGGGCAATCGTTGAACCATCTGTTTTGTAATATACTTGATTATCAATGTCATCAGCTGTTCCAATATTTGGATCAGTTGCCGGAATTCGGTCAGGATCCGTAAAGAATGGATCACTTACTTCATTGTAGATACCTTCAACTAGACGTCCTTCATTTGAAGTATGAGCTACCGGATTGGCCTTCTCGTCATTACAACGAATGGCCTCATAAGTAACTTGTGGAACACCTAGTAACTCATATCTTTCGAAGATACTTTCGTAGTATTTTTGTCCACCTGGAATCGTTCCAAAAGCACTCGCAGGGAAATTGTATCTAAATGATACCCATCCAATTTGCATTGGCGTTGGAGCAGACAGAAGATCATTATTAATTCTAAAGAACATATATCTTAAGTTGTTTTCAGTAACAGTACAGTATGCCGGCTGACTAATTGAAGCTAGTGCTAGCTCGGCACCTGCTACACTTGGGCAGATAACTTCAGTCATTGCTGCTTCATCGTGAGTTGAAAGATCAGAAAAGTCTGTCGCATCAGGATCAGTAATATAGTTAAGGATAACATCGTTAATCGATGCACTATTTACATAGTCAGGAATGTAAATCGCAAGAGTTTGTTGTTCAAGATCATCTGCTCCAAGTGCTGGGGCAATAGGGTTATTGAATCCTGCCGGTTTTACAACCACTGGCGAATATGGGGCATTGAACGTGTCATTAAAACCAGTGTTCTGGTAAAGTCCAAATGCAATCTTCGTATTAAATAGAGTTCCTTCTTCGTCGGCAGGGTAGAAGCTAATACGGCCATCGATAGGTGATGTTGTATTAATATTTTCAGGTACTGCTGCAGAGTCAGCATTAATATTTGCCTGAATACTTCCAATAGGATCACCTGGTCTTAGCCAAACAAATGGTTGTCCTACTTCTCCATTATAAGTACGGTAACCACCAATAGCACTCATGAAAGAGTATTCCATTAGCCAGTTATTACGGTAAAGAGGTTGAAGCTCTTCACGCCATGACTTCATTGAATAGTTAAGGCAAGCTAGCTTTGTTGGTGAAAGGTTTAGGCGTCCACCAGCTGTCCAGTTATTTGTTCCATCTTCAAACTTTCTAATGAAACCACCACCACAGCAATTTGAGCGTCCTGTTTCATTAATAATAAGGGCCTGACCATTATCTGGAAGAACTCCCGGTTCTACTTTCATCTCAATTGAGCTTGTATTAAATGTCTCAGATGCTGAGTAACGAGAGTAGCGTCCTGTTGCATCAGGAGATACATTTGATGTTGTTCTCGTATTAAGAACCTCATTTTGTGAGTCATAACCAGGAAATGATGTATTTGTCTCGACTTGTGTGTACATCGTGAAGTCTTTTGAAATTTCACGACAACAACGGTTTTGACCCATATCATAGTTATAGTAACTACCCGCAAGAATCGTATTTAAAAGAGGCTCTTGTTGACTTTGGCCACAAACGAGTTCTTCTTCCCAGTACTTTTGCTCAGCGATTGTATCACCAAAGCTAGAAGGAGAGAGTCCTCTTGCCACATCAGCATGAAGGCGGTTTGGACCACAGTCTAAGTTAGTATGACAAACAGCTCCCGCTCTTCTAATACAGGCGTTGGCCGCGAGTGTTTCCGTTTGAAGCTGAAGGATATCTTTAATTAAACCAGCTTCAATTGATTTGAAAGATGATGTTTCATCTGTATCAACAGAAGCCGCTGAACACATATTTTGTAATACTGATGGAACATTGATTGTTGCATCTTCTACAGTCACATAGTTTCCGTCTGTGTCGAATACTGGACATGAACGGGTACGATTAAAGCCTGTAGCATCTTCATTACAAGAAGCTATTTGAGAAATATAATCAGTACGATTCTTATTATCTTCAGACTCGTGACGACTTTCAAATCCATTAGTTGTATCTGTTGAGCGCCCTGGAACACAAAGGCCTACATCTCCTGGCCCATAGGTACCAGTAGCTGCATATATTGAAAGGTTTGCAGCAATTGCTTGTTGAATATTTGTCGGCAGCTCTTCGCCGCGGTTACTGTAAGAGATTGGTCGTCCAAGAATACTTGCAGCTTGTCCGTAAAGGATTGCTGTCGGCTCATTAGGTGAGCGAATTAGTTCTTTTGAAAAACTTGCAGAGTCCAGGGCCGCACAGTAGAAGTTTGGAGCACAAGTTAAAAGTTTTGAGTGTGTTGTCTTTTTAACATTTGTTGTCGGGCTTAATTTACATAGTGAGCCGGCCCCGCGGTAAACACATCTCTTATTTTGACCACTACTAATATTTGTATTTAAAATAGAAGAGAGTGAAACTCCTTCTCTTGAATAGTTATTTCTTTCAAATGCATCAATATCAAATTTTGGCCAATTGGTTTTCACATCTGTTACCTGAGCACAGGCATATTCCCATCCAAGTTTTGCAACACAATCGCTATCAACATTACAAGCATGCATATACTGGCAACTTGCCCCGTACCCTTGACCTGCGGCCGAAGGATCTTTTGAGAAGTCCCAGTCATAATCTGCTGCCGTTTGACCACCAAGATCTTCGACAACAGAAACTGTATAATTTGTGTTTTGAGCAAGATCCGCAAAAGGAGCATTAATTGCTAAGAATAGTTTTTGCGTTGTCGAACGTACACGTCTTCCTGCTCCGACAGAGAACCAAGACACTCCATCAAATGAACCAATAAGGGCACCTTGATTAAAACCATACCAATCTCTTTGGTAACCGTTTACATACATTGCCGCTTGAGTTTCTAGACGGTTTCTTCTTTGCACACCTGCATCTGCATAGCTTATGTGTGAACTCGGTAGCATAGTCGGAGGGACCCAACAAGCACGTCCAAAAATTGTATCTTCATAATTTCCGTAAGTTGTATTACTGCCGATTTGGGCACGATCAGTTGTATACCCTCGCCAAGTTAACCCATAGCCTTTTGCTGTCTCTGGCTGTGAGCTAAAGACCTTTTGCCAAGCATCTTGTTGACAGTAAGGGCAAGGAGTAGCGTAACCACTTGTTACCGAGACAATATAAACTTTATCAACTTCGACATCTAAGGCCTTGGCCGGTTGTGCTTGTTGAAGATCAAGTGTCATCTGACCAATAACAGCGTTCATATTATATGACGTTTCTAAAGGACCGGCCTTGTTTGCATCATCAAGATAGTAGAATGTATCGCCTTCTTGATTTGTTCCCTCTGGAATCTCTGATAAATCATCATAAGGAGTTCCCGCAAGAGAGAAGAAGCGGTGAGGAGCACTCTTTCCAGAAACTAAAACTGATAGGTTTTGAAATGGCCTGTCTTCATTTTCAATTACTGGAATATCACATTGAATATTTAAAATATTACCATTGGCGTCCTTTTCAGCTTTTAGGCCGTAGTCAATACAGCGAGAGTCTAGTTGAAGTTCTCCACCAATATACGTTGGCTCAAATGAACAACCACATTTTTGCCATACTTTCACACGCACACTGTCAAGATTTGGATCACAGCTATCGAGCTGGCCAAGAAGACATTTGTAATCTTCGATATCTTTTAATAGCTGTTGATTTGCATCATCAATTGGATCGCCATCGTTTGAATCATCGTCATCCTCTCCCGGATTAACGTTGATAGGACAGACATAGAAGAGTTCTGGATAATTTTTAAAACTATTTGCATCTTCTAAGATTTCAGCAAGAGCTGTTTTATATTCTGAACTATTTTGATCTGTTTCAGGTCTAACTTCACCGTCGATTACACATTGTCCGTTTAGACAACAGTTATAGCCTTGTTGCTGACATGAAGTATTTGTACAACTACCACCAGGTGTTGTTGATGAGCCATTAACATTGATTGTGACAGAAAGATTCGACAGGCTAACTGAAGTACTTGGAACAGGTGAGTGCTTTAGAACACCTGCTACCGACTCATGAAGAGTGAGTGCAATAGTTGTAAAACTTGTTGAACATTCTGGGCAAATTGTAGCAAGGCTGTAAGCGGCCTCGTTTGCGTCAACTAGCACTGAAGATCCAGAGCTTGTGTAGCTTACGATATTATCTCCACCACAAAAAGCAGCATTATCACCAGCATTGGCAACATTAATTCTTAAGCTTGTTTCTTGTGATTTACTTGATTTAATTGGCGTGGCCATTAATCTAACTTGTGACTTCTTATCCACTCCTGTAGAGCTAGCAGTATTAATAGAACCAACTAAACAGAACACTGAATTCTTTTTTTCTTGTGAAACAATGTAATTATTAACAATGCCACCAACAAGATAAATACTTCCTGTGTCGCTGGAATTTAGTGTTAGAGCACCATCGACATACTGACCTTTGGCGTACCAAGAAGGATTCGTAGGATTTTCGATAATATAATCTGATGACTCTTGTTCTGAGTCGTTTGAATCTAGATTAGAGCGGCGATTGTTGGCCGCTTCCATACATGAAGTAAGGAGCATCAATGTGCTTATGAATGTGAGTAAACTTACTTTAAATTTCATTGGTTTACATTTTCCTACCCATTTACTTTTCGTGAAATTCGATGCCTTTCTTTATATTAACCTGTTGATATTAAAGAAAAGGTAAGAAATACCTACTTATCGATAACTTGTTGAAATAAGGAGCATTTTTAGCACTTTGGTAAGGGAGCGAACTGAATGAGACGACAAATTTTTGTGTGTTTTAGCAGATTCTAAAATCCATAGCCATAATTGGCGTAGAAGTCGTAAGAGCTATAGAAAGGATTATAGCTTCCACTAAACATTCTCTGATTAGAGAGATCAAGCTTTTCCATGTACCAATCATAGTACTGTTGTTGATAGGCGAGTTGTTGCTGTTGAACTCGGCCCGTGTAAATGTATCCAGGAAGTTGGGCCCTTAATTGCTGAGTAGAGATCATTGGCCCAATGAAGGCATACGAATTCTGAGCAGCATACATCGCAACTTGAGGCCAGAAGCTCTTTCTGTGCTGGCGCTTGACCATTCGTTCTGAGACAGGGTCCCAGTCGAAGTACTCATTACTTTTAAGTTCAACACTACTATCGGCAAATGATTTTGTTTTTAAGTTACACGTTCGAACATGAAGAGCTCGACAGGCATAATCAAACTCGTCCCCGCGGCTATCTTCATCATTTCCACTTGCACCATTTTCGACAACAGCTCCATTACAGCGCTTGTTTTTCTTTTCATGGCAGTAATCTAGTAGGTAGCGATCAGTCATGCGAAAATCATTAGGCTCTTGCTCACCATAAAAGTAGCGAGAGTAATCCTCTGTAATAATCTTATCATCGATACCATCACTTAGTTTTGTGAGAATCGAAATACCTTCATTACCCGTTTCAAGAGCTGGCATACAAGAGATATTAGCTTCTTTAAAGCCACTACAGTTTAGCTTATAAGTTTTTAAGTTAAGGGCCTTTAGAACTTCTAAGTCCTTCATTGGTCTTGTTGTGAAAACTGCTGCAATCTGCTTCTCAACGTCACCTAGCGCTTCTTCACGCTCTTTTATCTTTTGACTTAAAGCTTCGTCATTTAATTCACTTTCAACACAGCCATATAAAATATCTGTCGTCGAACCACCCGGAGTTCCAGGGCAAAGCTCTGCAAGATTATCTGCTAAAATTTCACCAAAGTTATGATTACTCTTACTTGTTTTGTTTAAGGCAGATACTTTATCATTAGCATCTTTTAAGAATGAATGAATTTTATTCTTAAGATCATCTCTTCTTTTTTCGTCGGCCTTCTTCTCTTCCTCGCTAGGGTAGAGTGAAATGCTATCAAGTGTATTGTAATTACCAATGGCCGCTCTAGAGTCATTGATAGCGGTTTTTATTTTTTCTAAGTCTTTGCTCGCGTCACACTCTTTAATTTTCACTCGACAGCTCTTTAGACTTTTTAGTGCTGAAGATAAGTCACTAAATGACTGATCAGAGATACCACTATCTAAGTAGAAGGAAGCATAAGAACCTTTTTCAGTATTAAAGATATTTGGATCTTCGTTATGATCAAAAGTGTCTTCGTATAATTTTAAAATTGTATTTTCGTAGTAATGCTTTAATTGATCGTTGTGCGAAAGTAAATTCAAGCTATTGCCCGAAGTGTTGATTTTTATAGAAGGAGTTCCTTCTTTTGTCGTTGTTAATGCAACATTAACAGTATCGTCCTTTAGGGCCTCTAGGTGAGCTTCTAGGAAATTGTTTGCATCATCTTCTGTTGCACTTCCAGCATAAATTTTTTGTAAGATTACACCATAGTTATTGATTGTATCCTTGGCCATATCTTCATAGCCTTGATCCATCTCAAAGTTTCCTGTGAAATCATTGAAGACCTCGCATTCTTTTTGTACGCTTGCATCTCTGCCACGACACGCAGATTTAACATAAGAGTAGAGATCCTTCCCATTTCCATCTTTAAGATGATTAAAGAGTTTTACGAAAGCATTTTCTTCTTTGTTATTCTCAGCGATACTTGCAGCTTGCTTCTTTGCTAAGGCCGATACAGTCGAGTGAATGACTGCATACTTTGTCACAGCTTGAGTGTGTGTTTCAAGCTCTTTTAACGCCTGTGCAGTATCAGTATCAAAGAGTTTAGCGACATCAAGTACCTCGGCTTCTTTTTTAAAGCTTAGGTATTCATTACGAATTTTCTTTAATGATCTCAAGGCCACGACTTGTGCCATTTGAGCATCGCGAATTTTTTTGAGTTCGATAAGTGTTGGAGAGTCCGCCTTATCATCTTTTTTCATTTGATCTTGTTTTTCATGGATGGCAGAGATTTCATTTTCAAGATCTGTACACATATCAGAGGCCATCGCATTGAAGGCCAATGTACCGATAAGCACTGTATTGAAAATATTTTTAAAAAGTCTCTTCATCTCTTAACTTAAGTATAAAGTAATTTACACTATCTCCACTAACGCCTCTTCGACATTTCAAGTGGAAAACTTTAGTATGAGAAGTGATTTCGGAGTCTTAGCCGTGTCCGCCGGCCATGAAGGCTTGAGTTAGATCCAATTTCTTGTGATCATTTTTTATGGCATCGAAATATTCGCGAGTTACCTTCATCGTTTCTTCGATATCAGGTGTTTGGAACATGACATTTCTAAAGTGAGTTACATTTGGAAAGCCTGCGGCCATCCAAACGATATTCTTTCTAAGTGTGATAAGAACAGTTCTTTCTCGATCAGTGTACTCTTCCATGTATTCACGGAATCTTTCGATAACTTCAAGATAGTCACTTGGTGTGAATGTAATATCATCATCTTCGTTTAAGAAGCTCTCGAGAAAAATAAATGGATTTCTAAGAGGTCCACGTCCAAGCATCAGTGCCTGACAGCGAGTTGCCATTAGGCGCTGCTTTGTCATAGGGGCCGAGTGAAGATCTCCGTTTCCAATAATTGGCAGGGGAGATGTTTCAGCAATACTTTCTAAAAGATCCCAATTTGCTAATCCTTTATAGGCTTGAGTTCTTGTTCTACCGTGGATAGCAACGAATTCAACACCTTCTTCTTTTGCAATATGAATAACTTCCCCAGCATTAATTGAATTCTCATCCCAACCAGTTCTAATCTTAATTGTTAAAGGTACTTCGATTGCATTCTTCATTTGGTTGAAGAATTTTCCAAGCTTAGAAGTATCTTTTAAAAGAGCAGATCCTCCGCCTTTTGTGACAACTTTACGAACAGGACAACCCATATTGATATCGATAAATTTCGGCTGTCTTTCTTCGGCCACTTTTGCGGCTTCGGCCATGGCCGTTCCATCTTCACCAAATAGCTGCAGACCAATATTCTTCTCTCGTGGGTGAATCTCAAGCATTTTCACCGTCTTTTCATTCTTGTAGTTAATCCCGTGACAGCTCACCAATTCACTTACTGTCCCACCACATCCTAGCTCTTCCATCAATAAACGATATGGAGCTGTGCAAATACTACTCATTGGAGCAAGTAAAAGTGGTGAATCAAATGAAATATTACCAAGTTTGACCTTTGGGCGACGTGCCATTAGAGTGTCAATCTTAGCTTGAAGAGATGGTGAAAAAGTGCGATTATTGGCCATGCGTTTATTTAGCAAGTAGCTAGAATTAGGTCAACATATTTCAATAATTTGGAAATAATTACTAATGTTTTTTGAAAATCCAAGAGGATATATTGTTTTTGATTGCGACGGTACTTTAGTTTCATCTAAAGAGGCCGTAATCTGCGCTGTGGCCGAGATGATGACGATTATTTTAAATCGTGATGTCACGATCGAAGAGGCCCGTTCAAAATATGGGCCAGATCTTGTTTACACAGCAAATCAGTTTGGTCTTGATCCTGTGAACTCTGAACTACAAAGAAACAAGCTCATGACGACTTGGAAAGAAGTGACGGCAAAGCAGAGCAATAACTACAAACTCTTTGATGGAATGAAGAGACTAATTTTAGATCTTCTTGATCACGAATTTCAACTCTATGTTTGGACGGCACGTGATCGCAGATCAACGTTAAGAATTTTAGACGACCAAAATGTCCTTCAGCATTTTTTAGAGTTACGATGTCTTGATGATACGACTCCTAAGCCACACCCGCAGGGGTTAAGTGAGATGCTTGAAGATATGCCAAAGAATAAGATTCTTATGATTGGTGATAGCTACACGGATACTCAAGGAGCAAAGGGCTTTGGGGTTGAATCAATTGGCGCTCTATGGGAGAGTGGGATAACTAAAGATGGCTTTGGTGAGCATAGTGCTGACTACTGGGCCACGCACCCAAGTGAATGTTTAGATATAATTTTGAATAAAATAAAATAAGGACGACAAGAATGTTTGATAATTTAAGTGATAAGTTTTCAGAAGCGTTTAAGAATATCTCGGGTAAGGGAAAGATTACTGAAAGCAATATTGAGGATACTCTAAAACTTGTAAAGACTGCACTGCTAGAAGCTGATGTTAACTTTAAGGTTGTAAAGAATTTCATTAACAACGTTAAAGAAGAAGCTCTTGGTGAGAAAGTTATCAAAGGTGTTAATCCTGAAGAACAGTTCATTAAAATCGTTCACGATGAACTTGCAAAAACGATGGGAGACACAAATACTGAGCTTAACTTTGTTGAAGGCGGTATTACTCCAATTCTAGTTGTTGGTCTAAATGGTCAAGGTAAGACAACATTCTCTGGTAAGCTTTCACTTTTCCTAACAAAGAAAGAAAAAAAGAACGTTCTTCTTGTTCCTGCCGATACTTTCAGACCTGCCGCTAAAGATCAGCTAATTACTCTTGCTAAGTCAATGAATATGGACTGGTTCGATTCTGATCTAGGAAAGCATCCGAAAGATATTGCAGCAGAGGCAATGGCCTATGCAAAAGAGCACGGTAAAGAAATTGTTATCATTGATACGGCCGGACGTCTTCACGTTGATGAAGAGCTAATGGGACAAATCAAAGAAGTTCGTCAAAGCCTTGAGGGACTTAATCCTGAAGTTCTTATGGTTGCAGATGCTATGACTGGTCAAGAGGCCGTAAACGTTGCTAAGAGCTTCCACGAAGCTGTAGGGCTTACTGGTGTCGTACTTTCAAAAATGGACTCTGATGCTCGTGGTGGTGCCGCACTTTCAATCAAGCACGTAACTGGAGTTCCAATCAAGTTCATCTCTACAGGTGAGAAAATGAAAGACCTTGAACTCTTTCATCCGGATCGTCTGGCTGGACGAATTCTTGATATGGGAGATGTTCTAACTCTTGTTGAAAAAGCAGAAGCTGCAATAGACAAAGATGATGCTGAAGGCATGATGAAACGTTTAGAGAAAGGAAAGTTCTCTGTAAACGACTTCATGAAACAAATGGATATGATGAAGAACTTAGGTTCAATGGCATCAATCATGAAGATGATCCCTGGAATGGGGGGCATGCTTAAGCAAGTAGGGGATTTAACACCTGCTGAAAATGAAATGAAAAGAATGCGCGTTATCATCAACTCGATGACAAAAAAGGAACGCGACAATTATAAGATCATGAAGGATTCTCACATCAAGCGTATTGCTCGTGGTTCTGGAAATACAGAAGCACAGGTTCGTGACTTTATCGCTAAGTTCAAGCAGATGGAGCAGATGATGGGTGGCCTTTCTCAAATGATGAAAGGTGGGGCGATGCCGGGGATGCCTGGTATGCCAGGAATGGGGGGAGGTGGAATGCCTAATCTTCCTGGGTTTGGTGGCAAGAAGAAAAAGCCTCGCAAGAAGGGCGGCCCTTGGGGCGGTGGCTTCTTTTAATTCTTTAGGTCTCACTCCGTCTGCTGCGCCTGACTTCGGTCGGCGTAGCAAACTACGCCTTCCCTCGTCTTACGCTAGCATCCGAAGCAAGCCTTAAAGAATTAAATATCATTTCAAAATTTGTTTTGCGGCTTCGCCGGTGGCTCGGGCTGCGCCCATCGCTTTTGCTAGAGCTTCGCTCGTCGCTGCTGGGACTTCGTCCATCGCTGTGGCTAGGGCTGCGCCCATCGCTTTTGCTAGAGCTTCGCTCGTCGCTGCTAGGGCTTGCGCCCATCGCAAAAAAAAAGCGACACCGGAGTGTCGCTTAGAAGTATTGAATTACTTTAGGATGTATGGAGTAATTGTCGACTCTTTTCTGTCGTGACAGATGTCGTAGCTGTACTCTCTAAGTAGTGAAACTTTTGTGATTTTTACTTCTCTGTATTTTGCTTCAAAGTTAACTTCAAGCTGCGCATCGAAAACATAGTTGAATGCTTCAAATTCGTCACATTGGTAACCATTAGCAACAACGTCTCTGTCTAGAGATCCTTGAACTTTGTATAGGTAATCTGAACCAACAACTTCGCGCTCAACGATCTTTCCAGTGAATGACTTTAGTTCACCGTTAAGTACTGCTCTAAAAGTAACAGTTCTAGCAAAGATGTCTGAGTTTAGGTGCTCAACATCTGTAAGTGTAATTGTTTCTAGAGCTTTGTAGTCATAGCTAGCTTCAGAAGCTACAGTGTTTGAAAGTTGGTAAGTATTAGCAAATGCTGTAAGTGTAACAAAAAGTGCGATAACAAGTTTCATAATAATCTCCGAGTTTTATTTATGCTGGTTAAGTACCAACCAAAGACTCAAAAGAAAAGTTTGGTTTCTGTTAAGATTTGAATATTAGGAAAAGAAAAGACGTGGCACAAGTGCCACGCCAGATACTTAGAGAAATAGAAGTCAGGCTCGCGTACCTGATTCTATGAAAAGTTATATATAGTAGTTGGATAAAAGATATAGCGACACACCAGAAGCGAATGTTCTAGCAAATCAATTTCAATATCCCCCTACAGATATATCTAAATTTTATTTGTAGTAACAATTAATTGACCGAATGAAAAGAAGAAAATTTATTTTGGAATCGCGGCAAGATTCAGGGGCCTTGCCGCGAAGTGTGTTCTCTAGACCTGATTACTCTATGCAATTGTAATTAAGTGGAGAGGATATTGTTCTTGTGTTCTCAATGAAAATAACAATAACAACTCCACTTGCAAAGTTGAGATTCTGTTAAGATTTAAAAGAAGTAATAACCGATATCCAATGTAACTGTTCCACGCTTGTGAAAGTCGTCAATGATAAGAGCATGGTCATTGTCACCTGATTGGGCCGCAGTGTAAGTTGCATAAAGTTCAACAAATCCATCACCCTTGGCATATCTTAAATAAGGTAGCCAAGCTACGAAACGATCGTCACCAGCTTTTCTGTCACCATCTCTGTGGTCAGTATACCACTCGCCACCAAAGCCAAGAGACCAGTTGTCATTAAAGTTGTAAAAAGCAAAAGTTCCAAACATTGTACGCCATGCATTTGCATTAGGATTCCTTCCATTCTTATTGTAAACCTGCAAGTAAGTATTCGCTTCTAAAGTTAGCTTTCCGTTAGCGACTGTTTTTGATGATAGGAAATAGGCCCTATGATATGAGTCGTATCCACTGTTGCGATCTTCACCATCAAAAATATAATTTCGGTTTTGAAAGTTTAAGTTAATTCCGTGCTTATCTTCAGTTAGGATATTGTTTACGTACCATCTTAATGATGAGTAAGCGTATTCTCCTTGAAGTGTTTTCTTTCCTTCTTGTCCTATATATTGAGTGTAGACAGGAACCCAACGAATATTCTGATTCTTTGATAGGTTTAAACGAAAGTAGAAGAGGTGATCCATTGTAATACCATTTCTATCTTTTGAATTGATCTCTGCGTATGTAGAGTTTAAATAAAGAAGTTTAAAATTCTTTGATAGGGAATCAAGAAAAGAAGCTTCTTCGATTGAGATTTCATTGACCTGCGCATAGGTTATATTAATGACCAATGAAAGTAGTAATGTTGCTATCTTTTTCAAATATGCCTCCAAGCTTACTTAAATAGGGTTCGACCCTGAACTTAGAGCGAGTATGATAGTTAATTGAATTAATCACAAAAAGATGTGGGTGAAGTTAGTGAAGGTTCACTTTCTTTACCCACAATTGAGTATATTATTTACACTTTGAGAACTTAGATTCAATAGAAACTTGAACATCGTTCCAAGTTTTCCCTTCGTGAAGGGCAAGACATGCTTTATTGATAGCAGATAGGTTTTTTCCTAGAGCAAAATCAAGAACATCAATTGTTCCTTCTGCCTCTAGCTCACCATCTTCGATATCGTATTTCATTGGAACCTTGATTGTTTTTCCACCTAAAGTCATATCTACATAAAGGTAGTTGCTATCAACTTTATTAACAACACCTGAGATTTTCATATCTTGAAAAAAGAATTTCTCAATCTTTGCATCACGAGAAGCATCTTTTGTGTGAACAGAGTTTACGTCAATTGTAAAACGTGCACCACGAATTAGATCCTCAATAGAACCTTGTTTCTTCGTTGTCTTGATGTCGAATTTTTTAAATTCACCTTTTACACCAACTTTTTTTGCAGTCTTGTATGCTTCCCACTTTATCTTCGTATTTGCGTTACTAACTTCGAAACAGTTTGCAAATGTCATACTAGAAAAGAGGAGCCCAGCAATAATAAATTTCATTGTCTTTCTCCTTTGAATTAGATACATCAAGTATATGAAACAAAATGATTATCCGAAAGATTTTTATGTAACTTTACAAAATAATGACAATCTCATTGGTCAAATTGAAGTTAATAAAACATCTCGTGGATTCAATGCAGATATTGCAATCGTCTATAAAGAAACAAAAAAGATTTTCAAACACGTGGATCAAGTTTTTAACGCAGAAGATGAAACTGAAGCTTGTGATATTGGGATGATGAAATTGTCTCGTTTCTTGAAGTCAGTAAAGTCAATTTAACAACACAAAGACAACGTGTGTCAGTCATAAATATGACATCGCCATTTTATGAAACTACGTACTATTAGTACCTTTTCGCTGCGTCAGTGGTTTTGAAAAGTTGGCACGGGCCTTGCTTATATATAAACGTGTGTGTGTTGGAGCAGAAGAAAGGATTTTTTCACTCCGTCAAAAATGTCTCTCTTTAAGAAGCCGGATCAGTGATCCGGCTTTTTTTGTTTGCAGCATTTGCCACGAAGGCAAAATGATGCAATACAACCCAGAGGCGACCACGAAGGGAGCCTTCGGGTACGGTCTCTGCAAATCAAACTAATTCCCTTACCCGATTACCACCCAACCGCGACACTTCGCGAAGCGAAGTTAGCTTAATAAGGTACCAAACCTAGACACTCCAATACCCAACTATTAAACTTTTCTAATCTAAATATTTACCCAAGGGCCATAATGAAAATGTTTAATCACTTAATCTTTCTATCTTTATTAATTATTTCTTCATGCTTTTCTCAAAACGAAAAAGACTGGGGAGAAGCGTCAGATAAATTGGCCGAAGAATTTACATTTGCTCTTTCTGATTTAAATCCTGAAATCGGTTCATCATTTGGATATGAACAATATGATAAGTTAGGGACAAACCCTCGCATGGAGTTGGATGAAGCTTATGATAAGTTATTTATTAAGTGGATTAAAAAACTAGAGAAACTAGAAGAGGAAACAGAATTAGGTAATCTTAAAGTTGACTATGAAATTCTTTTAAGTGTTATCAAGAGAATGAAGAATCGAGTTGATACTTCAAGACGCTTAGGTGTTATCGCTGCTTCTAATGTTTCAGAATCAATCTACCAATCACTTTTTGGATTAATTAATCCTCAATCTCCAAAGCAAAGAAAGCAAGCAGGAGTTGATCGCTTTAAATATTATATGTCTGAAGAAGGTAAGAATTCTTATGTTATGGGGATGCTTAGTGAAGAAAAGCGCTATCTTGCTCTTTATAAAGATAAGATTTATCCGTTTGTTGGGGAGATCACAAAGAACTTAGAAAATTCTGCTGCCTATGTTGCTGGTGTAAAGCAATTACTAGAATTAAGTGGCCGTACAGACTGGCACAAAGAATATGAATTATTTCAAAAGCAAATCCTTGAGTATGATGCATTTATAAGAAATGAAATTCTTCCACACGCAAGACAAAATCCAAATTTACCAAAAGAACTATATCAAGTTGCTCTAGGTGATGCAGGAGTTGATATTAGTGCGGATGAACTCATTAAAATTGGAAAGAAAGATTTTGATGAGCTTTATAAAGAATACCAGAATTTAGCATCTCTAATTGCGAAGAAGAATAATCTTATAAAAGACGATCCTCTTTCAGTGATTACATTCTTAAAGAAGAAGCAGGTAACAAAACTTGATGATGTTAAAAAGCTTTATGAAAATGCAGCAGATAAGTTAGAAAAAATTATTGCAGATAATGATCTTGTTTCGCTACCAAAGCAGAAATTAGTGATTCGTATGGCCGGGGATGCAGAATCGAGAGCGCAACCTGTTCCTCACTTAAATCCTCCACCATTAATTGGAAACGATGGAAGTATTAAACCTGAGTTTGTAGTACCAACGTCTTCAACAGGAAGTCTTCCTTTTGATGACTTCTCTTATGAAAGTGCTGCAACTATTCTAACTGCACACGAGGGCAGACCTGGGCATGATTTACAATTTAGTCGTATGCTTGAAGAAAAGAATTCTCTAATTCGTGCTCGTTATGCAATGAACTCTGTGAATGTTGAGGGATGGGCATTATACGCGGAAGATCTTGTTTATGATTACCTAACTTTAGAAGAGAAGTTTGCAGGCCTTGAAATGAGGCTTTGGCGTATCGCTCGTTATTTTCTAGACCCTAGTGTTCAATTAGGCTTGGCAACTGAAGCTGATGTTGTGGAGGTTTTTCATAATAAGCTAGGGGTTTCAAAGCAGATGGCCGCCCTTGAGTTTCAGCGATATGCGTTTAGATCTCCGGGGCAAGCTACTGCTTACTACCACGGATTAAAAAAGATTAGAGGACTAAAGGCGTTGATTGAAAAGAATTACGGAAAAGTTAAGCTTAAGTGCTTTAATGACACGCTTTTATCTTTTGGACTCATGCCACACGATTTAATTCTTCTTTTTAAAGATAAGTTTAAGTCGTGCAAGATTTAGGAAGTTTAAAGTTTGACGTATCAAACACTCTTTTCTAGTATTTTGAAAATTAATTTTTTGGGACACACACAAAATGAAAACATTATTTATCCTCACAATGGTTCTGGGCGCGTTTGCGGCCCAGGCCGATCAACTTGATATTAAGTTAAAGCGCTATATTGAGCGCTTTTCAATGAAGGCCGTTGAGAAGCCAACAGGAAAGAATCCACAAATTTTTAAATTAGGAAAAGAGCTCTTTAATGAGAAAGAGATTTCTGGAAATCGCAATATTAGCTGTGCCGATTGCCATATGCCTGAATTTGGCAGTGGTGATAAGCTTCCTGTGGGAATTGGTGAAGGTGGAAAGTGGCAAGCAGGTGAGCGCTTAATTGCTAAAGGCCATGCTATTCCACGAAATTCACAACCTCTTTATAACTTAGGTGATAAGAATATCGAATTTATGTTCTGGGATGGAAGAGTTCACTATCGTAAAGATTGGGATGTTTACACAACTCCAGTTGAAGCCTTAAATGGTGATTATCCTGAACGATGGGATATTACTGAAAATCTTGGAAGTGCCCTTGCTGCCCAAGCTCTTTTTCCCATTACTTCACATGAAGAAATGAGAGGAGTTAAGGGAAGCAATGACATTGCCAACGCCGTAAACGAAGAAGCAGTTTGGAAGATCGTTATGGGAAGACTTTTAAAGATGCCTAAGTATCAAAAGTTGTTCAAAGAAGCCTATCCAAGGACTCCAAAAGCTGAACTTAATATTGGCCACTTTGGTCAGGCCATTGCCCATTTTGAAACACATGAATTTGCAGTATATGAAACGGCGTGGGATGAGTACTTAAATGGTAATCGCTTTGCTCTTAATCAAAAGGCCAAGCGTGGTGCAGTTGTATTCTTTGAAACTGGAAGCTGTATTGGATGTCATACAGGGACACTTCTTGGTGCGAATATGTTTGCAGCAGTAGCTTCGCCGCAGATAGGGCCAGGTAAGAACGATCCGAGAAGAAATGATGAAGGACGTTTTCTTGTAACCAAGCGAGAAAGTGATCGTTATAAATTTAGAGTTCCACCATTAAGAAATATTGCTTTAACTGCTCCTTACTTTCATTCTGGTGCATACGGGAGCCTTGAAGAAGTTGTTGAGCATTACCGAACAGGTGTTAAGGCCATCGATCAATACGATAGCACTTGGTTGCTAAATACTTTCAATAAGAATTTTGGCAAGAATCTGTTTGTTGAAACAAATCAATATATGCTCTTTAAAAAGAAAGATGCAGCAGACATGATCCTTAAAGATGAGCTAATTCGTATAAATGACTCGCAAAAAAGTGATTTAGTCTACTTTTTGAAGTACGGACTAACTGATAAGAAAGAGCTTCACAAAATTATGCCTTAAATAATTGGTAGCGAAATTTGTATAAACAAGCAGATTTCGCCCATATTTCATTAATATCTTCGCAACGTGTTACAATAACTATTGTCGCGTTAAACTTATGGGGAAGTTGATGAAAAAGTTGATTTTATTTTTAAGCATAGTCGCAATTTCAAGCACTTATGCTCTTGTAACAGATGAGAATTACGAAGGAGTGACGGATGTTCAATTCGATGTTGTCCGTTCATTTGATATTCTTGATCCTGAAACAGGTTACTCCCACCGAATTGATGCCCCAAAGAGAGGAAGTGATAAGAGTATAAAGGTTCGTATTGTTGGTCAAAATAATTGGGCCTATCGAATTAAACTTGAAGTCGACGGAGTTGAGCAAGATAAGACTTATCATGTAACGAAACGATATCTTAAAGAGGCCCTTGATATGGCAACGGCCTACAACTATATCCGCTTAAACCGTACTATTGATGAAGTAGGGAATCCTCCAATTGAGCCTTGTGAAGGTAGTGATATTTTATCTGAAAACCGTCCTGTTTATGTTGGCGAAATTTTTGAAGAGCCTAAGAATATTATTACAAGTAATCAAAAGTGGAAGGCCGGTTGCGAGGTCTTAGAAAACCGTAATTCATTAACTTCAAGCGATAGCAATACTAAGTCAAAGCTTGGACAATGTATTAGGAGTATCCAAAACTCAATTACACGTCAGGGTTCTTTAAAAAATCGTGGGCAAATATTTAAAAACCTCTACCGTTATTTAAGACCGGAAGAGCAGCACTTTGCCGCTATGATCTTTACTGCTCAAGGTGAAGCTGGAATCCTTGTTCGTGATATCAATGGTGGTGAAAGACACCCTGAAGAAATGATGATGATCATGAAGGTTATTGATAATCGTGTTCGTAACTCGAATGAAGATGCATCTCGTGCTGGTAAAGAAGGTAGTACGACTGCTCTCGATATTGCTTTAGATCCATGGCAATTCTCGATGTATAACCATAATGAAGATAATTGGAGACAAATGATGCTTCCTGGTCGAAATCAAGAGTTTGATACGGCCATTGATGCTTATATGAAATTTGGAACGGCCAATTTTAAGCCAAAGCCAGATGTTGATCATGTTTACCATTACCATGCAAACTGGATGCTTCCAACGAATGATGCTTGGGGAGATAACTTTAGAGCAAATCAAGATAATTGGGAGTTAAATGTTCAAGTTGATGGAAATCTTCTAAGACAGCCAAACCCAATGTATAATGAAAACAATGCAAGTGATCGTAAGAAGATTGCGAAAAGTTGGAAAAGACAACGCCATATTTTTTATAAACCAATCGATACAGATGGAAAGATCGTTGATGGCGACGATTGGCATTGGACTGTAAAGAAACCGTTTAGGTCATAATGAAAAAGATACTATTAATTACAACATTTCTATTTCAAACAATTGTTAGCGCTGGTGTTAGTGACTGGTCAATTGTAAATATTAAAGGTGACTTCTGGCTTAAGAAAAAAGATTCGAAAACACTTAAGGCAAAAATCACAAAACGTACTGGAAAAAGTAAAGTTACTGAGACTAAGTCTGTTGGTGATAATTATGAATTGATAATTTATTACGCAGGTTCAGCGGGTACTTTCCAGTTAATAGATATTTACTACGCTGTCATCTTTGATAAGAAGAAAAATCAATTTATTGGAGACTACCCTTGGGAATATAAAGCTCAAGAGGGATCTAAGAAAGTTGATAATCCAAAATGGGATATTTCAAAGAAGGTCATTAAAATCAATGACCCACAAACTGACTTGAAGAAAACTATCCAATTAAGATCAAACTAAGAAATCATAAATGAGTGAGGCGAGGGCGCGTGCGTCCTTTGCCGATAACTCGTCAAATAACGGATTGTATTCGTAAATTCCTAAAATCTGTTTTTTACTCGCTGTATACTCTTTATATTGAGAAACAAGCTTTCTTAAAAACTCAAGAGGGATTCCGTCGTGATTTACAGCGCTCACACTTTGCATATCACTAGCTGCAATAGCGTCTGCATCGATACTAAAGAGAATATCACCATCATGTGTTTCGTAGATCTCTTTCATAAAGCTAGTGTCGCTAAAAGTAAGAGATAACTCTTTGAGCTTTTTCGTATCGATAATATCCATCTTCATACCTTCATAATTTTGAGGCACGTTTGCATATTGATGAATTCCAATTTGCAAAATTTTGACTTCTTTCTGATTGGCCACTTGGCGAAATGGAGTCCCTGAATGATAGACATCATCACTTCTTGTATCAAGGTGGGCATCAATATTGATTAGAAGTGGATTCTTTAGTTCAACACCCATGGCAAGAGGATAGACATGGTCGTGGCCTCCACCAAGGTGAACTAATTTCTTTGCTTTTATCTTCTTTATTTTCTCGATTGATTGGGCCTGCATTTTATCAAAGTCCAACTGTCCTTGGTTGGCGATACTTATTATTCCAAGCTCACTGAGGCTATTATGATCGGCAAATTTTTTTAGCTGAGAAAGGATTACTTTTGGCCCGTGAGAGGCGCCGCGGCGGCCACCGTTTCTCACAACACCAAGGTCGTTCTCACTTAGTAGAAGAGCTTGCTGTGAATTAAAGTCATCAATTTTAAAGCGAGTGGCAATAGATTGTGATTTTCTTTTGTTAAGATTGTCATCTATTTCTTTCCAGCCCATGTAACTTCCTTTAAAGTATAACTATGCAAAAAAATTGGTATATTAATCAGTCCGGCAAAAATAAGGGACCATTCAACGCTCAAGATATTATCGACTTTTATGATAAAGGTCTAATTAAATCCTATCAACTTTGCTGGCGCAAAGGGGCCAAGAATTGGAAGCCTGTCTTTGCAGTCATTCAAGTTGCCCGTAATGAGGCCCAATCTTATTATGAGTCTAAGGTTTTAGATGAAGATCATGATCTTCCTGAGATTCCTATACACGAAGCGAAGTTCTTTGATGACTACAATGAGGATGATACTCCACCTCCTTTAGAGGAAGAGATTGAAGATGAGGACGATTTCGAACGTGAGTTAGAAGATAGTAGCGAGAAACTTGATGTCGCAGCAGACATTAAGTTACCTAGTAAGTTTCCAATTTATACAACAGTTATTGCAAGTTTTATCATCACAGTTGTTGTGGTTATCAGTTTCTACATGGCCGCAGGCCCTAAAGTGAAAGAAGTTGAGTTAAAAAATATCTCTATTAGTGCACTAAATGAATTTAAGAAGCCTGTTAGTGCAAATGATGTACATTTAATTGTTAATAAGGATATGTCTGCTCTTTATATAAAGCTTCCATTTAAAAGGAGAGTAAGTGTTGAGCTCATCCTTCATCGAAAACCTGATGAGCTACATCGTGGGGATGTTCTTGTAAAGGCCCATAATATTGGTGAAGGCGGAATTATTGAGTTTAAGGATCTAACATTAGAGGAAGGACAAAACTTCATACCTGGTTCTTATGCTGTAACTTTCATTTACGATTATCTTGGACTATTGGATAATATTAAGAGCAAATTTGGGACTGGTTCAAACCGTGAAGTTTTAGAAAAGAAAGTATTCCTTGTTCCTGAAACACGTGAAAAATATATTGCACAAATTACAAAAGTTGAGAAAAAGAAGACTGTTGCTTCAAAAAAGAATATTGCTGCAATTAATGAAAAGCTTAGAACACTAGAGGCCCTCATTTCTTCGATGTCTATTCACTATCGTCTTTCTCTTAGTCAGGTTAGTGGATGGTTGGCCCATAAAGAATTTAAGCAACGATATGCAAAAAATATTGCACCTTTGTTACAGAGTATTATTTTATCGAATTATGATCTTAATGATGCAAGACTTTCTAGTGAAGAGAGGAAACTTGAAAATGAAATACACTCTTTGGGTAAAGATATAAGTGCTTGGAGTGTGAAGCTTACTGATAAGCTGTCTCGCTATGGAATGCTAAATAAGAAAAAGCGTCTCTACCTAAGAAAGTTTATGGATGATGACCGCGTGATTTTTCAGTCTTCAAAGAATGATATTCAAGCAGAAATTCAAAAGCTACTCTAAGTCTACTGGAATATACTTTCCGCGCTCATTTTGCGTAATCTTTGCACTGGCATATTTAGGGTCATGTTCAAAAATTACGCGAAGATCTTTTTCTACAATCATCTTTAGAAATTCAATCTTATCAACAGTCGTCTGCCCAGGAGCAATGTCATAGCCCATTACCCAAGGCACGTGAACGTGATTTGATGTTGGGATTAGATCGGCAAGATAGATATATTCATTTGTATATGGGTGTATAAGGTGAGGAGTATGGCCATAAGAGCACTTAAAACGAAGGCTATCATTACTTAATTTTAAAATTTCACCTTCTTTTCCAGTGAGCCAGTGAACACGTCCAGCTTTATCAAACCTTTCAATTGTTTCTTTAAAGTATTGCTTATGAAAAGAGCCACTATCTCTTAACGTTGGATTAAGTGCATATTCCCAGTGGTCTTTGTGAAGGTGAATCGTAGCGTTTGGAAAGACCGGTGCAAATTCACCATTTTCATCTTTATATACCATCCCACCAACATGGTCGAAGTGTAGGTGAGAGATCACAAGGTCTGTCACATCTGCACAATCAATTCCCTTGTCGGCAAGTGCCTTCTTTAAAGGAGAGTGTTCTTGGCGAACATCGAATTGCTCATCAAACTTTTCACCGTGATAATCGCCAATTCCCGTATCTGTTATAATGATGCGATCTTGGTCCTTGATGATCCAAAGTCTTAGGTCGAGGTCAATGCGGTTGTCATTATCCGCAGGATGAACCTTGTTCCATAATGGTTTTGGAATAATGCCGAACATGGCACCACCGTCTAATCTAAATTTACCAGGGCTAATAAGTATGTTTTCCATGTCATAATTGTGCGAAAGTTTAGAAATTGCTACAAGACTGTAAGCGTTATATTGTGAATAAATCTTCAGTTCTAAATCTTAATCATTTAATGCACAAAAAACTTGGGGAAAATGACACGACTCACCTAGAAAGATATGGTCTTGCCCTCTATTATAAGCCAGTAAAATCATGAATATTTCATAGACAAAAAACTTAGGAGTTTTAATGAACGTACATGAGTACCAGGCCAAGGGTTTAATGAGAGATATGGGCCTGAAGGTTCTTAGAGGTGAAGTAGCGAAGACTGTTGATGAAGCAGTTGCTGCTGCAGAAAAATTAGGTGGAAATATTTGGGTTGTTAAGGCTCAAATTCACGCAGGTGGGCGTGGTAAAGCAGGTGGTGTTAAGCTTGCAAAGTCAATCGAAGAAGTTCGCTTACACGCTGACGATATTCTAGGTAAGACTCTTGTTACTCACCAAACTGGTCCAGAAGGAAAGAAAGTACACACACTATTCATCGAAGAAGGATGTGACATCGAGCATGAGTACTATGCTGGTGTTGTTCTAGACCGTGCAACTGGTAAAGTTACAATGATGGCCTCTGAAGAAGGTGGAGTTGAAATTGAAGAAGTTGCTCACAATACTCCAGAGAAAATTATTAAAGTAGCAATCGATCCAGCAGCTGGGTTCACTCCATTTGTTGCTAGAAAGCTTGCATACGGAATTGGTCTTAAGACAAAAGAAGAAGTGAAGGAAGCTTCAATTTTCTTTAAAGGTCTTTACGATCTATACATGAAGTATGACTGTTCAATTGCAGAGATCAACCCATTAGTAAAAACTAAGCAAGGTGATATCTTAGCACTAGACGCAAAGTTAAACTTTGATTCAAACGCTCTTTTCAAGCATCCAGAGGTTCAAGAACTAAGAGATCCAACTGAAGAAAGTGATAAAGAACTTGCAGCAAGTGAATTTGGTGCAGCATATATTGAGCTTGATGGAAATATTGGTTGTCTAGTAAACGGTGCAGGTCTTGCAATGGGTACAATGGACATCATTAAGCTACACGGTGGTGAGCCAGCTAACTTCCTTGACGTTGGTGGATCAGCAACAAAAGAAACTGTTCAAAAAGCATTCTCTCTAATTCTTCAAGATGAGAACGTAAAAGCAATTCTAGTTAATATCTTTGGTGGGATCATGAAATGTGACATTATCGCTGAAGGTGTTGTTGCAGCTGCAAAAGAACTAGAACTTACAGTTCCATTAGTAGTACGTCTAGAAGGAACAAACGTTGCTCTAGGTAAGAAAATATTAAATGAATCAGATCTTGCAATTATCGCTGCTGAAGATCTAGCTGATGCTGCAAAGAAAGCAGTTGAAGCAGCAAAAGGGGAGGCGTAATGGCCATTCTTATTAATCGTGATACAAAACTAATCACTGTTGGTTTTACAGGTAAGCAAGGTACTTTCCATTCACTACAATCAAGAGATTACGGTACTAACTTTGTTGGTGGTGTAACTCCAGGTAAAGGTGGAACAGTTCACGAAGGTTTCCCTGTTTTCAATACAATCAAAGAAGCTATGAATAAGACGGAAGCGAATGCGGCCATGATTATGGTTCCACCTCCGTTCGCAGCTGACTCAATCCTTGAAGCAATCGATGCAGAAATGCCACTTATCATTGCTATCACTGAAGGGATTCCTATCCTAGATATGGTTAAGGTAAAAGCAGCTCTTAAAGGTTCAAAATCAAGACTAATTGGTCCTAACTGTCCAGGTGTTATCACTCCAGGTGAGTGTAAGATCGGAATTATGCCAGGTCACATCCACATGCCAGGTCGTGTTGGTGTTATCTCTCGTTCAGGAACTCTTACTTATGAAGCTGTTTACCAATTAACTCAAAGAGATATCGGACAATCAACTTGTGTTGGTATCGGTGGTGACCCAGTAAACGGAACTAACTTCATCGACGTACTAGAGCTTTTCGAAAAAGATCCAGATACAGATGCTGTTATCATGATCGGTGAGATCGGTGGTTCTGCAGAAACAGATGCAGGTCGTTGGATTCAAAAGAACATGAGTAAGCCAGTTGTTTCTTTCATCGCTGGTGCTTCAGCGCCTCCAGGTAAGAGAATGGGGCACGCAGGTGCAATCATCTCTGGTGGTGATGACACTGCTGAAGCTAAGTTTAGAATTCTTGAAGAGTGTGGTGTAACTGTATCACGTTCTCCAGCTGAACTTGGTGAGACAATGGAGAAGGTTTTAAAGAACCTTTAATTAAAGAATTTAGGAAATTTTCCGCAAGATAATTTTAAGGAGATTAAAATGGAAAGAACTTTTAGTATCGTTAAGCCAAACGCGCTTCTTGATAACAACATCGGTAACATCATTAAGAGATTTGAAGAAGAAGGTCTAAGAATCGCTGCTCTTAAACTTACTCACCTTTCAAAAGAGAAAGCTGAAGGTTTCTATATTGAGCATAAAGATAGACCATTCTTTGGTGAGCTTGTTGCTTTCATGACTTCTGCGCCAGTTGTACTTATGTGCCTAGAAGGTGAAAACGCAGTTGAAAGAAACAGAGAAATCATGGGTGCTACTAACCCAGCTGAAGCTGCTGAAAATACTCTAAGAAAGCTATATGCTAAGTCAATCGGTGAAAACGCTGTTCACGGTTCTGACTCTCTAGCTTCTGCAGAAAGAGAACTTGCTTATTTCTTCGAAAAAGATGAAATTTGTCCACGTTTCTAATTATCTTTTTATCTTAAAAGTATAATGAGAGAAGGCCTTGTCTATGACAAGGCCTTTTTTATGTTTATAAAGAGAATTTGTCGTGTTAAGTTTACGTATGAAAACTCTTGTACTGTCTTTAGCATTATTCGGGATTTCGGCATTTGCTCAGATCCCAAGACAAAAAATTAAAATAATGAATCAACGACTTCATAAAGAGCTTAAAGTTGCAAAAGTTGATTATTTTACAAATATTCCAAGTGAAGAATTCTACTTCGTCGATCCCTATCAAAAGAATAAAAAGAATAAAGCGTTGGCATTCTCTCTTGAGAATCTTTTCAAGCACTTTGCTCCAGATGCAAAGTCAGTAAAGCTAACGGCCATTAATCTTTATCAAGTTATTATCCAAAGAAATACTGAGAGGGCCAAAACAACTTACGTCATGTATAAGCAAGATGGAAATTGGATGGAAAACTCTGACTTAGGTCCTTTAAGGGTTATCAGAAAAGGTTTAGGTATAATTCCGAATGATAAAATTACCAAAGAAGGAATAGATTGGATTTGGATGATTAATGAGATTTCTTTCATCTATGAATAAATTTTCGAATAAACACTTATTTTACAGTTTCATCGTAATTTTTATATTTGTTATCGCTGCAGGAGTAGGGGCCGGTCTTCGTATCTTTGATAAAGATGAGCCTAAGCTGTTTAATGCTCGTGTTATTTCGAGATTGTATTTTCAAGTGGTCGCAAGTATTCATGCCACTTCCCAGAACCTTGAAGAATTTAAAAAGAGTCCAAGTTCTGAAGCCCTTGAGTCCGCTTTTCTTAGGGCCGATGCAATCCTTGGTCATACAATGGCCTATAGGAGTGAAATCTACTCTCTTGCTGAATATGATACAGAGTCGTTTCTGAAATATCTCTCTGAAGTCGACCGTAGCTTTAATACTGCTAGACAAAAGATTGAAGCACTCCTTTTTAAGGTTGAGTCAAATGTGGGATATTCTTATGTTGCTAGTGACTTGAATAAAATTGATGAAGTTCTAATCATCTTAGAGCGCTTGAATAATCTAACATTAAAGCTAGAGAGTGAGTCATGGCTGTTGTCTGCAAATGTATTTGGGGATGCTGCAGGTTCATTTGAATTTAATCGAATTGTTTTTCTCACTTCTTTAATTGGTCTATTTATTTGTCTGACCGGCTTTCTGATCATGCTTATTTTAAAGAGTAGGAGTGATGAAGAGCTAAAAGAAAAAAATGTTGAGCTGCTTAATAATTATCGACTCGCAAACCTAGGTGAGTTTGCCGCTAATGTTGCTCATGAGATCAATAATCCACTCACGGTTTTATTGTGGAGCGTAAAAAGAATTGAAAAAGTTAATAACAGCGATGGGGAAATGAAAAGCTTGGCGATGATTAGAGGTCAGGCCGAGAGGATTGATCAGATCATTAAGGGGATAAAGCTTCTTTCTCAAAATTCTAATCACTTAAATAATAGCCCAATAGATATTGAAGAACTCTTTGAACACCTGCGAGAGATTATTATTCATAAATGTGTCGCTAATAATATTGTTTTGAATATTGAAGGGAGTTGCTCAGGAAGTAAGGTCTGGGGGAAAGAGGTTCAACTTCTTCAAGTTTTCACAAACTTTATTGTTAACTCTATTGATGCAATGGAGGGAATGAATAATAAGAAAATTTCGATTAAGTATAAAACTAATCTTGAAGATCAGTTACTTATTCATATTATCGATACCGGTAGGGGGATTGATCTTAAAGATCAGAAGAAGCTTTTTGCTTATATGTACACGAGTAAGCCTGGTACAGGTATGGGAATCGGACTTGCCCTTAGTTCACAGATCATTGAGTCTCTTAACGGCCATATCAAATACCTAAATAATGAGGAAAATACGACTTTTGAAATCATGTTGCCCCTTTATCGCTAATTAGTTTCTATTTTTCTTTTATACTTGGTCAAATCGACTTAATCGTGATAAAAATTATTTATGAAAATTTTGCTACTAATCGCTACGTTTTTTAGTATTAGCGTGATTGCTAAAGTACCTAGACAAAAAATTGCAATCTTAAATCAAAAACTTCATACCGAAGACAAGGTTGTGAAGGTTGATTACTTCACTAAAATCCCAAGTGTTGAGTTTGATTTTTTTGATCCATATCAACAGCATAAGAAGATAAAGGTAACAGCTTTCTCTCTTGAGAGTCTGTTTGTTTATTTTGCGCCTACAGCTACGTCCGTGAAACTTAAGGCCATTAATCTTTATAAAGTTCATATTAAAAGAAATGTTGAACGTTCTAAAACGACTTATATTATGTATAAGCAGGATGGGAAGTGGCTTGAAAATTCAGAGCTTGGCCCTATGAGAATTATTAGAAAAGACTTAGGGGTTATTTCAAAAGATAAGATTACTGAAGAAGGAGCTGACTGGATTTGGATGATAAATGAGATCGAATTTGTCTATGAGTAAGCTTTCTAATAAGCATTTATTCTATAGCTTCTTAATTATTCTCGTTTTGATGCTTTCTGCTGGATTTGGAGCAGGGCTTCGAATTTTTGATAAGGAAGAGCACAGACTTTTTAACTCAAGAGTTGTTGCTAGACTTTATTTTCATGTGGCCTACGCTATTCATGACACTCATAAAAAACTTATAAAATTTAAAGATTCACCAACAATTGATAATCTCGAAGATGCCTATTTAAGAATTGATGCTAGCTTTGGACAAATTAGTGCACTAAAGAGTGAAGCTTTTATTTTAGATGAGTATGAAACGAAATCATTTCAAGACTACCTGAAGGTTGCAAATGAAATCCTCACGTCTGCTCGTGGTATTATTGAGACAGTTCTTACGAGGGCCGAGAGTGTAGATGGCTATCAATTTACGGAAAATGACTTTAAGGAGATTGCTCGCTCAATTCTAATTCTAGAGCGACTCAGTGACTTGAACTTAGAGCTTGAAAGTGAGTTTTGGCAAATCTCTGCCTATGTCTATGGCGATATCACCAAATCTTTTGACTTTAAGCGTGCTGTTTACCTAGCTTCTCTTACCGGTTTAACTATCTGCCTTATTGGTTTCCTCGTCATCCTTGTTTTAAAAATTCGAAGTGATGAGAGGCTTGAAGAAAAGAATGTTGAGCTTGTTAATAATTATCGTCTGGCAAATCTAGGTGAGTTTGCGGCCAATGTCGCTCATGAAATTAATAATCCTCTTACTGTACTTCTGTGGAGTGTGAAAAGACTAGAGAAGAACACTGCTGATGAAGAAGAGAAGAAAAAGTTTAATATGATTAAGAATCAGGCCCAAAGGATTGATCAAATTATTAAAGGGATCAAGCTTTTATCTAAGAACTCTAATCATCTAAACAATAGTGCAATTAATGTAGATAAGCTCTTTGATCAGCTACAAGAGCTTGTTATTCATAAATGTAGTGCAAATAATATTGCTTTGAATATTGAAGGTGACTGTAAAGGTTGTCAGATTTGGGGAAAGGAAGTTCAGATTCTTCAGGTACTCACAAATTTTGTTTCCAATTCTGTTGATGCAATTGAAGAGATGGAAAGAGGGCGAATTACGATTCGCTATAAATCTAATAGTGAAAACCAATTGATCATACATATTGTTGATACAGGTAAAGGGATTGATCTTAAGGATCAGAAGAAGCTCTTTGCATATATGTATACAACTAAGCCAGAAGCCGGTATGGGCATTGGTTTGGCCCTTAGTACTCAGATCGTTGAGTCGATGAATGGCCACATTAAATATCTTAATAAAGAGGAGAATACGACTTTTGAGATCATGCTTCCTCTTTATCGTAACTCAGCTAAATATAAGTAGTTGAAATTATTGGGTCGTTTCTCTACAACGAACTGTCTAAAATTCAAAGATCATATGTAAATCTTACAAGGCTCATTGAGGCTGATGCTGCGTCGTAGTATATTCAATGGGAGAGAAAATACCCTTGGAGGTAGAAATGTTTAACATTGGAGATTACGCAGTTTGCCCTGGCCACGGTGTGGGACAAATTGTGGACATCGAAGATCGCGAGGTAGGAGGACAAAGTCTTTCATTCTACATCATTAAAGTTGTAGCTAATGGAATGACTGTAATGGTTCCTACAAATTCCAAAGATGGAATTAGAGTACTCGTCGACGAAAAAGAGATCAGTGAAGTTTACGAGCTTCTTAATGATCATGATGTAACAGTTGATAATTCAACTTGGAACCGTCGTTACAGAGACTATATGGAAAAAGTGAAGACTGGTTCACTTATTGAGATTGCTGATGTCCTTAGATCACTTTTCTTATTAAAGAATAAGAAGAATCTTTCGTTCGGTGAAAAGAAAATGCTTGAGCAGTGTAGAGACCTAATTGTTCAAGAGATTTCAATCAAGAATGGGGCAGAGAAAACTGAAGTAAAAAATCAAATTGAGAGCTGTTTTAATTAATAGCTTTATAAGTTCAAGGTTCTTTTGAACTTATTCTCTTGTGTTGTGTGTGTGAAATAAGCGTTTGTGGGGTAACTTGCAAGCGCTTTATTTTTTTCAAAGACTTTCAAAATATCTTTTTTCAACATTTTCGAGTAACTCTTTTGGTGTAACTTCCATAATGTACTCAGTGTTTCCTTCGTAATTGATTCGCTCGTGAATTGGTTTAAAGCCCCAGCGCTTAAATGAGCGGGCCCTAATTTTATCCGCTTCTATGACAATGCGATCAAGGCCCTCTACTTTCTGTGCCGCAAATGTAACGGCCGCTATTAAGTCATTTGCATTGAAAATGGAATCATTCCCATCCACTGCAAAACGTCCAATTTCGGCTATTATTTCACCTCTTTGTCTTTCTACCTCATGGCCAGTAAAGATCTCAAGAGGAAGCTTCTGATTTACTTCTTTTGAAAGAGTAATTGAAATTGTTCCCGAAATATCGATCGAATCTTTTTCTCTAGATAGGTAGCGAATACCAGAATCATCATGACCTTTAAATGAATATTTTATCTGAGAGTTTCGAGCTGCTGCAAGAACGATTGTACGACTTTCTAATTGCTCCGTTATTTCTTTAAGCTTATCTAAGTCTTGGTCTTCGATATTTAGACGATTCTTATATTCATTAAAAAGAAAGTCTCTCACGGTTCTGACTAGTTCAGGACGTGATTCATAGTCTCTGATAGCATCAATCATATGAAAGGATGCCTTCACTTCATTATCATCCATATAGGTAAAGCTTTGAATCTTTTTGATCCTTCTTTGAGGTGAGAAAAAGTTTTGATTGTAGTTTAAGCTATTTAAAAAGTTCGCAAACATCGTTTGGTAAGTTATCTCTTCACTCTCATTTGCAGAAATATTAAAGATAGAGTTGCTCGTTGAGCTCGAGTTATCAAAATGTACAAGAGTTCTTGTTCTTCCTTGAGAGTCTACATGAACTGGCTCGTGTAACTTATAAGGGTTATCTCCAAGTTGTGCATATGGGACGTAATTTAATTCTCCACGGTAGAATTTGATAAGAGTATTGATTCGTTGATATTCACCTAGAAGATAATCTGTTATTTCTTTTTCATCTTTCTTATGAGCTTCATAAATAATAGTGCTGATATCATTTTGATACTTATAAAGTTTTGAAATATTATTCTCATATTGCTTTTGATGATAGTCGCTCAGTTGTGAAAGGGGAGTTACCGCCTTTACTTTATCGGCATTAATAAGATGCTGCTGATTAAGAGGAACTTTTAAATTCCCTCTTAAAGTAGTGAAAACTAAGTGGCCATCTTCTATCTTACGATCTAGTCCTGAACGATGAATATAAGAAAGGTTGATCCCCTTATACTTATCTTTCAGATAAGTCATGATTTGTGCAACCTTTGTGTCATACTTAGGATCCGCTCCAAAATTAACAAATTCAGAAATGGCCTCGAGACAAGAATTTGGCCTATTTACACTTGCAATTGAGCGGCGTGCAACCTCGTCTTTACTAAGAATAAAGCTAAGAATTACTAGAATGGAAAATACACAAGATATTAGAATCTTCACCAATAGCTATTCGGAAATTTTACGCTATTCTTTAGTTGTTTAGTCGGTTAATTATCGTCTCAAGCCTTTTTGTGTAGGCTTCAACTTCTTTTTTTGGATCAATTACATTATAAAGGCTTAATATCTGGATGATAGCACCTGTTAGAAATTCATGAATGGCCTGACCAGCAAGCTCAGGGTTTAGGTCTTTTGCGAGCTGCCCATCTTTTTGAGCGCTACGAACGAGGTCGATTATCCTCTGTCTACCGGTGTGAATGAGGTTGGCAGCAGTTTGTGAAACCTTCTTGTCGATAGAAGCGCGATAGTAAAGATAGAGAATCGTTTTGGCCTCATTGGGACGGTCAATGAGCCATTGGAAATTAGCAAGACAATGCTTTTTTAGTTTAGTTAAAGAAGTATCTTCTTCGCAAATTGTGCTTATTACTCTAGCGTGGTTCTTTGTAACGATAAAGTCGAGAACTCCAAGAAAGAGTTGAGACTTATTTTTAAAGTAGTGAAAAACTGCAGACTGGCTAACTCCAAGTGTATTTGCAATCTTTTGAAAAGATGCACCATCAATACCTTTGTGCGCCATCTGATCGATTGCTGTCTCAATGATCGCGATCTTTCTTTTTTCACCTTTAGGTGTTTCACCTACACTCATAATAAACCCTAATAACAATTCGAATTTTTACTATCATATAAACTTTCTATCGAGTTTACAAAAACTAACTTGGTTATATTAATGATAACTCAATTTCGCTGTTTTAAACTATGATAATAAGATAAAATAGGCATATGAGTGAAAATGTATTTAATTTAAAATCGAAGTTTAAGCCTTGTGGAGATCAGCCTGAGGCGATTAAAACAATTGTAGAGAAGCTTACAAGCGGCACTAAGGAACAAACACTTCTTGGTGTAACAGGTTCTGGAAAAACTTTTACCATGGCCAACGTTATCCAAAAGCTAGGAAAGAAAACTCTTATTCTCGCCCATAACAAGACTCTTGCTGCTCAACTCTATGCAGAGTTTCGTGAATTCTTTCCCGATAATGCTGTTGAATACTTTGTTTCATATTATGACTATTACCAACCAGAAGCCTATGTTCCTGGAAGTGACACTTATATTGAAAAAGACTCATCAGTAAATGATGAGATCGATAAACTTCGCCACTCGGCAACTCGTTCACTACTGGAAAGAGATGATGTGATTATCATCTCATCTGTTAGTTGTATTTACGGGATTGGTTCCCCTGATGAGTATGCGAATATGAGAGAGACTCTCTTTGTTGGAGATGAAAAAGATCGCGACGAATTTTTAAAGTCACTTGTTGCAATTCAATATGAAAGAAATGATATCGACTTTGTTCGTGGATGCTTTCGCGTTCGTGGTGATATCGTTGAAATCTTTCCGGCCCACGAGGATTCAAATGTTGTACGAGTTGAGTTCTTCGATGATGAGATTGAGAGTATTACAATTGTTGATCCTTTAAGAGGAACAAAGATACAAGCACTACAGAAGGTGACAATTTATCCAAAGTCTCACTATGTTGTTGGAGAGGAGAGAATGGAGCATGCTTTGGAGACTATTAAAGTTGAGCTTCGTGAAAGACTACAGGAATTAGAAAAACAAAATAAACTGGTAGAAAAGCAAAGACTTGAACAAAGAACACTTCTTGATATCGAAATGCTTGAAGAGATGGGCTTTTGTTCTGGTATTGAAAACTACTCGCGCCATATGACAGGAAGTGAGCCTGGTGATCCTCCTCCGACTCTCATTGATTTTTTTAGAAAAGACTTTCTTATGATTATTGATGAGTCCCATATTACTGTTCCTCAGGTTGGAGGGATGTATAGGGGAGATAGAGCAAGGAAGTTAAATCTTGTGGATTATGGCTTTAGACTTCCATCAGCACTTGATAACCGTCCTTTAAACTTTGAAGAATTTAAGACAAAGTTAGACGATATTCTTTATGTCTCAGCGACTCCTGGAAATTATGAGTTAGAGAGAACTCACGGTGAGTTTGTTGAACAAATCATTAGACCAACTGGCCTTCTCGATCCAATTATCGAAGTTAGGGATGCTACCAATCAGGTTGATGACCTCCTTGTTGAAGTAAGAAAAATCATAGAAAAAGGTCAAAGAGTTTTAATCACAACACTAACGAAGAAGTTAGCTGAAGAGCTAACTAATTTCTATCATGGTAGTGGAATTAAAGTGAAGTATCTTCATAGTGATATCGATACAATTGAGCGAGTTGAAATCATTCGCGATCTTAGACTTGGGGAATTTGATGTTCTTGTTGGTATTAACTTATTAAGGGAAGGACTTGATATACCTGAGGTTTCTCTTGTCGCAATTTTAGATGCAGACAAGGAAGGCTTCTTAAGATCTGAGAGATCACTCGTTCAGACAATTGGACGTGCCGCTCGAAATAGTGATGGTAAGGTTCTTATGTATGCGTATCAAACGACAAAATCGATGGAGCGAGCAATAGGTGAAACGAAAAGGCGTCGTGCTATTCAGATGGAGTATAATGAGGCCAATGGAATCACTCCTCAAACTATTTTGAAAGAGGTATCTGGTGGTGTTATCGAGACTCTTCGAGGAAATAAGAAGAAAGGTAAGAAGAGTGGACCTAAAGAAGTCTCGATGTCTCCTGAAGAAATTAAGAAGCGTATCGCTGAGCTTAAGCTAGAGATGAAAGAAGCTTCAAAGGATCTTCGATTTGAAGATGCAGCTAAAATAAGAGATGAAATTAAGTTCTTAAACGAATCATTTCTAGTCTTTGGCTAACTTCCGTTGTAATTGGCATACCCTTTAAGAAATTAAATAGTCCAAGAGCATGGCCATGACGAATAGAGAACTCATCTGCTTCAATTTGTTTTGTCATCTCTCCAATTTGTGACCTCATTGTAAAATGACGATAGTAGAGGTGACCTAATTCATGGAAGATAACTGCTTGGGCCATTTCGTTATCTGCTGAACGAATCAATTTTAGTAATTGAGGGTAAATAAGAACAAATGTTTTATCTCCATGTGAAGGAATAACACTTGAGTACATTCCTTGGCTTTCGAGAAAAACTAATTGTCCATATGAGGCCAAGCTCTCACATTCTTCTTCATCGAGTTGTCCAAGTATATCTTGAAAGAATCTAAAAATATGTGGATTTGAAACGATCCAGTGGTGTGCTGGATCAGAAAAGTCCACTAATGGTAGGTTTTGTTCTTCAGTATTCTTTGTAAATGTTTTCTTTATTGCGTTTATCATACAAGATTCATCGGTATGAATCTTAAATGACATCACTTTCAGCGTGTAAATGATGATTACTAGGTAAGCTTTGCCAGCTATAATCTATAAAATATTAAATAGTTACAATATAAATATGAATAATAAACGATTAAGCTTCTTTCTTTTCTCAATTTTTTTTAGCTTCTTTTTAACAAAAGAAGTATTTGCACAACAGAGAATGGAGAGGGCCGAGGCATTTATAGTTACGGCCATGCCTAGTTATTACAAGGTAATTTCCCCTGCAAAAATGAGAAATGGGAGAGTTGCAGTTATTGTTCAAAATAAAACCCTTACTCCGATTCGCGGCAAGTTTGTTGATGAGTTTGATAAGAATTTAAAATTTATTACAGTAAAGTCAGACATGGAAGTAAGTGTTGAATTTGACTTCAATACCAAGAAAAGATTTTTCTTCGTTCCACTAGATCCTGCTTTCCAAAAAATCGTCTTGAATATAGGTAAATCGGCATATGAGATTCCTTCGCAAAAATAATTCAAAGAAAACCATTATTGTAATCTCTGATGTTCATCTCGGAGCAGGCGAGTATGTTGATGGTGTAAGAAACTATCTTGAAGATTTTCACTACGATGAAGAACTTGTGGATTTTCTCGAATATTTTAGTAAAGAAGAATATTCAAATAAAGAAGTTGAATTAATTATTAATGGAGACTTTTTTGATCTTTTGGCCGTTCCTTATATCAAGGTATATGATGACGAATTTTGGTCTGAAGAGTCTTCATTAAAAAAATTAAAAATGATTCTTGAGGCCCATAAAGAAGTTATGCAGGCCCTTAATGATTTTTTGAAAACAAAGAATAAGAAAATTACTTTCATTATAGGTAATCACGATGCGGAGCTTGTTTTTAAATCACTACAGGAGCTTGTTTTATCTTACTTTGACGAAAATATTCGATCAAAATTTGAAATACGTCACCTAAATGATGAGTATCGTCCTGCTGATCGAGTTGTTCTTAAGCATGGCCACGAGTATGAGATTGCTCATACCTTTGATGAAGAGCATTGTATTATCGAAGATGAGTCTGGTAAGCGCTATTTTAATCCTCCGTGGGGATCTTATTACGTCACAAGAGTAATCAATAAGTTTAAAGAGGAGCGAGATCACGTAAATGCTGTAAGACCTATCAATAAGTTCTTAATTAATGGACTTATTTACGATACATTCTTCACGCTGCGCTTTATGCTCGCAAACGTTATCTATTTCATCATGGTTCGTTCAATTTATCTTTTTAAGATAAGTGATAATTTTGGTGATTGGTTAAAACTATTCTTTAAGGAATTAGCACTCTTTCAAGATTACGAATCTCTGACTTTCGATTATCTACAGCAAGCAGAAGATACAGATGTGCTAATTGTTGGTCATACGCATGAGCCGATTTGTCGTACCTATTCTAATGGTAAGACATTTATAAATACTGGAACATGGACTCGTATGTATAATCTCGATTTTGGAAAGGGAACTGGAACGACTCAGTTAACTTTCGCTAAGATTGAAGTTATGGATAATAAAAATGATAATGAAACGAGTATTCAGGCGAATCTTCACACTTGGATGGGAAGAAATACACTTCCGTACGGAACATTTAATTAATAACTAATAATTAAAGAGATAGTATGCTTGTTACATGAGGCTTTATACGGCCGCTGTAATTGACATTGAGTCCTCTAACTCCTGCTCCAGCATCAATCATATAAACAACACTACTTAGAGATGTTTTTTCTCCGGTAATCAGTCCGTAGCTAAATTCCATGATGTGAGAGACAAACTCAAGGATCTCACTGCTTAGGCCAAGGCCTGCTTGTGATATTTGATCGGGCATTCCTGAACCATCATATTTTTCATGATGAGTATCAATGAGTTTCTTACACTCTTCACTTAACTTAATACCGCTTTGATCAATAAACATACGACTAAATTTAACATGTTTGTAATATTGCTCTCTTTGATCGTGAGTGATTTCAGTTTGATTGCCATGAATGATATTAGGCGATATTTGAGTAAGGCCAATATTTGCTAGGAATGAAGCACATACTAGGTCTGCAAGATCTTGTGGGTTATCAATCATCATTTTCTTCGCAAAGAAATAACTGAGAGCGACGATTCTATTTGTCAGATTATCTTTATTCATATGCACACCTGCAAAGTGACGTGCAAGAGATACAGTGTGGCTTATATCAATTGAAAAAAGCATGATTTCTTTTTGGGCCCTAAGTATGATAGGTAGAAAGTCATCCTTATCGATTGCTTTTGAGACCATACTGCGAAGAGGGGGAAGTGCGATATGTTCGCTTATCCTTTGTTCCTCAATAATGTCTTCGTACTCTTTTAAAATTTCAATCTTCTGCTTTGTTTCTTCAATAACTCTTGGTTCAATCTTATCGAGTTCTCCAACTGTGGCCAAATAAGTCATTCTCTGGGAAAGCTTTACTGCGATCTTACCTTTATTACTATCTTCAATATAACGTAGTAGTTCATAACTATCATTTGTTAATGGAGTATTGGCCTTTAGTGATAAATTATATGTTTTATCTTTCAAGTTGTAGACATAGAGTGAAAAAGGAAAAGTTTTAATGTCTTTTAGTGAACTTAATTTGATAAAGAAATATGCCCTCATTTCTTACCTCCAAAGATTCCTTTAAAGAGACCACTAACAGATTCTGTAATGGATGAGCTCTTTTTTGATTCAATCTTCTTAGATGCTCGATCTTCTCCACTAAGGTAGCTTCCCTTGATTACTTGTAGACATTGTTCGACTCTTTTTGGATTTTCATTTGATCTTGCAATTTCACCCTTGGAAGTCAGAAATAGAATGAAGTTATGGTATTTTCCATTTTCTATGATTGGTATGTGATAGTAGAGCAGCTCACTTTGAAATGTTGTATCATTCCAACTAGGTTTTCTCTTTGCTTTTAAAACATTCTTTATGGCCTCGAAGCGATCATCAACATCTTCATTGCCTAGAATACACTCATTTTGAATATTATAAATGACGACAGTTCCAATGCAAAAAGTATTTATATATTCATTTGTGAAGCTTTTTACTGCGTCACCATCAATAACAAAATTCATCGCCTCGATAAAAAAGTTCATATCTTTTGGATCTGGAATAAAGATTGCGCCTAGGGCATCTTCAATTTCTTGTTCATTTTTTAGCCTCTCTGCTTCAGCATCGGCCAGTGCCTTTGCTTGTTGTGCTTCAAGTGCTCTTTTTCTTTCTTCTTCCTGCTTTTTTCTTGCATCTTCTTGTTGTTGCTGAATCTTTAATTGTTCTGCTAGACGATTTGCTTCTTCTCTTTTTTTAGCAGCAAGCACATCCTGAGATTCGGAGAATTTTATTTCTAATTCTTCTTTCGAACCACCTTCGTATTCAGGTTGTTTATCAAGGTTTGAGTAATCAATAGTTTGCTCGCCAAGATCACCCTTCTTTTCGTATTCAATAGTTGGTCCAGGAGGTCTTGTTACTTCTTCGTTTTCGGCCTTGTTATCTAAATTAAGATCTAAATTATGTACATTATCATACTTTTTATTTTTCTCTTTAGAGTGCGCATCGAGAGAAGCAAATAGATCTTCATTGTCTCTATTATTTGTCTGATTATCACGAGAACCATTATTCTTACTCATTGCCAGATCGGCACTGTCTTTCGATTTACCTTGGAGACCTTTCTCGTTATCAATAAGTTCATCATTAGATGAAGACTGTATTCCTTGTTGATCTCTTCCCTTAGAAGTGGTCTTATTTGACTGTAGCTCTTCTAATGTTTTCAATAAGTCATCATCAAAATCGTCATCACTATAATCAGTATCGCTTTGTGTAGGAGTAAGCTTTCCACTAAGATTTGGTCTGCTCGTTTTGCTATCATTTAAGTTTGATTTTTTTATATTATCAAGACTTGCAAAGAGGTCTTCGTCGGTATCTTTTTCATTTTCTACATTATCTAATGTTGCGGAGATGCTACCTTTAAGTGAACCATCTTTCTCATTCGATTTATTTGTCGCATTTTTAACTTTATCGAGATTTGCAAAGAGGTCTTCGTCAGTATCTTTTTCGTCTTCTATGTCATCAAGAGTAGGAGATAGCTTACCTTGAAGGCTTCCACCAAGGTCATCGGCTTTATTTGCTGATTTTTTGACAGTATCAAGACTCTTGAAAAGATCGTCTTCGAAATCATCGTCTTCAATGTCATCTAATGTTGGAGATAAACTCCCCTTAAGTTGTCCACTTTGTTGGCCTGTGTTTTGTGAACTCTTTTTTACACTATCAAGACTTTTAAAAAGGTCCTCATCAAAGTCGTCTTTATCTTCATCATAGTCATCTAAAGTAGGGGATACTTGACCTTTTAGACTTCCTCCTAGATCCTTATTTGATTTACTTGATTGCTGTTCAAGGCTTTTAAAGAGATCCTCTTCAAAATTTATCTCAGGAGTGTTGTCGGCCTTACTATTCTTTTCTAATGAGCCTTTAAGATGGCCACCTTCTTGATTATTTTGCTTTTGGTGTGCACTTAAGTCTTTTAATGACATTCCTTGTTCTTTAATTTCGTCATCATCACTATAATCTGCATATGTACTATCATCAAAGACATCCTTATTAGCTTTTTGAGGAGCTGCCTTTGAAACATTTCCCTTTAAGTGCCCACCATTATTATTTCTTTCGGCCTCTTTCTTATCTTCATAATTTCTTTCTTCGAGTGCTGCTTTATCTTCACCACTTCGAAACTCCATTTCTGCTGTTTCTTCGGCCTTCTTTAAAGATCTTAATATAAGATTTACTTTATACTCTAACGTTTTTGCAGGAACAGGTTCTTGTATATACTCTGTTAATCCAATCTTTCTAAACTTTTCTAGAGTTTTAGGAGGCACAGCTTTCGAGTTAATCAGAAGTACTTTTACATTATTTTTATGAATGAATTTTCTTAGCGGTTGAATACATTGAGCTGTCTTTTTAGGACTACAGGCAATCGTTAAAGACTGGCCGATAGTTGGGATTAGTTGATTATATTCCTCGGGACTTTCAACTTCATATATTTCGATACCCTCTGCTTCTGCAGATGCCTCAATAGACTCTTTTAGCTTCTTTACTGCTTCAGTAAGAGGCTCAAGAAAAATGAGCGGTTTCCCTTCTTCCATATAGCTTATTATCGGTAAATCATTTAATTTATTTATGTACTTATCATTATAGAGTCCAAAAAAATTAATGATTTTCGAGACTTTCCTTAATTTTAGAAAATGTAAAAAAAAATCTAAAATAATTTAATATTTTCCTAAAGCTTTCATTTTCACCTCCGAGAAGATTCATGTTAGGTCAGAAGACTTAATTAAAAAGTTAATAAAATTCACAAGAGCAGTATGCTCATTGTTCCAATGGTCGGGACAACCCTGAGTACGGGGGGGAAATAGATCACGGAGGTATCACAATGGGTATGCGTATTAACACAAATGTAACGTCTTTAGCTGCACAAAGATCATTAGGTCTAAGCAACAACGCTCAATCAAAATCTTTAGAAAAACTTTCATCTGGTACAAGAATTGTACGTTCAGCTGACGATGCTGCAGGTCTTGCGATTTCTGAGAAATTAAAAGGGCAAATTAGATCAACTAATCAAGCAGAAAGAAACGCGAATGACGGTATTTCAATGATTCAAATCGCAGAAGGTGGTCTGAATGAAGTATCAAACATCTTAGTAAGACTAAGAGAACTATCTGTTCAATCAGCATCGGACACAGTAGGTGACACTGAGAGACAATTTACTGATCTTGAGTATCAAAACCTTAAGCAAGAGATCCAAAGAATTTCAGAAGTTACTGAGTTTAACGGAAAGAAACTTCTAACTGGTGCTGGTGATAAGTTTGATATCCAAATCGGTATTAATAATGATGATTTCCAAGATAGAATTCAATTCGATACGAATGTACTGAACTCTTCTCTGGAAAACCTAGGTGTAGCAGACCTTGAAGTTGGCTCGAAAGAGGGTGCTCAATCTGCTCTTGCAAACCTAGACTCTGCAATCGAAAGTATTGCAGGACAAAGAGCTGAGCTAGGTGCTAAGCAAAATAGATTAAATTCTACAATTAACAACCTACAGATCAGTTCAGAAAACTTAAGTGCTGCTAACTCTCGTATCAGAGACACTGACTATGCAGCTGAGACAGCGAAGAAAGCTAAGAATGATATTCTTGTTAACGCTGGTTCTTCAGTACTTGCTCAGTCTAACTCTCAAGGTGCTGCAGCTCTAAAACTAATTGGTTAATTAAAACCACTATAATTACTGCAAAAGGATTGCCCCGCGAATGCGGGGCTTTTTTATGTCCAGGATGGACGGTATGTCGGCGAGAGGCAGGAGCCGAAGCCGACGAGTTTGCGTGCATCCGCAGAAGCACAAACCACAGTTTAACTAATGCGTAAACTCAGATTGCATTTCAGTATTGATTAAAAGCTCAACACCAAGGCCATCTAGAGCATCGAGAACTTCATCAAATTGGTCTTTTACGATAGTAATAGTCTCATTATTAAAATTTTCATTTAAATGATTTTGTAATAGGGCAAGATAATTTGCCGCTTCAATACTTCCAAGAGAAATTGAATCATTGATGAGATGATTAAATTTCATATTAATGATTGATTGAAAGTTATCCCAGTCTTCTGGATTCACTTTTAAGTATTCAAGTTGATGACTAAGGTGCTTCATTCGACCTTGTAAATTTCTTGCTTGAAATTTCTTTAGTTCTAATTCATTCATCTAGACCCTCCTAGTGTTCTAGTAGGTCTATCTTAATTGATTTATTAATTGAGATGTTACAGCTTTGTTAGATGTGTGAAAACTTTGGATTAGTCGATGGCCTCAACTTGAATACCGTTCTCTTTTAGCTTCTTGGTAAATTCGCCATCACCTTCAATTAGGTTTCCTGAAAAATTCCCATCGTAAACAAGTCCAGCACCACACATTGGTGATTTTGATTTTAGCAGTGCCTTTGTGCATGAGTTTTCTAGTGCAATTTCTAGAGATCTTTGGGCCCCAAGCTCGTAGTTGATGCTGACATCATTTCCATCGATTGTGATGAGCTTTCCATCGACATTCTCTGCGGGTGGCCTTGGAGTGGGAAGGCCTCCTAGTTCTTCAGGACAGACAGCAATGGCCTTGCCTTGAGCAACGAGGTCACTTATAAGTTGTTGTTTTTTATGCTCTCCGTCATATCGACATTTTTTGCCGGCCAAGCACGCGCTTACGATCATCATATTTAACAAGAATACGTTAAAATCGTCGATTTTGCCACTGTGTGTCGAGGATTCTTGAATAATTTACAATATCATATTTGGGTATCCTATTTATGGTAAAAAATCGGACTAAATGAAGTTTTTGGAGACGAACTTTGCTTAAGGCAATAACACTTTCAATCATCTCACTACTTGTTCTGTGTTCATGTGGAACTCCAGGTGGAGAAGATGGTGCTAAAAAGAATGTTACGAGACAGACCTCGAAATTAGAGACCTCAACAAAGGTTAAATTCGACTGTTTCGAAGAGGGTCAGTGTACTGACTCATTTGTGCTATTTATTAATAGTTCAAGTGAGTTTCCTAAGTATTGTACTGGCTATATGGCCGATGAGCAGCACATGGTTGTTCCTTCTCATTGTGTGACCGATGCCAGCTGTAGTTCAATTGCAGCAAAAACAACAAACGGCCGCGTCTATCAATGTGGTGAAATTCTAGAAGATCAATCTCAATTCAACGAACAAAGTACTTACAACGGAAACTTTACAACTATTAGACTCAAGGAGGCCATTCCTGGAGACTATGCCGCTGTTTCTGAAAATAAGATGAGTGATTTTAGCTATTATCAACTTTGGTTCGTTAAAAAGAAACTTGATAATACAGGTTATGAACTTAACCGTATGAGATACAACTGCCGTAAAACAAATAATAATGTTTTATTCCCAAATAATAACAAAGAATCTTCTGCCGTTGCGATGAAAAATTGTAATATTCGTGATGATTCTATGGGGGCCGGTGTCGTTGATACGAGAACTGGTGATGTTCTTGGCCTTGTGCACGGATCAGTTAATGAGGATAAAACATTTAGGCGCTTCATGCATGGTAGAAAGGGGTCAACCCTTACGATCGCAACACCAATTAAGTGTGTGATTAAGAAATTTAATATCGCAAATTACAACTCTGATGACACTCAATATTGTGATGAACCAGTCTTTCGCCCAGGAACGGCACAGCACTCTCAAAAATTATCTCAACTTTTTAGATTTAATAATCGCAATATTAGCTATGTCTTTACGAGGTTAGCTGGAATAGGAGAGGACTTTCTTAAGTATCGTGAGTACTTTGCTTTAAGTTATGAAAGTGTTCCTTATCAATACCCAAGGGTGAGAATTTGTGAATTTCAACCTTTCTTAAATCGTAGTTACGAAATCTACGGACGTGATTTTATCACAACATGTATTGATTCTAATTTGGATATTGTGTTTAAAGAAAGTCACTTTGAAAAATCATTCTCGATTTACGATGACTTTGGAGATATTGCACTAAAAGTTTTATACAAATAAAAAAAAGGCCTTCGTTATGAAGGCCTTTTCTTTATCTAAAATAGGGCATCAAACCACATTTTACCTTCGCGTGTATTACAATCAGATTCCCATAGGTGTTTAACTTCAAGGTAGGCCTTGATTCCCTCTTCACCCATTTCTCGTCCAACACCAGATTGTTTAAATCCACCAAATGGCATTCCTGGATTTAATAAGTGATACTCATTTATCCAAACTGTACCGGCTTCAATTTCTTTGGCAATATTAAGAGCACGCTCTTCATTCTTTGACCATACAGCTCCTGCAAGTCCATAGATTGAGTTATTTGCTAGCTTAATCGCTTCTTCTTCCGTGCTGAATTTAGTAATACCTACAACTGGCCCAAAGATCTCTTCATGCCAAATTGTATTGTCTGGTGTGATTTCAAAAGCTGTCGGCTGAATATAGTAACCTTTGGCAAAGTCACCTTCAGTAATACGCTCACCACCATAGATCAGCTTTGCACCTTCTTCTTTTGTCTTATTAATATAACCCATGATTGTGTTAAATTGTTTCTCTGAAACCACTGGTCCAAATCCTGTTGTCTTCTCTGGAGTTGCACCAATTGCTACTTTTGCAATTCTTTCTTTGAACTTTGTCATGAACTCATCATAGATTCCATCTTGAACAAGTAGGCGAGTTCCCGAGTCACAAGCTTGACCTGAGTGATATAGGAATGCGTAAAGAGCGCCATCAACAGCGATATCAAGATCAGCATCGTCTAAAACGATATTTGCCGATTTTCCACCAAGCTCCATTGTCGTATTCTTAATTTCACTTGCACTTTGCTTTAAGATTTCACGCCCAACGGCCGTTGATCCTGTAAATGCTACTTTTGCGATATCCTTGTGATTAACAAGATATTGTCCTTCTTTTGCTCCACCCGTAACGATATTGACAACACCTTTAGGCACGCCTGCTTCAATTAGAACTTCTGCTAGCATCATTGCTGTCACTGGAGTTTCAACTGCTGATTTTAGAACTGTCGTACATCCTGTCGCTAAGATTGGACCAATTTTCCAACCGGCCATAACAAGAGGGAAGTTCCATGGAATAATTTGTGCACAAACACCAACAGGCTCATAGCGACGAGTATTTTTAGAAAAGCCCGCTCTTGTTGCTTTTTCATCTAATTGTTCAAACTTAAAATTTGTCGCAACCTTACTCATTACCTTAAAGAAACTTGCTGTGTTGTGAAGATCAGCGGCAGCTTTTCTAAAAGTTGAACCACTGTCTTTGATTTCTTGTTCAATGAACTCACGCTTTCTTTCTTTTAGAAGCTCTGAAACTTTAAGTAGGATTTCTCCTCTTTGGGCCGCAGTCATTTCACGCCATTCTTTATTATAGAAGGCGCTCTTTGCTGCTTGTACTGCATCTTCAAGATCCTGTGTCGAAGGAATGTGAACCTTCGCTACAAATTCACCATTTGATGGGTCGATTGAATCAACCATTTCACCCGATGACGAAGGGCGGATTTCTCCATTGATATATAATTTTACTTCATTCATATTTACTCCTATTTACAATTTTCCACGCTTAGAGAGACACCTTGACCAACACCAACACACATTGAAGCTAGACCTTGCTTAAGATTTGCATTGTCTTTCATGATATGAGTAAGTGTTGTCACAATTCTAGCACCAGAACATCCAAGAGGGTGTCCTAGAGAGATTGCTCCACCACGTAAATTTATTTTTGATTCATCAAGGCCAAGCTCGCGAATACAACCAAGTGATTGAGAAGCGAAGGCCTCATTTAGTTCTACAACATCAAAGTCAGAAATCTTCTTTCCAAATTTTTCCATTAATCTTTGAGTTGAAGCGACAGGGCCAAGGCCCATGATATTTGGGTGGATTCCGCGAACACCTGCTCCTGTTAATTTCACTAGAGGAGTTAAGTTGTGGCGTTTTAAGAACTCTTCACTAACAAGTGCCACACATGCTGCACCATCATTCATCATTGAAGAGTTTCCGGCCGTTACTGAACCATCCTTTTTAAATACTGCTCTAAGTCCTGCTAGGGCCTCTAGAGTTGTTGATGGACGAGGACCTTCATCTTTTGAAACAGTAATTGTTTCTTTTCTCATCGCTATTTCAACAGGAAGAACTTCATCGTTAAATTCTCCGTTCTCCCATGCTTTACAAGCTTTTTGGTGGGATGCAAGTGCGAATTTATCTTGGTCTTCACGAGAAATTCCAATTTTCGCCACAACTTCTTCAGCTGTCTCTCCCATGCCAAGTAAAGGAAACATCTCCTTCATCTTCTTATTTGGAAATCGCCAACCAAATGTTGTATCAAACATTTGAGAATCACGCCCAAATGGAGTTGATCCTTTAGAGATAACAAGAGGTGCTCTTGTCATACTCTCAGCACCACCAATAAGAAGGCAATCGGCCATTCCTAAATTAATGCGCGACCAACCATCAATAATTGCATCGAGTGATGATGCACAAAGACGGTTAAGTGTTACACCTGGAACTTCGTAAGGAAGGCCTCCTAAGAGAGCAGACATACGAGCAAGGTTTCTGTTATCTTCACCGGCCTGATTTGCACAGCCAACGATAACATCGTCAATTTCCTTCATGTCAAAATCAAAGCTTTGAGAGAAGTCACGAAAAAGTGTCGCTAGCATATCATCAACTCTTAGATGAGAAAGGCTTCCACCAAGTTTTCCAATAGGTGTTCTTTTTGCGTAGACAAGGTACGCATCTCTATATTTAAGTGTCATAAATTCATCCTAAGTAGGCGAGACGGACGATAACGTGCATCTCCTGTGATTTCACGTAATTCTTCTAGCAGAATTAAGATTTTTTCAATTCCAATTTTATCGGCCCATTCAAATGGACCTAGTGGATAGTTCACACCAAACTTCATTGCCTTATCAATATCCGAATTTGAAGCCAAGGCTTCTTCTTTAGCAAAGTATGCTTCATTAATAATTTGTGAAATAACTCTAGGGTATGTGAATCCAATTCCAATGTGATTGACGATTTCAAGATCAAAACCGAGTTTTTTGAAGACATCAAACGCAGCTTCTTCAATAGAATCATCTTTCATATAGAATTCAAAACAGCTTTTTGGAGAGTAGAAGGCCGCTGCTACAGCGCCAAGTACATTTTCGTATTGACCAATTAAATACTCGCCCCAGTTGACCGTTAGATCTGAAACGATTGGGCCATCAAAGACAATATCTAAGTGTTCGTATAGGTCCATCTTTGAGTTGCGATCAAAACAAGTAAGATCAACAATTAAATCAGTCTCATCAAAATCAACACCATCTAGTGTGTTGATGCTATACGGATCAACAACAATTGAAGGATATTCACTTCCAAGAACATTTTTGTACAGAGGGTGGTTATCACTTACTAAAATAGTTTTATTCATAACGATAGAACCCCTCTTTAACTTTGCGTCCAATACGGCCACTATCAACCATTTCACGTTGAATCTTGTGTGGCCTAAAACGTGGTTCATAATAGTATGACGCCCACACAGATTGAGTGACATCATAGTTGACATCAATTCCGATAAGATCCATTAACTCAAATGGGCCCATTCTAAATCCACCTACATTTTTCATGACACGATCAATTTCTGCGACCTGCTCTTGATTATAGTTTTCTAGGCGGTGAAAGCTTTCGCCGTAAAAATTTCTGGCAACACGATTAACGATAAAACCAGGAGAATCCTTGCATAAAGCAGGCTTTTTTCCATAGCGCTCAAACCAGTCATAAAGGGCATGGGCCTGATCTTTACTACTCCATGGTGTTTCAATAATTTCAACTAACTTCATTAAAGTTGCAGGATTGAAGAAATGCAGACCTAAGAATTTTTCTTTACGAGGTTTTGATAAGTCTTTTGCCATTTTAGTAATTGGAATAGATGAAGTATTAGATGCAAAGATCGTTTTTTCACTCATGATCTCATCAAGACGAGCAAAAACTTTTTTCTTAATATCTAAGTTTTCAACAATGGCCTCAATCACAAGGTCGTGATCGATTTGGTGCTCATTCATCTCAACGATATTTAAATTCTTTTTAAAAGCCGTGATTTCAGCGGAGTCAAATTTACCTTTGCTTTCAAGTTTGTCCCACGAAGAGGTGATAAGATCACCACTTGCTTGGGCCATTTCAAGGTGCTGGTCTACTAATTCAACCTTCACACCGTGTTGGCAAAACCATTGGGCGATTCCTCGCCCCATAGTTCCTGCACCAATAACTAGTACACTATTTATATTCATTCAATTATTGCCTTTGTGGTTGTGCATCTTCGTCGTAGATAGGAAGAACTAGGCCCGCTTGTTCACAAAGCTCTTCTACTTCTTTTACGAAAACATCGCGAACAACAGCATTTGTTCTCTTCTTAAGTCCTAACTTAACATATAGGTCATTTGAGCGACCTTTTGTTGAACCAAATACGTTCATAACTCTTGGCCACCAGATATTTAGTCTTTCTTGTAGGAATTCTTTGTTGTCACCTTCGGCAAGGATTTTGATCCATTTGTCACCGTGAGCAAGGTGCATGATTTCTTCTTTATAAATTCCTTCGATTCCTTTTTTCCAAGGAAGGTAGCTTGAATCAAGAGTGTCTTCTAGTTGGTGGCCAGCAGCTCTATCCATTAGGAAGTTAAATAGAATAAAGTCTTCCCAGAAATTGATACCGTAGTAGAAGATATTTACACGGTAGTCATCTTTTAATCTTTGGAATCCAATTTGTGCTTCGTCTTCTGGCATTTTGAATCCAAGTTCTGACTTTTCGATATGTGAGTCAACATCTTCACCAAGACCTTTTAGAAGTCTGTAACAAACTGAAGCATGTCTCATTTCATCTTTAACGATTTGAGCAACAACTACTTTTTCTTGCATCGTTGGTGCCTTTTCAATCCATGGTGCATATCCAAGCGCCCCAGAATATTCTGAATCGTGTTGCATCCATAGAAGGTTTCTTAGGGCCTTCTTGTATAGTGGAGGAAGCTCATCTCCCTTATCAAATTTCTTACCATTTTGAATGTCTTCAAATAATTGTAGTTCTTCTTGAGTGTATTCTCTTGCTGCCATATGGCCTCCTTCTTATTTTCCTAAAAATTTTGCTTGTCTCTTTTCAAAGAATGCCGTTAGGCCTTCTTTATAATCTTCACTATTTCCCAAGAATCTTTGGTAAGCTGTTTCGCGCTCCATCGATTCTTTTGAAGTGCTATCAATTGCAACATTGATATTCTCTTTTATCGCTTTTACTGAAAGAGGTGCCATGGCATTAATTTGCCCGGCCCATGCTTTTGCATCTGTTAATGCTTCTTCACTTACTTTATTAATAAGTCCTGCATTCTCTAATTGCTCACTTGTTAAAGGAGCGTTAAAAAGGAAGTATTCCATTGCTTTTTTAGGGCCAAGTGCTTGAGTGAACATATGAGTTGATCCAGCATCTGGGCAAAGACCTAGTTTTGAAAAACCTGAAACAAACTTTATTCCTGGTTTTGCTACGATTAAGTCGCATGCAAGTGCTACGGAAACACCGGCTCCTGCAACGACACCTTCAACTGCAGCAATTACTAGTTTCTTAGATGACTTAATTGCATTAACCAGTGGGTTCCACTCAGTTTCAAGTGTTACACCAAGATCAACTGGTTTTTCTCCAGCTTGCACTGTGCGATCATTTAAATCTTGTCCAGTGCAAAATCCTTTGCCTTTTGAAGCAAGGATAATACAGCCAACTTCACTGTCGCGGTTTAGATCTCTAATGGCCTTGATGATTTCAAGTTTTGCTTCACGAGAAAGTGCGCCGTAAACTTCTTCACGGTTAATTGTGATCATACCTGTGAAGGCTTCTTTTTCGATAATAATATTCTTAAATTCAGACATTCTAATTTCCTTTGTACTCTGGTGAGCGCTTTTCTAAGAAGGCACGCATACCTTCTTTCTGGTCACTACTTGCAAAAGTTAAATAGAAATTGCGTCTTTCAAAATCAACACCATCACTAAGTGACATTTCAAAGGCCTTGTTTACAGATTCTTTGATTAACTTAATTGCAACTGGTGCCTTATTTGCGATTTCTTTTGCCGTTTCAAAAGTTTCTTGAAGTAGAGTCGTGCTAGGGACAACCTTTGCAACTAGGCCCCAGTCAAGTGCTTGGTTTGCACCAAACATTTCACCTGTCATACAAAGCATCATTGCCTTCGACTTTCCTAGAGCTCGTGTTAGGCGTTGTGTTCCACCTGCACCAGGAGTTGTCCCAATGCTAATTTCTGGTTGGCCAAATTTTGCGCTATCTCCAGCAATAATGAAATCACAGTGCATTGCTAACTCACATCCACCACCTAGAGCGTAACCATTTACGGCCGCAATGATTGGCTTTGTTATTTGAGCAAGCTGTTGCCATGAGCGGAAGCGGTTGTCATTGATTTGATCAATTGGAGTCGCTTCAACCATTTGTGCAATATCTGCACCAGCAGCAAATGCGCGTTCATCACCAGTAAGGATGATGACACGAACTTGTGGGTTATCATCAAGTTCGAAAAGCTTATCAACTAACTCTCGCATTAGGTCTGTTGAAAGAGCATTTAAAACCTTTGGGCGATTAAGCTTAACTAGGGCGATATGCTCGTGGTCGTTATATGGAAATTCACAAAGTATATTACTCATTAAAGCTTTCCTTATTAAAGAGTGATTACTTCTTCTTTAGCGAAGTGAATTGAAACAATCTCTTTAGCGAAATTAAATAGATCTTTTCCACACGCCATATTTTCTTCAGAACTCATTCCTACTTTAAAGTCATCTTTATTTTCAAAAACCATTTCTGCGATTACATGTAGATCACTTGCTCCACGAGGAGTCCCTGTGATGCGATTTAAGCGAAGCTCTTTCATACTTGGAACTTTCTTTACAAGTGGAGTATGAACTTGCGCATAGTGCTTTTCCCATGCATCGATATCGTTTGGAATTTTATAAATGGCGATTAACTTGTACATAAGTATCCTTTCTTTGAAGTTGTGTCGTGTTGTTTAAATTTTAGTTAATTAAACCAATATTGTAGGGATATGAGGGGCCCTTTGAATAGGCTAGTTGAGTCATTTTTTAACGTATTATCAGTAGTTTAGATAAAGGAAATCAATATATTAGTTTAATCTAATGGAAAATATCAGTTTCCAATGACGCTACATGAAATACTTTCAATAATAAACATTGCCTTTAGATTTTCGTCTATATTGCCGCATCTTAAAAATTTAATCCCGGAGTGGAAAATGAAAATATTAACAAAAGTAATTCTAGTATTAATGGCGCTGCAAGTGTCATTTGCTCTAGAAGTTTCACCAAGAGATGTGCGTGCGCACGTAATTGAATCTTTTCGCCCTTTTCATGAGGCCCATATCGTAATCAATACAGAGCGAGAAGATATTATCATTTCTAAAGAAGTTATTTGTTCAAACTTCTTATTCGAGTGCTCTGATAAGTCAGAGTATGAAGTCCTTCAAGGATTTGTAGATGTGATTAACTCAATTCGCGATCGTGCTTATAAAGCTTGGTCAGATATGACAATTGATAAAAGATGCTTTGCCTCGAAGTCTTATGAGAAACAAAGCATCTTCAATTGTATTAAGTAATTAAATTCTAATCCAGGTATCCTCTTGCGATTTGGTCCCTTTCAATAGCATCAAAGAGGGCCTGGAAATTTCCTTCACCAAAACCGTTGTGATTTTTTCTTTGAATAAATTCAAAAAATAGTGGACCAATATAAGTGTCAGTAAAGTTTTGGATTAGGTATCCTTCCTCATCACCATCAACTAGAAGTTGACGATCTTCGAGCTCTACTAGATCTTCTGTAACATTAATTCCACGCCCAGCAATACCTTCGTAGTATGAATGAGGGATATCAAGAAATTTAATATCTCTTTCTCTTAAGTCTTTAACAGTTGTAAGAATATCACCGCAAGTTAAAGCAATGTGCTGAACTCCAGCACCGTTGTGTCGATCAAGAAACTCTTGAATTTGATCCTTTCCACCAGCTTCTTTTGGCTCATTAATTGGAATAATGACTTCACCTTTTGGAAGTTGAACAACTTCTGAGTTAAGTCCAGTTTTTGAACCTTTAATATCGAAGTAGCGAGTTACTTTGAAACCATAAACACGGTCATAGAACTCAACCCATTTCTTCATTTCACCTTTTGGAACGTTATTCGTTAAGTGGTCAATACGAGCAACACGTGAACCTAGAGGGCGCGCTTTTGGATCTTCTTCAAGTTTCGTAAACCCTGGACGAAAGAATGTGCGAGGTCTTTCGATGAACTCATTGGCAACATCACCAAAGCCTTTAATGCGAGCACTTTTGTAGATACCATGCTCATTTTCAGTGATAACAACTTCTTGAAGTGACTCAGCACCTCGCTCAATTGCTGTCTTATAAGCATGCTCACAATCTTCAACTAAGAATGAGATTGTTGAAACACCTTCACCGTGAGCCTTGAAGTAATCTTGCGCATGGCCACCTTTTTGTGCCGTTAAAAGAAATCTAACTTGTCCCTGAGTGAATAGCTCTTTGCTTTCACTTTGCTTTTCATATGTTTTAGAAAAACCAAATGTGTAGAATAAATCTTTTGTGGCCGTATCAAGTGAATCACATGTGAATTCGAGATGATCAATGGCCAGGACCCCAAGAGGGTTTTCTGGAGAAATTTTTGAGTTCATAAAAACTTCCTTCTTTATATTAGCTGTTTGATTTGTGTATGAAAGATACTAACGATTTTTCCCAAATGGAGCAAGATGCATTATGATATGTGCATGAAGCATCGTTTATGGTTTTTCTTTTTTGCACTAAGTCTAGTGACTCATGCTGTTATATTCTTTTCAAATATAAGAAAAGGTGAGCAGCAGATGAGGCGCGAGCGCATTGGTATTGATGTCCAGATTAAGGCCCATGCTATAAAACAAGAAAAGCAAAATAAAAAAGAAGTTGAAAAGATTGAACAAAAGCCACGAAAAAGTGTTCAGGCCAAAGAGGAGTCCTCTAAGTCTGAGCAGCAACAGGTTGTGACAAATAATACATTTGAGAACCAAATAGTTCATTTCGAGGCCCCTATTTATCCGCGATCTGCCAGAAGAGCTGCGATTGGTGGCTCCGTAACTATCTCACTTATTGTTGGTGTTGACGGGAAAGTTGTGGATGTCAAAATTTTAAAACCTGCTGATTACACAGCTTTCAATGAAGCAGTACTAAGTGTTGCAAAACAATGGCAATTCAAGCCTCAGAAGATTCAAAATACTTATACTAAAAAAATCGTGTTTACTATTGAGTAATGACGCTTTGGTTCGTCAAAAAACATAATAAAAATTCTATACTTGCACCTCAATTAAATTTAGAGGAATTATGAGTCAATATAGAATTCTCAATGGGAATGAGCTAATCATTCAAGGTGCTCTTGAAGCTGGTTTTAATCTTTATACTGGATATCCAGGATCACCGTTAGCAGATTATTTTAATATCTTATATAGCAAGAAAAAAGAGTTTCACGAAAAAGGTATCCGTGTTGTTATTGCAAACTCGGAGGCCAATGCAGCAGCTATGGCCAGTGGAGTAAAACAAGCGGGACGTGACTGTATTGTTGCCATGAAATCAATGGGACTTCATGTTGCAAGTGATGCTTTATCCGTTGGTAACTTTGCCAATCCTGCAAGACCTAAGATAGTCGATGGAAAGGAAGTTTATCCTGCTACTGTTATTTGTGTTGGCGATGACCCTTGGTCGATGTCCACTTCAACTGCAGCTGATTCAAGATATCTTTTTAAGCATCTTCATATGTCTTTTCTAGAACCTTCAAATCCTAAAGAGTTAAAAGACTGGATTGCTAAGGCAAAAGAAATTTCTTCTAAAACAAGTTTATATCAAGGATTACTTCTAACGACTTTTCTTGCTGAAGGTGGTGGAAGAGTTGAGTGCTTTGACGAGGCCCCGATTGATGGCAATTTAATCGATATCGATCCTTCAACTTTTGATCTTCAAAAAAATGTAATGGTTCCACCAAATTCTCTACTTGCTGATGTGAGTATGATTAAAGAGCGCTTTCCAAAACTTCAAAGTGTACTTAAAGAGATGGCCCTTGATCAAGTTTTTGGAAATGTTAACGCTGATATTGGTTTTATCTCAAGCGGTGTGATTTTCGAAACCCTTAAGCAATGCCTAGAAGAAGGTGAGTATCTTGATCACTTCTCTTTATATAAAGTTGCTTCTTCATTTCCACTTGTTGATGACATCTTAGTACCTTACTTAAAGGGCTTGAAGAAGCTTGTTGTGGTTGAAGAAAAGCGAGGTTTCTTAGAGGGGGAGATTCGCTCTCTTTGTCAGAAACATGGACTTATTCTTGATATCGTAGGAAAGGACTTTAAAAATGGTGATGGCTTTCCTGCATTTGGTGGGCTTAGCTATGAAATCATCAGTGAAAAACTTGAAACACTGAAAGACTATCTTGAAGTTGGCCAATGTAAATCATTGGCATTCGAAGAAAGAAATTTCGGAGAGATTCTTCCAAAGAGACTTCCTACTTTTTGTCCAGGTTGTCCTCACCGTGAGACTCTTTCTCTTTTAAAAGACCTTCGTCGCTGGCTTAAGGCCCAAGATATTGACCTTATCACTCATGGTGACGTTGGTTGCTATTCACTTTCATTTTTACCGCCATTTGGAGAAATGCATAATTTATCAGCAATGGGGCAAGGTGGTGCTCTTGGTGCGGGGATGGATCTTTTCACAAAGAACCCTTCTGTTGTCTTGATGGGTGACTCAACTTTCTTTCACTCTGGCCTAACTGATATTTCAAACTCAGTTCAAGCTGATCACGATATTACTTACATTCTTTTAGATAATGATAATACGGCCATGACAGGACATCAGATGACTCCTGCATCACAAATTAATGTTGAGGGAAGTAAGAGACCTAAGCAAGATATGCTAAACATCGTGCAAAATCTTGGTGTTAAGGTGGCCAAGGAAGTTAACCCTTCTGATCGCTACTTTTACCAAAACCTTATGCGTGAATTTGTTGTACAAAAAGGCGTTAAGGTTATTATTTCAAATAAAGAATGTTCTCTTACTTACCAAGCAAAGGTAAGAGCTAAAGAGAGGGGACAAATTAAAGATAAGGGTGTGCTAGCGCAAAAGACTTTTTATCAAATTAATACTTCGGCCTGTGAAGACTGTCGTATTTGTATTGAAGAGACAGGTTGTCCTGGCCTAACTCAGGTTATGGATGCATATGGTACTAAGATGGCAATTGACCCTACTATTTGTGTGGCCGATAGTTATTGTACAAAAATGAAGGCGTGTCCAAGTTTTGAAAAAGTTGTGGTCAAAGGTTATCACCCAACAATGTATCGTGACAGTGATCTTTCTCACTTAACATATGATCTGAAAGAATTTGAAACGAAGAAAACATTTGATGCAATTGCTAGTGGTGACACTTGGCGAATGGTTGTAACTGGTGTCGGTGGATCGGGGATTACAACGATCTCTAAAATTATTGCAAATGCATGTGTTGAAATGGCCGGCCGTGATGATCTGGATTTTAAATTTATGGATCAAAAGGGCCTTGCTCAAAGAAATGGAAATGTAACGGGACATATGTCAATTTGTCATAAAGATAAATCAATGGGGGCCGTAACTCCTCGTGGTGGTTCTGATGTACTTTTAAGTCCTGACCTTTTAGATGGTATTGGGCAACTGGGATTTTTAAAGACTGAGAATGCTGTTGCAATTTTTGATGATTCGTATCAAGTGCCTCTTTCAATTCTTCTTGATAAGGGGGAGAGTGAAGAAAGTTTAACTAGAGCTAAGCTTATTGAAAAAGTTAGAAGTAAAGGTGATGACAGAATTATTCTGGTTCCTCTTAAGAAGTGGTGTGATCTCTTCTTTGGTAAAGCGGTCTATGCTTCAAGTATGATTCTCGGTTATGCATTTCAATTAGGTCTTGTTCCATTTGGTGAAGATGATCTTCTTGGGGCCTTAAAGAAGTCGATGAAGCCTGCAGAAATTGAAAATAATATTGCTTCGTTTAAGCTTGGGCGAGAAATGGCTTCTCTTGGAACTGAAGCTTTTGAAGCTAAGTATAAGAATCTTGTCGTAAGGAACAAGGACCCGCTCGATTTAGCAATCGAGTCTGTAAAGGCGTCACTACTTCCTTGGCATAATTCTACTTATATTATTAATAAATTTAGACAACATCTTGATCAAGCAATTGTTGATATTAACTGGATGAGTCGCAAGGACTTAATTCAGATCATTCACGATCAGTATATTTATAATCGCGGTAAAGAGACGACAGAGTTTATTTCTGGGGCCAGAGCAGTGGGAACTATTGTTGATGAAGAAAATAAAGTTCTTGCTACACGTGTTCTTGCTAAGACATTTATCGTTAAAGATGAAGTCATGGTTGCTCACTTAATGCTTTCTCCTTTTTTAAAGCAAATGGAAGAGAGCATCTATAGCTTCCTTGGAAAGTCTTATACTAAAGAGAGAATTAACCGTCCTTCATTTGATATCTTTGGAAAGAAGATTGAATTTGATATTTCGCCAAAAGATTGGCAATTAAAAATTATGAGACACTTTAGAATCTTACGTTCTGTGCTGCCTGCTTGGCATGCAAAAGAAAGAGAGATTGGTTCTAAGGTAAGAAATTACTTATTTAACGGTATCCAAAAAATTGAAGCGAAGAATAGTCAATATCACGCCCTTAAGCTTCTCGATAATATTAAAGGTTACAGGGAAGTTCGCTACACTAATGCGCAAAGAGTATTTAAAGAGTTGGAGATCAATTGAAGCAATCAGTTTCAGCAATATTTATCTGCGAGGACCAAGTCCTTATTATGAAGAGACAAAACTATCTGAGAGCATTTCCTGGCTACTCTTCTTTTCCTGGAGGAAAAGTTGATGAAGAGGATGTGCTCAATGGTGGAGATGATTACCTTCTCTTTGCTCTTAAAAGAGAGATCCAAGAGGAGCTTCATATAAATATTGATGAACTATTAAAGTCAGGTCACATACTTGATGTTAAGCAATACGCTTTAGCAGTCACTCCTGACTTTAATCCACATCGATTTGAGAATTATTACTTCAAGGTTTTTATTAAAGATAAGAGTGCTCTTGAAGAAATTAATTTTCACTTTGACGAGGGAGAAATTGCCAAGGCAACGTGGATGAATTGTCACGAGGCCTTTACTGAATATAAGAAAGGACATCTCTTGGTTGTTCCTCCTATGATTACAATTCTTAAAGACCTTGATCGTGATATTAATTCTCTTGATTTCCTTGATGCTAACTTGAAGTATGATGGAGATTTGCAGGTTCCAATGATTGAGCCTTTATTTGGCCTACGTCAATACATGCCTCTTTCACATACTTTTCCTCCAGCAAATCGTACGAATTGTTTTGTCATTGGAGATGATAATGGAAAGAAAATTGTTATCGATCCATCTCCTAAGAATGAAGAAGAACTAGAAAAGCTAATTTATGGCCTAAAGGAACATGATCTTAGTGAGATATTTCTTACTCATCACCATCCTGATCATCACGAGTTTAGTCGTGAATTAGCAAAGATATTAAAACTACCTTTTTCTATGTCCGAAGGTACTTATGAACATCTTTTAGGAGACTTTGGGCAGGATTATTTTGATGGCCATGAAGTAAAGTTCTATGAAGATGGCGATATTGTGACAACGTCATGTGGCCATGAAGTAAAGCTAGTTACGACTGGTGGCCATGCTTTTGGTCAGAGCTCTCTTTTAAGAGCTGACGGGGCATGGATGATTGTTTCTGATCTAATCCAAACGATTGGAACAGTTACAATAAGTGGGCGTGGCTCTGATATGAGAGAATATTTTCACTCTCTTACTAATGTAATCAATCTAGATCCACAAGTTGTAATGCCTTCACATGGAATTTGTCTTGGTGGAACAAATAAAATTAAGCAAACTCTTGATCATCGAATCGAAAGAGAAAACCAAATCCGTGCTTGCTTGGAAGAAGGCAAGAGTCGTGAAGAGATTTTTCAATCAATATATCCTGATCTTCCTGATAGACTACACAAGTATGCTTATGCGACGATTGACTCTCACTTAAATAAATTGGAAGAGTTTGGGCCAGGACTTTGCTAAAAAGCAAATTTTATTGGCACAATTAATTGCACAGTTTTTGGTGAATAGTAATTTTACAATTGAAAATTATTCTTTGATATCAGCTAGTTAAAGTCGGTCTAAAAATTATCTTGCACCTAATTTATTAAAATTATTCACTCACACCCTTTCTCAAGTGAAAATGATAGAGGGGAGTGGTCAACTTTATTGTCGGTTAAGTAAAGAAATAAAACTTATTAACCGATAAATTAAGAAGATTAATCTATGTGAGGAAGAAATGAAAGTTGTTAAATCATCGATTATCCTATTATTCACGATTAACTCAAGCTTTGCTAATGGACAATCAGGTCTTATTAGTGGAGTGGCTGATCAAAGTGGTGACATGCTTGGCGCTGCGGTTGGTAATGCGGTTGTGAATGCAAGTGGGCAATTCAATGCTGTGGACCCTGTTCAACAAGTCCTTGTTCAACAAGTCTATAACATCGCTGAAACGAATAATGATTTTGAGAAGTCGATTCGTCTTAAGCGTCTACAGCTTAGAGAGCTTGAAGGTGGGGATGGAATTAGAAGTAAAGTTCCTCCGATGTTTTACAGTGCAAGCTTCCTTCAAACTGGTCTTATGAGTCGTATTGAAGATCCAATGGACGACTTTAGTTATGATAATCTAATCGAATTGAATTATGACGATGGTGACAAATCACTAAAGGGATTATCGAATTCTCCTTTCATTTTTAAGCAAAAAGTACAATATCCACATAGTTCTGCAGTGGCCGTTGGAGGCAATCCTTGGAATAATGCGACTGCTTTTCGCTTTGATGAAGCCTACAGGCCTTGTACTGGTGATGATTCAATTTCTGAGAATCGTCTAGGGACGAATGGTGAGTTCCTTGAGTCATTTATGTTTAAGCTTGATAGCCGTTTTAAAGGCTGTTCTGATGACTATTTAACAATAGATGAAGATCCATTTAGTATAACACCAAAAGTTGACCCTCAAAAATTCTGTAATTGCGCAAATAAGATAACTCATTCTGATGAACAAGAAGAAGAGCTAGGTCAGAAGGATGTTATTGATAACTTCTCTGATAAAATTTATGAAAAAGTTGTCGCTCACAGAGTCAAAGAATTTAAAGACTTCTTAGAGAGCGCAAGAGTTCGTTTTGATGAATTTGACAAGCACAGCTATGTGAATGACCCGTATAGTTGCTCTGGGCAGAATATTGAAAACCTAAGTAATAAGCTTAAGTCTTGTTTTGCAGGAAGGCTTGGTGATGCTATTGATAAGAAACTGGAACTTGATTCTTCGGATGATATGATTGGCCTACACTTTATGACAACGATTCCAGCTCTTGGTAACTCGTCTAGACAGTCTCGCGCTAAGAATCGCTTCGAGCAAATCTTTGAAGACATTGATAAAAATGTTAGTGGACAAAGACAGATGTTCACAACTGATGAAGAAAAGCTAAAAGAATTCGCAAATATTTTTATCTTAGAATATAGCCAGCATAAAAGAGGACCTTTAGGGTTTCCTCGTTCATATGTGGCACGCTTAAATAAGTATATCTATAGTGATCCTGTTATGTATGGAGCTTATCAAGATTTTAGAAAGCAGGAACTTGATGTAACGGATAAAACATTAAGAGCAAAGGCCAATTTAGAAAATAAAAGTTATGGTTGGGGAAGCTCTTTTGTCGATAATATGTATATCTCTCAAGTTCAGGAAGATATGCTAATGTTACAATTTGCAACATCAATTTCCAGTCAAACATTACCACGACTACTTGATGGTTCTTCAAAGGCATCTCTATCTGAAATCTCAAACGCTCTAAATGCTCTTGAAACGAAAAATGATCAAGGCGCTAAAGTGATGGGAGATATGTATAACGTAATTAGAAATCAGCACGAAGATGAATTAAGAGCAACATGTCGTCAAAAAATTGAGGCCCTTGAAAAGGATTGTAACAGTAGTCCTAAAGAGATTATGTCTTCTCTTTCTTTAGAAGAATTCGTTGCGATTAATGATACAAATAGTGAAGACGTTTCTTTGAATTCAAGAAAATATTGTCTTGCCCTAGATATGGGTGTTACCAATGAGAATGCTGCCAAGCTTGCTAGCTCTGTTGTTTCGGACTCACAAAAAGTCTTAGAGCAAATTAAAGGCTCATATGATCCAACGACTGGCCTTGGGACTAATAAAGTAAAGAGTGACGACGATTCAAAATTAGATGGAGGCCTCGGAGGCTTTGTTGAAAGAGCTAATACTGCTGGTGATATTATTAATAATGGACAAGACTCAGGTGTCGCAAATGATGGAAGTTCAAGCGAGTATAACTTTGATGAAGCGGCTCAATTTTTAGAAAGCTATAATAGTTCAAACTCTTCATTACCATCTAATAGTTTTGCAAGTTCGAATGTTATTGATAACAACTCTCTGCAATCAATGATTCAAAATCCGTCAACATCTGTTAAGTCTCTTGAAGATGTGAAAACAAGAGTTGAGGATGAAGCCGAGGCAATTGCGAAAGAGCTTGAAGAGAACCGAAACTCTACAGCTGTTTCTACTGATGAAGCGAGTCAGAGTGCGGAGCTTAGAGCTGAGCTTGCTGCACTTAAAGCACAAATAGCAGAGCTTAATACTGCTATAACTGCAAAGTCTGAAAAACCTATTGATGAAGATGATCCTGAAAGAGAAAAGCGTATTGCAGCTCAAAGAAATAAAGTAATGTCTAATATAGCTGCAAGTAGTGGTTTTGGTGGAGGTCGTCGAGATGCGGCACCTGCAGGAAATACTAGAGCTGTACAGCAGGCGTCTAGTGGATCGAGTATTCCTTCAAATCTTTCTGCTGGAGCTGGAGGCAGTTCTTCATCGGCCGGTACAGGAATTAGTGCGATCAATCGACTAGGTGCAACTGGTGGACTAGGACTTACAGCAGGCTCTTCTTCACGTGCTTCTTCAGGAGCAGTAGCAGGTGATAATATTGCTAAAAGTGATCAACGCTTAGTTGCAAAAGCTATCGCTGAAGGGAATAACAGTGTTGTTCTTGCCGATGGCCGTGTCTATTATATTGGTCATGATGAAGATGGAAATGTGATTCTTTCTGAAACAGCAGAAGAAGTATTAGCTGGTGTGACGAGTCCTGAGCAAGAAGGACCTCAACTTCCTACTCCTAAGGCCGAAGACGGTCCTAAGCGTGAAATTGCTTCTGAAGGTGAAGAAGTAAAAGTTCCTGGCGAGGATAGTATTTATACTAAGTTCTTAAATGCTGCAGAAATCAACGAATAGAATTATCAATAAATTCACATATAGAAAAGACCAGCAATAGCTGGTCTTTTTTATTTTTTTTTACTTTTTTTTGAAAATAGAAAGTGTTGAAACGACGACTATTATTGGCGCAAGGAGATTTTGTTGTTTAGTCGCTATTTATTTATTTTTAAACAGTTGTACACGTGAATTCAGTGAGTTTGCTCACCTCATAATTAAGTTATTTGTAGTGTGTTTAGAAAATATATTTTTAGCGTCCATAATATATTGAAGAAAGGAAGGTGAACAATAAATTTTGGTCACTTAAGAGAATTCTTAATGCCACCGATAGACAAATTGGATCAGGTATCCGGGACGGAAATGAAATTAATTAAAATATTTATTACTACGACATTGTTTACACTACAGAACACTACTCAAGCAGCCGCTATCCTAGGAGTCGCTGGAGGTTCGTTTTCTACACCACTTCAACAAAACTTACTAATGTTAAGTGAAGTCGATACGGTTATTGCTGATGCTGGTATCTATCTTCTTGAACAGGTAGATCACAACGAAAATACATTCAATGAGATTAGAAAGAATCGTATCCTTGGTACAAGTGATCCATTTGTGGAAATGGAGAAGTCTCTTGCAAAGTCTGGCTGTGTTGGTGATCGTAAGAGTTCATCTCCAGCTGATAATCAAATTGATCAAGTGACAAAAATGGAAATCAGTATGTCTCGTTATGGTAATGCATGTCGAGACACTTTATATAGTGTTGACCTTCAAGAAGGTGCTAAAGAGAAAATTAATGTTGAACAATACTGTGGTTGTGTAAGTAACGTTACAGCTACTGTAACTCAAGAACAGGTATTAGTACCTAATTCAGATGAAGCATATAAGAGTAAGTTTCACTCTGCGATTGTGGCCAGCCGAGTTTATAATCTTTTTGATCTCATTAGAGACAATGCTGGACGATTAGAACGTTATCGTCACAAACTAGCTATTAGAGATAAAAACTTTGATCGATTTACTTGTACAAAAAGTGATATTGATAAAATTAGTCAAAAAATTGAGTCTTGTTTAAGCCCTCAAGTTAGAAATGCTATTGATAAGAAACTTGGTTATAATTTGGATAATCTTATCAAAACAAGTACTGAAGGTGAGGCAAAGCAGCGCCTAAATCATGTTTTCACAAAATCTAATACAGAAATCGATGATTATTTTGATGAGAAAATTGCAGCTGAGAATGTTGCCCTCGATGGTAATGGCGGTAGTAAAAGAAACCAATTCATTGATCTTTTCATTGTAAGATTCAATGAACAAAGAATTAGTGGTGAAGGATATTCGAAGTATTATAAAGATGATCTTAAAGCTTATGTTTATAATAACAAAATCTTTAGTCGTGAATTTTATAGTTTTAGAGAAAGAGAAATTGCAAAGTCAGATAAGTTAAGTCGCTCCCTTTATTATCAAACTGATGGTAAAGAAGGTCGCCTTGATTATGCTAATCAAGTCTTTACTGCAGAAGAAGAGGATCAATTTCTAATTCAATACGTATCCTTCTTTGGTTCAAAATTTATGAAATCAATGGTTCGTGACGCAGATGATTTTGAGCAAGTAACTAAGGCCTTAAAAGAAATTAAAAATCAAGGTGTTGATACTAAGAGCTTTATCTTTGATTCTCTTATGAATCACTTAACAGATTTGAAAGAAGAAGTAATTAGTGAGTGTGAGAGTCGTATTGAAGAACTTGAGTATACTTGTGATCCTTCAAATTTTGATGATGTAATGAAAAGTGTATCTGCAGTTGAATTTACTGAGGCGAATGAGTCATTTGGTGGAAATGATATTGAAACAGCAGAGTTCTATTGTTCAGCTTTTAATAAAGGAGAGATCCCACAAACTATTGCGGGTGGGTATGGTAACTTTACTTCAACTTATGACCCTGCACTCGTTTTTGATGAAGTTCGTGGAAGTCACGGACAGCAAATTGCTTCAGTTAGAGAGTCCTATGAGAAGGGTGGCCTAGCAAATGCGTTTAATAATAATTCTAAATCAAATTCGAATATAGAAAATGTATCTGCAGATGCTATCGATGATGGAGCCTTTTCTCAAACGGCAGAGTACCTAAATAAGAAGTATACAAATACACAAAATACTGGGATGGCACAAAGCTCGCAAATGGCTACGATGGGACAGGCCCAAGTTGCTCAGGTGCAAACAAATACTGCTTCTCAAGTAAATGAAACAAAACATGAAAGAGTCGAGAGAGAGATCGAAAATCAAGTTGAGAAAATAGAAAATCAACTTGCATCAAGTGTTAATGACGATCAAGAAGCGCAAGAGCTTAGAAAGCAACTTAAAGAGTTAAAAGAACAACTGGCCAATGTTGCAAAAAATGCACTTGCAGTTAATGAAGAAAGCGCAAAGAGAAAAGAAAGAAGTATTGCTAGTGAGCAAAATTTTGCTGATGAGCGAGCATTAGGTCACTTTGGTAGTAGTTCTTCTGCATATCCTCACTCTGGTGCAGCTCCATCTAGTGTAAGAGGAGGGGCCTCTGTTGGTTCAACTTCTGGCCGTGGTGGTGGAGCATCAATAGCAGGTGCTGGGACTTCTGGATCAGCATCTTCAATCTCAGCTGCCCTTGGCGCAGCAGATATGGTATCAGGACTTAGTTTATCTAGTAATACACGATCAGATGTACTATCGGTATCAGATAATCGAATAGGAAAGCAAGATCGTAAGCTAGTTGCTGATGCAATTTCAAAAGGTAGCAATCGCGTTGTCCTAGCAGATGGTCAGACATACTTCATTGGCCATGATGATGATGGGAACGTCATCCTTTCACAATCAAAAGATGCACTATTTGAGGTAGCAATGCTTCCTGAATTAGAGGGGCCCCAGTTAGAAGCAGATCAGATTAAAAAACTGGATAACGCAGGTCGCTCAATTGCCTCGGAGGCTTCAGAAGTAAGTTCTGAGGATAGTATCTACTCTCAATTTCTCAATGCAGCAGAAATATCAGAATAATTTCTTAGAATAAGCCGATGCAAGGCGCGTTATAACGTGCCTTGCCTTGTCAAAATCCCTCATAAATAGATAAAATTGCTCAGTTTTTATTACAAAAGTTAGAGGCAATTTCTATGACAATTTCAGGGACGCTACCTATCGTTTCTAAGGTCGATCGATCAAGTGATGACTTTAGAGAGAATTTCAATTTTCATTTTTCAAATGTAGAAGAATTAAGAAACAAAGTTAAACATGCTCATATGGGTGGAGGAGAAAAATCTGTTTCTCGTCACCACTCTCGTGGAAAATTATTACCACGTGAGCGTATTGATAAAATCCTCGATGCAGGATCTCCATTTATCGAATTATCATCTCTTGCTGCAAACGGCATGTATGGAATGGATATCCCAAGTGCTGGTATTGTTACGGGGATTGGTAAGGTTCACGGTGTTTGGTGCATGTTCGTGGCAAACGATGCCACAGTTAAAGGTGGTACTTACTTTCCAATGACAGTTAAGAAACACTTAAGAGCGCAAGAGGTGGCACGTGAGAATCGCCTGCCATGTGTTTATCTTGTGGACTCTGGTGGAGCATTCTTACCAATGCAAGATGAAGTATTTCCAGATAAAGAACACTTTGGAAGAATCTTTTTTAATCAGGCCCAAATGTCTGCCCAAGGGATTCCACAAATTGCTGTTGTTCTTGGTTCATGTACTGCTGGTGGAGCTTACGTTCCTGCGATGGCGGATGAATCAATTATTGTAAAAGATAATGGGACGATCTTTTTAGGAGGACCTCCTCTAGTAAAAGCTGCAACAGGTGAAGAAGTTGATGCTCAAACTCTTGGTGGGGCAAAGGTTCACACTAGTGAGTCTGGTGTTGCTGACCACTTCGCTGAAGACGAAGACGACGCTCTTGCAATTACAAGATCAATTCTTGAAAATATAAACTTTGAGCAAAACGAAGACGACTTCAATTTTGAAATGCCAAAGTATGATGCCGAAGATATTTACGGAATTCTTCCTCGTGATACGAAGAAGCCATTTGATATTAGAGAGATCATTGCTTGCCTTGTTGATGGTTCACGCTTTCATGAGTTTAAAGAGAAATACGGGCCAACACTGGTTTGTGGTTTCGCAAAGATTTGTGGAGAAAGAGTAGGGATCGTAGCTAATAACGGTATTCTCTTTTCTGAATCGGCAATTAAAGGTTCTCACTTTATTCAGCTTTGCGGACAAAGAAATATTCCATTAGTTTTCCTACAAAATATTACTGGTTTCATGGTTGGTTCTAAATATGAAGCTGAAGGAATTGCAAAGCATGGTGCTAAAATGGTTACGGCCGTTTCAACTGTTAATGTTCCAAAGTTTACAGTTGTGATTGGTGGATCTTTTGGTGCTGGTAACTACGGTATGTGTGGTCGTGCTTATTCTCCTCGTTTCTTATGGATGTGGCCTAATGCTCGTATCTCAGTAATGGGTGGTGAGCAAGCAGCAGGTGTACTTGCAACTGTTCGTCAAGACGGGCTTGTTGCAAAAGGTGAAAAGCCGATGACGGCCGAAGAAGAAGCGAAGTTTAAACAACCTATCTTAGATAAATACGAAAATGAAGGAAGCGCATATTATTCAACAGCAAGACTGTGGGATGATGGCGTGATTGAACCTCATAAAACTCGTGATATCTTAGGTGCGGCAATTAAAGCAAGCAAACAGGCTCCAATTGAAGAGACTAAGTTTGGTGTCTTTAGAATGTAGTGAAATAGAAGAAGGATTTTTTATGACAGGATATACAAAAGAGATAAAAACAGGTGAAGAAAGTGGGATTTGTTTCATCACACTAAATCGCCCAGAAGTACATAATGCATTCAATGATGAGATGATTGCAGCACTTACAGAAGAGTTCCTAGCACTTGAAAATGATGATAGCGTCCGCGTTGTTGTTCTTACTGGTGCCGGAAAATCGTTTTGCGCAGGAGCTGATCTAAATTGGATGAAAAAAATGAAAGACTATTCAATGGAAGAAAATATTGCGGACTCTAAAAAGTTAGCGGGACTATTTCATGCCATTAACAATCTTTCTAAGCCAGTCATTGGCCGAGTAAATGGAGCTGCCCTTGGTGGTGGAGTTGGTCTTGTTGCTTGTTGTGACTTTGTCATCGCAAGTGAGAGTGCAAAATTTGGTCTTACGGAAGTTAATCTTGGACTTGTTCCTGCGGTAATTTCTCCATTTGTTATGGCAAAAATTGGAGAGTCAAATGCTCGCCACCTATTTCTTACTGGTGAGAGATTTGATGGAGAACGTGCTCTACAAATTGGCCTTATTCATAGAGTTTCTCTTGATCGCTACTATGATGCAGATATCGTCAATATGGCAAAAGAACTCATTAAAGTTGCACCAAATGCACAGAGAGTTGCAAAGAAGTTAATTTTTGGTGTTAAAGAGCGTCTTGGAAATGATGAAGCAACAATGAATTACACTTGTGAAGTTATTGCTAAGCAGAGAATTTCTGATGAAGGTCAGGAAGGTATGACAGCATTACTTGAAAAAAGAAAACCAAACTGGAAGTAAGTTATATATGGCAACTATAAAGAAAATTGAGAAAGTATTAATCGCCAACCGCGCTGAGATTGCACTAAGAGTTATCAAAACTTGTCGCACTCTTGGAATTAAAACAGTAACTCTTTACACTTTTGAAGAAAGAAATCTTCCTCAAAGAGAATTTGCAGATGAGACTTATTACTTAGAAGGAAAACTTCTTAGTGAAACATATCTGAATATGGATAAGATCATTCAAATTGCAAAAGATAGTGGATGTGATGCAATTCACCCTGGTTATGGTTTCTTATCTGAAAACGCAATATTTGCTCAGAAAGTAACTGATGCAGGTCTTGTGTTTATTGGACCAACTCCTGAGCATATTGTTCTTATGGGAGATAAGAAAGGGTCTAAAGACAAGATGATTGAAATCGGTGTGCCTGTTATTCCAGGATACAATGGTGAAAATCAAGAACCTGAATTCTTAAAGTCTGAAGCTGATAAAATGGGCTATCCTGTACTGATTAAAGCATCTGCCGGTGGTGGTGGAAAAGGGATGAGAGTTGTTAATGACTCGAAAGACTTTCTTGCTGAACTTGAAAGTTGTAAGCGAGAGGCCCTAAGCTCATTTGGTTCCGATATTGTCTTGATTGAAAAATTCATAACAAGTCCACGCCATATTGAAATTCAAGTAATGAGTGATACTCACGGGAATCACTTTCACTTTTTTGAAAGAGAATGTTCAATTCAAAGACGTCACCAAAAAATTATTGAAGAGTCTCCTTCTTTGGCCCTAAGTGATGAGCTTCGTAAAAAGATGACTGATGCAGCTGTTAAGATTACAACGGCCATCGATTATCATGGTGCTGGTACTGTTGAATTAATTCTTGACGGTGAAAACTTCTATTTTCTTGAAATGAATACAAGATTACAGGTTGAGCACCCTGTCACTGAAATGGTAACAGGATATGATCTTGTCGAATTACAGCTTATGGCAGCAAGTGGTGAGAGATTTGAGTTTACTCAAGATGATATTAAGCAAGTCGGGCACGCTATTGAATGTCGTATCTATGCAGAAGATCCTGATAATGACTTTATGCCAGCAATTGGTCGCCTTGAATATATTGGGGATGCAATTGAGGGAATTCGTCTAGACACTGGTTATAAGAATGGAAACTCAATCACTGTTAACTTTGACCCAATGATTGCAAAAGTTATTACTTGGGGAGCTGAAAGAAATGAAGCTGTAGGAACAATGATTGCAGGTCTTAATCACCTTCCATTTGAAGGTTTAACAACAAATAATGACTATCTCGTAAGAATTTTAAAGCATGAGGCATTCCTTGCTGGTAACACTTATACTCACTTTGTAAAAACTTATGAAGCAGATCTTGCACCTGCTGAAGTTTATGCAGAAGAGATTGCTGCTGCTCTTGCTCACGATTTCTTAAAAGATGATATCATGTTTGATTCTTTTAGAATGAGCGGTGACCAAGGTGAAAAGAGAATTTATGACTTTGGAGAAAATACTTTTGAAGCTTTCTTCAAGTTCTCAGGTGTGAGTACTCTTGTTGTACGTTTTGAAGGCTTTACTTGTACTGTTGATATTGAAGAAGATGCTCTTTGGATTAACGAAGTTCCATTCCATATCTTAACGCAAAAGTATGCCTATATTGTAAATAGTAAGCGTGTTGAACTTTCACGAAGTGTTGCGAAGCGCTCTGGGGCTGCTACAGGTGAGGCCCATGAAATGAGCTCGCCAATGCCTGGGAAAATTCTTAAGGTTCTTGTTCAAGCAGGACAAGAAGTTAAAATTGGTGATGCTCTAGTTGTTATGGAGGCCATGAAAATGGAACATACTGTAAAGGCATCTCGTGATGGTAAGATTGATGCTATACTAGTTCAAGAAGGCCAAACAATTGATGGTGGAGTTGACCTCGTAGAATTAAACTAATTCGGATTAACTATGACTAAAAAAATTAAGATTGTTGAAGTTGGACCTCGCGACGGATTACAAAATGAAAAAAGTTTTGTCGCCACAGAAGATAAGCTCGAGTTTATCAAGCTTTTAAGTGAGACAGGACTTTCAACAATTGAAGTAACAAGCTTTGTTCGTCCTGATAAGATTCCTCAAATGCAGGATGCAGCAGAGCTGTATCCTCAGGTATTAAAAATCACTGAAGATAAGGGGATTGCAACTCCTTGTTTAGTACCCAACTTAAAGGGACTAGAGCTTGCAAAGAGTCTTGGGGTGAAAGAGATTAGTATGTTTACTGCAACATCGAATACTTTCAACCAGAAGAATATCAATGCAACTATTGAAGAGGCCCATGCAAGACAGATTGAAGTGGCAAAGGCCGCTCTTGATGAAGGAATGAAAGTTAGAGGCTATCTTTCAACAGTTTTTGGTTGCCCTTATGAAAAAGAAATAAAAGATAAATCAATCGTTGATGGAATCCAAAGATTATTAGATCTAGGGTGTTACGAAATATCATTAGGGGATACTATTGGTGTCGCTAACCCTAACCAAGTGCGAAGAATTACAAAACTAATTAAAGATCACTTTGGTTTAAAACAGATGGCAATGCACTTTCACGATACAGAGGGGATGGCCCTCGCTAATATCTACGCTTCTTTAGAAGAGGGGATTGAGGTTTTTGATTCATCTGCAGCAGGTCTTGGCGGTTGTCCATATGCAAAAGGTGCAAGTGGGAATGTGGCAACAGATGACGTTGTTAATCTCTTACATAAACTTGGTTTTGATACAGGCGTGGATATGGATAAACTCCATGATGCTAGCTCTTTTATTATTTCTAAAATCGGTCACACTGCACCGTCTAAGTTTTTTCAAGCTTATAAAGGAAGGAAGTAATGTCTATTTACGGCTACGAATTTGAACACTTAAAAATTGAAAAGAAAGACGCAACCCTTTGGGTAAGTCTTGATAATACTAAGATGGCAAATGCTATCACTAATAAAATGATTGCTTCTCTTACTGAAGTTTTAACATTCGCTGATGGTGATCCAGATATTCGCGTGATCGTTCTTAGAGGCGAAGGCGACAACTTCTGTGCCGGTGGTGATATTAAAGCAATGATTGCTCGCAAAGGAATGTTTGCAGGTGAGTCTTTTGAGCTCAGAAATCGTTACTCACGTGGAATTCAAAATATTCCTCGAGTTATTGAAAGACTTCAAAAACCAATTATAGCAATGGTTCACGGTGGTGCAATTGGAGCTGGATGTGATCTTGTAGCGATGTGTGATCTTGCCGTCGCAAGCGATGATGCGAAATTTGGTGAGACTTTCTGTAAGCTCTCTCTCGTTCCTGGAGATGGTGGGCCATTCTTTTTAACTCGAAAAGTTGGTTACACAAAAGCAATGGAGATGTACTTAACGGGCCGTATTTATACTGCTAAAGAGGCCATGCAAATGGGCCTTGTTAATAATATCGTAACAGGTGAGGACCTTGAGCTTGCTGTATCTGCTTTTGCAAATGAAATAGCTGCTAATGCTCCAGTTGCAGTACAATTGACAAAGACAGCAATGAAGCGTGCTGCGCACGATGATCTTGAGTCTCATCTCAATTTAATGAGTGCATACCAAGGAATTGCGCAAAGAACGAATGATCACTTTGAGGGACTTTCAGCTCTAAAAGAGAAGAGAAACCCAGACTTCAAGGGAAATTAATATTAATATAATCGTAATGGGCCTTTTTGCCTTCTTTCTTTCGTCTTGCTCTAGCACCCTCTATAGTGGAGATGGTGAGAGGCTTTTGCATATTTCAAAACATGCAAATCGAGAGGCCATTACGTTAAAAGCAAATCACGAAATTCAAAATATGTTTTATGGATCACTTCCGAAACAGCATCATATAAAACTAGGTAATGATTTCTTTCGTCGTCGAAGTGAGTATGTTTCACGTGTTGAAATTCAAGAGATTGAATCTCCACTTGATCAATTTATAAAATTTTTAAGTTTTGGCCTTTTTTCCAAAAAGCAAATTGAAGTTAAGGCGGCCACTGATATTGGAGAGAATGAGTATGAAGTTTACTAGATTTGTCATTCTCCCTTTTATACTGTTCATTACTTCTTGTGCATCAAGTGGAGTTAAGCTCAATAGTCAATTTTGTGCTTCTCCAAATGGTATTTGGGCAAAAGCAGACGATAAGCTTGATTATCGTGTTTCAAAAAATATTTCTGGCTTTGGTATTGAAGAGCGTAGAATTAGAGATATTTTTAAGCAAAGAAGTTATGATTGTCGCAAGGTAAGTAAGATGCGTGTGACGATTAAACAGGGATTTTTTGAAACACTACTTAGCCTTATCCCAGGTTACTCTTCCAATACTGTTATCATTGATTTTAATCTAGAAGATTCATAAGTCCTGAAAAGAAATCTTTCTTATAGGCGTCGACTTCTTCTTGAGTTTCAAGGTGACCGAAGTTTTGACGGTCTTGTTTAACAAAGTATTTTTTTGCATCATCAGTGCATAGAAAGCGTGAGTGATGGCGTGTTAGCATATTGCCGTATATTTTTCTTTGCTTACACACTGTCATGATAAGCTTTTCTTGAGCGCGAGTAATCCCTACATAACAAAGTCTACGCTCTTCTGCGTCTCCTTCGCCATTAACAATTGTTTTCTTGTGCGGAAGGATTTCTTCTTCGACTCCAACCATATAAACTTGTTTAAACTCAAGCCCCTTTGATGAGTGAAGAGTCATCATCGTAACTTCATTCTTTCTTACATCATCATCTTCGTCTTCATCTTTTGTATCCTGAGAATCTTGAAGCATAAGCTTTTCCATGAATTTATCTAGGGTAGCTTGTTCCTTAAAATTCTCTGTAAAACGCGCCGCTGATTCTATGAAGAAGTGAATATCGTCTTTTTTACGTGAAGCCTGCTTAACTTGGTCATAGCATTTGTCGATATATTCAAAATACTTTAGATCATCCGTAAGACTTGTGATTGCCTGACTAAGAGGTAGTCTTCCAAAATACTCTTTTGCACTTTCAATAAAATTAATAAATGTTGTAATCTTATCCGCTCGTGTACCCGCAAGTTCAGGTGCATTTTTCATTGCACTAAACAGATCGATCTGATGGGCCTCACTTTCTTCTAGAAATTTCTCTAAAGTCTTCATTCCGATTCCACGATTTGGAACATTTAGAATTCTTCGAAGCGCCATTTGATCGGCAGGATTTTTAATGACCGAAAGATAGGCCATGATATCTTTAACTTCTTTTTTCTCGTAAAATTTTTGGCCACCGATAATTGTATAGGGAACCTGAGAAAGTCTTAGCTGCTCTTCAATTGGTGCTGCTTGTGTATTTGAACGGTAAAGAATTGCGATGTCACCTAAATGCCCACCTTTAGATTGGTGAGAGATAATATCTTCAACAATGATTTCCGCCTCATGTTCAGTATCTTCAAGCTCCCAAAGGATAGGCCTGTGATCACTTGGTTTATCTGACCACAGTGTCTTGTCTCGACGATCTGTATTTTCTTGAATAACAGCGTTAGCAAGTTTTAGGATCGGTGAGATTGAGCGGTAATTCTGCTCTAGCTTGATAACTTTTGCACGAGAGTAATCTCTTTCGAAGCCAATGATATTTGAAATATCGGCACCTCGAAACGAATAGATTGCTTGATCATCGTCACCAACAACACACAGATTATCGTGGGCACAAGTTAAGTGGCGAATAAGTCTAAATTGAAGTGGATTTGTATCTTGGTACTCATCTACCATGATGTACTTAAATCCATTTGAATATTCTAAAGCGATTTCGGGATTCTCATCAAAGAGCCTAACTGTTAGAAGAAGAATATCATCAAAGTCGATGGCATTATAAAATTTAAGCTTCTCTTGATAAAATTCGTAGAGAAAATTAACTGCGTGATCATAAGGATCTTCTCCATCAAAGAATGGCGAATCAGCAAAGTCCTCAGGCTTAATCCCTTCGTTTTTAAGCTTTCCAATCTTAGACTGAATAACTTCTTTCTTAAATGAGCCCTTGTTATCGTGATAAAGTCTAAGACCTTCACGTATGATACTCATTTGATCTGTTTGGTCGTAGATCGAGAAGTTCTTATGGTAACCCAAATGAGTAATTTCTTTCTTAAGAATTTTCAGACCTAGTGAGTGAAAAGTCGCTAAAGTCATTCCTTTAGATTTATTCTTTCCAAGCAGGCCGTGAACTCTTTCTTTCATTTCCTTTGCGGCCTTATTTGTAAATGAAACGGCCAGAATCTGTTTTCCAGGAATATGCAGGTTATCAACCATATGCGCAATTCGGTAGGTGATTGTACGTGTTTTACCACTTCCAGCACCTGCTAAAATTAGTACTGGACCTTCGATGGTCTCAGCCGCCGCGCGTTGTTTGTCGTTTAATCCTGCCAATGAAATCATGCGTATAATGTGCCTTTAGAAAGGCGATTAGGCAATCTGTTTGTTGGTATGGGTTCCTGGATACTTTTCGGGATGCTTAGCATAATTACTTCATGCCACGCATCCCGAAAAGTATCCAGGAACCTTGCATTGCATCTTGATAAAGCCGAGCTAAAGAGTCAGAATTTCATACATGAACACAACACACCTTAGATCGATTTTATTGAATTTAATAATTCTACTTGGTGCACTATACACCCAAGCATCTGAGCTTCCATCGCGAAGTGATATCCATGCATTAATTGGCCAACAGACTTCCGTTAAGTCTCAAGGCTCCCGTGGTACATGCACTATGTTTAGTGCAATTGGAATTGTTGAGCACTTACTAATTCGTAAGCATGGGGTTCTACCGGTTGAGCTCGATTTGTCTGAGCAGTGGATGGAATATCTCATAATGAAGGATAAAAGTTGGGAAGGTTCAACAACATCTAAAAATATGCGTGCAATTCTTGATTGGGGAGTTGTTTACGAAAAAACTTGGCCTTACTCTCGCAAGAAATGGCCATCTCTTGAAGATGACTATCCTGAAATCACTATGGCCAAACAAACTTGTGGCCATTTAGTAGAGCTTCCAAAGTATCTACAGTCTTGTTTACTTGGGCAGCGTGATCCTCGTTTATTTGAAATGACTGATTATGATATTGCTCAAATTGATCCTGATTTTATTCCAATTAGAAAAGAGGCAATTTATTTAAGAGACACTTTAGTGGATGATCTTTATTCAAGAAAGAAGTCTTACATGTCGAAAGACTTATCCAAAATTAAGAAATGGTTAAGTCAAGGAAAGTCAGTTATTCTAGGAACTAAGTTGTACTATGGATCTTGGAATGCAAAAAAGACTCAGACTCTTGAGATTCAAGAACGTGATAAGAGCAAATGGTATGCAGGCATTGTTGGCTATCCTGAAGTTGGAACACGTGATCGTCGAATTTCGGGAGAAAAAGGCGGGGGCCATTCGATGATTCTTGTTGGTTATGATGATGATGTTGTTGTGAAGACTAGAATGCAGATGGAAGATGGCTCTTGGCAGGAATTCGAATATAAGGGTGTTTATTACTTTAAGAATTCTTGGGGAGTTAAAGGCTTTGGGAAGAAGTTTAAGTTAGATGAAGTAAACTATCCAGGTTATGGAATGATTACTCAAAAATATGCACATGATTTTGGAAATTTTTTCTATATAGATTAAGGAGATGGCCATGGCCAAGAAGAAAGTAGCAAAGAAGAAAGTAGCAAAGAAGAAAGTTGCTAAAAAAGCAACTAAGAAAGTAGCAAAGAAAGCAACTAAGAAAGTAGCAAAGAAAAAAGCAACTAAGAAAGTAGCAAAGAAAGCAACTAAGAAAGTAGCAAAGAAAGCAACTAAGAAAGTAGCAAAGAAAGCAACTAAGAAAGTCGCAAAGAAAAAAGCAACTAAGAAAGTAGCAAAAAAAGCGACTAAGAAAGTAGCAAAGAAAGCGACTAAGAAAGTAGCAAAGAAAGCGACTAAGAAAGTAGCAAAGAAAGCGACTAAGAAAGTAGCAAAAAAAGCAAACCCAACTAAGGACCTTTTTAATTCACTACTTGAACTGATTAGAGTTACTTCAACTGTTCTTCCTGACGACATTCAACGTGTTGTTCTTGATGCTCTTCATAGAGAAGAAAAGAATACTACGGCCGAATATGCAATGAATATCATTCAAGCAAATATTAAAATGGCAGAGCAAAAATCTCAGCCACTATGCCAAGATACTGGAACAATTGTATTCAAGGTTTATCATCCAAGAGACTTTGATCAGGATGCATTCAGAAAGGTATGTGAAAAAGCCGTTCTTGAAGCAACTAAGATTGGATACCTAAGACAAAACTCTGTTGATTCACTAACTGGTAAGAACGATTGTATGAATGTTGGTGGTGGACACCCAGTAATTAAGTTTGAGCAACACAAGTCAAAGAATCTTGACGTTAAGCTTATGCTTAAAGGTGGGGGTTGTGAGAACGTTGGTGCACAATACTCACTTCCAAATACTGAATTAAATGCAGGCCGTGACCTTGATGGTGTAAGAAAAGCAATCCTTGATTGTGTTCAAAAAGCACAAGGTAAGGGATGTGGACCAGGTGTTCTAGGTGTATGTATCGGTGGAGATAGAGGAACTGGACATGTGGCCGCTAAGGATCAATTCCTAAGAAAGCTAGATGATAAAAACTCTAAGCCTGAGCTTGCTGCACTTGAAGCAGACATCGTTGAAACAGCAAATAAACTTGGTATTGGGCCAATGGGATTTGGTGGAAAAACAACTCTTCTAGGATGTAAAGTAACAGACCTTAACCGTCTTCCTGCTTCATTCTTTGTTTCAGTTTCTTATATGTGCTGGGCATTTAGAAGACAGGGCGTTTCGCTTAAAGCAAATAATACAATCAATAAATGGTTATACTAGGAAGAGGTTAGAACATGAAACGTTTAGACTATCCATTTACAAAAGAACAAATTAGAGAACTTAAAGTAGGAGATATGGTTTTAATCTCAGGAAAGATGTTTACTGGACGCGATGCTGTTCACAAACGTCTTCACGAAGGAACAAAGCCACCAGTAGATTTAAATAACCAAATTATCTATCACTGTGGTCCAGTTGTACTAGAAAACAAAGATGGTACATATGAAGTTAAGGCCGCAGGACCAACGACTTCAATCCGTGAGGAACCATACCAGTGGGAAGTAATGCGTGACCACGGAATTCTTGGTGTTATTGGTAAAGGTGGAATGGGGCAGAAGACTCTTGACGGTTGTCGCGAGTACGGATGTGTATACTTCCATGGTATTGGTGGAGCAGCACAGGTTTTAGCTGAAAAAATCAAATCAGTAGACAATGTTTACTGGCGTGACCTTGGTTCTCCTGAAGCGATTTGGGAATTAACAGTAGAAGAGTTTCCTGTTGTTGTAACAATGGATGCTCACGGTAATTCTCTACACGCAAAAGTTGAAGCAGATAGTGCTGAAATCCTTAAGGGACTAGTTTAGTTTATTTAAAAACTTTTTGAGGTTTTAAGAAGTGAATAAGATTTTATATACGCCAAGTAGTGAACGTATCCAATCATCAAATATGATGGAGTTTATTAGACAAATTAATAAGTCCCAAGGCTTGGACTGTAAGTCTTATTACTCACTTCACAAATATTCTGTCGAAAACCCAAAGAGTTTTTGGAAAGAACTCGTTAAGTTTTTTGATATCGACTATACGGGAGATCTCGAACCAGTATGTACTGATTTGAGTTTCGAAAGTTACGGTTGGTTTCCAAAAGTTAAACTTAACTTCGCTAAAAATCTTTTAAAAAATGGCCGTGATATTTCAATTGCTTTAAGTAGTGTGAGAGAAAGCGGCCAAACTCAAAAAACTTCTTATAAAGATTTAAAAAATACAGTGGCGGGTTTGCAAGATGTGATTAAACCACATATTGCAAAAGGTGATGTCTTGGCCTGCTATATGCCAAATATTGCCGAAACTGTTGTTTCAATGCTTGCGACGACTTCACTGGGTGGTGTTTTTACATCGACTTCATGTGACTTTGGTGTTGAAGGTGTGATTGACCGCTTCGGACAATCAAAACCAAAAGTTCTTGTTACTGTTAATGGTTACGAATATGGTGGAAAGTATTTTGACTTAACAGATAAGATTAATGCTGTTGTTAAAGCTGTCGACTCAATTGAAAAAGTAATCGTTGTTGACTTCAAGGGGAAAGGCCTTGATGCAAGTTCAATACACAAAGGCGTTAGCTGGTCTGATGTGGTTAGACCAATTGAAGAAGATATAGAGTATACTGAGTGTGACTTTTCCGACCCTCTCTATATTATGTACTCTTCTGGGACTACAGGTAAGCCTAAGTGTATCGTTCATAGTGTCGGTGGAACTCTCGTTAATCATATTAAGGAGCTTGGCCTTCACTCGGATCTTAAGGAAGACAAATCAATTTTCTTCTTCACCACTTGTGGTTGGATGATGTGGAACTGGCTTGTTTCTTCTCTTTACTTTGGATCTACTGTTGTTCTTTATGAAGGCTCGCCGGGATATCCAACTTTTGGTGATTTTATTTCAATTATTGAAAAAGAGCAGCTAAATATTTTTGGAACAAGCCCAAAATTCTTAAAGGCCCTAGAAGATACTGGAATTGATCTTTCACAATATGATATGTCATCTCTTGAAACGATTCTTTCTACAGGTGCACCTCTTCTTCCTGAACAATTCGATTATGTTTATACGAAGTTTAAAAAAGGCATTCAACTTTCAAGTATTTCTGGTGGTACAGATATTATAGGTTGTTTCTTCATAGGAAACCCAATCCTTCCTGTCTTTAGAGGGGAGCTACAATGTGCTGGTCTAGGAATGGATGTTACTTGTTTTGATAGTCGCGGAAAGGAAGTCCCTGCTGGTGAAGAAGGTGAGTTAGTTTGTCTACAAAGTTTTCCTTCACGCCCAATCTACTTCCTAAACGATGATGATGGTCAGCGTATCAACAAAGCATACTTCTCGGAGTTTAAGGGAGTGTGGCATCACGGTGACTTTATTAAGATCACTGAGGGGGGTGGTGCGATGGTTCTTGGCCGCTCTGATGCGACTCTTAATCCAGGTGGTGTCCGTATTGGTACTGCTGAGATTTACCGTCAAACGGAGACGATTGACTTTATTGAAGACTCAGTTTGTGTTGGAAAGAATGTCGACGGTGATGTTGAGGTATGGCTCTTTGTCGTAACGAAAGATGGACATGAACTTACTAAGGAAGATTGTAAATTTATTAAAACTCGCATACGAGAAAATACAACACCGAGGCATATGCCAAGACGTGTAATCCAAGTAAAGGGAATTCCATATACTCGCTCTGGAAAGAAGATGGAGATGGCCGTAAGTCGTCTTATCAATGGCCGTGCTCTTGATAATGTTCAGGCCGTGGCAAATCCTGAGACTTTGGATTTTTTCACAAATCTCTAAGCTTTCTAGGCAATTGATTTTATTTGATTTTGTGAATTTCCTCTTTGGCCATTGGCGTAACACCCGATGAGCATAGATAGTACAAAGAGGGGACATATCATGCGAAATTTTATCTATCTATTTCTTGCGCTTAATTGCGCAATCATTCAAGCTGAAAGTCCAAATTCAATTGAATGCTTAGGTGGAAGTCTCGAAACACTTGATGCTCTAAATGTTAAGAATGTACGAAAGCTTGCCTCATCAAATTCTCAATCGATTGGGCCTATTATCAATTATGATTATAACTATCCAAAGCTACCTAAAAATATAAAAGAGATTTTAAGTCCTAACTTAAGAACTGTTTGCGATTTCTATGCTAAGGCCAATCCTACGGATCCATTTTTTCAAGACATTCGTGACAATATTACAAAGAAATATAAAGATGGTGATGATACTGATTTCTTCTTTAAGTATCTTTTAGTTCTACCTTGCTGGCACTATTCTAAAAATATGTTTGATTACTTTACGTCTGGTAATGAAGCTAATACTAGGGCAGGTATCGGACTCTTGTTTGGTGATATGATGCATCCATTATTTGGTGGAGCTGATCCAAATACTTTTATACGTATCTGGCGTGAGGGGAAGATGTTTGAAGGGCCAATGTATATTGTCTATGATCATCTTCTAAAAAATTATTCAAAATCTGAGCGCTTTAAAATTGAATATCTGCCAATTGTGAAACGACTTAAACATCCTAGGTATATTGCAAAGTTTCCGAAAAAATCTCTAGAGCAAATTAAAAAGGAAGAACCTGATATGCCAATAACATTACCAATGCCGTAGAAGCTAATCGAGTTGCCAAATTTTATTGGGGCCCAATTTATGAGCAATCAAGTGCTTAGGCCCTCTCTTTGTTCTTAATTTCTAGTTCATTTATAATAATAGCTGAGGCGTTATCTCTAGTAATGACGTGTTTTCAATTACTTAGTGAATAGGTTCACTCAAGTAAGTTATTGAAATTATGCAAGATTTTGTGAACTAAACCCTAAAGTCAAATATTTTGCTTCCGATTAGTTCACAAAGGATTAGTTTATGAGGAAGTTGATTTTATTTTCTATTTTAGCACTTTCAACGCAGTTAAGTATATTTGCTGCAAGTGGAAAGGACTCTGCAAGTGAGGCAACACCTGATTGTTTAGAGAATGCTATTCCAAATACTCTTGATTCTAAAAATACGAATAATATTGAACAAATTGTCGAATTACAAAATGTAAGAAGTCATGGAGCAAATCCTAATTATCCTATATTCCCTGATAATATCGATGAAATTTTAAAGCCTGATAAACGAACGGTTTGCGATGCCTATGCAGTTCCGAACGAAATCGATCCATCGTATCGTTCAGTTATGAAACATATTGATAAGACTTATAAAGATGGTGATCATAAAGATTTCTTTTTTAGATACGTTTTATCTATGAACTGTTGGCCATTTCGTGAGAACTTCTTCGCCTATATGATTAAAGGTGGAAATGTTGGTCATGCGATGGGAAATATTATGAAGTCTCCATATGGTGGGCTTGATCCAAATGCATTTATTCGAATTGAAAGAGAAGGTCGAGTTTTTGAGGGGCCAATGTATCATGTTTATGAATATTTAGAGAAGAATTATAAAAATAAATCTGAGTCTTCGAATGAATATATAGCTGCAATGAAAAGACTAAAGTCTTCTCGCTATCAATTATATCCAGTTAAATCACTTAATCAGATAAAGAAAGAAGAACCAAATATGCCGATATCAATAAGGTGATTTAGACATTGAAAATATTTAGAATTCTTTTAATATTCTTATTTACTCTTAATGCTCACAGTGAGTGTAGAAGTGGAATTGTCGCAATTTTTAAATCAAGCACTATTGAGGAAATTTCACAAAGCATTGGCGGAGTGAAGGCAAAGGTAGGTGAGTCTTGTAAGAGCTCAATTGGATTAGAATTAAACTCTGATTCGTATTGTGAATGTATTTCAAAAAATCAAGACACTGACTTTGATGTTAGTCGTAAGATGTTTCGCCAAAAAAATGGGAAAGCTTTAAAAAGTATTATTTTTGATCTTGCTGAAACTATCGCGGTAAATGATAATCCAGATCTTACTCTTAATTGTAAACTTCATGACACCTTAGTCAATAATTGTGATGCGCAAATGATTAGTGAAATGTTTCCTGAATATGAGGGAACAAATTTTTCACAAGAAATGTTTGCGGATTATTTAGAAATCTTTAATACAAACTCAGGTGGTGGAAAGAAAACAATTGATCACTTCCGCTCAAATTCATGTTCGTCCACTTTTGTTCGAAAGAGCTCAATTGAAGGTAATACAGCAAGTGTTCAGGCCGAACTAGATAAATCGTGTGAACAGTTTACGAGCCAAGTTATTGGCCTATGTCAAAATGAATCATTAACTGGTGTTGAATATGATAATTTTGATTTCGATTTACCAACATTAGAAAATGTCGATTCTTTTAATTACTTTTGTAAAATAAAAGATCGTCCAATAAAAGATATCAATACCGATAATAATACATTATCAAATCTATTCTTAGCATATGAGAAGAAAGACGAAGAAGTGTCTCCTTTATGTAAAGAAGTCTGTATTGATGAAGCACCATACTCTGTTAGAGGCTGCCAAGTTGATACTCAAAAAGCGATTGTGGCCCTTAAAAGATTGATCGCTAGTGAAAATGTTAATAATGAGGAAATAACTTTTTTAAAAGAAATTATTGGAAACCAAGTTTCCAATGATGTTATTGAAGGTAAAATCAATGACGATGATCTAGCGTATTTTAAGAAAAATCTTGATGACGATGATTACAATAATATCGTTCAAATTGTAAAAACGGGAAGAAATCAGGCATCTGTGAATCAACAAGACTCACTAGTTTCTCAATTCTTTGCAACGGAAAAATCCGAAGCTGTGTCAACAAGTCTTGCCTCTAATGACAAGTCAAAACCAGCTCCTGCTCAACCTACAGCTGCTCCACAAGAGCAGTCAGTGCAGCAAATTCAACAACAAATGATGGATGCCGTACCTGAACAACAGGCGGCCATGAATAGCTCAACTCAGCCCATAGGGCCGAGTCAAAATCGTGCTCTAACTTTTGGACGTCGTGGAAAGTCTAATAATGCTTCAAAGGCAACAAAAGATATCGTTGCTTCAGTTAAGGCGTTAAGAGAAGCGGGGAGCTCTCTTGCAAGTGCTCTAGAAGCACAAAAGAAAAGACTAAAAAGAGAGAGAGAAAAGATAGCGCGTGAAAATCAAGATAAGTACCAACGTTATGATGCTGAAACTCTAGAGCCAATTGAAAGAAATAGAAGAGGAAGAGGTACAAACGGAGCAGCTAATTATCCGATCGCAAATGTTGCAAGTGCCGGATCTGGTGGTGGATCAAACTTTGCCACAGGTGGCGCAGGAACTTCTTCAACAGGTAGTTCTACTTTTACACAACCTGAAGCAAAAGCAACAGTTGTTGATATCACTGGACGTTCAGCGCCTAATATTGATTTAAATAATCTTCAAAGTTCTGGAGCAACTCTGCCGGCTTCGATTACAAATCACCCAGATGCATCTGAGATTTCAAAAATGTTCAATGGCCTTGCCTATGAGAAAGATGAAAAGGGTAGAAGTATTGCAAGTGAAAAAGGTGAGGTTAAAAAGATCAAGGTTTCTTGGGGTGCTGAGAGTATCGATCTCGGATCACTTCTTATCAATGCCAAGGACCTAAAGCCTGGTGAAGAATTTATTGTCTACAAAGGTGATATGGATAAGTTTGTAAGGCTTACTCCAGCTTATCGCTTTCAAGCTGGAAAGCGTGTCTTTATCGGCTACCGAGTTGAAAATCGAAATCGTAATAATGCAGACTTGGCCGCAAGTCTCTATGCCAAGAAATTTTTAATTCTATAATTCTATTTAAATTTATATTATGAAATTTTGCGCCCTTGAAAATGACTTCAAGGGCCTTTTGATTTATTGAACTTCTTCAGAAGGAAGATCGTCTGATGAACCATCATTTGGTTCAGAAGGCTCTGTCGGCCCTGGCTTAACTGATGCCTCTGTAAGTCTCTTGTAGATAACAATTAGGCGATCTTTTTCGGCATTAAAAAATAACACTAAGTAAAAGTCGTCAGATTGTTCTTCTCTAAAAGATTCTAGATTTCCAGACTGCTTTAATGAGTCAGCTTTTGTCGAAGAATAGAAATCTTCGATCTTCTTTGTGTCTTCATATGAGAAACGAGTTGAACCAACATGATCTGTGGCAAGTGTGTCCATGATGATATTGATTTTTTCGTCTTTTAAAAGAAGTTGAAGTCTAGTTTCACTATCACCAACAATAGCACTTTGTAGCTTCTCTTTTAGCTCTTTTGAGAAGTCTGCATATGAACATTTATTAGAGATAAACACTAGTTCATTTCCTGGCTTACTCTCTAGCCCAATAAGCTTTTCTTGAGTTAACTCAAGGCATGGCTGAGGAGCAGGTTGTTGGTCTTGCTCACCAGTATTTGCAAATATCGGCAATGCAAGTAGTAGTGCTAGTATTGTTTTTTTCATTTCCCTAATTCCCTAATATTATTTGTTGATATGGGCATCCTCCCATAATTGGCCCTATCAGGCAAGCCTTTGTGCGGCGAGTTGTAGAATGTACTGGATATAACTACTTGATTTTCTTCGCACCAGAGTATTGAAGTCGGACTTCATCGCTTAGCCACTGGCCTGCAACGTCCTCATTCATGAAGTCATCACAGTATCTAGCAGGATTTCCACGAGGAAATTTCTTTTTACCGTCGTAAAAACTGAGGCAGATCTGAGCATAGTTTTCAATGTACTCTGGAAAATTCTTTGCGAATCTCTTGATGATAACTTTCGTTTTGGTGCTGGCCTTCCCATTTCTGCGATGAAAAATTTCACCTCTTAGGGGGTGGTATTTTAGAAGATCTGTTAAAACCTTCTTTCTGCTGTCGTAATTGGCCGATAGCTCTTCCATTTTGTTCCAGGCCATATTCATCACCGGGCCAGGAATTGGATTTGTTAGAAGATAGTTTGTTAGAAAAACAGATTTTAGCTGCTCATCAATTTTGTCGAATGCATTGAATGTAAGAAATATGATTTCACTATTGTAGTCACTAGGTTTAAGTAGAGATTCTAAATCACTCTTTGCGAATCCATTCAAGCAGTCCGGATTAAAGATATCCTTTGCCTTCTCAATAATTGAAGCCTTTGTATCTGTTCGTGAAATCTCTTTAACAATAATTTGTAAGAATGCCTTTTGACCTTGCTCCTCTCGACAGTAATAAATTGAATCGTTACTTTTTAAGGGTGCCTTAACGAGGTTATCGTATTTACTCTGTAAAGAGTTTGAGAGTGTTTTATAGATATCAAAATCAATATCAGGATAACGTGCAGAGTGAGATATATATGTATCTAAATCCTTTTGGCAGTCATTACACTTTTGAAAATAAAGTCTGGCATACTTTGAATAGGCCAGAGTGAAAAAGGCATAGGCCTTTAAGTTTTTATTCTCGATATATTTAGTAATAATTTTGAACTGAGTACTATTAACTTCATTCTTTGTTATTAAGTCTTCAACGTAAGAAGTTGCCATTTCACGTGTCATCTTCTTCCACTCAAAATCTCTTTGAGACGGCCTTACGTCTAAGAAGTGCTTCATGTATTCACGGTGAGACTTGTCTTTATAAAGCACACGTAGGTCATCCATCGTATAAGTGACGGCAGATACCTTTACAGAAAGAAGTGTGATTAATAAACAAATCAAATTGCGCATTTAAATAATGTCCTCGATTACTGAGAATAGAGTTTCTTTTTTAAAGGGCTTTTTAATGAAGTGAACCTTACCTTGAAGCTCGTCATTATCCAGTTCTTCATCACCAGAGATGATAATATACTTTAAAGTACCGGCCTTCGGACTGCTTTCAAAACGACGCACAACTTCTGCACCATTAATTACTGGCATATTCTTGTCTGCAATGACGATTTTAAGATTGTCGCTAATATTTTCAAAGTAGTGCTCTACGTCAACTTCGCCGCTTAGTGCTAAAGTTTCATGGCCACCTTGGCTTAGGGTAAGAGCAAAGAGCTCAGCAATATTCTCATCGTCATCGATAAATAAGATCTCTTCATTCATATATTTATTTTCCCAAATTTAAGGTCATTTCAAAAGTAATTTTTAGTAATTTATTGCTATGGGTTAAATGTGTGAATTTTGTTTTTTAAACCTTTACTTTAGTTTATTATACCCGCTGATAATTAAATGACAAAAGAAATCAACTTTTCGTTAAGAAACACACTTTAATTTGGAGTTAATGTGAAGCTACCTGTGGTTAAAAGCACACAATTAAATGATACATTTCGCTTAGACTATTATGATCATTTTGGGCCTCTTATACTGGATGGCCAACAAATCAAAGAATCGATTAAGAAAGATTTACTATTTTGGACAGAGTTTGATTCTTCATTCAAGTTTCAAATTGGTCTTGAAGGAGTTCAATTCTTATTGGGAATTGATAAGGACGAAAAAGTACTTCGTCTATGTAATATTAAATTAGCAAATGAGATATTTTTACTCGATAACTTTGTTGGTGAAGAGAGTGAGGAGTATAAAAAGTTTAAAGCACACGTTACAAAAGTGATGAGTGTTAAAATTGCTGATTTTCCAGGTGTAAGTAATATTATAACTCACCGTTATGGACTAACTAAACTAAGTGAGATTGAAGATAAGCCTGTTTCTGAAATGTCAGATACGATCACTAAGAAGCTTCTTTCTTTTCTTAATGATTACAAACCCGTTTTCTTTGAAAAGATCTCTGACTTCGCTCTTGGTCTTACTGCAAATTATGCACTTCTTAGAATTCACCTGCTTAAGTTCTTAGCAATTCTTCCTTCTCTAGATCATGATAAAGAAGGAAAAGAGGTAAAGCGAATTCTAAGAGAGTCTCTGAGAAGACTTATTCTTGATTCTAAGAAAGCAAAAAGATTAGACTTGAAGGGGGATCGCCAACCTCTTCCTCCACAGTTAGTGGTTCTATTTTATTTTGTTCTTCTGGCCGTTCGCATTTTTCCGGCCAAGGCGCTGGCCAATATTGTACGTTTCAAAGTTCGCTTTATGGCAAAGAGATTTATTGCTGGTGAGACAATTGAAAGCGCACAAAAGAATTTTGCAGCAATCTTTAATACGGGAAGAGATGTAACTCTAGACCAACTCGGAGAGTTAGTTGTTTCTGAATCAGAAGCTGATAACTATATGAATGAGGTTTTAAATCTTGTTAATGGTTTTAGCATGCATATTACTCCAGGTAGTCGCAATAAAGCAGGTATCTTAAGAGCACACGTTTCAATTAAGGTTTCTGCCCTTTGCTCAGACTTCAAACCTGAAGCTTTTGATTACACTTATAACTTAGTTGCCCCAAGGCTTATTAAAATTTTAAAGACGGCTAAAGAGCAACAGGTATTTATTAATATCGATGCTGAACATTATCACTATCGTGATATCGTTTTTGAAATTTATAAGAAAGCTCTCCTAGAGACAGAAGAGCTTAAAGATTATGCAGATACAGGAATTGTTGTTCAAGCGTATCTTCGTGATTGTTATGACCATCTTCAAGACGTTGTTGAGCTTGCAAAAGAGCGTGGCATGATTATGCCAATCCGCCTTGTTAAGGGTGCATACTGGGATGCTGAAACTGTAGAGGCCGAGGCCCATGGACATAATGCTCCAGAGTTCTTAAACAAAGAAGAAACAGATATTAATTTTAGACAGATGATTTATGAGATTTACAAAGCTTTCCCACATATCAAGCTTTGTATTGCTTCTCACAACTTTGCGGATCACTCATACGCTGAAGCTTTAAGAGAAATTAAGTTTAAAGAAATTGATGAAATTGAGCACCAATGTCTTCACATGACTTATGAAGCACTTTCGACAGCTATGGCAAAGATGGGATGGGCCGTAAGAAATTATGTTCCAATTGGTTCACTTATCGTAGGGATGGCCTACCTTGTTCGTCGTATTATGGAAAACTCTTCACAAGTAGGAGTTTTAACAATCATGAGAAGTCATAAGAAGAATGCAAAGCTTATGGCGCCAAATGATATCTTTAAAAAGCACCAGAATGAAGGTCTTCTAAACTTAGACTCAACTCTAACTCAGGTTCATGGGCAATTTAGTAACTGTCCACCTCTAAAAACTTACCTTGAAAAAGAACTGAAGTATTTTAGAAGTGAATTTGAAAAGTTTGAACTAGGTAAAGACTATGCAACAGACTTTGCTCTAAGTGGAGAGTCTGAATCTGTTCTTTCTCCATCTGATGGAAAGAGTGTCGTTGGTAAAATTACTTTTGCCAATTTAGACGATACTGAAAGAGCAATCGATACAATTGATAATTCTTTCTACGAAGGTGAGTGGTCAAAGGCCTCTTGGCAAGAAAGAGCGGCCGTCATGGCAAGAGCTGCAGAGATGATGTATCTGCGTCGCAATTACTATTCTGCACTAATTATGCATGAATCAGGTAAGGCCATCGGTGAAGCATTAGCTGACGTCGATGAAGCAATCGACTTCTTAAACTTCTATATTAGAAGGCTAGCTGAAGTAGGAGATAATGAAGAGTTTAAGGCCCGTGGCCCATTTGCCATTATTGCTCCATGGAACTTCCCTCTAGCAATTCCGTGTGGGATGACAGCTTCGGCCTTGCTTACTGGATCAACTGTTATCCTAAAACCAGCAGAGCAAACTCCTCTTATCACTTGTGAGCTTGTGGCGCTATTTCATGAAGCGGGTGTTCCTAAAGATGCCCTAATTCATCTTCCTGGAGTTGGTGAGACTGTTGGTCAGAAACTAATTGAGGATAAGCGTATTGCAGGTGTTATCTTTACTGGTTCAAAACCTGTCGGTGTTCATATTGCAAAGACTTGTGCAAAAAGACTTTATGAGAATCGCAACACAGGCAAGAGCTATCCAGTTCGTGTTATCACTGAAATGGGTGGTAAGAACGCTGTTATTGTAACAAATAATGCTGAACTCGATGAGACAGTATCAGGTATTCTTTATTCTGCCTTTGCACACGCTGGTCAGAAATGTTCTGCAGCTTCACGTGTTCTTGTTCATAAAGAAGTAAAAGACAAATTAGTTGCTCGACTTAAGCAAGCTGCTAACGATATTTACGTTGGGCCAGCAACGGACTTTGCAAGTTTCATTAATCCACTAGTGAGCCAAGAAGAAAAAGATCGTCTCATTGCTCAAGTCAAAGAAGCAAGTGAAGAGGCAAATAAATACGGTGGAGTTGTCCACGTTAACCGCTCAGAAGAAAATCTTCCAGGTTACTGTGTAGGCCCAACAATTATCGAACTTCCAAAGTCACGTGCTTTAGAAAAAGATAGTTTTGCTTCTCGTGAATTATTTGCTCCAGTTATCCATGTCGTTGCATACGATGATTACGAAGACGCGTTAAATATCTTTAATAGTGTTGAGTATGGCCTAACAGGTGGTGTTTTCTCTCAATCGCAAGATGACATTGATTTCCTAACAAAGCGAATGCTTATCGGAAATAATTATATTAATAGACCTATTACAGGTGCTCGCGTTGCTATTGAGCCTTTTGGTGGTTTCAAGATGTCGGGGACAGGGCCAAAGGCCGGTGGTGTTGATTACCTAAGAAGTCTTTTTGTAAGAAGTAACTCTGAAGAACTTAAGACTTCTACTTTTGATAACGGAAGTGATTACGAACCAGTTGTATCTCGTAGCTCTTCTTCTGACCACTTTGTTAGACGTGAAAAAATGCTTTCAGCACTAGACGAAATCATTAGTAATTTTGGTCCATTATTTCCTGGGACGTTTGGAGAACAGAGACATGCTCTTAAAGATCTTAAGAAATGGCTTGAAGTTGACTATCTTGATTTCTTAAATAAGGGACGCGATAACCGTTATATTCCAGGACAAATCAATTACTCTGTATTTGATTGTAATAAAGACCGTGCACTTTATTTGAGTTTAAATGAAGAAATTAATATGCAAACATTCTTTGCTGTTCTTATGTCTTTAACAACTGGTACAGGTGTAACAATTCTTTGTTCAAATGCTGAAGCTTATCGTTGGTGGAATTATCTAATAGATATTCTTAAGAAGAATCGTTTCTCTAAAAAGAATATTGATTGTTATCACGTTAGCAAAGAAAAGATGCACACTCTTCTAAATGAAAATTTTGATGTTGTTATTTGTGACGGTGATCTTGAATCAATTAAAGAGTTTAACTCTGCTGTTGGTGAAAAAAATGGTCAATTTGTTATGACATCTTTTATTTCACCACTTGAGGATTATGTTAATGGATCATATTTTGATCTTTTCCATCTATTCTCATGTGAAAGAAGCTACGCTGTAAATATCATGAGGCATGGAGCACCGATGGAGTTAGACTCGTAATGAAGTATCGTCACTTAATTTTAGGAGCGGGTAATATGGCCCGCGCTCTAATCCCTGGTTTCATCGAGAATTCTGATGATTGTGAATTCCTTGTTTTTACACCAAGTGGTGATAAGGCAAAGAGCTTTGCACTGGATTTTGGTGCTACTTGGATAAAAGACCTAGAGGAGTTACGAAATACTCATATTGATTATCTTTGGGCCTGTTTTAAGCCTCAACAACTTAAGCAAGTGGCCCTTGAAATTGACTTCTTAACACATCCGTATCTAACGATTGTCTCACTCCTAGCGGGAAGTGATTCTCAGGCCCTTACTGAAAATTTGTTATCTGATCAAATTATTCGAATTATGCCAAATACTCCTGCCCAAGTGGGTCTTGGGGTAAATGCTCTTTATAAGTCAAAGAGTGTTCATCAAGATAAGTGGAATGCTTTCTGGCAGGCCTTTAACTCTAGTGGGATTAACACCGTTTTCGACAATGAAGACGATATCGATACGATTACTCCTTTTTCTGGCTCTGGCCCTGCATACTTCTTTGAAATTGCACGTATCTTAATTGAGGATATGAAGGCACGTGGAATTGACGGCGAGCTTGCACATAGAATGATTGCGGGTACAATAGAAGGTGCTGGTCGAATGCTTTCACAAAACAATGATGCGCAAACTCTTCGCAATAATGTCACATCAAAAAATGGTGTGACTTATGAGGCCCTTGAATCTTTTAAAGAATCGGGAATGGAGGAGATGTTTAATCGTGCAATAGAGCGTGCTTACCAGAGAACACTTGAATTAAAAGGAAATAAGTAATGAAAAAGGTTTTAGATAAATTACCTGAAGGTTTAAGAAATACTGCATTTGTTAGACTCTTTGGTTTAACAAAAGTACCAATGATTTTTTGGCTAAGACCAACAGTACTTGAGCTTAGTGATGAAGTTACAGCAATCAAGATTCCTCTTTCTCGTCGCTCTAAGAATCATTTAAATAGTATGTACTTTGGTGCCCTTGCTTGTGGGGCAGACCTTGCTGGCGGTTTTGCAGCAATGAAGAAGACGATGGATAAGGGAAAGAGAGTGTCACTTGCTTTCAAAGAGTTCCATGCAGAGTTCTTAAAAAGAGCAGAAGGGGATACGGTCTTTACTTGTTCTCAGGGAAAAGAAATTGATGCTTTTGTTGAAAAAGTATTAGCAAGTGAAGAGCGTCACAATCTACCACTAGATATTATTGCAACTTGTCCTGATGTTTCAGGTGATGAGCCAGTTGCAAAGTTTACGATTACTCTTTCTTTAAAAAGAAAATAATTGCTCCTGAGGCGAACCGCTCGGGCGTGGACCCTCGCTCTCGATTAGTTTTTCAGCTAAAGAGTGGGGAGCTAGCACCGCGAACTATAGTTTGCCTTTGGGCAAACAATTTCGCGGATGCTTAAGCAGGGTTAGGGGAGTCAATAAAGATACACTCTAGCCCATATGTTTCTTCAATTAATTTCTTAAGAGCAATTACACCAAATCTTTCTGTCGCATTATGGCCTCCAGCGAAGAAGTGAATTCCTTCTTCACGCGACTCGTGCCAGTCGTGCTCGCTCATCTCTCCTGTAAGATAAGCATCAAGCCCTTCGCGCACGCAGTAGCGCCAGTCAGAGTTTGCTCCACCTGTAATTATTCCCATTGATGAAATCTCATCATCATTAGGCTCACTGTGAATGATATCGTGATTAAGAACTTTCTTTAATAGTTCTTTTAGTTCGTTTGGTTTTAATGGTTTTTCGAATTTACCTTGAACACCTGTAGGCATGCCTTTGTAGTCACCGTATGGACCTAATTCTTTAAGTCCGATTGCTTTGGCGATACCTGCTGCATTTCCATCTTCGAGATGAGCATCAAGAGGTAAGTGGTAGCCAAATAGATTGATATCGTTTTGAATAAGAGGCTTTACTCTTTTTGCGAAACTTCCTGTAATAGTTCTGACGCCATGAAATTTCCAAAATAATCCATGGTGAACAATCATTGCATCTGCACCAAATTCACAGGCCTTTGCAATTGAATCTCTTTGGGCCGAAACAGCAAATGCTATTTTGGAAATCTCTGAGCGACCTTCGATTTGTAGGCCATTTGGGCCATAGTCGTTATACTCATAAGTATTAAGGTGTTTTTCTAAGAATTTTCCAAGCTCTTTTGCTGAAACTGTTGCCATAAGTGATATCCATACCGTTAAAAATTATTGTGTTGGTTGGTTATCATTATCCCCTTGGCGGCCAGAGAAATCAACTTTGAACTTTTCAAAACCGTGACTCTTTTCGACATTTTCTTGTTTCGTTACACTAGAGCGAATTTTGCTTACTGTATGACGCAGTTCCTGATTTTCTGGAACTAGCTTTAGAGCAACCTCAAATTCTTCCATTGCCTTATCAAAGTTATTTAGCTGCATGTAAGCGCGCCCTGCATTGATATATGGATATTCGCGATTAGTGTACTTTGGTGCTTTTTTTGCAAGTTCATACCATTTGATTGATTCATTGATATGACCTTCATTTAATAGAAGTGTTCCTAGATCGTTATAAGGAGCACCATATTCTGGATCGATTTCAATTGCTTTTAGACAAAGTGATTTCGCATCTTCAATATTTCCCATTTGAGATGTTACCCAACCCATAAGAGTCAGTACTTCCGCAGTTTCTTTGTGACCACGGGCCTTATCGAATAACTCAAGAGCACCAGCGAGATCTTTTTTAGAAACTAAGACATGTGCTTCAGTAATATACTGTTCGTATTTCTCTTCTCTTTTAGCATTCATTCCAAGAATTGGTGCAGTTTTAGAGTGGGCAAGATTTAGAATCTCAAGTGATTCTAGAAAGTATAGTGGTGGAGTGAAGTCTTCTTCAAGCTCCATTTCATCATCATCTTCATCGATTCTTCCACCTTCAATAAGTGTGAAAGGACCTTTTTTAATAATCTCTTTTGCAACAATGATTTCTTTCTTCTCTTTTATATCAATTGCTTTTAAAAGCCCCATACGAGGTGTGGCGACATCAAGTGACGAGCGCTCAATTAAGATAAGGTGTAGTTCTCTAGTGTATTTATATGAAAGATTGATTAGGCGAGTGATCACACCAACAACTTCATCGTCATTTTTTGGAGCGAGAGCAATGAAGCTTTCGATCAAATTATTCATAAGCCTTAGGTTTTCTCGACCTTGGCGAAAATTATTCTGGTGGAGAAGACTAAGGTCTCCAAAGTGAGATGGAATCAGTAATTCGCTTACTAATTTATCGTATTCAGTACTAAACTCTTCAATAATAAGGCGTGCCTTAGCATCGAGGTGTGTTTCACTCAATTCACATACAGCATGTAGAATCCTTTCTAAGTAGCTTCTTGATTGAGTAAGTTCGCTTAATAGAATTTCTTGAATTGTATTCATTTTAGTGGTTTCTTCCCTTGAATAATCATATCTCGTCCCTGAAATATGCACTCTATAATTCATCTTGTCTACGTTGTGACGCATCAACATCTCGTCGACCGGTTACTTTATACATATACACATTTCGTGCCAAATTTATTGTTTCTAAATGACTGAAATCTAATAGAGGAAAATAAGATGGGGCCAAAAAATTGGCCCCAGTGTCTAGAATATGTAACTTTATGAGTTTTCTAAGTGTTCTTTATTCAAGAGTTTTTGTTTCATACTTCAGAAGATTTCCAGCATCGTTGGCCTTGTCGTATGCCGTCGAAATTCTCTGGAAGATATCATCTGTCTTTGCACCAATTGCCGACTTACCTTTAAAGTTTAGTGAACTTAGATTACGGTCTTGGTTCTTCTTAAACATATTACTAAATGGATTACCATTATTCTTTTTCTTAACTGAAGCCGTTCCTCTTCCACCAACAAAGCTTGGTCCACGACCTCCAACATAGCTGATACCTTTAAGCCCGCTTCCGCCAGCTCCAGATAGAGCTTCTGGTTGCGCAGCACCTCCAGCAGATGAACCTCCGCCACCGCCTCCACCGCCTGGTGAACTACCTCCACCACCGGCACCTTGAGCGATTTGACCACCTTCTGATACGGTTGCAACAGGCCCAAAATTACCTTTTAGTCCTCCGCCTGTTTTCGCTTTATTCACAACAGTTGATGTATCCACACCTGCTGATGTTGGGTCATCTGTACTTGCGGCAGTTGCAGCTACCGCTTGATCTTGTTCTGTGTGTTGGTATGCCTGATTTGTACCAAATCCACCTACCGAGTAGTCACCAAATGATGGGACATTAACTGTATTTGCCCAACCTGACTGACATTGTGCATGTGCAGGGTTGGCCTGACAAAACTCCATATAGACATCTTGGTTTTCAAAGAAGTCCTCTGGAAGCTCCATTGTCTCCATTCCTTCAATTTTACCAATAGCACTTGAAATCATTTTTTGTTGTTTACCAAGCTGACTTACGGCCATTTGTTCTTTCGCCACATCAACCCCAGCTTCAGCTGCGATTTGGTTACCAGCTCTTTTCGCTTCACCGTTTCTTAGAATTGAAAACTTCTTACTACCAAAGTTTAGCTTACAAATCTGTTCTGGTGAGCCCATTGATCCTGCACCACCGTCATTAATTATATATTCTGCAATTCCTGAAAGTGCCTGTTCAACTGGTCTCTTACAAAGTTCATTTGTTTCAAAATATGTTTCACTAGTCGGAATACTAGAAGTCATCGTTAAGATCGTTCCTAGTCTTGCAACTTCAATTGTACGACGTGTTTCGGCCATTGTTTGTTGCTTGGCCAGACCATCTTTTTGTGACTTAAGGGCAGTTGTTGTCACGTTTTCCGACGCATCCATATTCATTAGTTTATTTTGCTGTTTTGTACTAAAGTCTTGCGCTTGAAATTGTTGGAAAGTTGCATTTGCAGTCTTTCCAAGTTGTGCAGCATTATGAGCAAGAACTAAGTTAGAACACTCGTCATAGTCAATGGTTTCAAGTCCTGATAGGCGACAAGTGATACGTCCATCAATTGAAGTAAGTTTCTCCGGATTTGAGTATTGATCTTCTGATTGACGATCCTCTTCAAGGTTCTCTCCAAATGCAGCGGCAATTTGGTTACATGCTGTAACATTTTTAACTGCGGCAGAAATAACATTGCCATCAACCTCAGATGAATTATTAGCATAGATGAAAACAGCTACGGCCTTTGTATAGTCAATTGAATTTGCTTTACCACTTCGGTAAACCTCTTGAGCAACATCTTGCCAATTCGCATTTCCATTTGTTCCTGAAACCTTAAAGGCCCTTTGACACTTAATTGCACCACTACTACCAATAAAGTCAGGTTCAACATTTTTAAAATCAAGAGTTGTTACAGATTTAGAACAAGCTTTGAAAGCCTCGATCTTAGATTTATTTTCTTTGGCCATCATTTCTTGTAAACAGCCATTCCAGTCTTTATGTTTTGCGCTATCACTTGCTACGTCACCTTCATCTTGTGGAGGAGAAGTTGGCTGATTTGGTTCAGAACCGTCATTGGCCAAACCATTTGCAAGTTCTTTATCTTTTTGAAACTCTGCTAGCTTTTGGCCACAAAAGTTATCAATCTCTTCCTGTGGTATCTCTTGTCGCCCATCCGATGGCATATCAAATGGCACCATTTGACCAGTGCTTGGATCAGGACAATCAACATTCACAGTGCCTGCGTAGCTCATATTAAGTGGCGCAGCCGCTAGAAGAGTTAAGGTAAAAGTATTTAAAATAGTTGTTTTCTTGCTCATAAGTGACTCGAAAGTTAGGTTTGCCTTACTTAAATTATAAGTTCTAATCGGTTAAATTCTTCGAAAAGTTGAGTATTTAAGCATGATTTAGGGATTTGAGGGGTGTTGCACAAGATAAGTGCTTAAAAATATGTTCATTTTTAGGGGCCGGCCATGTAAAATCATATTTTACGATCGCCCATGATTGTGGCCATTAAAAAGAAATTAACAACTTAGCAGTATATAAGGGGTGTAATAAATGACTTCACAACGAGCACATACAATCGAAGACTTTAATATCGAAGAGGGAATTTACGAATTTCAAGTACAAGAGACGCATCTCGATACTTTTGGTCATATGAATAATGCAACCTATTTGACTATCTTTGAGCAGGCCCGTTGGGACATGATTACAAAGAATGGATGGGGTATGGATCGCATTATGCGTGAAAAAAGAGGTCCTGTCGTTTTAGATATCAACATCACTTTTAAGTCTGAACTTCGTCTAAGACAAAATGTAAAGATTCGCTCAAAGGCCACAAGCTTTGTTAATAGTAAGGTTCTAACTTTCGAGCAAGAGATGTTTGATGATACAGGTAAGGTGTATACAAAATTTAAAATGACCGCAGGACTGTTTGATCTAAAAGAAAGAAAACTTATGGGCCATGATCCTGATTGGTTAAAAGCGGTAGGGCTTAGTTTAAAAGCTTAAAGAAATGATGATAAATTTTTTCAGAGCTTGCTTTTACTTCATCTAAGAAAGTAAGCTCTTTCATTTTTTCATGCTCTAATAATTCGCAAAATAGCTCGTAAGTGTATTCTTGATGATACTCGGATGAAACCTTACTGTAGCTTATATGCCATGCCTCTGGAGCAACTCCACCAAGATCTTCTACATATGGCCTATAATAAGAATAACTCTCGTTATTTTCAATTTTTGTATTTAGCCACTTACTAAAATCAGCAAATGGTCCACCCTGTGTAAACTCTTCTGGAATTAATTGAATGTGATAACCTTCTGGCCAGCTATTGCCATCCACAACATCAAGCTCTGTTCCCCAGTGATGACGAGAAGTTCCTGGAAGTGCCGACCAGTTGATAATAGCGTTTACAATTTCTGAAGGGGAGAGTTTTGTGTGATCTAGTTCATTTCCCGTGCGATCATAGATTGGGCGTTTGCCGGCGCACTTTTCATTCCAGATTCTGAGTTGGTCATCGAAAGATCGAAAAGAGCTTGTGACATAGAAATCGACACCATCTTTTAGCGCATCTTCTTTGAAACGTTTAAAGTCTTCAAATGAATCTTTGTGGAAGTAGCGATTGATGCTCTCATCATAAATGAGATGTTCTTTTGTCATTCCGAATAAGACTTCCTTGTCTACCTTGCTCATATATTTTCCAATTATTATTCAGAGAATAATTTCTTTAGTCCTGACTGAACATAGCGATGTGAGATAACTTTAAAGATTGAAACAGACTTATCTTTGATAATATCGTTATCACCATAGTCATATTTTTTGTTCGATTCTCCGTTACCAGCTCCCGCACCAAAACTTAAAACTTGTGAGCTAGAGTTGTCATCGAACTTCCATCGATTAGTATTATTATTTGTTGTTTTTCTAACAGTTTTCTTTGCTGGTGCTGCAAGTCCCTTGGCAGGAAGCTTGGCCGAGACATTTTCAACTGCGTCTTGAAATGAAGGCTCTGTTGGTCTTAAGCGAGCGAATGCTTCACTTGCACCGTTACCATTAAAGATTGATACATTGTTGTTATCACCATAGCGGCCCGCTTGTTTTGCAAGCTCATCACTAATCTTACTAAGTCCAAGTCCTGTACTTTTCTTAAATGGATTTTCTAGCTTCTTTTTGATTGCATCCATCGCCTTGGCCGCCATGGCAGCTTGTGCATCAGTCGTTGAAGCATTGTAAGTTCCACCATTACCCTGAGTTGTTGCATTGGCCGCTTTGATTGCTTCCGTAACATCAAGTCCACCAAGTGAACTTAAAGCAGTAGGGGATACCGTAATCTTCTTACAAGCATTTTCTCCCTTATTATTTTTTAGCTTACGACAATTACACTCGCGATCAAACTTTCCATCAACATAGAAACAGCCTTGTGGATTCGTACTTTGAGCTGCTCGTGATGAGTCAGCTGATGCTACATATGATCCAGAATACTTATTCCAGTAGTCCTGACATGTCTTAGATTTCTCGCGGTTAGGATTCTTATTTCCTTGTGCTGTATAACAGTAACAAGCAGGGTTGCTTAAGCTATCTCTTCCATCTGGACAAAATGAAGCAACACTCTTTACATACTTCTCTTTTAAAATCTTAATCTGCTCAACATTCGATTTGGCATCTTTATTATTCTTCTTTGCTTGATTTGAAACAGTAAGTGCCGCAGGGACTGTTACTGCTGAGGCCACAATAACTGTACATGGATTATTAGTGATCGAGCGAAAGCCATTTGCCATATCGCTGAAATTCCACTTCGAAGCGCCACCAGCTTCACCTGGGGATTGGTTCATACAGCTTGTCCCAAATGATGAAAATGTCTCATAAACTGCAACAGCTGCTGCCGCTGTATATCCTAGGGCCAGTGTTTTATATTGTTTTGCCTGTTTTGAAGAAACATCTGCTAAATATTCTTGTTCTTTTTCTAGCATATCAAATGCCGCAATTTGAGCATTCTTCATTGTTTCAGGGTCTTTTGAGATTTCTTCGTATTCTTCTTTAAACTCTTTTGTTTTCTTCTTTACGTCTTCTTTGTTGATTTTTGTTTGATAGAAGCTATAGGCCGAGATCGCACCAACCAGCATACAAGACTTACAGCTTGAACGGTTTTCATCTTTTGATACTTCTGATGAATTTGTATCAGCGCCACTTGATTGTTCTACCTTTGCATCTACTTTCGGCTCTACCTTTGGGTCTACTGGAGCCGACTCATTTGTTGTTGATTTGGCAGCATCTTCTCCGTTAAAGAACTTAGGAACTACTAGGGCCGTAACTCCTGTAACGATCCCCCAAGCTTCTGCAAAGCCAGTTATTAAATTACCCTTACCTTTACTTTCAACATCACTATCGGAAACTCGTCCAGCATTTAGCTCATTAATTGTTTTTTGTTGTCTGGCATCGGCCGCTGCTTTCATACAAGCATTGCGTTCACTCTCACTCGATTTAGAGTCACAATCCTGATACTCATCTCGATTCTTTATTGAACCCTCTGTATACATACAACGATTCAAACTAGCGTTGAAAACCTGTCCTGTTGGGCAGTTTGTCGTCGCAAAGACTTCGAAGTGTCCAAGTGCAAAACTTAAAAATATGAGTGTTAAAATAATGCCTTTCATTTTTACTTTTCCTGCTTTTTTAGGCTATCAATCTAGTTACTTACTTAGTATAACAGCAAAGCCTAAGTTTTTAATAGTAGGGCAATTGCTGTTTTATCGTTTAAGTTTCTGTTATTACAGGGGTTTGGTTGTGAATTTTAGACGTTTGTTGGTGTTAATTTCTATTTTTGTAAGCCTTAAAACTGTGGCACTGCCATTAAGTGATCTGCAAACAGGTGATGTGATCTTGTTAGATATGGACTGTTTCAGTTGTGAGCTGATCGAAAATGAAACTGGTGGCCCATTTTCTCACTCTGGAATTGTTCTAAAACTAGGTTCTCAAGTTTATGTTGCTCAATCTCTTGGAAGCGTTCACCACCTGCCACTAAAATCATTTCTAGCATACTCGAATAAGGTCCCACACGTTATTCGTCCAAAGCATATTAATTTCTCAAAGAAAAGAAAATTAATTGAAAATTACAAGTCAATCTTTCTTGGAATGGACTTTGATCACGATTATCTTTGGGATGATGACAAGCTTTATTGTTCGGAGTTCATCTACAAGCTTCTTAAAAGCGTTTATGCTATTGAGAAGTTTAAACCAGCTCCAATGACCTATGATAAGAATCCTAAGGGATGGCAAATCTATTTCGGTGGAAAACTTCCTCCTAGTGGAAAGTTAGGGCTTTCTCCTAATGATTTCTTTTTCTCAACTGGTTTTGATGGTGACTTTAAAGACATGGGGCCGCTATATTAAATTGTGAATCAATTTAATCAGGCCCATAAAGAAAGCGATCACTTTCTCAAATCTCAGACTCTTATTGACTTAGTTCAAAAGGCCCTCACTCTTGTAAAGTTTGAGAGCGATAAAATTGAAGTCCTTGAAGTTGGATGTGGGCAAGGTCTAAATTTGGCTAATTTCAATTTCTCTCAATTATTAGGCATCGATATTTCTGAAGAGGCCATTTATAAGGCCCGCCAAAATTTTAACAATTTCGAATTTCAGTGTTTATCTAGTCTCAAGTTAGATCAGATCGAGCGCTCATTTGATCTTATTTTAGATGCTCACCAAATTCATTACTTACAATCTAAAGATGAAATTTCTCAGTATATAAGAAATGTCTTTAAGCGTTTGAATAGTGGGGGAGTTTTTTGTTTTGAAGCGATGGTTAAGAGCAAAGAGATGCTTCTTACTAACCTATCAGTTACAGTTCTCGACTACCTTGAATATGAGAAGATCGTGACTGAAGCAGGGTTTCGCATTATCTATTTGATGCTGCCAAATGGGCGTAAAATTATTGCAGATAAAAAAAGAAGGGCCGCTCTTTCGAGCGACCCGGATGTCTTACTGGTCATTGCTACTAAGGAAGACGTAGCAAATTAGTTACAGATTCCCAAAATATTTCCGACTATTCTTCGTCGTGTGGAGTACGCCCCACTTCTAATCTTTTCTCCTTTTGTTGCTTGAGTCTTTCTACATATAGAAAACGAATATCTCTTGCAGTTAGTACATCTCCATTTGCTAATTGGATTTGTGCACCATCTTTAAATCCTTCAAGATTCCCAAAAGTCTTTTTAATTTTTGCAACACTTGTGATGTCGAGGAATTCACCATTGAAGGTCTCAATTGCCATAGCGCGATCTAGTTTTTGGATCTGCTCTGGCGTGATTCTCTTCATAGTTCTTGCGTGAACTTTCTCTTGGATTGTTATCGATAACATAACTAATCCTAAAGTGATGTAAAGTGCTCTCCTTAATGTACTTTTCATAATGGCCTCTTTTCCGCTAAGTTCGTTCTTCCTGAAGCCTTCAGCTTTAAACATCCTGTTTAAGAGCTTTGTTGCTATAGTAAAAGCATGAACTGTGCCAAAAATTGAACACGTACAATCAGCTACTTAGAGATTTATGGGTGGTGTCGAATGGGAAAGGGGCGCTTTTTGGCCCTATCTATGAACAACAAAGGCCCCAAAATGGGGCCTTTATGCATATTTGATTTGTATTTTAGATTAAGCTTTTAGACAGTCTTCGGCTTGCTCTGGATTTTCTGTACACTCATCCTTCTTGTCGCAGAATTGGCAATCTTCACCAATCAGCTTTCCAAGTCCACCACATGAGCCTTGTAGCTTACGGTTAGAAATAATTACACCAACGGCCATTCCTGTAATTGATAGAGCAAGAACAGCGAAAGTAATTAGGAATAGTTTAATGTTAGCATCCATAAAATTCTCCAATAGAAAAATATCCGATTAGATTACTCTGTCACCTTATCAAATCCTGGCGTTGATGTCTCTAAATACTTTGCTGAACCATCGTCAGAACGATAGATGAAGAACGCCTTCAAGTTATTTTCTTTAGCGTAAGCAATTGCTTTCTTTGCACCCATGGCCATAAGGGCCGTTGCCCAAGCATCCGCATCCATACAAGTCTCAGAGATAACACTAACCGAAGCAAGTTGAGATTCAACAGGTGAACCTGATTTGAAATTTATTGTATGCTGGTAGCGCTTGCCACCTTCTTTGAAAAAATTTCGATAGTCGCCAGATGTTGCTAAGGCAACATTCTTGATTTTCACAACCTTCACAACTGGATTACCATCTTTATTACTAGGGGACTCAACACCAATACGCCACGGGCGTGTTAGAGATTCGCCCATTGTTCTAACTTCACCGCCAACTTCGACAAGAGCATTCTTAATTCCTTTGGCCTGTAGAAGTTCAACAAGTGCATCAACACCGTAACCCTTGGCCGAAGCAGATAAATCAAGATACACACCATCAATACTTTTTGTTAAGACGCCATCATTAAAGATTATCTTTTCGTAACCAACTTTCTTCTTGGCCTCTTCAATATCTTCTTTTGAAGGAATCTTGCGTTTTCCAGTTGGACCAAATCCCCAAAGGTTTACAAGCGTTCCGATTGTTGGATCAAATGTACCATCAGTCTTCTTTGCAACGTCTAGGGCGTGCTTTAGAGTTCTGCTAAAGTCTGGGCCTGGATAGAATTTTTCACTCTTGGCCATTTTATTAAAGAGTGAAATTTCTGAGTCATTGATGTAAGTACTCATGGCCTTGTTGACTTCATCTAATCTTATCTCAATATCTTTTTTTACCGAATCCTCGTCGAATCCATTAGGTGCAAGATACTTGATATGGTATGTCGTACCCATGGTCGGGCCAGTGGCACTATAAATTTGCAGTTTTTCACTTTGACATGAAGTTAACAGGCCTAATAAAAGGCCCATTCCAAATATAAAGATTTTGTTAATTCTCATTAATTAAACGCCTGTTCCTCAAGAATTTTTCTTTCGCTATCTAGGTCTCTATTGTCGGCCTTTTCTTCACTAAATTTTTCGCCGTAGCGCGCCTTAAGCTTTGTGATATTGCGCTCCATTACATCTTCAAATTTAATCCCAAGTTCATCACCAACGATGGCCATGTACCAGAAAAGATCACCAAGCTCTTCTGCTAGATTTACTCGGTCAAGCTCCTTACCATAGAATATATGCTTCTTTAGAGCATCGAGGAATTCTCCAGCTTCCGTCGAAAGACCAATTCCAGCGTGAAGAAGTCTCTTAATTCCATCGTCATTTAGACGTGTGTTCATCGCATCAAAATCTCTTGATTCTGTTCTAATTGCATCACTCATATATTTTTGTGAGTCCATAATTTCTCCTGTGAAAAGTTGGGTAGTTGATCGAACTTTATCACTTTGATTTTTATCTAGTCAAAGCTTGCCTGTGCAAAAAGAAAACTTCACGAACTGTTAAGATATAAGGTATATTAACGTGCCTAAATTATTAATTTTGTAATAGCCGCAAAGCGGTAAAATGGATTTAAATCAAATGGATAAATTCGACTTTTCAACACTATCAAGTTCAGACATTTCTTACATTGACTCTCTCTACGAACAATACGAATCAAACCCGATGGAAGTAGAAGAAAGTTGGCGCAACTTTTTTCTAGGTTTTGAATTCGGTGCCGGTAAAGGTAGCACAAGTGCCGGTGGTGAAGTAAGTGATGAGAAGTTACGTAAAGAATTCAACGTATTCAGACTAATTCAATCTTTTAGATCAAGAGGACATCTTCTTTCGGATACAAATCCAATTCGTCCAAGACTAGATCGTCATGCACGTATCTCTCTTCAAGACTATGATCTAACAGATGCTGATTTAAACGAAGTATTCACTTGTGGTGAGTTTGTTGGCCTTGGTGCTACGACTCTAAAAAATATCATGGACCACATGATGAAGCTTTACTGTGGAAAGATCGGTGTTGAGTATATGCACTCAACTGATACTGAGATGAGACGTTGGTTTAGAGAAGAGTTTGAAACAACTTACCTGAACAAAAATTTCGATGTTGATAAGAAAAAAAGAATCCTACACAAATTGAATGAAGCAAATGTTTTTGAAAACTTTCTTCAAACAAAATATACGGGACAAAAAAGATTTTCACTTGAAGGTGGAGAGTCGACAATCCCAGGGCTTGATGCATTTATTAACGAAGGTGCAAGACTAGGTGCTAAAGAATTTATTATTGGTATGGCACACCGTGGACGTCTAAACGTTCTAGCTAATACTCTAGGGAAAACTTATGAGTATATCTTTTCTGAATTTGAAGGAAACTCTCTTGAGCAACTTGCTGGTCAAGGTGATGGTGATGTTAAGTATCACATGGGCTTCACTTCAGTAACTAAGACTGAAGATAATAACGAAGTTTACTTAAAGCTTCTTCCAAACCCATCACACTTAGAAACAGTTTCACCAGTAGCAACTGGTTATGCTCGTGCTCAGATTGATATTGCTTACGATGGAGATGAGAGCAAGATTATCCCAATTGTTATTCACGGTGATGCGGCCGTTGCGGGACAAGGGATTGTTTACGAAACACTTCAAATGTCTGAGCTTCCAGGTTACCGCACTGGTGGATCTCTTCACTTTGTTATTAATAACCAAATTGGTTTTACTACTGACTTTACAGATGCCCGTTCATCACACTACTCAACATCTGTTGCTAAGATGCTAAATATTCCAGTTATTCACGTAAATGGTGATTGTCCAGAAGACGTTGTTTACGCATGTGAGCTTGCAGTTAAGTTCAGACAAAAATTTAAGCGCGATGTTTTCGTTGATATGGTTTGTTACCGTAAGCACGGACACAACGAAGGTGATGAGCCGAAGTATACTCAACCAGAATTATACGGGATGATTTCAAAGCATAAGAATCCTCGCGAAATGTATATTGAAGAGCTTGCTAGTCACGGTGCAGTTGATAAGGCCGTGGCAAAAGAAATGCAAGAAGAATACAAAAACCTTCTTTCGGATCGTTTTAACAATGTTAAGCAAAATGTAATTCCTAAGAAAGTTCCAGGGCCTCACCAGCAGTGGAAGAACGTTCGTTTTTCAACTCTAGAGGATTTTACTAATTCACCTGATACAAGTGTTGATAAGAAGACACTTGAGAATATTATTTCATCAATCACGCAGACTCCTGAAGGATTTAAAACTCTAAGAAAAGCACAAAAGCTTCTTGATCAAAGAAAGGCTTCTTTTGAAAATGGTCAAATTGATTGGGCACTTGCTGAGTTATTTGCGTACGGCTCGATCCTAACTGAAGGTAACGATGTACGCTTCTCTGGTGAAGACGTTATTCGTGGGACATTCTCACACCGTCACGCAAAAGTTTTTGATGAGAAAACAAATAAAGCATACTGTGGCCTTGAGCACCTAACGACAGGTCAAGGAAACTTCTATATCTATAACTCACTTCTTTCTGAGTATGCGGTACTTGCATTTGAATATGGTTACTCGCAAGCAACACCTCACGCTCTTAATATCTGGGAAGCACAATTTGGTGACTTCACTAACGGTGCTCAAATCGTAATTGATCAGTTCATTTCAGCAGCAGAAAGTAAGTGGAGAAGAATGTGTAACTTAGTAATGCTTCTGCCTCACGGTTATGAAGGAGCAGGACCTGAACACTCTTCTTGTCGTCCAGAAAGGTTCTTACAGCAATGTGCTGAAGAGAATATGGTTGTTTGTAATATTACAACTCCAGCAAATATGTTCCATGCTCTTAGACGTCAGCTTAAGTGGGAGTTTAGAAAGCCTCTTGTTGTTTTCACTCCGAAGTCACTTTTAAGACATCCTCTATGTCAGTCAAAAGTTGAAGACTTCACAACTGGTAAGTTTGAAGAAGTATTTGATGATACTTGGGTGAACCCAAAAGACGTTAAGAAGGTCGTTCTTTGTACAGGTAAGATTTACTACGATCTACTTAAGTACCAACAAGAAAATGATCGTAAAGATGTTGCAGTTGTTCGTCTTGAACAATTATATCCTCTTCCAACTGAAAAAATTAAGGCGATCCTTGATAAGTATCCAAACGCAACACATCGTTGGGTACAAGAAGAGCCTTCAAATATGGGAGCATGGATGCACTTAAATCGCTGGCGCGATACTTTTAGAGATATTGATTGTATCTCAAGAAAAGCTTCGGCATCTCCTGCGACAGGATACGCTTCAGTACACATGAAAGAACAAGAAACAATTGTAGAGAATGCATTTAAATAAATAAGGAAAAGAAAATGGCAATCGTAAAAATTACTATTCCACCAATTGGTGAATCAATTACAGAAGTTGCTCTAGGTGAGTGGCTAGTAGCTGACGGTGACTATGTTAGTGAAGGTGATGAACTAGTTGAAGTTGAATCAGATAAAGCAACACTTCCTCTTCCTGCGGAAGAAAGTGGTATCATTAGAATTATCGCAGAAGAAGGTGCTGAACTTGAAATTGGTGCTGTTGTAGCTGAGTTAGATACATCTGCAGCTCCGACACAAGCTTCAAGTGATGATGCTCCTACAACAGTTGAAACTCCAAATACACCGGCAAGTGCTCCAGTTTCGGGTGGGGATAAGAATTATCCATCTCCAGCTGCTGCTAAAATTCTTGCAGAAAAAGGCGTTAGTGCTGGTTCAGTTGCTGGTTCAGGTAAAGATGGCCGTATCACTAAGGCTGATGCAATGAACGCAAGTGCTGCTCCAAAAGCTGCTCCTGCTGCCGCTGCAAAGCCTGCTCCTGCACAGGAAATTGCTGTTCAAGCTCCAATGGGTGGTGCAAGTAGAGCAAAAGAAGAAGTAAAAATGAAGCGTATTCGTAAGACAATTGCTAAGCGTCTTGTGGAAGCAAAGAATACGACTGCAATGCTTACGACTTTCAACGAAGTTGATATGTTCAATGTAATGGAGCTTCGTAAGAAATATAAAGATGCTTTCAAAGACAAGCACGACATCGGACTAGGTTTCATGTCTTTCTTCACAAAAGCATGTACAAAAGCACTTATGGAAATCAAAGGTGTTAATGCACAAATTGATGGTGAAAATATCATCTATCACGACTATGCAGATGTTGGTATCGCGGTATCAACTCCAAAAGGTCTTGTTGTTCCAGTAATTAGAAACGCAGAAAGCTTAAGCCTTGCTCAAATTGAAAAAGAAGTAAGAAGACTTGCTCTTAAAGGGCGTGATGGAAAGCTTACAGTAGATGAAATGACTGGTGGTACATTCACTATCACAAATGGTGGTGTTTTCGGTTCAATGCTTTCAACTCCAATTATTAACGTTCCACAATCAGCGATTCTAGGAATGCACAATATTGTTGAAAGACCAGTAGCTGTAAACGGTCAGGTTGTTATTCACCCTGTAATGTACTTAGCACTTTCTTATGACCACAGAATCATCGATGGTAAGGAATCAGTAACATTCCTTAAGATGGTTAAAGAGATGATTGAGGATCCGGCCAGAATGCTACTGGACATCTAATAAGTATATTAAAGAAGATTAAGGATTATATATGAGTAAAGAATTTGATGTTGTTGTTATTGGTTCAGGCCCTGGTGGATATATCAGTGCCGTACGTTGCGCGCAACTTGGTATGAAGACAGCAATCGTAGAAAAATATAATACACTTGGTGGAACATGCTTAAACGTTGGATGTATTCCATCGAAAGCATGGCTTGATTCAAGTGAGAAATTTCATGAAGCAACTCATGAATTTGAAGCACACGGAATCACAACAGGTAAAGTAAAGGCCGATATTAAGAAGATGGCAGAGCGTGTAGCTGGTGTTGTTGCAGATACTTCTGGTGGTATTACTTACTTAATGGGTAAGAATAAAGTTGAGACTTTCCATGGGTTTGGATCTTTCGTTGATGCTCACACTCTTAAAGTTTCAGGTGAGAAAGAGGAAACTCTTAAGGCCAAACACTTCATTATTGCAACTGGTTCAAAGCCAGCGACAATTCCTGGGATTGAAATTGATAAAGAAAGAATTATCACTTCAACTGAGGCCCTAAAGCTTGAAACACTTCCAAAGCACTTCATCGTAATTGGTGGTGGTGTTATTGGTCTAGAGCTTGGTTCAGTATTTTTAAGACTTGGTTCTAAAGTTTCTGTTGTCGAGTATGCAGATTCAATTCTTGCGACAATGGATAAAGACTGTGCAAAAGAGATGACTAAAGTTCTTAAGAAACAAGGTATGGAATTCTATACTGGTCACGGTGTAACTGAAGTTGTTAGAAAGGGCGAAAAAGTAATCGTAAAAGCTAAGAATAAGAAGAACGATGAAGAAATCAAATTAGACGGTGACTACTGTCTAATGGCAGTTGGGCGTCGTCCATATACTGACAATCTTGGTCTTGAAAATGCTGGTGTAAATCTTGATGAGCGTGGGCGTGTTATCACTGACGATCATTTAAGAACTAACGTTTCTCATATCTATGCAATTGGTGATGTTACAACAGGTGCTATGCTTGCTCACAAAGCTGAGGAAGAAGGTGTTGTTTGTGCTGAAATCATTGCTGGTCAAAAACCACATATTAACTACAATCTAATTCCAGGTGTTGTTTATACTTGGCCAGAGGTTGCTTCAGTTGGTGTAACAGAACAAGAGCTAAAAGCTAATAAGACTCCATATAAAGCAGGGAAGTTTCCATTTAAAGCAAGTGGACGTGCTCGTGCTTCAAACGAATCAGCTGGTTTTGTAAAAGTACTTGCTTGTAAAGAAACAGATGAGATTTTAGGAGTACACATTGTCGGTCCTCGTGCTGCTGATTTAATTGCAGAAGCAGTTGTGGCAATGGAATTTAGAGCTGCTGCTGAGGATATTGGACGTATTTGTCATGCGCACCCAACTTACTCTGAAGCATTCAAAGAAGCTGCTCTTGATGCTTTTGATAAAAAACCACTTAACATCTAAGCAAATATTTAAAAGGCACCTTAGGGTGCCTTTTTTATTTCACCTGAAGACAGCTCAAAACTCCCATCCAAAAATATTTTTCGAATTAAATAACCATCAACTTTTTCATTTGCTCGACGCTTTTGAATGAGAAGTTGTATCGGTTTTGAGAAGTTACAAGAGTTGGCCGTCTCTAAATCTTCATTAAAGAAAATTGTTCGAGGTGGACACTTAAGTTCAAGGGTAATTTTATCTTTCTCATCAAAGTAGTGGGCTAGGCCTTCTGAGTCTGCTAACCATGGCCTTTGATCGTTGATGATGATAACTTCATCTTCTTTTTTTTGAAACGCTTTAAATGCCTTATATAAGCTTGATTCTGATGGCCTTGTAAAAAGATAGCTATGAGGATTGTGACGGGCAAAGTTTAGTTTTGTTAGGACTTCTTTTTGAGAAAAGCTATGTCCTAAACGGTTTAGAAGTTCGCCATGCGACTCAATAGCAACGACAGGAGCATTAAGTTGGGTGATAATATCATCAAGAATTTTACCAACTGGAAAATAGAGAAAGAAGTAATCAATTTTATGGTTTTTAATTAATTCCTCTTTAAAGACATCGTTGATAAAAATATGTTTTGTGTCTTTGAGTTTGTCGAGGCCATATTCGATGCGCTCTTTGACTGGTTCAATACTAATGACTTTAATATTTGGAAAGAAGTGATTGGCCACGAATGCCATCTTTGCATAGGATGCGCCAATATCACATACTGTGAATTCTTTATAATTCTCTAATTCATTTAGCTTTTGTAGAATTTCATAAAAGTCTAAGAGTGAGGTATTAATGGCCTCTTCTTTTAGGCCACATAGGTAGAGTTCTTCGGAAGATTTTAAATTATTCTTATTTAAAAGTTCTTCGATGATTTCAATAACTTCTGTTTGAAAGCCTATTAAATCGGCCAATTTTTCTTCTTTTTTTTGTAAGTGGTTTTTATTGTAATTATCCAAAAATCAATACCTTATTTGGTTTCAAATAGAAGTTTGTAAACAAAAACAGAGTAAATAGCTAATATTATTAAATTTTAGTTTAAATCTTACCGATATACTAGAAAGAATAGTAGAGGAAGTATTGAAGAAACTTTTCATTGCAGACACATTCACAACTTTTAGAGAGATCGATCTTAATGATCTCTATATTGAAGCGCTTTCTGGAATCGTTTTTTCAAACCAATTTGGTTTTGACGTTAAAAAGTCTCAATGGGTTGAGTTGTCTAAGATGAGTTTACCTCGTGTAATTACAGATGCTCTTAAGCAAGCTCCTGAGACATTTGAAAAACCAGCTTCGGCACCAAATGGATACAGTATTAAATTGGAAGAATTAGAAATTAAGAATAATCATAATAATGATCTATTAGATGCAATTTCAAAAATTGTAAAAGAAGAAGTTTCTGCAATTGGTGTACAACTTCGAGAAGAGTTTAGTGAGAAAATTTCCTCTGTAGAAGAGAGAATCGGTGATATCACGCAACTTGTTGGCTCTTCAAGTGGTGATCGTAGTGAGGCCATTCTTACAAAATTAGAGTCTGTGTTAGATGAAACAAGTTTAATTAGCGATGTAAATCGTAAGATTACAAAAGTTCTATCAACAACGCGTGAACTTGAGGATGGAAATACTAATACTCAAGAATATCAATCAAAGTTTAATGCTCTTAAAATAAAATATAAAAATCTTGCAGTTGAAAATAAATTAGCAAGAAAGAATCTTTCAAAGGTTATTGCTAAGGCCAAGGCCTTAAATGCTAAGTTAGAAGTCGCTGAACAAGAGTTAGCAAATTTTAAATCATACACAGATAGCAAGATTGGAATTTCGGCCGTAAATGATTCAGTTGAAATTGAAGAAGTTGTTAGCGAAGATAACACTCCAAGTACTCCAAAGATTAACCTCATTCCTCGTGACTCTCTTGTACTAGAAGACGAAGATCGTACGGTTGAAATTGATCTTAGTGAAGAGGCCACTGGTGAGTTTGATATCTCTAGTGGAGGGCTTGAAATTGCAACACGTGCACAAGCTGATGATGAAGAACTTGATCGCTTGAATATAGAAGGCCTTAAGAACGGTAAGTCGTTTGAAATTTCAAATAAGAAAACATGGCAATACGATACAGGAGCTGGCGTTGTCGGTCCTTTACGTTTTGATGAAATGCTTGTTGATTTTGAAAAGAAGATTGTTACGTCTTCCACTCTTGTTAAAAAGAAGGCAGGTGCACCTTGGGTTGCAGCAAAAGACTGTCTTGAGCTTAATACACAAGCACAACTAATATTTGAAGATAAAGAAAATCCTGAAAATAATAAGTATCAAATCGAAAGAACTGAGTATCGTGTCGAATTACAAGAACTAGTTTCATTCTCGCTTGTTGGTGTTCAAAAAGAGTATAAGGGATACCTTACTAACTTATCACTAAGTGGTGGCTTTGTTGAAGTGACTAAGTTTGAGAAAGAATTTGACAAAAATACTCGTGGAACGATTTATATCTCAGAGGGGATTTTTGGCCGCGCTGTCGCTATTGACTTCACAATCATGAGGGCATCTAAGAATCGTCCAAGAGGCTTTGGTCTTCGTTTTGAGTCTGTTTCAGACGCAATTATGGAAGTTATCGGAGAGTGTATGATTGATATTCTCAACGATAATGAAGAAGCAAAAAAAGCAGCTTAATCAACTATTTCGCAATGCATATTAAAAAAACAGACTAGATCAGTCTAAGTTCTTGAAAAAATAAATGTATCCGTTGATAATTAAGAAAAGGAAATGGTGGTTCGGGCGGGACTTGAACCCGCACGGGGTTGCCCCCACTGGATTTTAAATCCAGATTGTCTACCAATTCCAACACCGAACCGCTATTTGTGTTTAACGATTTTGGACTATAACGTGTATATTTGTCAATTCAAAAAAACTACTAAATTCATTTTTCTTTTACTTGCAATTTTTATTGTAGGTTGTGCAACAAAAAAAATTGTCCTTCCCACATCGCAAGTTAAGCCTACTTGGTTTGCAGGAGAGGGGAATTTTAATTATCTAACTTATGAAGGTAGAGTTGTTCCTCACTTATTCTTCGACTTTGCACCTCGTATGGATATGCGTACTAAACTCGTAGACGTTTTTATTACGACGCCCCGTGATAGTGAAGTTAACTTTGAGCTCGATTTAGTTAGTGGACGAATTTTTAAAGAAAGAAAATTATGTAAAGAAAAAGACATCTGGAATGATTATACTTCTAAAGTTCATACTCCAAATTTTTCTTGGGCCGTGATTCCAAGACTTCTTGGGCGTAATGGAAAACCTCAACGTGTAGCTGTTTTTGGTGATCTAAAATACCTTGTTGATGGAAGTTTTCCACGAGAAGAAACTGTTCAGGTACAAATAATCGGAGGGTATATCTTAAAGTCTTGTTTAACAGGACTATGCGATCTAAATGATGACTGGGAGTCTGAAGTTATTCTTGTTGCAAAAAGTATGCTTGATGAGTCTCTTCAAGAAGTACAGGGCCTAAATACTCTAAAAAAATATGTGGATTGGGGATATGCCAAAGCATTTATTGAAAACTCAATGGGAAGAAATGATGTCGGCCGAAAATTAAAGGGTGCTTATCGTCTTGAGTCTCCAATTCTTCCAAATCGCGCGCTGAAGTATGTTATAAACTCTGGTCATCTATTTTCTAATGATGAACTTCAAACACTAAAAACATCTTGCCGAAAAGTTTATGATGATGCTCTTGATATTTTTCAAAAAGAAGAAGGGCTTTCGAAACGCTTTATCGACTTTTATCGTAATCACCTTGATCGATTCAGTCTATGTCGTAAATATGTTCGACCTTTCAATATACAAAAAGAGAAAGATAAGCATTGGAAACTTGAGTTCTTAACTGCTTTTGAAAATGCTGTTCATACAGGTTACTATTTTGATTGTCGCTTAAAGACATGGGTTCGCAACGTGAGAAATAGTAAAGGTAAATTCGTTGTGGATCAAAGAAAATTAATTGGAGGTTGTCGAGATAATGAAATTGCTGCTTCATTTCCTGCAGCGATAACATTATTATCTAGTGCATCCAATTCGGGAGCACCATATTATCGTTATATTGAATATGATAGTGGGGCAGACACATTCAATCAAAAGATATATAATTGGGTGTGGTCAAATGGAAAGAAACAAAGCTGTGCTCCTAAAGAAGAGAATTCAGCGCCGATTTTTCCTTATGATGTAAGATTCACTTTAGAGTAATTGGAAAACTAAATAGATGAATATTTTTGAAGTAACAGATATAGTTCAAGTTAAGTCAAAGGCCGAGCTTTCAATGTTAATGCTGGCACACTTTGATGATCAGCATATTGTCTTTACTGGCCTATCTTGTATTGATCTTCTAAATGCTAACGACTTAAAGGATAAATATAATCTTTTAAATTCTCGTTTCTTGTTAATTTATCAATTTCAAAATCTAAATGATCATAAACGAATTTTTTATGCACTAGCTTTAAGTTATGGGCAAACGGCACAATCTTTTGGACACTTATTTGAGTCAATGACTTGGTTTGAAGCAGAAGTTAGTCGTAACTATGGTGTACATTTTTATCGCAAAACAGATCGCATACAATATGAGATTGTCTCTCCTAAAGCAAAGTACTATTTAGAGAAGGATAATCATCTTCTAGATGAATCTCAGGTCGAACTTTGCTCTGATTACTTTGCGCCTTTAAGTGTTACAGGGGAAGAAATTGAAGTTCCTATTCGAAAATTTGACTCGTCAATTTCAGATTCTAAAATTCGTTTTAATATAGATGAAGATCATATCGATGATGTTGCGTTTGACTTTGATTTTAATAAATCAAAATCAATAGAAAAGAATATCGAAGGTAAGGGAGTTGATGAGGCTATTTCGCTTTTATTAGATTCTGATCTTCCTCTAAAGAATATTACATCTCTTCTTGTTCTCGAACTCAGCGAGTACATTACAAGCAAAGTTAATAGTAGTGCTGTGAAAATTCATCGCATGTTTATTTATGAAATTTTTTGTGCACTTGAAAACTTAAAATGTTTAGAAAGAGTATTTAATCGATCTTCTTTCAATGAAGTTTATCAGATCCTAAATCATCAAGTTGAAACTCTTTCAGGCTTAATTAATATAACTGATATTAAAACGAAAGATGATCTTGTAAAACTTATTAATACTGAAGATCGCAAATGGGTTTATGATGTTAGAGATCGTATTCATGACTATCAAGATGTCGTTACTGATATTTTAGCGACAGTTGAGGGGAATAAATTCTTTCTCAATTTAGATAATTATTTTAATTCTAATCTTGCTGCTTTAGGCTTCTCTCTTAAGTCTATGCCACTACAAAGTTATGGTTATCAATACAATATCAAAAAGTATGAGCCTTTTTATGAGTACAATGATCTGGCAAAAGCGGAATTCTTGGCCCTAAAGGGAACAACTTACGAATTACTTTTAATTCGATTAAAAGAACTAAAAAATACATATTCAAATATTATAAAAATTTGTGAAGAGTATCCTATTATTAGAAATGAAAGTGATACTGATACAAATATAACTAAATCTGGAATTTTTCTTGCTACAACTCAGGTTTCATCTGGTGAAGTTTCAATCCTATCGTATATTAAAGAAGATGGTATGTTAGATCGATTTCACTTAATGTCACCAACAATGGCAAACTTAAAATACTTCTCTAAAAGATTGAAGAAATTTGCACTTTCACAAATTGCTTGTGAGTGGAATGCTTTAGGAATTAGTGAAGAGGAAATTATAAAATGATTCTTTCAAAAAATATTTATAGAAATAGATGGCGCCTTGCAATTTTTATCAAAAGAGTTGCTCTGTATATAAAGTTAAAAAGACTTCAGTAGATCACGTACTAAAATTTCATTTTCTGAAAAGACAAGTGGTGTTTGTGCAAATAGCGGAGCTATTTGATTGATAAATAGACTTCGGTCTTGTTCGATTGCACCAAAGGACTTTGTAATTGGAGTCACCATTTGCGTATCTAAGAATGTAATAGTGTATTGTTTGACGACATGAAGAATTGCTAATAATGCGATCTTTGAAGCATTTGATTCCTTGTAGAACATTGATTCACCACTTAAGAAGTGTCCCATGCTTACGCCGTAGAGTCCTCCAATTAGGCCTTTTTCTTGATTCCATACCTCGACACTATAAGCAAGGTTTTGATGAAAAAGATTAAAGTAGCCTTCGACGATTTCATCAGTAATCCAAGTTCCTTCAATGGAGTCTGAGTGAATCTGCTGACAGTTTCTGATCACAGATAGAAAGTCTTTGTTAAAGGTAACAGTCCAGTCACACTTTTTTATAAACTTAATAAGAGAACGACTTATTTGAATGTCTTCAAGGCGAATAACTCCTCTTTGTGGAGGGGAAAACCAAGCTAGGGGATACTCTTGAGATATTGGCCATGGAAAGATTCCATTTTGATACGCCAATAAAAGGGAGTCATGGTGGAGATCTCCACCAATAGCTAGTAGCCCTTGCTCATCTGCGACTTCGACTGGTGGGAATTCAATTATTGGCACTAATCATGGCCTCCATCATAAGAGCACTCATTGCGGCCCCTACTTCAAGTGTTGTTCGAGAGCCTTCTTCGCTTAAGCCTACAAGTGGAGCAATTTCAACCATGTCTGCACCAGTTAGGTTAAAGGCATTAGTAAACTCTTTTATCATTATAGCACATTCGTGTGGCATCAGTCCCTCTGGTTCAGGTGTGCCTGTTGCGCTGGCAACACTTTCATCGAGGGCATCAATATCAAAGCTAATATAAATTTCTTCAATTCCTTGGGCCTTAAGTTCTGCTACTGTTTTAAGTGCTAATTCTTTTGCTCCTATTTCCTTAACGTCTTTTGCCCAATACTGATTGAGTCCAAATTCACTTTCCCAGTGTTCTTTTGATTTTCCAGTTGAACGAATGCCAAATTGATAGCAATGCTTTGGTGTTTCAAGATCATCCAGAACATGAGTTAGCCAAGAACCAAAACAATAATCAATACCAAGTCTTTCTCTTAACAGGTCAGTATGCGCATCAAAGTGAATAAGGCCTACTTTCTTTCCAAGTGATCTTCTATTGTTGATCCATGATTTTACTAGTGGAAAACTTACTGAGTGATCTCCACCGATACTGAAGATTTTTAAATCCTTATTATGTTTAAAGACTTCATCAACACTTGCTTTGGCAATACTTAGTGGAGAGACACTTAAGTTCTTTCCACCGTACAATGCATTTTGTGCACTCTTTATTGTTTCATCATTTAAGTACTTGTCATGCAGAAGGTGAGGAATAACTCTAATATCACCTAGGTCAAAACATTGCTTATAAGTATCTAAATGGTCTTCGATTAATGTGTTTCTTAAGAATAAAGGTCCCCAGTTTGCACCTCTTTGGATTCCTCCTCCACAGTCGGATGCGACACCAAGAATTGCACAACCTTTTACGTTAGAAAGTTTGTTAAGTTCATTACTCCATGCCGATCTGATTGCGGCATCTTCAGTCGTTTTATAAAGCACTTGAGTTAGCTTATCTTTTCTCTCTTTTGCTGTGTTAACTGTGAATACACCAAAGCCTGGAGGGCAAAGGTAGTCATTTAATAATGTTTCATTCTTGTCACTCATATATATTCCCTTAAATTTAAATTAAAAAATCGCCTTTAACACGAGAGCTTAGTAGTGCTGTCTTGTAAAGGTCAAGGTCTTGATCGTGTAGGTAATCACGAATCACACGCTTTTCAAACTTTATAATAGCATCGTTAATTCCCTTGTACACTCCTGCAATATGGGAACTTAGAGTTATATTAGAAAGTTGCTTAAATTGATTAAAGTCTATTGGCTCTTTCTCAAAGACGTCGATAATTGCATGAGCATCTTTATTATTACTTAGAAAGTTTATTAAGGCCTGTTGCTCAATTAATTTTCCTCTGGCCGCATTCATAATGAGAGTGTCTTTTTTTAATAAAGCAAACATCTCTTCATTAAGAATATGGTAAGAAGTCTTATTCAATGAACATGCCATGATGATGATATCTGACTTTGTCAGTTCTTCTTTTAGGTATTTGTTATTTTGCTGCTTATTTTGGTATGGATCGTAATAGCTAACTTTTACATTCAATGTTTCAAGAGCATTGCCAAGTCTTGCACCAATTGGTCCACGTCCGATGATTAGAGTTTTCTTTGTGTGCAAGAGTTCTCGATTATAGCTTCGTGCTTCATCCCATTGGCGTCTGTAAGGAATTTGTCCTTGATGATTGAGTAATGCTTGAAGGTAGAATTGCGCAACTGCATTTGCTCTAATCTCATTTCCTAAAACAATTGGGAATTTTGCTCTTTTCACAAACTCAAGTGAGAAGTTATCATAGCCCGAGTTTGGATGAATCCAGAGGACAATATTGGCGTGCTCTAGTGATTTAACAATACTCTCATTATTCGTATAGCTCGTTGAGATAACAATGACGCTTTCGCCCTCTGGGATCTCAATAGGTGTGTCCACGCACTTGATACCAAGTTGGCCTAGTGACTGCCTTTCTTTAACGCGAAAGGCCTCACCTTGATAGCTCGAAATTTCTGGTCGATAAAAGTAATAGTTCATACCCTTAATCTATCAACTTTTTCTTTGCTTTGCTAGAATCCGCTGTAAATTAAGTCTTTCTTGATCGTTTTACACTTCTTATAAGTGCGATAACGGCCATTTATCGTTGAGCGCTGATCATGATCAACAACTTTAATTAACTGACATGACTTTATCTTCTTTCTGAACATATCTCTTGATTCATCGTAGATAAAACCAAGATTATCTCCCATTTCTTTTTTAGTAATGCTAAATAGCTGATGTTTCTTATTGGCCTTAATTGAGGCAACAAATTCAATACCCGATCCTTTACGATAAGCATTTTCGATAATTTCATCTGGAGAAATAGTATTTCTTCCTAAGATATAACTTGTTGGCCATCTCTTGTGTCCATAAGCATGGTATGGAACCTCTGAGCATACGACCTTATCAAGAGTTGTGACATCGAAATTAAAATCATACTTCTTATTAAGTTGCTCTAGTGCAACCTTTGACACCATCTCTCTTGCCCACTTATTTTCTAGAATTCCTTTTTCACGAATAATTGTGATTTCATCAATTTCTAAAAAGTCTTCAAGGGAAACAAGGCGACTTCCTGGTCGAATCGACTCAACAATTGTTTTTCCTCTGCGAATATCATTATGATACTTTTTAATAAATGGTGTATTCCATAGTCCTGCTAGTTTAAGCTTTTGTTCTGTACCAAGATAAATGGCAATATGACCAAAGTGTCCTGGAATAAAAAAGTCTGTTGCAGCAAAAGGTGTTTTTTCTGCAATAATATCTAGCGGCTTTAGTACCGTCTCTAGGTAATCAAGTGCTCGTTCGTTAGCATACATATGACCATGGCGAAAACGCAGTTTTCCAACAAGGTTACCAAATAGCCCTGAGATAAAGTTTGTCGTACGATTAAAGATTTCAATAAACCAATCGCCAATACTGCTAAATTCAATTGCAGGGAGTCTCTTTCCAAGTAAATGTTTTTCGATCTCAAACTTCTCTACAAGAACAACACCTCTTGTTAGGTCAGGATTTAAAAGTTTTAGATAGTAGTAGTGATAATCAAGAAAGTTTCTAAGGTCTTCTTGTAACTCCTCATGGAATTTCTCACTCTTTGCAATTTTTGTAAATTGCTTAAGAATCTCAACTTGTTTTTCATTGTCGAGAATCTTAATAATCTCTTTCGTAACTTTTTTGATTGTTTTGATTTCATAAAAAATATTGTGAGTTACTAAGTAGAGGTTCACGTAGTTTAGTTTTGCAAGTAGGTTTGTTACCTTGATTTGTGCATACTCAAGTTCAGAATACGAGCGTTTATTAGAAAGGTCTTTTACAGTATAAAGACTCGATTTCTCCATAATGAGTGCGACTGTATTCATTAGATTACCAATGATTGATAAATCAGAACCTTTTATTGGCTTATGATCAATTGATTGTCGATAAATGAGTTTGCTATAATCGATAGTCACATTTACGAGATCACTACTTGCATTGATTAATTTTTCTAGTTCACGAATATTGTACCCAAGCTTTTGTGGGTCATAGTCAGTATCGTTTATTCTTTCTTGAATCTCATTGATTTGAGTCATTGTAGAATGGAACAACCTATTGTCTTCTTTGCTCTGGGCATGAGCGTAGAATACGTTCACAGTTAAGAGGAAAATGGCGATAATTTGTTTCATTTATTAGTCCTAATTTCTGAATTCTTTCGCGTCATTATGCCATTTTAGGTACTTAGCGTGTTGTAAATTGTAAAATTTTTAACTTTGTCTATTCTTTAGTGGGTCAAACTATGTTAAAAGGAATGTATATTTAAGTACTTAGAATAAGCGAAAGGAAAAACCATGATATCGATCAAGTCGAAACGCGAAATTGAATTAATGAGAGCAACGTCGAAATTAGCGGCTTCTACTCTTGAGTATATTGAACCATTCGTAAAGCCAGGTGTAAGCACTGAAGAGCTTAATAATCTTTGTCACGAGTATATTATTAAAAATGGTGCGTATCCTTCGCCATTAAATTATCACGGTTTTCCAAAGTCGGTATGTACTTCACTTAATGAAGTCGTTTGCCACGGAATTCCAAGTACAAAAGATGTTTTAAAAGACGGTGATATATTAAATATCGACGTGACAACATACTTAAATAAATTCCACGGTGATACTAATAAGACTTTCTTAGTTGGTAATGTTTCTGATGAAGTGAAGAAACTTGTTGATGTAACTTACCAATGTATGATGGAAGGAATTAAGCAAGTTCGTCCAGGTGGCCATATTGGTGATATCGGTGCTTCAATTATGGAGATCGCACACGATCATGGATACGGTATTGTTGAAGATTATTGTGGACACGGTATTGGACGAGAATTCCATGAAGATCCACAAGTTGTTCACGTTGGAAAAAGAGGTAAGGGCGCAGAAATGAAGCCTGGTATGACTTTTACAATTGAGCCAATGATCAACCTTGGAACAAAGGATTGTAAAGTTCTTAAAGATGGTTGGACAGTTCTGACTAGAGATAAGAAATGGTCTGCCCAATTTGAACACACAATCTTAGTTACTGAAGGTGGCTTTGAGATTCTTACTCTTAGAAGTTACGAGGTTCATCCTTAATTGTGAATACAAGCCTAATTGCACCAGATTTAAAAATTAATGATCCTTGTCGAGTTGAGCTTAGGTTTTCTAAGCTCAATGAAGTAAGAGAGTACTTTGTTGAAAGTGATGATAGTGCACTAAAAGATGTCATCATGACGATTCTTGAAAAGACGAAGAATACAAAGTCACAACTAATACTTGAAATCGAAAAAGCTCTAAGTGAAAATTCGAGTCATTCTCTTGAGCTATTTAGCTTCTTCAAAGAAGTTTTAAATTATTTCTCTCCTAATCAACTTATGGCCATTGATACGACCAATACACTTTGTCGCTGTTTTGGTGTTAGTCGCCAAGAAGTCGCAGCTTTAATTGAAAGGGGAGCAAGTGATCCTCTTACGATTACAAACCTGTCAAAGGCCGCTGGTGGCTGTGGTTCGTGCCTGGCCGATATTGTTCCGATGTTTAAATCAAATCGTGAGGAAAAGGTTATTCCTGCAGTTACCTTTAATGGTTTCAAAAAAGATAAGATTGCTGGAAAAAGACCATATCAATTTCTTTTAGAGGATATTTATCCAATGGTTGAAAAACTCGGAAAGATATCTGTCGAAGGCCTAATTGGTCACCACCTCTATGTCATTGGTGATGAACAAACTCCTGAGGCGCAAGATTTCATTAGTAAAGTCTCTTCGCTAGATTCTCAGCTTAGTGTATTCTTTATTTAGTTTGAGTTTGCTTAGGTTTTTGGCATTTCTTTAAGATAGCATCGACATTCTCTAAAGCATCATAAATCTTTAAAAGAGATTCTTTAGATCCTTTTAAAGTCTCTAAGCTTACTTCTCCTTCAAGATAGCGATAGCGAGCATAGAACTCTTTTAGGCCAGGAATATTAGACTCAAGGCAATCGGCACTACTTGCTTGGATTTGAATCTTTGCGAGATAATCCATTAGGATCTTAATCGACTTTAGACGAAACTCATTATAAGTCGACATCGAATACTTAACACCAATTCCACCGTCTTCTTCTTTGAAGTCGAAAATATTTCTTTGGCCAGTTGTCATGGCCTTAAGTAATTTAAGCGTCGGTGATTTACTCGGATCAGAACAAAACTTATTGTAGTAACCTTTAGAAAATTGCGGATTACCAACTGATGAAATCTCATTAATCATAATTTGATTTAAGTGATAGCGGGGCCCTGTCTCAAACCTTTTGGCATAGTAACTTTCTTCTTGTCCAAGACAGAGCAAGATCGTCTTTGCCTGTGTTGGAAGAGCTATCATAAAATTAACAATAAAAATTAATAATGGGTATTTCATTCGTTCTAACTGTGTTAAATTATTAGTATTAATTTATTTTACTTTAAGTATGGATGGAAAACTAGGGTAAGTTTTGAAAGAGATGGGTTTAATTGACCATTTAGAAGAGTTACGCTCTGCACTTATAAAGATATTAATCATAATTTTGATATCTTTCGTGGCCTGCTACGCCTATGGTGACCTCATCCAGGAAGTTCTTTTGAAGCCTCTGCGAGATGCTCTTGGTGATTTTGGAGGGGGAAAGGTTGTCTATCTTGGACTACTTGATAAGGTTCTTTCTCAATTTCAAGTAGCATTTTACTCAAGTGTTATTCTTTCTTGTCCTCTTTGGTTTTATCAGGTTTGGAAATTTATCTCTCCAGGTCTCTATGATCATGAAAAAAAGGCCGTTAGGCCATTTCTTATTATTGGGCTCTTCCTGTTTGCTATAGGCGTAAGCTTTGGTTACTTCATCGTTTTTCCACTAACATTTCAAACCCTCATGGGCTTTGGTGTACAAAATGTTGAAGCAACAATCGGTCTAAAAGATTACCTCGTTCTTTCAAGTAAGGTCCTTGTTTTCCTTGGCCTTATTTTTCAACTACCAAATGTACTTCTTATTTTAGGCTTTATGGGCCTAGTAACAAAGCAGTCCCTAGCTAATATGAGACGTTATGTTTATGTTGGCTTCGCTGTCGTTTCTGCTATGTTAACTCCTCCTGATGTCATTACAATGATGGGACTTTGGCTGCCGTTAGTCGTACTTTTTGAACTGGGTATTTTAGCTGTTGCGTTAATTGTTCACCCATATCTTTCTCGTCATCACATGAAATAGACGGTATGATTTCTTTATGAAATCACTACTAAAGAAACACGTATTATTAAGTTTAATTTTTGGTGTCTGCCTTTCATGGTTTTTTGCAACCGTCTTTATCGACTTCATTGCAGCTCCAAGTATTTTTAGAAATGTTAGCTCTCTAAAAGAAGCAGGAACTCTTGGTGGAATTATCTTCACATCGTTCAATATTATTGAAATGATTTTTGCTATTCTTTTGATCATCGTAGCTTTTCTTTATAAGAAAAAAGGGAAGGCTTCAATGGTGATGAAGTTTATTGCCCTAACAACACTTGTCTTGGCCATCGTTTATACAACTAAACTATCACCAGGTATTCGCGACTCTCAGATTGCAAAATCAAATTACACTCACACTGATGAAGAGTATCAGGTGTTTGAAGAGAAGCTTAGAGGTTATCATAAACTCTATGTACGACTTGATAGTTATAAACTTCTAGCTCTTCTTACAATGTGCGGAATTTCACTAACGAGTCTAATGCGTTTAGAGAGCAAAGAAGGTGAGGCGTGATCTTAGTTACAGGTGGCGCTGGATTTATTGGAAGTGTTCTTGTTGCAAAGCTTAACGAGCTCGGACGTGATGATATCATTATTGTCGACCGCTTTGATCATGATCAGAAGTGGAAGAATTTAAAAGGCGTTAAATATGCTGAATATTTTCATGCTGATGAGTTTATCGACATTCAATTAGAAGAAGTTCATAAGCAGATTTCTTGTATCTATCACATGGGTGCTTGCTCATCCACAACTGAGATGGATATGGATTATCTGATGACTAATAATGTTGGTCATTCAAAGTTCTATTTTGACCTGGCATGTGATTTAAATATTCCATATATCTATGCATCTTCTGCGGCCACTTATGGTGACGGTGAGCTTGGCTATGAAGACAAAGAGGAGGAGCTTGGAAAGCTTCGCCCTCTAAATCCTTATGGTTACTCTAAGCAATTATTTGATGAGTGGGTTCTAAATCAAACTGATCGTCCAAAACATTGGTTTGGCCTTAAATTTTTTAATGTCTATGGCCCTAACGAGTATCATAAGGAAGAGATGCGCTCTCTTGTCCATAAAGCATACGAACAGATAAATGAAGTTGGAAAGGTTAAGCTCTTTAAGTCGCACAAAGAAGGGTATGAGGATGGTAAGCAGCTTCGTGACTTTGTTTATGTTAAAGATGTTGTTAATGCCATGATTGAGCTATCTGAGAAGGAGATGGCGAAGCACTCTGGTATTTATAATATTGGAACAGGTCGAGCCGATAGCTTTCTTAATCTCGTGAATCAAACGTTCATTGCAATGGGACGTGAGCCAAACGTTGAATTTATCGATATGCCTATGCATCTTCGTAATCAATATCAATACTACACTCAAGCAGATATGGATAAGTTTAGAAGAATACTTCCAAACTTCGAATTTCGTATCGTAGATGATGGTGTAGCCGACTATGTAAAGAATCATTTAATGAAGGATAATCCATATGTCGAAAGGTTCTAAAGAGTCGGGCTTTGAAGCAATTCTTGAGGCCATCTCTTTAATGAATAAAGAAGAGAAGGAAACTCTTATTTCTAATATCACAAAGATGGACTTTGAATTAGCAGATAAATTACGTGCGAGTATGTATCGTTTAAAAGATCTGCAATTTATCACACCACAGATGATGAGCGAGTTCTTAAGAGAAGTAAAAGTTGAAAGCTTAGGAAATGCCTTAAAGCTAGAAAGGGAAGAAGACCGACAGGGGATTCTTGCAAAACTTCCTAAAAGCATTCGAGAAGATATTCTTTTCTTTATCCAAAAAAAAGTTCCAAAGTCTCAGGCCCTAGAGGCGCACCAGGAAGTCATGATAATCTATTCAAAGATGATCGATGATGAACGCTTGATTATCTCTCGAGACGATAAACTCGTTTAAACTCAACTAAAATTGAGGACTGGTGCGTTCTGACGATGCCAATACTGGCCTTAAAAAGTCAGTCTGGCCCCAAAATTCATTTTTACACCACGAATTCCATAAAATTTATCCGAATTAAGGCCTTCAAAATTGGCACGCTCATTGCTTTATAATAAGCAGAGAAAGGAATCTCTCTAAAGTTATCAGGAAGAAAACTTTAGGTAAGACGTAATGGACTACTTATTTTTAGATTGAATGGAGATACTATGAACATTGAACAAAAAGAACACTTCAAAAACTTATTCATTAATCTTAAAAATCAGCTGGTCAGTACTACAGGAAGTGTCGAGCAAGTATTAACTAACGAGACTAGCGGTGACATTATCGACCAAACTTCTAATGAGAGAGATGCTCAACTAAAGCTAAAGCTTATGGGAAGAGATAAATTTCTACTTAACAAAGTTAATCGTGCTCTAGAAAAAATTGCAAGCGGTACTTTTGGAGAGTGTGAAGAGTGTGGAGAAGAAATCTCTATCAAAAGATTACATGCTAGACCAATCGCTACTTGTTGTATCTCTTGTAAAGAAGAGCTTGAAAGAGAAGAAAATTCTCGTACATATGAAAAGAGATCACATACAAACGGAAATGCAATGAGTGCACATAATAAGAACGTAGCATTTAAACATGCAGACGGTATGGATGAAAGTACAAATGTTGTTTCAATTGAAACTTTTGCAAGAAGCTTTGATGAGAAGAATGCAGCATTTTAAAAGATAACTTAAAGCAGAGGATAGATAGAAAAAAGGCCAGTTTTGAACTGGCCTTTTTTTATTTGAAATTTTATTTTGTTAAAACAACATAAAGAAGAATGTCTGCTTCTTCATTACTTAGTTCATCTCCAGAAGAGATTTCACCAGCTTCTTCTAATTCATATCTAATTAGATCTCTAATTGAATCAAGCGTATCTTGATCATCTCTTTCAATTGCTCTTTCAACTTCTTCACGATTAAGATTATTAATCGCTCTTGCTGTAACCTGTAGAGAAGATACACTTGCTGCAAAAGAAGTTTGAAAACCTAATGTTGCAGTCATTTCAGTATATAAACCTGCTGCATAAACCCAACCAGTTGTTACCATTGAGCTTGTGTCTAGAAAATCTCTTGTTGTTTCCAGGGCATTGGCCGGATTAGAGATTGTTAATGCCATTAGAATTGATAAAGTTAGTTTCTTCATTGCTTTCCTCAAATTATTCTTCAGATTCGTTTGGTATATATAGTGCTACATTAATAAGTTGATCAACATCTCTATCTGAAAGTTGATCAAGGCTTTCAATTTGTCCACCAGCTTTTAGGTCCTCTCTTACCATCTCTCTCAAAGAGTCGATGATATCGAGGTCATTTCTTTCAATAGCACGCTCGATTTCTTCTCTGTTATAAATTCCTAAAGATTCTTTAGTCATTTGTACTGCTTCTGACGGATTAAAAACCGCAAGTGATGCTAAAAATGTAGCATGAGTTACTGAACCTACTGCTTGAATTGCTAGTCCGATTGGCGCCACTGTGAAAGCTGTCGCAACAGATGTTGATGGCATATCTTCATTCATTAGACTTGGCATTGCTTGTGCACTATTTACAATTGTTGCAAAAGTGATCGTTGTAAGAAGTAATCTCTTCATTTCGTCATCCTCTTTTATTATTTTGTCTGGCCGACTATAAACGAAAAGAGTCTGGATAGGGCAAGTTTTGAAAATTATATAGAGCGAAAGGCCACCTTTTCTAAATATTAAGCTCTTAACTTCTTAATATCTCGAAAAGGTGGCGTGTACTTTTAGTTTATGTGATTTGATAATTCGCTAATAAGATCTTGAGAACGCTTTACGAATAGATCGCGCTCTTCTGGTTTTAGTCCTTCACTTGAGATACCCGCTAGGTCTTCAACATGCTGACAAAGTTTCTTTGCTAGGTCTTCATTCTTACCACTTGTGTGGATCTTGAATGCACTTTGAACTAGTGGATTTGTCGTATTAACGACAAGTGTTTTCTTAATAGGGAATTGGTGATCGCCACCCATTGACTGAGTCATTTGAGCAAAGCGTTTCATCGACTCATCAACTTTAAAATATGCAGGAGTTTGAGCATTTGCCATGCGGCCAATCTCAAGTCCCTTACTTGCCGGTGCTTCACCTTCTTTTTCTTCTAGTTTAATACCAAGGAATTTCGCAAACATCTCTTTGACTTTAATGTCGTTTTCAGAAGTTGCTTCACTTGCAAGTAGGTTTTCTATTTCAGAATCAACACTTACAAATTTGATTTCAACTTCTTCTTCACTCTTTTTGAATTTCTTCATTTCCGAGTGTTGGATGAAGTGTGGATCGATATGATTATCTGTCTCTAAGGCCTTAATTCCAGCTTCTTTAAGTTGAGCTAGAAGAGATTGGTTGGCCGCATCTTTTTCAAAGTAGAGAATTTTTCCGGCCATTTTCTCAGCGTAGTCAGCAGGTACTGATTCAAGGTATTCGTTTAGTGTAACAAATTGTCCTTCATTAGTTTTAAATAGTACTCGCTCACGCATTAAATCATCAAATTTCTCATCAGAAACACAACCGTATTTTACAAATAGCCCAATATCATTCCAGATGCTTTCATACTTTGCTCTATCTTTCTTATTAAGAAGTTTTAGGGCCTCTGCAACTTTCTTAACAATATAATTTGAAATCTTTCTAATATTTGGATCACCTTGTAGAGATGATCTTGATACGTTAAGTGGGATGTCATGAGAGTCAATAGCACCTTTAAGAAGTCCTAAGAACTCTGGAATAATATTTTTTACGTTATCAGAAACGAATACTTGGCGACAGTATAGACGAATATTCTTATCACCAACTGGCTTCATTGGGTTGTATTTTGGGAAGAATAAAATCCCGTTTAATGTAAATGGGTGATCAACATTTAGGTGAATCCAAAATAGGGGCTCTCCGTCCATTGGAAATAATTTACGATAGAGACCTTTGTAGTCCTCATCAGTTAATTCCTTAGGATCACGCTTCCAGATAGGTTTTGTGTCATTTATAATTGTTTCAGTATCTTCTTTATTTGCTTCATCTAATAATGCAATTTCATATGGCATAAAATCACAGTGGTTAGATAGAGTCTCATTTAGTTTCCACTTGTTTAGAAACTCTTCAGAGTCTTCAGCAATGTGAAGTGTAATCGTTGTACCAACTTCTTTTTTATCAGAGTCAGAGAAAGTGTATTCTGTATCACCTTCGCAAGACCATTTTGTTGCTGTTGAGCCTTTAGTCATTGAAAGAGAGTCAACTTCAACTTTTTTTGCAACCATAAATGCTGAATAGAAACCAAGTCCGAATTTACCGATAATATCATTATCTGATTCGCCGCCAACTTCTTCCATTTTCTTTACGAACTCTTCAGCTCCAGAAAAAGCAAGTTGAGCAATGTATTTTTCAACTTCTTCTTCGCTCATTCCAATCCCGTTATCAGTAACCGTGATTGTTTTAGCGTCTTTATTTACTTTTACAGAAATTCTTCCAGTAGGAAGCTCATCTCCCGTTTGACGTGCAAGTGTGGCGCGCTTTGTGATGGCATCACTTGCGTTGGCAATCAGCTCGCGGATGAAGATATCGTGTTCTGAATAAAGCCATTTCTTAATAATTGGAAAAATGTCGCTTGTTGCAACAGAGATTTGTCCTGTGCGATTAGTCATTGATACTCCTTCATATATAATCAAGTAGATAATTGTTCTTACGACCCAAAGATGGGAGCAAAATGATGAGCGTCAAGGGTTAAGAGTAAAAAAATTACTTAAATTCTTAAAATCATTGAAAAAATTAGGTATAAGATAGGAATTCATTTTTATAGCGAGGGAAGTACATGGAAAACCATGTTCAAGATATTCAATTAATTTCAACAGGTGGAACAATAGAGAAGTCCTATAGCGAGAGCGATGGTTCATTAAAGAATCGAGATTCTTTTATTCGCCAGACTATCATTGACCGTCTAAGGCTTCCTTATACGAAGCTTCACATAATGAATATTATCAATAAAGACTCGCTGTATTTCACTGATTATGATCGTCAGGTTTTGCTTAAGACAATAAAGGCGCAGTTGGAGAAAAATATTCCTCTAATCGTGTTGCATGGAACTGATACCATGGCAAAGTCTGCACAATTTGTTTATGACGCTCTTGACGGCGCAAAAGACTTGCAAGTTCCAATCATTTTCACTGGAGCGATGAAGCCTATGGGCTTTGTTGATAGTGATGCCTTTCAAAATGTTACAGAAAGTCTATATGCTGCTAAAATAGTAGAAGCAGGTGTGTATATTTCTTTTCACGGGCAACTTTTTAAAGTTCCTGGTGTGAGAAAGAATCATGCAAAGCGTACGTTTGAATATATTCAAGACTAACTTATAGGGAGGATGCAAATGGATATGCATCATGAAGAAGTCACTAACGAAGATAGTAAGGACCTTTCTTTTATTGATTCAATGTATGAAGCAGTAAGCGCAATGAAGGGGAATCTTCCTCATTATTTACCACTATTCTTTTTATCATTCGCATTAAAGGCCTATGGCCTAGCATATTTTAATGCTCAAGATGACATGACGGTAATTACGGTGGCCGCGGTAAATGTTTTTGGTACAATTATTCAGTCGGTTTTTATTCTTAATTTCTTCTTCTTTGCTTTCGAAAAATTACCTTATCGAGTTTCAAAAGTTCTGTGGGATATTCCTACGTATATGTTCTACGGCTTTCTTACTTCGCTACTGATGATTCTTGGAGTCGCTTTTTTTGTGATCCCATTTTTTTATGTAGCCTATTTCTATAGTTTTGTTGCCATGACATCGATTCTTTTTGATAAAGAAGGTGAATCGAATTTTGCTATCACAAAAAAGAAAGTTTCAACTCTTGGCGGCACTTATTTAGGGTTTCTGGTGATTTCATTTATCATTGCAGGGATTGCTCAAGTCGTTACTAATTACGCGCCAGGGACGGGGATAGCGATTGAATTAATTTATATAATTTGTCTGTTATTAACTCTGATTCAAGACGTGCTAACAGGGGTTCTTGTTTCCTTGTTTAGAAAAGCCTAGATTCTTCATTATCTAATTCCAAATTGCACATATTTAAGGCAGCTGATTTACGAGTTTATTCGTAAATTCAGCTCCTTAGCGCTTTATCGGCAGATTTTTCAAGTTCGAGGTTAATATTTACTTAGGGTTAACTTAATTTTCTCTGATTTCGATAAGTAGAGTGAAGATTATTAACTTAAGGCCAAATTAATGATGAAGAATGTCTTAGTCTACCTATTCACACTTTCACTTTTTGTTTCTTGTATGGAGCAGCCACGTTCTGTGCGTGACATTGTAGAGAATCCATCTGAAGAAGTTGGAAGTGGAGATAACGGAAGTGGTGGATCATCTGGTGGAAATAATGCAACAGATGGAGATAATGAGACTATCACAAGTATTCCTAATACAACTGCCGTTGAAATTACTCAAATCATTGACCCAAATACTGGATCTTTTAAAAAGAAAGTTTCAATTCCTAAAGATTTTAGAGGGAAGCTCCACCTTACTGGTTTAAATATTTCATCCCTTAAAAATCGTGTTGTGAAAGGGCGCTTCTATTTTGGACGAGAGAGAACACCAATTGTTTTAGATGGTGTTGTTGGTCAAGTTCCTGGTTCAGGGATTACTGAGTTTTCAACTATTAATGTTATTACATTTGATTTAGCAGATAAGAAGTTTAATGACATCAGACTTCTTTATGATCTATTTGACTACAATGATTATGATAATGATACGGCCGAAGATGTTGAAGGTGATGCAACTAATGCAGGTCTTTACTGTCGTGGTCTACGTTTAGAAGACGATCCAACTTTTACATCTTCTATTAGTCATCCTTACTGTAATCAAGCAGGGGATGTGTGCCTTTACTCATATGCAAAAATTAAGGATCAAACTCTTTGGTATGATGAAATCGTAAATGCTGAAACAGTTTCTAAAACAAATACACCTGTATTTGAGCAAATTGATATTGAAGGTAATCTTCTTGCAAATGAATCTTTAGAGACTAATTTATATAAGTGTCTTCCTGATAAGAAAGACTCAGCGATGTTTCAAAGCCTTTTTGGTGTGAATCATCCTGCGGCCGTAGGCACTGCTCTTGCTTTAGGTGGGGGAGCTTATGATTACCGTGGCCCATATCGTATTCATAACGAAGATGAGTGGGAAATTAAAGGTGCAGCTGTTTATCAGTCGGGAACGACTCCAAGTGCAATTTTTAAAGCACCACTTTCTGGTGCTGCAGATTTTACGAATATTGCTTCAGGAACTCAGGCATACCTGTTCCCACGTGCAGGAAAGATTAATTATCAAACAACTGGGATTCAATACTTAGGTTCTCAATCTCCATTTTCTAACCGTTCTGTTCAAACTCTAAATGCTGCTGGTGATACGTACTATATGGATGGTTGTAATATTAGAGCTAAGAATTATAACGCATCAACTGGTGAGACGGTTTCAAGTTGTAACGTAACAGGGACAATTGAGCTGTTTACAATGGAAGATGGTTTTGAAGTTCAAATTGCTGAAACAAAAGAGATTAAGCTTCAATTACTAAAGACAGGCCTTGGTGCTAAAGATGGTTATGATTTTAATTCTCTAAAGTCATGTAGTGCAAATCGTGAATGTGGTTCAGGAGAGTGTTGTTTTAATAATCGTTGTTTTTCTCGCTCAATTGTAGGGCAGTGTAGTGATGATTTTGATTCAACTGGAAATCTTCCTACTGGAAATAGTTGTAATTCAGATTTTGATTGTGCGTCACTTTGTTGTGATGGAACGACTAATACATGTCGTGATCATATTAATAATGACTTCGAACAAGTTCTTTGTTCAAAGGTTCCAAATCAAAGTTGTGTCTCGAAAGAGTTCTGTCGTATCGAATACGTTAGACAGTGTTACCTCATTCGTGTCAACGACCCGAATAATGCTCTTTCTTGTGAGAAGAGATGTTATTCAGTTCCAACTTTTGGTGATTGTGTAAACGGTCTTTGTAAGCCACCAATTACACCTCAAGAGCCAGCTACTCCAACGACTCCTGCAGACTGTTCAGGTGAGGATGTTCTGGATTCACCACCATTTAACTTGAGCGATCTTTAGTTATTAATAGTAACTTGTAAGGTTGCTCAAGCCTTCGGACTTTTCTATAATGCTTGAAAATTACTAAGTAAGAAAAGTGGAGAAATCATGTTTAATAAAGATTGTTTCCTAGATCACATTGCGATCGCAGTTGAGAATCTAGATAATGCCGAAAAAATTTATCGTGACTTAGGTTTAGAATTTAACCACCGAGAAGTGGTTGAAGATCAGCAAGTGACGACTTCTTTTGCTCATATTGATGAAAATGCTCATATTGAATTACTTGAGCCGATTGATGGTCAAGGCCCAATTGCCAAGTATCTTGAGAAAAAAGGTCCAGGGATTCACCATATGTGTTACCGCGTTCCTGATGTTGCAAAAAAGTCACAAGAGCTTAGGGACTTAGGTTATAATCTTCTCTATGAAGCGCCACGCCCTGGAGCGAATAATTGTTTAGTGAACTTTATTCATCCAAAATCAACTGGTGGAGTTCTCATCGAGATTGCTCAAAAAATGTAAGGAGAAAGAATGCAAAATATTTATCTGCCGCCATTAACAAAGGTAAACAAGTATCTCATCGGGATCATTGTCGCATCCTTTCTTATAAGCGCAGTCTTTGCACAATTTCTTAATATCTCATTAGTTAATACTTTAGGGCTCAACGTTTCAGCGCTAAAGGCCGGTCTCATTTATAAGTTATTTACATATCCTTTTGTGAATACTGGTCTTTTTAATGTTGTCTTTACAGGGCTTCTATTTTGGTTTCTTGGAAGTGATCTTGAGATGCGTTGGGGAGCAAAGAGGTACCTACAGTATCTTGTGATTGCTGCTCTTGTTAACGCTTTTGCATACACTATTTTTGCACTCTTTATGGGTGGTGCAACGATAAATTATCCATTTCATGGAATGGCATTCTTATCATCTGCAATGTGTGTGAGTTACGCCTGTATTTACCCTGATCGTATTTTTCAATTCTTTATGATCATTCCGGTAAAGGCCAAGTACTTCTGTTTAATCCTTGCGGGGATGAATGTGTACCAAGGCTTTTTCACTCCAGGTGGTGCTCAGGCCTTTGCAAATATTGCTTCTATGATTTTCGGTGCTGTATTTGTTTTAGGTTTTAGGGCCCTAGGTCATTACGTACGCTCTCAAGGCTCTCGTATTGCAACTAAGCAAGGTGGGAAATCGACAAGCAAGAAAAAGAAAAGTCACCTAAGATTAGTTGATGATGAGGAGCGTCCAAATCCAGATGAACCAAGGTTTTGGCAATAAGCTTTTTAAGTCCCTGATATTTTTAGGGGTTTCCAAAGCAAATAACACATGATATAAAGCTACATTATTATAAATATATCAATCGTTAATTTTTTAAATAAGGAAATTCAATGAGACTTTCAAGAGCGTTACAAGAGAAAATTTTAGACCTAAGATTAAGAGATAAGCTTATCGCTGAGGGTAAAGTAACTAAGGCTCAGGTTGAAGAATACCTAAATGGATTAAAAGACGAAGAGTCAAACGTTACGACTACTGACGAGTCTACAGCTCCAGGAATGAATCAATAATTCAAACCAAAATTTTTTATATCAAGGCCGCTTTTTAGCGGCCTTTTTTATTCCTAAATATTCTCCGTTAAGAATTCAAACAAACTTGAGGCCACTGGCCCTAATTTTCTAGCATTTAAAAAGGCAAGGTTTAGCTCGTTAATCATGTGATCTTTTGTTCCCTTAAAGAGCATGAGCTTTGATTTATTATCTGAGCGTTCAATAACGTGTAGGGGAAGAACGGAAATTCCTACTCCCGCAAGAGTTAGGCGCAGAACACCTTGAACGTCCATTAATTGCGCTTTTGGATGTTTGTTAAAGTTCTTGTTAAGGTGGTATTTAAACCAGCTTGTGATAACAGGTGAGCCTTCTAGGTAAGCAATAAAGTCTAATTCATCGGCCTTTTTAAATTTCGTATTCTCGCTTAGGCCATGAGAGCTCGCATACTCTTTTGAGCAGCAAAGAATAAGTCTTTCACTTGATAGGTTTCGTGTCGCAATTTGTTTTGGAAAGTTGAAACTATCTGTGATTGCAAAGTCTAGGCCACCATTTAAAAGAAGCTGGCTTTGTCTAGCGGCGTGGTCATAGTTAATTTGCAAGGAGACTTCGGGATGTAACTTAAGCCATTCAGCAATGATTGGAATAAGTCTGTTATTACCAAACTCAATTGGCATCCCAATATGTAAAGTACCTTTTAAAACATTCTTTTTGGCCGAAACGTCTGCGAGGGCGCTTTCAAGATTCTCAAGAATTTGGCGACACTCCGTATAGAGCCTGTGGGCCTGCTCCGTTGGTAAGACCTTCTTATTAATACGATCAAAAAGGGAGATTTGCAGTAGTCCCTCAAGGGATTTGATGTGCTGAGACACCCCAGGTTGGGTCATCGCAAGATTTTTTGCTGTTTGAGACATATTCATTGTCTCATAAACTTCGATGAAAACACGCAGTGTAGGAATAGAAATATAGTCTATGTTCATAATTTCAGTACCTTAGGTGGTTCTATAGGATCAAGTATAACATATAATTATGGATAATGATTATTATATATAATTTCTACTAATTTATTCTTTGTTCTATAACTCCTTTCACAAGATAAGACTTTGAATTTTTTTTAGAAGGTTTAGGGAGTAGGATTATGAGTAAATTAGTTTCAATTATTTTTCTTGCAGTATTAGCAATGAATGTAAGTGCAAAAGAAATTATTCTTAATGGTGATCTTATTGATTCTCAATCATTTAGAGGAAGAATCTTCAAAGTTATTATCACTGAGCAAAATGAAGAAATCGAATTAGTAAATGAGTACTTTGAAGCTCAAAGCTGTGAAGATGGACAATTTGCTCTTAAGCAAGCTGGACTAGGTAAGTACAAGCTTGAAGCAGTTCTTAACTGTAAGAATTGGGTAGATGAGCCTAGACAGCTTAACGTATGCCCTGAAATCTTCGCTCCTGTTTGTGGTGCCATTAGCGGTATCGACGGTGATGCGTTTATTAGCTTTCCAAATTCGTGTGAACTATATCGTGCAAAGGCCATTTATGTAAATGAAGGCCGTTGCGAGTAATTTAAAAATTCCTTTTTTAAATTCCCATGTGTTGTTGTCTTAAGGCCCGCTTCCCTCGCGGGCCTTATAACATTTTAGAGCTACATATTAATAAACATTCTTCTTAATTTATTTCCATTACTATAACGTGCATCCTTCGAATGACTTCCTTTAAGTGCAAAATGCTTTTGGCGGTAGTGTTGATTATTTCGACGTTTACCTTTCTTATAAAGTCGTGTTTTCTTTTTAAGTTTTTGCTTACGTTCAGCTAAGTCATATTCTGTTGAAACATTTTCGATATTTTTTCTTCTCGCTAGAAATCGTACTTCATATGCAGGAAGTCCTAATCCTAGGTAGAATAGTAGTAGATAAGATCGCATGGAGACCTCTCAATTTAAAAATTTGTGAATGAAAATAATGAATTTTAAATGTGAGAAGTGTTCACGATAATCACCTCGGTTAGTCGATTGAAATAAAGAAATGGATTTCTAAGTGATTATAGATTCATGATTTTTACACTATAGCATAGAAAAATAATTCGTGGTTATTGAACAACGAATTTTGAATAAAATACTTCTTTAACGACGCTCTTTTTTGCTAATTGATTGATACGTTTCTTGATTCGTCCTTCAAAGATTAATTTCCCTGAAAGAGAGTTTAGTTCATCAGGTTCAATTGATGCTGCGACATCAATAATGATGTCATAAATTTGTGGTTTGATCGTATCGAGTATTTGAGAGTCGTCTTGAGTGAAGAGGACAAGGTTGATTTGTACATCAAGAAATCTAAGACGGCGAGTTGCCGAGTCTAGGTTGACTGTAATCTTATCTAGAACATAAGTTGTTGGGAAATTGATTTGTTTGAAGTCATCTTTAAGCGCCTGCATTTCTGTAGCACTATTTGGTAGCTCTTTTTTGTAGATAACATTGGTGTAAACGAAGACGCCAACTGTGGCCATCGTTGTCAGTAGCAAGAATGCAATAATAAGTTGATCAAGTAATTTTCTTCCCGTCATAGAACTATAATATCATAGTTATTTTGGTGATTTAACTCGCTTTGTCGCTAGGTAGAAAATACTTTTTTAAAGTGTTGTTCTCCGAGTGGAGCACTCGGTCTATGCTAACGCTATAAAATTTGTATAAAATACTTTGCCTGTGATTATTTATGGAGGATGTAATGGGTAAGTCTAATAAGAATAAACGCAATAAGAAGTATGTAACGAATCGTAAAGAAGTGAAGAGAAGCTCTGCTATGAACACTTGGATTCTTATAGCGGTCACTGCAATTGGTGCATCCGTTGTTATTTATCTTTCATAATAGCAAGCAAACGAATAAAAAATATTAAAACAAAATATTCAATACTTGATGCGCAGCTAATGCATGCGCATCGCTTCATTTCGTCTTAATTTTTGTGATTATGATTCAAGTTTGCTAGCATTTCACTCTTCACACATGAAAAAAGTTAAATTTAAAAGAGGGAATATGTTTAAAACTTTACTCGCAATTGCTGCGGCCATTTCTACATTGTCAGCTCAGGCCGAAATCTCAACTTATCAATCACTTCCAAAGGATTATGTAGGTACAATTAATCCTAATTCTTTCATTGAAGATGAAGTGACTGCTGGTGGTTTTAACGAATTAATGAAATATGTTGTTGCTGCACCTTCACAAGAGGATGCTGGCTCATGTCTATATATGTCACATACTGGTGTTGTTGAGTGGTGGTACAACCGCCTAAATAATCTTGAAGGTGATAATAAAGTTGATTTTGCTGAACGTTACTATATGTCTTTAAAGACTAATAAAACTAATCAAGACGAAATTGATAACTGGAGAACGGATAATATCAGAAGAATTAATAAAAGTTCTGTGATGTTCTCAAATAAGGATTACCGTTTTACAAAAGGTAACTTTAAGAAAGTTGATGGCAAGCGTGTTGTAACAGATGCAAATGATGAAGATGGATCTTATGGGACACAATTTAATTGGATTGATTTAACAGATACTATTGGGAAAAATGCTGTTGAGTACAAGCTTCCAAAGTTTAAAAGAGAAGTCCTTCATGTTGATGCTGATAAAGACCAGTGGTCTGTTGCAAAAGCTCCAGCAGATATTGTTGAAAGAATTAAAAAAGCTCTTCATAAAAGAAATGGTCCAGTTCTTGTCATTTATAACCATAAGGGTTTCTGGCACGCTAATTATATTTTTGGCTACAATGACAATGCTGATACAAAGGGATGTCCATTTGTTTCATCTTTTAAACCTTTTATGGAAGAGAAGCGTGACTACTGGTTAGAGAAGGCCGAGAAAACAAAATCTGATTCTTGGCGTGCTAAGTACTTGGCCAATGCTGAAAAAGTGATGGAAAAGGGAGATGCTGTTCAAAAACGTTACGAGGAAGTTGGATGCGCTTCAAAAGGTGTATTCTACGTTCGTGATTCAATTTATCCAAATGAAAATATGCCAAAATATGACTATGATCTTGTGAAAGAAGGTGAAGAAGATTTCTTAAATGCACCACTTATTGCAAGAGAATATGCTTGGGTACAAACGACTCTAAATCATGCAATTCAGATCTACCCAGAAGGTATGGAGTAAATTGAGATTTTTAGTATTATCTTTTTTATTTCTATTTTCAATTAATGCTAGTGCTACTTGTAGCACTAGTGACTCTCATAAAATTCACGATGTGGTCTTTATCCATGGGATCGCAAGCAATAAGGGTGCTTTTGGCCATTGGGCCGAGTACTTAAAAAAATATCACCCCAATGAGTGTATCAACTCTCATTTTTTTGAATACGACACAGGAAATAATAAATTAAATCTTGAAGACTTTATCCAAAGTTTTGATTCCTACATGCATAAGAATTTTGAACATAGTAATTCAAAAATTACAATCGTTGCCCACTCCCAAGGTGGCCTTATTACGATGTTTTGGCTTAAGAGTATGGATGAGGCCCAAGATCCGATTCGTCATCGAGTAAAGAATATCATGACAATGGCGACACCTTATTATGGAGCGATTATTGCAAACCTAGGCTATTCCTTAGGGACATTTGTGTTGCCAATTCTTGGTAAGAAAGAATTAAAAAATATGAAAATTGGCTCTAAGAAAGTTGTTGAAACATTGGAGTTCTTCAAGAGTTCTCATTTTAAGGATATTATTTCTGATAAAAACTTTGTCACGATTTCAGCGACGCTGGCACCGAGTATATTTGATATTGAAGGGGATTTTGCCGTGGCCCCTTTTAGTTCAAATCCAAATATAAAAAATGAACAAGAGGTTTCGACTCATTATAATATCGACGGTGTTCATTTAAGATTTCGCCTTTTTGGAACACCTGCTACAACCCTTGTATCAAAGTACTGTCTTATTTCACCTGCTCGTTGTGAAAACTCAAGTTTGGCGATTTTTGAAAAAGAATTTCTAGGTAATCAGAAAGTAAAAATTAATTATGCAAAAGATATTAATTCGTTTGCAGTTTATTTAAGAACTAAAGAAAAAGGCCCTTTTTGGGTTCATTCAAATAATATTCAGCGTGGTTTACGTTTGAGCTTTATCCATATTAGAGATGACCTATACTTTTATAAAGGGTATTTAATAGATGGTGATACAAGCGCTGAGCTTATTGTTTCACATGGAAATAGGACTTCAGTGATAGAAGTTAATTCAGGACAAACGAGTTATCTTACTCATTAACATAAAATCGAAATTCGCTATATTGTGAACTAATCAAGTCAAAAACTTCTTTTAAACGATAGAAATCTTGGCCTAATTTATTTTGCGCATCTTTTGTATTTGACCAATATAAACTTAAGTTTTTATCAGTATAAGTTTGGATAAATTCGTAGAGTTCGTCGATATTATTCGTATAGAAACTTGGGAAATCAAATAAGCGGCCGCACTCAACTAAGTAATCATCAAGTGTATCAAGTCCGTTGGAATTTAATTCAATTTCTCTGCGCATTTATTTCTCATTGCTAAAGGAAAATATATTGTTAGAATCAATTTATGACTAAGTTAATGAGTTTATTCGTATCCTGTCAATTGCTCTTTGGACTAAGCTCCTATGCTTCACATCCCAAAGTTGAGCTTGCGAATAAATACCTAAAGGCACGTAAACAATATTTGCTTGAGTATACAACTTTCGGTGTCGATGAGTGTCTTAAGCTTCATGCGGATAAGATCGTTTCCAAGGAAGATGGCTCTGGCCGTATTGTTGTTGGAACGCCACGTTACTTTCAACTACTTAGTTCTTGCTTCAAAAATATTACGAATACTTGTTATGGCGAGAATTGCATCGTGTCACGTTCCATGTCCAAGCGTTTAAAGAATGTTGACCACGTGGACTCGATTCTAAATAGTCTATAATATCAAGTGTTTTTCCCCAAAAAGTGCGACTTTGAAAGTGTCTTTTCCTATTTAAAAAGCTATAATATCGCTCAACTACATTAATTTAAAATACATTTAATTACCCAAAGGAATTTACATGACTGTTCGTGTTCGTTTTGCACCTTCTCCAACTGGCTACCTTCACATCGGTGGCGCTCGTACTGCTCTTTACAGCTACCTTTTTGCTAAGGCAAATGGTGGAAAATATATCTTAAGAATTGAAGATACTGACCTTGAAAGATCAAAGCGTGAGTATGAAGAAGCGCAAATTGCTGACCTTAAATGGATGGGAATCGAGCATGATGAAGGTCCTGATAAGGGTGGAGACTTTGGTCCATACCGTCAGTCTGAAAGACTTGATATTTATAAAGACATTGCTTGGGACTTTATTAATCGTGGATTAGCTTATCCATGTTTCTTAACAAGTATTGAATTAGAGCGATTAACTGAAAAAGCAGCAAGTGAAAATAAAGACCCACATGCTTATCACGGACAATATCGTGATCTTGACCCGGCCCAAGCTAAGGCGAGAATTGATGCGGGTGAAGAATATGTAATTCGTTTTAAGAACCCTGGAAAAACTTGGGAGTTCACTGATCTTGTAAAGGGTCACGTTAAATTTCCAGAAAATATGGTAGGGGACTTCGTTATCTTAAGAGCGAATGGAATGCCTGTTTATAACTTCTGTTGTGTTGTTGATGATGCAAAGATGGAGATGACTCACGTATTCCGTGCAGAAGAGCACTTAAACAATACATGTCGCCAGCTTATGATCTACGATGCAATGGGTGTGACACCTCCTCAGTTTGGTCACGTCTCACTACTTATTGGTCACGATCGTCAAAAGCTTTCGAAGCGCCATGGGGCAACTTCGGTTACTCAGTATAAGGATCAAGGTTATCTTCCAGCAGCACTTGCAAACTATCTATGTCTACTTGGTTGGTCACATCCTGAAGAGACAGATATTTTTGATGTAAATGAACTTGGTAATAAATTTGGTTACGAAAGATTTTCTAAGTCTTCAGCAATGTATGACATTCAAAAGCTAAACTTCTTTAACGAGCAGTGGCTTAGAAAATTAGATGACAAAGATATTGCAGCTGGATTTGATCGCTTTGTTCCTGCAGGAAGTGAATATCACAAGCAAGATGAAGCTTGGAAGATTAAGTTTGCAGGACTTATGAAAGACAAGGTCCAGCTATTTAGCAATATTAATGAGCACCTGCCAATTTTCTTTGATGCTGGTGTCGATGCAGATCCACAATATGAAGAAGCGATTTCGTGGGAGACAACTCCACAGATTAAGGAATACCTAAAGGCACAACTAGCAGATCAAACGACTAACGTTACTGAAGAGCAAGTTGGTGAGTGGATGGATTACTTAAAGAAAGAATTAAAAATTAAAGGGAAGCCACTATTTATGGGTACACGTGTATGTCTTACTGGACGCGCACATGGGCCAGATTTAAAGACTGTTGTGGCACTTACTCCAGTATCAATTATTAAAGAGAGACTAGCGTAATGAATTTTTTTGAAGAATTAGAAGCAAGAGGAATTGTTAATCAATACTCACACGAAGAGTTGAAAGAAATTTTAAATGATAAGAAAATTTCATTTTATTGTGGTTACGATCCAACGGCAAGATCTCTTCAATTAGGGAATTTGTTTGCAGTTGTTACAATGATGCGTCTTCAAAGACAAGGTCATAAGCCTTACGTTCTCGTTGGTGGTGCAACAGGAATGATTGGTGATCCTTCTGGGAAAAGTGATGAGAGAAATCTTCAATCAGAAGATCAAGTTCTTCAAAACCTTGAAGGTCAAAAGGCACAGCTTCAAAAGCTATTAGATTTTGAAGGTGAGAATGCGGCCACAATGGTTAACAATATTGACTGGATTGGAAAGTTTTCATTCCTCGAGTTTCTAAGAGATGTTGGTAAGAGATTTCGTGTTGGTGAAATGCTTGCAAAGGACTCTGTAAAGTCGAGAATTAGCTCAGAAGCTGGAATCAGCTATACTGAGTTCACATACCAAGTTATTCAAGGTTATGACTTTGCTCACCTGAATAAAGAATATGATGTAAGCTTACAAATTGGTGGAGCAGATCAGTGGGGGAATATGACTGCAGGAATGGATCTTACTCGTAAGATGCACCAGAAGCCTGCATTTTGTATGACAATTCCACTTCTAACTGATTCCAATGGAAAGAAGTTTGGTAAGTCTGAAGGTGGAGCAATCTATCTTGACCCAACAATGACATCTCCATACAAGATGTACCAATTCCTACTTAATTCAGATGATTCTTCAGTAATTAGATATCTAAAAACTTTAACGTTTTTAACTTTAGAAGAAATTGCTGAATACGAGAAGTTAGTTGAAACAGAGCCTCACTTAAGAGCAGCACAAAAAAGACTGGCCGAAGAGATCGTAAGCTTAGTTCACGGTAAAGAAGGGATCGAAGCGGCACAGAAAGCAACAGACTTCTTCTTTGGTAAGGTTATTGAAAATACGACTGATGCAGAGTTAGCGGGTATTTTTGATGATGTTCCTTCGATTGAGCTTGAAAAATCGCAATTAGGTGAAATTACTTACTTAGATATGCTTGCTGCAACTCCTTTGTTTAAATCAAAGGGAGAGGCAAGAAAAATGGTCACTCAAAACGGTGTTGCCATCAATAACATTAAGAATGCTAATGTTGATCACGTGATAACTACCTCAGATTTGGCAAGTGAGTCTTGCTTAATTCTAAAGAAGGGGAAGAAGAATTATTGTGTGGTAAAATTCGTTTAGAAAACAAACAGAAACTATATGAACACACAGCAACTGATCGATTTATTAAAGCTTGGAAATTTTGAAGAGCAAAATGTTCGAGTTGCTGTGTTTGATGAAAATGCTTGTTTCCTCTTTGTTTCAACAACTCTTTTTGGATTCTCTGAAGATTATCTTGGAATGAGTGTTTATGATTACTACAAAGGTCACTTAAGCGAATCTGAAGTTTTAAAAGTTAAGAATTGTTTTGCAAGAGCGCTAAACGGAGAGTTTGGCCGAGAGCAGATTATACTTACGAATCGACTTAATCGAGATGCTATTACTTGGGATGTCGAATTTAATCCTTTTATTGACGATGAAGGCAATAAGAGAGTTTTATCTAAGATTCGCCCGCATGAAGTTAATCTTACTACTAGCTCGACAAATTTCTTTATTAGAGAAATGGTTGAGCAAAGTTCTGATATTTTCACTGTCTTTGATAAGGATTATAACTTTGTCTACGTTTCAAAAGCGGATGCGACTTGGAATGGAAAACCTCTCGTTGGGCTAAATATTAAAGATGTTGTAAGTGGAAAAAATCTTAAGAAATTCTATCAACGTGCTGATCGAGCAAAAGAATCTGTCGGTGAAATTATCACTGATACTGTTTTTATGGAAATGGGAGATGATGAGGAGTCAGTTTTTGAATGCTCAATGGAGTATCATGACTTCAATCAGCTAGGTCACTACTTTCTTGATCGTACGGCCGATGTTACGGAACGCTTCCGTCGTAACCGCGAAATTGATTCTCAAAAAGCAACAATTGATAAAATGAGTAAGTGGACGGCCCTTGGACAAATGGCCGCCAATATAGCTCATGAAGTGAATAATCCATTAGCAATCATCGAACTGCAGGTTCAGGCCATTGAGCGACGTGGTGAAACGATTAGTTCAGAGCAATTATTAGAGAAGATTCGCTCAATTGGTGAGCAAAAAAATCGAATTGCAAATATTGTTAGCTCTCTCAATATTTATTCTCAAGATGATCGCTCAATGCGTGAGATGACAAGCTTGTCTTCGATTGTTCATGACTCTATTGCATTATTTAAAACAGGACTTGTTGACGAAAGTCTTCGCATCGTTTTTTCAAATGATGCTGATTCGGATCTCGTGAATATTAACTCATCAGAGATTATTCAAGTTTTAATCAACTTATTTAACAACTCTCACGATGCGATTGCTGGACTTAAAGAGCAATGGATTGAAATTAATCTTCTAGATGATGCTCAACACGTTATCCTTGAGGTATTAGATAGTGGGCAAGGGATTGAAAAAGATATAGCTCAAAAAATCTTTAATCGTTTCTATACAACTAAAAGTAAAGAAAAGGGAACAGGTCTTGGCCTAAATATTAGCCGTGAAATTATTATGGATCACGGTGGAAGTTTAACGTATGACCCAGACTCTGAATATACGACTTTCTCTATAAGCCTTCCAAAGTCTGAGCTACTTTAATTCGCGTTTCCTGTATGAATCCCAAGAACTGAACATGAAGCCTTTGCCATAATTTGGTCATCTTCTGTACCAAAGACATGAAACCAACGATGCTTCTTATTTGAGTTGAAAACGAGCAGGTCATATTCAACTGTAATCGTTTCTAGAGTATCGACTTTGTCGTGATACTTTATAATGTGTCCAGTTGTTCTAACATTCATATCACCACTAATAAGGCGAATATACTTCTCAACTTGTGAGGTCTCTTCAATTGTAAGGTCTTTGTCGGTTAAGTAGATAAATGTGATCTCTGCTTTATGGGCCTCTGCAATTTGTTGGGCCGCCTGAATTAGTGTGACATCATTTGAGTTTTGGTCAATTAAAACCATAATCTTTCTCATATACCTCACACCATTGTCTCTAAAGATAACGAGGTGACAATTTAAATGAGACCTTAGCCATGCTACGGGACTTTGTGTTGTGAATGTATCACGTAGGCGTCCTTTCCACTCCATGAATAGCCAATTACAGTGTAGTCTTTGGCCAATTTCAAAGATTGATTTTGATAGATCGTGGGTAACAATTGGATCAAAGTTAATTGGTGTTGTCTTCTCAATGGCCATGGCAATAACTCGACGTCTTAAAGACCTAAGTTTTGGGTCTTCATCAGTAAAGTCATTAAGATCAGTTTGCTCAGGTGCCTCTGTCAGGTGAGCAACTTCAATATTTTCTCCACCCGCAAGTGATGTCCCCATATCAATGAGCATCTCTGGTGATCGCTCATTTCCAATGAGGGCCACGACAACATTAGCGTCTTGATCAAGACTTAATTTTTCCGACATTGCTGGAGCAGGAAATTGGGCCTCATTTACTAGGTCCGTTCTCTTTCCTCTGATACCAAGAACTCCTTTTCGGTTAACACGTCCTTTAGCGTAGAAGAGATAAATCAAAATTCCTGGAACTGAAATTGAAACCAGCCCAATCACGGCCAAGTCTTTCATCATTACAAGTAAGTATAGAGTTGAAAGAATTCCGAAAATTTGGACGTACGGATATAGTGGTGATTTGTAAGTCGGTTTATACCACTGGATATGTGTTTCTCTTAGAGCGATAACAGCAATATTTTCAATCATGTAAATTGTTAGAATGAATGCTGAAGCAAGCTTTGCGATCTTAGCAATATTTAAAAAGTAGATGGCACAGGCGATGACAAGTCCTGAGGCCAAAATACTCCATACTGGTGTAAGAAATTTTCGATGAAGATGTCCAAATAGCCTTGGGATAAGGTGATCACGGCTCATGGCAAAAGGGAAACGAGAAGCTGCTAAAAGGCCTGCGTTTGCCATTGAAGTCATCGTTAGAATGGCCAAAATCGCCATAACCAGACCGAAATTTTTCCCACCAAATTCATATGCTAGGGTATAGATTGGTCTTAAATTATTTTTGAGTTGCTCTAGTGGTAAGTATTTAGCTAGGGCAAGTGTTGTAACACAGTAAAGAAGTGTCACAATTAAAAGTGACAGAAGAATACCTCTTGGGAGATTCTTTTCTGGCGTCTTTATCTCTTCCGCAATTGCTGCAACTTTAGTTACACCCGCGTATGAAATGAAAACAAGACCAGCTGCTGCTAAGATCGTATCAATATGTGTAAACGAAAATGGAATCCCTGTAATAACCTGGGCCGTTGAAAGGGTTCCAATATTTAAAACTGTTAAGCCTATTGTCGAAAGAATGACGACGGCAATCAGTAATCCACTGACTTTACCAACACCAACAATATTAAGGAGTGTGATGATGGCCGTTAGAATAAGGGCAAAGTTTTTTAAGTCAAATCCTGAGCTAATGGCCCCTAGATAGGCACCAAAACCCATTAATGCGAAAGCTGCTTTAAGAAGCAGCGAGATCCAAAGGCCAAGACCTGCAATTGTTCCGGCCATAGGGCCAAATGTTCTTTCTATATAGATATATGTACCACCTGAAGCTGGCATGGCCGTGGCAAGTTCAGACTTAGATAGAGCGGCCGGAAGAACGCAAAGTCCAGCTAGTAAGTATGAGATCCAAACATATGGGCCTGTTACTTCAAATGCGAGTCCTGGAAGAACAAAGATCCCTGATCCAAGCATTGAGGCAATACTGATAGAGATAACTGACGAGAGTCCTAAGTTTCTTTCAAGTTTCTTCAATTAAATTCCCTTATTCAAATTTTAGTATTTGGGCATTATCACAAAAAAGAAAGGGATTGTTAATAAAAATAGGTATTTGGACTATAGTTCAGCTAGGATCTCTTCAAGAGCTTTTTTTACAAGGTCGCGCTTTGAGTCAAGATCTTGGTCTAGCTCAAAAGCCTTTAAAGAAGCACCAATTTTAAGGAAATTATAGCAAGAGAAGCTTCCGGCCATCTTGTGAAGGACCTGACGGAGTTCATTTTCTTGCATCGTTGCAATTTTTGGCAAGAGGTAGTCAATTTCAGTTTTTTTAGATGCCTTAAACTTCGGAAGTAGTTTTTGAATATGAGAATTGAGACTCTTTTCCATGACATCCACCTTGTGGGCTATGTGAGGGAGCATTAGGCTCCCTCATATGTGTCGAGTGCTATTTACGTGTAGCTTTCTTGGCCGTTTTCTTTGGGGCCGCTTTTTTTGCAGCTGCTTTCTTTGGGGCAGCTTTTTTTGCAACGGCTTTCTTAGGAGCAGCTTTCTTTGTCGTTGCCTTTTTTGTTGTAGCTTTCTTTGCCGCCGCTGTTTTAGCAGCAACATTTTTCTTAACTACTTTCTTGGCCGTTTTGGCCTTCTTCTTAATTGTTGCCTCGGCTTCTTTCACTTTTTTAGTTGCCGTCTTCTTGGCCTTTTTCATTTCATCTTTTAGATATTTATCAAGGCTCTTTTGAAGCTTTTGAACATCTTTGATGTGTCCATCGAGATATTTCTTTGCGGCCTTAACTTCTTTTTGAATTGTTGTGTCCACAAATTTTTCAACTTTTTTCTTTTCTTTCTGAAGTGTGAGAACAACTTTTCTAACGTCTTTATCAACAACGTTGCGAGCTTCTTTCTCAACTTGACCAATAAAGTTCATCACATTTTTTTCCACTTCTTTTACCGATTTATTTGTAATAACATTATCAACCATTGCTTTTACATCGTCGAAAGAACTCATTACCTTTTCAAAAGTCTTATTCATTTTCTCTTATCTCCCTAAACCTATTAGACTAAATTAAAATCAACCTTCTTACATATCGGCACGCGTCTCCCAAAACCAAAGCTTTTATCTTTAAGTTTCAAAATAGGACAGAACTGCTGCCTTTTATACTCACTATTTAATATTAGTTTGATGACTCTTTCAACTTCAGTTTTGTTTAACCCAAGCTTAAGAAGATCTTCCATATCGTAGCGATAAGAAAGGTATGATTCCAATATCATATCGAGGGTATCGTATGGAGGTAAAGAATCTTCATCTTTTTGTTCTTCCCTAAGCTCCGCACTTGGAGGGCGTTCGATTACAGCCGTTGGAATGATATTATTAAAGTTTTTATTAATATGTCTTGAAAGAGCAAATACTTCACTTTTATACAGATCCCCAAGAATGCTTAAGGCACCTACTGAGTCACCATATAGAGTCGAGTAGCCAACAGCAATTTCTGATTTATTAGAAGTATTGATTACCATTGCTCCTGTCTGATTTGAGCGAGCATAGAGTAGTGCCCCTCTTAAGCGAGACTGTATATTTTCATCAGCTAGCCCTGTTAAAGGGTCTAGAGAGTCTTGGAATAAGTTTTGCACTGATGAGTGAAGAAACTTGATTGGTACACTGTGAAGCTTCACACCAAGATTCTTACATAGCTCCTCACTGATTTCCCAGCTAAGTCCTGCTGAGAACTTAGAAGGCATGTAAATGGCCTCAACTTCTTGACCTGGGCGAAGGAATAATTTCACTAGTGTTAGAACAAGTGCAGAGTCAATCCCTCCAGAAAGGGCCACTAGGAATTTATTCATACCACACTTTCTGGCATAGTCCTGAAGACCTAAATTAATTGCTCCTAAAATAGCATCTAAATTTTCTTCTGTAAGAGGTCTTAGCCTTGCTCCATTTACAGTTTCTTCTATCTGAGGACCAAATAGAGACTCCCAAGAGTGGGCACCTTGAGGTGCATCTCCAAGATTTTTCATTTCTACTGCTGGCCCTACTTCAACTTCCATCACATCCGAAACAAAAGACTTTGCCTTGGCCACAACAGTCGTTTCATTAACAACAAAACTAGCACCATCAAAGATGATCTCATCTTCTGCTCCAACTTTATTGACATAGTAAAAAGGCACATTGAAGACTTTCGATATCTCGCTTGCACGCTTTAGGCGCTTTTGCTCCTTATCAATATTCCAAGGTGAAGCACTTAAGTTGATAACACCATTTAGAAATTTACCTTGAGCTTTATCCATAAGGAGTTGAAGTGGATCTATCGAATACTGTTTCGAGTGCCACATATCCTCACAGATTAATAGACCAAAGTTATAGTCACCAAGACTCCAAATTGTCGCAGAGTCTCCAGGTGTATAGTATTTTGTTTCGTCAAAAATATCGTATGCTGGCAGAAGACATTTCTTATAAATATCATTCAGGTTGGCATCTTTTGTGACCTCAAATATCACATTGTAGATATGTGAAGGGATCTGTGTTTTTTCATCAAAGTCATAGCGAATTCCGCCAATTAGAAGAGCTGTTTGATCCTCAAATTTGATCTTAGAAAATAATTGCTTAAGGGCATCAAGTAATTCGTGATATTCGCGAATAAATGTTTTTTGTAGAACTAAATCTTGAAGCGGATAGCCTGTTAAATACGTTTCTGGGAAGATGTGAATTTTGTTTTGAAAGTCCTGAGAATGAACGAGATTCTCTATGTATTTGTAAATTTGTGTAAAGTTGCCAATGGTGTGATCAGTTTGATGAATGACTATTTGCATTGCGTCGTCTCTATGTTAATAATATTAGTTAAATACTGGTAATTAATGGACTTTATAGCATGTTTGCATATATAAGGTCTATATCATCATTTAAGTATATTAAAGAGGTTGAAATTGTCTAATTCACATAAAGTAATTGTTATTGGTGCGGGTATGGCAGGTAGTGAATCTGCTAACTTTTTAGCTAGTCATGGGGTTGAAGTTATTCTTGTTGAAAACAAGACGATCCAGAAAAACCCAGCACAAAAAATTGATTCTTTTGCCGAATTAGTTTGTACAAACTCACTTAAATCAATGAGTCCAGCTTCAGGTCATGGACTTCTAAAATATGAAATGGATGCCCTTGGTTCAATCATTCTTGATTCTGCAAGAAAGCACGCCGTGCCTGCTGGAGATGCTCTTGCAGTAGATCGTGAAGGTTTTTCGGCCGAAGTAACTGAGCGTCTTCACGCAAATGAGAAAATAACTATTGTAGCTCAAGATGCTTCTGATCCACAGGCCCTTATGGCCGAATATCAAGCTGATGCGTGTATTATCGCTTCAGGACCTCTGACAACAGAAGGACTTTCTAATTGGATTGTAAAGAATATTTCAAATGATGATTTCTACTTCTACGATGCTATTGCACCTGTTGTTGACGGAGACAGCCTCGATTATTCAAAACTTTACTACAAAGACCGCCACAAGCCGGTTAGTGAGGAAGAAGGAGAGGAAGCTGATTACTTAAACGCACCAATGAATAAAGAGCAGTACGAAGCATTCGTTGCTGAGCTTGTTGCTGCTGAAAAAGTTCCTGCCCAAAATTTTGAAGATTATAAATTCTTCGAATCATGCCTGCCTGTTGATATCATGGCAGAGCGTGGAGTTGATACAGCACGCTTCTCATGTATGAAGCCTATTGGACTTGAGCTTCCAGATGGATCTCTTCCATATGCATGTGTTCAGCTTAGACGTGAAAATCTTCTTGGATCGGCCTTTAATATGGTTGGATTCCAAACTCGTCTAAAATACCCTGAGCAAACAAGAGTATTTAGAAAGATTCCTGGTTTTGAAAATGCAAGTTTCCTGCACCTAGGTTCTGTTCATAGAAATTCATTTATCAACTCAAGAACGCTGCTTGATTTTGATTTAAGTGTTAAGAAAATCCCAAATATCTACTTTGCTGGTCAAATCACTGGTGTTGAGGGCTATACTGAATCTGCATCAATGGGACAGTATGTGGCACTTCAATTACTAAAGAAGTTAAGAGGTGAGGAAGTTAAACAATTTCCTGTTGAGACTGGATTAGGTGCCTTAGTTAATTATATTATGACTGTACCAAAACCTACGCCTTCAAATATTAACTTTGGACTTCTTCCTCCTGTTACTTTAACAAAGGAACAAAGACGTGATCGAAAAAACCGCAAGAAAGTTAAGAAGCAATTGGCCGCAGATCGCGCAAAATTAGTTTTTGATGAATTCATGAGTGGGTACTTTACGAAGTGAAAGGTTTAGTTTTTATTCTCATTGCTTGCTTTATTTGGGCGCTGGATACGCTTATTCGTTATCCACTGCTTTATAAGTACAATAGTAGTGAGATCATTGTATTTGGTGAGCACCTTTTCTTAACAATCCTCTTCTTGCCAACACTTTATATGGCCAGAAAGAAGATCGTGAAAATGAAGCCATTTGAAATGCTTTGCTTTTTTATGATTGGTGCCATGGGCTCGGCAATCGCAACATTAACTTTTACAAAGTCATTTGCTCTTTTAAATCCATCGCTTGTTATTCTATTACAAAAACTTCAACCATTTATAGCGATAAGTCTTGCTTATCTTATTTTAAAAGAGCGTATCACAAAGCGTTTTCTATTATGGGCAGCTGTCTCTTTATTTGGTGCGATACTTATTAGTTATCAAGACATTAATAGTGCCATTAATTTAATTAAAGCTGGCCAGGTTAGTTTTGATCGCTCGTCTCTGTATGGACTTTGTCTTGCCCTCGTCTCTGTTATTAGTTGGGGGAGTGCGACTGTCTTTGGCAAGTATCTTATGAAGAGCAATTGGATTGAAAAAGAAGTTATGTCTTTGCGCTTTGTCGTAGGATTAATGGCAATTATTCCTTTTATGATAGCAAGTGGCACCGGGCTTAATTTTCCAATTGAGCTATGGGGAAAAGTTAGTATCTTGGCCCTGATCTCGGGGATCTTTGGAATGTATTTCTACTACAAAGGGCTTGGCCAAGTTTCAGCTAAGGTTTGTACAATTGCAGAGATGTCATTTCCATTTTTTGCAGTCATAATCAACTGGGTAGCCCTTGATCAAAGACTTACTGTCGTTCAGCTTTTGGGTGGAGCATTTTTACTGCTCGGATCGACGATGCTACAATTGGCCAATAGAAAACACGAATTAAATGTACAAGTAAATTAAATATATCAGGAGTTTAGATGAACCAATTACCAATGGACCATAAGGGGAAGAATTTTTTAATCGCAGGTGCTGCTGGCTTTGTTCCTTCAACTGTCGCTCAGCTTTATCTTGAAAAAGGTGCAACTGTTTATGGGTTAGATAATTTTATTACTGGTTCAAAGTCAAATATTGAGCTTCTATCTAAGTATGAAAACTTTCACTTCACAGAATGCGATATTATCAAGGGTCTTCCTGACTTTGGTGATGTGAAATTTGATTATATCCTATCTCTGGCTTCTCCTGCTTCTCCAATTGACTTCAAGGTCATTCCTCTTGAAATCATGATGGTAAACTCTATTGGAACTCAGCATTTGCTAGAGCTAGCTAAGGATCATGGTGCAAGATTTCTTGAAGCATCAACTTCTGAAGTCTACGGTGATCCTGAGATTCACCCACAAGTTGAAGACTATGTTGGTCATGTTAATCCAATTGGGCCAAGAAGCTGTTATGATGAAGCAAAACGCTACGCTGAAGCCTTAACTATGACTTATTACAGAAAGTACGAAGTCGATACTCGAATCATTCGTATCTTTAACACATATGGACCTCGTATGCGCCCTGATGATGGACGTGTTATTCCAAACTTTATTAACCAAGCGCTTGAAGGAGAAGATATCACTGTTTATGGTGATGGAAGTCAAACTCGCTCTTTCTGTTATGTAACTGATCTTGCAAATGCAATCGATCACGTTCTAATGCTTGGGGATCACATGCCATATAATATTGGAAACCCTGATGAGTATACAATTAAGGAAACTGGAGAGTTAATCGTTGATGCACTTGAGTCTTCTTCAAAACTTACTTATCAAGAATTACCAAAAGATGATCCAAAACGTAGAAGACCAGATATTAATCGTGTTATGAAACTAGGATACTTGCCAAAAGTTACTTTTGCGCAAGGGATTGAAGAAACTGCAAAATACTTTAGAGATATTAAAAAATAGGTATAGAGAAAATATATGTTAAAAGTTGTTGTTAGCTGTGATGCTGTCATTGAAAGAGATTATTATATTGAGTGTCTAGAAACCATCATGGGTGTTATCGGTGATAACGTTGAGCTCTACACTCTTGTTCATAGACAAGGTCAAGTTCTAGGACCTGTTGAACAAAGAAAGATTCATTCAACATTCTTAAATCGCTTTGTTAAGTCTTGGGAAGATTTAGTTGATAAATCTCACCTTGTTCACGGAGCTGCAAGAGGACTTTTTATTCCATGTAGTGTTGATCTAGTCGTTAATCTTTCTCGTGGGTTTTCTCAAGAAATCAAAATGTGTGATGACACTTATTTATTCACTTATTTTGTTGAAGATATCAATTCAATTAAAAAGAAGTCTTCATTCAAGGAATTCTTCTTTAAGGCCTTCACTCGTACTAAGCAGAGAAAGTATTTAAAAAGGGCCAATACTCTTTGGTCTAATGAAGAAGCTATTTTAGAAGAGTTTCCAAATGCTACTCAGGTTACACCGGCAATTGCATTAAAAGATTACAAGATCCTTCCTGAAGGAATGTTTAATCGAGACTACTTTCTAATTAACTGTGAGCCTCTGACGAGCTCTGAAGTTTATAAGATCATCGATATTTACGGTGATAAGAAGTTTAAGTTTATCGGAAAGCATGATCACTTAGGGATGTATGCGCAAAAGCATCCGGAGCTTTTCTTTGGAGATCGTTGTTCAGGTGAGTTAGCTCCTCTTTTAGCAGGTACTAAGTATCTGATCGATACAACAGATAAATTTCCTCACTTCTCTTTGAAAGCGTTAAGTTGTGGAAGACCTGTTCTTACAAATGGAAATAAGTTTTTACCATTTGGTGTAGGAGTTCATGAGCTTCCTGCTGATTACTTATCACTTAGATACCCTGTACAAGTAGGGATTCCTGATGAAGATCCTAAGAAGCGCCATGGGGTTTCAGCTAATTACGAAATGGTAAAATTTAAGCATATCTTTTTAAAGGAATTTAAGAGGATAAGTGATGAGATAGAAGCTAGTAAAGCTTCACAACAGTCTCTAAGAGATGACAGCTGCTGTGAAGCCTAATCAATTATTCTAGTGTCTTTTTTAATTTAATTACATTGTAACGATTTGAAATAATTTTCCACAGGGACAGCTTTGAGTCCTTGTGGATTGTTCCTTTATCTTCAATGATCTCGTCGTCATTTAATTGTTCAACAGCGTCTTCATTTACTGTAGGGTCATAATTAGAAAGCGCCATAACACCATCATCACTATCAAGTAAGTTCTCAAAACCATTTAATTGATTTTTAAGTTTATTTAGATAGTCTTTAGAGGCTGGGTCATAAGCTACAGCAAGTCCTTCTCCTGTTCCTTTTTCAAGCTCTTGAGAGTTCTTTGCAATATCTCTTGATGCATTTGTCCCACCGGCCCTTCTGTAATTCAGTGCCATTTGAACAGGGGATACGTGGCCAGCAAGAGTATCGGCAAGATATCTTTTATTCGCTGCTGGATTAAGAATCGCGTTGATTGCCTTCTTGGCCTTATCGTTTGTCTTGTCTGATTTTGCCAGTGCTTTTAGGACGCGATTAGCTGCTTTATTAATTTTAGCGGCATTATTATCAAGGGCCTCATTTACATATTTAGAATTTCCAGTCTTCTTTGTTTTGTTGTATCCGCCTTGTACTTCACTAAGTCCAATTGTATTTGCAAAAGTTTCACCAGTCGTTCCAAGAGATCCCATTTTAATATCAAGCTTTGGAATTGTTTTAAGTTTTTCTGACTTCACTTCATCAACATCAAATGTTTCTTGGTTATTATTCATTCCAAGTCCTTGAGCACCTGGTGTGGCCATAGCACTAGCAACTGATGTCTTCTGGCTTGAAGCAGGGTTGTATTGGTTATTATAGCGGGCCATAAGCTTCTTAAGAACAACCTCTGTCTTTTCTCTGGCGCTCTTTGCACTTTTGTGGGCCTTCTTTGCTGTCGATAGGGCCTGGTTTTCTAGCATAAGGGCCACTGCTCCTAGCCCTAGTACCCAGTAGGTACACGGATTTGAAGCTGGACAGCCAAAAATTGTAAGTGCAGCACAGATGGCCGCAATCGCTGTTGAGATTGTAATCATCATCATAATTCTCTTATGATGCTTCATTTTATCCTGGGCCGCCTTTTCCATATCTTTTAAAAGTTGAACTTCTGTTTCTAGAGCAACTCTTTGTGTTTGGTGGTTCCATGCTTTTTCATCGTTCTCATCAAGTTTAGCAAGAGCATCTTTATAACTTTTAAATTTTTTCTTATAACCATCACCCATGGCCGACATGAGAGCTACCGCAAGAATTATTGCACCTGAAAGCATGGCCCCAATTCCATCTGACTGGCACATTCCACCAAAAAGCAGAACACATCCTTGACCTACTTGTGCAGCGGCAGCAAGGTAGCTCATCGTATCAGATGCTCCTTTTGGTCCACTTGTCTTATGATTTGTAAAAAGCTTTGCATCAGCTTTTAGATCTTCCTGACATTTTTCATCGATCCCACAATTTTGGTATTCCATATTGTAGTTCTTATTATCATTAGCGCTTACACATTGTTCAAGGTGACAATTATAAACATTACCTCCATCACACTTCTGATTTGTACCATCGTGATAACAGTAATTCGGGTCAGATTTTTTTTGAACTTCTGTGCGGCCGTCTTCTTGTTCAGCTTGAGTTTGGACTTGTTCTTGTGACTGGGCCTGTGTGTTTACTTCAGTTTGTTCTTGCGCATAGGCCATCGGAGTCAAAAGCATCGACCATGATACAAGAGTTATAATTAACTTCTTTATAGTTATAAAATGTCCGCTTGCCATTTTCATAGCGATCTCCTCAGCTTATAAGAGTATTTTATCGAAATTAAGTTCATACCCTTAGTATTATATAAGATTTATTGCAATTTTAGATACTTAGGCATCTTTTACGCTTTTTTGGCCGTGTCTTTTTCGTGGCGTTTAGAACCTTTTCGCTCTCAATATTTAAAATTGTTCTAAGATTAGTCTTTTTGTTTAGAAAATGTGCAATGCTTATTTCTAAGTTGCTAGAATTGTATGAAATTTTTTGGCCTCTAGGTTGCTTATATATATGGAAATAAGAGCATGGGGGAAGAAGTGAAGAGAGTTTTATCTTTAATATTTATTTTGGCATTATCTACTCAAACATTTGGCCTATCTTTAGAAGAGTATAATACTCAAGTTGAAAAAATCAATGCGACAATCAAAGATGAACAGATGCGTTCGCTTGTAAAGCAAGAGCTTGCAAAGGAAATCGCAAAATCACTCAGTCCTAAAAAAGAGGAAGTGCAGGTACAAGAAGTAGTTGTCGAAGCACCAAAGCAGGAGTTAGATGCAACAACTCAACAGCTACATAATGATATAAATAGTACTAAAGTGATGATTGCCCCTGAGCTTGAAAGCAGTAAAGATAACCTAAAGGTTCAACTAGGAATTAGTGCTATTTCTTCGACTGTTGATTATTATGGCGCAGATTTACACTTAGTTGGTAGTGAGCTTGCTGTTAGTGGCGTTAAAAAAATAAATAATCATAAATTTCGTATTGGCCTTTCAATCCGTACAATGGAAGCAGATTCTATTACATTAGAAGATGGTTTTGATTATGATATTTTAAATGAGATTGAATATTCGGGTGCAGGAGTGAATTTATCTTATACATATATGCTTACTCGTGGGTTTGGTCTTGGTGCTTATTCTTCGTTCAACTATGGAGAGACTGATTTTTGTGATGGTGGCCAATGCTATAATTTAGATACAACAATTAGTGATCTTGGTGTGAGAATGGATTTTAAGATTGCAGCATGGAACCCATACTTAACATTAGGCTATTCTTTATATAATATTGATGGGTATAAGTTTGATGCGGCCACGGCGTACTTAGGGTTGCTTAACTTTGAGTTCTAGTGAGTTCTAGTGAATTTTAGGTAATTTTAGGAAATAGATGAATCAATTTGATCTCTTTGGTACAAATGAAAATGAAGAAGTCGTTTACGATCTAAAAGGTGGTACTGCGATTTACTATCCTAATTTCTTTGCAAAGACTAAGATTGAATTTGATGACTTGAGAAATTCAATTAAATGGCAAGAAGGTGAAATCACACTATATGGAAAAACACATGCAATACCAAGGCTCCATGCTTGGTATAGTGATGATAAGGAATATAGTTATTCTGGTGTAAAGCTTCCCCGTATCGACTGGAATGACAAACTTAGTGTTTTGAAAGAAGAGATCGAAAAGATAACGAAGCATCAATTCAATGGGTGTCTCTGTAACCTTTATCGAGATGGATCCGACTATGCAGCTTGGCATAGTGACGATGAGGCAAGCCTTGGAAGAAATCCAGTGATTGCATCGGCATCTTTCGGAGAGTCTCGTAAGTTTGTTTTAAAGCATCGCTTTGATAAGTCTATAGAAAAGGTTGAAATTAATTTGGAAGATAAAAGTCTTTTGATTATGAAAGGAGCACTTCAACATAATTGGAAACATCAACTCAATAAAACGGCAAAGCAAGTTGATGAAAGAATTAATTTAACTTTTCGCTATATCGTCGACTAGCTCTCCCACCTCTTTGAGCTCCAATCATAGAGCTGGTAAGGTGTGTAGCGAGACTTGTATTTCATAAATTCGTTTTCTTCAATCCAGTAACCGAGATAGTAATATTCAAGTCCCATATTCTTTGCATGGATAATTTCAGCAAGGGCGCCTAGATGCCCAAGACTCATTTTTTCAAAACTCGGATCGTAACAAAAGTAAACGCTACTTAAAGCATTTTGGGATTGCTCCAAAATTCCAAAAGCGATGAGTTTATTTTCGAAAAATATTTCGCTAAGAAGTTGAGTTCCTGTAAAGCGATAAAACGTTTCCTTAAATAGTAGTTCGTTATCAATAATTGTAGCATCGATACTGTCGACAAAGCGGTTTTGTCCATGCAGACGATAGATTTCAAAATGCTTTTGTCTATATAGCAGCGGTGAAAACTTAACCTGTAAACCTTTGTTATGATTTCTCTTTAAAAATTTTGACTGGTTTTTTGTGAGGGAAAAATTTTTTAACTCGACTCGTATTGGAATACATTTCTGACAATTTGGGCATAAAGGTCTAAAGATGAATTGACCAAATTTACGCCAGCCGCGCTCAAGTAGAAAGTCTAGTTCGGTATCACTTAACTCTGAACTAAAGAAGAACTCATGTTGTTCCATCTCTTCTTTTAAATATGGACATTGATCAAGATCGCTAATTCGAGGGCTTAGAATCATTTTCATTGAATCATGATAGCATTAAATAGGTCTTTGATGGAAGGCTTCTTGCTGTTTTATAAGCTCTTTTAATGGCGCTAAAAATTGTTTAACTTGTACTTCATTTATTTCACCAAGGACTTCAAGAGTTACAGCGATGGCCTCAAGTGTAGAGAGGTGAGTTTCACCACATGACTTTCGAATACTTTGATAGATTGTTTTCTGATCATCTAGCTCGAGGTGATAGCATGGTAGCTCACTTAGGGCCGGCCAAGTATGATAGATTTTTCTGGCCTTCTTCCACGTACCGTCAAGAACGACGATATTCTTGCTCTGAAGTAAGTGAATATTTTCAGCATTTAATGGGATTGAATTTTCATTTTTAAAAAGTAGAAATGGCCTTGTCTCTCTTATTTCTTGGATTCGTTCTTCTGTGATATTTTCACTTGAGACAAGTTCAATATCAGGTGCAACTAGCTTGGCCAACCTCGCTGTATTGAACGGATGAAGGGCCTCTTTTTCATCTTGGAAAATAATCAATTTATTTTTTAATGTCACATTTTCAATTGTGTGACATAGACACAGCCCTTGTGGACGTTGGCATTTTTGACAATGATTTCTCTTGGCCATAGTTTAGATATTTAGTTCTTTATTGTACTTATCCATTAAGATTGGCTTTCTGTAGTACATAATGAAATAGATAATTGGGTAAATGAGTAAATCAAATGCAAAATTTTCTGTTTTATATTTGATATTATCAGTGATCTTAGTTTTCCCATTTCCAATATCGCGAATATGATAAGTATGAATCCACATTGTGAAAGGAAATGGAGTTTCGATGGCCTCTGTTCGAATAATGATCCCATCAGAAGTTTCTTTCTTTTGAGTGACTTCGATTACCCAAGATTGGTAGTGGCCAAGGATCGAAGTAATTAGATGAGTCTGATCAGAAACTGAATTACCATCAAAGCGTGGGACTTCCAAATTGATAAATGGAGGTGTTGCTTCTTGCATAGTATCTGCATTGAAATTATTCAGAATTTCATCGACACTCGCATTTACAATGGTATTTATAACTAAACTCTTCATGTTCTAGAATTATACATCTGATCTTTATTTTACTCAATAAGCAGACTCTAATGTTTAAAAATAATTGAAAAACTTAACACAAAGTTAATTTTAACTGAGTTTGGAAATCTATAACTAACTTAAGTTGATGTGAATTGATTCATATGGCCAAATATAAGTACTGATGACTACCAAAATATTTTGGCAAGGAGTAATAATGAATTTAAAAGAAAGACTAAAGCTAGAAGAAAAAGAGGCCAAGGAGCTTGTGAAGGCTTATTGGCATTTTTCAAGGCCAAAGCCAAAGAAAACAGAAAAGACAAATGAGGATGATGAGGAAAAGCTGGGAAAGCAGGTGGGCCTAGTGCTGAACGAGTAAATGTAGTTCGTGATCTCGCGGAGAGACGTAAGCAGAAAGAGGCCTTAAAGAAAAAACAAGAAGAACTTAGAAAGAAAGCAGAAAAAGAGTTAGAAGAATTTGAAAAGTCTGGAGATAATTCTGATAAGAAGGTAGGTAACTAATCTCTACTTTAGTGCTTTTGTTACACAGTATGTAAGTCTCTTGTCTCCAGGGTTAAACTCTTGGAGGCAATTCTCATAAATTTTAGTCGATAATTCATCACAATTATCCATTCTCTCTTTAATACAATGGAATGAAATTAGTTGTTCAATCTCGATTCTCTGCTCATTAGGATCAACAGGAATTACTGGTGAAACTTTTTTAGGAGCAGGTTTCTGCCTTTTCGTTTTAATCGTGATTTTAGTGTCTCTGTGATAGCTGCGCTCTTGCTGTTTGCGCTTTTTAGTGATTTCTTCCCATTTTGCCGCACGAAGTTTCTTATAATAGAGTAGCTGCCTCTCTCTTTGAGTGAGAGGCTTCACTGGTTTTTGCTTCGTAGCACATGAAGTGAGTACTAATGCGATAATGGAAAATTTAAAAATCTTTAATTGCATCAACTAGGTTTTCGTCGTCAATAAATGGATTGCGACTATTTTGAATTTCATAGATTCTGTTATTAATACTTTCTTCAAAAGTATCAACAGGGTCTTCCTTGTGCCATTTTCTTAAATAGAATTCTTGGGCCTCATCAATTGGAAGATTATAGCGAGTTGAGAAGTAGAATAGTGCTCTTGCAATATTACCTCTGATTTCTTCTGGTGGTTCAAATGAAGTCGTTGTCTCATTCTCGTAGTTTACTTCTCCAATGTGAGAATCCTGACAATTTGAATTAACAACTCTACCAATTACTTCACCGAATGGGTGATTGCTGCGAGAAGAGTTAGCACGTGAGTTTGCTGGAAAAAGGTGGTGCAAATCATTTCTTTGAGTATTCTTATCTTCTCTTGGATTAAATCTTGATTGTGGCCAACTGTGTTCGCAGTTGATTACTTGATGATTTGGGATTTGCATTTTCCCAACACCATCTCTTTCAGTTACTTCTTGGTTGCAGTAAACATCTTTTACATAGAGACCTTTAGATGAAGTTTGTAGGTAAACATCACCGAAAAGATATTTTCTGGCCTCTTTATAATTTCTTGGTGTTCTTTGAAGATAACAATTTTTCTTACCTGAGCAATCAACTGCAAGTAAGTCATTTTTATTTGGTGTTCTAATATGAGCAGAAACCAATATTTCTCTAAGCTTTTCTTTTATCTTAAGAGAAGTATTTAAACTGTTCTTGTTGGCTTTTTTAAGAGTATTAGAGATGAACTGCGCTGTATCCTCTGGGTAGTAAGAGTGATTCGTCAGTTGAGTTGAGTTGTATGCAGCAGATGCGCTGAAACTCATTTGAATGTAAATAAACACCATAAGGTGACTAAGCTTAGTCATTTTAATTCCTTCCTTGGAATAGTTCTATGTTAACAAGAAAACATATCTTGGCCAATAAAAAAACCGAGCAAGAATTGGCCCATAAAAATTGTATCGGGGCAATTTAAGAAAAATAAAATTGTAAGTCTGCTCTCTATCGCATATGCGAATCTTGTGTTAAATTGAAAAGATATCATTCACCAGTTCAGATGTAAGAAAATTTATGAAAAGGAAATACTATGGCTGTATTGGCAAGTAAAATTATTGGAGTGGGTTCTTACGTACCACCACAAGTTTTTAAAAATTCAGATATCGAAGAGATGATGAATACTTCAAATGAATGGATCGTTCAGCGAACGGGAATTGAGCAGCGTCACTGGGTTGATGCAAAGACTTCAACTTCAGATCTTGCACTTAAGGCAAGTGAAGAGGCCATCGCAAATGCTGGCATCAAAAAAGAAGATATCGACATGATCATTTTAGCAACTTTATCTCCTGACTTTGACTTTCCAGGAACAGGTTGTTTTCTACAAGACAAGCTTGGTCTTTCAGAAATCCCTGCGATCGATATTCGTCAACAGTGTTCTGGTTTTCTTTATGCCATGACTGTTGCTGATAAATTTATCGTTAGTGGATCAAATAAGAATATTCTTGTTGTTGGTGCAGAAGTGCATTCAAAAGGTTTAGACCAAACTCCAGATGGACGTAATGTTTCTGTTCTTTTTGGTGATGGTGCTGGTGCAATTGTTATGAGTGCAACAGAAGTTAATGATAAGAAGACTGAGCCTTGTTTTATCGATGCTTCTCTTCACAGTGAAGGAAAGTATGCTAAGGAGCTTTGGCTTCCTGCTGCAGGAACTGGTTTTGATTCAACAGAAAGACTTTCTCAAGAAATGTTTGATGAAAAACTTCACTACCCACAAATGAATGGGAAGACTGTTTTTGTTCACGCTGTAAAAAGAATGACAGAAGCACTTTCAAAACTTATGGCCAAGAATGGTGTAAGCGTTGATGACGTTGATGTTTTCTTATTCCACCAAGCAAACTTAAGAATTAATTCTAAAGTTGCAGAGGTGATGGGAATTCCTGAAGAGAAAGTTTTCAATACAATTCAAAAATATGGAAATACAACTGCTGCGACAATTCCTTTGGGAATGCACGATGCAATGAAAGAAGGTGTACTTAAGCCAGGTATGCTTGTGGCAAGTGCTGCATTCGGGGCTGGCTTTACTTGGGCAGCTTCTCTTTATCGCGTCTAAGGGTGCCATCTAAGGGTGCCATGCACCTTTGGTTTCGCAACTGTTAAAAAGCCTCCGTACTGGAGGCTTTTTTATTTCTTATTTTTTAATTCTTTCATATGGTCAATGAATGCACGAAGGGTCGGGGACATATGCTTTCTATGTGGATAGTAGAGGTAGTAGCCAGAGCTTGTTGCGATATATTTTTCAAGAAGTAAAACAAGCTTTCCTTTATTGATATAATCTTGAACATTACCGCGCTCAGTGTAGATAATTCCCACATCTGAAAGTGCCGCTTCTCTAATATTTTCCGAGTTGTTTAAAATAATATTCCCATTTATTTTTACACTAAATTCTTTATTCTTTTCTTCAAACTCCCAACGCTCATAAATACTATTTCCACTTCCAAAACGGTGGCGAACACAATTATGTTCTAAAAGATCTTTAGGGTGCTTCGGAGTTCCATTTTCTTTTAAGTACTTTGGTGAAGCGACGGCGACAAACTCAATTGGCCCAAAAAGTTTTAAAGCAATTAGGTCTTTAGCTAAGATATCATCAATGCGAATTCCTGCATCAAAACCTTCATCGAATATATTTGTGGCCTGATCATCTGAGAAGATATCAATTGTGACATCAGGATATTTTTTTAAGAAGCTACTTATATGTTTAGAAATATAATAAGGATAAAAAACTCCAGGCATATTTAACTTAAGTGTACCAGTTGTCGACTTACCAAAGCTCTTTGCATTTTCTTGGGCAGTAATAATCTGCTCCATCGCTGGCCCTGCTTGATCAAGAAATATTCGCCCCGCTTGAGATAAACTAACACTTCTTGTTGTTCGAGTAAGAAGTGTTACTCCCATTTTTTCTTCCAAACTTGAAATCATTTTACTAATTGCTGGGGGAGAAACTTGTAGTTCTTCAGCGGCCGCACTAAAGCTTCTCTTTTCAGCAACGACTTTTAGAGCAATGAGCCCGTCAAATTGGTCCTTATTCATTAGTAACCCTTAGTTAATGATTCTTTAAGTATTGTGCCATTTATCGAAACAATTTTCTAGCCTAAAATCCATTTATAAACAAAAGGAGCTTGATGATGGAAGTCTTGAATCTAAAGAATGTATCGAAGTTTATGGTTATTGGCAGCTTGGCCTTCTTGGCGGCGTGCTCAAACCAAAAAATTAAGAAAGGAGATAAAATGAACTTAATTAAAGAATGGGATAAGACCTTTAAAAAGAGTGAACTTGTGGAACATAAGAAGGTGATTTTTAAAAATCGCTATAATATTGAACTTGTTGGAGACCTCTATATTCCAAAGAATACTAAAATTCAAAAGTTACCAGCACTTGCTGTTAGTGGCCCATTCGGTGCTGTCAAAGAACAGTCCTCTGGACTTTATGCTCAAGAGATGGCCGAGAAGGGTTTTGTCACTCTTGCATTTGATCCTTCATATACAGGGGAGAGTGGTGGTGAACCACGTAATTTAGCATCAGCAGAAATTAACACAGAAGACTTTAGTGCAGCTGTTGATTTTCTTGGTACGCGAGAATTCGTCGATCGTGAAAAAATAGGTGTGATAGGAATTTGTGGCTTTGGTGGTTTCGGATTAAGTGCTGCGGCCGTTGATAAGAGAATTAAAGCGGTTGTAACAACAAGTATGTATGATATGTCGGCGGCCATGGCAAATGGAGTTGGGAATACTTTAACAAAAGAAACTCGCACTCAGGCACTAGAGGCCTTAAGCAATCAAAGATATGCTGACTTTGAAAAAGATGCACCAACTGTTGGTCCACGTAATTTACCAGAGACTCTTTCTAAAGATGATAATATTGTTATAAAGAGATTCTTTGATTACTACCGTACAGATCGTGGTTATCACGCTAGATCAATTAACTCGACAACTGGTTGGTCAGCAACTTCACCACTTTCATTTATGAACTTTCCTTTGCTAACTTATGTTAATGAGATTTCACCTCGTCCAATTCTCATTATTGCAGGGGAAGAGGCACACTCACTTTACTTCAGTAAGGACGCTTATGCAGCAGCCGCTGAACCAAAGGAGCTTATGGTTATGCCTGGTGTGAACCACGTTGATCTTTATGATAAGAAAGATATTATCCCGTTTGAAAAAATCACAAAATTCTTTCAGGATAATTTAAAATAGTCTCCAGACTTCTTGACCTCAACCTAGGTTGAGGTCTTATTATGACGTATGCTTAAACGTACATTATCAAGGAGAAGTTAAAATGGAACATAAGTTACCTGAATTACCATGGTCAAAAGATGCACTAGCACCTCATATCTCGGCCGAAACAATTGATTTTCATTACGGCAAACATCACAACGCATATGTAACAAAACTTAATGCGGCCATCCCTGGAACTGAGTTTGAAAATATGTCACTTGAAGAAATCATTATGAACTCTAAAGGTGGACTATTCAATAATGCAGCTCAAGTTTGGAATCACTCATTCTACTGGAATTGTCTTGCACCAAATGCTGGCGGAGAAGCAAGTGGTGCTGTTGCAGAAGCGATTAATGCAAAATGGGGTTCATTTGATAAATTTAAAGAAGAATTTTCTAACACTGCTGCAACCAATTTTGGCTCTGGTTGGACATGGTTAGTGAAGAACAAGAGTGGAGAACTTGAAATCGTAAATACAGATGATGCTGAGACTCCTATGACTTCAGGTCTAAAAGCTCTTCTTACAATTGATGTATGGGAACATGCTTATTATGTGGACTACAGAAATGCAAGGCCATCATATATTGATGCGTTCTGGAATCTCGTTAATTGGGATTTTGTAAATTCTAATCTTTAATTAAAATGAAGGCCCTTATAGCAAGGGCCTTTTTATTTGGAAGTTATGGTAGGTATGCGCCACCACAAACAGGTTGGTATGTACCATTTATGTGTGAGCTTTTCTCACTCGCTAGAAAAGCAACAGTGTTTGCAACATCTTCGGGCTGAGCATTTCTTTGTGTCGGCGTTAAAGAAGCTAGATAGTCTTTAAAGTCACTTGGTGCATCTTTTGTCGCTTCAGTCTCAACAAAACCTGGAGCTACAATATTAGATGTAATCTTATGAGGCCCAAGCTCTTGTGCTAGATATTTACTAAAGCTATCAAGTGCTCCTTTTGCTGAACCATGTGCAATAAATGCAGGCATAGGTGATTCAGAAAGAGTACTTGAAATAAAGATCAAGCGTCCAAAGCGATTCTTTTTCATTTGTGCTGCTGCAATTTTTGCAGTGATATATGAAGCACGCATTTCATCATTAAGCTTTTGAGAAAATTCATCCCAGCTTTGTTCAAGAAATGGCTTTGCTGTAAAGTTCATATTTGCATTTGATACAAGAATTGAAACCGGTCCATGATCCTTTTCAATTTTATCAAACATGGCCTGTATTTGTGTTTCATCACGTACGTCAGCTTGAATTGGGTAAGCTTCGCCACCTTTAGAAATGATTTCATTTGCAAGCTCTTGCGCGATCTTTTCGCTATTTACATAATTGATAAATACTCTGTGTCCATCAGCAGCTAAAGCTCTTACAGTCGCTGCTCCGATCCCGCGAGCTCCACCTGTTACTAGTGCGTTCTTCATTCAATCTCCTTTTATTTCATATTGACGTTTAATTGTGTTAATATTCTAAAACCTCAAGTTAGCTTGAGGTCAATAGGAGATTTTATGGCCGAGTTAAATGAATATTTATCTGTTGGAGAACTCAGTAAAAGAAGTGGAGTTTCTATTTCTGCGATTCACTTTTACGAGTCAAAGAACTTACTAAGATGCCATCGTAATAAAGGTAATCAAAGGCGTTTCCATCGTCGTGAACTTCGTATTCTTAGTTATCTAAAGGTTGCACAACGTATTGGTCTAAGTCTAGAAGAGATAAGAGAAGCATTTAAAAGCATTGAGAATAAAGAGAATCTCACTGCTAGTGATTGGAAGAAACTTGGCCGTAGTTGGCAAAAGGTTTTAGATGAACGTCTTCAGTTAATTGAAAGAACAAAGTCACAGCTTGGATATTGTATTGGTTGTGGTTGTTTGTCTTTAAAAGATTGTCCTTTACGTAACCCTGATGATGAACTTGGTCAGGAAGGAACTGGGCCACGTCTTCTAATGAAAGATTAGTAAGTGATAGTTAATGATTCATAAACTATAGTGTCATTTATTGAAACAATAATTTATCCCATAATTGATTTAAATAATAATTCAATGTGGAGATCAATTATTCGTGTTAAATCAAAATAAAAATTCATGGGGAGCTATCTGGGCCATGACTCTTGGGATCTCAAGTGTCATGATTGCAGAATTTCTACCTGTAGGCCTCTTAACTCCTATGGCCAAGGATCTTGCTATAAGTGAAGGTTTTGCTGGGCAAACCATTACTGTTACTTCCATTTTTGCAGTTTTAACGAGTTTAACGATATCTTATGTGACTAGAAAGGTTGGCCGTAAAAACTTACTGATAAGCTTATCAGCACTAGTTGCTATTTCATCTGCTATCGTTTCGCTTTCCCCTAATCTTGTGATTCTTCTTTTCGGTAGAGGACTTTTAGGGATTTCTCTCGGTGGAATATGGTCAATGGCCGCTGCCCTTGCAACACGTCTTGTTTCCAAGGATAATCTTCCTAAGGCCCTTTCAATTATTTTTGGAGGTGCTTCATTCTCAACGATGCTGGCCGCACCTCTTGGAAGCTTTCTTGGCCAATACTTGCACTGGCGTACGATTTTTCTCATTGATTCATTAATAGCAATTATCTCAATGATTTGGCTTTTTAATAGTATGCCAACTCTAGCGGCAAATTCTAAGGTTAAGTTCAAAACAATTTTTAAAACTTTATCAAGGCCTTCGGTCAAAGTCGGTTTGCTTGCTGTCGCTTTAACTTTTTGTGGACGATTTGCAACGATCACATATATGAGACCCTATCTTGAAAGTACGATAGGCCTTGATGTAAAGGGGATATCGTTAGTCTTCCTTCTCTTTGATGCTGCCTATTTTATTGGAACATTTATTGCCGCTGAAATAGTAAAAAGAAGTTTAACTTTTGCATTAAGTGTTTTTCCATTATTACTTGCTCTCGCTTCACTTGCACTCGCATTTAATGAAACGAGTGCTATCGAGGCCGGAGTATTAATTTTCTTATTGGGGATTTCTTTTGCTCCCATTCCTGTCGGTTGGTCGACATGGGGGACAAAGATTGCACCTGATGATACGGAATCAATCGGTGGTCTTTATGTTGCCTCAGTGCAAACAGCTGCTGGAATAGGAGCTTTTGCTGGAGGAATTCTTTACGATAAAAGTGGTTCATTTGCAGTCTTTTCAATGAGCAGTTTGTTCTGGTTTGTCTCTGCAATACTTACTTTCTTATTTGTAAAAACCGTTTTTAATAAAAATGAAGATGAAGTTGTTGAAAATGTCATCGCATAATAATCTTGGAGGTTAGTCATGAAAAATGGATTTGTTTTAACTTTAATTTTGTCTCTAGGGCTTATGAGCTGTTCAGGTATTACAAATGCCAATGGTGAAGCTCAAGGCGAAAAGAAACTTATGGAAATCACACCAACTAATAAGACCATTAAGTTTGATAGTAGCTCTCCTGTCTTTACTGGTAATGTACTTCTTAGACCTCTTTTTGAAACTCATGACACTTCAGATTTAACTGGTGGTGAAGTGACTTTTTCAAAAAATGCAAGATCCGCTTGGCATACACACCCGAAAGGACAACTTCTTGTTGTCACAAAGGGACAGGGAGTTGTTCAGCAATGGGGTGAAAAAGCGCGAGTCATGAAGGCCGGTGATATTGTATGGACTCCAGCAGGAGTTAAGCATTGGCATGGAGCCGATAATAAAAATACAGTCACTCACTTGGCTTTACAAGAAAAGAAGAATGGTAAAAATGTCATTTGGATGGAAAGAGTTAGTGATAAGCAATATAAGGATGGGCTTAGGGGCATTAGGAGTAAGAAGTAAAGTGAAGATACGAATCAAAGTGGATGACCTTGAATTTGAAGGTATTCTTGAAAACACTAAAGTAGTTAATCAACTACCTCTTGAAGTCGATGTTGAAGACTATGCTTCTAATGAGAAGATCTTCTATCTCCCAAAGAAGCTTTCTGTGGAAGGTGAGCCTGCGGGGTATAAGCCTCGTGTTGGGGATATCTGTTACTATGCTCCATGGGGGAATGTCGCGATATTCTATAAAGATTTTTCTTACTCTGCTGGCCTCATAAAGCTGGGGGAGATTACTGAGAATGTCGATAAGATTAAGAATATTAAAAACTCAAAACTTAAAATTGAAATCATAGAATAAAAAAAGCCTCCGGATTGGAGGCATTTCTGTTTAAAAAAACGATTTGTCACATCAAGTACTTCCCCTTTATTTAGGTCGTAGAATTGGAAAACGTTTAAATAACGAGTTCTTTGAAGGATTCTTGTATCTGGATAGGTTAAATCCTGTTGCAAAGGTGGATGCTGATGGGAATATTCTTGAAACATATATTTACGGTGAAAAGTCACATGTCCCTGCATTTATCACAAAAGGTGGTAAACTATATCGTGTAATAAGTGATAATTTAGGAAGTGTCTTGAAGGTCGTGGATATTGCAACAGGTACAGTTGCGCAAAACTTAACTTATAATACATTTGGTGAAATTACATCAGATTCAAATCCAGGGTTTCAGCCTTTTGCATACGCTGGTGGACTTTATGATATTCATACTGGTTTAACTCGCTTTGGAGCGAGGGATTACAATCCTGTCACGGGTAGATGGATGCAGAAAGATCCAATTGGGTTTGCGGGTGGTGATACCAACCTTTATCGTTACGTAAACAACGATCCTGTTAATTTTGTGGACCCATCAGGTAACATACCTGTGCCTTTAATCTCAGGAGGGATTGGAGCAGTCTTTGGTGGCATTGCTGGTGGATTTGTAGCTGCTGCAAATGGTGGAGATACAAATGCTATATTATCTGGCATTGGTGTTGGAGCTGTAACAGGGTTTGGAATTGGATCAGGAGCTGCTTTATTTAGCGGAGCAGGTCTAAGTATTGGTTTAGGTACTAAATCTTTAGCTGCAGGAATTGGTGGAAGTTTAGGTGGATTTACTGCTAATCTTGTAGGACAAGCTGCATTTACTGGTGAAATTGATATTCGTCAGGCTGGATTTGCTGCAGGACTTGGACTTGGTGCAGGTGCTTTAACTCCATTGTTGGGTGCAACCGTTGCTGGGGAAGTAGGACTTGGATTAAGTCTGCTACCAATCGATATTGGTGGGAATGCTGCTATTAATGCTTGTGGTGCGAGATAGTTTGGATGACTGACATTACTTTTAAACCATCGCTTTTAATTAAACTTTCAGGGATCGCTTCTTTGTTAGCGATCCCATTATCTGCAGTGATAATTTACCTTATATTTCATGAAGAAAGTTCTAATATAAGTTCTTTTAACTATTTCGCTTCCTGGTTTTTGGCTGTCGCTCTACCTCTTGGAAATGCATATGTTTTCTATAAGGGGAATTGGTCAATTACACTAAAAGACCAGTTCTTAGAAGCTACCAATAATTTAATCTTCAAAGAGCTTAATAGAAAAGTTGAATACAAAGACGTAACTGAGATTTCGATGAAAGGCATGCTTTCCAAAAGTGTACTTGTAAAAACAAATGATAAACTTATTAATATACCAAATACATCTTTACATGTAAGTGGCAACCTTCCTGATTTAAAATTTAACGATGGGGCATTGCATGGACCTACTCGTGATCTTTACAAGTTGAAGTTTGAACTAGAGCAACGATGTAGGATTGAGGACAAGGACCCTTTTCCTCCATATATAAAATAAGAAACTAAATTGCCTCAGGTTTGCCAAAAAATTCAGATATATTCTTAAAAATTGAAACTATTGGCAGTACCATTTTGCAAAAGGAAAATAATATGAAATTCGCCTTGGCACTTATTCTTTTTATAACTTTTGCCAGCAATGCACCTGCTAAAGACAAAGATCCATTAATAAGCGTTCCTGGTGCTTTTCCTTTACGCTTGGTCAACGAAAAGTGACCTGGAACCAAATCCCAGAAGGACCTTATCGGTTTTGCGGGTGGAGACACCAACCTTTACAGATACGTGAACAACAACCCTGTGAACCATATCGACCCTACAGGAAAGTTCATTGATCCGGCAACAGCGACTGTCGCAATTGTTGGCTCCGGCTTTGTGCTTGGTTCAATTCAGGCAGGGGCTTCTCTTATTAGAGGTGAAAGTTTTGGGCAAGCGGGAAGAGCTTTTGCGGGTGGTTTTGTTGGTGGAGCAGTTGGGGCAATAGGTGTAGTTGCTGGGCCAATAGGGGCTTTATTTGCAATACCAGTTGGTATCGGGGCGAACGTCGCAATCTCGGCGGCAGAGGGAGATGATGTTGCAGGTGTTGGTCGATTAATCAATAGAAATAACAATCTACAGAATCAATTGGATAACATTAACAACAATAGAAGTCCTAATCAATGTGGTGGTAATTAGAAATGAATGACCAGAGAGAAGTCTTTACAAAGCTCATGATACCTCTAGGTATCGTAGCAGCTTTTGCTACGTCAGTGATGTTTTTATGGGCTTATATTTATAGAAATACCTCAGATTCTCCGTTTTGGGTCTTATTTCTTATTGAAGGTTTTAGTTGGGGTTATATTTTTGTTGCCATAAAAGTTTTAAAAAGAAACGGCTGGTTTCCATTTAATAAATAGATTGTCAGCCATCGTTGGCCGGAGGGAGCAATAAGCGTTCCTGGCGCTTTTCCTTTACGTTCGGTCAACGAAAAGTGACCTGGAACCAAAATCAAAATATTTCGAGTATAAAAAAAGCCTCCGGACTGGAGGCTTTGTATTTTGCTTTTTTATTGGCAGTAGTTGTAGTCGCGGAAGTAGCGAGCACAGAAGTTTTGTGGGAAGCGACAGTCATCCATATTGCTTGACCAGTAGCTTGCGCTTTGGCAGTACTTTGTGTCTTGTTTTTCAACATTAACAATGAACTTTCCAGTAGCAACTTCGCGTCCATTTTTTTCTAGCTTGTACTCGATTTCATTTTCACCGTAGTAGTTAAGTAGTGGCCTTTGAAGTAGAGTGTAGATCCAAAGATTGAACTTCTTAGAACTTTCACCTTTTTCAGCATCAAATGAAGATGACTTCGATTTTTTGCGTCCCTTGTGGTCCTTGTAGTATAGAGTTACTTCGTCTGCATCAACTCTTTCACCTTCGTCTAGAACAAAGCTTGAAAACTCAGATGGGCTTAAGTAATTTGCACTACAATTTACGTAGCGAATTTGGTGCTGATTTCTGTCATTACATGTTAAGCGGATACTCCCTTCAACAGGGTTGGAAGCTAGATCATTTCCAATTTGAAGTCCTGCACCGAAAGCAGGCAGAAGCATTAGTAAACTAATTAGTACTTTCATTATAAACTCCTTTTTATAATCCTATTAATGATATTAAGGAGTTTTAGTTTATGCAATTTTATCTAGCTTAAAGATAGAACTTGTAAGTTTATGGCCTAAAGCTCACGCGCCTTAAGTTTAGCGTAATTGTAGATCAATTCACGCCAGTTTTGCATTAGGGCAGGGGCCGTAAGCTTAACAAGTTTAGGATCACTTGGAATATAATCGTAAAGAAAGTATTCCATGGCAAATTGGATTGTTTGCATACCGATATATAACTCAGTAAAGAAGTCGATATCACCTTTTTGATAATAGGCGATAAGCTCTGCAACGTCTTGGTGGTATTCACATGAACCGCATCCGCTACACATTCCGTAGTTTTCAACAAAGGCCAGATGCTGCTGAGTTTGAGTTGCAATAACTTGCTCCCTCTCATCTGCATCTGCACTAAAGCTCTCAACTAATTCAAGTGCACGTTCCGGATACTGATTGATGGCCATGAAAATGCGTTCATAGAATGTAGCGTATAGGGAAGTAAAAATTGAGTCTTCAATTAGGTAGTAGAAGAAGTCTTCTGTGGATTTTGTTCCAGCTTTTAAGTTTTCATAACTAGCAAGGGCCATCTTGAGAGGTGCATCTTCAAACTCTTCTAATTCAAAGAAGATTTTTGCAAGCTCTTGTTTACCAAGATCGAATTCACTCTTTTGCTTAAATTTTGAAAACATGAACGCCTCCACATAAGTTCTTGTTCTAGATTTTATCAAATTAAATTAAATCAAGAACTTATGTGGAGTGAGTGGCAGAAAGTGCCAGTCTTATGGGCAAGGTATAGTAAACACCTTGTGTATTTCCTCAATGCGATTCAGAGTGTCGCTATCAAGAGTCACTTCACTTGTGGCAAGGTTCTCTCTTAATTGCTCCATTGTCGTAGCACCGATGATATTTGATGTATTAAATTCACGCTTGTTCACAAAAGCTAGTGCAAGAGTTGCAGGTGAGAGTCCAACATCGTTAGCAAGTTCGACATAAGCTCTGATTGCATTTTGTGCATGTTCTGAAGAGTAGCGAGTGAAGTATTCACCGTATTTAGTTAGGCGAGAGTTTGCAGGTCTCTTTCCATCTAGATACTTTCCAGAGAGCGCGCCAAAAGCAAGAGGTGAATAAGCAAGTAATCCAACCTTCTCACGAATTGCCATTTCTGCAAGACCAACTTCAAATGAGCGATTAAGTAGAGAGTATGGATTTTGAATTGAAACTGGGCGTGCAATATTTGTTTCTTTGGCCGCTTCAAGATACTTCATAACTCCCCATGGTGATTCATTTGATAGTCCCCAGTGGCGAATCTTGCCTTCTTTGATAAGTTCATCCATGGCCTCGACTCTCTCATTGAAGCTCACTTCAATCTCAGGAGTGATATGCTCATAATTTAGACGTCCAAAGAAATTTGTCACACGCGATGGCCAGTGAATTTGGTAGAGGTCTAAGTATTCAGTGTTAAGTCTTTTTAGAGAAGCCTCACAAGCTGTTTTAATATCGCTTTTTGAAAAGGCGATCTTTCTAATGTCACTATTTCTAATATAGCTATCCATTGATCCAGGGCCTGCAACTTTAGAAGCAAGAATAAACTTGTCTCTATGAGTTTGCATCTTATCCCATTTTCCAATGAATTGTTCTGTCTTTGTGTATGTACTTTGTTGACCAGGAACTGGATACATTTCAGCTGTATCAATAAAGTTAACTCCATAGTCGAGCGCTAGATCAAGTTGTTCATGGGCCTCTTCAATGGTATTTTGTTCACCCCATGTCATTGTTCCAAGACAAATTTCACTAACTTTTATATTTGTATTTCCAAGTTGATTAAATTTCATAATCCCTCATTTATATTTATTATTGCTGCTTTACCATTTCTTCTAATGGAAGCTGTGTTTGTTTCTTGATGTAATTTACTAGAGTAAAAATAATAATAACTGTTACAATTAAAGTTGGAACAGAGATCACTGGAAAGCTAAGTGCTGTCATTCTTCCTAAGCTCTCATTAAACTCAACTGTACCTGGTGCTCCTTTAAGGACGATGGCCGCAAGAACATAATTTAAAAATGCTGATAGAAAGAATGTTGAAGAAAAGTAGAATCCTGCAATGTGAATCTTTTGTTTGAAGTCGTCGTGTAATCCTCTTGCTTCAAAGGCCATGTGGATTTTTTCCATATCAAAAATTTGTTCAAATAAAGTTCTAATAAGTGGCTTCTTTGTGAATTGAGAAGCAAGTACAAAAAGACCAATTACAAGTGGAACAGCAGTTTCTTTTACAATCATCCATGTGCGATCTAATTCCAATAAACCGATTCCTCCTGTTAGAAGAACGCTCACAAGACCAATGGCCGCAATCCAGTTAAACTTTCTTTTAGAGATAAAGTCCCATGCTCCATATAAAAGAGGAAAGGCAAGGGCGATGATCAGAGCATTTACTTGACCTAGTTTTTCAGGCCCTGAAAATTTTGTAAGTATCACCGATGGAATAACAACATTACAGAGAATGTTGATGAACGGGTTTTCATTTTTATTTTGAACGTTATTCGTTTCAGTCGAATCTGACATTTATAATCCTTTTATAATTTGCCCTTCATAATACCTAAATCAATAAAGTAGGAAAAGGTTTAAAAGACCAATGTGAAAAGTCGGGTATTGTAACAACTTCTTACACCCTGTAATCTGAACTTGTCTTAAGAAAATTAAAATGAAATCATTTTTTTTACCGAATTACTTTTGATCACGGATGAACATAAGGATAACTCATGAAAAAATTATTTCTTGCACTTGGTATGACATGTGCGCTGAGCGCTTCAGCTCAAAACTTCAATGGTTACATTGTAAAACTAAAGCCAGGTTTCGAGTCTCTTGTTAACACGAATATGGCAGATGCTCAGGTTAGAAAACTAAGCTTTGGTACTTTTGCTGTTGTTAAGCAAAATTTTGAAGGCCTTGTTCAAGACCCAGCAGTTGAGTATGTTGAGAAGAACTGGATCATTAACTTAAATGATTTTTCAGCTCCTCAACATGATGATGCTTCATTAACAGAAAATCGCGATGAGCAATTTTCTAAGCAATGGGGATTAATGAATGACGGACGCAACTCTAGTGGTTGGTTCTCAAGAGGAAAAGCTGGTGAAGACATCAATGCAACTGCTGCATGGAATGTTGAAACAGGTGACCGCGATCTAGTTGTTGCAGTTATTGATACAGGTGTTGATTATACTCACGCTGATCTAAAAGCTAACACTTGGAAGAATGAAGGTGAAATCGCTGGAAACGGAATTGATGATGATGGAAACGGATTTGTTGATGATGTTTATGGATACGATTTTGCAAATAAAGACGGTGATCCAATGGACGGTCACTCTCATGGTACTCACTGTGCTGGTGTAATTGGTGCTCGTCACAATGGAACTGGTATCATGGGTGTTATGGCAAATGTTAAAATTATGTCGATTAAATTCCTAAGTGACAGTGGTTCAGGGGAAACAATTGATGCAATCTCTTCAATTGACTACGCTGTTGCAAATGGTGCAAAAATTCTTTCAAACTCTTGGGGTGGAGGAGAGTACTCTGAAGCACTTAAAGAGTCGATTCAAAATGCACGTGATAAAGGTGTTCTTTTCGTAGCTGCTGCTGGTAACTCTTCAGCTGACAACGATGCAAGACCAACTTACCCAGCAAATTACGATGTTGAAAACGTAATCACTGTTGGTGCAATGGATGGTAAAGGTAACCGTTCATCTTTTTCTAACTACGGACAAGATACAGTTCACGTATTTGCACCAGGTTCAAATATTCTTTCAACTGTACCAGGTGATCGTTATAAGAAGATGTCTGGAACTTCAATGGCAACGCCAATGGTTTCTGGGGTACTTGGACTTCTACTATCAAAAGAAGAAGGGCTAACTTTCTCTCAAATTAAAGAAAGAATTTATTCAACTTCAGTACCAAATGCAGGACTTATCACAAAAGCTAAGTCTGGACGTATTGAAGCTTATCGCCTACTTAACAATATCCAAAACTAGTGATATATAAAGAGGGGAGTCGTCGTATTAGCGACTCCCTTTTTTATTTATGAAAATCAAACTACCAGAATTCCTTATTCGAAAATTAAAAATGACTCCTTATCATAAATTAGGTGGCGCCGAGGGCGTTCAAGAACTTGTTAATAACTTCTATGAGATCATGGATACTGACCCAAAGGCTTCCAAGTGTCGCGCTATTCACGCAAGCTCACTTGAAAGTGCCAATAAGAAACTCTTTATGTTTCTATCTGGCTGGTTAGGTGGCCCTAGTCTTTATATTGAAAAGTACGGCCATCCTCGTATGAGAAAGCGTCATTTTCCATTTAAAATTGGTTTTGCTGAGCGAGATGAATGGCTCTATTGTATGAGAAAGGCCATGGATCGTAAGAGCTTAAAGCCTGAGTTTGATAAAGAACTCTGGGGTGCTTTCGAAAGATTCGCCGAGCATATGAGAAACCAAGACTTTTAGATCTTCGATTTCTATTCCGCAAAAAACTTCGTAATTTAATTCATTAAGTAGCTCAAGGCAGCGCTCAAAGTGAGTTCTAAATGCACTTTCTTGCTTCATTTCTAATTTTAATAGCCCTGCTGCTATTTTAATGATGGCCTTAAATAAAATGGCAAAGTCATCAGTTCGATTATGCTCATTCCATAAGGATTCTAAGTAGGCATGGGCCTCCCAGAAATATCCTTGATTTACCAAATCAATCGCATACAGATAATCTTCACTATCTTCAAAAGTTTCACTAGAACTTAGGCGAGCTGTTTGAGGCTCGCCGCTTTCTTCCATATGGCCACCAGACTTCAAGGGATGTGGATTCACTCCCGGTCGAAATTTATATGGTGGTAGTGCTCGAGTGGAATATCTTATGAAAGTCTCCAATCAAAGTCATAAAGAAGTTTTCCTTCATCAATATGAACTTGAGAAACAATCTTTGACCAAACTTTTTCATTTGGATCCCACTGGAATCTTGCACGAGCAACCTTGTGCTTGATCGTATTGAATTTTTCAACTTCTTGACGATTCTTCCAATTCGGTGCCTTAAGCTCCGCTACGATTCTAACTTTAGGTGCACTAGCAAGCTTTGCCATACGTGCATAATCGTAGTGAGAAGCAATCTTTAACATCGCTAAAACATCAGTTACGGCGCGGTGAGGGAATGGATTAATAAATCCATGTGAGTGCTCAAGAAGCGCCATTGATTTATGAGTAATTTTTCTTGGGTACTCAACATCTTCTTGAGTATCAATCCAAACTTTATTTGGCATTTCAATACCATGTCTTTTAAACATGGCCGTAAGCATTGGCTTGTCGTACTTTGCACCATTATGGGCCATCATATAGTCGGCCTTCTTCATTAGAAGTGCGATTCTTTCAAGGGCCATCTTGATTTCATCACCCTTGCGGCCCCATTCAGCAAGTAATTGCTCATCAATGCCAGTTAGCTCAATGACTTCTTCTGTAAGCTTTAGACGGTCTTTCTCGTCAATTAGTTCTGAGAAAATTCTTACTGGAGAGTTGATGCGTGTATCCCAAAGGACTGCTCCAATTTCCGTAACGCGGTCAACTTCAAGGTTTACACCTTTTTGCGTTAGATTTTCGTTAATACCTTCTAAATCAACTCCAAGAATGAGCATTTGACGTCCTTTTGTTGGTCTTGCTGTGTGCCATAAGATTAATTGACAATATTCTGACTTATTTAGGACAATTATTAACGATACGTTTAATATTGTAAATGCTGGGATTACTTAGATTTAATGAAACCTTATATTGTACTTATATTCACGGCGTTAATTGTTGCCTTCTTTTCAGGAAGTTTTGTTTTAAAAACTTTCGCTCCTCGATTTGCTAGTCAGTATCAAATTGATGAGATCAATGAGCTAAAAGTTAAGATGCAAACTACAATTACACCATACGCCATCGTTAACTTCTCATCATTGTATTACTCAGATGAACAGTTCCAACTACTTAATCCTTCACTTGCTATTGAAGAATTTGATGCATCTCTACTTTCAAGTTCAAAAGGTTGTTCAAATATTGAGATTCTTCAATCTCAGCTTACGGGAACACGTAAAAAAGGTGTCTGGGAACAAATCCGCTGTGGAAGAATTCGAAATATTCCTAACTGGTTTGTGAAATCTCCACCTTATATTCATGAATCTGGTGTTAGTTACGCATACCTCTTGTTTCAATATCAATTGGCCACAGGCCAGGCGTCTCAGACGTCATGGGTAAGGCGTAGACTTTCTTACTTCCATGTTTCAGAACTTGCACAACTTCAACGTGAAATCGGGCCACTCGGTGGAATCTACGGTCTACTTGCAAGTCTTTCTCAGGAAACTCTACAAGATATTATTAATGAGGAAGGAACTATTCTAGCAAAGAACTTTTTATTGGCACGAATAAAGTATCCACGCCAATACAATGTTCTCGAGTATCGCTTTTACTCAAATGATTCCATTGAAAGATTTCTCGATCAAACGCCTTATCAAATATCAAGAGCACGTGCAGGTAAGTGGTGTGTCTACAACGACGGTCCAATTTGTTGGCGACAGAACACAAGACATCTCTTACAGACTGTCTCTACTTCGACTTTGACATCATTTACCGGGATCATGGTTATCTTCTTCATTATTCTTTGGCTACTATTCAGTAAGATCAAGGATGATAAGGTTGAGGAGAGTCGTAAGAAAATGGCACTTCAAGTTTTGACACACGAGTTTAGAACTCCTGTTAGTTCTCTTCTTTTAATTGTTGAAAAAATGAACCGCTCAATTGATAAATTGGATGAAGAACAGCAAGAAGATCTTCTTCGAATTGCTGGAGAAGTATATCGCCTTCAACGTCTAACAGAAAAGTCTAAGCACTACCTGCAAGGCTCTAATGCCTCAGGAATGTTAACTTTTAGTTATGAAAAGCTAGAGCACTTAGAAGATCTTATCTATGATACAATTATTCCTATTAAGGAAACTTATGATAAGGAAATAGAACTATCGATTGATGTGAAAGATACGATCTTTGTCGATTATTATTGGTTTCAAATTCTCATTAAAAATCTCGTTGAGAACTCTTTTATTCATGGTGCGCCAGAGCACTACTTAAAGATTTATGAAAAAGATAAATTCTTTGTTGTTGAAGTCGGTGATGGTGGAGAGATTACAAGAGACCTTGATACTCTAACAAGTGAGTTTGTTAAGGGCTCTAAAAGTTCTGGTACAGGCTTAGGTTTAAATATTATTAAAAATATAGTTGATGAATGGGGTGGAAAAATTGAGTTGGTTAAGAAGCCGACGAAGTTTATTATCACTCTACCTAAAAGGAAGTAATTATGGATAAGATTCTATTAGTTGAAGATGATGTTTCACTAGGTAAGGGAATTCTTGATTTTCTTAAAATGGAAGGCTTTGATACGACGTGGGCACAAACTTTAGAAGAAGCAAGAAAGATTGATTTAAAAGGTTTTAATCTTATTATCCAAGATTGGATGCTTCCAGATGGACAGGGGATTGATTTTCTAAAAGAGATTCGTTCTAACAATAATAATACACCTATGATTATTCTTACTGCTAAGACTGATCTGATTGATAAAGTTGTTGGCCTTGAGTCAGGGGCAAACGACTATATGACTAAACCATTTGAGTCTCGTGAACTACTTGCTCGTATTCGTGTGCAACTTCGTATTGGAGATCAAGGAGCTACAGCTAAGGATCTTGATACTAAAGGTGTTTTAACTCTTGGAAAACTTAAGATTGATAATGATACAAGAGAAGTTACTTGGGATGGAAACTTAGTCGAACTAACTAAAATGGAGTTTGATTTCCTAAAGCTTCTTGTGGAAAATCCAAATCGCGCTCTATCTCGTGATGAGATTTTAAATAAGGTTTGGGGTTATGAGTGTTATCCATCAACTCGTACCGTAGATACACACGTTCTTCAATTACGTCAGAAATTTAATGAAAATTTAATTGAAACGGTTCGAGGTATCGGCTATAAGCTGCGTCCACAATTTGCTCAATAAGAATAAAAAAATGATTTAAGGGCCTTTCAAGGGCCCTTTTTTTTTCAAAGAATTGACATAACTCTAACGAAGATCGAATAAAGCTTGGCCATAATATAACGAAAGGTTAGTTAACATGAACAACTACTAAGGGGCCATTATGTCTAAACGTTTAACCATTCCACTTCTCTTTGCCTGCGTGGCACTTTTTTTAGCGTCATGTCAGTCGAAGCAATCGGCGAGCGATCTGCAAAAAACTCTTGAGGAAAATCCGCAGATTTTAACTGAAGTGATGAAGAAGAACCCGCAATTGTTTATGGAAACACTTCAGAAGATGGCATCTCAAATGAGAGAGAAGGCCCTTGAAGATCGCAATAAGAAAGAACAAGAAATTTTAGAAGCTGCTTTCAAAGATCCAATCGAAGTTGAAAAGCATAGTGAAGATTTAATCATTGGTAATCCTAATGCGAAAGTGGTTATTTATGAATACTCCGATTTTCAGTGTCCATTCTGTTATCGTGCCCTTGAGACAGTAAAACAAGTTCTTGATGAGTATAAAGATGATGTGGCCTTTGTCTATCGCCACCTGCCAATTGATTCAATTCATCCAAATGCAAGATTGGCCGCAAAATACTATGAAGCAATTAGAATTGAATATGGCCAAAAGGCCTTCGACTTTCATGAAACAATTTTAAAGAATCAAAATAAGATTCGTCATGGTGAAAAATATTTCCTTAGTTTAATTAAAGAAATGAAATTAGATATTGGGAAAATTAAGGAATTAGTAAACTCAAAACGTGTCGAGAATAAGATTGCTGCGGACGTAGCAAGTGCAAATAAATTGGGCTTTAGTGGCACTCCTGGTTTTGTTGTGGCCGGTGTCCCTGTTAAAGGCGCATACCCATATTCTCATTTCAAAATGATCTTAGATCGTCGTTTAAATGGAAACTCTAAGGATCCTGCTAGCGAGATGGCAGCGAAGATCAAGTAAGAAATTAAATGTCCGTCAGTAGTTCAATTAATTCAGGGTAATCGATAAATGGATTTCGGTTGCCCTGATACTTCTCAACTTCATCATTTCTAAACTTCTCAAATTCATCGATAGGATCTAACTTGTCCCAAGCTCTCAAGAATGCTTCTTCACGATCATCAATTGGAAGCTCATACATTACTGCAAAGTAGAATAGCCCACGAGCGATATCACCCTTTACTTCATTAGGTGGTTCAAAAAGCGGCATATTTGGATACTTCTTATTCTTTCCAAATTTAGATTCACCACAGTCTTGAAGTTTATTGTCGTCAACTTCACCGTAGTGATATGAGGCCCTCATACTATTAACAAAAGAGTCTGTTGGGAAAAGGTGGTGCATATCCGCAACCATATCATCGTATTCGTTCTTACCGTGTTCAACAGTTTCACCATAGTCAAAGAATCGAGACTTCGGCCATGTATGCTCAGTGTTGATGATATTACCATCAGGTAGGTTTTCAGAGTCTAATTGAATATCGACATTATTTTCGTACTCATTTCCGCAGTAAAGGTCTTTTAGAAACTTATTATCGGATCCAGATTTATTATAGGCGTAGATATTATTAAAAAGGTAAAGGCGTGCTTCTTTATAATAAAGAGTTCTCTTTCCTTTTTTCATCAAATCAGAAAGACGCTTTCTGAATTTTGCTTGATCGATTTGTGTTTTCGTATCACCGTGGCCTTTGAGGTTTATTGCCTGGGCCATAGTGAGTGATGTTGCTAAAATTATTAGAGTGGTACGTAACATAATTAGCTTTTACGGTAATTTATGAACAGATGGTAGGAGATTGTAGAATTTACCCGAAATATAGTCCCAATAAAAAAACAGGACCTCGGTGAGGTCCTGCCAATTTAAAAATCAAGCTCGTTATTTTAGCTACTTAGGGGACGACTAAGCGGCCTTATTATACTCTTCGTAATCGTTATCACTATCCATATTTTCTTCATCTACACTTTGTCTAAGGCTTGTTAAAAGCTTCTCTAATTGAAGTCTTTCGCTAACTCCAAGCTCAACAAATTGTACCCCCATTCCTTCTGGGTAGCGTCCAACAGCATTCGATTTTCTAACGACCTTGGCCTTTAGTTCTAAATCTGTTCCGATATTAAAAGTAAAAGTGTCTCCACAATTGAAGATATCTTTTTGAGTTGGCGTATTATACGAAATATAAGCACCTGTTCTTGAGATATCAAAAGTTTCTCCAAGATTAATTGGAATATCAGTTGATGATACCTTTGTTGGTAGTGGTGCTTGGTAACGAATTGCTGTTTTCCACCACTGAGCAGCAGGAGAATTAATAACATTCGTTTCATGACTAAGAATAAAATATGAAGTCATTAGGATATATGCAAAAGTTGATAGAATAACTGAAGCTGCTTCAAAGTCATTTCCATAAACTAGGACAATCGAGTTATTTAAACAAACAAAGCCAATCGATAATGGAAAGCTCCACTTGATGTCATCTTGCGCTGTAAATGAAAAGTACGCATTTAGAAAACAAGAGGCCATAACCATAAAGTTAAAGACTGTCATTTTCGACCAGATGGCACCAATATCAGTTGCACTATGACCATAAAGGAACATGACCTGAATTGGGATACTAACTGCAATTGCAATAAATACAAATGCATAAATATTAAAGATTAATGGCTTGATCTTCATTGATGACTCCTTGTGTGTCATTTTGAGTAAAGTGATAACAATAACTATTTACGCGATTAATATAATTCTTTGCTTCTTGTAGGCGATCAGAGTTACGCCAATTTGTTTCTAATTTGATTAGTTGTGACTTAACTCTAAATGGGCCAGAGTTATAGCTGGCAAGAATTAGGTCTGTGAAAAGTTGGCTTTTCTCAAATGATTTAAGGTCTTTGATTTTTGGATATGACTTTTGTACAAGATCGATATTTCCACGCCAGTACTTCTTTAAATATTCAATATACTCAAGGCCACCAATAACAGACTTCTTACGATTAAGTCGCCAGTCATTTCTTTGATTAATCTTTCCTGACCTAACCATGAATTTTACAAGTCCATATGGAAGCTTTTCAATTCTCTTATCAACTTTCCACTTATCGTATTTCTTAACAACGTGCTGGCTTGCTGCATCTGTTACTTGTGTAAGCCCAATTGCTTTTGCAGAACTTACTGAACGATAGTTAAACCCTGATTCTTGGGCAATAATTCCAAGTAGCATTGAAGGGTTTGTATGAACTTTTTTAGCTTCATTTTTTACAAGATCAATGAAGCTATCCTTAACATTGAATGGATCTGTTGTTGTAATTGTTGTGTTGTTATTTGCTGTTGTAAATTGCTTACATGATGGTTCTTCATAACGGTATAGAGAGCGAATCTCTCCACGATATTGGTAACCAATTTTAATATCAGTTTCAAGTCTTGCTGGAAGACTCAGGCGATTGATTTTATAGATGATATTTTGATCGTCTTCATAGATAACTTTATTATTATTTTTAAAGCTTGAAGTAATATTTCTTCCATTCCAAAAGATAACGATATTTTCTGGATTCAATTTTCCACGAGTAGAATTTATCTTAATATAAAGATCATAAACAGCATGACGATTTTGTTTTTTAGGAAAGAACTCAATTCCAATTGTACTTGTTCCAACATTATCAAAATTTAAATGGTTATCTAAGATATTAGTAAAGGCCTCGAGATTTTCGAATGTATCCCCATCATTAATTATTGAAAGAGTGTCACTTCCGAATGGGTTCATTGGCCCAGCACATGAAGTGAACAGGAGAGTCGCTCCAAAAAAGAGTGCCGAAAAGCTTGCTCTTAACAAGACTCTGACAATGTGCTGACGAAATGTTGGTTTAAGTGCCATGTTCATTGACACTATTATGACAATTTTGGGTAAGTAGCTGAAGTTGCTAGGTAGTTAATCTTTTTATATCAACTACTTAGCTAAAAAATCCGATAAAATCTATGGTTAGCAAAATTAGCAATTTTTGCCAACTTTAGAAGCCATAGAAAAAACCGTTATTGGCATCTGTTAAATTCTTTAAGAATTTATATAAATTTGAGGACTTACTGAAGTTAGTGGCCCCCACACCAATAGCGTTAATTTGGACTTTTCGAAGTCTATTTTTGTCGGTGATATCCCTAACAATATCTTCAATACTATCAGGTGAAGTTGTTCGGCCTGACTTTGTTGGAGAGCCATCACTTAATAAGACAATATCTGTAAGTTGTGGATATTGGTCGATAACATATTTTAGGGCCGCTCTTGTCGGGGTAGCGCCAAGTGGCCTAAGTCCTGCTAGAAATTCATAGACTTCTTCTTTGATTTTTAAATCTCTAAGATCTTGGAGAACGCCCCATAGGGCATACTGAGAACTGCGATTCTTTCCTGGAAAGTAGATGATATCGACGTAGTAGTCCTTTCCCATTGAAGCAATAAGCATCTTAAGGCCTGCCTTAACTTGGCCAATACGATCATCTGTTGCCATTGATCCTGAAACATCAATGAGAAAGGCCACTCTCTTGCCTTTGAAATTAAAACCTACATCAGCATTCTTAACCGTTGGAGCTGGAGTCGGTTTTGGTTCTGGTTTTGGTTCTGGCTTGGCCTGCGGTGGGGTAATTTGAGCTGTTAGCTCTTTAATCACTTTCTTTTGATCCTGAGCAAGCTTTTCACATTGAGAAAGTGCCTGTGAATTATCAACGCAAACTTCTTTTGGAGTTTCTACTGTTGTAGGTGCTTCATTCTTTGGAACAACGATGAAGAGGATAATCACCGCTCCAAGTGCTCCTGAAAGTAAATCAAGAAATGAAATATTAAAAACGTCTATGGACTTTCTTTGGCGCATTATTTGCTTTCCTACATCTCAATCTTATTAACTAAGTTTTCAATTACATATTCTTTTGTTTTCATATGAAATTGATCAGTTGCTTTTTGCAAATCGTGAAAGAGCCACATAAGAATGATACTTAGGATTAGTGCAACAAGTGTTGTATCAAAGGCAACACCAAGAGTTGAAGTAATCAGTTGCATGTCTTTGGAGTTTGCTAACATTAAAGCACTTGAGATACCAAGTACAGTACCAATAAAGCCAAGAGAAGGAATGGCCCATAGGAGATAGCGAATATTAGACTGTTCAGTTTCTGAGTTGTCTCGATGTAGGTCAGTTATAATATTAATGACCTCTAGAACTTCGGAAATATTTTTCGTTGATCGAAACTTAGCACAAGAATTTTTAATGAGCTGTGTGAGTAAAGTTTTCGAATACTTCTTTTCAAAGTCCTTAACTTTTTGTCCGATTTGAATGACATCGTCAGACATGAGTAAATGTTTTTCATCAGTAGGAAGGAGATTGGCCTTAAAATAAGACTTTTCAGCTTTAATTTGGGCCTTTAGTTCTTTTATTTCTGAAATTGACCAGAAGAATGCCATGTAAGTTAGCCACTGAATGTAGCCACCTTTGATGAAATTTCCGCCTAAGAGAATTAGCAATCTTGAAACCATTCCGTCTTGTGGGAAAATACCAGACAGATACGCTCCGTTTAATACCGCCACAATAACACTGCTTATAACAACAGCTTGTCCAATGAGTTGCAATTCTTTCTTTTCTAGCATTGAATGACCTTTTACTCTAAAATTATAGATATATTTTTAATTATTATAACTGACTTTAAAAGGATATAAATGGTGGGAAAAAATAGTGAAAATGAACCAGTAGGAGAACTATGTGTTCGCACGCTAACGATGCCTTGTGATACAAATCACAATGGTGATATCTTTGGAGGTTGGGTTCTTTCGCAAATGGATATCGCCGGTGCAATCTATTCTGGAAAGCGCTGTAATGGCCGTACGGCAACTATCGCAATTGAAGCAATGAAATTCATCCAACCAGTAGGAGTTGGGGATATCTTATGCTGTTACTGCTCAACTGTAAGAGAAGGAAATACATCTCTTGCTGTTAAAGTTGAAGCTTGGGTTATTCGCAAGTTTGAAACAGAAAGAGTTAGAGTGACGGATGGAATTTTCACATACGTGGCCATTGATGAAAATAAAAGGCCAAGAAGTATTAACTCAAAAACAATTCTCGAAAAATAAGGATTTCTATATGAGCGTAATTAACGTTGAGAATGTCTCTAAAAGTTATAGAGACCAAAAGGCATTATCGGACTTCTCTCTTACTGTAGAACATGGAGATGTCGTTGCTCTTTTAGGGCCAAATGGTGCTGGAAAAACAACTTTTGTAAAGTGTATGCTAAATCTTATAAGTGCAGATAGTGGCAATATTTCGATTTATGATATTGATTCAAATGATCCTATGTCTCGATCTCGCCTGGTTTACTTACCTGAAAAATTTACTTTCTATAGCTACTTCACTGTTGAAGAAACTCTTAAGTTCTTTGCTGAGTTTCACCAAGTTGAAAAGTCTCTTGTAAAAGAAAGAATTCAAGAAGCTTTAGGAAAACTATCAATTGGAGAGTTAGGCAAGAAAAAGCTTAGTGAATTATCAAAAGGCCAAATGCAGCGAGTAGGCTTATGTATTGCTATTGTTGCTGATAAAGATTTGATTATCTTAGACGAGCCATTCTCTGGGCTTGATCCAATCGGTATCAAAGATGTGAAGGATATCTGCCTTGAGCTTTCGAGCAAAGGTAAGACGATCTTAATTAACTCTCATATCCTTTCTGAAGTTGAGAAATTTGCAAAGAAGGTGATTATCTTAAATCACGGTCAAGTTAAGGCCCAGGGGCCTATTGATGAAGTACGTGGTGGTATGTCTCTAGAGGATCGTTTTTATACTCTTATTAAAGGGACTAAAGAGGAAAGTGGGGAAGTTCATGTTTAATTTAACGCTTATTAAAAATACAATTGAAAAAGAAGTTCGAAATAAATCAGTAATCTTTCTATTCATTATGACTGTTATTGTAATGTATCTAGGAGGAGTGCTAAGTAATACCCTTCAAATTGAAATTCAAGAATCTGGTTTTAGTACATATCTAGCAACCGCAAGTATGACAGTTGTTATTTGGATTATCAGTCTTAGTGCAAAGCTTGTCGCAGCTCTTATTTCGGCAAATATCTTTCGTAGTGATTTAGAAAGTGGAGTAATTTCTCAAATCTTAGCACTGCCAATTAAGCGCTCTTCATATGTTATCAATCGTATGCTTGGTGGAGCCGTTTTAAGTTTCCTTTATCTGATCTTCATTTTGATAATTGGGGTTGTTATTCTTCTATCAAATGATCTTGTGCCAAAGGGTGTGGATTTCTCAATGGTGAAGATGGTTGCTTCACTAATTCCTCACTTCTTACAGATTTTGATTATTATGTTTGTGAGTTGTTTCTTCAGTTTATTCTTTAATAAAATTGGAACACTTCTACTAACTTGTTTTTATGTTCTGGCATCTGTTGGTGTTTATACTTATATCAAGGCGGGAAATCCAGCTCTTTCGGGGCTAAACCTTTCTTCAATATTCGGTTTTATCTTTTATTGGATGCTTCCAAGAATTGGTGAAATCTCAGGCCTTGCAGATATGCTATCGCTTGGGGCCGAACTTAATTTAGAAATTGTAAAAAGCTTTGTCTTCGGTTTTGTTCACTTAGTGGCAACTCTTGGGATTTGGGGACTAATCTTTAACTTTATTTTTAAAAGAAGATCATTTTAATGAGAAAATTGCTAATTATCCATTCAGATGAGCGCATCCAATCAAGTGTGAGAGAGTACTTAACAAATGAGTACTCTTTTGAAATTGATTGTCTTGCTAACTCATCACTAATTACGAATGCGGATGAATTAGCAACTTATGACGGGATCGTTTGTGAGAATCGCTATGTCGATAGCGAAGGACGTAATATTGTTGGCGGTCAAAATTTGATAAATTTTATCATTGATCACTCGATAAAAAAGCCTGTTGTTATCTTAGGTGAGATGGAAATTGATTATGGGAGCTTTGTCTCTCTACCATCGAGATTTTCTCTCAGAGATATTAGTCTTCAACTAATTAAGAGTTTAAATATTACAGATGAGGAGTTAAGACATTTAAAGATGCCTGATTTTGTTAGTGTTGAAATTGCAAATTTCTATCAGCTCTCAAATCCATGCTGTGATATTTATATTAAAATGACAAAAACTGGTGTGGATCATTTTGTTAAAAGAATCTATGCCAATGACGTTCTTGATAAAGATATCGTAAGACGTTATGAAAATAATAATCTTTCGCACTTCTTTGTACAAAAAGAAGATTTCGAGAAATTAATGGGACAAATCTTATCTCAGTCTTTAACAAAGGTTGTGAAGGCCTTTAAAGAAGATAAGAAAATTATGGAAATTAGTAGTGATACTTTTGAAATTTCACAAAACCTTCTAAATGAAATTGGAATCACTCCACAAACAGTAAAGCTTGCTAAGACTTCTATTGTAGCTATGACAAAGACTGTAAGCGGCTCTAAGAAACTTTCAACACTTCTTCGCTCTCTTTTAGAGAATGAAACGACTTATGCGTTTAAAAGAAACTATCTCACTAGTTTGTTCTTTTATCAAATCATTCCAAATCTAGGATGGGGGCGAGGAGAACAACTAAAGCAAACGATGGATAAAGTTTGTTATATTTGTTTTTTCCACGATATCCTTCTACGTGAAGAGAAACTTTTAAAGATTCACTCTCTTGATGATATGGCCTTCGTGGATTTAACAAATGAAGAAAAGAAGCTTGTGTTAGAGCACGCTAATATGACGACAACTCTCTTGCAGGAGATTTCAGGGATTCCAACTGGAATTGATGTTATTGTTCGCCAGCACCATGGTTCTCTAAATGGTGTAGGATTTCCTGATGTGTACACATCAAATTTATCTCCTCTAGCGATATGTTTTATAGTCATTGAAAAGTATGTTGTTGAGATCCTCAAGTCTATTGAGGCAAAAGAAAAACTTAAATTGAATTCGATACTCCTAGAGCTTGATGAATTTTTTCATTTGAGCAGTTATCGTAAAATAATTTTCGAACTAAAAAGCCTAATAAATTGAAAAGGCAAATTTATAAAAAGGAAAACTAATGGAACAAAGAAAAGTTTGTATTATCACGGGATCACGTATTCCATTTGCAAGGTCTGGAACGACATATCAAGGTGTATCTAACAAAGAACTTATGACAGCTGCTCTTAAAGGTTTAGTAGATAAGATGAACCTAAAAGGCCAAGAAGTAGGTGAGGTCGTTCTTGGAGCTGTTAGTAAGCATGCTTATGATTTCTCTCTTGCACGTGAGTGTACAATTGAGTCAGGACTTTCTTTTCACACTCCTGCAACTGATATTCAAAAAGCGTGTGGCCTATCACTTGAGGCATCAAATATTATTGCAATGAAAATTGCTACAGGACAAATTGAGTGTGGAATTGCTGGTGGTGTTGATACGAATAGTGATATCCCCGTTGAGTTTTCAAAAAATTTCTCAGATGCTATGAGCCGTGCAAATTATGCTCGCTCAACAGGTGAGCGCGTGAAGGCTTTACTAAGTATTCGCCCGGCCGATCTAAAACCATCTTTCCCTGCGGTTAAGGAGCCTCGCACAGGTCTTTCAATGGGACAAAGTTGTGAGCTTATGGCCCAGCGTTGGCATATTGCTCGTAAGGACCAAGACCAACTTGCGTGGGAGTCTCATCAAAATGCTGAGCGTGCATACAATGAAGGTTTCTATAATGATCTTGTTGTGCCTTTTAAAGGCCTAGAGCGCGATGGAATTCTTAGAGCTAACACTACTGTCGAAAAGATGGGATCTCTTAGGACTGCATTTGAAAAGTCTGAGAAGGCAACTCTTACTGCGGCCAACTCAACTCCTTTAACAGACGGTGCTTCTTGTGTTTTCCTATGTTCAGAAGAATATGCAAAAGAGCATAACCTTGAGGTTTCAGCATACTTTACTACTTGTCAGTCGGCAGCAGTTGATTTCATCGAAGAAGAAGGTCTTTTAATGGCCCCTGTTTATGCCGTTCCTAAGCTCTTAAAGCGTGCAGGACTTACTCTTCAAGATTTTGATTTCTATGAAATTCACGAAGCCTTTGCTGCTCAAGTTCTTTGTACACTGAAAGCTTGGGAAGATGAAGAGTTCTGTAAAACAAAGCTTGGCCTAGATTCAGCGCTTGGGTCAATTGACCGCTCAAAGCTAAACGTTAAAGGTGGCTCTCTTGCTCTTGGACACCCATTTGGTGCAACTGGTGCAAGAATTGTTGCAGGCCTTGCTAAAATGCTTCAAGAAAAAGGCGGCGGACGTGGACTAATCTCAATCTGTACAGCAGGTGGGATGGGCGTTGTTGCTATCGTTGAAAGATAAAATTGAATAAAAAAAGGCACCCATTGGGTGCCTTCTTTATTTATACTTTATTGTATGAATTATTTTTCAGTACAAGTTTCGTAGCAAAGGTTTCTTTGAGCTTCGTCTTGAACAAGAGCACACTCATCAAAACACCATGGCATTGACTTGTTACCTGATTGGTACATGTAGTTATCAATACAGTAGTCACGTACTGAATTGAAACATGTGTAGAAGTCTTCTTTGTTTGTTAACTCTTTACAAGTTTCTTGAGCTTCCATTGCACAAATTTTGATTTGGTTTGCGCTTGCATTTACTGAAATAAAAAGAGTCGCTGCTAGTAATAGTTTTTTCATATTTTTTCCCTCTAATGATTAAAGATCATAAACACATGAAGCTTTATTTCCTGTGATCTTTGCAAGTTCACTAAGGGCCGCTTCATATTGATATGAATTTAGTTTTCCATTTTCTTTTAAAGTATATTTTGATTTGTTATTACCTAGATCTTTCTCAGCTAGAACTTTGAAGTAGTCTGAGTAGATAATATTCTCAAGATCAACTAGGGCGTGATCCGAAATACGGGCCCAGTTGACGATGAGATTATATTGATGAAGCTTAGTATAGCCAGTGGCATAGTAAGCATTTTCGCAAATTTCTCTAATATTACTTGAAGCTTGTGCGTTTGATGTAACTGCAAACAGCATCGCTAGTGTTAAAATCACTGATTTCATTTATCTCTCCAATAGCATTGAGTGCCCACTTATAGCCAAGGGAAAACGAAAATTAAAGTGATTTTATGAGATATGTAATTTCTGCATGCTAGATGGCAAGCATGGATTCCACGAAGTGACGTACGCCCTGCGTTGCAACTTCTGCGATTGTTTCATCAAAGAGCTCAGCATTATTTGTCGGATGTGGATTAATCTCTAAACAATGAGCACCAGCGCTTTTTGCAATAGCAACAAAGTTTGCGGCCGGGTAGACTAGCCCTGAAGTACCAATTGAGACAAATAGATCGCAATTGAGTAGTGCCTGTTGAATTTCATCTAAGAAAAGCGGGACTTCACCAAACCAAACGATATGTGGCCTAAGATTTCCTTTGGTATGACAACATTGGCAGCGATCTTCGATGGTAAGGTCTTTAGTCCATTCATAGATTTTCTTGGTTTTCTTGCAGCGAATTTTTAGAAGCTGGCCATGCATATGAAATATATTCTTTGAGCCGGCCCTTTCATGCAGATTGTCGACGTTTTGAGTGATAACCGTTGTATGAAAACTTCCTGTCTTTTCAAGCTCCGCAAGTGCTATGTGAGCATCATTTGGGTGAACTTCACCTGACTGTAACTGTCGTCTTCTTTGGTTGTAGAATTCGTGAACTAAATTGGGGTTATTGTTAAAGGCCAAGGGGGAGGCTACCTCGTAGATGTCGTGGTTTTCCCAGAGCCCATTTTGGTCACGAAAAGTCTTTAATCCCGACTCCTTAGAGATGCCAGCGCCTGTTAGTATACAAATATTTTTTATGCCAGCAAGGAGTGCTTGGTCTTTTAAAAATTTCATTAATTTATGGTAACATACTCTTGGTGAATACATAAAGTGAGGATTTTAGTGGACCCATTATCACAGGCAGTGCTCGGTTCGATGGCATCTCTTGGAGCGGCCAAAGTTAAAGCAAAAATGCGTCAAAAAACAAAAGATAGTAGTGACTCTAATGAATCTAAAGAAACGCCTAGTTTAAAGGTGATAGCTCTATGGGGTGCTCTTGCTGGGATGGCCGCTGACCTAGATGTCTTAATTCGTTCATCCTCTGATCCTCTATTTCATGTTCAGTTTCACAGGCATTTCACTCACTCTCTCTTCTTTATACCAATAGGGGCCTTAATCGTTAGTTTATTTCTTAAACTATTTCGTGTGCCAGTGAAAAGAAGTTACCTTTATACGTTTTGTGCTTATGCAACCCATGGGCTTCTTGATTCATTCACAAATTATGGAACTCAGCTTTTTTGGCCACTTTCTTCAACAAGAGTGGCGCTAAATACCGTTGCTGTCATTGATCCACTTTGTACTATCCCGCTCGTTATTCTTGTTATTCTTTGTCTTCGAACAAAGAATTTAAAATTTAATGATGCCGCCATTATTTATGTCATTGCTTTTATGTCACTTGGTTTTTATCAACGTGAGCGAGTTACTAATTTCCTAACGTCTAAGGGCCTTATTAATGAACAAACACAAAGGCAGATGATTAAGCCGACAATTTTTAATAATGTCATATGGCGAGGAATTGTCGTCGATCAAGATCAAGCAAAGTTTTATGCTGTTAAAAGTATTCCTTTTGGTAAGATTAAGCTTTATCCAAAAAGTGAGAGTGCATCGATTGTTAAAGAAAATGAGATTAAAAACCTTTTAAAGCACTATAAGTCTCAGAAGTTTCCTTATGACTATGAGAGGTTTAGAAGCTTCACTAGCGGTTATCTACATTGGGGCCAAGATAATACAATTGTGGATTCACGCTACAGTATTCTTCCTTATTCATCACAGGCCATGTGGGATATTAAATTTCATAAGGGAGAAGGACACGTTGTCTTCAATACATCTCGTGCCGTTGATATCAATTCACGAAAAGAGTTCTTAAAGTTACTATTTGATTTCTAATAAGAAGGTCTCAATAGCTCTAATATTCTCAGGCGCAATTTCGTGAGAGTTAATTTTAAAGCTTACATATTGAGCATTAGAAATCTTCTTTTTAAGCTCAATAAAGCTATTATGAGAGTTTTGAAATTCAACAACGGGGTCACCTTCATTATGTATTGAAAGATGATCAAAGCTTAGGTTTTCTCCAAGCTTATCAACTCTTGTATTTGCATTAATTGCAATTGAAGCTTTTATTCCGGGTAGGTAGCTTGCCATAATTGGCGCAAGGTAGCCTCCCTGAGAGTATCCAATAATTATGACATCCTTAAAGTCAATTGCGTTGGCCTTAAGATAGTTTCCAAGGGCCTGGATTGGTGTACTCATATCAATATAATATTTCTGTCTTGTGTGGTCGTAGAAATACCAACTATAGCGATAAGTAATTTCTTTAGGTCTAATTTTAGGAATTGGAAAAATCCCATTTGGAATAAGAATACGAAAGTTCTGTATAATCTCTGATGAAAATTTATCGACAATATTTTCTTTTATTTGTTCATTGTTTTGGGCAAAACCGTGTAGGACTAAAAGAGTTTTTTGCGCTTTAGGATTGCCGACTTCAATAGAATCAATCGGGAGATTTGTACCAACATTTGTTCGACTAGTATTATTTTCCATATGTTTTATAATAGATGGAGCGAGGAGAATTTAAAAGTGAATTCTAAAATGCAGCATACATTCAAGGACGATGAAATCGATTTAGCAAAAGAGATTATTCTGGAGAATATATCATTCTTTGAATGGATGAATATGGAAAATCTTCTCATTTCAATAAAGAGTGAAGATCTAAGCCTTCTTGATGATGTAAATATGGAAGTCCTCGAAGCCTATCTCAATGAGTTTATTAGAGAAGGACTAGTGGAAGTGAAGCATGAGGCTAAGAATGAAGCTTTCTATCGTCGCGTGCAAATAAAGAAGAAGAAATTTTTAAAGTTCTTCTAGTAGTTTTCTACTTATCTTTCTATTTATCTTTCTATTTATCTTTCTAAAGAAAAATTGCCATAAATAACCAAAGCGCTCCAGCTGTTGAAAGTGGAATCGTTAGGTTGTCATCAATTTTAAAATCCATAAAGTCTACTGCTGTTACCACAAGGGAGCTGAAGATTGAAACGAGTGCTATCTTTATATTAAACTCATAGACATTTATAAGCACCATTAGGTGAATGGCAAGTGTGGCAATTAAGAAGGCCAAAGTTCCCTCAAGGGAGCGATTCGCTTTTAATTTAGTTTTACCAAAACGAATTCCAATGATTGCGCTTAATGGGTCACAAACAGCAAGAGTGAAGACGGCCACTAGTGAAATCGTTTTTGGAAAAGTTAAGATTGTAAGAAGTAGGCCCATAAGATACGGCATGGAAGCTGACTCTTTAAGTTGTTCCTCTGCACGTAAAAGGTAGCGGCTACCTAGCTTCATTAATTTATTTTCTGGATAGTTAATTCTTATCTGTTCAAGAATATAGAATACACATGTAGCAATACCAAGGATGTGAACAGCTTGGGCGTGAGTAAGAAAATGCTTATAGATCATTCCCGCAATAAGGCCCATCGAAAAGTGGAAAATCCTACGTGGCATATGTAGGTCTTTTCTCGTTTTCGTTATCTCTTCTTTTGTATCGTTTTCTTCTTGTGAAACTTGTTCAGCTATATCTTTAGTCGATGTTTCCACATCGTTTTTTTCATTATTTGCAATTGTCGTATCCATATGTGCATCTTAACTCAGGTTGTTAATCCTGACAAAACTATTTTTTTAGTCCTGACAGACTGTTCGAGATAAAATCTTTGGTGATTTTGAAGATTGATCGGCGATCCTGTCCATAACTATACTGCCCATCACTCAGGGACTCTAAAGAGACCTCTCCACTGCGTTTAAGGGCCTCTTTGAGGATAAGTGGCCCTGCAATTTCAAAGATGAATATACTGGAAATGATGGTCTGAAAGATTATACCACTTGTGATATGGGGGATTCTTTGAATAGTCATGGCAATAGCTATGGCCGTACCAGCATGTGAATAGAGGCAATGACCTAACATACTGTAATCATTGCTTTTTACTCGCTTTGCAAAGAAGCGATGGGCCACAAAAATAGATAGTGTTCGAATGACGATGTACATGATCACAAAGAGTGCGTCATCAGATATAAGCCCTGCAATATTGATATGGGTGCCAGCAAAGACAAAGAAAATGGCATAGAGTGAACTTCCAATATCTCTAACTGTCGTATGAATGAGGCGACCTTTTGAAGAAGCTTGGGTGACAGTAAAACCTAAAACTAGCGATATTAAGAGAACATTCAACTTTAAGAAATAAGCGAGTGTTTGAGCAAAGAGAATCATTGTTATGATGGAAAAGAGAAAGTTACCAATCTTATTCTCAAAATTTTCAAGCCAAGTAAGAAGAAGTCCCAGTACAACTCCTACTGCAATTGATCCGATCACTTCTTTGGCCATGGAAAGTAGTGACTGATAAGCAGAGGCAGAAGAAGGCCACAGGTCTGTTGCTTCAAAAATTGAAGTCAAAAATAAACTCCCTACAATTGTTAGTCCAGTGACAACGGCCAAGTGAATCATGATTGCATCAGTAATTGGGCCATGTGTGTTGTATTCTTTCATTACTAGTACCGTTGTAGGGGGAGCCGCTTCGATACTTATAATTCCAAGCATTGAGGATATTATAAAAATATTTGTTAAGGAGAGTCCGGTAAAGATAGCAAGACAAGTGGCAAAGAGAACACTGCTAATCAAGAACATCAGAAAAACTTTAAGGTGAGTTTCCTTAATGATTTCATTGCTTAAGCGCCTTAAGAGATACTTATTAAATTCCCCGCCAATATTAAAGAGAATAAGGCCTAGAGCAAGGTCAGAAAGATAATTAGTTTTTTCAAGAAATTCGTGAGTGATTAGGCCTGTGACATATGGCCCTAGAATAATCCCTAGCATAATAAAACCACTGACCTTAGGGATTCCTATAAATTTAGTAAAACGTGCTACCACAAGACATAACAGAAGGCACAGGCCTAGAATTGGAATAACGGCCTGGGTATCTGTTAAATCGATGAAGTCGAACACATTTAACCTCGCTCATTGGCTTTGTTGAAATTTAACGCACACAGACGCTAGATCAAACTTAAGAGGTATAAAGATGCGTTAATAATATTAAGTTTTTTACAACTAAGGATGTAAATGGCTACAATAGAGCTATCAATTATTTAACGAGGTTGTTCATTTGAAGAAGAAAATCTATTTCACACTTTTTATTCTCGCAATTATTGCAGGTCTTCTAGGTTGGGGAATTTTAAATTATCCAAAGTCTGATGGGACTCGCTCGGGTAAATTAGTGCGAATCACAAAGAAAGGTGTCTTCTTTAAAACTTATGAAGGAACGCTAGATCTTGGAAGTGGTGATCGACTGACGTGGGGATTTTCTGTTCATGATAAAGCGCTTGGCGAACAATTAATTGCTCAGGCCGGAAAGAATGTAAAACTTGAGTACAAAGAACTCTTTTTTAAATTTTTCTATGAAACAAATAATGTCGTTGATGGCTGGTCAATTGTTGAGAGCCCAGAAGATAATGTCTTTCTATGTCGCTTAGTTCGTATCCTTCAAGAAAACTCTTCAATTGTTGAGTATTTAAGACCTCGAATTCAAGAACAGGATAGTGAACTACTTCAGCGCATGCGAGAGTGTAAGTAGTTTAGCTGGCCTTCGAAGTTGGCAGTTTGGAATTACGCCATGTCAAATCAAGGCCATGGCAAGAATTTCACTTTACTCTCTGTTAACGAAAAGTACTTGGAGAGAATTATGATGAATGATTTTTTTTAAGAGTATTATTAATTTGAGACCTCGAAAAATGTTTGATTTCAAAACACCCTTCGAGGTTTATCATAATATTAATTTGTACGAGTAATTTGAGCTTAGCATGGCACCCTCTTACCAAGACCAGTACTTAACTGTTAAAGCAACGAGTAGGCAAGGAAAGAGGATGATCACAGTGAAGAGCAAAAAGTTAAATGCATAGAACTCTGGGTCTTGAAAGAATTTTGTTATCATTTTTTTTAGTGACATGTTGGCGCTCCTGCCGCTGGACTCCACATCATATACACACGATAGACAATTGTGGCAGTTCCAATAATTAAAAATAAGTAAGGGACTCCAGCTTGAATACGAGTTGGAAATTTTATTTTCCTAATCGCACTTGGCCCAAGGAGAAGTCCTGGTAGTGTTCCTAGCCAAAAGAAGAACACAAAGAGTGCCGCAAGTGTTGGAGAGGCCGCACTTATTGCAAGTGCTAACATCGCCCATAATAGCCCACATGGAAGTAGAACACTAATACCTCCAATTGAAAAATTAAAGAGGTGAGGTTTATTTCCTACTTTCTTTGATATCTTTGGCCAAAGCCTTGCATTTAGATTGTGTAATTTTTGAGAGACTATTTGAGCTAATTTGAAATTTGAAAATTTAAAAAGTCTTTTAAGTCCCATCCAGATTAAGATCAATCCAATACTTAGCCCTGAAAAGAGCATGAGGTATGGATTTGATTTTATATCAAGGATTGTAAAACCAAGCACCGGAATAACCAGTGCTGTGGCCATGTAGCCCAATAGTCTGCCTACTTGGTAGGACATATTTTGACTAAAGGACTTAGAGACGGCCATGGTAATTCCACCACACATTCCCACACAGTGGAAATTTGCAACAAGTCCCATTGTCAGACCTGCGCTTATGATTACATAAGGTGAAATTCCCTGCAGACTACTTAGTTGGTCCAACTAAAACCGCCTCTTTTTTGATCTCTTCATTTGTGTCGAGATCTTTTATAATGAAATTAAACTTTAAGCTTCCGTTAGTTAGTACATCATTATTAAAAACAATGAAGACAATTTTTCTTTCGTGGTTTGATTTGAAGATGAATGGATTTCTGGGCATCTTCATTTCGTAAGAGCCTTCTTTAATCCCTTCAACTGCAATTTCAATATTTCTTTCAACAATCTCACCACTTTGTTCAATTACAATATGAAAGTGGTTTCTTGTTGTCGTTGGTGAACTTACTGTAAATGGTGTTCCTGGACCTCTAAGGACTGTTGTTGTGATTCCTTGTGACATTGAAACACTATAAACAAATCCAATTAGTAGACCAATTAGAACAACTAGGTAGCTAATATTTCGAATTGAGAAAATATGGCGCCCTTTTCCTTCAATATTACTTTGAGTGTCGTAACGAATGAGTCCTGTCGGGCGATTCGTTTTTAACATGATGTCGTCACATGCATCAATACAGTTTGTACAAGCGATACATTCTAGTTGAACACCTCGTCTGATATCAATTCCTGTTGGACAGGCCTTTACACAAGCATAGCAGTTGATACAATCACCATGCTCTTCAGGTTTCATTCCTGGCTGACGTCTTGGTTCTCCACGTCTTTCATCGTAAAGAATTGCTAGTGAGTTCTCATCCATAATTACAGACTGCATTCTTCCATATGGACAAGCGATAATACAAAATTGCTCTCTAAACCAACCAAAGTCTAGAAGGACAATTGTTGTGATGAGAAGCATGATCGTAAATAGTGTGAAGTTCTCAGCTGGGTTTTGAAAACTTATTGATAGTAGGTGATGAGTACCTACGAAATATCCCAAAAATGTATGTGAGATATGTAGTGAGACTGCAAGAAAAGCAATCCACTTAAGAGATTTTTTAATAAGTTTCTCTTTTGTCCAAGGGCCTTCAGCAAGTTTCTTTCTCGCTCTTGGCTTTCCTTCAATTAGGGCCTCGAGCTTGAGGAAAATTGATGAAATGAAGACTGTTTGTGGACATGCCCAACCACACCAAACGCGCCCAAAAATACTTGTGATAAACCCGATAAAGAAAAGAAAACCGAGTATCACAAATATTAAAATAGGCGCATTGTGGGCATAAAATTTGTATGTAAAGAATGAAAATTCTCTGGCCGGGATATTAAGGAGAATCATTTGTTCTCCTTGAATATATATCCACGGCAAGACTAGATAGACAAAAATAAGAAACCAATAGAATATCTCACGCCTGGTTTTCCAGATCCCTTTAACTTCTTCAGGGAACAGGAAGACTCTGTGTCCACTGTCGTCAGTTGTACCAAGTCTTGATTCGTGTAATTCAAATTGTGATTTCTTTGCCATTTCTTTCTCTTTCAAATTCTAATTTTATTCGCTAAGTAGCTCACCTTGTGGCTCTTTCGCTTTTGCAGGAGTAGTTCCTTGCAGTGCTAATACGTGGTCAGTAACGGCCATGATGTCTTCCTTGCTTAAGATATCTCCCCAAGCAGGCATCCCTTTATCTTCATTACCATGAACAACAAACTTATAGATTTGTTCTGGATCAAGTTTAGTAATATTAATCCAATGTTTATCTGTTAAGTTTGGACCGATGTCCCCACCACCATCATCTAAGTGGCAGGCAGCACAGTTTTCAATAAAAACAGTGTTACCAAGCTCTTTTGCTGCAGGTGTGGCCACGTAGCTGTCGTATGCTTGAATATCGAAGTTGGCAGTGTTTGCTGCTTCTGCATCGATGATCTTTTGCATTTCAGCCATCTCTACCTTGTATGTATCCAACAGTGTTGGTCCATCCATTAGTACGTAGTACATAAAGTAAGGTATCGAGAAAATGAATGATAGGGCCCAAACCCCAGTCCACCAACTTGGAAGCGGGTGGTTGAGCTCTTGAATACCATCGTACTCATGATCCATAACAAGATCTTTCTCATCCTCAAGTACGATATTTTCCTGTTTCGATTTATTATTTTCGTTAGTCATTGTTGCTTCCTTTGTTTTCATTAACGACTGCTTCGCCGTCAGAAAGTGCATTGTTGGCAACTTCTTCATAAAGCTCTTTTGAGCCCGGTCTCATTGACCAGAAGAAGGCCCCTAAGAAGATGGCCGCAAAAATGAATAGCGACACTGCTGGCATCCATTCCCACGGCATATTTTGCATTACTTCAGATTTCATCTCTATTCCTCTGACTTAGTTTCTTTTGTGTCAATTCCAAGTCTTTGTAGATACGCAATAAGTGCGATGATTTCTTTATCTTGCATCTTCATTGGTACACCAAACTCATTTAATCCCTTAGTGATTTGAGTTGCTTGCTCCATTGCAAGATCAATAGCATTCGAAACTTCGTCTTCACTATATGGAGTTCCTAGTGCAACCATAACATCCATTTTCTTTGGAAGCATTTTGAAGTTAACTTTCTTCTTAGTTAGCCAGTCGTAGTTAGGCATGATTGAGCCTGCTGTCACTTCACGTGGATTAATCATGTGACGGTAGTGCCACATATCATTATATTTTCCACCTACACGTGCAAGATCTGGACCGATACGACGTGATCCCCATTGGAATGGTCTATCGTATACAGATTCTGCTGCAGTTGAAGGATTTCCATAACGTAGCTTTTCAGAAACAGTTGGACGAATTTGTTGAGAGTGACAAACGTAACATCCTTCTTTAACAAAGATATCTCGACCAAGAAGCTCTAGTGGAGTGTATGGTTTTACTCTAGGGTCTACTTCGACAAATTTGTTTGAAAGCATTGAAGGAATAATTTCAATTGCTCCACCAACAAGGATTGCAACTAAAGTTAGAACAGTAAAAGTAACAGGAAGCCCTTCAAGCTTTCTGTGAGTTTCAGCATTTGCATCTTCAGGGTGAGCTGAAATAGGTGCCGCTTTAAATACTTCTTCTGATTCTTCTTTGTCTTTGTTTACATACTTTGATTTCTTATAAGTCATCCATAGGTTGAAGATCATTAAGAAGAAACCTAGTAGAACGAATACACCACCAAATGCACGTACCCAGTACATTGGAATAACTTTGATTACAGTTTCAATGAAGTTAGGGTAAACAAGTTTCCCTGTAGCATCAACTGCACGCCACATTAATCCTTGAGTAATACCAGCTACCCACATTGACATCATATAAAGTAGAAGACCAATTGTTGCTAACCAAAATTGAGCGTTAGCAATTTTCTTAGAATATAATTCTGTCTTCCATAGTTTTTCAACACAGTAGTATAGAACACCAACAATTAGCATGTAGTTCCAACCAATTGTACCAGCGTGCACGTGACCAACAACCCAGTCAGTGAAGTGACCGATGTAGTTAACCGATTTAATTGAAAGTAGTGGACCTTCAAAAGTTGCCATACCGTAGAAAGTAACGGCCGTAGCAAAATACTTTAAGATTGGCTCAGTTCTAACTCTATCCCAAACACCTCTTAGTGTTAGAAGGAAGTTGATCATCCCACCCCATGAAGGCATCCATAGGATAATTGAGAAAGTCATACCAAGTGTTTGAACCCAATCTGGAACAGATGAGTAAAGAAGGTGGTGAGGACCTGCCCAAATATAAATAAATACTAGAGACCAGTAGTGAATAATCGAAAGTCTATATGAATAGATTGGACGATTAGCAGTTTTTGGTAAGAAGTAGTAAATGATCCCTAAGAACGGAGTTGTTAGGAAGAAGGCAACAGCGTTGTGCCCATACCACCATTGAACAATCGCATCTTGTACACCAGCATAAATTGGATAAGACTTTAAAAAACTTACTGGAACAGAAAGAGAGTTGAAGATGTGAAGAACAGCAATTGTTACAATTGTTGCTATGTAGAACCAAAGGGCCACATACATATGACGTTCACGTCTTTTAACTAGCGTACCAATGAAGTTAACAGCAAAGACTACCCAAATAACTGCAATGGCAATATCAATTGGCCATTCTAGCTCGGCATACTCTTTCCCTGTTGTAATCCCTAGAGGTAGAGTTAAAGCTGCTGAAACAATAATCAGCTGCCATCCCCAAAAGTGTACCCAAGATAAGAAATCTGAAAAGATTCTTGCCTTACATAATCTTTGAGTTGAATAGTAAACTCCCAGAAACATCCCGTTTCCAACAAATGCAAAAATCGCAGCATTTGTGTGAAGTGGTCTTAGACGGCCAAAAGTTGTCCATTCTATACCTAGGTTAAGTTTCCAATAGGCCAATTGGAAAGCAATAAAGACACCCATAAATAGTGCAATCGCCCCCCAGAAAACTGTCGCCATAAGAAAAGCTTTCGATATCTTGTCGTTATACGAGAACTCTTCTAGATTGGCATTTGTACTCATGCTCATAATCATTCTTCCTTTTTTTGGTTGTGAACAATATTATTTTTCTCTTCTTCAAATAAAACTCTAATAGAAGGCGTATCTAAGTCATCATATTGACCCGTTTTAGTCGCCCAAATAAAAAACAACAGAAATCCTACTGCTAAGAATATTGCAATCGGTAGTAGAACGATAATGACTTCCATCAGCTTTTTCCTTTATTTTTTAACATTCTCTTATCAAATCCAATTAACGGAAGTGTACTTGAAAGAAGAACTGTTAATGAACTGATTGGCATTAAAATCGCCGCATGCAGTGGAGTAATGATATGCATTAGCGCCAATGTTATTCCTGCGATATTATAAGTAACTGCAAACATAATATTACGGCGTAAAGTACCTTTCACATTACGTGCAACTTTAAATAAGACCTTTATGAGGTTTAAGTCTTCTTGTGGCATATAAATGTCACAGCTTCTAAGGGCAATGTCTGCTTGTGCACCAATTGCAATTGATACATTAGACTTAATCATGGCAAGAGCATCGTTGTCACCATCACCCACAAAGACAACATTTTCGAGTCTGTTAGCAAGCTCTAGCTTCTGTTCCGGGCTTTGTTCAATATAAAGACTTGCCTCATTGATGCCAGCTTCTCTCGCTATCTTTTTTGCCATCTCTGAAGCATCACCAGTTGATAGGTGAATATCAATATTTCTTTGTTGCAAGAAGTTCACAAGCTCTTTTGATTCAGGTCTGATGCTGTCTTCAATTTTAAAAGTGGCAATAATCACTTCATCAGCAAAAAGGGCAATCTCTGCATCAAGTATGCCCTTGCCAATAAAGTAAGTTGTGTCTTCGATTTGTGCCTTAACACCTTTTCCTGTAATCACCTCAGCAACTATATCTTCGTACTTAGAGAGATCAGTATTTGATAGTTTTTGTTTTGAATATTTCTTTAGTGCAAAAGCAATAGGGTGTTGGGCCGCTCTTTCAAGAGTAAATGTTAAAGCAAGGATTTCTTCATCACTTAGATCAGATTGATTTGTAAAACTACTTACTGCAAACTTTCCTTTTGTAAGAGTACCAGTCTTATCAAAGATAATATTCTTTGCATTATTTAACTCTTCTAGGCTTAGCTCGTTTTTAACATAGATACCATACGACTTAAGCTTATTAATTCTAGTCGCAACAACAATTGGTGTGGCCATAGCAAAGGCACAGGGACATCCAACTATTAAAATTGCTAGGATGACTTCAAATGATTTTGAAACGTCTCCAGTATAAAGACCTTGAATAAGTGCCACGATACTTAGAACGATAATTCCAATTGTGAAGTAGCGTGAAATTTTTTGTGCCCATACATTGGCAGGGTTTTTTACGATTGTATTATTCTCAATTGCTGATAGGTTCTTACCTAGTTTTGTTTGCGTTCCAATTGCACTAATTTCAAGTTTGAGGTCATTGCTCAAACTTACAGCACCTGCTGCTATGAAGTCTCCCTTATTAACAACAAGTGGGCGGCTCTCTCCTGTATTAATTGAGTTTAGAATTAGTGCTTTTTCACTTGCAAGCTTTCCGTCGTAGATAATTCTTTCGTCTTCTTCAAAAAGAATTTGATCACCAACCTCAACTTCATTAGAGAAGACATGTTTAATTGTATCGCCAACAATCTTCTTAACTCCAGTGTTTAGAAATAGAGAGGAGATGCCTTTTGTCGACATTGATTTTTGAGTCAACATCTTTACAAAGTAGCGTGACAGTAAAATCAGAAATATAAGTGTTGTGATTGAATCAAAGTATACAGGTCCAGATTCTCTAAAGAAATTAATTGCCGACAGTATGAAGCCAAAGACAATTGCCATTGCTAGTGGAATATCGACATTAGTACTTCTAAGTCTAATAGCACTGACACTATTAACTAAGATTGGCCTAGCACTATAAAGAATCACTGGAAGACAAAATGCAAAGCTTATTCCATCGAATAATTTTACGTAATCTCCAGTTGCCCCGGCATAATTTGAAACAGCGTAGATCATGATATTACTCATGGCCGAAGCTGCAACTCCAATTTGAAGAATATCGCGACGATCACTTAATTTCTTTTCTTGATCTTTTTCAATATTAAACGGGTGAGGAGTGTAGCCAAGTTGCGCAAGAGTTGCAGCAAGCTTTGCAATTGAATACGGTCTTTTTGTATCAATTGTGAAACTACCTAAATTATTTCCAATATTAACCTGGGCCTCAATAACTGAGTTTTCAAGTTTTGAGATTCTTTCAATTAACCAGATACAAGCAAAGCAGTGGACACCTTCAAGTAGAAAGTGAACTTTAAGCTTATCTCCTTCAATTGTAATGTATTCGCGAATAAAAGCTTCGCTATCCATGTATTCAAATTTATTGGCAGATGTCGTAGGGCGCTCTTTTAGGCTATTGGCCTGAGAGCCTTGCTCATTTTGATAGCGATAGAAATCTTCAAGGTTATTACTAAGAAGAAGAGAGTGGACACTCATGCACCCATAGCAACAAAACTTTTCTAATTTGCCATCTCTTTCATTAGTGATGAGCTCACCAGGGGCAATTTCTTCAGAGCAGTGAAGGCACACTTGTGCCTCGCAAGCCTGTCTCTTGCTTGTGATACTTTGGATATCCATCTCTACATTCTTGTTAGTTATCTTTTTTTTATAAACTTAAAATAGTAAAACTTTAATAAACGCCTTCAGCTCTCTTCTCTAATTCAGCGGCATCCTTGATAATGATTAACTTACCATTTTGATCAATAAGACCGTCTTTTCTGTATTCAGAAATAATACGAATTAGAGTTTCATTGGCCGTTCCAATCATTGTGGCCATCTCTTCTCTTGTAAGCTTTAGCTCGATTTGAATTTCACCATTGATAAGCACGTTACCATGAGTCTTAGCAAGATCGAGTAGAAGTTGAGCTATTCTCTCGCGAACATTTTTTTGATGGAAAGCACTTGAGCGCTCTTCTGCAATTCCCATGTCGCGGCTTAACTTATTAATTAGTTCTAGCGCAATTGCTGGTTTATCATTGATTAGTTTTAATAAACTTGGTTTATCAATAAAACATACGGAAACATTATCAATGGCCGTTGCTGTTCCATTGAAGTCTTGAGCAGTAAATAGTGATCTGTGGCCAATAACATCTCCATGTTGAGCAATTCTCACAATTGTCTCTTTTCCATCGGAGCCTGTTTTTGTCAGCTTGATATTTCCTGATTGTACACAGTAGATACCTGCTGGGCGGTTTCCTTGCGAAAACAGCTTTTCACCACGTTTAAACCTTAATGAAGATGCAGTAAGTGATACTTTAGCGGCTTCTTCATTTGATAACCCACAGAAAATCCCTAACTCTCTTGATGGGCAATCTACACACTGTCTCTTTTCCATAATTTATACCTTTTCTTGGTTAAACCAATCTTATCACTTCATATATCTAAATTAAATAAGTTATAGGGGAAATAATATGACGAATATCATGTTTTCGTGTTAGAAGGTGTTTTTCTTCTTAATATTTTTAGTAATTTACTGTATCGCAGTACAAACTTTAGATTTAGGTTAACAACTTAAGTTAAATAGCTTAAATTAAAGGCTTATTTGACAATATTGGTGGACAAAAAATGAGCGACAATAAGAAAGACAATAAGAGTAATAATTTAGCGACTACTGACGTTATTTCTTTAATTCTTAAAGAGTCTAAGGCCTATACTTCGATGGAGTTAGTTAATAGCTACATCTCTAAAGGAGAAAGCCTTGAAAAGCTACCTGTTCAGCCACTTTATGTCTCAATTAAGGCCCTGCCTGTTGAAGTCAAATCTCACGCTCTTAAGCTTCTGTCTAAAGAGCAAAGAGAAACTTTCTATGATATTGACCTTTGGACAAAAGATGAACTTGATATCAATGAATTCACATCATGGGTAAGTACAGTTGCTAAGTGTCCTGATGAAGAAATTCGTTATGAATTTGTAAAATCAGATCAGTTCATTTTATTTCTTAAGGGACGCTTCAATGTTTGGACTTTCGATGTTGAAGATCCTCTCTATCCAGATGATCACGACAACTACTTTCTAACTGAAGATAATCTTCTTTTATTCGAATTTGATGAAGATAATGAAGTTGTCGATGAAGTACGCCAACTTATCAAAGACCTTTATACTGAAGTTGGAGTGGAAGCTGCTTACCAGCATCTTTTTAAAATGATTTCTGAAGACTATATGATCTACAATGAGAATCAGTATCAAGATAAGAAAGAAAGGCTAAGAGACTTTGGCTTCGTTGATTATTTCGAGGCCCTACAAGTGGTTAATCCATTTCCTTCTGTTGGCCATATTGATTTATTCATTAACAAAAAACAGCCTCTAACTGGTAATATTTCGACAAAAGGTAAACTTCAAACACTTCACCAAAATTCGATTATTGCCTTTGAAAAGAATGCTGCAAGTATTCACGAGGAGCTGAATAAGGTTCAAGATGAGAAGCGCTTTAGCTACCTACATTTCAACTTTATTCGCATGCTTAATGCAAGTATGGAGTACTATGGGGTTTTAAAAGATGGCCCTGTTGCTATGACTCGTATTGGGAATCAGAACCGAGAATTAATCCTTCTTGGAATGTCTTATATTAAAGATATCCGAAACTTTGCTGATGAAAGTATTTTTGAGTACTTTGATTTTACTGATATTTATAAGATTGGAAATTCGCTCATTCGCATTCTGCAAAAGGATGTGAAAAAGGCGCTAAGAAATCATCTCTTTGAAGATACTGAAGAGAATTTTTTAGGTGCTTCTTTTGATTTATTTCTAGATGATTTCTTTAGTGATCTTGTGAAGTATCGTGACAATGACAATAAGATTGTTGTTGTTAACAATGTTGAAGTCTGGAGAAAGTTACAAAGCAAGTGTAAGCTTCTAATTGAGTTGATGCCTTTTATTAAAACACTTAAAGAGACTTATTTATCTCTTAAAGACGATGGCATGCTTTCTGATAACTTCTATTTAAACTACGATATTAACTCAATTGATTTTGAGGCCATCATCCTCTCAACTCTTATTAACTACAGTCTTGATAAGTTTGACAAAGATGACTCTCGCAAAATGGGTGTTTCAATTGAAGAGTTTAGAGAATTTTCTAAGAAATCTAACCTTAGCTCAGGTATTTTTCAAAATGATTACATTACCCAAAAGGTTGCAGGCTTTGCTCAAACCTTTGGACTTGATCAAATTGAGAATATTAATGAGTATATCCTGAAAATATTACACGACCATTTAACGGGTTACGAATTTGAAAATCTTCGTGATGATGAGTTTAAGCACGTTGGTGGGCCTATTATTTTTAACACCTTAAGTTAGTCTAATACGTGTTATTAGTTATGGCTAATGTTTGAAGAATTGTCTTTCTTACATAGTTGTAAAATTTTCTCTCCCATTAACAAGTGATTAATGGCAATATGCCGTATCAATTTGAGAGGGAGATGAATATGAAATCATTGATGAAATTACTTCTTTTAACAGTTGTCACAACAACATCACTAATGGCCGCTCAGGTTAAGCTTGTTCATATCACAAATGACGAGGATCAGAGCTTCTATCATCTAGGTGTTAACGTTGATGAAGAAATGGGAGAGGTGACATCAGTCTATAAAAAAGAATTCTCTGATAAGGGAAAAATCATTGGAAATGAAACATATTCTCTCGAACAAGTGATGAAAGGTGTTGTTCTTGTAAGAAGAAGCGATCGCGATGTTGTTAAGATCACAGTTAGTAACTTAAACCCTTCTGATGGTGGTGATATCGAAATCGATACTCTTTATAGTGGAGTAAATGATAGTCGTAAAAAGTATTCTGCATCTGTAGAAAGAGTTGGTGAAGATTGGCTCTTTAATTTTGAAAATAGAAGAACTAAAACTCTTCATTTCATCTCAAACAAAGTATTCCTAATTGGTGTTGTTGGAATCAAAGACATCAAAAGAAAATAAAAAAAAGGCGAACTAAATGTTCGCCTTTTTTATTTCGTATTTAAAATCTTAATAAATTCTTTTAGAAATGCCGGTTGATTCTTGTAGCTTAAAGTAGTCATATAGATATTCATATTCTTTAGTCCACTTACTTGCTCTGTCGTAAAATTATCGTGCTTCGATAATGTATGATCTGGTACAACAGCAATCCCCACACCATGCTTTACAAGTGCCTTGATACTCTCTAGAGAGTCCACAACGATCTTCTTTGGTGGCGCCTTTGTTGATAATTTATGAAGGTGGTCAAGCTCACTAAAAACAATCCACGTATACTCGTGAAGCTTCCTCTTATTGATTACTTCATTTGAGATGATCACAAATTTTTCTTCAAATAATTTTAAAGATGACGTTAGGTCTGATTGGAAATTATCTGTTGAGAAGATAATATCGTATATACCATCCTCAATCCCACGTCTAAGTGCTGGGCTATCGGCAACGTGAATGAAAATATCTCTTTTATAATTCTTTGCATACTTTGCAAGGATAGGGTTAAACCAGTTAACTAGTAGTCCATCTAGAATCCCGATATGTACAGGACGCTCTTGAGTGGTTTCAAAGATATTACCAAGGCTATCTTCAAATTGGTCGATAGACTTTAGAAGTTGCTTGGCCTTCTTTGTTAAAATAACTTTCTTACTTGAACGAATAATAAGCTCTTCATTCATCGATTCTTCAAGGAGTTTTACTTGTCTTGAAACTGCTGATTGAGCAATCTTCAACTCTGCGGCAGCTTTTGAAAAGCTTAAGTATTTTGCCGTAAGAGTAAACGCCTTTAGGTAACGATAGTCCATTGCTTACAGGGCCTCTGCCTTAGGAGGAATCTTTGTCTTATCTTTACGCCAGAATTTGCCTTGGAATTCTTCTTGTTGCTTATTAGTTACAACAAAACCTTCTTCGTCATTAATATAATTAAATTGGTAATCAATTAAAGTTTCACCAAGATAAAATGCCGTAAATGGATCAATAATAACTTCGATATCCATACAAGGGACAGGAATTAAAAAATCATCATCATTTAAGTTATGGAACCCAATTGAATACTTAAATCCCTCACAACCTTTACCACTAATAAGGATTCTTAAGTACTTTCCTTGTAGTGTGAAATCATTTTCAAGCATAAGATTGAGTTGATCTTGTGCTACTTGAGTAAAAGTAAGTTGTGGTAGTACAACTTGTGAGCGGTCAATATTATAATGCTCAGACTGCTGTGCGTTGTCAGATTGATTTTCCATTAGATTTTCCATTAAATTGTGTTGTTAGAGGGCTTTTAGCAATTAAACGAATCCTTTTCAAGAGGTTTTTCTTGAAATAAATTGGTAGAATACGAAAGCTTATGAAAGGAGCGATAAATGCTTAAATATATAATCGATATTCCAAATCCCCACACTCACTTAGTTAATATTTCTTTAGATGCAGTGCTGGATACAAATTCAAATGAAGTTCGCTTCTTTATGCCTTCTTGGTCGCCAGGCTCTTATTTAATGAGAGAGTACTCTCGTCATATTAAAGAAATCAAGGTTGAAGATTCGAAAGGACAACGTCTTTTCCATGAACAAGTTTCAAAGAATGAGTGGAGAGTTGATCTTACTCACCCAAGTTTTAAATCGACTTCATTTGGTGAAGATGGAAAAATAAGAATTGCCTATAGTATCTATTGTCATGAATTAACTGTGCGTACTTCTCATGTTGATAACACGCATGCCTTCTTACATGGGCCAAGTGTTTTTCTTGGCATTGAGGGGCAAAGTGGTAAGTCACATGTAGAAATTAAAATTAATCCACTTTGGTCAAAAGTAACAACGGCCTTAAAAGATATTTCTGAAAAAAGAGATCATTTTATCTATGAAGCGCAAGACTTTGATGAGCTTCTTGATACTCCAATTGAGATTGGATGCCATGAGACTTATGGTTTCATGCACCAAAATAAAGAACACCATATTGCTTTCTATGGAGATTTTGCTCATGCTCAATCTTCACAAGAAGTGATGGATAAGCTTAATGATGATATTAAGACGATTGTTGAAGAGACTGCAAAGATAGTAGGGGACGAGCTTCCTTACGATCACTATTATTTTATCACTCACTTAAGTCCAAGTGGCTTTGGTGGACTTGAGCACTTAGACTCGACGGTACTACAATTTTGTCCATTCCATTTAGCAAAAGAGAAAGGCTATAAAGAGTATATGGAACTTGTTGCTCACGAATACTTTCACCTTTGGAACGTAAAAAGAATTCGTCCAGTTGAGCTTGGGCCATTTGATTATAAAAATGAAAACTACACTCGTATGCACTGGTTAACGGAAGGGATGACTAGCTTTGTTGATCAGCTTATCACTTATCGCAGTGGCTTCTATTCTCTAAAAGAATACTTAGAGTGTATGAAGAAGAATATTAACAATTACCTTGGCACTCCTGGGCGTGGTTATCACTCTCTTGAAGATTCATCATTCAATGCCTGGATTAAACTTTACCGTGCTGGTGAAAACTTTAAAAACTCATCTGTTAGCTATTACCTAAAAGGTGGGCTCGTTTTCTTTATTCTTAATACACTGATGAAGAATGAAGGAAAGGGAATCAACGATCTTGTTCGTGCTCTATGGGCGGATTATAAAGAAAGACCTGCTGTGGGAATTACAAAAGAAGGCTTCTTCGAAATCCTAGAAGGACTTGTTTCTAAAAATATTAGCGATGAATTTAGACTTCTTGTTGAAGGTGTTGAAGAAATTGATTTTGAAGATTACTTAAAGCGCATGGGTGCTAGTGTTGAGTGGACAACTCCTAAGCTAGATATTGGTGCAACAGTGGCCGAAGAAGGTGGAAAGCTTATCATCAAGTCAATTCGCCAAGAAAGTTGTGGGTATAAAGCAGGACTAAATGCAGGTGATGAACTTATTGCTCTTAACTCATTAAGACTTGATAAGAAAGCCTACGATACAATGGCCGAGATGTATAAAGAAAATGATCAAGTTGATTTCTTAATTGCTCGCACAGGGAAGTTGATGACTTTAAGAGTTACTCTTGGAAACGGTCTTAGAGAGATTAAAGAAATAAATATCGAAGATGAAAAGAAATTAGAAAGCTTTTTATTTTAATATTCACTCAGGGCAAGCTTAAAGGGCCTGCCCTGATATTTCTCTTCGATGATTTCATAGACAAGCTTATTGTCCTTGGGCCCTTTAAGAACTCCCTTTTCTAAAATCTCAAAGTCAGTTAAGACCAATATCTTCTCATTTTCATCATCATGAAAAGGTGAGTAGGCCTTGAAGGCCGCTTCCTTAATACACCAGATCTCAAGAGGAGAGTGTATATTTAGTTCTCTTTCATGTGAGACAAAATACTTAAAAGTTCCTTCACGCATTTTTCGATCAGACCACTCAATATCAATACCGACTGACTTAACATCTTTATTTATGCATAGCGCACAAGCCGCAAGCTCTTTCGTATGACTAATTGAGACTAGCATATTGTCATGATTATCTAAATGTAAGTGATTGATAATAGATATATCTTTAAGGCCAGTTAATGAAGATAAACAATAACGACTCAGTCTAAAGTCATTGCGCTTGTCGGCCATGAAGCCTTCTGGTAGCTCCTCTTGGCCAAGGTATAAAAATGTACTTCGCATGAATTTTTTGTTGCTCATCAGCATTTCTTTTGCCATTATGCTCTAATATTAAGTCAATTAAATTAGCCTAAACTTTTGGAGTTAGCAATGTTACCACCGGATGCATATGAAGCAATCGTAAAAATGATCTTTGTTTTAATGGCAGGATGTGTACTTTGTATGTCCAAAATCAAGGCGGCCGAAATTGATCATAATCAGGTGTTTAAAACGCAAGTTTACTCTCAAGCAATCACAATCAAGAAATAAATTTTCATTGGACACAAATCCTCTTTAGTCCTTATAATATAGGGAGTTATCCATCTATACTGCCACGGAGAGGAAGTAAATGAGTGTCCCAAGTAATCTAATTCAAGGTTTAAATTTTCTACGTCCCAGAGACAAATCAGGTAAGCACCAAAAAGTAACAGACTACTATGGTGAAAATACGTTTGATATTCAAACGGCAGAGGAAATCCCTGATTCAATTAAAGAAGAAATTAACGAGGCGATACATTCAAACTCTCATATCTCTAAGGCCCAGGCCGAGATCGTTGCAAAGGCCGTTACAAAGTGGGCCCTTGATAAAGGTGCAACTCACTTTTGTCACTGGTTTCAACCTTTAACTGGATCAACTGCTGAAAAGCACGACGCTTTCTTAGATTTTGACTACTCAACTGGAAGACCTATTGAAAAGTTATCAGCGTCTCAGCTAACTCAAGGTGAGCCAGATGCATCTTCTTTTCCAAATGGTGGATCTCGCTCTACTTTCGAAGCTCGTGGCTATACTGCTTGGGACTTAACATCTCCAATGTTTTTAATTGGTACAGGTGAATCAAAAACTCTTTGTATCCCAACTGCCTTTGTTTCTTATCACGGCGAGGCCCTTGATATGAAGACACCACTTCTTCGTTCAGTTTCGGCCCTGGGTGAAACCGCAAAGAGATTCTTTCACCTATCAGGTGAAACGAATGTTAAACGAGTCATTGCAACTTGTGGTGCAGAACAAGAATATTTTTTAATTGATAAGAATTACTATAATTTAAGAGAAGATCTTGTGATGACAGGACGTACTCTTTTTGGAGCTCCTTCAACAAAGAATCAACAATTAGATGATCACTATTTTGGGGCCATCAATGAGCGTGTGCTCGCTTTTATGGAAGAGCTAGATTATGAACTTCATAAACTAGGAATTCCTGCAAAAACTCGTCATAATGAAGTTGCACCAGGACAATTTGAGCTTGCTCAAATCTTTAGAGATGCTAACGTTTCAGCTGATAATAATCACATGGTAATGGCCATGATTGAAAATGTGGCCATTCGTCATGGCTTTGTTGCGCTTTTACATGAAAAGCCGTTTGCCGGTATCAATGGTTCAGGAAAGCACCTTAACTGGTCACTAGCAAGTGATACGGGAATTAATCTTCTTGACCCAGGAAGTGAACCACATCAAAACTATCGTTTCTTGGCTTTTACTTCTGTTGTTATTGCAGCAGTACATCGCCATGCTAAACTTTTAAGGGCCGCAATTGCTTCTCACAGTAATGATCACCGCCTAGGTGCTAATGAGGCCCCTCCTTCAATTATTTCTGTCTTTACTGGTTCAACAATTGAAAGAATCTTTAAAGCAATTAAAGAAGGTGAGGAATTCTCTCCTGAGTCACAAACGATTCTTGATCTAGGTGCAGGTGCACTTGCTAAGCTTCCAAAGGATAACACTGATAGAAACCGTACTTCACCATTTGCATTTACTGGAAATAAATTTGAATTCCGTGCCTGTGGTTCAGACCAATCAATTGGTTTTCCTCTGACAATTCTAAACGGTGCCGTAACTGCAGTTTTAGAAGAAGCAAATAATCTTCTAGAAGCAAAGATTCGTGATGGTGTTTCTATCGATCAAGCACTCCTTGATATTTGTCACACATTTATCAATGAGTCTTGGGATGTTATTTTTAACGGTGATGGCTACTCTCAAGCGTGGCTTGAAGAAGCCCAAAAAAGAGGACTTCCTAATTTAAAAACAACAGCTGATAGCTTAAATGTTCTTGTCGATAGACAAGAGACAGCATTTCTAACGAAGCATGGTATTTATCGTGAATCAGAACTCGATACTCGCTACAATGTACTTCTGGAAACATATATCACGAAACGTAATATCGAATTTGGTACTCTTTCAAATATGGTTAACCAATTAGTTATCCCTGCGGCACTTAATTACAAGGCCAAGTTAACCGCATCAATTGCTGCTTCAAAGGCCATTAAAGTAGAAGCGTCAGTAGAAACAGAAATTCTAAAAGATCTACAATTCTCTTTAGAAGCTGTTTTTGAGCAAAATAGAAATCTTAAGAATGCCTTGGCAGGTTTAAGTGATGTACATGATGAAGAAAAAGTGGCCCATTCATTAGCTTATGAGTTAATGCCTATTAGTGAGATGATTGCTGATCACTGTGGACGTCTTGAAAGTATTATTCCGGATGATTTATGGCCAGTGCCAACTTATTTTGAAATGTTATTTTTGATTTAATAATGTAGAAGGCCGCCAATAGGCGGCCTTTTTTATTTAAAGCTTTCCTTGCTCATTTAATTCATCTAATTTATCTCGTCCACCAATTCTTTCTCCATTGATAAAGATTTGTGGAACCTTCGTTTGCCCAGTGATAGCAAATAGTGACTGGTTAGAAGTATGTTGCCCAAGTATGATCTCGTTATACTTATGCCCTTTTTCTGTTAGAAGCTCTTTAGCGCGGTGGCAGTGTGGGCAACCTGGACGTGTGATAATAGCAATTGCCTCTGGTGCTTTGGCCTCTGGGTTTAAGTACTTAAGCATTGTATCAGCATCTGACACTTCAAATGGGTCACCTGGTTTATCAGGTTCAATAAATGATTTTTCAACAACACCATCATTTACCACCATCGAGTAGCGCCACGTTCTTGCCCCAAATCCAATATCAGACTTATCTACTAATAGTCCGATTCCTTTAGAGAACTCACCATTTCCATCTGGTAAGACACCAATTTCATCTGCATGTTGATCTTGTATCCAAGCATCCATAACAAATGCATCATTTACAGATAGGACGTAGATAGCATCAACACCTTCTTTTTTTATTGCACCAGCAAGCTCATTGTAACGAGGAAGGTGAGTTGATGAACACGTTGGTGTATATGCACCAGGTAGTGAAAAAACCACAACTCGCTTACCTTTAAATACTTCATCATATGATAGGTCAACTAGGCCACCATCTTTAAAAATTTTAAAAGAAGTCTTTGGAACCTGCTTTCCATCAATACTTTCAAATGCCATTATAATTCTCCTTGTTTTTGTTTAGTTCACTTAAGTTGACCATAACAATAGGTCATCACTTTTGTCTTGTCTTTATTATCGGCACTATCTCCTAATAATTCTATTAAATTAAAATTAACTTAAGATAAGTAAAATCTATTAAAAATTCTGGGTAACTATTCAAAACTTGATGAATGACAATAAATAATAAGAATTTCTTGCATCGTGTCGAATAATGAACGTAGAATCCCTTTTAGGCTAAAAGAATCTGTATTGCACGTTCGTTCCCGTTTCTTTTCCGCTAGTGAGCCTTGGGTATTGGGTAATCACTAAAGGGGGACGTGGTGAACTTAAAAAGTAATACAGAGGACAGAGTGAAGAAAACACTTATTCTCTTAATTTTCACATTTTTATTTAATACAAAGACGTCGATTGCTCTTGCGCAAGATGATGTCGTTGAACCTGTTACTTTTTCTAATTTTTCGGTTGATAATCATAAATTAGAAACAGAATTTTCAAGTACGGACTTGGCCGATATCTCGCCAATTTACCGACAAATCTATGATAATTACCAGGCCAATTATCAGGCAATAGGTGATCGTCTAAGTCATGATGCCAATGGCTTCTTTGGTGGAGTTAATCTTGTCGGTTGGCGACATGCTGGAGATTTTCATGGTTTTAAAGTTCTCTTTAACCGAAGTGCGGCACCTTCCTTATTTGATGAAGATCGCTACCTCGTTAATGATGAGATGGTTATTGAAATTTCAGCTAGAAACTTCTTAAGTGCACTACAACAAAAGGGGATCATTAATATATCTCCATCTGTCTTAAAGTCTTATAGTAATCTTTCCCTAAAGAGAACAATGAGATTTAATCACTTTGCTGACAATGTTGAAGATGCACTCCAAACAAAATTTGATCGACTTTTCTTTATGTATAAGTATTTAAGGCCGGAGAATTTTTCTAAACTTGGTGATTATGATTTTATCAAAAAGGAAGATGCACTTACATTTGCTGCTGGTGCAGCCGCCACTGCTTCTTATCAAGGAATTGGTGTCGCTGCTGGTGCTCTTGCAAAGTACGAAAGAAAATCAACTGTTGAGATTCAACGTCTAGGGCCAGCTGATAATGCTAAGGCCAATGAGATGATTCGATTAAGCGCTGAGGATTCAAAGTTAATCTCTGCAGGTGCCAATATTACTTTAATGGCCGATTTCTTAAATCTAATTAGACTTACTTTATTTCGTTATGACTTTAATTATAGCTTTGAGAAGTCATATAAAGCATATATGTCTTTATATGTTGATGATTTAAACAATAGTGAGAAATTAAATGAGCTTAAAGGCGTTGTGCGTTTTGGTAAATTTAATTACTCAACACTTGCGAGTAATATTACTTCTTATGAAAACCGTAAGAAGGAATTAAAAGAATCGAAGTATCTTGCTTTCATCATTGGTGGAGTAAAGAACTCTCAAACTGAGTCAACTGAGGTTGTTAAGGATGGGAGAGTTTATAAATTCTTCTCTCATCGTTATGAAAGACTATCTTATACTCAAAATATTTTCTCTAAATTACTTGGGGCCGTCTTAGGTAAGCTTATTGGTTACGATCAATTAGTTTCTAATGACCGTGTTGAATCGAAGAAAGTGAATATAAATTATCAGTCAGAAGAAGAACTGATTCATGCTAGACGAGACTTTGATATCTTCAGCAGTAACGTATTTACGATGACTTTTGATCAGCAAAGTAAGGTTAATAAGGACTATAGTTGGGCAGTGTCAAAGACAGAAGATAAAATGAAGGATCTTGTTAGGGCCCGTACAAATAGCTATGGAAACTTTGTCTCGATGTTTGATAATTATCAAGTCCGAGCTCCGGCGGAATTTACATCAACTATTACGATGGATAATTCAAATATAGCTAATTTTTTAAATCGTAATTCAGATGAAATCTACAATGTCTTCAAAGAAGCGTGTGGAGGAAAATCGAAAAATATTTTCGTGAAGCTTCGCTCACTATTTAGTAGCTGTCGTCATAAATTATATGACTCGTATGCAGACTTTTTAAAGGAGTGGTCGACTGGCAATTACACTTCTGAGATTAAAAAGAAGTGTGAGAAGAAGTATCGTTGGAAATATATTTTTAGGCCATCTAAGAGAAGGTCAATGATCGCAGCATGTATGGAAATTGGTTCTAAACAGTTATTTGCAAAATATAAGCATGAACTACCGCTGTGGCGTTTTAAAGATATTGCATATAATGTAAATAATCAGATTAAAAATGATCATCTTTTGACACGTCTATTTGGATCACATCCTAATAAAGGTAGTGTAAGTGCAAATTTAAATGGGAATATTCCTTATCAAAACTTCTACTCTGAAGGTGTTAATAAAGAGAATATTTTTACGCAGTTTCAAATTAAAGAAAATCTAAGATCACCAGCATCTTTATAAGATGTATAACGTTGTGGACGCCCTTGTTTTGGGCGTCCCAATTTCTTGGCATTTTATGCCACATTTTTAAAAATCGAGAAGATGCCTATTTATTAGAATTCTATTAAGAAGCCAGTTGTTCTATCCCAAGCTATCTATTCATGCTACTATAGCTTTTATGAACACATTTTACTTATTCTTCTATCATCCAAAACTTAAAGATCTTCTTTTAGAAGAAATTAAGCTAAAGCACCCCAAGCTTCACCTAAGCTTTTCTAACAAAGAGTTTGTTAGCATGAAGGGGCCAGATAATTACGAAACACAGCTTATTAAAAAGCCTGTTGCCTTTGCACGTAGACAGGCGACTTTTATCGATAAATATAATGAGATCCCTCTTGATGGTGAGTATATCCGAGTGGGGGAAAATCAATTTTGGCACTTTGATACTATTATCACTCCTGTCGATACCTTCTCTTTAACGGAGAGTGAAATTTCTGATGAGGTTCCTGCTAGGGCCTATCATAAGGCGTGCCAAGCATTTAGGCTTTATAAAGAAGAGATTAGTGCGCAAGATCAGATTGTGGAAATAGGAAGTGCTCCAGGTGGAATCTCATACTATGTCCTCGAAAAAGGGGCCAAGCTTGTCTCAGTTGATCCGGCGCTTATGGATCCAATTATTTCAGAAAAATTTGGAGATCAATTCTCACATATTAAAAAGAGTGTCTTTGATGTGACTAGGGCACAGCTACCAAAGCACTGTGACTGGCTCATTTCAGATTTAAACTTGAATGGAGATTTAAATACGAATCAGTCGCGTCGTATAATGGACTTTTATAAGAATATTAAAGGTGCTTTCTTAACTATTAAGACACCTGTAATTAATGATCTTAAAAAGGTTGATGATTGGATAAAGGTATTTACTGCTGATAAGAAGTATGAAGTCTCTGTCTGTCATCTTCCTTCGCATCGAAGAGAAATCGGAATGTTTATAAGGCCACGCAAATAGCGTGGCCTATGTTTTTTATTGGTTTAAAACTTCAATTGCTTTTTCAATCCAACCTGACATGTAATTAGTTAAGTCTTTCTTTGTCTCAACATAATTAATATCGGCCTGAACTGGAACGTTTTCAGAATTTAACTCATAAGCAGAGTCAATTCCTAAGAGATTACCAAATTGGTGACCTTCAACACCGTATCCAAATAGCATATTTGGGATCTGTGTTGAAAACACGTTATAGCGGTCCTTAAATTGCGTGTTATACACGTCATTTGAGCGGTATCCTGCACCAGTACCGTTTGCATGAGTTCCTATTAATTTCGCTCTTTTTGAGCCTTGCAGTAGAATACTTGTAATATCACACGCTGAAATACAATTTGGTGAAACTAGAGCAACGATCTTTCCATCATATCCACCTACTTGTGGGTCAGCTGTAATATCAATATTCTGAGTTGCACGAGAAAGCATTCTTCCTTCACTTGCAGCTTCAAAGAAAGCATCAGATTGCATTGTCCAATCACTTCCATCAATGTCTTTAAAGATTTCTTCAACACCGTAGTACTCAATTAGTTGTCTCATATAACGAGTAACTGCTGAGGCCCAAGTAGCATTTGGGTAGGTTTTATCTGCTTCTGTTAGCATAGAAAGAAGTTGAGCAGGGTAGCCACCATTACCACCACCATTATTTCTAATATCTAAAATAAGGTCTAAGTTTTGTGCTTTAAAGAATTTAATATTTTTTCTAAGTGCTTCGATAAAAGAAAGCTGCTCACCTTTAAAGTATACTGTTGATACTGAAAAAGAGTTTACCTGCATATAAGCATATGCTTTTGCATCTTTAAGAATTAGAGCAGAGTGAACGATAGGGCTTCCACCACCATTTGCTGATGTCCAGTTTTCTAATTCAATAGCACCTTTTGGAAGGCCTTCTGGTAAAGTATCTACTTTTAGACTTGTGTCTTTTACAAAAGTTCTCTGTTGATTATCCCATTTAAAACGAAGCTCTTTTAACTTTAAGAAACCTTTTTGATCAAGGTAGAATGAAATATCTTTCTTTCTTACGATACTAGTATCACCAGAGTAGTATAGAGGTAGGCGAACCTTGTGAGTCTCTTGTGTTTTTGCACTTCTAAATTCAATGTCAAAATATGGCCTTGTTGGAAATAGAAAGTAGCGCTCAATTAACATTGCAGCAGCTCTTGATCTTGCAAAGGCAGGACTTGATGCGTCAATGTAAGGCATAAGTGCATCAATTGCATCACTTACTTTTACACCGTCAACACTGATTAGCTCATCACCTAATTCGATCTTATTAATGTAGTAGTTTTGTGTTTCAATAACTGATTTTTCAATAACCTTACCGTATTTTGAGGCAATGATTACTTTTCCGCTAGCTTCAACTAACTTTGTATTAAAACCTGATACAATCCATGGAGCTGCAATATGAGTACTTAGTCCAAAGTGTGTATCTTGAAAGTTAGCAATTAACTTTCTTGCACGATCGTAGAACTCCATATTACTTCTTGCTTGTGAAACAGCATCATCAACGTCAGCAATTGTTTGCTCAGCTTCAATTGCTTCTTTAAATATCTTATCTCCGTCAACACCGATGCGCTTCTTCTTCACTTCCCACAGGGCGTATTCAGCTTTTGTTTGCTTGTATAGATCTGTAATAATCTCAACTCGATCGATTTGATCGATGTACCAGAAATTCTTGCCAGAAAAAGCAGATTTATTAATTTGCATTCCATAGCTTGAAACGGCCATGAAACTTAATAGTAGTAGGGACATTATTGTCTTCATTGGGCTCCTTTTGTGAATGGAGAAAAATAGCAATGAGGCCTGCGCAAGTCATGGTACTTGGCATTAATTATTGAAATTATTCACACTTGTACAAATTCGAAAGGTAGCACTATGACACTAATAATTATTGCAAATAATATTTTTTTGACGGAAATGGCCAAAAATGTTGTTAGAAATTGAATAAGATTTCTCTTGGCCCTTTCTAAGCGCGCAATTTTATAGGTATTATTAGTGCGCAGGATGAAATTGGGGAAATTTTAATAATCTTTTGAGATTTTACTGATGCTTAAGCTTATTCCTAAGATGTCCCCATCAACTCTAACAGGAGAGAGTAATGATTAGACAATTAGCTGTTTTGCCAGGTGTTATTGTTGGAACGGGGCGCCGAGTTAAGCGTATTTATCGCTCGGAACTAAGATGCATTAACGAACTTGATGAATTACAAGAGTTTCAACAACTCGCTTACCAAAGAATTGGTGTTAAATTTCCTTTAGATTTTCTTGCTAGAAATAAGACATTTGCTCTGTTTAATAAACACGGGCTAATGTGTGGTGGTTTTACTTTCGCACTAGGTAGTGATTCTCGTGTCGTAAAAAGTTTACCTGATGATGCCCTAGCAAAATTAAAAAAAGATGTTCCAGATTTTGAAAATGATTTATTCGAAGCCACAGCACTTTGGATGTCACGCTATCAACGTTGTCGACTGCTAGGAGTTTACTTCTGGCTTATGATGTATATTGAAGCATCACGCATGGGACGTAACTTTTATATTTATGCATACTCAAGTGCCAAGCCAAAACTTGGTGAGATCTATAATACAATACGCCCGTTTAGACTTTATAAAGGCTATACTAAAATGCTACCTGGTATGAGTGAGCCTGATGATGAAGTTATTGAGTATGGAACAATGATGAATGTCCATTTATCATTTGGTCGCATCGTAATGTTCCTTTTAAAGAGACTACTAAAAGCTCGCTCAATTAAAAAAGTTAAATCTTATAGCTAGTCTGGCTAGCAAGGAGCGTTTGTATGTTGACCTTGGAAGAGGTCGTTGCCCCTTACTCACATATTAGGCTGGCGACTAAAGAAGATAACGAAGGGATCTTAAACTTTTATAAAGATATTCATATGGAAACTGGTGATGAAGCATTGTCATTTGATCGTGGCAGTGACTTCTTCAAGTTTTACGAAAGAAAAGGAAACCATTTCTGGACCTTCTTATTTCTAAATGAAGACTTAAGTATTTGTGGTGTTGGTACAATTGTAAGACACTTACGATTTATCGATGGTGACTATCGACCTGTTGCATATTTTTGTGATTTACGAGTTTCTCCTCAAGGAGGAAGAAGAGCAAAGGTACAGTGGCGTAAATGTTTTGCTGATGTCATTGCTGCTCTTCCTAAATTGGCCGAAGATCTTCGATGTGAAATGGCCTACACCGCGATCTTATCGGATAATGAAAAGGCCATAGCTTCCTTAACAAAGGGAGGGCGAGGTTATAACTACCGCTATATCAATAATTATCACGTCTATTCTGTTGTGATTCCTGCAGTCTTTAATCCAACGTTTTTTGATGTAAGAGAAATCCCTTTTTCTGATTTTTCAACTTTCTATACACAAGAGGCCCATGAGTTAGACCTTATGGAGGAGCTCGATGATCAAGAAGGTAATGCCTATTACGGTGTATTTGATGGCAGTGATTTAGTCTCAATCTTTATGATTGCCAATCGCGATCTTGGACGATCTTACAAGCTATATAACTTAAAGTTTGCAAAGAAGTTTTTAACTAATATTGTTGAAATGATGGGAAGGCCCAAAGTTGATAATGGTATTTTAAAAACCTTAGAGGTTCAATACCTCTGTTTTAAGTCTGCTATGAGTAACGATACAAAAAAAGATATCATATCTGCTATGATTAAATATTTAAAAGATTCACATCTGTTGAGTCATTATCATATCTGTAACTTATATACGGGACAGGATGAGATTCACTTCTCGCCACTAATTGACGGCGTTGTTGTGGAAAGCACAGGACATATGTTTGAAATTCACAGTGATGAGAATCAGGGCCTATGGCCTAAGAGATCTTTTCGTTTTGAAGGAAGTCTTCTGTGATATGGCCTTTTAATATTATTTCTAAACGTTACTTTGGCCGTGACTGGGTAGGTGTTTGGTATGAATTATTAAAAGAAAGGGGAGAGAACGATCAATGTGTGATTGGCCGTGCTAAGTGGCATGACGGTAACCTTCTTTCACCTGAGTACTTTGAATACTCTCATTCTTTGATGGATGGAAGTGCCTCAATTCCTTATTATTTAACTCAGCTTGGAGCAAAGAGAACTCCAGTCTATTCTAATTATCATAAGAAAATATCTTTTTGGAAACATCTGATGCTTGCTTTAAAAGCAAAGGATATTTCACCTGCAAGTGCTCCTGATTGGAAGGAGAAAAATGATAATAGACCTAAAGATAATTATGAATTTGAGGTAGGCGTTCTTAACCATGAGGAAACTAAGGCCTTTAATGATTTCTTAAAGGAGAAGAAACTTTCGCAAAATGTTGTTCTTCTAGAATTAATTAATCACCACGTTTTTTCTCTCATAAAAGATGATGCACAAGAGTTAAGATACTCATGGCTTCTGCCAATTAATATTAGAGGGATTGTAAATAAGAAGAGTCCTTACGAGAATCATACTTCTTTTGTTCAACTACGCTTAAATGCGAACTCTGATTATAACGAAATTAGAAATGGCTTTTCGCAAAAAGTAAAAACTTTAAATCACATTGGCCTATGGTGGGTTCATCATATTGGTGTTTTATTTGGCCGTAATTACATGGCAAAACTTTCACGAAACTCAGCGACTAAAAATTTCTGGCTAGGAACATTCTCTAATATTGGCGCCTGGGATGTTAGTGATGAAAGTTATAAATCTCTTTGTCAAGATGAAGTGTGGTTTGCAACGACTCCTGGATCTAAAAATTTTCCAGTAGGAATTGTTGCAATGGAGTTTAATGGCCAATTAAGTCTCAGCTTAAAAATTCATCCTTATATAGCAAAAGATAATAGAGGAGCGGCCAAGGCACTCCTCGCTAAGATTATTGCTGATATTAAATTTAATTACAGTTAAGAACTTGAACAGCTGGTGTTGAGCCTTGTAGCTCAGCTGCCACGTTGGCCGGTAGACAATACACGTGTGCATTCCACTTTAGACCTTCTAGGAAATAATCCACTCGACCTAATTCATTATCATTGTCAGTGTTTTGCATGAATCGCTTAACGTTACCAACACCAGCGGCATCTGCATCTGCCAGTGTCTCTTCTGGAAGTCCATACTGCCCATGAGCAAGACCAAAACCAACATAACCATCAGCACACATGCTCTGCTGACATGCAACGATTGCTAACTTTTCACGATCTTTCATATGTCCTGTTAGTGGTTCAAAATCTGAGTCTGGTAGATTTTGAAGCTCACTTGATACAAAACGATTTGTATATGCTGATACGTTCGAATAATTTTTAAGCTGACACTTGTTATTTTGCGGATTGATATAACCTGTACAACATAGATTAGCATCATCACCGGCCTGCATCTGTGTTCCCGCTGGCATACAACAAGCAAACTCATCACTTTCAAATACTGGCTTAAATTCGTTAGCTTTTGATAGTGGCTCGTAGTCAAGAGTATCTGCAATCATATAACCGTCAACACCATATTCAGGAGCTGCTGTATCATCGCGGTAAATAGGTTTACTACATTTGTTATCACTCATATCAACTACACCTGAGATATGATCTTTAATAACAATATTTGGAATACCTGTTAGTTCAAAATATCCAAGCCACTTTGTGATATCTTCACCGATTGCGTCTGGAATATCTACTAAAGAACAACTTGATGTATTTTGCGCTTGAGTTGCACTACAGTTTTGCTTTGACTGATCAGCGTAGTTGTAACATTTGAAATCTTCAAGTGAGTCCTGTCCGTGTGCTTGCATTTTATTTGGTCCCCACTCATGGCCACCACCATTAACTTCTTTATTGAAACTACGAACCCAGTTTTCGCTACAGCACATTTTCTTTCCATATGTTGAAAGTGCTTTAAATTGTGAGTAGGCACTAGCTTCTGGAATTCCTGCATCCTTTGTGGCCATCGTCATTGTGTTTAGCCCGTCTGTTTCTCTCTCATATTCTGTTAGAACATTTCCTGAGAAGCGTGTTGAAGTTTTTGCTCCAATTTCTGCTCCAGGTACTCTTGTAAGATCAACACCATCACTATTTGTGATTGTTGAATCATTTGAAATTGGTCTTCCAAAGATATCAAGAGTAGGGACTTTAAATGTATTTCCCATTTGAGTACAGCAACGATTATTTCTTATGTCATAGTCATCATCACCAACACGTGCTGGTTGTGAACATACTTGTTCTGTTTGCCAGAAAGAAAGTTCATACTGACTTGTGGCCGTGATTAGATCATCGATTGATACACCTTTTGTATTATCTGTTACAAATTTAGAAGCTGAACAATCTAAATCTGTAAAACAAGTTGAACCTGGTGCTCTTAGACATGCATTAACAGGTAGTGCCTGTGAGTCAACATATGGTGCATCTTCATCTTCAAGATCTTTCAGTAAATTATTATTTGTCAGTCCATTAAAAATCTCTAAGAAGTAAGTACTTAGGTTTTGAGAACGAGAAAGAAGTTGTAAGTCAGATGTTCTTGTACTCACATTATTAATGCGGTCAAAGGCAACATAGTCTCCTGTCGTATCGAAAGTTGGACAGCTTAGGTAAGTATTAAGATTCACATTATTTTGTAGATCTGTAACAGTGTTCCCCATATTCCCAATAAAGTCTGGTACTAGAACTGATTCGCGATCCATTGAAACGACAACATCTTCTAGATTTGCATCACGTCCAGGAAGGCATAGTCCCTGAACATTATTAAGAAGTAGATTCTTCTTTGCATTAGAATTAGGTGCTTCATTACCAATATAGTTAAATGGACGGCCAAGTGCTGGTGCTTCAAGACCTACTGTTGAAACAAGATCTTCATCTGAATCAACTTGACCATTTTGAAATGCTAGGGAAGTTGCCTTACGAGAAAGACGATTGTTGAACTTTTCATTATTGGCACCTTCTAGTGGCTGACAATGATTGTTGAATGAACAACCGTGAAGTCTCTTCGAACCGACTGTCGTGTAAGATTGAGACGAGTTGTTCACATTATTATATTCTGGTAGACAAGCTGCTCCACGTCCTCTGTATACACATCTTTTAACTCCACCAGAAAAAGTTCCACTTAAAGATAGTAGACGATCAATATCACTTTCTTGTGGGATTTCATTTCCGTTAACGTCAAAATTTGGAAAAGGTGACGATAGAGTTGATATATTTTCACAAGCGTAATCCCAACCTAGAGCTGAGACACATTCATTATCTGTGTTACAGGCATGAACCTGCTGGCAAGTTGCACCATCTGTTGCATAGTCAGTAGTTGGAATATTTGAACTACCATTAATAACTGAATCCTGTACTGTTACAGAGTAGCTGTTTTCAACAGTTTGATCTGCAAACTTAGCATTAATTGCTAAGAATAGTTTATTACTTGTGGCCTTAATTCTTCTTTTTGAACCAACTGCGAACCACTTGACTCCATCAAATGATCCAATAACAGATCCGTAGTTGAATCCATACCAGTCGCGGTCATAGCCATTAGCAACCATAAAGTGCTGTGCCTTCATGCGATTTAATCTTTGATCTTGCTGATCTTCATATGGCTGATGAGTCCAAGCAAGCATTGTTGCTGGTACAAAACAGGCACGTCCAAATAAAAAGTCATCAGAGCGATATTTTGTTGTTTTCGTACGCGATGATGTTGTTAGGTCCGGTTGATATCCTGCTGGGCCATTTATAAATTCATTTGAAAGATACTTTAAACTTGAAGCGTAGTAATCATTTCCACATGATGAACAACTAGAGTAGTTTCCACCTGAAACGAAGATATCATAAGTTATACCTTCATTTACTTGGATTTCTTTTGCTGCTTTGGCAGCTGTACTTGTCAGATCAAAGCTTCCATAAATCTCACTAAAACCAACGTAATCCGTTAGATTGTTTGGCTTTGACTTATCACCGTTAGCATAGGCAAATGCTGTTCCTTCTTGAGCAAGGTTTGGTTCAAGAATAACATCAGTAAGCGTTAGGTCTTTTTTAGAAACACCATTGCTGTCAAAATACCTTTGCGGGGCCGTCTTTGCAGAGAGATAGAATGATTGTTGTAAAGGAGCTTGTGGTTGATTTGAAACTAGGTAACATTGGTAGTTTACAACCACGTCATTTGTATCTCTTACTTCTTCTAGTGCACATTGAGAAAGTGAACATTTACAGTATGTCGCAATCTCTTGTTGAGCAGCTTCTTTTGAAGTTAGAATGGTAGGATAAGTGCTAAGGTCTACATAAAATGTAATCTTAACAGTCTGTGAGTCCTGAACAATATAATTGTCTCCAAAGACAACTTCATTGATTGATCCAATTGAAAGTGTCCATGAAGAATTCTGTGTTCTTGTGACTTCATCAACTTGAACAACTAGCTTATTTCCTAAATTTGCATAATAAGGAATTTGGAATCGTTGTGTACCAGGGTAGTGGTCTGTTGCCATCCCTTCATTTTGTCCCTGCTTATATACTTTATAACATTGTGCTTGGAAGTTATTGATTCGTTTACATGAAACATCAGTATAGGCATCAATCTCTAAGTTCTTGTACTTATTCGTCTCACTATATGGAGTTGTAATTTTAAGTTTTGTTGTATCTGTTAAGTTGTCATTCTCTCCTGATATTGTCACTGTTCCTGGAACAATAGCAGCACCTTCTTTATAGATGATTCCATTTTGATAACGTACTTCATGAACAGAGTTTGCAAAAGGCTTTGTTCCTTTATAGGTAGAAGCAAAATTTGTATCATCAATATTTGTCTCGTAGTTTTCGTCTAGATCAGTACGAGCACCTTCATAAATTGTTGTACAGATACCTCGCTCACCATCAAATGGAGTGGTACATTGAAATAGTTGCTTTAGGCGATTAAAGCGAATGGCCGCTTCTTCATCTGGCGTATAATCCTCATCTGGGTCAGTTCCAGGTACAGAACCTGTCGTACAGATATTATAGTAATTTGGATAGTTATAGATAGCAGATGGGTTAAGATCAATCTCATTTAAAACAGTACTTGGAATATTCTGTGTTTTTTCCGATAAATCCTGAACACATTGTCCATTAAGACAACAGTAGTCACTACCATTTCCACTACATTGTGAATCTTGTGAACACAAATTTCCTGTGTCAGGTGTTCCTATATAAGTGAAGAATAGTTTGAAAGAAATATTATTTCCAAGTGCCGTTGTAAGGTCATCCCCTGAACTTGTTGTTAATAGAAGTGAACTTGACGTTGTTGTTATATTTGAACAAGTTGGACAAATTTCATCAATATCGTATTTTACTTTCGTTGAATTTAGGGCCTTACCTACAATAAATGACTGAACATCAATATTGTCACAATAGCTCTGAGTAATAGACTTATCAATTGAGCGATAAGTAAATCTTAAGAAGTATTCTTTTGAATTCTCTGAAACGTTAATTGTGTATTGTGGAAAACCAACTGCCACTAGTGGTGTACCACTCTCAATACCTGGGAAGTTAACGACAGCACAGTAAGTCTTATTAAGATTTACTTTCACATAATTATGAATTCCACGGCCCCTTAATGTCAGCTTATCATCAAAGTAATTATCCAATTCAAATACGCCATCATAGACATTACCTGCATATTGAATATAGGCCCTTGAATCAGCGAACGTTGGATCGTTGATCTCTGTTTCCACACCATCGTTTTCACTGCTAGATGTAGAGCGATTATTAGCTGCCTGAGGTACGCATGAACTTGCCATCATAAGCATTAGCGTAAACATCAGAATGAATTTAAACTGTTCCGTGTATTTCTTCATTTACTATCCCAAATAGTTATCGTCTCAATCACGTAACTACTTAAGATTAATATAAAGTAAGGTTAAAATATGCCGCAGTAAAATCATAATAAAATGAGTTATTAGGAGGTTAGAGCTGAAAATCTCTAAAATCCATCTGAGCATTTGACTCAGATACTTGGCAATGGCCAAAATTATTTATGTTGGCCACAATACTTGTCACTTTTGGTGTTCATCTTGCAAGTTGGTTTTTGGCCCCAAAAATGCTCATAGACTAAGCTAAGTTCGTGTAAATATTTAAGATAGACAGAAATTTAAACGGCTTAGAGGCCATTCTCTTTAATAAACTTTAGAAATCGCTATTCTAATAGCTGTTCGAGGGTAGGATTATGAAAAGAGAAGAAAGAAAAGACGACGGGTCAATCTGGAGTTCATACTCAGATATGTTTACAACCGTTGCGGTTGTATTCCTAGTTATGTTCGTTTTCGCCATGATTAAAGTTGGTGTTAAATCTTTGCAGCAAGCGCAGGAAAAGAAGAAACACGAAGAACAACTTGAAGGAATGGTTTCCAAAGAGCAAAAAATCAAAGAAATGAAGGCCAAGAATGAGATTGAGCAATCAATCACTGAGGTTACTGATTATAAGAACGTGATCAATCAAAAAATGGTCGAGCTTTCTAAGTTTGTTGAGAAACTTGAAAAGAATAAAAAGATCATGGAAGAAATGGTTGAGAACCAAACAAAGAAAGAGTCAATTGTTGAAAAAGTTGGACAACAACTTGATAAAGAAAAGTATAAGTCAAAAAAGATCTCTCGTGAAAATACTGAATTAAAGAAAGAAATCAACGAAAAAGCAAAAGAAATGAAGAAGCGTCTTGAAGAAATTCGTAAGAATCAAGATGATCTACGTTCTAAAGAGGCCCAACTTGATAAGCTATCAAAAATGATGGAGCGTCAAAAGAAGGAAGAAAAAGAGCTTGAGAAGAAAATTCAGCAAATCGTTAAAGAGATGAAGCAGAAGTCTCAAGAGAATGAAAAGCTTTCTAAGAATCTTGAGCAAACAAAAGAGAAGATTAAAGAGCAAGAAGAAGAGCAAAAGAGAATTAAAACTGTTTTAGAGTTCAAAGAAAAATCATTAGTTGATCTTGAAGAACAAATTAAAGAACGCGACTCGATGCTTGCAAAAGCAAAAGATAAGAATAATATTCTTTACTCAAAAGTTGGTGAGTTAGATAAGAAAAAGAAACAAGTTGAAGAGCAGAAGAAGAAAATCGAAGAAACTCTTTCAAGTGTAGAGCAAGTTAAAACTCAACAAGAAAAGAAACTTAAAGAGCTTGAACAAGAGATTACTAAGCAAACTGAAGATATTAAGAAGATTACTCAAGTTAAGTCAAAGCTTGAAACAAAGCTAGAAGTTGAACAAAAGAAAGTTCAGGAGCAACAAGCTGAAAACAAACTTGTTAATAATGAGATTGTAAAAGTAAGATCAAAACTAGCAAATACTCTTCAAAAAGTAACAGAAGATACAAAGAAAATTCAAGAGCTTCAACAAGTTAAGCGCAAAAATGAAGAAGCAATTGCTAAGGCCAATCGTGAGATTGAAGGGCGTATTATTGCCCAAGAAAAGCTAGAGAAAGAAATTGTTGAACAGAAAAAGCAACAGCAACAAGAAGTTCAAAAGCTTAATCAAGATCACACGCTTAAGGTTGATAACCTAAATAAGAAGTATGCAAATATCATCTCAACAAAAGAGCATGAAATTAAAACTCTTAATGCTGATCACCAGAATAAGGTTGCGGACTTAACAAAGTCTTATGAGCAACAAAAACAGCAACAAAAAGCAGGTTATGAGAAACAAGTTGCTGATATGAATAGAAAGTTTCAATCAGAACTTGATACAAAGGATAAGCAACTTGCGGGTCAGAAAAAAGACTCTCAAGAGACGATTGCTCGTCTAAACTCGGATCACCAGAAAAAAGTTGCTGACCTTACAAAGACTTATGAAAAGCAGCAGCAAAACACTAAAATGGGTTATGAAACTCAGATTGCTAATCTTAATAAGAAATATCAAGGTGAACTTGATGTTAAGGAAAAACAATTAGCAGGTCAAAAGAAAGAGTCGCAAGAGACGATTGCAAAGCTAAATTCTGATCATGCAAAGACTGTTAATGACTTAACTAAATCTTATGAAAAGAAGCAACAAGATACGCAAATGGGTTATGAAACTCAAATTGCAAATCTTAATAAGAAACATCAATCAGAGCTTACATCTAAACAACAACAGTTAGATGGTCAGATTAAACAATCAAAAGATACGATTGCTAAGCTTAATTCTGATCACGCTAAAAAAGTAGATACGATTACTAAGTCGTATGAAAAGAAGCAACAAGATACAAAAATGGGTTACGAAACCCAGATCGCTAACCTAAATAAGAAATACCAATCAGAGCTTACTTCTAAAGATCAACAATTAGCAGGACAAAAGAAACAGTCGCAAGAGACAATTGCAAAGCTTAATGCAGATCACGCAAAGAAAGTTACAGATATAACGAAAGCTTATGAGAAGAAAGAACAAGATACGAAAATGGGTTATGAGACTCAAATCGCAAATCTTAATAAGAAGTACCAATCAGAGCTTGATACTAAAGAAGCTCAACTTGCTGGTACAATCAAGAAATCACAAGAGACAATTGCGAAGCTTAACTCGGATCATGCTAAGAAGGTTGATGACTTAACAAAGTCTCACCAGAAGCAACAACAAGACACAAAAATGGGTTATGAGTCTCAGATTGCAAATCTTAATAAAAAGCATCAGTCAGAACTTGATACTAAAGAAGCTCAACTTGCTGGAACAATCAAGAAGTCACAAGAGACAATTGCAAAGCTTAACTCAGATCATGCTAAGAAAATTACTGATCTAGAGAAAATGCATAAGAAATCTGAAGCCAAACAAAAAGCTGGATATGAGTCTAAAATTGCTGATTTAAACAAGAAGTTCCAATCGGAGCTGGAGTCAAAAGAAAAGCAATTAGCAGGTGTTAAAAAAGATGCGCAGTCACAGATTGCAAAGCTTAACGCTGATCACAAACGTGAACTTACTGATCTTACAAAACAATTTGAAAAAAGTAAGTCAGATCAGAAGCTTGCATATGACAATCAAATTAAAGATCTAAAAGGTAAGCATGCGCAAGCGATGGATTCACTTACAGCACAAAAAGATTCTCAAATCAAAAAACTTAATGCTGATGTTGCCGCTCGTGATGGAAAAATCGCAGGTCTTAACGATGATGTTAATGGACTTAAATCAAACCTTGCTCGTTCTCAGCAGAACAATCAAGGATTAAAAGGTGATATCAAAAACCTTCAATCAAAACTTGCACAAGGGGACGCTAAGAATAAGGGTCTTGCTGGTGAAGTTGATCGTCTTAAGGCGATGGTTGGTAAACTTGAAGGTGATAATAAATCACTTATGGCACAAAATGGTGGACTTAAAGATGCTCTAGGGCAGGCCGAGGGGCAACTTAAGGGAATGTCTGAAGAGAATGGTGGACTTAAGAAAGCACTAGGACAAGCTCAAGGTAAACTTGCTGGTATGGCAGAAGAAAACGGAGGGCTTAAGAAAGCTCTTGGTGAGGCCAAAGGTAAGATGAAAGGAATGGGCGAACAAATTGGTGGCCTTAAGAAAGCACTTGGCCAAGCTGAAGGTAAGCTTGCTGGTATGTCTGAGGAAAATGGAGGGCTTAAGAAAGCTCTAGGTCAGGCAAAAGGTAAGATGAAAGGCATGGGTGAAGAAATCGGTGGACTTAAGAAGGCCCTTGGACAAGCTCAAGGTAAGCTTGCTGGTATGGGTAAGGAAATCGGTGGTCTTAAAGAAGCACTTGGACAGGCCAAAGGTAAGATGGCCGGTATGGGTAAAGAGATCGGTGGACTTAAAGACGCTCTTGGAAAAGCTAAGGGTGAGCTTGCTGGTCTTGGTAAAGAAAACGGTGGTTTAAAAGAGGCCCTAGGTCAAGCTAAAGGTAAGATGGCCGGTATGGGTAAAGAGATCGGTGGACTTAAAGACGCTCTTGGAAAAGCTAAGGGTGAGCTTGCTGG